>NZ_JBHRWO010000001.1:0-34180 GCF_042647865.1 Glycomyces rhizosphaerae
AGGCCAGCCATTCCCGATCAGCCCGCACGCTGACCATCCAAACACCCTGTTGAGTTCTCAAACAACACGCACTAATCAGATCTGAAACTTCTTGGAAGTTCCTCTCCGACCGGAGCGGCTCCAGTAACTTACCAGACCGGTTTTCGGGCCGTTTTGGCCCCCCGATCGATTCGTTCGGAGTTTTACCCTTTTGGTTCTGGGCCAGGGCCTTTCGGCTTTCCTGTCCGTTTCCCCCTCGGGCAAAGACAAATTTACGCGACCCGGTACGGGGGTTCGCAAGGGGGGTGCGTGCTCGGCGCCACACCCTTGCGAACCCCGCGTTTTTGCAGGTCAGTCCGCAAATGGGGCTACCGCTTGCGGCGTTTGCCCCTGGCTTCCTCTTCTTTCGCGACCCTTTCGAGCACCTCGGCGCGACGTTCCTTGCGTTCGGCAAGACGTTCGTCGGCGCCCTTGCGGTCGCTGATTTCGAATCGGGCGTCGGTGCCGCGGGGCGCGACGGTCGCGACGATGTTCGGGTCGGTCGGCTGCCATTCGAATTCGTGTTCGGCAATGCGCACGAAGGAGCCGGGCACTGCGCCCTGCTTCACGAGCGCGTCTTCGACGCCGAGGGCCGCGAGTCGGTCGGCGAGGTAGCCCACCGCTTCCTCGTTCTCGAAGTTCGTCTGGCGGATCCAGCGTTCGGGCTTGCTGCCGGTGACGACGAATTCGACGTCGCCTTCGAAGGCCGGCCTGACCCTCTTGACGTTGAAGCCGGAGTCGTCGACGGCGGCCGGGCGGATCACCATGCGCGTCGCCTCGACCGGCGGCTGCGCCTCGCGGTAGTCCACTACCTCCTTGGCGAAGGCGAAGTTCAGTTCCTTCAGCCCTTCGCGGCTGACGGCGCTGACCGCGTAGACGGGCCACCCGTACTTCTCCAGATCGCCGCGGACGTAGTCGGCCAGCTCGCGCCCGTCCGGAAGGTCGACCTTGTTGAGGACGATGATGCGGGGCCGGTCGGCGAGGCCGCCGTACTCCGCGAGCTCGTGCTCCAGGGCGTCGATGTCCGAGACCGGGTCGCGGTCGGACTCGAGGTTGGCGCAGTCGACGACGTGCGCGAGGACCGCGCAGCGCTCGATGTGCCGCAGGAACTGGAGGCCGAGGCCCTTGCCGGCCGCGGCTCCCGGGATGAGCCCCGGGACGTCCGCGATGGTGTAGGTGGTCTCCCCGGCGGACACGACCCCGAGGTTCGGGGCCAGCGTCGTGAACGGGTAGTCGGCGATCTTCGGCCGGGCGGCCGACATCGCGGCGATGAGCGAGGACTTGCCCGCGGAGGGGAAGCCCACGAGGCCGACGTCGGCCACGCTCTTGAGTTCGAGGACGACGGAGAGCTCGTCGCCGGATTCGCCGAGCTCGGCGAATCCGGGAACCTTGCGCTTGGAACTGACGAGGGCGCGGTTGCCGCGTCCTCCCCGGCCGCCGTGCGCCACGGTCACCTCGGCGCCGACGCCGGTGAGGTCCGCGAGGATCTCGCCGTCGGCGTAGATGACGGTGCCGTTGGGGACGGACACCCGGATGGACTCGCCGCTGGCGCCGTCCCGGTTGGAGCCTTGGCCCTGCTTGCCGTTGCCGCCCTGCAGACGGGTCTGGAAGTGGAAGTCGAGCAGGGTGTGCACGTTCGGGTCTACGGCGAAGACCACATCACCCCCGTGGCCGCCGTTGCCACCGTCGGGTCCGCCCAGCGGCTTGAACTTCTCACGGTGGACCGACACACAGCCGTTGCCACCCTTACCGGCAACGACCTGGAGATTCACGCGGTCTACGAAACTTGTCACCGTCCAAGCGTAGCCACCTCGGGGACCCCTGGAGCCGGTGCCCGCGGGACATGCTAATGTTTCTCCTCGTGCGAGAGACACCGGCGCAAAAGCGCGGGCGAAACTCAATCACCATGCGCCGCTAGCTCAACTGGCAGAGCAGCTGACTCTTAATCAGCGGGTTCGGGGTTCGAGTCCCTGGCGGCGCACCACACAGAGGTCCTGGTCACAGGGCCTCTTTTTGGTTGTCCAGAAACCGGTTATGAAAGGGACCCGGCGGCCTGTCGGCCGCCGGGTCCTTTCGTCTACTGGTAGTCGGCGAACAGCTCGCCGCTCTGTACGAGGAAGTCCGCCATCGTGTCGATCGCGGGCTGCTCCTCGACCTCCTCGGCCGAGTACAGGGTCGTGTTGGCCTTGATCTCGAGGCTGCCGACGGCGACGTGGAGGTAGATCGACTTGCTGCTGTTGTCGGTGCTCGAGGAGTACATGCTGCCGACGTCGCCGTAGTCGGTGTACTCGCTGAACTCGTACCCGGCTTCCGCGTTGTAGTAGTCGGCGTCCGACTCGACCCAGTACGCGGCGTCGTCAGGGGTCTCGTAGTCGCTGACGGTCAGGTAGATCGACGTGTACTCGGCGTTGTAGAAGGTGCAACTCAACGATCCGAGGCCGCCGCTGTTGGAGGCGGACTTGTAGGTCTCGGCGGGGTCGAACGAGCCGTACACCTCCTCGAACATGGTCATGTCGAAGGCGTCGCAGGCGTCGGCGGTCATCTCGACGGCCTCGAGGCCATCGCCGCCGCTGTCACCACCGTCCGTGTCGCCGCCACCGTCAGTCTCGGTGTCGGAGGACGCACCGTCGGTCGAGCCGCCGCCATCGCCGTCGGTCGAGTCGGAGCCCTGCGTGCGCTGCACTACGAGCAGGATCACAGTCATGATGATGATGAGAACCGTCAGGACCGCGCCGCCGATCAGCCACAGGTTGTTCTGCTGCTGCGGCTGCGGCGATTGTCCGCCGTACTGCGGCGTCGGATAGCCCGGCTGCGAGGGGTAGGTCATCTGGTCCGCTCCCTGGGGATCGATCGTGCTGAGCCCTCACTCTAACGCCGGTCGTCCAGGCCTGTTCGCCCGGAGTTTCCCCGGCGGCGAGGCATGCGGAAAGGCGCTGATGCTTACACTGGGCGCATATCCGACCCTTCCAACCTCGATTGGTCCACTATGGCGAATCCATTCCATGTGCATCTCAATGAGCTCAACGAGCTCCTGGTCGAGATGGCGCGCCGGGTCGGCGACGCGGTCGAACAGGCCAGCGCGGCGCTCCTCGAGACCGACACCGCCTCCGCCGAGGCCGTGGTCTCCGCCGACGACCAGGTGAACGCGCTGCAGTTCCAGGTGGACGACCGGATCGTGGAGCTGATGACGCAGTACGACCCGGTGGCGACGGACCTGCGGTTCGTGCTGGGCGCCGTGCGGATCTCGGTGGACCTGGAGCGGATGGGCGACCTGGCGAAACATGTGGCGAAGTCGGTGCTGCTGCGCGCGCCCGTGCCGGTGATCCCGGATTCGCTGCGGGCGGACTTCGCGGCGATGGGCGCGGCGGCGGTCCAGATCTCGCAGAAGCTGGTGACGGTCCTGGAGGAGCAGGACCATCTGCAGGCGACGCAGATGGGTCTCGACGACGACGAGCTCGATGCGATCCAGGAACGGATCCACGCTCAGCTCCCGACACTGGGCTACGGGCCCCAGACGGCGGTGGACGTGGCGCTCTTGGCGCGGTTCTTCGAGCGGTTCGGCGACCACGCCGTGCGCATCTCGCACCAGGTCGTGTACCTCGTGACAGGGGATGTTCACCTCGACCGTTCATAACGGTCCGATCACATCCCGGGCGAGACCCGGTAAAACCGCCTGTTCAGGGGCACTTCCCGGACAGGTCCTACTCCTCTGTTGCGAATCGCGCTCAGTCGTTCACCTTGAGTTCAACTACAAGTCAGCGGGTGAACACCGGGTCTGTATTTGATGGTTGCGGACAGTGAAGCAGTAGCCCGGCCCAGAGCTGGGAGACGGAGTAGAGACCAGCTGTGAACATGAAACTGAACCGCAGAGCCATCATCGGCGGCATCACCGCCGGCACCCTCGCATTCGGCCTGGCGGCCTGCGGCGGCGGCAGCGAAGAGGGCGGGTCCGGTGACCTGGCTTCCGGTGAGATCAACGCCTCCGGCGCCAGCTTCCCCGACGCGTTCTACGCGGCGTCGATCGAGGCCTACGCCGAAGTGAACCCTGACCTCATGGTGAGCTACAACGCGACCGGCTCCGGCACGGGCAAGTCCGAGTTCGGCGAGGGTCTGAACGACTTCGCGGGCACCGACTCGCTCGTCGGCGACGACGACGGCATCGAGGCTGGGTCCTTCCAGTACATCCCGACCGTCGCCGCCCCGATCACGGTTTCCTACAACCTGCCCGGCGTGGACGCGCTGCAGCTTCCGCAGGCCGTTCTGGCCGGGATCTTCCAGGGCACCATCACCTCTTGGGACGACCCGACGATCGCGGCGGCGAACCCCGACGCGACCCTGCCGGCCACCGCGATCACGCTGGCGGTCCGCTCGGACGGCTCGGGCACCACGACGAACTTCTCGAAGTTCCTCGAGCAGTCCGCCCCCGACGTCTGGACCCTCGGTTCGGGCGACACCATCGAATGGCCGGGCAACTCGGTCGCCGGTGAGAAGAACACCGGTGTCGCGCAGATCATCCAGGACACCGAAGGCGCGATCGGCTACGTCGACCTCGCCGACGCCACCGAGGTCGGTCTCGTGACCGCTTCCATCGAGAACGCCGACGGCGCGTTCGTCGCCCCGTCCCTCGACGGCGCGACCGCTGCGCTCGACGGGGCCGTCGTCGAAGAGGACCTCTCCTACAACCCGCTGAACGCTGAGGGTGCCGAGGCCTACCCGATCACCGCGCCGACCTACATCCTCATCCGCACGGAGTACGAGGACGCGAACGTCGCCGCCGGTGTCAAGGAGTTCGTCAACTACCTCCTGACCGACGGCCAGGCCCTGGCCGCCGAGAACAACTACGCGGCGCTGCCCACCGGACTGCAAGAGCAGGCCGTCGAAGCGCTGAACTCGACGATTGCCGACTAGGAACCCCGGATCCGATCACCCCAACGGCCAGCGCGCCGCTGGGGTTTTCGGCCGTTCCACCGACGAAACCGGAGAGAGAACCTTGACCGCAACGGCAACCCCCGAAGCCCCCGCCGAGGTCGACCTCGGCGGAGAGGCCCGCTCCCGCAGGGCCGACTGGGGTTTCAAGGCCCTGGTGACCGCGGCCGGGCTGACCGTCCTCGCCGTGCTGGGCCTGATCCTGGTCACGACCTCGCTGCGCGGCGCGCCCGCGTTCCAGGAGGAGGGCCTGTTCGGCTTCATCACGGGCACCCGCTGGGCGCCCAACGATGACGTGTTCGGCACCTTCCCGATGCTGTACGGGACGCTGATCACCTCGCTCATCGCGATGATCATCGCCGTGCCGGTGTCGATCGGCATCGCGCTGTTCATCACCGAAGTGGCGCACCGCCGCACCCGCAAGTACATCGTGACCGTCATCGACCTGCTCGCCACCGTCCCGTCGGTGGTGTTCGGCCTGGTCGCCGTCCTGGTCGTGGTGCCGGCGATCACCCCGGCGTACCAGTGGTTCGCCGACCTGGTGGCGCCGGTGCCAGGCCTGAACGCGATCTTCGACGATTCCAACACCGGCCGCAACTACATCACCGCGGCGCTGGTGCTGGCGATCATGGCGATCCCGATCATCACCTCGATCGCGCGCGAGGTCTTCGCGACGGTCCCCGAGACCGACAAGCAGGCCGCGTACGCGCTCGGCGCGACGCGCTGGGAGATGGTCAAAGGCGCGATCCTCCCCCACTCCTTCGGGGGCCTGGTCGGCGCCTCGATGCTGGGCCTGGGCCGGGCGATGGGCGAGACCATCGCTGTCGCGCTGGTCATCGGCGGTTCGGTGTCCATGGCCGCCAACCTGTTCGAGCCCGGCAACACGATGGCCGCGATCATCGCGCAGCAGTGGGGCGAATCCAGCGGCCTGCACCAGGACGCGCTCATCGCGATCGGCGTGGAGCTGTTCGCCATCACCGTCATCATCAACTTCCTCGCCCGCGTCGTGGTCCGCCGCGCCGAGATCAAGATGAAGGGGGCCCACTCATGACGAGCCTCAATACCGCCCCGGACCTGACGGGGCGCAACCTGTCGAAGCGGCGGGCCTTCGCCAACCGCAGCGCGACCATCGCGATCGGCCTGTGCGTCCTCATCGCGGCCCTGCCGCTGCTGCTGGTGGCATGGCAGGTCATCACGCGCGGCGGTTCGGCGATCAGCCTCGCGTTCTTCACCGAGGAGATCCCGCGCAACTACCGCACCGCGGGCCCGGGCATGGGCCCGGCGATCCTCGGCACGCTCGCGATCACCGGCATGGCCGCGCTCATCGCGATCCCGATCGGCGTGCTGGGCGCGGTGTACCTCAACGAGTACGGCCAGAACAAGCCGCTGGCGCGGTTCATCCGCACAATGGCCGACGTCATGACCGGTGTGCCGTCGATCGTCATGGGCCTGTTCATCTACGTGGCCTATGTGGTCGTCATCGGCGAGAAGATCGGCTTCGCCGGTTCGCTGGCGCTGGCGTGCCTGATGCTGCCGATCGTGATCCGCTCCGCTGAGGAGATGCTGCGGCTGGTCCCGGACGAGCTGCGGCAGGCCTCGGCCGGTCTGGGCGCGCGCAAGTGGCGCACGACGATGAGCGTGGTGCTCCCGTCGGCCTCTTCGGGGATCACCTCGGGGGCACTGCTGGCGGTCGCCCGTGCGGCCGGTGAGACCGCGCCGATCATCGTCACGGTGGGCCTGACGTACATCTACAAGCCCGACCTGTTCTACGGCGAGAACACGTCGCTGGCGGCGCAGATCTACCGCAACGCCACCCAGCCGTTCGCGGCCTCGCAGGACCGGGCTTGGGGCGCGGCCCTGACTTTGATCGTCCTCGTCTTCCTGTTCACGATCCTGTCCCGGATCATCGCGTCGCGCTTCGCCATCGACAAGCGATAGCGCGGCAATCCGGTCTCTCGGCCCCCGTGCCCTCCGGCGCGGGGGCCGCTTCGTATGCGAAAGCCCGCCCCACGGAGGGACGGGCTCGGGCCGCCGGGACCCGTTGAGTGGAAATCTGACAAGGATCGTGAGGAGCTAGTTCGAATGCGAAGCGGTACTTGCGACGAGGGATCCGCAGCTCGGATTTTCTCTCAGCGGGTCCTGCCGCGCCACGACGGCGAACGAGCCGATTAGCCGAAGCGGCCGGTGACGTAGTTTTCTGTGCGTTCGTCGGCGGGGGTGGTGAAGATCCGCTGGGTGTCGTCGAACTCGACCAGGACGCCGGTGCGGGTGTCGCTGAGTTCGTTGACCTCGGTGGAGAAGAACGCGGTCTTGTCGGACACGCGCGCGGCCTGCTGCATGTTGTGGGTGACGATCACGATCGTGAACTGCCTGGCCAGATCGACCATGAGCTCTTCGATGCGGGCCGTGGCGATCGGGTCGAGCGCCGAGCACGGCTCGTCCATGAGGACCACCTCGGGCGCCAGCGCGATCGTCCGGGCGATGCACAGGCGCTGCTGCTGACCGCCGGAGAGGGCTAGCGCGCTCTGCTTGAGCTTGTCCTTGACCTCGTCCCAGAGGGCGGCCTTCTTGAGGGAGTCCTCGACGATGGCCTCGCGTTCGGCGCGCGGGACGCCGTGGATCCTCGGCCCGTAGGCGACGTTGTCGAAGATGGACTTCGGGAAGGGGTTGGCCTTCTGGAAGACCATGCCGATGCGGCGGCGGACCTCGACGGGGTCGACGCCGGCGGCGTAGACGTCCTTGCCGTGGTAGGCGACCGTGCCTTCGACGCGGGCGCCGGGGATGAGGTCGTTCATGCGGTTGAGCGAGCGCAGCAGGGTGGACTTGCCGCACCCCGAGGGCCCGATGAGCGCGGTGATCTCGTTCTTGGCGACGGTGAAGTTGACGTCCTTGACGGCGTTGTAGGCGCCGTAGAAGACGTTGACGTCCTTGATGTCGAAGACGGTGGGGGCGCCGTGGCCGTTCGGGCCGCGCTGGGACACGGGTTCGGTGTTCGCACCGATCCGGCGGGGGTCGACGGTGCGGCCGACCGCCGGCAGCGACGAGTCGCTCATGGTTTCTCCTTCTGCCCGAAGCAGGATTGGAAGCAAAGCGGGGCTGCCGCGAGCTTAGGCGCGGCGGGTGGCCTCGGGTTCGATCCCGGGTGAACCGGGGGTGAATCCGCGGGCCCGGCTCGGTTTCGCCGCTGCGTCGGTGTCGGGGGAAACTGGACGTGAGGGCGCTTGGACGGCGATACTGGCCAGATGAGATTTCTGGTGCGGCTCGTCCTGACGGCGCTGGCGCTGTGGCTGGCTACGGCGATCGTCGGGGGTATCCACCTGTACGGCGATTCGACGCTGATGAAGTTCTTGTCGCTGGTGCTGGTGGCGTTGATCTTCACGTTGGTGAACACGTTCGTGAAGCCGCTCGTCATGGCGGTCGGCTGCGCGTTGTACGTGCTGACGCTGGGCTTGTTCGGCCTGGTGGTGAACGCGTTGATGTTCTGGCTGACCGGCTGGGTCTCGGAGAAGCTCTCGCTGGGGTTCTCGGTGGACGGTTTCTGGCCGGCGTTCTGGGGCGCGATCATCGTGTCGCTGGCGATGTGGGTGATGGACCTGCTGTCGCCGCGGTCGCGCGCCGAGGAGTAGAGGGCAGACGAGAACGGGGGCGATCGATGATCGCCCCCGTTTCGCGTTCGTCGGCGCCGGTCCTAGAACGGCAGTCCGGTGGACGGTCCTGTGGGGACGTCGCGGACGTTGTCGTCGCGCTTGGCCGCCTTGGTCGAGCCCGAGGCGTTGAAAGGCATGGGGCCCTGCGGTCCCGGGGCCTTGCCGAGGCGGCGGCGCATGATGTTCAGGTTGTGGAGTCCGGCGAGCGCGTAGGTCCTGATGCGCTCGAACTGCTTCCGCTTCTTGGCCGTCTTGAGCTTCTCGACGGCGGTGTAGTGGAGTTTCCGCGCGCGGTCGAGGGCCGCGGCGGCTTCGGTGTCGCCGACGGAGACCGGGGCGATCTTGAGCTGATTGCCGAGAAGCTCGGTCCAGGCTTCGGCGTCCGTCCTGGCCCTGGTTTTTCGGCGGCGCTTGGTCTCGACGACGGAAAGCAGCCCGAGAACGGCTGCGAATATGAGGACGATCGCGACGATTGCGACGAACGCGATGGTAGAGGTTTCAATGGCGTCTTTCATCGTCACCCCCGTGACCAGTGCTGATGATGTTCGTACGAATATTATTCCATTCCTGCCCTGCAATTGTGAAAGTCCCCCTAGTTGGGGCGATTGCCGTTGCACTTCACAGAAATGCCGCGGATCGGACGCAGCGCGGGGGGACGGTTGTCGCCTCGGGGGTACCCCTGCGACAGGTGAAGGAATCTGCCCCGTCGCTTCATATGCACAGTTGCGCATGTTAGCATTCGATGTCGGCGGGGACTCCCCTCGCCGAGACTCGGTCCTTCGAGTCCGCAACGCACTGAAGGAGGCCGCCCTCCATGGGCCACGACCACTCGCACGCAGGAGCCGCTTCGCTCGGCGCGCGCCATCGCGGCCGGCTCTGGCTCGCCCTCGGCCTGGCCCTCGCGGTCATGGTCGTCGAGGCGGTCGCCTCCTGGTACACGCATTCGCTCGCGCTCCTCTCGGACGCGGCGCACGTCGCCGGGGACGCCCTGGGGATCGCGATGGCCCTGGCCGCGATCATCGCGGTCCGGCGAGCGGGCGCGCGGGCCGGCCGGACCTACGGGATGTACCGGCTGGAAGTGCTGGCGGCCCTGGCGAACACGGTCCTGCTGTTCGGCGTGGCCGGCTTCGTCATCGTGCAGGCCGTGCGGCGCCTCGACGAGCAGCCCGAGGTGCAGTCCGGCCCGATGCTCGCGGTCGCCCTTTTCGGTCTGGCGGCGAATATCGCCTCGCTACTCCTGCTGCGCTCGGCCGCCACCGAGTCGATCAACGTGCGCGGCGCCTACTTCGAGGTCCTCGGCGACGCCCTCGCCTCGCTCGGTGTCATCGCGGCGGCGATGGTCATCGCCTTCACCGGCTGGTACGCGGTCGACAGCATCATCGCCGTGGGCGTGGGCCTGTTCATCCTGCCGCGCGCCTACCGACTGGGCCGCGACGCACTGCGGATCCTCCTGCAGCACGCGCCCGCAGGAGTGGACCCGCAATCCGTCGAGAACTCGCTTACGGCACTCGAAGGAGTGAAAGAAGTCCACGATCTCCATCTGTGGACTTTGACTTCGGGCATGGAGGTGGCGACCGTCCATCTCGCGCTCGACTCGGGCGCCAACCCCGGAAGTGTCCTCGCCGACGCGCAGCGGACGCTGGCAGAACAATTCGACATCGCGCACGCGACGGTCCAAATCGAGCCCGGAAATGCCGAGGAATCCTGCGGCACGCCCCATTGGTGAAGCGCGGCAATAGTTCTGTCCGGAACCTGATACTGACGGATAGTCGACGATCGCCTTGTTGCGCACTGGTTAAGCTCGACACCGTCCTGGGGACTCGAATGCTCCTTGGAAGGAGGAGATCCATGTTGACCCACGCATGGAGGAAGAGCAGCAGATCAGGCCCGAACGGGGCCTGTGTCGAAGCCAGGCTCGCGGAAGACGCCGTGGAGATCAGGGACACCAAGCTGACGGTGAGCCCGATCCTGCGCGCAGGCCGAGCCGACTGGCGTTCGCTGCTGCGGACAACTGGCAGGTAAGAGGACGGGCGAGGGGGCGGACACAGGATCCTGTGTCCGCCCCCTCGCATGTCAAGGCGAAGCTTGCGAGCCGTAGAGGTGCGGCCTCGGCGCTTGCGGGCCGTAAGTGAACGCCGCTGTCTAAAGCGATTTGAGGTACTGGGCCTGCTGCTCGATGAACTCCAGGCTCCGGCCCGGGTCGAGCGCCGCCGAGCGGAGGTACCCGAAGATGTCGTGGAAGGGCTGCACGTCGGCGCCCTCCTCGTAGACGTCGCCGTTGTGGCCCTCGATGTAGACCACGTCCGGGTGGCGGTAGCCGGGATCGACCTCGCCCTCGAGCGGGCCGAAGCCGAGGATCGTGAACGAGGAGAGCATCCCCGGATAGGCGCCGCCCTCGAACGGCAGCACCTGAAGGTGCACGTTCGGCAGCGAGCCGAGCTCGAGCAGGTTCTGCAACTGGTCGATCATGACCTTCGGTCCGCCCAAGACGCGCCGGACGGCGGCCTCGTCGATGACGTTCCAGATCTTCAGGTCGCCGCGCAGGCGCTGCTGGCGCTCCATGCGCAGATCGATGCGCTCGTTCATGAACCGCTGCGACGCCTCCGGGACCATGCCGAAAGTGGCCTTGGCGTACTCACGAGTCTGCAAGAGCCCGTTGATGATCAGCCCGTCGTAGACGTTCAGGCTGGAGGCGTCCTGCTCCAGGCCGATGTAGGTGGCGTAGGGCGGGGAGATGGTGTCGGAGTAGCGGGCCCACCAGCCGCGCTTGCGGCCGTCGCGCGCCAGGCGCACGAGCTCGTCGACGAGGTCGGTGTCGTCGACGCCGTAGACCTCGACCAGGGCCTGGACGTCGCGGGGCTTGATGCCGACCCGGCCGAGTTCCATCCGGTAGATAGTGGAGCTGGTGACCTCGAGGGCGGCCGCGGCGTCATTGGCGTCCTTACCGGACTGCTCGCGCAGGTCCCGGAGGATCTTGCCGGCGCGGCGGCGGCGGACGGTGGGGCTGCCGGTCGAAGGCATCGCCTTGCCTCCCAACTTCTTCGGCAGATCGCTCTCAGCGTTGTCGTTCGATGTACCCATTTGACACCCTGATCTCTCCGGATTCGGTGAGGACGCACCGAGCGGGGTAAGGACTTCTGGGCCGCTCACCCGGTAGCGTCAGCTGTTCTCGAGTACGGCCCGCCGGGCGTCACCGAGACTGATCGTCCAAGTCTCGCCTGCGCGGCCGTGGGGCGGGAGGAATCGCCACCCGATCCGGTTATACCTCTTGCATCCAAATTCTGCATGTGCAATTCTACTGTACGGAGGGGCTATCCGCCTCCCCCGACTGTACCGATTCGACACCGCGACTCGGCATCGACCAGGTCATACCGGAACGTGCCGCCCGATCATCAAGGGCTACAAGCGATTCCAACCCATCGAAGACCGGAAAGGCAGCCCGCGTTGCGAAGTCCGTACACACTCGACAACCCCCCGCCGGACGAACCGCCCAGCGAAGTGCTGGTGCCGAGTCTCTGGCGCGTGCAGGCGCGCTGGTGGAAACGCCACACGCCCGCCCTCGACCAGCTCAGCGCCAAGCACCCCGTGTGCGGGCACTGCGGCCAGTCCTGGCCCTGCCACTCGTGGGCCTGCTGGGACGGCCAACTCGGCCAGGCGGTCGGCGGCTCGATCACCGCGGCCCCGATCCTCCCGAGCCCCGTCCCCGAGGCACCTGCCCTCACGGCACCGGTCCACACCATCGGCGCCACCGTCAGCGGCATGGTCGCCGCGGCCGCGGCGAAGTCCTAGCACGGCGCCGCGCACCCCCGCGGCGCCGAAAATCCTTCGATCGGGCCGAAGTTCGCCCCATCCAACGCGTAGCCTCAGCCGCCGCCGGTCGTTAGACCCTCAGAACTGGTCCGACGCTGGACAAATTGATGGCTCGCAAGCTTCGCCAAGGCTGCGAATTCACGGCTCGCGAGCTTCGCCGAGGAGGGAAAAGCCGCCGGATGCTCAGCACGCGCAACCTCAAGGCAGGCGTTGTCCTAGACGGGCGGTACCGGCTCGAACGCCGCATCGGCGGCGGCGGCATGGGCGACGTCTGGGAAGGCACCGACACCACCCTGTGGCGCACGGTGGCCATCAAAGTCCTGCTCGCTGACCTCGTCGACGACCGGGGCTTCCGCGAACGCTTCCGCCGCGAGGCCCGCGCCATCGCCGTCATGCAGGGACCGGGCGTCGTCGAGGTCTACGACTACGGCGAGATCGAGGACGAGGACGCCCAACTCGCGTACCTGATCATGGAGTACGTCGACGGCAAACCGCTCTCGCGCCTCCTCGGCCTGTGGGGCAAACTCAGCGCGGCCGACTCGCTCCGCGTCGTCGGCGGCGTCGCCGAGGCGCTGCAAGTCGCCCACACCGCCGGGATCGTCCACCGCGACATCAAACCCGGGAACATCCTCGTCCGCGGCGACGGCTCGGTCGTCCTGGTGGACTTCGGGATCGCCCGCGTCAGCAACAACCTCACCCTGACGACCACCGGGGTCGTGCTCGGCACGGTCACCTACATGTCCCCCGAACAGGCCGCCGGCGAGAACCTCACCCCGGCCTCGGACCTCTACTCGCTCGGCGTCGTCGCCCACCAGTGCCTGGCCGGGACGCCGCCGTTCAGGGCCGACTCCCCGCTCGGGGTGCTCTCGGCCCACCTGCGCAACGCCCCGCCGCCCCTGCCCACCGACATCCCCTACGAGGTCGCCGAGATCGTGCGGCGCTCGCTCCAGAAGGACCCGTCGACGCGCTGGCCCGACGCGGCCGCGCTCGCCGAGGCCTGCCGCGAGACGCGCGCGGCGCTGCTCTCCGGGCGCGCCCCGGCCATCGCGCGGACCAGGGTGCAGCCGGCCCGGCAGACGGCCGTCGGCCCGCCTTCGGGCGCGCACCGCCGCCCGGATGCGGACACCGGCATGCGGACCGGCCCGCGGCAGGGTTACGACAGCGCGAATCAGACTGGGCCGCAAGCGGTTCCGCAACCGCTTCAGGCGCCGCACCCGTCCGCGCCCTCCCCGGCGGCTCCCTCCTCGCCTCCATCACCGCACAGCGGTGCGCACCTCGACGGGCAGACGCTGCCGCCGTTCACCGGCGCCCACGCGGTTGCCCCGCCGACAGGACCCACGGCCCCGGCACCGGTGCCCGGCGGGGAGGCTCCGAAGGGCCGGCCGCGGCGGCGCGGACTGTGGCTGTCGCTCGCGGGGACCCTCGCGCTCATCGCGACCGTCAGCGCCATCGCGATCACCTTGCCGTGGACCGAGGCCCCCGGCACCGGCAACCTGCCCACGGGCGACGCGACCGGCGCCGACGGCGCCGAGGTCCAGGGTCAGGAGGGCGACGGCGGCTTCTGGGAAGACGATGGCGGCGGCGACGAGGATCCCTCTGCGGATCCGAGCGAGACCGTTTCGGAGGCAGGCAAATCGGAGGAGGCGGGCGGCCCTGCGACGACGGGTCCGTCACTGACGCCGAGCGGTTCACCGAGCGCCTCCGAGAGCCCGTCGCCACCGCCGCCCGCTAAGGCGACCGTGCCGAACGTGGTCTCCCAGTCGGAGGCCGACGCCCGCTCGCGGATCGAGGAGCTGGGCTTGACCCCCTCGGTCGACTACGAGGGCGAGGGCGAGGCCCGCTGCGGCGTGGTGCGTCAATCCCCCAGCGCCGGAAGCGAAGTCGAGCCGGGATCAACGGTGCAGGTGACGGTGAAGCGCGCGGCGGACGCGGAAGGGTGCAAGCCCGAGTCCGACGAGACGGAAGCGCCCCAAGAGGAGCAGTAGCGCCAGAGGTGGCGCTTGCAAGCCGTGAATGAGCGGCCCCGGCGATGCTTGCGAACCGTAATCGAGCATCCTCGGCGAAGCTTTGTAAGCCGAAAATGAGTGCTGCGGGCGATGCCATCCCCAGCCCCCACCCACCACAAGAGGGGAACGTAGCGCCCATCATTGCGCGCGGGTACGACAAGAACCGGGCGCGGCGGCGGTGCTGTCACCCGAAAGTGTCTAGAGACGAAGCAGCGCCCGGCGGCCTTTCGGCCGCCGGGCGCTCGTCACTTCAGTTGCAGGACCGCGTTCTTACTGGCCCGCGGCCTCTCGCGCCGCCTGCAGTTCGTCGAGGGCGGCGAGCAGGGCGTCCAAAGCCGCGCCCTCCTGCTCGTTCGAGCCGGAGGCCTGCGCCTCCTCGTACGCCGCCTGCGCTTCCAGGACCTTCGTGATCGCGGCCTCGACTTCCGGCGGATCGGCCGGCGCCTCGGTCGTCGGCGTCTCGGTCGGCGTCTCCGAAGGCGGATCGGTCGGATCCACCGGCTCCTCGCCCTCGTTCTGCTCGGCCTCGCTCGGCGCGCCGGTCACGTACTTCTCGACCACCATCGCCACGGCCTGCTCGAACGTCGGCGCGAAGCCCACGTAGCCGCCGTAGCTGATCGCGACGTTCGTGAGCCGCGGCAGCTCCTCGCCCTGGCCGCCCGCCTGTCTGCGCAGGTACATCGGCTCGAGGTACAGGATGCCGTCGCCCACCGGCAGCGCGAGCAGGTTGCCCCACTCCACCGTGGTGTCGGCCTGCTGGGCGTCGCGCAGCGTCGTCACCACTTCCGATGTGGACGTGATGATCTGGTGTATCTGTCTGACCGACTGGTCCTCGCCGCCTACGACGTCGTAGACCCGCAACTGCGGATCACCGTTCTCGTCGTAGTAGCCCGACATGAGGCTCGACAGCGCGTTCTCGCGGTTTCTCGGCGTGAAGGTGCTGGTCAGCTGGAAGTACGGTTGCCCCTGTTCCGGGTACGTCGCGTACACGTAGTAGGCCGGCTGGGTGACCGGCTGGTTCTGCGACGGGTCCTCGGGGGTGGCCCAGGCCTCGCTGCCCTCGATGAAGGTGCGCGACTCGTCCACGTGGTACCGCTGGAGCAGGCTGCGCTGGATCTTGAACAGGTCCTGCGGGTAGCGGAAGTGCGCCGCGAGGTCGTCGGGAGTCTCCTCCTTGGGCGTGACGAGGTCGCCGCCGTAGATCTCGTTCCAGGCCTTGAGGATCGGGTCCTCGTCGTCGAACTCGTAGAGCTCCACCGAGCCGTCGTAGGCGTTCACCACGGCCTTGACCGAGGAGCGGATGTAGTTGACCTCCTCGGAGGCCTGGTTCGCGACGCCCTGGCCGGAGTAGGTGTCGTTCGTCGCGTCGGCGATGTTGACCCGGTCGGAGTAGGGGAAGTCGTTGGTCGTGGTGTAGCCGTCCACGATCCAGACGATCTCGCCGTCGACGACGGCCGGGTACGGGTCGGCCTCCACGGTGAGGAACGGGGCGACCTCTTGGACGCGGTCGCGCACGTTCCGGTTGTACAGGAGCTGCGACTCGTCGTTGATCTGGTCGGAGAGCAGGAACCGGGGCTCCTGGAACTCCCAGGCGTAGAGGAGCCGGCTCCCGATGGAGCCGATGTCGATGCCGCCGTCGCCTTCGTAGGTGGTGTAGCGGTCGGAGCCGATCTCCTCGGCGTCCTCCTCGGTCGAGTCCTCGTCGCTGACGGCGACGTCGATCGGCCGGTCGTACTCGCGCGGGGTCTCTTCCTCGGGGACGCCGACGATCGCGTACTCGTTGTTCAAGAGCCCGTAGTAGATCTGGGGCTTCTCGACATCGATGATGTCGTTGCCGATCTGGCAGTTGCCCGGGTCGTCGGAGAGCACCCCGGAGGTGAAGCAGGGGGCGCCGCTGTCGCTCTCGGTGGTCGAGGCGGACACGAAACCCCAGCCGTGGGTGTAGACCGTGTGCGCGACGGTCCAGTCCTGCTGCTCGTCGGTGAGCTGGCTCGGGTTGAGCTCGCGGAGACCGACGACGAAGTCCTGCGTGACCTCTTTGCCGTTCTCGTCGGTGTAGGTGTAGCGGTCGATGTCGAGCTTCTCGTTGAAGTCATAGAAGCTTCGCGGCTGCTGCGCCTGGGTGAAGGCGTCGGAGACGACGAACGGGTCGATGAGGCGCACGAACGGGACCGTGGACTGGTCCGCGGCCATGTTCTCGGCGTTGGGCTGCGAGGCCACCGGATAAGTGGTGGCCTCCAGGTTCTCCATGCCGAAGGCGTATCGGGTGCCGTCGATGGTGTGCTGCGCGTACGGGCCTTCGCGCTGGGGGCGGTTGGGCTCGACCTGGAAGTTGCGCACGACCGCCGGGTAGATGCCGCCGGCCGCGATCGCGGTGACCACGACGAGGCCGAGGGCCGCGGCGGGCAGAGCGAGCGACCTGGTGAAGCCCCACGAGAACACGAGGATGACGACGGCCGCGATGAGCGAGACCCAGATGAGCGCGTTCTTGGCGTTCATGAGGGCGGTCATCTCGGTATAACCGCCGCCGACGATGCCGGTGACCTGGTTGTCCTGGGTGGTGAAGTCGAATCGGTCGAAGTAGTACGCGACGGCCTTGAGCCCCAGGAAGAGGGCGACGAGCACCGAGAGGTGGATGCGGGCGACGTTGGTCATGCGGTCGCCCTGGCCCGAGAAGCGCAGCGCGCCGTAGAGGTAATAGGCGCTGAGGGAGGCGAGGATGCCGACCACGACCGCGGCGAAGCCGAAGCCGATGAGGAACTGCCAGAACGGGAGCCGGAACACGTAGAAGCCGGCGTCCATGTGCAGGACCGGGTCGGCCCTGTCGAAGGAACCGCCCTGGCGGAAGAGCAGCCAGGTCTCCCAGCGGCTCTGGGCGGACATGCCCGCGAAGATCCCCACGATGACGGCGACGCCGGCGATCCACCAGCCGGCCTTGGGCGAGATGAGTTCGCGGTAGCGCTCCAGGCCCTCCTGCTCGGTGGTGGCCGGCCAGGTGTCGGGGCGGAAGCGGAACGCGAGGTAGAGGTTGAGGCCGCACCAGGCGGCCATCGCCAGCGTGAAGACCCCGAAGAGTCCCAGGCGCGTCCACATCATGGTCGAGAACACCGAGGTGTAACCGACCGATTTGTACCAGAGGTAGTCGGTGCGGAGGCCGACGAGCCAACCGAGCACCGACAGCAGGACTATGGCGCCCACGAGGAGGATCAGGACGTAGCGTCCTCGTCGGCTCATCCGTGGGGGGGTGGGCGTCCGGTTCGCCACTGCAGCAGCTCCTTCATGTCTCGTGGTGCGGGCTCGGGCTTGCTCGGTTACGGCTTGCAAGCTTCGCTGAGACTGCTTGCGAGCCGTAGATTGGCGGAGTCAGCAGGTCGTGACTTCCCCGCCGGCCGCGAGGGACTCAAGCGCCGAGACCGCGTCTTCGAGCGTCTCGACTTTGACAATAGTCATGTCGCCGGGTGCGACGGTGACGGCGTCCGAACAGTTAGCCGCCGGAGCGAGGAAGACGTCGGCTCCCGCCTCTGCCGATCCGGTGATCTTCTGCTGGATGCCGCCGATGCCGCCGACGTTCCCTTCAGGATCGATCTCGCCGGTGCCGGCGACGACCTTCCCATCGGTCAGATCGCCCTCGGTGACCCGGTCGACGATGCCGAGCGCGAAGATCAGGCCGGCCGAGGGACCGCCGATGTCGAGGGCCTCAGTGTCGATCTCGATGCCGTACGGGTCCTCATGGGTGGACTTGAGATCGGCCTGGCCGAGGACGACTCCCGGGACCTCGGTCGCGGTGCCGCCGCGCGTGACGGTGACCGTCGTTTCGCTGTCGGCGTAATCGGCGAGGTCTTGGAGCGAGGTGACCGCGGTCCCGTCGACGGCGGTGACGACGTCGCCGGCCACCAGGCCGCCGGAGTCGGCCACGACCTCGATGGTCGCGGGCTCGCCGAGATAGCCGAGGGCGGCCTGCTCGGCGTTGGACTGGGACTCGGCCCAGTCCGCCTCCTGCTCCTCGGCGATGTCCTCCTCGGATTCGCCGGGCGGGTAGACCAGGTCGCGCGGAACGATGGCGTACTCATTGGACAGCCAATAGCGCAGGGCCTGGACCAGGGTGACCGATTGCTTGACGCGCACCGTGGTCAGGCGCAGCTGGCCTTCCGAGGGGTATTCGGTGTCGGCGCTGATGATCTGGTGCTCGACCCCGTCGACCTCTTCGGCACCGAGGACGTCCTCGGTGGGGCCGGGGCTGAACACCACGTAGGCGACGTCCATCGACAGCGCCTGCCAGGTCAGCAGCGCCACCAACACGGCGCCCAACAGGACGGTGATTCCTCGCCTTCGCATGCGCGGAAGCCTACATGCCGTAGCCCACAGCGGTGTTCGGCCCGCAGCGAACAGGGCGCCTCCAGTTCGGCGGGCCGTGGCCCGGGACCCACACTCTGACGTACGGTTGGCCAATGGGCTCCGACATTCCATTCGGCTTCGGCAACCTGGGCGGCGACCTGCCCGACCCGAACGACCCGCGCGTGCAGCAGATGATGCAGCAGCTGCAGCAGATGATGGCGCAGTCGCTGTCGTCCGGTCCGGTCAACTGGCAGCTGGCCAAGCAGCTCGCCGAGTCCGAACTGAAGGCCGAGAACGTGGTCGGCCCCGCCGATCAGGCGCAGGTCGCCGAGGCCGTGCGCCTCGCCGACCTCTGGCTCGACTCCGCCGTGAACTGGCCGTCCGGTGTGACCGCGACGGACGCGTGGACCCGCAAGCAGTGGATCACGCGCACCGAGGACTCCTGGAGGCAGCTCGCCGAGCCGCTCGCCGCCCAGATGGCCGAGGCGATGCAGACGCTCGTGCCCGAGGAGATGGCCGGGATGCTCGGCCCCATGGCCGACCTCATGAAGGGCGTCGGCTCGGCCCTGTTCGGGGCGCAGATGGGGCAGGCGCTCGCGAAACTCGCCGGGGAAGTGCTCTCCTCCTCCGAAGTCGGTCTGCCGCTTGGCAAGACGGGCGTCGCCGCGCTCCTGCCGGGGAACCTCACCGCTTACGCCGAGGGTCTGGAGCTGCCGGTCGAGGAGGTGCGGCTGTACGTCGCGCTTCGCGAGGCCGCGACCCACCGGCTGTTCACGCACGCGCCGTGGCTGCGCTCGCACCTGCTGGGCGCGCTCGAGGCGTACGCGCGGGAGATCCGCATCGACGAGTCCGCGATCGAGGAGGCCATGTCGGGCATGGACCCGATGGACCCCGAGGCCGCGGCGACCCTCGACCTGAGCGAGGTCTTCAAGACCGAGGACACCGAGCAGCAGAAGGCGGCGCTGTCGCGACTCGGCACGACGCTGGCGCTCATCGCCGGCTGGGTCAACGTGGTCGTGGCCGAGGCCGTGGGCGAGCGGCTGCCGACGATGGACCGGCTCATGGAGTCGGCACGGCGGCGCCGGGCGACCGGCGGGCCCGCCGAACAGACTTTCGAGGCGCTGGTCGGGCTCGAACTCGACCCGGCGAAGGTGCGCGCGGCGACGCGGCTGTGGCAGTCGCTCACCGAGGCGCGGGGCAGCGAGGGCCGCGAAGCGGTCTGGGCGCACCCCGACCTGATGCCGAGCGCGGCCGACCTCGAACACCCTGAAGGCTTCGCGACCGTCTCCGAGGCGCTCGAAGACCTCGACATGTCGATGTTCGACCAGCTCGCGGTCAACGACCCGAAGGAAGAGGACGACGACGAGGAGCCCGGAGACAGGTAAGGCGCGGTCGAGTTAGAGGCGTCGCGGCGGCCTGTTCGCGGGCAGCCGCGTTCGTGCGACCGGCCCGGAGGCGGGCGGTCGCGCCGGCGCCGACCCGGCCTACTGCCGCTCGCTCGCCTCGGCGTCGGCGATGCCTTCGAGGTAGCCGCGGGCCCGTTCGGCCTTGGAGTAGCGGCCGACCATGTCCCAGAACGGCCGCGAGTGGTCCGCGTGGACCAGGTGGGCCAGCTCGTGGAGCAGGACGTAGTCGATCACCCATGAGGGCATCATCATGATCCGGCGGGAGATCCGGATCGTGCCGTCCGAAGGGGTGCACGAACCCCAGCGGCGCTGTTGGTTGTCGACCCAGCGAACGCTCCGTGGGGCGGCGCATTCGGGGTGCTCGGGATAATAGCGGCTGGCGAGCCTGACGGCCCGGTCTCGGAGGGCCGTGTCGGACGCTCGGCCGTCTCGGGCCTCGCGTTTCTGCAGTCTCGCGAGCATGTGGTCGATCCATTCGCGCTCCTCGGTCTCCGAGAAGGCGTCAGGGATCATGACGACCACGCGGCCTCGTTCTTCATAGGCCGCTACGGTTGCACGACGCCGGGGAGAGCGCCGCACTTCAACGGGGGGATGGACTTTGCGCGCCATGAACGCACACTAAACCGCGGGGGTGACAATCGCATAACGCGGATGTCGCGATTGCGGCGATACCAGTGGAATGCCAAGAAAATCCCCCCGCCGATGTCCCGCATAGTGGGATCAGGCGAGGGGTCGGGCAGTCCCGCGACGCTTTCGCGCTGACGACGGACCGCCCCGGCCTTGCAAATTTCCGGCTCGCAAGCTTCGCCTAGGCCGCTTACGCGCCGCAACCGGGCCCGCTGGCCCTACGGTCACGATTCCTTGCCGAGAATCCGGTTCATCTTGGTGCCGCACACCGGGCACGTACCTTTGGCCATCCGGCGGCCCGAGTCGGAGACGACCACGGTGCCTTCGAATTCGCGCTTCTCGCGGCACTTGACGCAGTAGCCGGTATAGGTCTTCGTAGCTTGAGCCACTGGTTTCCCCCTGTTGTGCGCGGGCCTGTCGTGCAAACCCTGTTGCAGCGATCACTCTGTGCGATCGTTCGGCCTCAGAATGCCACAGATTTCACGCCTGTAAGCCCAGCCGCGCCGCTTCACCCAGGCGGGTGACAGGCGTAAGGGACTTACGAGGCCTTATGGGGCCTCCAGGCGCACCGGTCCGGCCCGCTGCGACGCCCCGACATGCGCCGCCTGTGCCGTCACCATCTGTCGCTTCGCCGTGAGAGCATTGGGAACGTGAGCGACAGGCATGGACCCGCCCATTCGGGTGACGACCTCCCGCGCCGGGCGTTCTCCCGGGGCATGAAACTCGCCTCCCTGCCGCTGGGGCTGGCGGGCCGGGCGACCCTGGGGCTGGGCAAACGGGTGACCGGACTGGCCGACGAGATTCTCAGCGAGCAGGCGCAGCGGCGCACCGCCGAGCACATCTTCAGCGTGCTCGGGCAGCTCAAGGGCGGGGCGATGAAACTCGGCCAGGCCCTCTCGATCTTCGAGGCGGCCCTGCCCGAGCATCTGGCCGCGCCGTACCGGCAGGCGCTGACCAAACTCCAGAACGCCGCTCCCCCGCTGCCGGTGGCCAGCGTCCACGGGGTGCTGGAGCGGCAGATGGGCGCCGATTGGCGCGAACGCTTCATCGAATTCGACGACGCACCGGCGGCGGCCGCGAGCATCGGGCAGGTGCACCGGGCGGTGTGGATCGACGGCCGCCAAGTCGCCGTCAAGATCCAGTATCCCGGCGCGGGCGACGCGCTGCGCACGGACCTGCGGCACCTCTCGCGCATGGCCCCGATGTTCAAAGTGCTGCAACCGAACTTCGACGTCAAGAAGATCACCGTCGAGCTGCGCGAGCGGCTCCTCGAAGAGCTCGACTACGAGCTGGAGGCGGCGACGCAGCGGCAGTTCGCCGAGGCCTTCCGCGACGATCCGCTGATCGTGGTGCCCGACGTGATCCACGCCAGCGGCGAGGTGCTGGTGACCGAGTGGATCGCGGGGCGGCCGCTGGCGGACGTCATCGCGAACGGCACCCAGGACGAGCGGGACGCGGCCGGGCTGCGGCTGACCACGCTGCACTTCTCCGCGCCCAAGCGCGCCGGGATGCTCCACGCCGACCCGCACCCGGGGAACTTCGCGATCGGCGAGGACGGGCGGCTCGTGGTCTACGACTTCGGTGCGGCCGCGCGCATGCCCGGCGGAATGCCGGTGCAGGTGGGTCGCTTGACGCGGTTGACGCTCGACGGCAAGGCCGACGAGGTGGTCGCGGGACTGCGCAGCGAGGGCTTCGTGCCGCCGGGGCTGCAGATCGACGCGAAGTCGATGCTCGACCTGCTGCGGCCGATGCTTGAGCCGATCGCGGGCGAGGAGTTCCAGTTCTCGCGCGAATGGCTGCGCAAGGAGAGCACCCGGCTCACCAGTCAGGGCTCCGAAGCCGCGAGACTGAACAAGCAGATGAGCTTCCCGCCGGCGTACCTGCTCATCCACCGCGTGACGATGGGATCGATCGGGGTGCTCTGCCAGTTGGGCGCCACCGCGAAATGGCGGTCGATCCTCGAGGAGTGGCTGCCGGGCTTCGCCGACCCCGAAGGCACGGACCCCAACCGCTGAGCGGCGCTCGCATTGAAGCGCTGTCGTACCCCCGCGGCACTGTTGACAGTGCTCAATCACGGCTCGCAAGCCTCGCCGAGACCGGGGCGCTGTTGGACGTCCGAAATGCGCAGACGCTCACGGACACTCCCACGCACAACGAAAGGGGCCCATCCCCTCTCAGGGATGGACCCCTTCAGCCAACGCGGTTAGTGCGTCGTCAAAGTCGGCCCCGGCGACGGTGTCGCCCGGTGTGGCGCGGAGTCCGGGCATAGCCGGCTTCCTTCCACAGGCTCCGCATCCGCAGACGTCCGACCCCGCTGAACAGCGAGCTCGTGGTCGTCATCGGTCGGACCGCCTCGATCTCCTCATTCATGAGGACCTCGAGTTCCTTCACGCCGACATCCCGCTTGAGATGGCGGCTCAGATAATCGACCGTCATGACACCGCCACCCCCGCGAGCGCGAGTTCACGGGTCCGCTCGGCGAGCTCGGCCTGCGCGGCCTGCTCGATGAGCGCGGCGTCCTTCCGGGGCCGGCCGCGGGGCCGCTTGCGGGCCACGACGTTCCCCTTCTCGAAGATCTCGCCGCCCCACACGCCCCAGGGCTCGTGGCGCTCGAGCGCCCCGGCCAGGCAGGCCAGGCGCACCGGGCAGTCGGTGCACAGGGACTTGGCGAACTCCAGTTCGGTGGGCTGCTCCGAGAACCACAGGTCCGCGTCGTACTCGCGGCAGGCCAGGTCGCCGCCGGTCTCGCGGGCCTGGTCTCGCAGCTCGGGCCCGATGAGGGTGTCGGTCATCGGCTCGGTCTCCTCTCGCATCTTGCTGGTCTGGTCCCAGCTCGGTCGCTTCAGTGCTGTTTGAGGACTCAATTGCTTCGCAATCTGTCTCGTCTGTCTTCTACTGGAGGGCCGCGACCTGGCTTTTCAGCCAAACAAAAAGGCCGCGATCCCGGTTGCGGGATTCGCGGCCTCGAGAGTTCCGAGTGGGCTGTCTATAAGCCCATTCGATGATCTCGAGGCGGTCTCCCGCGCGTGACGCCGTGACGCTTCTCGGAGCCGGAAACCGGCTGCCAACCGAGGCCGGCGAATGCACGGCCACGTCCGAGAAGGGCATTGGCGCCCATATCGGTGTTGTCAATGGTGTTGACGGTGCTCGGAGCCGTGGTGGTCTGGACGGCAACGGGCAGAGTGGTCCCACGGACCGGAGTGGAGACGGGCGCGATGTGCCGATAGACGGCGGCCGACTCAATCGTCACGCCGAGCGGCGTCGTGCTCTGGGTTTCGCTGAGCAGCTTCATCGTCTGTCCCCTCCCTTCGGGTTCCGTGGTCAACATTGGTCTTCATCTCCTCTAGCCGGGCTCACTGATGGTTTGCAAGCTTCACCATGACTGCGCTGAGGCACACACCTCACCCGGCTTGAGCAACGCTACGCCCGTCTCACATGGGAGCGCAACGTCTTTTTCTGCGAGTCTCGCGAGAAAGTTTTTGCCGCGAGATTTACCGATCAAGTACCTTCGCCGCACATCGCAATGGCCTCGCTCACTTCCCCGCCGTTGACCAGGTGCAACACCGCGGGTCCATACTTGTCGAGTTTGGACTTTCCGATGCCGTGGAGGGACGCGAGCTCACTGTCGGATCCCGGACAGCGCTCGGCGATAGCGATCAAGGTCACATCCGTGAAGACGGTGAAGGCCGGCTTGCCGTCTTGTTTGGCGACACTGACGCGCCACTCGCGCAACCGCTCGAACAGTCCTTCATCCATAGTGGCGGGACAATCTTCGCAATGTCCCAGCTTGCGGTCACGGGCGTCCGTCAGCGGCTTGCCGCAGCCGGAGCAGTCGAGGACCTTGGCCTTCTTGCGTTCTCGCGGTTTCGACGCGGTGGCGCCCGGCGCTGACGGGCGCGGGAAACCGCCGAGGCCCAGCGGCGCGAGGAAGCGGCAGAGCCGCCGCTCGCGCCCGCCCGCGTTGCGGGCGAGCCCGTAGGAGAGCTGCAGTCGCTCGCGGGCGCGGGTGATGCCCACGTACAGGAGGCGCCGTTCCTCTTCGAGCGCGGTGTCGGTGCGGGCGAACGTGGTCGGGAGCGTGCCGTCGGCCAGGCCGACCAGGAACACCGCGTCCCATTCGAGGCCCTTGGCCGCGTGCAGGCTCGCGAGCGTCACGCCTTCGACGGCCGGGGCGTGCTGCTCGGAGGCGCGGCGAGAGAGCTCGGCGCAGAACGCCTCGAGGTCCGGGTCCGGACCGTCCTCGTCAGGATTGGCGCGGTGGTGCTCGAGGAACTGCTGGGCGAGATTCGCGAGCGCGGTGACCGCTTCGTACGCTTCCCGCTGGGCCCCACCGGAAGGCGCGGCGTCAGGGCGCCACCCGACCGCTTCGAGCGCGGTCGGCACCGCCTCGGACAGGGGCATGCTCGCGACCTCGGTCTTGGCGGCCGAGCGCAATGCGACCACGGCCTGGCGCACCTCGGGGCGGTCGAAGAAGCGGGCCGCGCCGGTGACCACGGTCGGCACGCCGTAGGAGGCGAGGGCCTCTTCATAGGCCTGCGACTGGGCGTTGGTGCGGTAGAGGACCGCGATCTCCGAAGCGCTCGTGCCGTCGGCGATGAGCTGGGAGCAGCGGCGGGCGATCATGTCGGCCTCTTCGGCCTCGTCGGCGAAGACCTCGGCGGTGACGGCGGGGCCGTCGGGCCGCTGGCCGATGAGTTCGAGGCGCATCTTCGCTTCGCGGCCTTTGGATTCGCCGATGATCTGGTTGGCGAGGCCGACGACCTGCGGTGTGGAGCGGTAGTCGCGGACGAGACGCACGAGCGAGGCGCTCTTGTGGCGGCGCGTGAAGTCGAGCAGGTTCCGCGAGGTGGCGCCGGTGAAGGAGTAGATGGTCTGGCTGGCGTCGCCGACGACGGTGATGTCGTCCCTGTCGCCGAGCCAGGAGTCGAGCAGGCGCTGCTGGAGCGGGGTGACGTCCTGGTACTCGTCGACGACGAAGAACCGGTACTGGCTGCGGATCTGGTCCGCGATCGACTCGTCCTCACCGATCATGTCGGCGGTGTGGGCCAGGACGTCGGCGAAGTCCATGACGCCGGCGCGGCGCTTGGCCTCGATGTAGGCGGCGTAGACCTTGGCGACGTCCTCGGGGGCGGCGGGCGCGTCGCGGCCGAGGGCGGCGATGGCGCTCACGTAGTCGTCGGGACCGATGAGTGAGGAAGCGGCCCATTCCATCTCGGTGGTGAGGTCGAAGTTCTTGGCGCGGGAGGTCTGGAGTCCGGCGCGGGCGGCGGCGATGGCGGTGAACTTCAAAGCGGAGTCGATGAGCTCGGGGAGCTGGCCTTTGAAGCGGCGCATGCCGAAGTAGCGGAGCTGGCGGAGCGCGGCAGAGTGGAAGGTGCGGGCGTTGACGCCGGCGACACCGAGGCCGCGGAGCCGGTCGCGCATCTCCCCCGCGGCGCGCGCGGTGAAGGTGACGGCCGTGACGTGCTGGCCGCGCATGTCGCCGCGAAGGACCCGCCAGGCGATCCGGTGGGTGACGGCCCGGGTCTTGCCGGTGCCGGCTCCGGCCAGGATGCAGACGGGCCCCGGGTCAGCGGTCACCGCCTCGCGTTGTTCAGGGTCGAGTCCCGAGAGGAGCTGTTCGATGGCCTGATCGCGTGCGGTCATCCGACCAGTGTCCCAGAGGCCTCCGACAAGATCGGTCGGCCGGGTCGTTCAGAGGTGCAGCACCTGAAAGTGGCCAGACGTGAGGCGGGACACGGTGATGCACGATCTGGAGGAATGCCCCAGGGCCGTATCGCGTTACCCTCGATGAAGAAGGAGGTTCGATGATCACCATGTACAGCACCACTTGGTGCGGCTACTGCAGGCGACTGAAGTCGGCGTTCGACCGCGAGGGCGTTCTCTATAAAGAGGTCAACATCGAGGAGGACCCGGAGGCCGCCGCGTTCGTCATGGGGGTCAACGGAGGCAACGCGACCGTCCCCACCTTGCAGTTCGAGGACGGCACCGCGCTCACCAATCCCTCTCTCGCGCAGGTGAAGGCGAAGCTCGCCGCTTGACCTGTGCCACATACCGAGACTATGGTCACGTTTAGGACACAAAGCCGGTACGATGCCCTATAGTTGACTCGTCAAGCTTGCTTAGCGACTTCGAGGGGTGGTCGCTAAGCATTCAGGCCCGGGATGGATCCGTCCCGGGCCTTTTTCGTTGAGTTCTGGAGCCCATATGTCGTCACCCCGCGCCGCCCTCGGCGTCTCCCTCGTCCTGGCCGCTTCACTGTTCTTCGGAATCTGCGGCCCCTTCGGCAAAGTCGTGATCCAGGCGGGACTCACCCCCATCCAGGTCACGTGGCTCCGCATCTGCGGCGTCGGCATCATCGCGATCGCCGCCGCCGCAATTCCTCTCTTCCGGCTCCTGCGCAGGCGCGAAAGCCTCCCGTGGGGCGGACTGGCGCTGTTCGGCCTCACCGCGATCGCCGCGGTGCAGGCGTTCTACTTCATCGCGGTCGAGCGCCTGCCCGTCGGCATCGCGCTCCTCTTGGAGTTCATGGGCCCCATCGTCGTCGTCGCCTGGGTCCGGTTCGTGCGCCGCACCGTCCTGCCGCGCGCCGCGGTCATCGGCACGCTCCTGAGCATCGCGGGCCTGTGCATCGTGGTCGAGGTCTGGTCCGGCCTGCGCCTCGACGCGGTCGGCCTCATCGCCGGTTCAGCCGCGGCGGCCTGCCAGGCCACCTACTTCCTGTCCGGTGAACGGCTGACCGCCAAAGTGGACGTTCGAGTCCTGCTCGCCGTCGGCTTCACCGTCGGCGCCGTCGCCCTCGCGCCCTTCGCCGCCCCCTGGGCCCTGGACTGGGCCGCGCTTTCGGCGAAGGTCTCGCTCGGCGGTGTCGAGACCACCGGCATCGTCAGCGTGACCATGCTCATCGCCAGCACCGCGGTCGCCTACGGCCTGGGCCTCAGCGGCCTGCGGTTCATCTCCGCGCCGGTGGCCGGCGGCATCGGGTACGCCGAGGTCGTCGTCGCCTCGATCGCCGCTTGGGCTCTGCTCGGCGAGGCGCTGACGGTGCCGCAGATCCTCGGCGGGCTCGTCGTGATCGCCGGCGTCTTCACCGCGCAGCGCGCCGTCGCGGCCAAGACCGGGGTCCCTGGTGAGACGGCCGAAGAGGCCGCCGTCACCAAAGTCTTAGCCCTCGGCCAGCCAGCCGTCGATCAGGAAGCGCGCGATGGAGATCCGCACGGCGCTCGGCGTCGTGTCGTCGGTGTGGACCCACATCTGCCGTACCTCGTCGCGGGTGAACCAGCGCGCGTCCGTGATCTCCTCGGCCTGCAGCACCAGCTGCTGGGCCGGGTCGGCGGTGGCGCGGAAGGCGAGCATGAGCGAACGCGGGTAGGGCCAGGGCTGGCTCGAGACGTACTCGAGCCGGTCGATCTTGATCCCGATCTCCTCGCCCACCTCGCGGTGCACGGCGGCCTCGGCCGACTCCCCCGGTTCGACGAACCCTGCGATGCAGGCGTACCGGTTGCTCCTGACGGCCGCAGGCCCCGTCTTCGGGGCGCCGGAGTAGCGACGGTGCTGGGCCAGCAGCACCCTGTCGACGCCGTCGTCGATGAGGACGATCACGGCCGGGTCGGTGCGCGGGAAGACCGGTCGGCCGGAGTCGGCTGAAAGCTCCCACCCGGCCTGGCGCGGCCGCAGCGGCTCGCCGGTGGTCGGGTGGAACCGGTAGGTCGCGTGCCAGTGGCCGATCGCGATGGCCTGCACCGCGATCGCGAGGTCCCGGCGGTCCCAGTCCGGTTTGATCCAGCGGCCCGGCAGGCCGTCGGGCAGGTCGGCGAGGACCGCGAACACCGGCGGGTGCTCCCCGCCGAGGTAGACGCGTTCGCCTTCGGGGGCGGAGCCGGCGTCGTAGTAGTGCAGGCCGTCTTCGTCGGCCGCGATCCGCTCGTTGTCGGGGTCGCAGACGACGATCTGGGCCTGTTCCCAAGCGGCGGCGAGCCATTCATCGTCACCGCGGTGCTCGCCGGAGCGGTCGAGGACGTCGATCGCCAAGGGCGGGTGCGTCATGGGGCCTCGATCTCCCCGAATGCGGCGAGCGGTTCGCGGATCGCTTCGCCGTCGCCGAGGACGACGGTGACCGCCCGGTCGGGGTCGAGGCGTTCGGCCGCGACCCGCTGGACGTCGGCGGGCGTGACCTCGCGGATCCGCTCGGAGTGCTCGGCGAGCCAGGCGAGCGGGAGGCCCGCGGCGGCGAGCACCGAGATGTAGTTGGCGATGCCCGACTGGGTGGCGGTGGCGAGCTTGACCGAGCCGAGCGCGTAGCGGCGGGCCAGGTCGAGTTCGTCGGCGGCGGGCGGTCGCTCGGCCATGCCGCGCAGCTCGTTCCGGACCTCTTCGAGGGCCGGGCCGGTGACCTCGGTGGCGACGTCGACGGCGGCGAGCTGGATCGAACCGGCCGGCGAGTGGTCCACACGCGAGCGCGGCGAGTAGCCGTAGCCCTTGGTCTCGCGCAGGTTCATGACCAGGCGCGAGGAGAAGTAGCCGCCGAAGACGAGGTTCGCGAGATGCTGGGCCGCGTTGTCGGGGTGGGTGCGCTCGACCGCCGAGTAGGCGACGCGGATCGCGGACTGGACCGAGCCGGGCCGGTCGACCAGGACGAGCGGGCCCGCGACGAGCCCGGGCAGCGGCTCCATGCGGCGCGGTTCGCCCGCGCCGTTCCAGTCGCCGAGGGCCTTCTCCACTGCGGCGAATGCCGAGTCGGTGTCGATGTCGCCCACGATGACCAGGCGCGCGCCGGCCGGGTGGAGACGGGCGGCGTGCAGGGCGAGGACCGCGTCGCGTTCGACGGCGGCGACCTCGGCGGCGGTCGGCTGCTGGTGGCCGTACGGGTGGCCGCCCCACAGGCGCGCGTCGAGGACGCGGTTGACCTGGAAGTCCGGCTGCTGCTCGGCGACCGAGAGGCCGTCGATGATGCGGGACTGCTCGACCGCGAGCGGCCCGGCCGGGTACTCCGCGGCCTTGAGCAGATCGCCCAAGACCTCCAGGAGCTCGGGCAGACCCGTCGCGAGGCTGTTGCCGGACACGGCGATCCGGTCCGGGTCGGCCCCGGCGCCGAGCGCGCCGCCGACGCCTTGGAGGCGCTGGGCGATCTCGGTCATCGAGGCGGTCTCGGTGCCGGAGAAGAGCGCCGCGGCGAGCAGGTCGGCCACGGCCAGGTCTGCATGCGCAGCCGGGATTGAGAGGCGCACCTCGGCGAGCGGGACGCCGGGGCGCCGCGTGAGCAGCACCCGGAGTCCGTTCGGGAGGGTCCGCTCGACCGGGACCGGCAGGGACAGCGGGACTTCCGGTGCGAGACCTGGAATGACGTTGCTCACTGAGCTCCTCCCGGAACGACTTCGAGAACGGCGCGGCGGTGCGGCGTCAAAGCGGCCGCCGCCTGGGCGACGGCTTCGGCGGTGACCTCGCCGAGCAGCGCGGGGAAACGGGTCGACATGGCGGCGTCGCCGTGGAAGATCTCGGCGGTCGCGAAACGGCGCGAGCGGCCCATGACCGAGTCGTCGCCGCGCAGCAGCTGGGCGGCGACGCGCGCCTTGACGCGGTCGAGCTCGGCTTCGTCGACGCCTTCGGCGATGCGCGCGAGCTCTTCCTGGACGGTGCCGAGCACGGTGTCGACGGCGTTGCCCGGCGGCAGGAACGCCTGGACGAGCATCACCGTCGGGCCGCGGGAGGCGAAGGGCTCGGCCATGAAGGTCGTGTGCGCGGCCACGGCGGTGGCGGTGCGGTCGGTGTGGATGAGCCGCTCGACCAGGCGCGAGGCGTCGCCGTCGGTGAGCAGCTCGCCGAGGACCACGTACGGCAGGAACTCGTCGAGCTCGGTCACCGGGTCGGGGACGCGCCAGGCGACCGCGACGGCCGGGAGCGTCGCGCGCTCGTCTACGTACGAGACGCGGCGTTCAGTACTCAGGTCGGGTTCGGCGAACGACGGGAGCACCGGTGCGGGCCGGGCCTCGACGCTCCCGAAGTGGCGTTCCACCAGCTCGCGGGCCTGCGCGACGTCGAAGTCGCCGGCGACCGAGAGGACCGCGTTCGAAGCGGGGTAATAGGCGTCGAAGAACGACTGCGCGTCAGCCACGGTGGCCGCGTCGAGATCCACGAACGAGCCGTAGCCGTCGTGCGAGTTCGCGAAGGTGTCGAACATGACCGGCGGGAGCTTGATCCACGGGAAGCCGCCGTAGGGGCGGTTGAGGACGTTGACCCGGATCTCCTCCTTCACCACGGACACCTGGTTCGCGAGGTTCTCCTCGGTGATCGCCGGGCCGCGCATCCGGTCGGCCTCCAGGAACAGCGCGAGTTCGAGGCCGTTGGAGGGCAGGAGGTTGAAGTAGTCGGTGTAGTCGATGTGGGTCGAGCCGTTGAAGGTGCCGCCCGCGGATTGGACGTGCCGCATGTGCTCGGCCTTGCCGACGTTGTGGGAGCCCTGGAACATCATGTGCTCGAAGAGGTGGGCGAAGCCGGTGCGGCCCTCGGGCTCGGAGCGCATGCCCACGTCATACACCACCGCTACGCCGACCACGGGTGCCCCGGGGTCAGGCGCGAGGACCACCCGCAGCCCGTTGCCGAGCTTGAACCGCTCGATCGCGAACGCCGGGGCGGGAATCGTCGCAACAGTCATGGCCGAACCCTATCTCAGCTCGGTGTCCTTCAAATGTCGCGGCATTCGTCACAGGTCCTTGGAATCGGTAGGAATCCCTGCTTGACTTCTGGGCTATGAACTCGGAGCACCTCGGACGCAACAGCGACGCCATCGGCGCCGCCGCGTCGTGCTGCCGAATGTGCGCCTGCTGAGGGCTCCTGCACCGCCGCGCCCCGAAGCGGCGATCTCCCCACAGCGAAAGCGAACTTCCTTCCTCATGGAACCAAGACCCAGTATCCGCCTGTCCGGCGTGACCAAGAGCTTCGGCGACCTGGTCGCCCTCGACGCGGTGGACCTCGACGTCGCCTCCGGCGAGATCTTCGGCATCCTCGGACGCTCCGGCGCCGGCAAGTCGACGCTCCTGCGCACCGTCAACCTCCTCACCAGGCCCGAAGCGGGCACGGTCGAGGTCGACGGCATCGAGCTGACCACGCTGCGCGGACGTGAGCTGCGGGCCTCGCGGGCCAAGACCGCGATGATCTTCCAGCACTTCAACCTCCTGTCGAACCGCAACGCGGCGTCCAATGTGGCCCTGCCTTTGCGCTTCCGCGGGACGCCGAGCGCCGCCCGGCGCGAACGCGCGCTCGAACTGCTCGACCTCGTCGGCCTCTCGGACAAGGCGAAGGCCTACCCCGGGCAGCTCTCGGGCGGCCAGCGCCAGCGCCTCGCGATCGCCCGGGCCCTCGCCGCCGACCCCGCGGTGCTGCTGTCGGACGAGGCCACGAGCGCGCTCGACACCGACACGACGGACGAGATCCTCGACCTGCTCGCACGGCTCAACCGCGAACTCGGGCTCACCATTCTTCTGATCACGCACGAACTCGAAGTGATCACCCGGATCTGCCACCGCGCCGCGGTGATGGAGGCCGGGCGGTTCGTCGAGATCGGCGACGTCCCCGAGCTCCTCGCCGACCCGGGGTCACGCCTCGGCGGCCAAGCGCGGCGCCTGGCGTCCCGCCTGCTCGGCGAGGAGTTGACGCAGTGAACGACCGACTCGTCGAACAGCTCACCGAGGCGTTCTGGGAGACCCTGCACATCGTCGCCGTCGCCGGCGCGTGGACGCTGCTGGGCGGCCTGCTCCTGGGCACCATCCTCTACATCACGTCGAAGACCGGCCCGAAACCGATCGCAGTGGTCAACGCACCGCTCGGCCTGATCGTGAACATCGGCCGAAGCGCGCCGTTCGTGCTCTTGATGGTCGCGGTAGTTCCGCTGACGCGCCTGATCACGGGAACGAGCATCGGCACTGAGGCCGCGATCGTCCCGCTGACGGTGGCGTCGATCCCGTTCTTCGCGCGCCTCGTGGAAGGCGCGCTGCTCGAGGTGCAGCCGGGCCTCATCGAGGCGGCCCGTTCGATGGGCGCTTCGACGCCCGCCCTGGTGTGGCGGGTGGTCCTGCCCGAGGCCACGCCGGGCCTCATCCGCGGCTTCACGGTGACGCTCGTGGCCGTCGTCTCGTACTCGGCGATGGCCGGGATCGTGGGCGGCGGTGGCTTGGGCGACCTGGCCTACCGCTACGGCTACCAGCGTTTCGAGACCGAGTACATGATCTGGCCGCTGGTCATCCTCGTCGTGCTCGTCCAGTTCTTCCAGATTCTCGGCGACCGGTGCGCCCGCACCCTCGACCGCCGCTGAAGTTATTTCCCTACCTTCCTTAGGAGACACCATGTTCAATCGTCGTGCCCTTTTGGGCGGCTCCGTAGCCGCCGTGACCGCGCTGTCCCTCGCCGCTTGCGGCACCGACTCTGGTTCTGAAGCGACTGAGACCAACGGCACCGTGGTCGTGGCCGCGACGCCGGTCCCGCACGCGGACATCCTGAACTACATCTCGGAGAACCTGGCCGAGGACGCCGGGATCACCATCGAGGTCGAAGAATTCACTGACTACGTGCAGCCGAACGTGGCGACCGCGGATGGTTCTGTGGACGCGAACTTCTTCCAGACCGAGCCTTACCTGGAGGAGTACAACGCCGCGAACGGGACCGACCTGGTGACCGTCGCGCCGGTGCACATCGAGCCGCTGGGCCTGTACTCGTCGAAGGTCGCCTCCGTGGAGGAGATCCCGGACGGGGCGCAGGTCGCGATCCCGGGCGACGGCTCCAACGGCGGCCGGGCGCTGGCCCTGCTCGCCGATGCCGGCTTGATCACCCTCGCCGAGGGCGTCGACGCGACGCTGGCGACCGAGGACGACATCGCGGAGAACCCGAAGAACATCGAGTTCGTCCCGCTCGAGGCCGCGCAGCTCGCGCTCTCCCTGGAGGACGTCGACGCCGCTGTGATCAACGGCAACTACGCCCTCGAGGCGGACCTGAGCCCGGCCGAGGACGCGCTGTTCAGCGAGTCGCCCGAGGGCAACCCGTACGCGAACTACCTGGTGGCCTCCGCGGCGAACGCCGACAACGAGGACGTCCGGAAGCTCGCCGAGCTGCTCCAGTCGGACGAGGTCAAGCAGTTCATCCTCGGCACCTGGGCCGACGGCTCGGTCATCCCGGCCTCCTGACCGGCCAGGACACCACGCCCAACCCGGTTGCACCGGCCTGGACGCGACACGTAAGATAGTTGCGGCCAGGCCGGGCGACCGAGCTGGCGAAGGAGTGTGGCGCAATTGGTAGCGCATCGGTCTCCAAAACCGAGGGTTGCAGGTTCGAGTCCTGTCACTCCTGCAGTGTGATGTCTCAGGACATCGGAAACAGGTCGAACCTGCAAAGGTTCGGCCTGTTTTGCTATGCAGGT
>NZ_JBHRWO010000002.1:0-5259 GCF_042647865.1 Glycomyces rhizosphaerae
TCCCGGGATTGGGGAAGTTCTCGACCTTCGCCCAGGTGCGGCCGTAGTCCTTGGACCGCCACAGGCCGTTGCCGCTGGGCGCACCGAGGTACAGCTCGGCGTTGTCGGCCGGGTTGACCACCAGGCGTTCGCCCATGCCGCGGCCGGGCATGTTGCCGCCCTGCTTGAACGGCAGCTCGGCGGCGCCCCAGGTCTCGCCCTTGTCCTCGGAGTACAGGACCGCGCCGTTGTTGGGGTCCCAGTCGATGGTGTAAGTGCCGACCGCGGCGTAGACGCGGTCGGTCTCGACCGGGTCGGTGGCCATGGAGACCACACCGGACCAGCCCCACTTGTCGCGGCCGACCCAGTCCAGGAGCGGCTTCCAGGTGCGGGAGTCCTCCTGCCACCGGTAGCAGCCACCGATGTCGGTGCGGGCGTAAATCAGGTTCGGCTCGGTCTCGTTGAACACGATGCCGGGGACGAAACCGCCGCCGTTGATGGCGGCGTTCTTCCAGGTGTAGGTGTTGCCTCCCTGCCGGTCGCGTTCTTGCGCTCCGGCGAAGAACGGGATGGACAGGGCCCCGGCCCCGACCACGGCCGCGCCTGCGGTGGCGGCGAATGTGCGTCGTCGCACGTACTGCTCCTTTTCGTTGGTTACTCGAGGTTGTGGAACTTCGAGCCGGACCCCCGGTGCGGCCTGACGCGGGTTCCCCTTGCGGACCCTCGCGGACCGCGGGTCAACCCTTCACGGCTCCGGTGATGACGGCCTTCGTGCAGTGCTTCTGGATGAAGGGCGCTCCCGAGGAGGGAGCGGGCATTGGAGGGGTGCTCTCCAGGATGTTTCCGGGAGGGTTGAAGTAGCGAAGGATCATTAAATTTAGATATGCCTACAAACTATGTCGAGAGCCCTTCCTACACAAGGCTTATCCGCGAAAAAGATCAGATGAATATCCCAGGCAGCGGAAGTCCCTGGTTTCCCGATGACGATCCCGGTCGATCGTCTGGTCACGCCCGAGTCGATGGACCGGGCCGCCGCAACGACCCTGCCGCTGGCCGAAATGACCGCGCAGCAGGCTCCCGGCGGCCCGGCATTGGACCCTGGATCACCGCTGCACCATGAAGATCCTGGCGGCGGGACCGGACGGCACCTCTATGACCGGCGTCTGGCCGTCGGTGCGGATCGTCCACTCCGGCAAGGTAACCGGGTAGGCCTGCTTCAGGTCCCGCCCGCGCAGCCCTGGCAGCGCGACCTCCGCAGCCTCACCGCGAGACCACAGCGCCAGCAGCGACTCGGATCCGGTGTCGAGTTGCAGGGCGATCACGTCGTCCTCCCAGTTCGGGAGACCCAGCGGCCACACCGGATGCGACTCGGCGATACGGTGACGCCAGTCCTTATGGAGCGCAATGGCCTCGCGCACCAGCGCGGACTGCTCGGCGCTCAACTCATTGAGGAACCCGGAGAGGTAGAGCCGGCCCATGACGCCCGCCGTCATCGCGAACGCCGTCTCCTCCAAACTCATCGCAGCGGCCGGATACGCCCAGTTCCCCGCCTGCTCAGGCAGCACGCTCGCGGGAGCGGCCGCCGCGATCGGCGCGTACTTCCGGAAGTCCTGCTGGTCTGAGGTCGACTGCAGGTGCGCCACCGAAAGGATGTTGTAGTCCATGCGCAGCGCACCCGAACCGCAGTTCTCGAACAGCACGTTCGGATGCCGCGCCTGCACGCCGAGCAGCCAGTCGCGGAAGGCTCGGGTGTGACCGAGCAGCCCGGCCCCTGGCGCGTCGGCGTCCACTTCAGTCCCGGCACCGATGTTCCTGTTGTAATCGAGCTTGATGAACTCGAGCCCGAACTCGTCCACCAGCCGGTCCACCGTCTCGTCCAAGTGCGCGCGCGCCGCAGGGTGCCGCAAATCGAGCTGGAAGTTCCCCGCCACGATCACCCGCTCACCGAACCGCCGGAAGAACGCCTCCTCCGGCAGTCGATCCGCCATCGCCGACGCGAACCCGACCGCCTCCGGCTCCAACCACAGCCCGGGCCGCATGCCGTTGGCGCGGATGGCGTCGATGACCGACGACAAGCCGCCGGTGAACCGCTCGGGAGCCTCGAGCCACTCGCCCGCGCTGACCCACCAAGCGCTGCCGGGCACGGCGTACCACCCGGCGTCGATGCAGAAGTACTCCGCGCCCGCCCCGGCCGCCGACTCGATGAGCGGCAATAGCCTCTCCGTCGACGGCTCGCCCATGAGGGTGTTCATGTAGTCGTTGTAGACCACCGGAAGCCGCGCGTCGACCGGGCGCACCTCACGGATCGCGCGCCGGTAACCGGTGAGCGCCGCGAACACCGCGTCCCGGCCGCCGTCGGCGACGCAGAGCCCTGCCGGCACCGAGGTGAACTCCTCGCCCGGCGCCAGCCGCGCGGCGAACTGGTGGTGCCTGTCGGTCGCGCCGTGCACGCCCACCGTCACGGCGCTCCCGGTCTGCGCCGCCTCCCAGTGCCAGCCCGCGCTGGTCTCGACCTGCCACGCGATCGAAGGGACGGTCTCGGCCGCGAGGATCCCGGTCGGCAGGAACGAACCGGTCGACCAGCTTCCGTGGCTGGTCAGCGAGAAGAGCCCGCGCGGGTGCTGGCCGCCGTCCATCGCGGGATCGATGTCGGGCAGCAGCTCGCTCAGTGGGCGCTGCCGCCAACGCCCCTCGGCCAGCCATTCGCTCTCGCCCCAGAGGAGGTCGTGCGCGCCGTCGGCGGGCACGGCCACGAGCGCCGAACTCACCGAGAGCAGCATGAGACTCCGGTCGGCCACGTTGCGCACGGTGTGCCGGATCTGGAGGCCCGGTCCAGCGACGCGGAAGACGCTGAGCACCTCGATGCCGAACTCCGGTGCGCGCTGGCGGATCCGCAGCTCGGTCTCGTCCGATTCGTGGCCCGCATAGCGGAGCCGCTGCCCGGCGCTCGAGTAGAGAAGGCCCTGGTCGTTGCTGTCGCGGTGCGCGCCGCCGGCGGTGATGACGTCGACGATCGCCGAGGGCGAGGCCGCTGATGGCGCCTCGGGTGCGGTCGCGAGGCGCACGAGCCGTACGGGCCGGTCGTCGCGGTGGTCGAACTTCAGGTGGAGCCCAGGGAGGGCCCACTCGAAGGCCGGATCCTCGTCAGGATGCAACGGGGCTTGCGATGTCATTTACTACTCCACTCTCGATTGAAATACGTCGATGCATCAACGGTGCCGGCGTGGGCGACCACTTGCATCGGGTGCTTCACGGTGCCGGTGTCGCCGGAGGCCCGGTCCCGGGTGATGCCGGCGTAGGAGCCGGGCTCTGCGGCGAGGTACTGCACGAAGCCGTTGACACTGAGTTCGGCGTCGATGGTCCACGCCGGGACGCGGATCCGCATGGTCCACAGACCTGCGGACTCGCCGGTCACCGTCCATGTGCTCGGCCTTGTCGCGGCTGACGGTGTCGCCGAGCACGGCCGAGGCGTACGCCCACGCGGCGAGGAAGTGCCCCTGCACGTGAGCGCGGAAAGGAAAGGTCGGATGTTCCCGGCCTGAGCACTCCTGCGCGCCTTGGCCAGAGCCCCGATATCGGCCCGAGCCGGTGGGAGAGCCTTCGCGAACCCGTTGCGGCCGTTGACAGGTGAGGAATGCATTGGGGGTTTCTTGCCCTCGTTACTCATCATTTCTCGGCGAGGATGCGGATGGCCATGTGTTCGCGGCCGGGGAGGGGGACGCGGATGGTGCCCTCGGCGTGGTCGGCGACGCGTTCGACGGTCATGTTCCAGGTGTCGATCACGTCGACCGTCCAGCGCTTGCCTTCGGGGAGTGTGAGTTCGCGGAAGCGGGGGCGGCTGAACCCGAAGTAGGTGACCTCGTATTCGCCGGCGACCCCGCCGACCGGCGCGTCCCAGGCGCCCGGGATCGGGTCGAGGACCCCGGTCGGGGACGCGGCGATGACCTCGCGCAGGAAGCCCATGCGGGCCGGGCTGGTGCCGACGAGTTCGCCGCCTTTGGACCACCAGAGTTCCTCGGCGTCGTTGAGGTAGGTCTCGCCGTGCGCGACGTAGCCGCCCCGCACCGCGCCCTCCCAGCAGCGCCGGGTCAACTCCTCGCCGGAGATGTTCCCCCAGCCCTGGTCGATGTCGCCTTCGTAGGCGCACTCGTCGACCACGACCGGCTTGCCCCAGCGCTCGCGCCACTCGTCGGTGAACTCGGCGGTCCGGTATATGTCCTGGCGCTGGACGCCGGCGTGGGTGATCCAGGGTTTGGCGTAGTCGTAGAACGGGCCGCAGTTGTGGATCGAGTTGAGGTGCCCGTGCGGGTCCTCTTCGGACACTACGGCGGCCAGTCGCTCCCAGTCGTCCTCGGTCTTGGCCTTGAACAGGTCGTACTCGTTGGCCATGGACCACCACACGTTCGCGTAGGCCGCGAGGCGCCGGACCGTGTAGCGGACCAGCCGGTCGTCGGCTTCGGCGCCGAGGTCGGCGAATCCCCACTGGTCGTAGGGGTGGAGGAGGATGACGTCCGCTTCGATCCCCATGTCCTGCAAGGCGGCCACTTCCTGCTCGAAGCGGCGGAAGAACGCCGGGTCGAACCGGGTCGTGTCCCAGCCTTCCTCGGCCGAGCCGGGGAAGGGGTAGCGCTCGGGCTCGTCGTGGTTGTACTGGTACCACTTGGGCAGCAGGCACATCCGAATCTTGTTGAACGGCCCCGCGGCCAAGGTCCGGCGGGTCTGGTCCCGCAGGCGCTCCACCTGGTGGGTCCACGCGTAGGCGGTGGTGCCGACCGGGACGTAGCGGGTGCCGTCGCTGTGCGCGAAGTGGAAGCCGTCGGCCCGGACCGGACCATGAGCGCCCGGTGCCGATGCGGTGCAGATGAACTCGCCGGTCACGCCGTCGAGCGCGGGGGCGTTCGAGGCCGTCGTGAAGGTCCACTGTCCCTCGGCGTCGGGCATGAAGCGGACCCGGTAGATCCCGTTCCCGTCGTAGAACCCCCCGGCGCGCAACTCCCGCCCACCGTCGTTGAAGAGCGCTACCAGGTCGACGTCGGTGAACGGGTTGCCCTCGGCGGGGCCGTGGAGTTCGACTTCGTACACGCCCCAGCGGGCGCAGCCCTCAGATGCAGCAGGCTGGTTCATCGGGTCCTCGCACGCTATGGAGCTGCACCGAAAGTGCGGCGGTCATGTTGGACTCCTTCTGGTCGGGCGGATCTGTCGCGGTCGGATGGTTCGACAGCCGGTTCGGTGGTCGGCGACCGAGTGCCGCGTCTCGGAGCGCTGAAGCGGCGTGGGCAC
>NZ_JBHRWO010000002.1:5291-94533 GCF_042647865.1 Glycomyces rhizosphaerae
AGGTCGCTGATTAAGCGTTGGTTCCGGTCACGGTCGTGCCGGACTTGGTAACGGTGTACTCGATCGTCCCGCCGCCCCAGAAGTGGAACGTGAGGGTGACGGGCTCGCCGTCGTTGACCTCGTTGAGGAAGTCAGGGGTGAGGCTGATCGTGCCCGCATCGTAGTCGGGCCGGTAGGCCGCCCAGAACTCCTTGTAGGAGGTCCAGTCGTGGGGTCCGGCGTTGGAGCCGTCGGCGTACTTGGCCTCCATCGTGGCGATCTGGTCGCCGTTGAACTCGGTCGGGATCGCGAAGCACGAGGAGTTGCAGGCCTCCCACTGGTTCCAAGGTTCGCTGCCCGTGGTCCCGGTGAGGTCGGAGATCTGCGCCGTGCCGTAGGTGATGACGTGGATCTGCCACGGCACACCGTCCGAGAAGCGGGCTTCGATCGTGCTGTTCACGCCGTAGGCGCGGTCGCCGGCGAGGCGGGTGAGCGCGGCGGCGGTGAGGGTGAGCGTGTCGCCCTCGACGGTGTAGTCGGCGCCTTCGGCCAGTGCGGTGTCGCCGTGCCACAGGCCCTCGAATTCAAGGCCGTTGCGGTTGAGGGTGAGCGACTCGTCCGCGATGGTCCCGGCTTTTTCGAGGTAGATCGAGTCGAACGAGGCGGTGCCCGAACGCGTGGTCACGCCCGTCGACATGTACGAGTGCAGGTGCGGGTCGCGCCATTCGAGCGTGTGGCGGTTGAGGTACGAGCCGGCGTCCCACAGCATCAGGGTCACCTGCTTTTCCCGGGCCTGGTACATGATGCCCTCGAAGAGCTTCACGAGCTCGCCGTACTGCTGGGACTGGGGGACGCCAGGGCGCGTGTAGTCGTATCCGAGGACGCCCCACTCGCCGACGATGACCGGGATGTCGTTGTCGACGAAGGTGTCGTTCACCCGCTGGAAGGTGTTCTCAAGGTCCTGCTGGGTCGCCTCGTCGTAAGTGGTGACCCCGGCGACGTTGACGCTGAAGGGCCAGAACCCGTAGAAGTGGACGGTGGCGGCGATCATGTCGTCGTCCAGCTCGTCGATGGTGGCCTTGAGCGCGTCCAAGTGCGGCTGCTCGGAGTTGGTGACCCAGGTCGGCAGCACCAGGAGCCGGTCGGCGTTCTTCCCGCCGGTGGCGCGGACGGTCTCGTAGAAGTTGACGTTGAGCGTGGCGGTGTGGGCGTCCTGGTTGGCTGTGTCAGTGGGGAACTGCGGTTCGTTGATGCTCTCGAACGACAGCTCGGACGGGTAGTCCTTGAACCGCTCGGCGATCTGGGTCCACATCGAGTTGAACTTCGCCAACACGTTCTCGCGGTCGTCCGGCAGCTCCTTGGTAAACATCTGGTCGTGGATGTTGACCAGCACTTGGAGGTCGTTCGCGATCGCCCAGTCGACGACCTGCGCGACACGCTCCATGCGCTCGGGGGCGATCGTGTAGTCCGGTCCCGGGCCGGTGTGCTCGTAATCCCAGGCCACCGGTAGGCGGATCGAGTTGTAGCCCTCGGCTTTGATGGTCTGGAGGAGTTCCTCGGTGATCGGCGGGTTGCCCCACGCGGTCTCACCGCCGGTACCGCCGAAGGCGTCGAGGGAGTTGCCGACGTTCCAGCCCGGCTGCATGGCCGCGACCTGCTCCATGGCGGTGACCGCATGGTCCGGCGGGGTGGTCGGCTTTTCCGCATGGGCGCTGACGACTCCGAGCAGGCCCGCGATCAGGGCGGTGACTGCGGCGGTGGCGATCGCGCCGAGGCGCATTCGTCTTCTATGGACAGTAGTTGAGCTCTTCACGACTCTCCTTGGAGGAAGGCTGACTCCGTGAGGGAGCGGCGCTCGCCGCTGGAGGCCTTGTCCGCCAACACACTAAGTTTAACGACCAAACTTTGTCAACAGCTCAATCTGAAGTCTTCGAAGCCGCCTCGCCCGCCTCCCGTTGCGGGATGGCCGCCGCAGGCAGCAGCGGCCGATCTGCCAGGGCGATCGCCTGCAGGCCTTCGGGAATCGGCCCGGAATCGGAGGAGGGGGCTCATCGCGACCGCCTAACGCCAGGTGTACCAACAAACTTTTGTTGAACCGTTGACTACGTATCGAGATCTCTCTATAGTTCAAATTATCCAAGTTTCGAAATAATTCTCGAACGTTTCGAACTTTGGCGTGTGAACGATAACAGCTGGCGTCTCCAGCTTACGGAAAGGCAATTCATGCAACGAACGCTTCGAAACCGAATGCTGGGAGGGCTGGCCGCGCTCGCTGTGGCCACGACCCTGGCCTCGAGTGCGCTCATCGCCAACGCTCAGACCACTGATGGGGGGACCAGCGACGACGGCAGCGCCGACGAGGTCGGGGCGCAGGCCCTGCCGACCTCCTACCAGTGGGAGTCCACCGGGCCGCTCATCGGCCCCAAGTCGGACGCGACGCACAACGTCGTCTCGGCCAAGGACCCCACCGTGGTCCGCTACAACAACGAGTGGCTCGTCTACAACACCGTGGCGAACACTCCCGAGGGGCACTGGAGCCTGGCCTTCACCCACTTCTCGGACTGGTCCCAGGCCGCGGACGCGCCCGTGACCTTCCTGGACACCAACCCGAACATCGGCTCCCGGTACGCCGCTGCTCCGCAGCTGTTCTACTTCGCACCGGATGACGAGTGGTACCTGGTCTACCAGACCGGGCCGCCCTCGTACTCCACCAGCAAGAACCCGGCCGACCCGATGAGCTGGTCGGCACCGAAGAACTTCATCGACGAAACGCCTCCCATCGTCGAGGAGAACAGCGGCGGGTGGCTGGACTTCTGGAACATCTGCGACGACAGCATGTGCTACCTGTTCGCCGCCGACGACGACGGGCGCGTGTACCGCTCTGAGACCACGATCGGCGAGTTCCCCAACGGCTTCCGCAACACTCAGATCGTCCTGCAGGACACCCGCGACCTCCTCTTCGAGGGCGGCGCGGTCTACCAGGTCGACAACTCCGACCAGTACCTGCTGATCTGGGAGGCGATGGGTTCGAACGGCCGCTACTACCGCTCGTACCTCGCCGACGGCCTCACCGGGCAGTGGCAGCTGCAGGCCGGCGACCAGAGCGCCCCGTTCGCCGGGATTGCGAACGTGACGTTCCCCGACGGCCAATGGACGGCCGACATCAGCCACGGCGAACTCATCCGGTCCGGCAACGACCAGACCATGAACATCGACACGGGCAACCTCCAGATGCTCTACCAGGGCCGCGACCCGAGCACCGACGGCATGGAGTACTCCCAGCTGCCGTACCGGCTAGCGCTCCTGACCCTTACAGGAGGCGCCTCATGCTGACCGCTCTGCACCTCACTCCGACCCTTAGAGGAGGCGCCTCGTGCTGACCCCTTCGAACCCCTCATTCCCCGTTCCCGATCCGTTGAGGAGCATCCGATGACATCGGCCGCACCCGATCTTTCGATCCTGTCCCGCTGGGCCCGCGGCCTGGCCGCGCTCGCGGCGGCCATCGTGCTCGCGACCGCCGGGCTCGTCGCCTTCCAGGCCGACCGCGCCGACGCGCAGCCGCCGAGCACCAGCGACTGGTACACCGTCCAGTCGCGCCACTCGGGCCTCGCGCTCGACATCCAGGGCGTCTCGACCGAGCCCGGGGCGATCCTCACCCAGTACACCAACTGGGCGAACCCGAACCAGCAGTTCCGGTTCATCGACGTCGGCAACGGCTACTACAAGATCCAGGTCCGCCATTCCGGGCTCGTGCTCGACGTGTGGAACCACAGCACCGCCGACGGCGGCACCATCGCCCAGTACACCGACACCGGCGACACCAACCAGCAGTGGAAGGTCACCAGGAACGCGGAGGGCTACTACTCGATCGTCAGCCGCTACTCCGGCAAGGCCCTCGACGTCCGAGACTGGTCGACCACCGCGGGCTCGCCGATCGTGCAGCACACCGCGACCGGTTACGCGAACCAGCAGTGGCAGCTGAACCCTGTCGGCTCCACCTGCGGCGCGGACACCGTCCTCGCCGACATCGCGTCGGCCTCTGTCGAGTAACCGACTCGGGACCGGGCGGTCGCGGCCGCCCGGTCCGGTCCGGTCCCACCCCACGAAAGGAGCCTCCATGTCCTTGACACGACGCACCCTCTTCAGCCTCGCCGCCGCAGCGGGCACGGCAGCCGTCGTCGGCCCCGCGACACCCGCATTGGCGCGGACCGCGCCGACCCAGACGTACCCGCTCGGCGTCCGCGAGTTCACCTGGAACCGCGCCGGCCGCACCCTCGTCACGCGGATCTTCTACCCCGCCGCTTCCGGTACCCCTGGCGACTGGCCCACCACCGATGCGCCCATAGCCGACGGGCGGTTCCCGGTCGTGGAGTGGAGCCACGGCCTCGACGGCAGCCCCGAGAGCTACGGCGCCCAGATCCAGCCCCTGGCAGCTGCCGGGTTCATCGTCCCGGCACCGGTGTTCCCGACCACGACCACCGGTGCGGAAGGGAACGTCGACGACGTCTACAACGGCAACCAGTCCAAGGACGTCTCCGAGGTCCTCACGCAGACGCTCGCCCTCGGCGAACCCGGCTCGTGCGATGCCTTCGCCGGGCACATGGACACGGCCCTCGGCGTCGGAATCGCCGGACACTCCTTGGGCGGCATGACCACCCACGGCCTGCTCACCGCCTGGCCCGATTCCCGCATCACCGCCGCGATTCCCTACTCCTGCATCGACATGGGCACCCCGGCCGTCGCGGCCAAGGTCCTTTTCGTGCACGGCGACCAGGACACGCTCACCCACTACGACCTCGCCCGCCAGGCCTATGCGGAACTGCCCGCCCCCAAGGCGTTCATGACCCACACCGGGCAGGGCCACCACGAGTTCATCTGGAACGGGACCACCTATCCCCAGACCATCGCCACCAGCCTCGACTGGATGCGCTGGAGCCTCTACGGGGACACGGCCGCTCGCGACCGCCTCTCCTCGGACGCCTCCGGCGGCGGCATCGTCTGGGAAGCCGAACTCGACTAACGAAAGGAGCCACCATGTCCTGGCTCGAATTCCCCAAGAGTCGCCGACAGATCCTCATCGGCGGGGCCGGCGTGCTCGCCGGGACCGCCGCCGCGGCAGCACTCAACCCGTTCACCGCAGCCGAAGCCCAGCAGACGACCTACGCGAACCCCGTCATCTGGCAGGACTTCGCCGACCTCGAGATCATCCGCGTCGGCTCGGACTTCTACATGACCGCGTCCACGATGCACTACTCACCCGGCGCGCCCGTCCTGCACTCCCGAGACCTCGTCAACTGGGAGTTCATCGGACACTCCGTGCCGAGGCTCGACTTCTCCGACTGGTACGACCTGAACGGCGGCCACCGCTACATCGTCGGCATCTGGGCCTCCTCGCTCACCCACCGCGCCAGCGAGAACCGCTTCTACTGGCTCGGCCAGATCGACTTCCACCGCTCATTCATGTACACCGCCACCGACCCCGCCGGACCCTGGACCCGCCACGCCGAATTCCCCCGCTCCTACTACGACGCAGGCATGCTCGTCGACACCGACGACACCATGTACGTCGCCTACGGCAACACCGAGCTCTACGTCGCGCAGCTCTCGGCCGACGGCAAGACCGAGATCCGCAACGAGCACGTCTTCTCCAGCCCCTCGGACATCGGCGGCATGGAGGGCGCCCGGTTCTACAAGATCAACGGCAGCTACTACATGTTCCTCACCAAGCCCCCCAACGGCCAATACATCCTCAAGTCCTCCTCGCCCTGGGGCCCTTACGAAGTCCGGGAGGTCCTGCTCGACATGCCCGGACCGATCCCCGGCGGCGGCATCCCCCACCAGGGCGGCCTCGTCTCCACACCCGGCGGCGACTGGTACTACATGGGCTTCGTCGACGCCTACCCCGGCGGCCGCGTGCCCGCCCTCGCCCCGATCACCTGGACCGCGGACGGCTGGCCGCAGGTCCAGACAGTGAACGGCACCTGGGGGCAGTCGTACCCGTTCCCGGACCTCCCCCCGCACCCCGTGCCGTCCCTGACCGGCACCGACGAGTTCACCACCGCGACGCTCGCCGCGAAGTGGGAGTGGAACCACAACCCCGACGACACGAAATGGTCCACCGGGAACGGCCTCCGCCTCCAGACCGCGACGGTCACCAACGACCTCTACCGGGCCCGCAACACCCTCACCCACCGCATCCAAGGTCCTTCTTCCACGGCCACCATCGAACTCGACCCGGCCCAGATGGCAGACGGCGACCGCACCGGCCTGGCGGTGCTCCGCAACGACTCGGCCTGGATCGGGCTGCGGCGCGAGAACGGCGTCACCCGCATCTCCATGACCGACGGCCACACCATGGACTCGGGCTTCAACACCGTCGGTACCGGCACCGAACGCGCGAGCGCCGAACTGTGCGGCGACCGCGTCTGGCTGCGCGTCACCGCCGACATCCGACCAGGCTCCGAACGGCAGGCGCACTTCTCTTACAGCGACGACGGATCGAACTTCATCCCACTCGGGCCCGCGCACACCCTCGGCACCAGCCCGGCGTTCTTCATGGGCCCCCGGTTCGCGGTCTTCAACCACGCCACCCAAACACTCGGCGGCGCCGTCACCGTCAAACGCTTCTCGGTCACCACCTAAGGAACCGCGATCCGCTAGGAACTTGAACAAGCCCTGCCCTCGACGTCGCCGCCTTTACTTGAGCAAACAGCATTCCGAAAGGTGAGGTTACGACCGCACTGCGATTTGTTGTCACCACTGGGGGCGATAAGCGCGAGATGCTTTGTTTGCAAGGAAATAGGACCTTCATCATGAAGGTCGCTAATAGATCAGGGCGCGCCCGCGCGCCCAGAGAGGTTCCCCCCAATGAAGTCACCCACTCCACACCGGAAGCGGATGACAGCGCTCGCGCTGGCATTCGCGTTCGCGGCGGCCGCGCTGAGCCCGGTCGCCGACCCGTCGCCCTCCCCGGCACGGGCCGACAACCCGATCATCCAGACCGTCTACACCGCCGACCCCGCGCCGCTGGTCCACAATGACCGCGTCTACCTCTACACGGGCCACGACGAGGACGGCTCGACCACGTTCGACATGAGGGACTGGCGGGTCTGGTCCTCCGACGACATGGTCAACTGGACCGACCACGGCTCGCCGCTCAGCCTCGACACGTTCAGCTGGGCGGGCGCGAACGCCTGGGCGGGCCAGGCAATCGAGCGCGACGGCAAGTTCTACTGGTACGTCCCCGTCAGCGAGCGGGCCACCGGCCAGTTCGCGATCGGCGTGGCCGTCGCCGACAGTCCCACCGGGCCGTTCCGGGACGCCCTCGGGCATCCGCTCGTCGTGAACGGCGAGATCGACCCCTCGGTCTTCATCGACGACGACGGGCAGGCCTATCTCTACTGGGGCAACCCGAACCTCTGGTACGTGAAGCTCAACGCCGACATGATCTCCTACTCGGGCGCCGTGACCCAGGTCCCCCTCACCACGGAGGGCTTCGGCGCCCGCCCCGGAAGCACGGAACGGCCGACCCTCTACGAGGAGGGGCCGTGGGTCTACAAGCGCGGCTCGCTGTACTACAACGTGTTCGCCGCGCAGTGCTGCCAGGAGTTCATCGGCTACTCGACGGCCCCGACCGCGACCGGGCCGTGGACCTACCGGGGGACCGTCATGCCGGCACAGGGCAACGCCTTCACCAACCACGCCGGGGTGATCGACTTCAAGGGGAACTCGTACTTCTTCTACCACAATGGAGCACTTCCGGGCGGCGGCGGCTTCACCAGATCCGTGGCCGTCGAGCAGTTCACCTACAACGCCGACGGCACGATCCCCCAGATGAACATGACCACGGCCGGGGCGCCGCAAGTGGGCGCCCTCAACCCCTATGTGCGCCAAGAGGCCGAGACGATCGCCTGGGCGAACGGCGTTGAGACCGAGTGGACCGCCGCCGGCGGGATGAACGTGAGCTGGATCGAGAACGGGGATTCGATCAAGGTCAAGGGAGCGGCCTTCGGCACCGGCGCGCGCCAGTTCACGGCGCGGGTGGCCTCGGCGACCAGCGGCGGGACCATCGAGCTGCGGGTCGACGGCCCGAACGGCCCGGTGGTGGGCGCCTGCACCGTCTCGGGCACCGGCGGCTGGCAGACCTGGGCGGACGTCTCCTGCCCGGTGAGCGGCGCGACCGGCACCCGCGACCTGTACCTGACGTTCACCGGCGGCAGCGGCTTCCTGTTCAATGTGGACTGGTGGCGGTTCGACGCAGCGGACGGGAGCGGCGGCGACCTGCAGGCGGTGGGGGCCGGAAAGTGCCTCGACGTGCCGAACGCGTCGACCCAGCCCGGCGTCCAGGTGCAGATCCAGGACTGCTCGGACGGCCCCGGGCAGCAGTGGACCCTCTCGGCCACCGGTGAACTGTCCGTCTACTCCGGGGACTCCCGGCTCTGCCTGGACGCTTGGGACCACGGCACGGCCGACGGCACGGCGGTGGCCACCTGGGGCTGCCACGGCGGTACCAACCAGCAATGGAACGTCAACGCCGACGGCACCATCACCGGAGTGCAATCGGGCCTGTGCCTGGACGTGTCCGGCGCTTCGACCGCCAACGGCGCCCTGGTCCACCTGTGGACCTGCCATGGCGGGACCAACCAGCGATGGTCCCTCCAATGAGCCGCACCGACACCCCGTCGACTTAGGGATGCATGAGCGGGTCGCCCCTCCGGGCCACCCGCTCATGCAATCTTCAGCCTGGAAAGGGAGCGGAAAAGTGGACACGCTCCTAATGCAGCTTCAACGAAACGAAAAAGGCCCTGTCACCGTCGCCAGCTCGCACCAGTGCTACCACTCCAGCCCGCCGCTCAGCGAAGCCCGTGCTCGCCGCGTTCTGGCAGTGGCTGATCGGCAGAGCTGGAAGATCGTCACCCCCCCCACCGATCCGTGGAGCGACGTGAGCCTCTGCCTGAGGATGTCTCTCGAAGGGGTTGTCCACCCTAGAGGTGATCGGATTACGAAGCCGGCGTCGACTTCGACCAGGTCGGTGACCGAGACCGGATGCCCGGTCCAGGCCCGGTAGTAGGCGGTCTCGCCGGTCGCGTTACGCCGGGCCGACAGCAAGGCGTGTCCGCCGGCGCTCGGAGTTGCAGGCCTATCCAGGCCCAGTGGAAGTAGCTAGGCCTCATCGGCGGCCACGAAGTCGGCGGCGCACCCGGACCCGAGTGCGTCAGCGATCACCGACAGAGCGTCAGCACCGCTGAGCACCATCGCCACCACGATCCCAACGGATTTCACCGCGGCATCCAGATCCAAGCGGCCCTCGTTGTGGAATGCGCCTTCTTTTCAGTTGCGGCGGACGAAGCGCGGTGGTTCAATCTCCTAGAAAACGCTTTCTACCATCTCCCTTCTTCTTGTCTGGACTGCCCTTGCGACGCTTTCCCCTCCTCGTCCGCGACCGTCTGATGTTCTTGCGGCTGCTACGGCATGCCGGCCCCACCGTGGTCACCGGACTGGTGGCTGTCGGCCTGGTCAGTGCCGCCTTGCCGGCGCTCGCGGCGGCCGCGACCGGTTGGCTGCTGTCGAGCCTTTCCGGCGACTTCACCGCTCCGCTCATGGCGGTCGGCGGACTGCTCCTGGTCGGGCAGTGCTGCCACATTGCGTCCGGGCTGATCGGGTTGGCGGCCACCAGCCGCGTCGACGTCGCCCACCGCGCCGAGGTCGCCAAGGTAGCGACTGGGACTGCGACCGTGGACGTCATCGAACAGCAGGACGTCCAAGACCTGCTGGGGGTCGCTCGCGCGGATCTCGGCGAGTGGGTGGAGCGGACGCCTGGGCAGGGGGCCGTCGCGGCGCTGCGCATCGTCTTGCAGTACTTCGGCCTCACCGCCTCCGCCGTAGTCGTCGCGGCCTGGTCCCCCTGGCTCGTGCCGGTGCTGATAGTCCCGGCACTGGCAGTCCGCGCTCACGCCATCCGCCTGTGGAAGCGGCGGTTCCAGAACTACGTCGACGGCATGGAGCACCACCGCCGTTACCGATATTGGGGCGAACTGCCGATGAACCGCTCCGAAGCCAAGGAGATGCGGATCTTCGGCCTGACCGAATGGGCGATCGGCAACCACCAGCTCGAACTGCATCGCCACCTGGACGACGAGTGGACTCACAACCGCACCATGGTCTCCGCCGAGTGGATACAGACCGCCGCCTCCCTCATCCCTCTGGCAGGGGTGTTCTGCGCAGTCGGCTACGCCACGGCCGTCCAGGGCAGCCCGGTCGGGGTGGCGAGCGCCGCCCTCTCCGCGGGCTGGGGCATCTTCACCGCCATCGCCAACCACGGCGAGACCATCAGTATCGAAGGCTCGCGGGCCAGCCTCAAGGCATTGGCAGAACTCCGGGAACGCCTCCGGCCCGAGAAGCAGGGCCGGTCGCCGGGGACCATCGACTCGGATGGGCCGCCGCTGGTCCGCTTCGCGGGAGTCGAGTTCGGTTACGACGAGCGCACCCCGATCATGAAGGGCCTCGATCTGGAGATCCGTCCCGGCGAGACCCTTGCCGTCGTGGGGTTCAACGGCGCGGGCAAATCCACGCTGATCAAACTGCTCGCGGGCGTCTACCGCCCCACCGGTGGCGGCATCACCGCCGACGGCGTCGGCACTGCCGAGATCGAGCGGTGGAACGCGAAACTGGCGATCGTGTTCCAGGACTTTGTCAAATACCACCTGACCGTCGCCGAGAACATCAGCCTGGGCTTCCCCGGCCCCGCCGATCCGGAGCTCATCGGCAAGGCCATTGAGGATGCCGGGTTCGGCGACGTGGTCGCGGGGCTCGACGCCGGCGCCGACACTCCCCTGGACCGATCCCGCGACGGCGGCACCGACTTCTCCGGCGGGCAGTGGCAGCAGCTGGCGCTCGCCCGGGCGCTCTATGCGATCGGGCGCGGTGCGAAGATCCTGGTGCTCGACGAGCCCACCGCCCACCTCGACGTGCGGACCGAGAAGGCGCTGTTCGACCGGTTGGAAGGCCTCACTGACGGGATCACGACCATCCTTGTCTCACACCGGCTCTCGACCGTCCGCCGCGCCGACCGGATCGTGCTGCTCGCGGACGGGAAGGTCGCCGAGTCCGGCACTCACGCCGAGTTGACGGCCCTCGGCGGCGACTACGCGCACATGTACCGCCTGCAAGCCCAACGCTACAAGTCCGGATACGACGATCGCCTGGAAGCGGGTGAACTCCGATGAAGCAGCTCCGAGCGTACGCACGGATGCATCGCGAACTGTTGGCGATCAGCCTCAAGCGCGAACCGCGGATCGCCGTCGGGGCCATGGCCTGCCTGGTGTTCGGCGCGATCGCGTTCGCCGTCACCGGCCTGTCCATGAAGTACGTGGTCGACTCCATGGTCGAGCGCGACGCCGCCGTGGCGGTCATCGCCGCCTTCCTGGCGGCGCTGTCGTTCACTTTGGACCGCTCGATCTCCGGCGTCTATTACATCCTGCAGCGGGAGCTGATCGACAAGGTCGGGCACATCGACCTCGACCCCGCGATCATGCGGGCCGCCGGCACCCTTCCCGAAGTGGACCACCTGGAGCACACCGAGTTCCTGGACCGCATGACGGCCCTGCGCAACAAGGCTTGGGCGGTCATCTGGTCGACCCTGCTCGTGGGCGAGGCCTGCTCGATGGCGCTGCGGCTGCTGCTGGCCCTGGCGATCCTGGGCACCACCAGCCCGTGGCTGCTGCTCATGCTGCCGTGCGCGGCGGTCCAGCTCATCCTGGACCGGCGCGGCCAGGCCCGCGAGAAGCAGTCCGAGCTCGATCTGGCCGAAGACAAGCGGATCCAAGACCACCTGTTCGAACTGTGCCTCAGCGCCTCCGCTGGCAAGGAGATCCGCTCCACCGGCGCCGCCCCCGAACTGCTCGAACGCTACGGCGCCGCGGCCGACCGCGCCCGCACCACCCGCCTGCGCGGCCAATTCACCGGCGGCCTGTGGCGCATCGCCGGCTGGTGCGTCTTCGCCATCGGATTCACCATCTCCGTCGGACTCGTCATCGCACAAGTGCAACGCGGCACCGCCACCGCCGGCGACGTCATGCTGGCCGCCACCATCGGTGCGATGCTGCGCGAGGTCCTCTCGCGGGCGGTCTCGTCCGCCGCCGGCGCCACGGGCACCATTCGAGTGCTGGAGCCGTACCTGTGGCTGCGCGAATACGCCGAAGAGCACCGGGAGACCGGAGAGCGGAAGCCCGCGCCCGAGCACCTGACCGACGGGATCCGGCTTCGGAACCTGCACTTCACCTACCGGGGCACCGAAACACCCGCCGTCGAGGGGGTCTCGGTCAACCTGCCCGCCGGGTCGGTTGTGGCCGTCGTCGGCGAATACGGCTCGGGCAAGACCACCTTGATGAAGCTCCTCGCCGGGCTCCACCGCCCCAGCGCCGGGGCGATCGAGGTCGACGGCACCGATCTATCCGAGATGGACATCGAGTCCTGGCGCTCATCGATGAGCGCGACGTTCCAGGATTTCGGCCGCTACCACACCACCTTCGCCGAAGCGATCGCCATCGGCGACCTCCGCGACGGCAGTGCCGCCGCCCTGGACGCCGCCGTGGCCGCCGCCGATGCCGACAGCCTCAGGTCACGACTGCCCGACGGCGATCAGACCCAACTCGGCACCCGCTTCGGCGGCGTCGAAATCTCCGAAGGCCAATGGCAGAAAGTCGCACTCGCCCGCTCGTGCATGCGACCCGAACCGCTGCTGTTCCTCCTCGACGAGCCGACCGCCTCACTGGACGCCCCCAGTGAGCAGGCGGTGTTCGACTCGTACATGGCCAGGTCCAAGCAGATCGCCTCGGCCACCGGTTCGATCACAGTGATCGTCTCCCACCGGTTCTCCACCGTGGCCGGAGCCGACTTGATCCTGGTGATGAAACACGGTCGGCTGATCGAGTCCGGCGGCCACGATGCGTTGCTGGCCGCCGGCGGCACCTACGCCGAGCTGTACGGCATCCACGCCGCCTCCTACTCCTAAAACTGGCATGGCGAAGCCGTGGGAGATCAACGACGAGCTGTGGACCCGGGTCAAGGCGCTACCGCCGGTTCACCGGCCCGGAAAGCGCGGCCCGGTGCCCCTCGATGACCGAGGATGCTTGCAAGGCATCTCGTTCGTGCTCTATACCGGGATCAAGTGGAAGCACCTGCCGCCCGAACTCGGTTTGGTCCGGCATCACCTGCTGGAGGAGGTTCCGCCGCTGGTGTCAGGCAGGTGTCTGGGACCGGCTCCACAGCGTGCTCCTGGCCGAGCTGTATGCGCTTGGCGAGATCGACTGGTCTTCGGGCAGTGAGATTCAAGGCATTCTCGACATCACCATCGAAGGCGAATCAGCTTGCCGCATAGGCCAGGTCCGCGCACGAACCTAACCGGCAATTGGCGTGTCATCCACCTCAGCTTCAAAGTTGAAGCTGTTGGCCTCCACGTCGATGCTGGTGATGGTGATGGTGATGACGTACTGCGCGTCTGTCGAGACGTCGATCAGCACGCAGGAGTGGACCGCGCCCTCCATAATGGTTCTCGTGGTGGTGTCGCCGCAGTCGATATCGTTACCTGATCCCCATTCGTCCGCCACCTCGTCCGCGACCGCCGCGGCGAAGTCTGGAGCGGGGACCACAATGCTGATTGCGCTGTCGGCCGGTGCCGAGGTGTCGTCCTCAGCGGGATCGGTTGCCGGGGCTTCGCTGGCGGCGCCGTTGGGTTCGGAGGCCACCTCGACGCTGATTTCGTAGTCACTGCCTTCGACGCTGGTGAAGGTGACGGTGGCGTCGTATGCAACGCCGGTCTCGGTGGAGGTCGCTACGCAGTCGACCTCCTTGTCTTGGGAGACGCTGATCGAGTCGACGGAGCCGCAGTCCATTTCGGGACGGGACCCGGTCTCTTCCTCCAGTGCGTCCTCGGCCAACTCGGCGAGTTCGTCACCGGTGACCGTGGGTTCCCCGACGCTGAAGCTGCACGCCGAGAGAGCGGCGACCGCGAGCGCCATGGGCAGGATTGTCAGTTTCTTGGGGGGCATTGATTGACCTTTCGTTCGGGGATCTTCGACGCCTGGCTATTTTGCGTGCGGAAGGCGTGATTTACGAGGCGGTAGACCGGCGGGATAGCGGCAGGATGTACCGGTCGGGGCCCGCCCGCCGCGGAGCCGTCGACGCCGCCAGGGACGGCACTGGGCCGACCAGGGGCGCACCGCACGACGACCGCAAAGCCCTCCTGACCCGTGGAAACGCGGGACGAACAAGCCCCAGAACCGCTCGATCCGCGAACGCCCCCGAAGGACACGCCCATCTCCGACTACTAGGACCACCACGACGCCATTGCCCACGCGCAGGTTTGTGCCCGGGACAGGACACGAACAAAATCAGCGCCTGTGAAGGCTCTCGCGTTCAGCCGTTCAAGGGCGTTGTGACAGCCGAGTTCTCAGTGGACGGCGACCGCGATGACCGTGACGGCTCCGCCGGCCGCGAGTAGCAGAGCGGCGTTCTCCACGTGGCGGGCGTGGACGCGGGGCGCAAGGACGCTGCCGAGGACGGCCCCCGCTCCGACCGCCGCGAGGATGCCGACCCAGACGGAGAACGGGACCTCGACGCGGGGCGCGGCTGCGATGGCGATGACGTTCGTGACGGCGGAGGCGGCTTGCACGGTCGGTACGAATGTCGGTCCGCGCCAGGCGGTTCCCGCCGCGTACACCGCGAGCGGCGGTCCGCTCAGGCCGGCGGCGACGCCGAAGGCTCCAGCTGCGGCTCCCGCCGAGATCCGGGCCAGCGTCGTGTCGCGCATCGGGCGGCGGCTCCCCCGGAGCCAGTACGTCAAGGCGATCGCGGCGAGCACGATGATGCCGATGGTCACCTGGACGAGGGCCTGATCGACGTCTCGGAGCCCGCGCGCTACCGGGACGATCACGATCGCGGCGGTAGCCGCGATCGTGACGGCGCGGCGCCAGTCGACGAGTCGGATCGCGCCCGCGAGAATCGTCAGGTTCAGCATGAGCGCGGCGATGTTGCTCAGCGGCACCGCGGTGGCGGGCCCGAAGACGAGGCTGAGCACGGGAGTGCTGATGAGCGCGATCCCGATCCCGGTGATCCGCTGTGAGACGCTGCCGATCGCGACCACGATGCCGACCAGCGCGAGGGTGAGGGGGTCGATCACCGGTCAGGCCGGCGGTTCGCGCGTCAGCCTGGTGGTGAAGGAGATCAGGTCGCCCCGGTAGTGGAGCAGCTCGTAGTCGATCGGCCGCTGACCGGTCGTGAACGTGGTTCGCGCGACCCGCAGCACGGGCGATCCTGGCTCGGTCTCCAGTCTGGCGGCCAACCCTTCGTCGGCGACGATCGCCTCCAGTCGGTAGGTCGCCTCGAGGAGCGGGATGCCGTACTTCTCTTCCAGCAGCCGGAAGATCGGTTCTTCGCTCAGATCCTCCGAGGCGACCTGGGCGCCGATGTCTTCGGGCAGCCAGGTCTGGTCGAAGGAGACCGGGTGGCCGTCGGCGAGTCGGACCCGCTCGATGAACCTTGCCTTGCCCCCGGCTGGAAGCCCCAGGGCGGCGGCCGCCTCGCGGTCGGCCGTCCGGACTTCCGAAGTGGTCACGCGGGCCGATGCACCGAGGCCGACGGCCTCCATGTCCTCGACGAAGCCGGTGAGCGCGGTCAGCTGCTGCTCGATCCGGGACCTGGCAACGAAGGTCCCGCGGCCCTGCTCAACAACGACCATGCCGCGCGTGACGAGGTTCTGGATCGCGTGTCGCACCGTGATCCGGCTGACCCTGAACTGCTCGATCAGTTCGTCCTCTGTGGGGAGTCGGTCGCCGGGTCGGAGGTCGTCGCGGATGCGGACGGCGAGGGCGTCCTCGATCTGGGCGTACAAGGGCTGTCGCGGCATGGATTCAATATAACATCATAATGAATTTCCCAGCCGGAGCGCCGCTTCCATCACCGCCCGCGCCGCCTCCGGCAGGGTGTCGTGCGGGCGGATCACCGCCCAGAAGTCCCTTCCCAGGTCGAGGCCTCTGACCTCGACGCCCACCAGCCGGCGTTCGGCGAGTTCGGGCCGCAGGCTCAGTTCGGAGAGGACGACCGGCCCGACGCCGGCCGCCGCGGCAGCCTTCAACGCGGCGTTCGAGGCGAGCGTCGTGCCCGGAGTCAAGGTGAGGCCGTGCGCGGCAAGCGCGGATTCGAGGGTGTCCCGGGTTCCCGATCCGGTCTCGCGGACCAGTACGCCCGCCTCCGCGAGTTCACTCGGCCCGATGCCGTCGCGGTCGGCCCATGGGTGCCCGGGGGGGACGGCGACAAGGAGCCGGTCGCCGCCGATCCAGTGCCTGCGCAGACCAGGGAGGCGAGCCGAGGTCTCCACGAATCCCAAGGCCGCCTTGCCTTCACGGACCAGCGCAGCGACTTCACTGGAGTTCCCCACGGTGACCGTGAGGTGGACCTCGGGGTGGTGCTGCGCCATGTCGGCGAGCCAGGCCGGCGCGCGATGCTCGGCGATCGTCATGCTCACCGCCACCGACATGTCGTGGCGCTGGGTCGTGCGGAGCATCGCGACCGAGGTGGAGAAGTTCTGCGCGGCGCTGAGCAGCAGGGTCGCCCAGTCCACCACCACCTTGCCGGCAGGGGTGAGCGCGGTGCCTCGGTTCGAGCGGATCAGGATCGGGACGCCGAGCTGCCGTTCAAGTCGGGTCATCCGGCGGCTCGCCTGGGGCTGGGACAGGCCGTGTGCGGCCGCCGCCGCCCCGATGCTTCCGTGAGTGACGACATCGGCGAGCAACTGGAGATCCGCCAGGTCGGGGATGCTTGCCATGCGTGGAGTGTATGGCAGGGATGCGGAATCGACGACTACCGCACGACCGCGGCCGCTCATAGCTTGAGCGCATGACAGCACCCGTGAGACACCTGCTTCCCCGCACTTCCGAACCCGGGATCGCCCTCTGCTGGTTGACGTTCGGCACCCTCTGTTCCTGGCTCGCGCACTTGCTCGTCCCGGCGATCGGGCTGCTGACCTGGGCTGTCCTGATCGGGCTGGTTGCCGGCAACACCCGCGCCGTGCGGCAGGGAACCCGCCTTCCGCTGGCCGCCTTCACCAAACGCCTCCTTCGAGTCGGCGTCGTACTCCTCGGGCTCGGCCTGTCAGTGGGCGCCGTCCTCTCGCTCGGGCTGCCGCTGCTCGGACTGGTGGCCGCGATCCTGGCGGTCACCCTGGCGGGGACGACGTGGCTCGGGCTGCGCCTGGGGCTCGGCGGTCCGAGGAGCCTGCTCCTGGGGACCGGGTTCGCGATCTGCGGGGCCTCCGCGATCGCTGCGATGGAGGAGCACGCCGACGCGAGCGAGGAGGACGTCGCCGTCGCCGTCGGGATGGTGACCCTCTTCGGGACGGCCGCCATGGTCGCCCTGCCGCTGCTGCGCCATCCGCTCGGATTGTCGGACGCCGCTTTCGGGATCTGGGTCGGTGCCAGCGTGCACGAGGTCGGACAGGTCGTCGGGGCCGCGAGCGGTGCGGGCGCGTTCGCGTTGGGGCTCGCTGTCGTCGTCAAGCTGACACGAGTGCTGCTGCTGGCTCCGGTGGTGCTCGCGGTGGCGACATGGCGGCGTCGGAGGGCCCGGCACACCGGGGGCACCGTGCCCCCGATGATGCCGATGTTCGTCGTGGGATTCCTGCTCTGCGTCGCCATGCGCTCGACGGGATGGCTCCCCGACGGTCTGCTTGCGGTCGCGGCAGTGCTGCAGCAGGTGGCGCTGGCCGCCGCGCTCTTCGGGATGGGTACCGCGGTCCGGCTCCGGGCCCTGGCCGCCCACAGCGGTCCGGCGCTGGCGGTGGCCGCCGCCTCGACGCTGCTCATCGCCGGGGTCTCCCTGGCGGGCGTCCTGGTGCTGGCATGACGCCGGTCTCGCCTTCCCGCTTGTCATCAGCCGCGGAATCACCCTGGCGGATCCCGTCGAATTCGCGGCGGAACTCGCTTGACGGCGCCATTGCCACTGTTCAAAGCAGGGATGCAGGTCAGGGAGGGTGGCGTAACCGTCGAGAAACTGCAGCAGGTGCCGGTGTGAAACCCGCCACCCGAAGTATCTGCCACATGAAAGCCACCAAGACGGGACCGACGGTAGCGGACGGACGACGCTCCGGGCCGGTCCGCCGCATCCGGGACGTGCTGCGCACCCGGATCCTCGAGGGCGTCTACGGCGCCCGACCGCTGCCGTCAGAGACCCACTTGGCAATGGAGTTCAACGCGAGCCGCAACGTGGTCCGCGAAGTGCTGGCACTGCTCCGCGACGAAGGCCTGGTCACCCGGATCCAGGGCTCCGGCACGTTCGTGGTCTCGGCGAAGTGCGACCACGGGCTCGACCGGCTCCGCGGACTGGCCGAGACCTTCGAGGCGCACCACCCGCGGGTCGCTAACCGAATCCTGCTGGCCGAGATGGTCCCTGCGGTGCCGCTGGTCGCCGAACGGCTGGGGATCGAGCCGGGGGCACCCGTGGTGGTCCTGGAACGGCTCCGGATGCTCGACGGCGAGCCGGTGTCGCTGGACGCCAGCTACCTGCCGGCCGATGTGGGCGAACCGCTGCTGGGCCAGGACCTGGAGCACCGCGACGTCTTCGCGCTCATCGAATCCGAACTCGGGCTGCCGCTGGGCGAGGCCCGGGTCGTCATCGAATCGGTCGCGGCCGACCCGGCCGTGGCCGGCGTACTCGAGGTCCCGGTCGGGTCCCCGCTGCTCTTCGTGGAGCGCCTCGCCTACACCTGCGACGGGCGACCGGTCGATCTCGAGTTCCTGCGCTTCCGCGGCGACCGGATCTCGCTGTCGACCATGCTCGTCCGCCGCCCCTTCCACAACCCATTCCTCCCAGAGCCCGGCGAACGCCCGGAAGAAAGCGAGTGACCCGATGGAGATTCCCCACGTGGCCGACCGGCGCCATCTCGAATGCGACGTGCTCGTCGTCGGCGGCGGCACCGCCGGCACGATGGCGGCGCTCACCGCGGCGCGCCACGGCGCATCCGTGCTGATCATGGAAAAAGCCCACGTCCGGCACTCCGGTGCGCTCGCGATGGGCATGGACGGGGTCAACAACGCCGTCGTGCCCGGCAAGGCCACCCCCGAGGACTACGTCGCCGACATCACCGTCGCCAACGACGGCATCATCAACCAGCGCACGGTGTATCAGACCGCGACCCGCGGCTTCGAGATGGTGCAGCGCCTGGAGTCCTACGGCGTGAAGTTCGAGAAGGACGAGCACGACGAGTACGCCGTCCGCAAGGTCCACCGCTCCGGCAGCTACGTGCTGCCGATGCCGGAGGGCAAAGAGGTCAAGAAGGTCCTCTACCGGGAACTGCGCTCCCGCAACGTTCGGGCGAACGTGATGATGACCAACCGGGTGATGCCGGTCCGGGTGCTCACCGAGGGCGGCAAGGCGGTCGGCGCGGTCGGCTTCGACACCCGCAGCGGCGAGTTCGTCACGGTCGCGGCCGGCGCGGTCATCCTGGCCGCCGGCGCCTGCGGCCGCCTCGGCCTCCCGGCCAGCGGCTATCTCTACGGCACCTACGAGAACCCGACCAACGCCGGCGACGGCTACGCGATGGCCTACCACGCCGGCGCCGAGCTCAGCGGCATCGAATGCTTCCAGATCAACCCGCTCATCAAGGACTACAACGGACCGGCCTGCGCCTACGTCGCGAACCCCTTCGGCGGCTACACCGTGAACGGCGAGGGCAACCGGTTCGTCGACTGCGACTACTGGTCCGGCCAGATGATGGCCGAGGTGAAGCGTGAGATCGACAGCTCCCGCGGTCCCATCTACCTCAAGCTGAGCCATCTCCCGGACGCCACGATCTCGGAGATCGAGGGGATTCTGCACACCACCGAGCGGCCCACCCGCGGCACGTTCCACGCCGGTCGCGGCACCGATTACCGCGAGCGCGACATCGAGATGCACATTTCGGAGATCGGGCTGTGCAGCGGCCACTCGTCCTCCGGGGTGTGGGTCGACGAGCACGCCCGGACCACCGTACCGGGCCTGTACGCCGCCGGAGACATGGCCTGCGTGCCGCACAACTACATGATCGGCGCCTTCGTCTACGGCGACATCGCCGGTGAGGACGCGGCGACCTATGCGAAGGGTGCGGCGCGCCCCGAGCTCCCCGAAGACCAGATCGCCGCCGCCCACGAGCTGATCTACCGGCCGGCATCCAATCCGGACGGACCCCCGCAGCCGCAGGTGGAGTACAAGCTCCGCCGGTTCGTCAACGACTACCTGCAGCCGCCCAAGACCGAGCGCCACCTGTCCCTGGGGCTGGAGGCGTTCGAGCGGATGCGTACCGACATCGACCAGATGGGCGCCCGGACCCCGCATGAGCTGATGCGCTGCGCCGAAGTCACCTTCATCCGCGACTGCGCCGAGATGGCCGCGCGCGCCTCGATGACCCGCACCGAGAGCCGCTGGGGCCTCTACCACTCCCGCGACGACTGGCCGCTCCAGGACGACGAGAACTGGTTCTGCCACTTGAACCTCAGCAAAGATTCGTCCACTGGGGAGATGCGGTTCGACCGGAGGCCGGTGGCGCCGTACATCGTGCCGGTCCCCGGCTTCGTCCGGCCCGACGGCGTCCCGGACGCGGCGGCGCCGCGCGCCGGCGAGCTCGCGGCGGCGTGGCGATGAGCGCGCAGAGCGGCCGGATCCTGGCCCTGCTGGAACTCGTCGACGAAGCCCCCGACGTGGAGGAGCTGTCCGCCTACCTCGCCGATCCGGACCCGGAGGTGCGACGCACCGCCCTCTCGGTACTGAGCGAGGCCGCCGGCGACTGGGCGGAGGCCTCGCCGGTGTTCGCCGCGGCGCTCCTGGACGGCGAGGCGGCCGTGCGCCTTCGCGCGGCCGACCTGCTGCGCGAGCTGCGCGAGGTCATCGAGCCGAGCCCCGCGTTCGAGTCCGGGCTGCGGGCGGCCCTCGACCACCCCGAGGCCGCGATCCGGGTCGCGGCGGTCGGTGCACTGTGGCGGCACCGCCTCACCGGCGAGGCGGAACTCGGTGCGGTCCTGCGCGACGCCGACGAGCGGGTCCGCCGGGAGGTGGTGCTCGGGATGGTGTCGCTGGACGATCTCGACGGCCTCGCCGTGGCCTCCGGCGACGCGTCGCCCGGGGTGCGGATCGCCGCCGCCCGCGGCGTGGGCGCCGTCGGCGACCCGCGGGGGATCGCCACCCTCACCCGGATGCACGACGACGAGGATCCGCTGGTCCGGGCCGCCGCACTGGGCGCACTCGCGCAGACCGGCTGCACCGACGACGCGGCCGGCCTCGCGGTCAGAGCCCTCGACGATCCCTCCTGGGAGGTCCGACAGGCCGCAGCCACTGCACTGGCCGAGTCGAACGTATCGGCCACTGTGGACCCCCTCATCACGGCCTCGACCGATCCGAACCTCGATGTCAGGAAGGCCGCCGTCAAGGCGCTCATGCCTCGGCTGGCCGGCCGCCTGCACGTGCGCGAAGCCCTGCTCCGCGCCCAAGGAGATGTGGACGCCGATGTCCGCGCCTTCGCCCGCATAGCCCTGGAAGCTCACCCCGACCCCCGTGGCTGAATCTTCGGCCGCACCCCACGAGAGGACCCATCATGGCTCAAGCGAACTTCCGCGCCGACGTCCCGGTCACCGTCGACGAGGCCAAATGCATCGACGGCTGCACCCTCTGCGTCGACATGTGTCCCTTGGACTCCCTGGCGATCCACCCGGAGACCAAGAAGGCCTACATGCACGTCGACGAGTGCTGGTACTGCGGTCCCTGCGCCGCCCGCTGCCCCGTCGACGCCGTCACCGTCAACATCCCGTACCTGCTCCGCTGAAGGAGGCCGACCATGCACATCACTCGGAAGATCGCAGTGGGCCTCGCCTTCGGGGCCCTCTTGAGCACCACTGCCTGCGCCGCCGCCGGAGCCGATGACGGCGTCGTCCCGGTGGCCGTCGGCTACCAGTCCAAGACCATCAATACGGTCACCGCGGGCACCCTGATGAAGGAACTCGGGCTCCTCGAGAAGTACCTCGACACCGCCGCCGAGGAGACCGGCGAGACGTACGACCTGACGTGGCACGACTTCGCCTCGGGGCCGCCGCTGACCGCCGAGATGATCGCCGGAAAAGTCCACATCGGATCAATGGGAGACTTCCCGCTCTCGGTCAATGGCGCCAAGACCGCCGAGTTCGACGACGTCAAGACGAGCTGGGTGAGCGTCACCGGCTACAACCTCACCGGCTCGCTCAACCAGATCGTGGTCCCGAACTCCTCCGACGCGACGACGCTCGCCGACTTGGAGGGCGAGGTCATCTCGACCAGCCTCGGCTCGACCGCGCATGGCAACCTGGTGAGCGCACTCGATGCGGCCGGCCTGTCGCCCGAAGACGTCGAGCTGCTCGGCCAGGACCCGCCGGTCGGCGTCACCGCCCTGGAGTCGGACCAGGTGGACGCACTCGCCCAATTCGTCCCGTTCCCGCAGCGCGTCGTCTTCTCCGGTGGAGGCCGACTGCTGCACGACGGCAACACGGGCGTTCCCACCTTCCACGGCGTGGTCGCGTCGGACGCGTACACCGAGGAGCATCCCGAAGTGCTCCAGGCGTTCCTGGCCGCGCAGAGAGAGGCCATGGAGTTCCTCCACCAGCATCCGCTGGAGGCCGCGATGATGGTCGCCGAGGCCACCGGGCTCCCACCGGAGGTCGTCTACCTCTACAACGGCCCGAACGGCGCGGTCACCTTCGACATGACCGTCAAGGAAGAACTCGTCGGCGCGGTCGAGACCGGCCTGCCGTTCCTGCAGGAGCTCGGCGCCCTCGAGCAGCTCGACCTCGACGACTTCGTCAATGAGGAGCCGCTGCGGGAGCTCTACGGCGCAGCCTACGACGAGACCAAGGCCTCGCTGACCAACCCTTCGGCGATCACCGGCCACGACGAAGTCTGCGGCATCGACGTCGCCGACCCCGCCACCGCATCCGAGGCCTGGCCTGCAGGCGAGGAGACCACACAGGTCGCCGCCACTCCGACCTGCCTGCTCCGGCTGGTCGCCCAGGGCGGCGAGTACCGGGCGCTCTACGTCCCGGACGCTTCGTCGGGGACCCGGATCTTCGGCGAGCACGCGACCTGGGTGAGCGATCCGAGCGCGGGCGAGAACGCGACCCTGCTGCCGTTCGGCACCGTCGCCGACGCCGACGCGTACGCCACCGAGCACGCCGGCTCGCAGGTCATCGACTATCAGACCGCCCTCGACAGCGTCTGACCGAGCGGAAGGAACCAAACCCCATGACGACCACAAAGGAACGGCCGACAGCCGACCTCCTCCCAGCTCCCGAGGCGACCGAGGCCCCGACGACGGCCTCGCCGCGCCGCTCGCCACGCAGAGCCGCCCGCCGGCTCCTGCCGGCGGTTCCGATTCTCGCCGCCCTCGCGGCCTGGCAGCTGCTCACCCAGTACGACGTCGTCGCGTGGCTCCGGTTCGACAAGATGCCCGGCCCCGCGGAAGTCGGCACCTCGATCCGGCTGCAACTGGAGGCGCCGGTCTTCTACCAGCACGTCCTCTCCAGCCTGAGACGGATCCTCACCGGCTTCGCGATCGCCGGCGTGACCGGGGTCCTGACCGGGATCGCCATCGGACGGTCGAAGACGACCGCCGCACTGGTCCGGCCCCTGATCGAAGTGGCACGGCCGGTCCCGGCCATCGCCCTGGTCCCGATCGCCATCCTGCTCTTCCCGACAGGCGAGCAGGGGATCGTGTTCATCACCGCCTTCGCGGCCTTCTTCCCGATCACAGTGGCGACCATCCACGCGATGAAGACACTCCCTCCCGTATGGACCGATGCGGCCCGGACGCTGGGAGCGAACCGATGGCAGGTGCTCGTGCACGTGGTCTTCCCCGGCGCGATGCCGTCCATCTTCTCCGGACTGTCGGTGAGCATGGGCGTCGCCTGGATCTGCGTCATCAGCGCCGAGATGATCTCCGGCCAGTTCGGCGTCGGGTACTGGACCTGGATGTCCTACTCGCTCCTCGACTACGCGGGCGTGGTCACCGGAATGCTCACCATCGGCCTGCTCGGCTTCACGACCTCGTGGGCGATCGAGCGGATTGGACGCCGGGTCAACCGGTGGCTGCCCGGGGAGGGCTGGTGAACACCACGATCGCGACCGGAGCCCGCGTCGAACTCCGCGACGTCCGCATCGACTACGACGACGGCCCCGCCGCCGAGATCGACCTCGTCGTCGAACCCGGCGAGGTGGTCATCCTGCTGGGGCCCTCAGGCTGCGGCAAGTCGACGATCCTCCGCGCCCTCGCCGGTCTCCAACCGATCGCCGCCGGGGCGGCACGCGTGGACGGCGATCCGCACGACCACCCGGACACCAAGTGCGCCATGGTCTTCCAAGAGGACGCCCTGCTGCCGTGGCGCACCGCGCGGCGCAACGTCGAGTTCGCGCTCGCGATGCGCGGCGTGCTCCGCAAGCGACGACGCGCCATCGCCACCGGACTACTCGACCAAGTGGGCCTCACCGGATTCGCCGAGCACCTGCCGCGGCGGCTCTCGGGCGGCATGCGCCAGCGCGTGCAGTTGGCCCGGACCCTGGCCGCCGAGCCGCGGGTGCTGCTCATGGACGAGCCGTTCGGGGCGCTCGACGCCCAGACTCGGTTGGAGATGCAGCAACTCCTCGTCTCGGTCTGGCTGCGGCACCGCACCACGATCCTCTTCGTGACCCACGACGTCGACGAGGCGCTCCTGCTGGGAGATCGGGTGGTCGTCCTGACCTCCCGCCCGGCCCGGGCGGCTCGCATCGTCGAAGTGGCCCGCCCCAGGCGGCCGGGCGCCCAGCTCGAGCCGGAGTTCGCCGGTCAGCGCCAGGAGATCCTCGCGCTGCTCGGGCACTCCCCCGACCTCCCCCAGTCCTGACCCCAGAAGCTCCCAGGAAGGTTCCCTCTCATGACCTTTGTCATCGGTTCCGCGTGCGTCGACGTGACGGACCGGGCCTGCGTCGAAGAATGCCCGGTCGACTGCATCTACATCGGAGCGCGGAGCGCCTACGTCAACCCCGACGAGTGCATCGACTGCAGCGCCTGCGAGCCGGTCTGTCCGGTGGAGGCGATCCTGCCCGCCGACGACGTCCCTGACGAGGAGGCCGAGTTCATTGCCGACAATGCGCGGTTCTTCCACGAGCTGCTGCCGGGCCGGAACGAGCCGCTGGGCAGCGTCGGCGGGGCGAAGCGGATTGGCGAGATCGGCGTGGACACGCCCTTCATCACTGGATACGAGGCGTCATGACCGCCATTGGGATCGACAAGGTGGTCGTCCGGTTCGCCGGGGACTCGGGCGACGGGATGCAGCTCCTCGGCGACCGGTTCACTCTGCAGACCGCCGCGTTCGGCAACGGCCTGGCCACGATGCCCGACTATCCGGCCGAGATCAGGGCACCGCAAGGCACGGTCCATGGTGTCTCGTCGTTCCAGGTGCACTTCGCCGACAGCGACGTCCACACGCCCGGCGACGCCCCGGACGTCCTGGTCGCGTTCAACCCGGCCGCGCTCAAAGCCAATGTCGGCGACCTGCGGGCCGGAGGCGTGGTGATCTGCGACCCCGACGAGTTCACCAAGCGCAACCTGGCCAAGGCCCACTACCAGTCCGATCCGCTCGAGGACGGGTCGCTCGGCCACCTCACCGTGCACCGGGTCGCCATGGGCACCATCACGCTCGGAGCCGTCGCACCGCTCGGGGTGGGGCGCAAGGACGCACTGCGGTCGCGCAACATGTTCGCCCTCGGACTGCTCTCGTGGATGTACGGCCGCCCGACCGCCGGTGTCGAGCAGGCGCTGCGGGCGAAGTTCGCCAAGAAGCCGACGGTCGCGGAGGCGAACGTGCTCGCCTTCCGCGCCGGCTGGAACTACGGCGAGACCACCGAGCTGTTCGCCACGACCTACCGGGTCCCGCCGGCGGCGCTACCCGCCGGCGAGTACCGCCAGGTGAGCGGCAACGCCGCCCTGGCACTCGGCATCCTCGCCGCGGGCTGGGTCGCCAAGATGAAGGTCGTGCTCGGCACCTACCCGATCACGCCTGCCTCCGACATCCTCCACGAGCTCGCCCGCCACAAGAACTTCGACCTGCTCACCATCCAGGCCGAGGACGAGATCGCAGCGATCGGCGCGGCCCTGGGAGCGTCGTTCGGCGGCGCGTTGGGCGTCACCACCACCTCCGGTCCGGGGATCGCACTGAAATCCGAGACCATCGCCCTCGCGGTCATGACCGAACTGCCGCTCCTGGTCGTCGACGTCCAGCGCGGCGGCCCCTCCACCGGGCTGCCGACCAAGACCGAGCAGGCCGACCTGCTGCAGGCGCGGTTCGGACGACACGGCGAGTCACCAGTACCGATCGTGGCTCCTCGGTCCCCTTCGGACTGCTTCGACGCCACCGTCGAAGCGGCCAGGATCGCGGTCACCTACCGCACCCCGGTGCTGCTGCTCTCCGACGGCGCACTGGCCAACGGCTCCGAGCCGTGGCTGCTGCCGAACGTCGCCGCCCTGGCGCCGATTGATCCCGGGTTCGCGACCGAGCCCAACGCCACCGACGACAGCGGCGACTACTGGCCCTACCTGCGCGACCGCGAGACGCTTGCGCGCTCCTGGGCGATCCCCGGGACTGTCGGCCTGCAGCACCGGATCGGCGGCCTGGAGAAGGCCGACCGGACAGGCGCGATCTCCTACGATCCGCAGAACCACGAGGTGATGGTCCGTACTCGGCAGGCGAAGATCGACGGCATCGCCGTACCCGATCTCGAGGTCGACGACCCGGACTTGAGCCGGCTGCTGGTGCTCGGCTGGGGATCGACATACGGCCCGATCCGCGCTGCGGTGCGCCGCCTGCGATCCCAAGGCCACGCCGTGGCGCAGGCGCACCTGCGCCACCTGTGCCCGTTCCCGGCCAACCTCGACGCCGTCCTGTCCTCATACGACCGGGTGGTCGTCCCCGAAATGAACCTCGGCCAATTGGCGCTGCTGCTCCGGGCCCGCGGGATGACGGAGATCGTCAGCCACACCAAGGTGACCGGGCAGCCGTTCAAGGCCGACGAGCTCCAGACCGTCCTGATCGACCTGATGGAAGGGGCCCCGGCATGACCACCGTCGACATCGAAGTCCAATCCGGCAGACGTTCCGGGACCGCACTGGTCCCGCGCGACCCGGAGCCGCAGAAGGCCGCGGACTACCGGTCCGACCAGGAGGTGCGCTGGTGCCCCGGCTGCGGCGACTACGTCATCCTCAGCACCGTTCAGGCGATGCTCCCCGAGTTGGGGCTGCGCAAGGAGAACATCGTCTTCGTCTCCGGGATCGGCTGCTCGTCGCGGTTCCCGTACTACCTCGACACCTATGGGATGCATTCGATCCACGGCCGGGCGCCCGCGATCGCCACCGGTCTGGCGGTGGCGCGGCCGGATCTCTCCGTCTGGGTGATCACCGGCGACGGCGACGCGCTGTCGATCGGCGGCAACCACCTCATCCACGCGTTGCGCCGGAACGTGAACCTGAAGATCCTGCTGTTCAATAACCGCGTCTACGGGCTCACCAAGGGGCAGTACTCGCCGACGAGCGACAAGGGGATGGTGACGAAGTCGAGCCCGGCCGGATCACCGGACGCGCCGTTCAACCCCGTCTCGCTGGCGCTCGGCGCGGAGGCGAGTTTCGTTGCGCGGGCGATGGATTCGGACCGCGAAGGGCTCACCGACGTCCTTCGCCAGGCCGCCGAGCACCGGGGAACGGCGCTGGTGGAGATCTACCAGAACTGCCCGATCTTCAACGCCGGCGCCTTCGACGCCCTGAAGGACCCGGAACAGGCGCCGCACCGGCTGATCCGGCTGCGCGCCGGAAAGCAGATCGAGTTCGGGCCCGTGGGCGAGGACGGCAGAGGCGCGCAGGTGGTGGTCCGCGACCACCGCGGCAGGCTTGCCGTGGTGCCGCGCAGCGAGGCCGACCCGAAGACGATCCTGGTGCACGACCCGGGCGACGACGACCCGTCCTTGGCGTTCGCGCTCTCCCGACTCTCGACTCAGGACCTGTCGACCACCGTCACCGGCGTCTTCCGGAGCGTGTCCCGGCCCGCGTACGACGACGACGTCCGCGACCAGGCGGCCCTGGCCCGTGAAGCGCGGCCCCCGTCGATCGCCGATGTGATCGCCGGGCCCGAGACTTGGAACGTCCCCGAGAGGAGCGAGTCATGAGCAGTCTTCGAGAGCGGATCAACGCGGCGCTGGAAACGGTCCACGACCCCGAGATCGGACGACCGATCACCGAACTGGGAATGGTCCGCGACGTCGCACTCGACGGCGGGGCAGTCACGGTCACGGTGGCGCTCACCGTGTCAGGCTGTCCGCTGCGGGAGAAGATCACGGGTGACGTGACCGCCGCCGTGGAGCAGGTGGAAGGCGTGTCGTCGGTCGCGGTCGAACTGGACGTGATGACCGACGAGCAGCGGACCGACTTGCGGAAGCGACTCAAGGGCGGAGGCGAAGAGCGAGCCGTCCCGTTCGCCGCCCGCGGCTCGCTGACCCGGGTCTACTGCATCGCGTCGGCGAAGGGCGGGGTCGGGAAGTCGAGCGTGACCGCGAACCTCGCCGCCGCCCTGGCACTGCGCGGGCTCGCCGTCGGGGTGCTGGACGCGGACATCTACGGGCACTCGATTCCGCGGGCGCTCGGCGTGCGGACCATGCCGATGCAGGTGGAGCAGATGATCATGCCGCCGATCGGACACGGCGTGAAGGTGATCTCGATGGGGATGTTCACGGAGGAGAACGCCGCCGTGCTCTGGCGGGGGCCGATGCTGCACCGGGCCCTGGAGCAGTTCCTGGTCGACGTCTACTGGGGCGACCTCGACGTGCTGCTGATCGACATGCCACCGGGGACCGGGGACGTCCAGATCACGCTCGCGCAGTTGCTCCCCGCCGCCGAAACCCTGGTGGTGACCACCCCGCACCTCGCCGCCGCCGAGGTCGCCGAACGCGCCGGAACCGTTGCGCTGCAGACCAAGCAGCGGATCGTCGGGGTCATCGAGAACATGGCCTGGGCCGAGCTGCCCACAGGCGACGTCTGGGAGCCCTTCGGCTCAGGCGGCGGCACTCAGGTGGCCGAGACCCTCACCGCGACACTCGGTTACGAAGTCCCGCTTCTAGGCCGCATCCCGATCGATCCGGGCATCGGTGCCGGAGGCGACGAGGGTGTGCCGCTGGTATTGAACCGAGGCAGCAGTTCGGCCGCTTCGGTGCTCCTGTCAGTGGGCGCCTGGATCGCGGACCGACCACGAGGACTGGCAGGCCGAAGGCTCGCACTGGATATGGCCTGAGAAGCTGCCTTTGAGCCTGAGTGCCAAGGAAAGTGGGCAGACCTCGAGACCGGGAAGTTCATCACTCCCTTGAACGAGCGGGCTTCCTCGCAAATGTCATCCGAGAGCGCCGCTGCCTCTACACAAACTCACGAAGACACCGGGAACATATTCTCATGTTCCCGGTGTCCTATTGTCGGCCTCAGAGCTCCTAACACGTTGAGGCACAGCAATACTGATGACGAAGGTTGGACTCGTGTTTGCGAGCCGGTGCGGCGGGGCTTCCTGCTGGTCCAACACCATTGCTCCGTCCCTCACGCCCTGGTGCGGGCGAATCTCGCCGAGGTTGCGCGTTTTCGGGGTGCTGCCGCTCCCCCGGTCAGGCGATCGAGGCTGCTCGGGAGTCCTCGTCCGCGTCGTCGTGCGCGGGCCGGCGTTTGGGGGCGGTGAAGGCGACGAGGCCGGCGCCCAGGAGCACGGCGATGAGGGACCCGACGAGCACGCCGATCTTCGCCTCAGCAGTCAGCATCTCGGTGTCCTCGCCGCGGAAGGCGAGTTCGGTGATGAACAGCGCCACCGTGAACCCGATCCCTGCGACCGCCGCGATGGCGACCAGCAGCGGCCAGTTCGTGCCGGTCGGCAGGCGGCCAGCACCGAGCTTGACCGCGATCCACGTCGCGAGGGTGATGCCGAGCGTCTTGCCCAGTGCGAGCCCCAGGACGATGCCGAGCGTGACCGCCGAGGTCGCGGCAGTGGCGAGCAGGTCACCGGAGAGGGCGACACCGGCGTTCGCAAGGGCGAACAACGACGGCATCAGGCACATGATGACGCCCGCGATGGTGGCGTGGACACCGGATTCGAGCATGGCCAGCCATAAGGCGATGCCGACGATGAGGTAGACGGGCGCGGACCAGACGTTGAGCAGGCGCAGCCCGATCGCGACCGGCGGCGGTGAGCCAGCCCAGGGACACCTCCTCGGTGTAGAACACGGCGATGACCGCGATCGCGCCCAGATCGTCGACGATCGCAAGCGTCAGCAGGAACACCCGTGCCGCCGACGGGATCCGGGAGCCGAACAGCGCCAGCCAGGAAATACGCAGTGCGCCGTTAGTTCTACTGGCGATGGGCGCTCTGGACCCGAGTCGTCTATCGCCAGTCACGACTGGCGAGGCGTCGTAGAAGTAATCGACGGTGCCGACCAGGTGGTCGAGGAGGGACTGGCTCTGGTCGACCTGGAGTCTGACCTGCGGGGAAAACAGTGCGAACAGTCGCATGACCTGAAGCTGCTGCGAGTGCTGCTGAAATGTTGGCAGGCCCCGAGCCGATCCGTATGGTGAAGATGGAGCGGGTGCTGGATTGCTAGGGGGCATAGCCCATCTTAGGTAATCTGAGCCGTTCGCGCTGGTCCAGCGGCCGTGGTTGAACGAGCCGAGCCGTATGGGGTGCCGCGGGTTGAGGGCCGGGTATGAGCAGGCGGACGGGATCCATTCAGCCTGCGCTGCCAACCGCGGCAGTTGCGGTCGGCAGGCCTGCGGAGCGCCATTCGGGGAGGCCGTCTTCGAGGCGGCGGGCGTTGCGCCCGGACCCGGCGAGCAGTTCGACGGCGTCGTGGGCGAAGACGCAGTAGGGCCCGCGGCAGTAGGCCACGATCGTTGCGTCGCCTGGGATCTCGCCGAGTCGGTCGGGAAGCTGGTCGATTGGGATGTTGATGGCTCCGGGTAGGTGTCCGGCCGCATATTCCTCGACGGGGCGCACATCCAAGATCGTGTACTCGCCGCGTTCGATCCCAGCGAGAAGTTCGTCGCGGCTGACCTGATCGGGGGTGTCGCCGAGGTAGTCGGCGGCGGCGCGTTCGACGTCGGCGAGATGTGCGGCGGCGGTGTCGCGCGTGAGTCGGTAGAGAGCGGCGACATCGTTACCGGCCAGGGAGTAGTGGATCTTCTGCCCCTCGCGGCGGGTGGTGACGAGCCCTGCCTGTTTGAGCGTCTGGAGGTGGGCCGAGACGGTGGTCAGGCCCATCCCGGAGGCGGCGGCGAGGTGCTCCACGGAGCGTTCGGCTTGGGTCAGCAGGTCGATGAGTTCGAGGCGCTTGCCGTTGCCGAGGGCCTTGCCGACACGCGCGAGCTGGTCGAACAGTGCCGCTTTCTTCTCCGCCACGGTGGTAGCCTCTCATTATATTCCATAATTCCTTGGAATACTGTATCACTTTGGCCTAGGGGTGCGCCCCGTGAAGGAGAACCGCGATGAGCGAGCTCGGATTGACGACACTTGTCGACGAGGGACTGGGCAATGCCGCCTATCTCCTGGATCTCGGTGACGGCGGGGCGCTTGTGCTCGACCCCTCCCGCGACCTGCGGCAGATCCGTGCGGCCGCGGAGCGGCAGGGTCTGCGGCCGCGATTCGTGGCGGAGACCCATCTGCACGCTGATTTCGTCTCGGGGGCGCTGCAACTGCGTTCGCACGGGCCGGTGGAGGTCCTCGCATCAACCGCCGGAGGACGCAAGTTCACTCACCGAGGCCTAGCCGACGGCGACGAAGTCGACCTGGGCGGTCTGACCCTGCGGGCACTCGGTACGCCGGGGCACACCGACGAGCACCTGTCCTACCTGCTGCTCGACGGCGCGAAACCGTTGGGCGTCTTCACCGGCGGGTCGCTCATCGTCGGCGCGGCGGCGCGCACTGACCTGGTCGACGTCAGCCGCACCGAAGAGCTGGCGCGAGCGCAGTACCGGTCGATCCAGCGCCTTATCGACCTGCCCGACGAAGTGGCGGTGTGGCCCACGCACGGCGCGGGTTCGTTCTGCTCGGCCCCACCCGGTTCGGAGCGGACCTCGACCATCGGCGCGGAGAAGGCCGGGAACTGGCTGCTGGCCGCCGACAGCGAGGACGAGTTCGTCTCCCGCCTGCTCGCAGGGTTGGGCACCTATCCGACGTACTTCGACCGGCTCAGCGAGGTCAACCGGTCCGGCCCAGCCGTGGTCGCCGAGCCGCCCGCCCTGCCGCCCTTGGGGATCGAACAAGCGCAACACCTCATTGACGCGGGCGCGGTGGTCGTCGACGTCCGGCCGGTCGCCGCCTTCGGCGCGGCGCATATCCCCGGGGCGGTTTCGATCCCGCTGCGGGACCAGTTCGCGACCTGGCTCGGCTGGGTCATCGAGGCCGACACACCGGTGGTCATCGTCCGCGGCGAGGACCAGGATCCTGCCGAGATCGCCTGGCAGGCAGCGAAGATCGGCTACGGCCTCGTCGGAGAACTCGACGGCGGCATGCACTCCTGGGACGGCCCCACCGCCGCCATCCCGGTGCTCGACGCAACCGAAGCCGCGAAACTGGAGTCTGCCACTGTGCTCGACGTCCGCCAGGAATCCGAGTACGAGGCCGGGCACCTGCCCGTCGCGGTCGGCATCGAACTCGGTGCGCTGGCCGCCGCGGACCTGCCGTCGGGGCCGCTGCTGTCGATGTGCGGGCACGGCGAGCGGGCCATGACCGCCGCCAGCCTCGCCGCCCGCCGCGGCGCCCAGGTCGCGGTCCTGGCCGGCAGTCCGCGCCAGCTCGCCCGCGCCACGGGAGTCGAGCTGTCGGAAGGCCGATGAGCGCCGAGTCGAACCCGGTACGGCTCGGCCTGGTCGCGAACCTGGGGCAGTTCAGCCTGCTCGTGGTCGTCAACGCGTTGGTCGGTGGTCTGCTGGGGCAGGAACGGATCCTCACCGCGTTCGGCGAGGACGTCTTCGGCATCACGTCCTACACGACCGCGCTGGTCTTCATCGCGGTGTTCGGCGCGGCCAAGGCCGCCACGAACTTCTTCGCCGGGAGCCTGTGCGACCGGTACGGGCGGAAGCCGGTCCTCATCGCCGGGTGGCTGGTGGCGATCCCGGTGCCGCTCATGCTCATGTTCGCACCCGACTGGTCCTGGGTGATCGCCGCCAACGTCCTCCTCGGCATCAACCAGGGACTCACCTGGTCGACCACGGTGATCATGAAGATCGACCTGGCCGGGCCGAACCGGCGCGGCCTGGCCATGGGCCTCAACGAGGCCGCCGGATACGTCGCGGTCGCCGCGACCTCCATGGCGACCGGGTGGCTGGCGGCCGAGTACGGCTGGCAGCCCGGCGCGTTCAGCCTCGGCGCGGCCTACGTCGCCATCGCGCTGGGCCTGTCGGTGTTCGCCGTCCGTGAGACCGCCGGCCACGTCGACCTGGAGGCCGAGTCGCATATCGGCGGCGAGCACGGCCTGTCGACCCGCCAGGTGCTCGCCCGCACCAGCCTCACCGACCCGACCCTCTCGGCCGTAAGCCAGGCCGGGCTGGTCAACAACCTCAACGACGGACTCGCCTGGGGCCTGCTGCCGATCCTGTTCGCCGCCGACGGCCTCAGCGTGGCCGACATCGGACTCATCGCCGCGATCTACCCCGCAGTCTGGGGCTTCGGGCAACTCGCCACCGGACTCGTCTCCGACCGGTTGGGCCGCAAGCAGTTCATCGTCTGGGGCATGCTCGTCCAAGCCGTCGGCCTGGCGGCCTTCGCCGCCGCAGACGGCTTCACCGCCTGGGTGAGCGCCGCAGTGATCCTCGGGGTCGGGACCGCGATGGTCTACCCGATTCTCCTCGCCGCCATCGGCGACACCGTCCACCCCACCTGGAGAGCCCGAGCCGTCGGCGTCTACCGGCTCTGGAGGGACGCCGGATTCGCCATCGGCGCCTTGGCGGCCGGCCTGCTCGCCGACAACTACGGCATCCCCACCGCCATCACTGTCGTCGCCGCACTCACCGCCGCCTCCGGCATCGTGGTCGCGCTGCGGATGAAGGAGACCTTGCGCCGCTGATCAGGTGCTGCGGGCGGCGTCAATGACGCCCTCGACAGTGCGGCGGATACGCACCGCGACGAGGCCGGGATCGGGTTGCCCGGCGTCCAGCCAGGCCATGACCGCCCCGATCGCGGTAGTCGCGGCCATCTGCGAAGCCCACTTGGCCCAGGCCGGATCCTCGACCACCTCGACCAGGTAGTGGTGCGCTGCCTTCGTCATGTCGTCGCGGAAGCGGAGCATCTCGGCGGCGAACTCCGGTTCACGCGCGGCCCGGTCGAACAGCAGCCGGAACCCGTCCGGATCCTGTGCGGCAGCTCTGACCAGGCCGTCGATGCTGTCCTGCGTGTACTCGCCTTTCCCGGTCTCGGCATAGAGCCGCTCGCACACCCGGTCGAGCACCCGCTGGTACAGCTCGGCCTTGGAATCGAAGTGGCGGTACAGGATCGCGCGGCTGATACCCGCCGCTGCGGCGATGTCGTCAAGGCCCGTGGCGGTGTACCCGGCGCGGGAGAACGCGCTCGTGGCCGCGTCCAGGATCTGCTCGCGCCGCTCGGCGCGCTTGAGCCGCCTGACCGGTGCCGCCGCCTCAGCCTCGCCCGCCATCACGCCTCCCGTGGTTTAGTGCCCTTGAGTCTAATACTCTCGTATGTATACTCTGAGATGTACTTAATAAAGTTTACCTACGAGAGGTACCGTCGTGAACCCGATAGTCGAGGTCACTGACCTGCATAAACGATTCGGCAAGGAAGTCGTTGCGCTCGACGGCGTCGACCTCGCCATCCCCATCGGCGGCGTGTTCGCCCTGCTCGGCCCCAACGGTGCAGGCAAGACCACCCTCATCCGCGTCCTCGCCACCCTCCTCAACCCCGACTCGGGCACCGCCCGCATCAGTGGCATCGACGTCGCCACCAACCCGTCAGCGGTGCGTTCGAAGATCGGCCTCGCCGGGCAGTACGCGGCCGTCGACGATTACCTCACCGGCGCCGAGAACCTCGAGATGGTCGGACGCCTCTACGGCCTCACCGCCCGCGAAGCCAAGCGCCGCAGTAGCGAGATCCTCGACCTCTTCGGCCTCGCCGACGTCGCGGGCCGGTACGCCAAGACCTACTCGGGCGGCATGCGACGCCGCCTCGACCTCGCCGCGTCCCTGGTCGGGCGTCCGGCGCTGCTCATCCTCGACGAACCCACCACCGGGATCGACCCGGCCAACCGCCGCGAAGTCTGGTGCATGGTCCAACAGCTCGTTGCCGATGGCACGACCGTCCTGCTCACCACCCAGTACCTCGAAGAAGCCGACCGGCTCGCCGACCGCATCGCCGTCATCGACCACGGCCGCATCATCTCCGAAGGCACCAGCGACGAACTCAAAGCACGCACCGGCGGCACCGTCCTCACCATCGGCCTCGCCGAAACCGACCGCGAAACCGCAGCCCGAGTTCTCGAAACCGCCACGGCCGACGGCGACGGCCTGCTCCTGCCCGCCCCCGGCGGCTACACCGACCTGCGCACCGCACTCGACGCGCTCGACGCCCACGACATCCACCCGACCGCCGTCGCACTACGCCAGCCCACGTTGGACGACGCCTTCCTCGAACTCACCGACCACCGCCCGGCCACAGACCGGGCCGAGAACTGAAGGACCGCACCATGACCGCCCTCGCCGCACCCGCCCGCCCGAGTACGGGCCGCCTGGTCACCGACACCGCCGTCATCACCCGCCGGAACCTGCGCCACATCCTCAGAATCCCCGGCGTCCTCCCGCTCTCAGCGGTCATGCCGGTCATCTTCATCCTCATGTTCACCTACGTCTTCGGCGGCGCCGTCACCGGATCGCTCCCGCCCGGCGCTGAAGACGAGTACGTCAACTGGCTCATCCCCGGCCTCATCGCCCAGTTCGCACTCTTCTCCGGCGCCAACACCGCCGCGGGCATGGCCGACGACCTCCAGCGCGGCTCGGTCGACCGGTTCCGGTCCCTGCCCATGGCCCGCCTCGCCGTCCCCGCCGGACGCACCATCGCCGACCTCGTCCGCGCCGTCTTCACCATCCTGGTGATGCTCGGCGTCGGCGCCCTCATCGGCTTCCGCTGGCAGACCAGCGTCCTGGAAGTCCTCGCCGCGATCGGCGTCGCTCTCGCCTTCGCGTTCAGCATCGCCTGGATGATGGTCACCCTCGGCCTGCTCATCCGCTCCGCCGAAGCCGTCCAAGCCGCCGTCTACATGCTCGTCTTCCCACTCGGCTTCACCAGCGCCGTCTTCGTCCCCGTCGAGACCATGCCCGACTGGCTCCAGACCTTCGCCGCCCACCAACCCGTCACCGTCGTCGCCAACGCCATGCGCGGCCTCATGCTCGGCCCCGACGCCATCCCGAACGGCCACACCGTCACCGGCGACCTCCTCTGGACCCTCGCCTGGTCCGCCGGACTGGTCATCCTGTTCGCGCCGCTGGCGGTACGCGCCTACCGCCGAGCCTGAAACTGAGCGGCCCACGGGCCCGCGGTGCGTTCACGGGTCGGCTCAGTCCCGAGCCCTCGGTACACCCGAAGCCACCGCTCGTCGGCCAGGTCGGCCGTGAAGGCCGCGAACGTTGTTGTTCGGGGCCAAGTTGCACCGCGTCGGGCGGCCAGCAAAGACGGTGGTGCGGATGAACGCATCAAGACCCATCCCGATCGCCTGACAGCTCAGGTTCGTTTCTGTACCCAGGACCCGATTCAGGGGTTTGCAGGGATTCGAACCCACACCCCTCACAGAACCCGCTCGACACCGGAAGCAAACTGCGATAACCAGGGCCGCTACCTGAATACTGCCTGGAAAGAGCCCTGACCACATCACAGGATCCGCCTCTGTGCCCCGTCAAAGTGCGCATGGGTTCAGCGCTCGCCCGGGTCATGTCACAGACCCATACGCCCCCGAACTGGCCGAACACGGCTCCTCCCCGAGTTTCCTCGTCCAGGGGACGTACGACAGGAATGGCAACGAGCTCACCGCCGAGATGACCGCAGCGTGGAGGCCCCGCTCCTCCCCCGCCCACGACAGCCACCGGATCTCCCGGACGCCCGTGGACGGGAAGCAGCTTGCTCCCGTCCAGCCCATCGGTATCGGTCCCACCACTCCAACTGGCAGAGAGAGAAGACTCAGAACCCACACAGTCTCGGTTCAAATCCCGAGTAGGGCACCGGTTGAAGGTCGAGATCCTACGATGGAAGTGGGACCGGCAGCGGGAGGCGACGCCGTGGCTGCGCAGGAACCCGGCCGCCCGGTCCGCGGCTACATCGCCCTCTCTGTGCTCACAGGCATCCGCACCGAGGAAGCGCGACCGCTCCAATGACGGCACCTGCACCTCAACCGGTCAAAGGGCAGATCTGCTCTTGCGGACAGGTGCATCCGAAGACCGCCGGCGCACCGTCGCCCTTCCCCAACTCGCGGTCGACATCCTCACCGAACACCAAGAACAGCAACAGAAATGGCGCGCCGAACACGGCTGGAAGTCCGAAGGGATCGTCTACATGTTCGGCACCCGCGACGACACGGTCCAGGTCGCCGAGTCCGTCCACGACAAGGTCCAAGCGATCGCTGGCAGGGCGGGCCTGCCCGGTTCTTGGACGCCCCGGGAGCTGCGCCACACCTTCACGTCGATCATGTCCGAGGCCGGAGCATCGATCGAGCTCATCGCCGACCTCCTCGGCCACAAGGACACCGCCACCACCTGGAAGGTCTACCGGCACCAGCTTCGCCTCGTCATCACCCAAGGCTCCGAACTCCTCGACGAAGCCATCAGGAACCACCACACAGACCTAAAAGGACCTGATGGAGCCAAATTGGCTCCATGAATGGCTCCCCGCTAGCACCCGACAAAGGTCAGCATCCCTAATCACCACAAAAAGAAAGGCCCCAGATATCCGGGGCCTTTGAATCTGTGCGCGAGGGGGGACTTGAACTCCCACGTCCATAACAGGACACTAGCACCTCAAAGCTAAAATTACATATCATAATATCCGATTTGTTGAATGGCCCTGTTGCTCAATACCGAAGGACCGCAGTCACTGTGGGTCTCAGTTGGTCGCCATTGGTTATCATTTCTAGATCTATCGGCTCCCCTATCGGCTCCCCCGACACCCCGGCCGCGGCCGCCGCGCCGTTGATCCCTGAGGACCCATTGAGCCTTTTCGGGAAACGCATCATGTGCGCTGAGTGAGGATGAGTCGGCGGGGTCGCTCGATGCGGTGGATGGCCAGGCAGGCGCGGGCGATGATCCCGATCTTCCAGGGATCGAGTGAGACCTTCTGCGGGCAGCGGAAACGCATATTCCGATAGGCAACCTGCGGGAATGGAGGCGCTACAGGCGGCAACGGGTGCAGGCGAGCTCCCCTACTGCAATTCCGATGAGTGCTATCATTTGTCCTCAGTCGCTCGAACATCCCCACGACGTGCGATTCGAGCCATCCCTTGACTTCGCAACAATCAGGACATTCTAGTGCTTAAGAAGACGCTTATAGCCGTCGGCCTGGCCGTCGCCGCCCTCGCTGCCACCGCGACCCCGGCCTCCGCTGCCGAGTACCAGTCGGCCCTCAAGATCCTCGGTATCCAGTACAACGCGCCCGGCCCCGATGACAACCGTTGCATGGGAGGGAACACCCACCAGGAGTACCTGACCATCAAGAACTACTCCACGACTGCGACGATCAACCTCCGGGGCTACCTGGTGAAGGACGCTGTCGGCAACAGCTTCAAGTTCACCGCAGACCACTACCTCCAGCCCGGCGACTACGTCCGGCTTCGCGGCGGCAACGGCAACGATTCGGACGCGAACAACGTCGTCTACCGGGACAACTGCAACTTCATCTGGAACAACACCGGCGACTCTATCTATCTATACAAGCCGTCGGGCGCGGGCGCGGACTCCCACTCCTACAACCCGGCGCGCGATGACGCCGACGGCAACGGCTACGTAACCTTCCACTGAGCTTCTTCGGGCTACTCACGCGGCACTCTGATGAGGATGAGGCGGCGGGGTGTTCGATGCGGAAGAACGCCAGGCACGCGCGGGCGATGGTCCCGATCCTCCAGGGGTTGAGCGAGACTTTCTGCAGGCAGCGGAAACGCGTCTTCAGGTCGGCGTTGGCTTCTCGGCCAGGGCCCTCTTGGGGCGCCGATGAGCCGGTTCCATGACTTCTGGTCCTCGGCCAGCTTGCCGGCTGCCTGAGAATTGTTGCGGCGCAATGGGTCCCGTTCACCACTTCGGTCACTTCGGTTGTGCACCAAGGGGTTCGACGAAAGAGAAGCGCGAGCTGAACTCAGACAGCAAGAGAGCAGGGCTTGTTCAAGTTCCTGAAGGGTTCGGTTGGTGGATGATGCCTAAGGACAACGCAACGTCTCCGCGATCCCCACCTGACGACTCAACGGCCGCCTTTTCCGATGTCGCTCACCGCGGTCGCCTCACCGCTCCCCCAGCACACCGTGGCTTGAAGCCTCCCCCGCAGGACGACTCCGGAGAGCCAACGCCCCCATCAGCTGCACAGCAACAAGTCAGTCGTCTACATCAACATCCTCCTTGGTCGAGGCACACGAGAAACGCTCGCTCCCAGGCGCTCGCATATTTCGCTCGACCATTCAGGAACGCTCTCGGAGGACGCGGACGCCCATCCAGATCTGTGCCAGCCCGATGACCGTATAGAACGGCTGAAAGAAGCTGAATTCCCGGATGAACGCCAACTGGACGATTATCCAACAGATCAGGAGCGTGCCTGCAAGGATCGACAACGGACCGCAGCGGGCACCGCGGAACATCGCTGCGATGGCAAGGGCGGTGTTCGGAAGCGCGACGATGACTCCCAGCGCGACCCCTGCGATCACCGGGCTGCCCCATGGGAGGCGGTCAGTGACCTTGTCCCCCAGGGAGAGCCATCCAGTGATGAGTCCAATCGCGCCGGACGCGGCACCGAACGCGTTGAACAACGCCACACCTGCTATCAGCGGGTGGCGCCGGAGCCGATCGAACGAAGGCGCGGTCATCCGGCACCTCCCGTCGAGTGTCCAGCGGCTTCCTTGTCGGCCGTTCGCCCGGCGCCCCTTTGCCGTAGCCATGGCATAGCCCGATGATATGGCCCGGATCGGGCACGCCCAGAGCTCTTGTCCGAAACCATCGACGCACTTGAGCGTGACACGCGGTCGCAGCATGCCCTATCCGCCCTGCACGATCCGCCCCTCGGGAGTTCCGTAGCACCAATAGCGCCCGGCTGGAGCCGGGGCGAGCGTGCCGGCAGCCAGATCGACCAGACCCTGCGCCAGCTCACCAAGCGGTGCAGCGGCAAAGTGTTCCGCCCCGCGTAGGAAGTCGGCCGCACTCTCCTCCAACTCGGGCCAGTTCGAGACCTCGTCTCGGCTCACGCCACCGCGGGCCTCGATCCGGCGAGCAGCTTCCACCACGCAGTTCAGGAATACCTGTCGCTGCAGCGAAGTCGTCGAGCAGGACAGCGGAACTGCTGCCCACCAACGCCTGGGCGCCAAGGCTCTGCTCCAACTCCGGCTAAGACGAGGGCCGCCGGTCGGCCGGTATCTTCGCACCAACTCGCGCCGCCTCGATGAAGAGCACCCCGAGCGCCACGTCATAGGCCCAGAACATCGCTTCACCGGCGATCACCGGCACCGTCCTGCTCAACCGCACTCCTCCCCCAGCCAATCACTTCCGGCACTCATCATCGCTCACCGGCTCAGGCGCTCACCCCGGCTGGCGCATGGCGCCTTCGAGCGACCAGCACTTTCGCAACGGGCCCTGGTCGAGGCGGCCCGGTCGGGGCGCGTCGAGCCGCTGTTCAACGCCATCCGCGCCGACGTCGACGCCCGCCGGTGGGCGAAGAAATGGGTGCGAATGAGCTTGTAGCCCTGCGCTGGTACGGACTCACCACACGAGTTGCGTCTTCGGGTCGTCCGCCGGACCCTGAAGCCGATTAAGGAGCGTCGCCGTCACCCGCTCCTCGATCTGGACTCCCGCGATCTTGGCCGACAGCGTGATCACCTGGCGCATCTGTGTCCACCTTTGGGATCTCGCTGCCGCTGGACCGGAGCCGAAAATGACCGATCTTTCTGAGGAGAGCGGGTTTTTCGAACTGTCGGGCTACTCCGCCGACCTCACCCGCGCCGTCACAGCGTCGGTGGACGCTTCCCTCGTCTGGGATCTCCCCGATTCGGAATCGTCATGCGCGAGGCGGTCGCCGAGGGCAACCAGGACCTGCTCGCCCTGCTCCTGCCCGAATTGGAAGCGCTCGCCGCGTCGAACGAGGACCAACCGTTTGCGTGGACCTGCTCGAGGCAGTGAAAGCCCACTGGTCGAGCTCGGATACGAAGTGGAAGACGAATCGTCCGGCACGGGGAAGCACCGTACGATCGCGGCCACGGCGGACGGGGAAGTCTTCATCCGGTTCCGGTCCCTCGGCGTGGTCCTCACGGACGTCTACCACACGAAATGCGTCGAGTCGAGCACGTTCGACGTGGTCGAACCTGCTGGCGGTGTGCTGCCCCAGAACGATCGAACCGATATTGAATCTGGGTCTGGCATCCGTTGAACCGCATTGAGGTCGCGCTTGGTGGCGAGCGCAGACGGGGGACGGTCGATAGACTTCGAGCAGTCGCGGCCGCCCCTCAGTGCCGCTCAGAACTGAATGCGACGCCGCGCCATGTCCCAATGCCCGAATCCCGCGGACCGACGCCCCATGGATCGGAGCGATCCCGATCGGATCCAGCCGATCCGCGAACCGGACCATCCGAGGTACTACATCGGCGTCATGCTCCTCATGCTCGCTGTCGGCCTCCTTCCCGCGATCGCGGTCAGCTGGTATGCGATCGAGACCAACAGCGGCATGCACCAACGGATATCCTCGGCCATGGTCCAGATTGCCGCCTTCGTGGCGGGCAGTTTTGCCGTACCGGTGAAGCACGAGGCCGCCGAGCGCGCGGTTGTCGGCACAGTTCCGAGGCCGTCGTTGCGGACCCAACTGCGCATGGCGCCCTGGGCTCGAAGCGCGGCCACCTACGTCCTGGCGACCGCCGCCGCGGCACCGGTCCTCGTCGCGGACACCTATGGGCGTGAAATCGCGTTTCCCACATTGGTCTGCGTTCTGCTCGCATTGCATGTAGCCGCCCTGGCGCCCTCGCTCCGCAAACCACTGGTGGAGCTTCCGAGCCTCACGTTCGGGGCGGTCGTGGGGATTCCGATGGGACTCTTCGTCGGCGGCATCTACGAGCGCGAATACTGGATTGACGACCCTTGGTTCTGGGTCAGCGCGCTATTGATCGCGTTGACGTTCCTCAGGATGATGCGCGAACACGTTGCCGCGAAGGCTCGGAAGTGGCGGCAACGGCGGATCGAACGAGTCCAGTGAGCTCGGTTGGGCTCGCGCGGCGCGCCATTTATGCAGTACCAAGGAGAGTGCGATCGCAGTAATGAGCGTCGCCGCGGGAAGCCATGTATTTGGAGAGTGGTTACGCGATCGGATCGCATCAGGCTATCCCTTGATGGCCCAGGTCGCGCTGCCGTGCAACACCCGAGAGTCGAGATGCGAACGGCCGGGCCCGCGGGAACAGCCTGCGAGCCCGGCCGTCATGTTCCGGGCCGTCAGTCGAAGTAGGCAGCGATCCGCTGCGCGAACTCCTCCGGGCTGATGACCTCGACACCGAGCGCTTCAGCTTTCGCCAGTTTGCTGCCAGCTTTCTCCCCCGCAACGACCAGGTTCGTCTTCGCGGACACGCTGCCGGACGCCTTCCCGCCAGCGCGGGCAATCAGTTCGTTCATCTGGGTTCGGGAGTAGTCTGCGAGCGGTCCGCTCATGCCGCCGGTCACGACGACGGCCATGCCAGTAAGCGGCAGCGCGCCATCCGTAGCTTCACCCGCTTCGTCGCCCTCCCCGCTGGGCGCGGCGAAACTAGGCTGGACCATGTTCACGCCAGCAGCCTGAAGCTTCTTAATCACGTCGGACAGTTCGGCGACGCCTTCGACGATCACCGCCGCCTTGTCGGCCCCGATGCCCTCGACCGCTTCGAACGCGACAGCGTCCGCAGCCTGGATCGAATCCATGGATCCAAAATGTGCAGCGATCCGAAGTGAGAGGGATCGCCCGGTCTTACGGATGCCAAGTGCGCAGAACACGCGGTTCAGGGGCTGCGCCTTCGCCGATGCAATTGCGCCCATGAGGTTGTCGGCGCTCTTGTCGCCCATGCGCTCCAGCGACATCAGCTGGTCGCGGGTCACCGTGAACAGGTCGGCGACATCGCTGACCAGACCTCGTTCGACCAACTGGACGACGACGGCTTCACCAAGGCCGTCTACGTCGAGGCAGTCGCGGGCCACGGCGTACTTGAGGCCCGCCACCTGCCCGCACGTGCGGCCCCGGACGCACCGCCAGCGCACTTCGGACTTGTCGATCGCCGCGCCACACCGCGGGCAGTCGTCGGGGAAGACGATCGGCTGCTCATCGCCGGTCCGCTGGGAGACGATCGCGCCTTCAATGCGCGGGATGACTTCTCCGGCGCGCAGCACGTAGACGCGATCACCGAGGTGGAGGTCCTTGCGGAGGATGTCATCGGGGTTGTGGAGCGTCACGTAGGTGATGACGGTCCCGCCGACTTCGACAGGTTCGAGGATGCCGCGGGGGGCAATGACGCCAGTCCGGCCGACGTTCCATTCAACGTCGAGGAGCGTCGAGATCTTCTTGTCCGCGGGGAACTTGTAGGCCGTGGCCCAGTGCGGGGTACGCGACCCGGTACCGGCATCGGCGCGGTCGGCGGGCGTGTTCGCTTTGATGACTGCGCCGTCGAGTTCGATGTCGAGGTCGGGGCGGATCGCGCCGATGCGGTCGATGCGCGCTTGGACTTCGTCGAGCGTGTTGCACGCGAGCGCGGTGATGCGGCTGCCGACGGTGGTGCCGACGCCGAGCGTGTGGAGCAGGTTGATGAGGTCGATGTGGGTGAGGGTCGCGAGCGTCGGGCCACTGGTGTGCTCAGGGTCGGTGAGGGCGTCGTAGGCGATGAACGTCTGCTGCACCTGGTAAGCGCGACCTTGAGCGCGCAGTGAGCCGCTGGAGGCGTTGCGGCGGTTCGCGAACGACTGGCCGCCGTGGGAGACGCGGGCTTTGTTCGCGGCAGCGAACTGCGCTTCGGTCATAAGCACTTCGCCGCGGATTTCGACCGTGATCGGCTCGGAGAGTTCGAGGGGCAACCCGATGATGTGGCCGATGGCGTGCGAGACGTCCTCGCCGGTGGACCCGTCGCCGCGGGTCACGAGCTGCACCAAACGGCCGTCGCGGTACCTGGCCGCGAGAGCGACACCGTCGAGCTTCGGTTCGACGACCCAACCGGCCACGTCCCGGCCGCCGATGCGGCGCTGGAGCGACGCTGCCCAGTCGGTCAGCTGCTCGACCGAGAACACGTTCCCGAGCGACAGCATCCGCACCACGTGCGGCACATCGCCGGTCGTCACTCCGGCGGCGATTTCGCGCGTGGGCGAGTCAGGGACGACCGCATCGGGGTGCTCGGCCTCCCACGCGGTGATGCCGCGCAGGAGGCGGTCGTACACATCGTCATCCATACCGGACTCGCCAGAGCCGTAGTAGGCATCCGCGGCGGCACGGGCTGCGGCAACCGCAGCGAGGTACTCGGCTTCAGTGTCGATGGTGACGGCAGGTGCCGCAGGAATCGTTGTCATGCCCTCATGTTGTCATGCAAGTACGACAATTTCCTGTGCGCTGACCTGCATGAACACCGGCATCCTCGACTCCGGCGGCGGGGCGGTTGCGGCGTCAGGCGGCATCATCGGTCTTATGCTCCGACTGCTCCGCGTCCCGATTCGCTGTTCGGCAGGCGCTGACGCCCATGCAGAAGCCCAGGGCCGCCGCTCCAGGCGGGAGCATGTTCAGAAGGTAATCGTCATGGTTAGGCGGCACGGCCGCGAACGTCACGAAGAGAATGAGCGAACCTGCCGCCAATGCTGTCGCGTTCGCCAGCGCACTGCCAGCGGCCACCGCAGGGCGCACCAAGGTGAGACCGTTGTACCCCATCACGTAACCGACGTACACCGGTCCAAACAGGGCGAGAAAGATGGCGATGACCTCCATCGTGCTCACGGCATCTTGCTCGGCGGTCGCCGGCATGTGCGGCAGCACGACGACCACGGCAACTGCGAATGGCAGAAGTGTCAACCCGAGCTTGACTGACTGGTCGAGCGGTACAGGCGCTCCGGCGGGTCGCGCCCGGCCGTTCACCATCGCGAGTTGCAGCAGCGCTGCGGCGGTCTGCAACAGGGCCAGAGCAAGGATGATCCATTTGACGGCGTCGGAATCGGGGGACATCTCCGCAGTATCGCAGTGCGGCGCAAGGTCTCGCATCCCTTGATCGCCATAGGACTTCTGTCGGACGCATACCCGTTCGTGTCACCGACATCGCTGCCGCGTTCAACGTCGCGCGAGCTGGGGTTGCCGCGCGCGCCCACACCGACCGAACCTTCCTCATGTGACACTAGGACCGGAATGCTACGAGGTGCTGACTCGGAGGTGCCGTGGGCGGCTAGTTTGTCAGACCAGCACGGTCGGCCGTGGCCAGTGCGCGCAAGCGGCGCAGATCTGCCGCGTCAGTGGCGTTTGGCCGGCACAGAGCGCTTCGCCAGGGTGGTTGCGTTCGCAGTCGCATGCACACGTCAGTGCACCCGGTCGTCTCCGGCGGGGTCGTCAAGCGGTCCATGCGGTACTCCTTCTCGCTTACGTCTCGTCGTATCGGGTGTCCACGGCCAGGGCCAGGCCCGCCCCGCCGGGAAACCAAGTCCGCCAGTCGTAGGCAAATCCGGCGTCGCGATCGTTGAGCGCACGGGGCGCAGCTGCTACGGCCGCTTCGATGTCGGGAACGGGCTGCCGGCGCGAGGCAAGTTCTTTCGCCGCTTCGGTCATGTGGTGACGCAGCCATGCAAGCGCAGCGTCCTCGCTCGCTACCGGTTCGAGCTCGAAGTTCCGCCACGGCGCCTCATGCCACACGAGCGGGTCAGTTCCGGGGAACAAGGGCTTGCGCCGGCCGGAGATGTCGTACACGGTCGTCTCCGGGTTGCCGGTCAGGTACCGGAAGCGACGCCACCGAAAGAGCCCCATCACGAGCTCACAGCAGTACTGGCCCCGGCCTTCTCGGCCGCAGCCCACTGCTGGTCCTGAGCGGCGTTGCGCGCCTGCATGGATGCCTGATAGTCCGACTGCTAGCCCACGCACGGCCACGCCCTGCCGCAGAGCCCGCAAGAACTCTCATCATCATGGAAGTGTTCCGTGTCAGAACCGACCGCAGGTTTCGTCGCTTGTCGCGGCACGCCGTCCTGGCCGCCGCGAACGCTCCGCATCAACGCCGGTAGCGGTTTCGGACCCTGCGGCCGCCGTGCTCACCAGGGTGCGGCGGCTTTGCCGTCCCCGCGCATGGTGGTCGCGCCCGGCCGAGGACGGCGATGGCGGCCCTGGTTCCATCAGGGCCGCCGTCAGGTCGCGGTCAGGTCGGGGCGGCTGGTTCCCCGGGCCCTCGCCGCTGAAGCCCTATACCGCAGCGGGCATTTTCAACGGGGCGGGCGTGTGGATTAGGAGCCCGTCGGACTCGGCTTGGACGAACTGCTGGAGCGGGTCCTTTTCGAAGAGGCTGTACAGGCTCGGATCGACCTTCTGGGCGTGGCCAGTGATCCAACTGTCGGGACGGCCGTCGTTGCCGGCATAGCCCTCGATCGTTGCCCGCCACGTATAGCCGCGTTGGAGTTGACCAAAGAAGTTAATTCCGGGGAAGATGAAGTCAACGTCAGCGCTGCAGGTCATGCCGCGGCGGGTGAGCCAGCCGTATTCGCCGGGATCGAGCGAGATCTTGAAGCTGTCGGAGAAGGTCTTCTCCGTCGACCACTCCATGCCGAAGCTGGTGGTGATCGAAGCCGTGAACAAGCCCAGGACACTTGCTGAGGCCGATGCCGACACGGAGAAATCGGTCTTCGTGCCGACTTTGTCGGTCCAGCCAAGCTCTTTCTCTGCAGGCCTGTTCGTCTGGTTGATGAATCCCGCACCGACCGGATGCTGAGGCCCGAAGGAGTAGGTGAGCTTGCGCGGGCGGACCCACAGCCATGTGCTGAGACCGCCGTTGCTCTGCGAGATCCGTTCGAGGACGTGGTCGATGCCGTCTTCGGGCACCCGGTCACACGTGGCTTCCAGGTTGTCCGGGTCGTTGCCGAAACCGCGGAGACGTTTGTCGATCTTGTGGTTGTCGGGCTCTTTGGTGGTGACCTTGTCCAGGTCCAGGCGCTCGTTCACAGGTTTGACTCCCTTGACAGATGGATGCTTGACCCGTCCACCACCGTAGAAACCACGGCCGCCTCCCGCCCCGAGACGGCGAAATGCGTCATGTCGTTAATCGGACACTCTTGAGCGGTGCACGCCCTGGCAATGTGGGCCTTCTCGGCGGATAGCGATCGTGTCGCTGACGACGGCAGCGAGTTGCACCAGGGCCTGGCGGATCTCTCTGCACGCCTTCAGGGCCGAGGCCTGGCCGCCGCTCTTCGCCACGGCGGTGAGCAGATCGAACACGCCCGCCTGGTCGTGGTCAAGGTCTTCCGCCGCCAGGTCGGCTATCGTCTGGCCTTCCCACAGGTCCACGTCGTCGCGCTCGACTTCGATCGCTATCTTGTCGATGTCGCAATCCCAGTCGTCCTCCCAACCGTCGTCCTCGGCCGGGAAGTCCGCGTCTTCGCGTCGCTGAGCGGGCATGACCGGGTCGCCGAGCACCCGGTCGATGGTCACGCTCAGGCCGAATCCCGTGTCGTGCCGGTACGTGCCTTCCAGAGTCCATGCGCCGTCGACGTGCAGGTGCATCGTCCAGATCGGGGGGCGGACGTGCTTGGCGGCTTCCTTGAACGCTGCGGGTTCGTGTCGTTCCATATGGCGCTTGACCGGCATGAACAATGGTTGTTGCCCGATTGTGGCTGAGGCCGGAGCGAACCTGGTCACCGCCTATCCCCTGTCGTGGCAACAGTGCGGCCGCCGCGCCGTGTGCGAACGCGGCGGCCACTGCTGCTCAAAGCAAGTGCAGCACTACCGGTGCAATCGGCCGTGCCGCATGTAGGAATCAACTCCCGAAGGTTACCGAACTCGACGCGGTGCCGGGAGCGCGCGAAGCGCGGCAACGGTGCGGCGAACGTCTGGCCTCGGCCGTTGCGGTTCACGTCGAGGAAGATCCGGTCGCCGCGTCTGGCGATCCGCTGCTGGACGGTGAGAAAGTCCGGTTCGCTCGCGGCCATGAGCGCGACGATGTCGCCAGCTAGGTCGCGAACGAATCGGAAGCCGGCGGTCCGGTCAAGCGGGGCAACGATGTGGAAGCCGCGGCGCCGGTGGCCTGGAGATAGGGGGTAAGGCCGATCGCGGCGTACATGTCGCGGGTCAGGCGCGCGATACGGCGCAGCTCCGTGATCGGGATGCCTTCGGGCGGGTCGAGGTCGACCACGATCCGGTCAGGGAAGTCGATCTGGTCGACGGTCGTCGGGCGAATGTGGAACTCGATCGCGTCATGACTCGCCAGGTAGACCAGGGACGCTTCGTCCTCGCACAGGATCGCTGCTGACTCGCCGCCAGCTCGTTTAGGCACGTCGACGGTTCGGATCCAGTCCGGGAAGTAGTCCATGGCGTGCTTTTGGAAGAACCCTGGCGCGCCGATGCCGTCAGGGTGGCGCAGGAGCGTCAGCGGCCTGCCTGCCGGGTGCGGGAGCATAACGTCGGTGACCGTGCGGTAGTGGTCGATCACGTCGGCCTTGGTCACGCCCTCGCCGGGGTACAGCACCTTGTCGGGGTTGGAGACCTCGATGGTGCGGCCACCGATGGCGATCTGCTGCACGGATATCCGAGCTGCGTCTCACCTCCGGAAGGCCTCGGTTCAGAAAACACAGGTCAGCGGAAGTTGGTATGGATTTCGGACTGCTACGGAAGCGCAGCTGATGCCACCGGCGGTCGTGGTCGGCTTCGTGGCGGACGGTGGGTGTTCCTGCCGCACCGTCCGCCACTAGCCTCGTTCGTCTGGCTGCTGTGCCGTGATCGGTCAACTGAGCCGCGAGGCTTGCACGTTCTGAAGCTCCCCCGTGGGCAGTTTGTGGTCCTTCGGAACCCACAGCTAGAAGTACTGCGACTTCCCCGCGGGGATCAGAAGGTCACGCCGACAAGGCCTACGACATCCCCGACTGCCACCGCGCGCTGCGCGAGCGGCGCATCGGCGACCGCATCGCCCGCCGCGGCATCGAATCCTCAACCCGGCTCGGCCGCCACCGCTGGGTCATCGAGCGGACCATCGCCTGGCTCGGCGGCTACCGCCGCCTCACCATCCGATACGAACGCCACGGACACCTCTTCGCCGCATTCCTCGGCCTCGCAGCAGCGGTTACCTGCTACAAGAAACTCGCCAACTGAGACACGCTCTTAGCTTGTCTTTTAACCTGCAGTGCTGGTCAGAGCGCCCCGCGTGAACACGAGTGAAGCCCTTGCTTGATGATTCTTGTTGCGACGCAAGAACATCCAGATAGCAAGGGCTTCGTTTGTCTATTCTCCCTGAACCAGGCGCTGCTGCGGGCGCCGGGGCACTGACGGCGTTTCGCGCCGGCTTCTATGACAGCCTGACCGCGCGAGCGGACACGCTGTTCGAGCTGACTGAGGCACTGCTGTGCAGTCCCGGCCCGGTGGCTTCGCTACCGGCCCTGTCGCTGTCGGGGGTGTTCCGGCGCGGACACGGGGCGCTCTATGACGCGCTCGGGGCAGGGCAAGTCGATGCCGACCGCTTCTGAGATCTGCTCGCGGGACAAACGGACCTGCTCGGCCTGCCGCAGCGAAACGCAGTGCACCACTGCGTCATCGGCATACCGCTCGAAGGCCACAGTCGGGTGCTCCCGATCGATCCAGACATCAAGGGTCCAGTGCAGGAACAGGTTCGCCAGCACCGGCGAGACCGGGCCGCCTTGCGGCGTCCCGCGATCCCGATGGAGGCGCGATCCGTCGGCGGTGACGGCATCGACCGCCAGCCACCGGCGAACATACAGACCCACCCACGAAGGGACCTCCAGCGACTCGACCGCGCGCAGCAGCAACTCCCAATGCACGCAATCGAAGAACCGCCGGATGTCCAGATCGATCACCCATTGCCGCTGCCAGCACCGATCCCGGCACCGCTCAACGGCCTGGTGGGCGTTCCGCACGGGCCGGAACCCGAACGAGTCGTCGCAGAACAGCGGCTCGCACGCGGCTTCCAGCCGCTTCGCGGCCACCGTCTGCGCCACCCGATCGGCGACCGTCGGCACCCCCAACGTCCTGACACCACCGTCAGGTTTGGGGATTTCGACCGACCTGACCGGCGGCGGGAAATACGACCCTGAAGCCATCCGATGCCAGACTCGATACAGGTTGTCCTGCAACCGGTTCTCGAACTCCTCCAGCTCCACGGCGTCGACTCCCACCGCGCCCTGGTTCGCTCTGACTCGCTCCCACGCCGTCCACACCTCGGATTATGAGACGTCGAACGGCTTCGGCTCCATACTTGACCGTGACCCGCTCACACAGATTCCTCCCATTGCTGGTTGATCCATCAGCGAATCGCGCACTACCGGTCCCCTTCGCTCCATCCCCACCGCGCCGAGCAGGGACTTCACCGCTACTACGAGACCGTCCGCAGCCCTGGCCCGCATCGGTACTCACCCCCTCGCCTTTTGGCTCGGGGGTCTCCCTTCGCATCATCGGGACAGGGCCTTCCCAAGTTCCATGCAGCCGCAGCAGACCGCGGTCACGTCCCCTCTACGCCGGATGCCGCCTGGCCAGTAGACGGGTGGCCGCCAGACTCGTCCCGGCCTCTTTTAAACAGACCGGTTTCGACATCACTTGACTTGTAACGACGCTTCAAACAGGGCACCCCAGTCGAAACCGGGCCAACGCAACGTCTCCGCGATCCCCAACCTGACGACTCAACGGCCGCCTTTTCCCGCATCGCTCACCACGATCACCTCACGGATCACGCAGCACGCGGTGGTTTGGAGTCTCCCCCCGCAGGGCGGCTCCGGAGGGCCAACACCTCCATCAGCTGCACAGCGCCAAGTCAGTCACCTACATCAGCAACCTCCCTGTTCATGGCGCACTTAAAAGACAAGCTAAGACCACGCGAAGGCCAGTGGCCCCTCCGTGCGTAGTGTTCGGTTCCCGTCAGCCGCATCACCGCACGGGGCCGACGATCGCTCGTCCTCGATCTGCGACGGCCTCGGCGGTACGGCGTCTGTGATTTCAGCGAATCCGCGGCGTCGGATATCCGTCAACGGCGATCACTGTGAATCGCGCTCGGACATCTGCGCCAATTCCTAAGGTCCTTCGTGTTGCAGGCACGCAATCGCAGCGAGCCGCTATCGAGGCGGCACGCGAACCGACGATGGGAGACCGCGATGTCCAAGAAGTTCAAATTCGCCTCGGCGGCCGCTGGCGCGGCCGTGCTGATCGCCACCGGGTTCACCGGTGGCGCCGCGTCCGCGGCCGACACCGAGCAAGCCTCGCAGGACTGCAAGCCCGCCCATCTCTGCCTTTGGGAGCACACGGGTTACAGCGGCTGGAAGATCGTGGAGTGGGCTCCCCTCCACTCGGAGGACACCTACGAGCTCGCCGATACCGCCCTCCACCGGGCCAGCTCGGTCCAGAACAACAGCCACCTGCCCGTCTTGCTGTACTCCGGACGCGCCGGCAACGGCATGTTCCTGTGCGTCACCGCGGGCGGGGCATCGGCAGACCTCGCCGAGCTCGGCTTCGCTGACAAGGCCACGAGCATGAAGGCGTACGACCCGGGCTACTGCTGACCGAATTCGCGCACTTGCGAATCCGTGAGGCGTCGCGACCGCACTGGCGCCCCAGAAGATGGAAGGGATCAACGATGTCCAGGAAATTCATGGCCGCCATGGCGGCCGCCGGCACGGTCGCGCTCATGGCTACCGGAATCACCGCCGGGACGACCTCCGCGGCTCCGACCGGGACCGCAGAGAGCTGGGACGACTGCCCCCGGGGCCACATCTGCATGTGGGACAAGCCGGGATTCAACGGCGAGAAGATACTCGACTGGAGGCCGCAGCGCCGCGGGGGCGCCGTTTACAATTTCCCGGATTCGACTGCCTACCGGGCCAATTCGATCCGCAACAACTCCGACTTCCACGTCCGACTGTCCAACGAGTACAACAACATGGGAGTGGGCCATGTGAGCGTCTGCGCGTGGAAGAGCTCCAGCGATCTCCGCTGGATAGGATTCGGCAACGCCACCAGGAGCGTCGCCACAGTGTTCCAATGTGGACCGATGCCGGTGCGGCCCTACCCGACGATGTCCACGTAAATCCATGAAGAGGCCGGCCTCCCGATGCGGGCTCCGGGCCGCATCTCGTCGGCGCCCGGCTCGACTTCGAAGTCGAGGACGAACTCGAGGGCGCCGAGGACGTCAGAGCCCTCCACAACCAGGGCACGTCGGCTCTCGGTGGAGTCGGTCAGTGCTGTGAAGTCGATCCGGTAGCCGCCCTCCCTTGCGGTTGATCAAACGGCAAATCGCGCGCTACCGGCCCTCTTCGCACCACACTGAGCTTGTTTCAAGCTGGCTGAGTTCTGTTGCTGTGCAACAGGTGTCATGAATTCTCGGCAGGTCCTGAACTGGGGCAGCAGGAGAGCCCCTGGTAGAACAGCAGGTGCTGAAATCCGTTGTCTACCAGGAGCTCTCGTGCTGTTGTACCCTGCCGCGCTGCCCTTGTCCACCCAGACCCTCAAGCTCGTGGCGGGCCTCATCCGCACCCACCGCAAGACGATCGGTTCCCGCTGGCGGGTCCTCGATCCCGGCGACCAACCCCTACTCACCCTCGCCTACCTGCGCAAAGGCGAACCGCTGGGGAATCTCGCAGCCGGGTTCGGCATCTCGGCGGCCACCGCCTGGCGGCGCACCCGCGAGACCATCCGCCTGCTCGCCGCCCGCGCACCAGGGATCCGGGACGCCCTGCAACACGCGAAACGCTCCGGCGCCGCGTTCGTCATCCTCGACGGCACTTTGGTTCACATCGACCGCAACCAGATCGACCGGCCCTTCTACTCCGGCAAGCACAAGCGCCACGGGATGAATCTCCAGGCCATCGCCGATGCGCGCGGGAACCTGCTGTGGGTTTCCGGCGCGATCCGCGGCGCGACCCACGACACCAAGGCCGCCCGGATCTGGCAGATCCCCAGGCTCCTTCGCGAGCACGGCCTGTTCGCCCTGGGCGACAAGGGCTACGACGGTCTCGACCACGACCTAGTGCCCACGCCCTTCAAAGGCAGGAAGAAGCCGGAGTGGCAGAAGGAGTACAACCGCCTCCACGCCCGGCTTCGCGGGCCCGGTGAACGGATGTTCGCCCAGCTCAAGAAATGGTCGATCCTTGACCAGCTCCGCTGTGAGCCCACCTGGACCACCCACATCGCCAAGGCCCTTCAAGTCCTCAACGACTACGAACGCCCATCAAGTTGTCGGGTAGCCGGGAGGAACTTCCCCTCCCGGCCCCCACAGATCCCGGCGTGACAGTCTCCCGTCACCGGGCTCTTGCAGCACCAGTCAATACGAGAAGCTGGTCGTCCATCGCCAGTGGGCGAAGTAGTCCGGCCACTGGCCGGTGACCTCGTCCCAGCGGCGGCGCAGCCGCTTCCATGTGCGGAACCGTTTGTACTTGTGCCGCACCCATTGGAGCAGCCTGCGGTTGAGTTGTCGCAGGAGCGGATACAGCTCGGATCGGCGGAACGCCCCGTAATACTGCATCCAGCCCCGAACCACCGGGTTCACCCACTCGGCGATCTCGGCGAACGTCGCCGAGACATGCCGGTGCAGCACCCATGACCGCATGACGCGGTTCATCCGCAGCTTCGCTTCCTTGCTCACCGCCGGCGAGAACGTCGTCCGCATCGTGCCGTCCCGAGTCCGGTTGCCCCGGCGCCGGAACTCGAACCCCAGGAACGTAAACGCCCTCGGGCCCTGCCAGTGATCGACCCGATCCATCCCGCAGTAGACGATCTTCGTCTTCTGCGGATGCAACGCCAAACCGACCTCGGCCATCCGCGCCCCGATCGCAGCCAGAACCTCTTCGGCCTGCCGCTGCGAGGCGCAGTGGACGATCACGTCGTCGGCATAGCGTTCGAACCGGACCGTCGGATACTCCCGGCCGATCCAGGTATCGAAGGCGTGGTGAAGGAACAGGTTCGCCAGCACCGGCGACACCGGGCCGCCCTGCGGCGTCCCGGTATCCCGACTGATCCGACTGCCGTCGGCCGCGACCGCGTCGACGGCCAGCCACCGGCGGACATACAAGCCCACCCAGGCCGGAACATCGAGCGCCTCAACGGCTCTCATGAGCAGCTCCCAGTCCACCGAGTCGAAGAACCTCGCGATATCGAGATCGACCACCCAATGGCGCTGCCAGCACCGGTCCCGACACTGCCTGACCGCGTCATGCGCGCTCCGGCCGGGCCGGAACCCGAACGAATCCTCGGCGAACATCGGCTCGCAAACCGCTTCCAGCCGCTTCGCGGCCACGGTCTGCGCCACCCGGTCCGCGACCGTCGGCACCCCCAGCACCCGGACACCACCGTCCGGTTTGGGAATCTCGACCTGCCGGACCGGGGCGGGGTGATACGAGCCCGAAGCCATCCGGTTCCAGACCCGATACAGGTTGTCCTGCAACCGGTCCGCGAACGCCGACAGCTCCACCCCGTCAACCCCGGCCGCGCCCTGATTCGCCCGCACCTGCTCCCACGCCGTCCACACCTCGGACTTCGAGACATCGAACGGTTTGGACCGCTTCATATCTGACTGTGACCCGCTCACGAGACTCCTCCCAGCACTGGTTGATCCAGCAGCGAGTCGCGCACCGCCCGGCCCCTTCGCTCCACCCCCACCGCGCCAAGCCGGAGCTTCACCACTACTACAAGCCGGTCCGCCAACCCGCCCGAAGGCGGGCCTTCCCACGTTCCATACAGCCGCAGCAGATCGCGTTCACGCCCTCTATACGCCGGATGCCGTCTGGCCAGTAGACGGGCTCCCGCCAGACTCGTCCCGGGACCTATTTCACGCCCCGGTTTCGACATCACTTCATGATTAACGACGCTTCCTGCAAGGCACCCCAGCTCAAAGCCAGGACGACGCAACGTCTCCGCGATCCCCACCTGACGACTCAACGGCCGCCTTTTCCGATGTCGCTCACCACAGACGCCTCACGGCTCCCGCAGCACACCGTGGTTTGAAGCCTCCCCCCGCAGGGCGGCTCCGGAGGGCCAATACCTCCATCAGCTGCACAGCAACAAGTCAGCTGTCTACATCAACAACCTCCTTGGTCGTGGCACACGAAACGAGCTCAATCTGGTACAGGAAGCCGTCGAGCCCGAACCTGACGGTGCTTTCAGCGGGAGTGCCGTCAATGTCGTCGATCAGGAGCACTTCGATTTTCTTCGCCACTGCGAGCCTTCCATGGGAACCTGAGGGTGCGCACTTGCGCGTGCGAGTTGGATCGCAACGTTCACTGCCGCACTTGCCATCTCCCGAAGCGCGCACAGTGGGCTTTGTGATTGATGACTCTGACTACAACCTTGCTCCAGAGACGATGCATGCGGGCAGTAAAAACCGCGGTCACGTGCACGAATGCCCCGCTGCGTAGATGCGAGATGCAAAGCGCTGCAGACTCCAGCATCGAGCATTGCGAGTGCGTCTCGCTGGGCTCCGCCGCAAGACTAAACGGCCCAGCTCCCACTGCCCGCTCCGGGGCAACGGCATCGCACGCCCCACGTCTTCTATTGGCGCGCAATGCGGTTCTAGACCGCGAAGGCATGGAAGTCCAGACGACCGTTGCGCTCACAACAGGCGCCTTCACTGTCCTCGGTGTCGTGCTCGGCACTCTCGGGGCGGCCGCCAATACACATTTGAACGCGAAGTTGCAAACACGGTTGAAGGAGCACGAGATTCGGGCAGCTCACGAACAGGATCTGCGGGAAGCCGAGCGGGCCTTGCACCGAGAGCAGAGCGAGCTGGTCGCTGAGGTCGTGGCCGCGGCGGAGTGGCTTCACCAGACACCGGAGGAGTGAGGGCCCTCGTCAGAGGGTGCCGCCTTCGATGGCGGGGCCGGAGACCGTCCCTGGGGCGTGGAGCAGGGCCAGCGCTTCGTCCTCCTTGAGGACCTTGGGCTCCGAAACGTCGAGGCCCCCTTCGGTGCGGATGCGGTCGATGCTGCGGCGCATCGACAAGGGCGTGAACATCACGCCCGCGACGCCGACCGCCAGGACCGGGATCGAGGTGACGCGCAGGATCGGCGTCCAGTCGCCGTCGAGGCCGATCGCGGGGAGGACGAGCCAGCCGACGATCATCGCGGCCAGCCCGAGCACGCCCGTGAGGACCACCGCCCGCGCCACGCGCTCGTAGCGCGCGGCGGACTCGTCGAGAGCGTCCTCGACTGCGTACAAGTCCGCAAGCGCCAGGCGCCGCGTTGTGGCGTAGCGGAGGTACTTCAGGCCTTTCGGCGCCTCCTGCTGCGGGTTCGAGTGGTCCAGCGCCTTCGGGTACGCCTTGATCGCCGTGCCGTCCGCGGCGAGGTGCCACTGGAAAGTCCGGGGCCGCTGCCGTGTCATGTTCCCTGCCTCGCCGTCGATTCGTCGTGCCTCGCCGACGAGTATGGCCCTCCGCCGCCAACGCACCGGGGGGACCCGCGTGCGCGGGACGCCAGTCACCGCAATGCCCCATCTCGACAAGTGAAGGATTCAGCCTCAATGACCCGAGATCTTCCTTTGCGACGATCGGGAAATCCTCATAGTCGGGCGGGCGGGCGTGGAGGCGGTATGCCCAACTCAGGCCGCTAGGGCCTGCCGGAGATAGCCGACGTTGTGCACGACCTGTGGCTGCTCAGCGTCGAAGGCGGGGGCCTGACCTTCGCCCGGGAGGACTGACCGGCCCCGGACGAAGCGGGCCGCGCTCGGCGAATCAATCGAAGGCGCAGCATTCCAGCATGTCGTCCCCGAAGTGCCGCAGTAGGACGTCGCGGAGCGGCCCGTAAGGGCGGCTAGGGCCGTTCTTGGCGTAGGTAGCGAAGACGGTCCGCACGTAGTGCTCGGTCATGACGACCGGGTCGACGTCGAAGTTCGGCCCGTCCGGGCCCATGAAGTCGGGGTTGTCCCGCTCGTCCCGCAGCGTCGTCGGCTCGGCCAGCGAATAGACCGCCACCTCCGGGTCGCTCACGTCCCCGTACACCTCGGCCATCCCAGGGTTGCCGAAATCGAGACCGGGAAAGTAGACGGCGACGTCCCCGCAGTCGGCGGGCAGCGCGGCGAGCGCCGCGGCTACTTCGCGGGAGCCGGTGCCGAAGGCCCGGAAGGTCATGACCTCCCGATACGTCTCGACGGTGGTGCCGAGCAGTTCGTTGCGCGCCTGATCGCGGAAGGCGTCGGCCGTCTGGTTCCCGATGGAGATCGGCGCGGCCGATTGGAGCCGGCCGGTCACCAGCGCCCACCGTGGTCGCGTCACGCGCTCGTCGAGCAGGTCGGCGCACAGCCGTGCCAGCCGGTCGAGGGGCATCCGGACCGGTTCGGCGGTCGCGGCCCACATGTGTTCCCATACGCCCATCAGGGCCCCCGTTTCATCGTCGTGTCGAGCAGGTCCCCATTCTGCCGACCCGCGTCCACCGGGCGGGTGGCGACGATGACCCGATGCGCCTCGGCGGCGCAGTCCAAGGGCTGCAGTTCGTTGCTGAGTTCAGCTTCAGACTCGAATCTCACCTCCTCGCGGGGGTCGAGGAGTTCGTCGGGGAAGGCCATGCGGGAAGGTCGACGGGGAGAATGGTGCTCTTGCGCGGGTTCCATAGAATTTGCGGCGGCGCGATACGTGCTATCGGTCCGTCGCGCGAATGGGGCGGGCGAAGACGGGAACGAACGTTTCGCCGGCAATCCACCAGCGGTTGCGGCCTCGAATAGGAGCAGCCATGGCGCTTCCGAAGCCGGTCGAGAACTGGGCGCGCAAGACCGATGCGGCCGAAGGCGAATGGGCGCGCGACGCGGTCGACTCCTGGGCCCGGAACATGGAGTTCTCGCGGCCGTTCAGTTGGGGCGAGCCGAAGCGGCGGTGCTCTCGCGCGACTACCCGCCGCTGCCCGGGTCCTTCGTGATGCGCCTGGTCGGCGTCGTCGCCTGGGTCCTCATCGCGGCCCTGGGGGTGCCGACCCTCGGCGGTGCGGTGGTCGGCTTCGCGGCGATCGCGGCCGCCGTCGCCCAGGACGGCCAGGCGGCCGCCGAGAGCTGGCTCTCGCCCGCGACGGTCATGTACATGTTCGGGGTGATCAGCGTCGGCTCGTATCTGAGCATCTGGTGGGAGACGCGGCGCCGGAGCCCGGTGGACCTCGCCATCTCCGGAGCCAGCGCGCTCGCCGCGGCGGCTTCGTGGGTGGTGCTCGCGCTCTCGCCCATCTCGGCCGAGGGCTGGCCGCCGCTGCTGATCATCGCGACGGCGGTGATCGGCACGGTGACGTTCCTGCTCGGCGCCTTCTCGAAACCCGAAGGGCGGCCGAAGAACCGCAAGCCGCCGCGGCGCGGGCCGAGGGGCGACAAGCGGACGCGCGCCGCGAAGGCGCGCCAGCGCCTGCTGGAGGTCGTCGTCCACCGCGGGCTGGTCGACCTCGACGAAGCCGACCGGATCCGGGTCGGCGAGATGCCCCTGGGGTACTGGAACGAGCTCGACGGCCTCAGCGAGCGCGAATGGCGGCGCTTGCTCGAGCGGCGCCACGTCGGCTGGCGCGAATTCGACGCGAAAGGCTGAGACCCCCTTGCCCATTGCCATCGAGATCGAGGAAGTCTGATGCCCAAGGCGGCCGCCATCCAGCCCAATGAATGGGCGACGATCCAGGACAGCCTCACCCCGTTCGCGATCGGGGCGCTGAACAGGGTCGTGCTCGATTACGCGCACGTGGAGCTGACCCTGGCGAGGCGCTGGTACCGGCGCACGGCACTGGGGAAGACGGTCGCCGTGCTCGGCTTCTCCTTCACGATCTTCTCCCTGTGCGCGGCCGTGGCGCTGGGCCTCATCATGCTCACCGGCGGCATCGACAACGAGGCACTGCTCCCCGTGGCATGGGTGGGCGCCGGCCTGTCCGCCTGCGCAATCCTCGGCTTCTTCGTGCCGTGGGCGCTCACGCCGTACCGGCAGTGGGACCGGTCCCTGAACGGCATCGCGGTGATGATCATCGTGATCGCGACGCTGTCGCTCGGGGCGGCGCTCATCCGGCGGTGGGAGGTCGTCTCGAACGCGGAGCTGGCCGTGCCGTTCATCCTGTTGATAGCGTTCACGGTCGGCGTCATCGTCGTCCACGTCCGGCTGCGGGTCACCGAGAAGCCCCCGGCGGTGGACGACGTCGCATCGCTGTCGCCGAGCGACATCGAGGTCCTGCGGAAGGTCCGGCAGCGGGCACTGAAAATCTTGCGGCACCGGAACGTCGTGGCGTACAAGGATTTCAACGGGTACGACAACGCCCCCTTCGACACCACGCCCGGCGGCGCCCTGTCCGATGCGACCGGCGGCCGGGCCTGATGCCCAAGGCCTCCGTCATCCAGCCCGACGAATGAGTGCTGACCCGCGACCGCTCCGAGCCGTTCGAGATCGGGGCGCTCAACCGGGTCGTGCTCGACTACGCCGCCATCGAACTCGCACTGTCGAAACGCTGGCACCGGCGCACGGCACTGGGGGCGGGCCTGCTCCACGGCGAACTACTAGCTCACCATCCTCGGGATGGTGGCCGGAGTCGGGCTGGCGGTCTTCCCGCTCAACGGCCTCGACGGCGAAGAACTCGTCCTGGCCCCGTGCGGCCTCTCGGCCCTGGCCTGCGCGGGCGTCCTCTCGCTCCTCGTGCCGTGGCTGCTGACGCCGTACCGGCAGTGGGACCGGACGCTTCGTGCCCTCTCTGTGATGATGATCGTGGCCGCGGTCGTGAGGACCGGTCAGAACGGCTGCGGTGGCCGTACGGCCACCGCCGTCGCGCGACGGATCTGATCGAACTGAGCCCGCACGTAGTCCTGGAGCTGCGCGTCGTCCCGGTGGTGGGCGTTGCGGCTCAGGATCTCCAGCTGCTCCAGGGCGCCTTGGAAATCGCTGAGCCGCAGATAGCACTCGACGAGCAGTTTGCGGTTCACGTCGGCCGTCGAGGGCGTCTCGAGGCTGCCGCGTTCGCGCAGTTCGTCGAGGATGTCGGCTTTGACCTCCGCGGCGTCGACTGCGTCGTCGAGGCGACCGGCCGCGAAGTACCCCTGCGCGAGCCAGTGCCAGTGCATGGCGGGCACCCCGCTCGGACGTTCCACGGCGATCAGCTCCTCCAACGCCGGCACGGCCTCCGCCTCCCGGCCGTCGCCGATGAAGACCCGGGCCTGCGCATAGCCGAAGCCCGCCCGCACCAGATGCGGTGTGTCCGAAGAGAAACCGGCTATCCGCTCGTCGATCTCCCGGCGGTAGGCGGCCGTGGTGCCCGCCGCGGAATGGGCCGTCTCGAGGTAGGAGAACGCGTGAACCGCCTGGGCCGGCCAGTCCGCGTCCAACGCGGCGTCGCGCATCGTCGTGGCCAGTGCGATGACCTGCTCAGGCGGCAACTGCTGTTTCACCGCCCGGTGCACCTGGTGACCCGCGACGAGGGCGACGGCATAGGGTTCGCCGGATTCGGCGGCGTCCTCGGCGGCACGGGCCAGCGCATGGTCGACCGCTTCCGAGTCCAACCCCGTCATGACGTTGGCGAACGCGAACTCTGCGCGTGCGATCGCGTTCGATTCGGGCAGTTTGCGCAGCAAGTCGCGCATCCTGGTGACCACGGGCACCGCGTCGTCGAGCCTGCCGTTGTCGGCCATCCACATCGCGGCATCGCACAGGCACAGGCACATGCGAACCCAGTCCTCCTCGGCCTGGTACTGCCCGGCCGCCTCGTGCAGAGCGGATCCCTTGTCCGGTCCGCCGTTCAGCAGCGCCAGCAGATGCGCCCGGCGGGCGGCCAGATCCGCTGGCGGCTGCCCGAGTGCCCGGAGGTGGTCGCCGGCCGCGGTGCGCTGGCCGCGGTCGAGGTGCCTCTCGGCTCGGGACAGCAGCTCCTCGGCCGACAGGCCTTCAGGAATGTCGTAGGTGAACCGGTAGCTCGCGGCGCTCACCTGGAACCGTGCGACCGGTCGCGCGGCTAGGCGGGCGCGAACCCGGTCGCCTTGGGCCGTGGTGCCGTTGCGCGCATCGAACTGCGCCGCGAGATCGAGCGCGATGCCGCGCGTCCGCTCCAGCAACTGCGCGGCGTTAACGTACTCGTCCTCGCCTTGCTTCGCCCAGCCGACGGGTTCGTCGCCGCGAGCGGCGTCGACCATCTGCCGCATCAGCACTGCCGTGGCGACGGCGAAGTCCATCTTCCCGGTCGGCCGGTTCAGGGTCGGGAAGCCCCACATCATCATGCTGAGCGTCTCGAGGCCCGCATCGAGGTTCCCGGTGAGCGCGCAGAACTCGATGAGCTTGCCGCTGTACTCGTAGCGGTACACGTCGCGGGTGATGCCGCGGCGGGCGAGCCGGAACGCGCGCCGGGACTCGGAGTGCAGGCCCAACCGCGCCAAAGGGAGGAGCATGTCGATCTGCACCGGCACCGGGGGCTCGTCGAAGGTTCGTGCGCCGGCCAGCACGGGGGCGGCCAGCTCGTACGCCGCCGCGTCGTCGCCGCGGTCGGTGAGCCGGCGGACTTGCAGGGCGAAGTCCCACAGGTGCATCCGGTCCGGTCCGTCCGCGGCGAGCCACTGCCGGAAGTACTGTTGCTCCTGCTCCCAGTCCCCGGCGATGTGCGCCACGGAGCGGCGGAGCGCGTACACCTCCCGGAGGTTCTGGCCCGCCGCCCGAAAGCGGAGTTCGACGTCGTCGAGCGCTCCATTGATCCGGGGCAGGCCGATGGCCGGGAACTCGGCCATCGACTGGATGATCCAGCAGTACCAGGAACGCAGTTCCGCCTCTTCGCGCGGATCGAGCTCATGCCTGCGGGCGTCGTGTTCGGAGAGGCAGCGGGCGAACAGGGGAAAGGCCCGGTCCCATTGCCGCCCCACGCAGTACGCGTTCGCCAGCGCACGCCGGGCGACGAAGGCGAGCCGGGCGAAGCCTCCGGCCTCGGCGCCACTGACCACGTCCTCAAGCTGCGCCTGCTGTATCTCGTTGTCCTCCACCGCATGTGCCGACTCCAGCGCGGCCCAGAGCTCCAGTTCCCGGTGGCTCATGCGTCTCCTCCCGATCACAAACCTTAGATCCAATGTAGAAACGATGGCCGAGAAGATCCGCCACGCCCCGCAGATCAGCCTAGGAGGTGCGATCCACCAACAGTCTTCGCCACTGACGACCGATCAGGCCATCGGATCCTGGGCCAGAGGGTGGGGAACCTGCCCGCGAGCCGCTGCATGGCGGTGCCGCGCTTGGCGAAGTGCGTCGAGATCCTGGCGATCTGGACCAGGGTGTCTGCGATGACTTCCGAGACCATGGCCGCGAAAGACCCCATGCCACCTCTCAACTGGAGCGGTGGGTTTCGCGCAACTGGCGCAATGTCCTGGCTACGGCTTCTCGGTCTTCGCGCTGGTGATCCACCAGCCTCCTCCGCGCTGCAAGGCGCGACTGAGAACCCGACTTCTCGACGGGCCCGTGCGTAGTACGCTCGGGCCCGCCTTCACTCCACCCCCACAGCGTCGATTGGAACCGAGATGCATCCCGGCCCCCAGCAGTCCCGGATCGCGGTACGACGGCGCCCGGTCTTCCCCTCGATCGTGGTCGGGGGCGCGCTGCTCATGATGGCCTGCGGCGCCATCCTGACGTTCGGCCTGGACAACGTGGGCGGGATCGGGTTCCTGTTCCTGGGCCCCTTCCAAATCGTGCTCGGCGCCCTCGAATTCCTGAAGCCGTACCTCGCCTACGACCCCGCGAACAACGAACTCCGCATGCTCGACGTCTTCGGCGTCAAAGACCGCGTCTACGGCGGGCCGGTCGGCGAGCGCGTGTACTTCAACGGCCGCGACGTAGTCCGTGCCCTCCCGAACGGCAACCAGATAGCGGTGAAGACCTGGCCAGGCCGCAAAGCCGACATGGCCCGCGTGATCGCGGCACTCCCCCAGTACCCGGCCTGACCTGATGTTCGACCTCGGCCTTCCCGCTGATCGTCCGCCGGACCGCAGGTTCAGGCCGGCCCCGGCTCTGCGAGTCGATCGAGATCCAAGTCGACGCTCAATTGGCTTCCCATCTCAAGGAAACCAAGCGCCCGCGCGACCCGGCGGGAGGCCGCCGGGCCTGCCCGCCATTGCGGCAGCAGACGTGTACGCCTCTCGGCTGGCGGCGCTCAAAAGCCATGCCTCGCCTGCTGTCCGCGACTCAGGAGACACTGGACACCGCCGTTGTTGCTGACTGGACTCTGGCGGCTGGCCTCTACTCGCGTCTGCTGACCATCGCCGGGCACGTGGCGTACCGGACGTCGAACGAGGCGGCCGCGGCCATGTTCGCGGGCGAAGCCCGGGGCTACGCCGAGGAAGCTACGGATCCAGTTGCGCTGGCCGAGGCGGAGCGTGTGATTGCTGTCGTGGCTGCTGGGCATGATCGGGACGGGGATGGTGCCGCTCGCCTCCGAGCTCTCGTCGCAGCTCCGGCCGCCGGCTCGCAGCGCGACTTTAGGATGTGCCCATGCCCGATACCAAGACGACGGTCGAGTTCGACCAGTGGCGGCGCGGCGTCGAACGCCGGTTCTTCGCGCTCGAATCGTTCCTGATCCGCTCGCTCGTGTTCGCCGCCTGCGGCCTCATCGCCATCGGCTGCATGCTGCCGGTCTACAGCGACTTCGACGAAGACATCGTTCCGACGATGCGGCTGGCGACCGCTCCGTTCGCAGCCCTCTCCTCGGCCGACCAGGTCGACGACCGCTCCTACGCCGTAGTCGCCGGGATCGGCCTCCTCGGGCTCCTGACATGCGCCGTCGTCGCACTCGGTGTCGGTGCCGCCCAATGCGGCCGCAACGCCGGGCGGCCCACGCTGCGCACCGCGAAGGTCGTCTTCTGGCTGATGCTCGTCGGCTCGCTGGTCCCGCTGCTGGCGAGGACCACGCCTTCGGGATAGCCCTCATCGCACGGGTACGCAACAATGCCATTCGGCAGAGATTCAGAGGGCTGACCACCAGGCGCCAGTATCAACGCGCCAACACGTTCGGCAGCCTCCCGTCGCACCTTTCTCACTGCCCGCTGAAGCCCTCGCACCGTGATTCGGGCTTCCGTGGCATCCACTGCGGCAGCCTGGGATCGAATCCCGAGTACGGCTCCGGTTGCGCGTTGAAGTTCCTACGATGGAGGTAGGACCGGCAGCGGGAGGCGACGCTGTGGCTGCGCAGGAACCTCGGCACACCCCGCGCAAACGCGCGCCGAACGGTGCCGGCTCCATCTTCTGGGACAAGTCAGCCGGATGTTCGTCGGTCCACGCTCCCTGGGCAACGGTCCCGACGATCGCAGGATCCGGCCCAAAGTCACCGGGCACAGCAAGGAAGAAGTACGAGCGAAACTCGACGACCTCCGCCGAGACTTCGACAACCGTATCGATCTCGAGAACCAGTACACCGTCGCCGACGCCGCCCGCGACTTCCTCTCACACGGGACACACCATCTCGCCGAGCCCACGGTCGACGAGCTCCGCGACATCACGCGGAAGTGGATGATCCCCCAACCTCGGCCGCACGAAACTGAGACAGCTCACTGCGGACGACGTCGACACCTGGCTCGACCTCATGGCACCCGAACTGGCGTCGGCCTCAGTCAACAAGCGGCTGAGCACCCTGCGGAGGGTCATCCGGTTCGCCCAGGCACGCAACCACGTCGACCGCAACGTCGCCGCACTCGTTGACGCCCCCAAAGGGAAGCCCGGCAGACCGAGCAAAGCACTCACCCTCGAACAGACCCTGCTCCTCCTCGACGCCAGCCGGGGCCGCCCGATCCGCGGCTACATCGCCCTCTCCGTGCTCACCGGCATCCGCACCGAAGAAGCGCGACCACTCCAGTGGCGGCACCTCCACCTCCACCCGGTCAAAGGCCAGATCTGCTCATGTGGGCAGGTACATCCCAAGACCCTCACCCCCTATGTGGAGATGTGGCATTCAGTCCGCGAGGACGGCGACACCAAGACCCCCAAGAGCCGGCGTACCGTTACACTCCCCGAGCTCGCGGTCGACATCCTCACCGAACACCAGGAACAGCAGCAGAAGTGGCGCGCCGAGCACGGCTGGAAGTCCGAAGGGATCGTCTACGTGTTCGGCACCCGCGACGACACGGTCCAGGTCGCCGAGTCCGTCCATGACAAGGTCCAAGCGATCGCCGCGAAGGCCGGCCTGCCCGGCTCCTGGACACCGCGGGAGCTGCGCCACACCTTCACCTCGATCATGTCCGACGCCGGAGCATCGATCGAGCTCATCGCCGACCTCCTCGGCCACAAGGACACCGCCACCACCTGGAAGGTCTACCGGCACCAGCTCCGCCCCGTCATCACCAAGGGCGCCGAACTCCTCGACGAAGCCATCAGGAACCATCGCCCAGACCTAAAAGGACCTACTGGAGCCAATTTGGCTCCATGAATGGCTCCCCGCTAGCACCCGACAAAGGCCAGCAGACCGAATTACCGCAAAAAGAAAGGCCCCGGACATCCGGAGCCTTTGAATCTGTGCGCGAGGGGGGACTTGAACCCCCACGTCCATAATAGGACACTAGCACCTCAAGCTAGCGCGTCTGCCATTCCGCCACTCGCGCGTGCACAGAGAAGTGTATATGTAGTTAGTTTTGCCTGCCAGGTGGGCTTTCCCGCCCGCTGTGGCACGAGACGAAACTTTACACGATCGGTTGGCGGTAGGCGCAAGGGGGGTTCGCGGTCGGTCGGGCGGGCCGGCGGCCGCTAGGCTTGGGGGCATGACCGTGACCGCGCCTCGACTCCCCGACGCGGCGTTGACACATTGGGATCTCGGACAGATCTACCAGATGCAGCGGGTCCAGACCGGGCTGATGAACCGGTCCTGGCGGGTGGATGCTTCGTCCGGGTCGTACCTTTTGAAACTGTTCCGGGATGTCACTGGGCCTGAGCTGCAGTTTCAGTTTCACGTGCTCCAGACCCTCGGCGGTAACGGAGTGCCGGTGGTGTTGCCGGTGCTCAGCCGCGACGGGCGGACCACGATTTTTCTCGAGGGTGAAGAGTTCGGGGTCTTCCCTTGGGTGGGCGGTCGGCATCGATCCGGGTTGTCGATGTCACGAGAGGCCTGCCGGGATCTCGGGTCCGTCATCGGGCGGCTGCACCGGACGTTGCATGCTTCGATTCCGGCGGATCGGGCCCCCAAGCCGGAGAACCCGCCGACGACTGAGGCTGCGCTGCAGAAGGTCGACCGGCTGCTGGAGCTCGTCGCCGCTGGGCGCGGGGACAAGACCGGGTTCGAGGCCACTGCTGAGCAGACGTTGCGGCTCAAGCGGGGTCTGCTGGTAAGGCTCGGGGATCGCCGGCCTCCGGATCTGTTGTCGCAGTATACGGGTTATACGCACGGCGACCTGCATCCTCATAATGTGCTGCACGGGCCGGATGATCGAATCTCGGCGATTCTCGACTGGGACCGGTTGGTGGTCTCTTCCTATGCGCGGGAGATGGCCCGGGCCGCGGTGTTCTACTTCACTTATGGTGATGAGCGCGGGCTGGATTGCGACCGGATCCGGGCTTTCGCCGGGGGCTATCGTTCGGTCTTCGACGTCGGGGAGCCTGAGATCGGGCTTGCGACGCACCAGTTGTGGTGGGACCGGCTGACCGACAACTGGGTCATCGAGTGGCACTATGTGCGGCACAACTCAGCGTGCGATCACCTGCTGCCGGGGCAGACCGGGCTCGTGAAGTGGTGGACCATCCATTACTCGCAGGTGGAGCAGGCCCTGATGGGGCGCTGAGGAAGTCGCTGGCTTTCTCAAATTGCTTTTGTCACAATGAGTTCCATGACTGAACTTCCGCTTTTGCACCTTCAGGGCAGTCCCTACGGCCAGGGTCTGCAGCACGGCGAGGAGCTTCGGGAGGCGATCGCGACCAACGTCGCGGTCTACCGTTCCAGGATGCTCACCTCGGGGGTTCCCGAAGGGGAACTCGCCGTGCGGTCGCAGCGGTTCCTGGAGCTGTTCACACGGGAAGACCCGTCGTACCGGGCGATGATGGACGGGATCGCCGAGGGTTCAGGGCAGGAGCTGTTGGACATCGCGCTGTTGAACGCGCGGTACGAGCTGCTGTACAGCGCTTGGAGCGAGTTCGGGCGACCGACCGTGGACAGCATCCGGTCGGAGTGCACCTCGTTCGGCGGCAGCGACGGAGTGTTCGCCGATGCAGGGACGCAGATCGGGCAGAACTGGGACTGGTTCACCGGTGTCGAAGGGGCCCTGCTGCAGTGGCAGCACGGGGAGACCACGGTGATCGGGTTCACCGAGGCTGGCGTCGCGGGTGCCAAGATCGGACTGAACAGCGCTGGGATCGGCTTGTGCGTCAACGGGCTTGGGGCTTCCGCGGATGACTGGCGGCTCGATTCGGTGCCGTTCCACCTTCGGACTCGGCGGATCCTGCAGTCCGGGAGTCTTGCCGAAGCCGTTGGTCATGCGGTTGCTCCTCGGCCCGCTTGTTCGGCCAATTTCTTCATCGGGAGTGCTTCGGCAGGGGTGGCGACCGTCGAGACTTCACCGCTCGGATCCCGGGTGATCTACCAGGACGGGACCTCGCCTCTGGTGCACGCCAACCACTTCCGCAATCCCGAGGCGCTCGGGGTGTACCAGAGCTGGCTCGAGACGGGCAGGGTGTCGACCTACCACCGGTGCGACCGGATGGAGACGCTGCTCGCCAAAGAGGCTCCCGTTTCCACTGAGCGGCTCTACGCCGCCATGCGCGACCACGAGGGCGGGCCGCTGGCCCTGTGCCGTCACCCCGTCGAGACCGATCCCGTTGACCTGCAGACGCATACGGCTTTCGCCGCGCACTTGGAGCTGGACGCCAAGCGGTTCTCCTACACCTGGGGTCCGCCCTGCGAGTCCGAGTTCGCGACCGTGAGCCTCTAGCGGGGCGTCGGCTGCGAAAGCTCCCAGCAGGCCACTGCCGTCGCCGCGGCGACGTTGAGGGAGTCCACGCCCGCGTGCATGGGGATTACCACGGTTCGGTCGCAGGCGTCCAGCGCGGCCTTTGTCAGGCCGGGGCCTTCGGCGCCGAACATGAGCGCCGGGCGTGCACGTTCCTCGGCGCTGACCCGGCCGATGTCGATCGCGCCGCGCGAGGGGCTCAGGCCGTGCAGGGTGAACCCGGCCTCGTGGACCTGGGCCAGGCCGCTCGGCCAGGGCTCCAGGTAGGCGTACGGCACCGCGAACACCTCCCCCATGCTGACGCGCACGCTCCGGCGGTACAGCGGGTCGGCGCAGTCGGGGGCCAGGAGGACGCCGTCGAAGCCGAGACCTGCGGCGACGCGAAAGATCGCGCCGATATTTGTATGGTTGTTGATGCCTTCGAGGACGACCAGGCGGTTGACGTTCGCGAGGAGGTCGGCCGGCGCGGGGAGTTCCTTGCGGTGGAACGAGGCGAGGGCGCCACGGTGCACGTGGAAGCCCGTCACCGATTCGAGGACGTCGGGCCCGGCCGTGTAGCAGGGAGCGTTCTCGGCGAGGTGCGCGAGCTGGTCGGCGCGTTTGGCGTCGATGAGCATCGAGCGCATCCGGTAGCCGGCGCGGAGCGCCCTGGCGATGACCTGGTGGCCTTCGGCGATGAACAGGCCGTTCGGCTGTTCGAAGCGGGTGCGGAGGGCGAGGTCGGTGAGGGCCCGGTAGTCGCCTAGGCGGTCGTCTTCGGGGTCTTCGATCGGCGTCGTCTCTGGGTACAGCTCGTCGGGCACCCGGTGATTCTCCCCTACGGAAACGGCAGCGCCCGGGGAGACCGTACGGTCTCCCCGGGCGTCACGTTCTTCTAAGCCGGGGCGGGCGGCAGTTCGTTCGATGGCTTCTTGCCTTCGCCGATGTCCTGGACCTCGCGGGCGGCCTTTTCGGCCGCTTCGAGGGCCTGTGCGGCCGAGTCGTCGAGTTCGAGGGCGCTCGTGTCGACCTCGATCTCCTCTTCCTCCTGGGTGGTGTCACCGGTGATGCCGCCGAGGGCGCTGCCGATGCCGCCGAGGGCCTTGGTCAGCTCCGCCGGGACGACCCACACCTTGTTCGCGTCGCCCTGGGCGATCTTGGGCAGGGTCTGGAGGTACTGGTAGGCCAGGAGCCGGTCGGTGGGCTTGGCCTTGTGGATGGCCGCGAACACGGTCTGGATGGCCTTGGCCTGGCCGTCGGCGCGGAGCACCTCTGCGTCGCGGGCGCCCTTGGCCCTGAGGACCTGGGACTGCTGCTCGCCTTCGGCGTTCAGGATCGCGGCGCGCTTGGTGCCTTCGGCGTTCAGGATCGCGGCGCGGCGGTCGCGCTCGGCGCGCATCTGCTTCTCCATGGCGTCGCGGATGCTCAACGGCGGTTCGATGGAGCGCAGTTCGACGCGGGTGACCTTGAGGCCCCACTTGTCGGTGGCCTTGTCGAGCTCGGCGGCGAGGCGGGCGTTGATCTCCTCGCGGCTGGTGAGGGTCTTCTCCAGGTCGAGGGAGCCGACGACGTTGCGGAGCGTGGTGGTCGTGAGCTGCTCGACGCCCGCGAGGTAGTCGTCGATGCTGTAGACGGCGTCCTTGGGCTTGGTGATGATGTAGTACAGCACGGTGTCGATCTGGACGCCGAGGTTGTCGGCGGTGATCACGGGCTGGGGCGGGAAGTTGACGACGCGCTCGCGGAGGTCCACTTTGGCGCGGACCTTGTCGACGAAGGGCACGAGGAGTCGGGGCCCGGGCTCCAGCGTGCGCTGGTACTTGCCGAGGCGTTCGATGAGGTAGTTCCACTGCTGGGGAACGATCTTGATCGCGCGGAAGAGCACGATGACGAAGAAGATCGCGACAATCAGCAGGAGTATGCCTGCGGCGTCCAACATGGTGTTTCAGCCTCCAGTGGTCTGGCGGATCGGCGGGCTTTTCACTTGGCTCGGTCTATGTCTGCTTCCAGACGATGACGGTGGCTCCCTTGATTTCTACCACTGTCACGCTCTCCCCGGGTTCCAGCACCTGGTCGGGTTCGAGGGGGAAGGCGGTCCAGTTGTCGCCGTGGATCTCGACGAGACCGCCGGAGACGTCGACCTTGGTGAGGACGCGGGCTTCGGCGCCTTCGATGGCGCGCATGCCGAAGGCGCTCGGGGCGCGGTCGGCGCCGCGGTCGCCCTCGAGGGCCTGCTTGAGGAAGGGGCGGAGTCCGACGATGGAGGCGATGGAGCCGGCGCCGAAGAGAATGGCCTGGAGCCAGAAGGGGGCGCCGAGGGAGGCGCCGATACCGGCGAGCACGGCTCCGACGCCGACCATTGCGAGGACCAGGGTGCCGGTGAAGAGTTCGATGGCGCCGAGGATCACAGCGGCGATGATCCAATAGAAAACGGGTTCCACCCGTCAAGCATGTCATGCGGCGCACATTTACGGCTCCCCAGCGTCGCCGAGGGGTGCGACCAGGGGTGTTTAGAGTGCGGGCCCGCGCCGAAGGATCGGCGCGGGCCCGGAACTGTAACTGGCGTCCCCGGTGCTTTTCAGGGGCCGGGGGCCTGCGGGCGGGGCAGCAGCCCTCGACCGTGGGGTCCCAGACGGGGAGCTTGCCGAGGCGCTTCAGGGGCACGCCCTGGACGCGTTCGGCGATGAGGTCGCGGAACATGCCGACGAGGTCGGCGCCGATCTCGGGCGTGCCAGCCCGGAAGTAGCGCAGGCCCAGTTCAGCGGCAGTGTCCTTGGCCTCGTTGTCGAGGTCCCACAGCACTTCGATGTGGTCCGAGAGGAATCCGACAGGGCTGACCACGACGGTGTCGACGCCTTCGGAGGCGATGACCTTGAGGTGGTCGTTGATGTCGGGTTGGAGCCACGGCATCGACGGCGGGCCCGAGCGGGACTGCCAGACGACGTCGAAGGGCCCTGTCCAGCCTGCGTGCTCGGCGACGAGCGCGGCGGCTTCGGCGACCTGGTCGGAGTAGCGGGCGCCCTCGGGGCCCGAGCACTCGTCCATGACGTCGGGGATCGAGTGGGCGGTGAACACCACTCGGGTGTTCGACTGGTCCTCGATCTGGTCGAGGCTCTTCCTGAGCTGGTCGGCGAAGCCGCCGACGAAGCCCGGGTGGTCGAAGAAGTGCCGGATCTTGTCGATCACCGGTGCGGTCTCGCCGACTGCGGCGCGGGCGGCGTTGACGTCCTCCACGTACTGGCGGCACGAGGAGTACGAGCCGTAGGCGCTGGTGCACAGGGCGAGGGCGCGCTTGACGCCGTCAGCGGTCATCTGGGTGACGGCGTCGACGAGCATCGGCGGCCAGTTCCGGTTGCCCCAGTAGATCGGCAGGTCGATGCCGCTGAGGCGGAACTCCTGGCGAAGCGCCTCGAGGACCTCGCGGCACCACTGGTTGATCGGCGAGATCCCGCCGAAGTGGTAGTAGTGCTCGGCGACTTCGGCGAGGCGCTCGTCGGGGATGCCGCGGCCGCGTGTGACGTTGCGCAGGAAGGGCAGGACGTCACCGGGGCCCTCGGGGCCGCCGAAGGAGACGAGCAGGACCGCGTCGTAGCCGTTCATGGCCGATCCGTTGGACACTGTGCCGTTGAAAGACATGGCGGCTCCGCTACTGTTCGGTGCGCTCGACTCCGACGGCGTGGAAGCCGCCGTCGACGTGCAGGATCTCGCCGCTGGTGGCCGGGAACAGGTCGGACAGGAGCGCCGCGCAGGCCTTGGCGACCGGCTCGGAGTCCGTCAGGGACCAGCCGAGGGGGGCGCGCTCGGTCCAGGCCTTCTCGAAGGCCTCGAAGCCGGGGATGGACTTGGCGGCCATCGTGCGCTGCGGGCCCGCGGACACGAGGTTGACACGGATGCCCTTGGGACCCAGGTCGCGCGCGAGGTAGCGGTTGGCGGACTCGAGGCCGGCCTTGGCGACGCCCATCCAGTCGTAGACCGGCCAGGCCTGGCTCGCGTCGAAGGTGAGGCCGACGATGGAGCCTCCGTTCCCCATCAGCGGCAGGCAGGCGGTGGCCAGCGCCTTGTACGAGAAGGTCGACACCTGGAGTGCGGTGGCGACGTCCTCCCACGGGGTGTTCAGGAAGTTCCCGCCGAGCGCCGACGGCGGGGCGTAGGCGATGGCGTGCAGGACGCCGTCGATGCCGTCCATGTGCTCGCGGACCTTCGCTTCGAGGCCGGCGAGCTGCTCGGGGCTGGTGGCGTCGAGCTCGATGACCGGGGCGGGGGTGGGGAGCTTCTTGGCGATCCGCTCGACCAGGGACATGCGCCCGAAGCCGGTGAGGACCACTTCGGCGCCCTGCTCCTGCGCGTACTTGGCCACGCCGAAACCGAGTGACTGCTCGGTGATCACACCGGTGATGAGCAGTCGTTTGCCGTCCAAGATTCCAGTCATCTGTTCCTCCGTCGTTATTCGTGCTTGCAAATACTGTGGCCCCTGTGGGGGCTAGTGGCCCATGCCCAGGCCGCCGTCGACGGGGATGACCGCGCCGTTGACGTAGGCGGCGTTGTCGCCCGCGAGCCAGGTGACGGCCCCGGCGATCTCCTCGGCGGTGGCGAAGCGCTTGGCGGGGATGGAGTCGAGGTAGGCCTTGCGCTGGGCTTCGGGGAGCGCGTCGGTCATGTCGGTCTGGACGAAGCCGGGTGCGACGACGTTCGCGGTGATGTTGCGCGAGCCGAGTTCGCGGGTGATCGAGCGGCTGAGGCCGACGAGGCCGGCCTTGGACGCGGCGTAGTTGGTCTGTCCGGCGTTGCCGTAGAGGCCGACGACCGAGGAGATGAAGATCATCCGGCCGAACTTGGCGCGCAGCATCTTCGAGGAGGCGCGCTTGGCGACTCGCCAGGCGCCCTTGAGGTTCGTGTCGATGACGCGCTCGAACTGTTCGTCGCTCATGCGCAGCAGGAGGGTGTCGTCGGTGATGCCGGCGTTGGCGACGAGGATTTCGACGGGGCCGAACTTGCCTTCGATGTCGGTGAACGCGGCGTCGACCGAGGCGGTGTCGGTGATGTCGCACTGGACGCCGTAGAGGCCGTCAGGGGCGCCGGTGCCGCGGTGGGTGACGGCGACGTTGTCGCCTTGGGCCGCGAAGGCCTTGGCGATAGCGAGACCGATCCCGCGATTGCCTCCGGTGACGAGGACGGTGCGCGCCATTGTTCGAACTCCCTCATGTTCTTTGTATGAAGTCACCGACGATCGTACTGACGGGCCCCTTCCGCAGCGAAGGGGCCTTCACGCACGGTGTGGTTCCCGCCTCAGGGTCACGTGAGGCGGGAGGTCCAGGCGAGGCTGAGGCCTGCGGCCGCGAACAGGAGAATCATTGCGGTGCCGATGAACCATTGGGAGACGTCGCTGGCGATGGTGCGGTAGCCGAGGGAGGAGCCCATGTCCTCGTAGACGGCGCGGAGCTGCTCGACGGTGACGGCCTCGTAGTACTCGCCGCCGGTCTCCGAGGCGAGCCCTTCGAGGGCTTCGCGGTCGACCGGGACCGAGACGAGTTCCTCGTCGAGTTCGATGACGCCTTCGTCGGTGCCGAACGCGACGGTAGAGACGGGGATCTCGGCCGCGGCGGCGGCCTCGCCGGCTTCTTCGACGGTGCGGCCGGCGGTGCGGTAGCCGTCGGAGAGCAGGAGGATGCGCGCGGGCGCGAGCTGGCCGGTCTCGTCGGGCATGACCTGCTGGACGGCTTGGAGCGAGGCGAAGACGGCGTCGCCGGTGGCGGTGGCCTCGGCGAGGGTGAGGCCCTTGATCGCGCTGGAGACCTCGGCGCGGTTCTTGGTGGGCGGCACGACGACCGAGGCGTATCCGGCGAAGGAGACGAGGCCGACGTTGTACTGGTCGGGGAGTTCGTCGACGAAGTCGGCGGCGGCGGTCTTGGCGGCGTCGATGCGGGTGGGGTCGACATCGGAGGCCATCATGGACAGTGAGACGTCGATGGCGAGGATGATCGTGGCCCGTTCTTGGGGTTCCTCGACGTCCACGGCGGGGCGGGTCATGCCGCCGACCAGCACGGTGAGGGCGACGACGAGGAGTCCGGCCGGGAGGTGGCGGCGCCAGCCGGGGAGCTTCGGCACGAGTTTCGCCAGGAGCGAGGCGTTGGCGAACCTGACGGCGATCCGCTTGCGGGCGAACTGGGCCCAGACGTAGACCGCGGCGAGCACGGCGACGGGGATGAGCGCCAGGAGCCACATCGGTTCGAGCAGGCGGATCAACGGTTCTCCTTGGTTGGTCGGTGCGTGGCGCTAGCGGTAGGCGGCGAGGTGGCGGCGCTGCGCGATGAACGCGGCGATGTCGCGCAGCCAGTCCGAGCCGGTGGAAAGACGCAGGTGGGACGCGCCGCCTGAGCGGATGCCGTCGGCGATGCGGGCGCGCTGCGCGGCGGCGGCCTCGGCGTAGCGGGCGCGGAAGCGCGCGTTGCCGGTCTGGACCTCGACGGTCGCACCGGTTTCGGGGTCCATGAGATCGATCACGCCGACGTCGGGGAGCGCGAGCTCGGCCGGGTCGAGGACCTCGACGCACAGCACCTGCTGGCGGACGGCGAGGCGGCGCAGTTCGCGGGGCCAGTCGCTCGGGTCGTCCTCGTCTTCAAGGAAGTCGGAGATGACGATGGCGAGGCCGCGGCGGCGGGCGTGTCGGCGGGTCTTGTCGATGAGTTCGGCGAGGTCGCCGGCGCCTTCACCGCGCGGGAGGCTGGTGACGGTGCGCAGCAGCGAGCGGGCGCCGCCGCGGCCGGGGCGCGGCGGGATGGCTTTGGCGGGGCCGCCTTCGGTGACGACCGCGCCGATCCGGTTGCCGCCGCGTCCGGCGAGGTAGGCGAAGGCGGCTACGGCGCCTTCGGCGAGTTCGCGCTTGAGCATGCCCACGGTGCCGAAGTCGAGGCTCGGCGAGAGGTCGACCGCGAGCCAGGTCTCGAGTTCGCGGTCGGCGATCGTGGTGCGCACGTGCGGCACGGTGGTCCGCGCCGTGACCGGCCAGTCCATGCGACGCACGTCGTCCCCGGCCCGGTACTCGCGGGCCTCGCCGGGCTCGGAGCCGGCCCCGGGCAGCAGGCCCAGGTAGTCGCCGTGCAGCAGCCCGTCGAGGCGGCGGGTGACGTTGAGCTGCAGGCGGTCGAGGGCGCGCAGGTCGTGTTCCACGGGGGCCGCGGTCCTCACCAGGCGCCCGGCTGCTGCGGCTGGTACGACTCGGCGGCGCGCGGCGCGGCGTCCTGGCGCGGGCTCACCGTGGGGGCGGGGACGGCCGCGAGGAGCTGCCCGACGAGCTGGTCGGTGACGACCCCGTCGGCCATGGCGTCGTAGGAGAGCACGAGGCGGTGGCGGAGGACGTCGGGCGCGATGTCGTCGAGGTCCTGGGGCAGGGCGTAGTCGCGGCCCCGCAGGAGCGCGATCGCGCGGGTGGCGCGGATGAGGCCGAGCGAGGCGCGCGGGCTGGCCCCGTACTGGATGTGGCGACTGATGGCGCCCAGGCCCGCGGCGGCGGGGTTGCGGGTGGCCATGACGATGCGCACCGCGTAGTCGACGAGGGCGTTGTGGATGAACACGCCGTCGGCGGCCTGCTGGAGGCGCAGCAGGTCGTCGGTGGTGAGGATGCGGTCGGGCACGGGCGAGTCGATGCCCATGCGGAAGACGATCTCGCGCTCCTCGGCGTCCGTGGGGTAGCCGACGTTCACCTTGAAAAGGAAGCGGTCCCGCTGCGCTTCAGGCAGCGGGTAGACGCCCTCCTGCTCGATCGGGTTCTGGGTGGCCATGACCAGGAACGGCTTGGGGAGCACGTGCGTCTGGCCGCCGATGGAGATGCGGCCCTCGGCCATGACTTCGAGCATCGCCGACTGGACCTTGGCGGGGGCGCGGTTGATCTCGTCGGCGAGCACGAAGTTCGTGTAGACCGGGCCGAGCTCGACGTCGAAGGACTCCGAGGACTGGCGGTAGATGCGGGTACCGACGATGTCGGCCGGGACCAGGTCGGGGGTGAACTGGATGCGGTTGAAGTCCGCGCCGACCACCTTCGCCATGGTCTCCACCGCGAGGGTCTTGGCGACGCCGGGCACGCCTTCGATCAAGCAGTGCCCACGGGCCAGCAGCGCCGCGAACATGCGTTCCACCAAGGCGTCCTGGCCGACGATGACCTTCTTGATCTCGAACAGCGCCTTCTCGAGCAGGGCGGCGTTCTCGGCCGGGGTGGAGCGGTCGGTCGCCCGGTCCTTCGGGCGGTCGGAACGGTCGGCCTCGGCTGATCCCATGTCGGCTCCTTCGCGAGCGTTCGGTCGGTGCTGTCGATACTAATTCGCCCGATCGAGGATGGCAGGGGGCCGCTGAGACCCGCGCGGCGCACCCGCACCGGTATTTGTCAGGAACCCGACAGTTCTCCCCGAACCCCTTGTGGGGCAGGGGGTCTAGACTGCCACGCCCCCATCGTGGCAAACCTTTGGGCGGTATTTGCCCGGAAGCGTGACACGCCGCGCCGATTCAATCCGTTGCTGCGAAATGTCGGAGCGCTATGCTTTCACCAACCCGCACGACTTCCCCCGTGGTCGTGCGGGTCTTTTCATGCCCGGCGGCGGTCGCCGACAGGGCACTCCCGCCGCTTCGCCACTAGAATTCCCCTCATGCCCCGTCGCCGCCAGGCCCTCCTGCTCCCCGGACGCAACTACAGCGTTCAAGGGCCGCTGCTGATGTACTGCCACGTCGCCCTGCAGTCCCGTGGCGCCCATACCTATCCGCTCACGTGGAAGAACGTGGACGGCCTCGCCGCCGACGAGCAGGCCATGATCGAGGGCGTGTGCGAGCAGACCGAGGCCGTGCTCGACCGCGTGCACAACGACGACCCGCCGCTCCTGGTCGGCAAGTCCCTCGGCACCGCGGGCGCGGTCCTGGCCGCCCACCACGGGCTCCCCGCCATCTGGTTCACCCCGTTCCTCCAGCACTACCCGATCGTGCAGGCCCTGCGCCGCGCGACCGCCCCGTACCTGCTCATAGGCGGCACCGCGGACCCGGCCTGGAACACCGCGCTCGCCCGCGAGCTGCCCGGGGAGGTCTGCGAGATCCGCGGGGCCGACCACGGCATGTTCATTCCGGGCCGGCCGCTGGTCGACTCCGCGCACGCGCTCGCCGACGTGATCGAGGCGGTCGAGGCGTTCATCGACACAGCGGTGTGGCCCCGCCACGGATGACAGGACACATTTACGGCTCGCAGGCGTCGCCGAGACCGGATCTGACGGACAATCGCGCTGTGACTTCCGATCCCGAAGCGCCCATTTGCTCCTCGCGCGGCTGCCGCAGCGAGGCGACCTGGATGCTGCTGTGGCGCAACCCGCGCATCCACGGCTCCGACCGCGTGAAGCGGTGGGCCGCCTGCGACGAGCACCTCCCGACCCTGCGCGAATTCCTCACCGCGCGCGGTTTCCCTTGCGAGACCGAGAAAGTGGAATGATCGAGCTATGAGCGCGAAAGCAGTCCCCGTGTGGGACCTGTGGCCGGAGGCCATCGAGTGGCAGCCGATGGCGCCGCAACTGCGGACGGTGTGGGTCCTGCGGAGCCTGCTCAACGTCTTGATCCTGGCCGTGATCGCCGCGGTCCCGCTGACGATCTGGCTGGGCTGGGACGGGCTCCTGTGGGCCCTCGGCGGTTACGTCGCGCTCGCGGGCCTGCGGGTGATCACGGTGTCGCGGACCGTGCGGACCTGGGGTTACGCCGAACGGGACCAAGACCTGCTCGTCCGGCACGGCCTGCTGACGCGCCGCCTGAGCATCGTCCCCTACGGGCGGATCCAGCTCATCGACCTCTCGGCCGGACCCATCGAGCGGATGTTCGGACTCACCACGGTGCAAGTGCGCACCGCGGCCCTGGGCTCGAACACCGAAGTGCCCGGTCTCGCCCCGCCGGTGGCCGCGGCACTGCGCGACCGCCTCGCCGTCCGGGCCGCCGAGGTCCGGGAGGGCCTGTGAGCGGCGAGCCCGAACCGGCGCAAGACGAGCCCGCTCCCCCGCTGGCGCCCGTACCGTACGGGCCCGAAGTGTTCGTGCAGGCCAGCGCGCCGCCCGAGGGCATGCAGCGCCAGCGCCTGCACCCGCTCACACCGCTGCTCGAAAGCGTCCGATTCCTGACCGCGGCCGCGGCGGCGGTCGGGATCCAGATGTTCACGTCGCGGAACTTCCTGTTCGCCGTGTACGCGGCGCTGGCGGCGGCGGTCGTGGGCGGCATCGCGAGCCTGATCGCGCTCCAGTACCGGGGCTTCGTGATCTGGGGCCGGGAGCTGCACATCTACGGGGGCGTGTTCACGCGCAGCCACCGCACGGTGCCGCTCGACCGGCTCCAGTCGGTGGACCTGGTGCGGCCGCTGCGGGCGCGGGTCTTCGGTTTGGCGCAGTTGAACATCGAGGTCGCGGGCGGCGACGGCACGGATGCGCGGCTCGCGTACCTCAAGGCCGACCGGGCGATGGAGCTGCGTTCGGAGCTGCTGGCGATCGCGGGCAGGCCCGGGGCGCGGCCGCGTGTCGAGGCCTCCGAGGAGGACGTGGAAGCGGCCCCGGCGGGACCCGCGCCGCTGGTGCCGCCGGTGACGGTGCGGAAGTTGGCGGTGGCGTCGCTGCTGGAGGCGCTGCCGGTGCAGTTGACGGCGTTGGTGGTCTTCGGGACGGCGTTCGCGGTGACCGGTTCGATCTTCGGGTTCAGCACGGTGGCGACGACTCTGTGGGTCGGTTTCTTCGCCCCGGCGCTTCTCGGCTACCTCCAGAGCACCGTCGCGACGGTGAACCGGTTCCTGCGCAACTGCCGGTTCCGGTTGACCCGCGACGGCGGGAACCTGCTCATCGAGCGGGGGCTGACGGACACGAGCCACGAGACGGTGCCGGTGGACCGGGTGACGGCCGTGAGCTTCGATGAGCCGATCATGTGGCGGCGCAAGGCATGGCGACGCGTCGAGGTGTGGACGGCGGCGGTGGCGCAGGCGGGCGGCGGGAACGTGGTCCGGTCGACGACGGCGCTGCCGGTAGGCGATCCCGCGGAGGTCGCGCTGGTGGCCGCGGAGGCGGTGCCGGAGTTGCCCGCGGTGTTCGCGGTGGAGCGGCCGCCGAGACGGGCGCGATGGCGGATGCCGGTGCGCTGGAAGAGGACCGGTGCACTGCTGGACGAGCGGGTGTTCGTGGTGCGGCACGGCCTGTGGGTGAACACGTATGTGGCGCTGCCGTATGCGCGGATCCAGTCGGTGCGGGTCGTGCAGGGGCCGATTCAGCGTCTGCAGGGCCTCGCGACGGTGCACGCGATGACCGCCGGAGGCCTCGGGCACACGGCGAAGGCGTGGCACCGGGATGTGCGCGAAGCGGTCGCGATGGCGGCCGAGCTGCGGGTGCGGGCTGACGCGGCCGCGGCGCTCGAGGCGCCGCGGCTGTCGTAAGCGTCGGTGAGATCGGCTGCGGCTGACTAGAGCCGGCAGGCGTCGATGTTCGAGGCGAGGATGCCGCGGGCGCCGATCTCGTAGAGGGCGTCCATGACTCGGTGGAGGTCGGCGCGCTCGGTCATCGACTGGACCGCGACCCAGCCTTCGCGATGCAGCGGGGAGACCGTCGGCGACTCGATGCCGGGCGTCAGTTCGACGGCGGCTTCGAGGAGCTCGGCGCGCACGTCGTAGGCGAGCATCACGTACGAGCGGGCGACGAGGACGCCGCGCAGGCGGCGCAGGAGCTGCTCGACGGCCGCGGGCTGGCCGTTGCCGGTCTTGCGGACCAGGACCGCCTCGGAGTGCATGATCGCGTCGCCGAAGACGGCGAGCCCGGCCTGCTTGAGGGTGGTGCCGGTCTCGACCACGTCGGCGATCGCGTCGGCGACGCCGAGGGCGATGGCGTTCTCGACCGCGCCCGCGAGTTCGACGATCGCGGTGGTGACGCCGTGCCGGTCGAGGTCGCGCTGCACGACGCCCGGGTAGGAGGTCGCGATGCGCTTGCCGTCGAGCCCGGCGATCGAGTCGACGGTGCCCGGGCGGGCCGCGTAGCGGAAGGTGGAGCGGCCGAAGCCGAGCGCGAGGACCTCTTCGACCTGGGCGCCGGAGTTGACGGCGAGGTCGCGGCCGGTGATGCCGAGGTCGAGGTCGCCGGAGGCGACGTAGGTGGCGATGTCGCCGGGGCGCAGGTAGAAGAATTCGACGCCGTTGTCGGCGTCCATGCACTGGAGGTCGCGGCTGGAGCGGCGCTGGCGGTAGCCGGCCTCGGTGAGCATGTCGGTGGCGCCCTGGGAGAGCGCGCCCTTGTTGGGCACGGCGATGCGGAGCATGCGAGCGAGCCTTTCGATCTAGAGGTACCGGTACACGTCGTCGAGGCTGATGCCGCGGGCGACCATCATCACCTGGAGGTGGTAGAGGAGCTGGGAGATCTCCTCGGCCGCGGCCTCGTCCGACTCGTATTCGGCGGCCATCCAGACCTCGGCCGCCTCTTCGACGATCTTCTTGCCGATGGCATGGACGCCGGCGTCGAGCTGGGCGACGGTGCCCGACCCCTCGGGTCGGGTGGCGGCTTTGTCGGCGAGTTCGGCGTAGAGCTGCTCGAAGGTCTTCACGGCCGGAATTCTACGTTGCGGTCCAGGCAGGGGCGACCGAGAACCGCCTGGGCTTACCGCTGGCCGGGACGGTGAGACCCAGGTCGCACCCAACATGAGACTAAATCGGGTCGTGTGATGTAATCCAGTTGTCATCATTCGACCCGTTTTGAGGTCCTATGTGGCATCGAATGGCAACAACGAAAGGCAGGAACGATGCGACGCAGAACGCTCTTCACCGCCGGCGCCGTTACCGCAGTCGCGGGCGTGGCAGCGGTCAGCACCCTCCCGGCATGGGCGCAGACCTCGAATGACGAGGCCGACGCGGCACAGGCCTGGGAGTCCTCCGACCAGTGGGGCAACTGGACCGAGGGCGACTACACGTTCTACAACAACATCTGGGGCTCGGGCGCCGGGTCGCAGACGATCTGGGCGAACGGGCCCGGCGACTGGGGCGTGCGGGCCGACCACCCGAACACCGGCGGGATCAAGTCCTACCCGAACGTGTCTTACACGTTGGGGCGCAACGTCTCCGAGATGGGCCAGGTGACGAGCACCAACGCCGTAACCGTCCCGACCGGCGACGGCCTCGCGTACAACACGGCGTACGACGTGTGGGGCAACGGCCACGAGCACGAGATCATGATCTGGACCAACTGGTACGGACCGGTCGGGCCGATCGGCGGTCAGTCCGACGAGGTCGAGCTCGGCGGCCAGACCTGGGCGTACCACCAGGGCAGCAACGGGGCCAACGCGGTCTACAGCTTCCTGGCGACCTCGCAGAGCACGAACGCCTCGATCGACATCACCGGCCACTGCCAGTGGCTGGTCGCCCAGGGCCACATGCCGGAGGTGCGGATCGACCAGATCCAGTTCGGCTGGGAGATCACCTCCGCCGCGGGCGGGCACGATTTCACGGTGAACGACTACTCGCTCACCGCCTGACGGCGCGAGAGAACGGGGCCGCGGCTTGTGCCGCGGCCCCGTTTTCATGCGTTCGCCTATCGCGCGCAAGGCCGCCCGCCTCCTGCGGTTTTGACAGGACATTACGGGTATGGACTTTAATTGGGTCGCATGATCTAATTAACGTATAGACATTCGTCGAATGAATGTCCTACGACTCCATGACTCTTCAGAAAGGCGTGCCCTCCATGCGACGCAGATCGCTTCTCACCGCCGCGCTGGCCGCTCCCCTCGCCACCGCAGGCGCCGTCGGCGCCCTCCAGTCCCCGGCACAGGCCGCCACGTGGTCCTCCTCCGACAGGTGGGGGACTTGGCAGAACGGGTCCTACACGCTCTACAACAACATCTGGGCCCCCTCCGGCTACGGACCCCAGACGATCTGGGCCAACTCCCCCAGCAACTGGGGCGTGTGGTCGGACCAGCCGAACACCGGCGGCATCAAGTCCTATCCGAACGTCTCGCGCACGCTGGGCCGCCAGGTCTCCAGCATGGGGAACGTCTCCAGCTCCTTCAACGTCACCAACCCCACGGGCTCGGGCCTGGCGTACAACACCACCTACGACGTGTGGGGCAACGGCGACGACCACGAGATCATGATCTGGACGCAGTGGACGTCCAACGTCGGACCGATCGGCGGCTACGTCACCAACGTCAACCTCGGCGGCCGCAACTGGAACTACCACCAGGGCCACAACGGCGGCAACCCCGTCTACAGCTTCATGGCGACGAGCCAGTTCACCAGCGGCACCGTGAACATCACGCCGATCTGCCAGTGGCTGGTGAACCAGGGCCGGATGCCGAACGTGCGCATCGACCAGATCCAGTTCGGCTGGGAGATCACCTCCTCGGCCGGAGGCAGGAACTTCAACGTCAACAGCTACTCGACGCAGTTCTAGTGCGCGACGCGAGCCGCCGGGCCCGGATTCGGGCCCGGCGGCTTTGCCGTTGCAACGCCGTGTCGTCAGCGCTTTCGACGGCTGTGCCTCTACTTCCTGCGACTGTGCCCCTACTTCCTTCGACTGTGCCTCTACTTCCTTCGGAAGTGCCGCTGCACGGCCCGGTAGGCCTGCTTGGGGCGGCGGTACTCGTCGAGGAGGCCCTTGTCGTTCACACCGCGCGGCCGTCGGAGCAGGAAGTCCCGCTGCTCGGTGGTGCGGAAGTCGCCCAGGACCCAGATGCCGAGCCCGGAGATCCGGTCCTGGCCGTCGAGGAGGTGGCCGATCACGGTGTCGAGGAGGTCGGACTGGTAGGACTCGGTCCACAGTGAGCCGAGCTGGTCGACGTGGCCCGGGACGGCTCCGGCGCCGATCTCGGAGATGATGAGCGGCTTGTCGGCGTGGCCGAGGGCGTCCACGTGCGCGGCGATGCGGTCGAGCTCGCCCGGGATGTCGGGGATGTCGCCGAAGTACCAGCCGGGGTAGGTGTTCGCGCTGACGACGTCGACCAGGTCGAAGCATTTGTCGTCGTGGGCGTTGATGGCCGCGTAGGTGACCGGGCGGGTCGAGTCGAGTTCGCGCAGGCGCCCGAGCAGCTTCGCGTAGACCGGTCGGCCTTCCTCGGACCAGCTGGGGCACTCGTTCAGGATGCCCCACAAGATGATCGAAGGGTGGTTCTGCGAGGCGGCGACCATCTCGTCGATGTGCGCCAGCTGCGCTTCGACGAACGCGGGGTCGGTGAGGTGCTCGACGGGGTACTGCCAGCCGATCGACTCGCACCACACGAGGATCCCGGCCTCGTCGCACAGGTCCAGGAACAGCGGGTCGAGCGGGTAGTGACTGCCGCGCACGAAGTTGCAGCCGAGGTCGCGCAGCTGCTGGACGTCGTTGACGAGCAGCGCTTCGGGCTGGGTGTGGCCGAACTGCGGGTGGGCCTCGTGGCGGTTGACGCCCAGGAGGGTCACCGGTTCGCCGTTGACGGTGATGCGGCCGTTCTCGGTGCGCACCTCGCGGAGGCCGAAGCGCTCGCGCAGGTCGTCGCCGCCGAGGCGCACGGTGAGGGTGCTCAGGTTCGGGTCCTCGGGCGACCACGTTGCGGCCCAAGGAATTTCGAGCGTCTTCGTGATGGTGCCGGTGGCCTCGAGGTCGACGGTCTCGGCGAGGAGTGCGCGGCCGTCGCAGTCGATCGTGAGCGCGGACGGGCCGGACTCGTCGACGGTGTAGTCGATCCGGACGTCGATGCGCCGCCCGGTAACCGAGACCGTGTCGATCTTGAGGGCGTCGATGCGCACGGGGTCGAGCCGGTGGAGTTCGACGCTGCGGCTGATGCCTCCGTAGGCGTACCAGTCGAAGTGCTCCATGTGCAGCGGCGAGCGCTCGCCGAAGCGGTTGTCGACGAGCACGACGATCTCGGCTTCGCCCGCCTCAGCTTCGGTCTCGGCCCAGAAGCGGGTGAATCCCCCGGCGTGCTCGCGGATGCGCTCGCCGTTCCAGTAGACCCGGCACCAGTGTTGGACGCCTTCGAAGACGAGGCGCTGGCGGCCGGCCTCGATGCGGACACTGGTGCGGTAGGCGGCGAGGCCGCGCCGCCCCGCGTAGGCGGGGGTGGCGTCGAAGCAGCCGGGTACGGCCATGACGTCGTCGAAGGCGAGCTGGTCGATCACGACGTCGTCGGGGTCGGTCTCGCCCAGGAACGCGAAGTCCCAGATGCCGTCGAGCGAGGCGACGGGTCGCCGCTCATGTGTTGCGAACCTGCGGGCCATGGCGGACTCCTCGGGTGGTCTCGTCGGGTGCGGGACCGATCCTAGGCGAACGGTTGCCAAAGGGGAAGGGCCCGGAGCTAGGCGGTCTTCCGCTTCTCCCGGAACGCCTTCTGGCGGCAGGCCGCAGAGCAGTACTTGGCGGGGCGGCCAGTGGCGGTGTCAGGGAGCGGGTCGCCGCAGACCGGGCAGTTCCGTTTCGTTACGAGCGTTTCGTTACGAGCCTTGATTGGGAGTTGAGTTTCGTTACGTGATTCGGTGTTTCGTTCCGCGCGGAGGCCTTCCCAGAGGATTGCGGAGAGGCGGCGAACCCGCTCGGGCGATTCGAGCGATTGGGCCATGCCGACGCAGCCCGAGAGCAGGGCTCTGACATCCTGGGCGTCCACGTCGGAGCGGACGGCCCCGGCCCGCTGGGCCCGTTCCAGCAGGGTCGACAGCGGCGAGTCGATCACGCAGCGCCCGTTGAGCTTCGAGGGCTCCTGCCAGTCGCCGCGGGCGGCGAGCGCCTCGCAGATCGCGCGGTTGGCCAGGGACTGCCCGGTGAGGAACTCCAGGTAGTCGAAGAAGGCGGTCTCGATGTCGTCTCGGCCCAGCATCTCGGCCCCGTACTCGCCGAGTTGGACGAGCCGCTGGTCGAGCACCGTCGCGAGCAACGCGTCCTTGGTCGGGAAGTGCCGGTAGACGGTGCCCGCGCCGACGCCGGCCGCGGTCGCGATCTCCCCGAGGGAGACCGTGGTCCCGCGCTCGCCGAACAGCCGGTCGGCCGTCTCCAGGACCTTGAGCCGGTTGCGCTGGGCGTCAACGCGTTCGGCGCGCTGGGTCGACTGCTGCACGGAGTCCCCCTCTCGTCAGGTCGCTTAAACGGGTGTAGTGTTCCGTTTCATCAACCGGGTTGCCGCTCCCATATTAGTCGGCGGACCCCGTCATGGAAAGGAACACCCATGTCCCAGTCCGAGAAGACCATCCTCGTCACCGGCGCGACGGGCCGCCAGGGCGGGGCCGTGGCCGCCCGCCTGCTGGCCGACGGCTGGCGGGTCCGGGGCCTCACCCGCGACCCCGGGAGCGCGAAGGCCAAGGCGCTCAAGGATGCCGGAGCGGAAGTCGTGGGAGGCGACCTCGACGACCGCGACTCGCTCGACCGGGCCGTCGAAGGCGCCTTCGGCGTCTTCAGCGTCCACGCCGGGGCCTACGAGGGCGGGCCGTACGGCCACGACCTCGGGCACGAAGAGCGCTCGGCCGCCAAGCTCGGCGCGGCGGCGAAGGCCGCCGGGGCCGTCCACCTCGTGCACTCCTCGTCGATCGGGGTCGGCGGTCCGCTGGAGGAGCACATGGACATGCTCCAGCGCAAGGCCGAGGCCGAGCGCGCGATCCACGCGAGCGGGGTGCCGCACACGATCCTGCGCCCGACCTCGTTCATGGAGAACACGTTCGACTCGTTCCGCGAGCTCCAGAACGGAGCACTGGTGTCACTGCTCAACGCGGACACGTACGAGCCGCACATCGCCGCGGACGACATCGCGGCGTTCGCCGCGATCGCCTTCGCCGACCCCGAGTCGCACGCGGGGAAGGTGTACGAGCTGGCCGGGGACGACCTCACGCAGACCGACAAGGCGGCGCTCATCGGCCGCGTCGTCGGACGCGAGGTGCCGTACGTGGGCATCGACGTCGAGCAGGTCGCCGCGGACAGCCCCTCGACCGCGAAGATGCTGGGGGTCCTCAACGATCACCGCATGAAGGTCGACATCGAGGCGCTTCGCGCGATCCACCCGGGCCTGCTCACCTTGGAGCAGTGGATGACCGGGATCGGCAAGCCGCTTGTGGACGCGTACTTCGCGAAGCTCGACAGGGCCTAACGCCCGGCCGGGACGGTGGCGGGCGCGAACGCGAAGGAGATCTTCTCCATGAGGGCCTTGCGCTTCGTGTTCTGGAAGGCCGCGATCCGCCACTGCCCGTCGGCCTCCCGCACGACGGTGTAGGTCTGGACCTTGGACAGCTTCGAAGGGCGCGAACCGTGCTTGCCGACGTCGCCGCGACTGGTGACGACCGCTGTGTCGGGCCCGAGGAAGCGGATCTCGAGGATGTCGTCGACGAGCACGCTGTCCTTGAGGAACTTGTCGAAGAGTGCCTGGTGGGCGCTGGCGATCTCGTCGCGGCCGCTGTAGACGGTGCCGACGAAGGTGATGTAGGTGGCGTCGGCGGTGAAGTTGGCGCCGTAGGCCTCGCCGTCCCCGGCCTCCCAGGCGGCGGCGGTGGCATTGATGAGGGCGGTGATCTGCTCGGTGCTCATCAGTGGTTCCCTTCTGGTAGTTTGATCCGTGCATCAGTTGCAGAAAATCATTCTCTGCATTCATGCAGATATTAGCTTAAAGAAGGGAACGTGTCATGTCAAGTCCCGACCTGGCGAAGCTCGGCGCCGTCTACCCGCCCTATCTCAACGCGATCGTGCTCCACGGACTCGCCACCGCCCAAGCGGTCGGCATGGGCCCCACCGACCTCTACGCCGTCGGCACGCTCTCCTTCTACGGCCGCATGACCTCGGGCGAGCTCGCCGCCAAGACCGGCCTGACCACGGGCGCGACCACCCGGCTCATCGACCGCCTGGAGGAGCGCGGCCTCGTGCGCCGCGTCCCCGACCCGGCCGACCGGCGCCGCGTCCTGGTCGAGGCCGTCGAAAGCGACGAGCTCGAACTGGACGCCGCGCTCGCGCCCGCCCGCGAAAGACTCGGCAGGGTCTTCGCCGACTGCTCCCCCTCCGAGATCGCCGTCCTCACCGAGCACTTCGAAAAGGCCACCCCCGCGTTCCACGAAGCGATCGAGACGATCCGGGACGCCCCGTGACCTTGCACGGCAACGGGACTTGCGGGATGCTCTGAGGACAGGAGCGACCCCTCGACCCCTCGAAAGGCCCCTGCCGATGCGCCCCCTCTTCCGCCTGCACCCGACCCTCGCGAGCCTCGCGCTCGGCGCCGCCCTCGCGATCCTCAACGGCCGCTATGACTACCACCGCGACGAGCTGTACTTCCGGATGCTCGATCCCGCCTGGGGCTACGTCGATCAGCCGCCGCTCACGCCGCTGCTCGGCAAGGCCGCGATCGCGGTCCTCGGCGACAGCTTGTGGGCCTTCCGGTTCCCTTCGATCCTCTTGATGATCGGGGTCCTGTGGATCGCGGCGCTCCTGACGCGCGAGTTCGGCGGCGGCAAAGCGACGCAGGCACTCTGCGTCTGGGGCCTGGCGTTCGCCGGGGTCGCGCTGGCCTTCGGACACCAGTTGTCGACCAACACGGTCGACCTGGTGGTGTGGACGGCGGCGCTCCTGTTCGCGGTGAAGGCGCTCTTGCGGGACGAACCGAGGTGGTGGCTCGCGGTCGGCGCGGTGGCCGGAATCGGCCTCTACAACAAGCATCTGGTGGTGTTGCTGCTCCTCAGCCTCGGCGTGGCGATCCTCGCCGTCGGACCGCGGAAGACCCTGGCTTCCAAATGGCTGTGGGCCGGAGTCGCGCTGGCGCTCGTGATCGGCTCACCGAACCTGGTGTACCAGGCGCAGCACGGATGGCCGCAGCTGGAAATGGCCGAGGCCATCAACGAGACGGACGGCACGGAGAACCGGATCCTGTTGCTGCCCTTCCAGTTCCTGCTGCTCGGTCTGTTCCTGGTGCCGGTCTGGTTCATCGGGATCAGGGACCTGCTGCGGCGGCCGGAATGGCGACCGGTCAGGGCGCTGGCCGTGGCCTATCCGGTCCTGCTGGTGGTCACCTTGGCGACCGGCGGCCAGTTCTACTACCCGATGGGCCTGCTCATCGCCCTGTACGCGGCCGGATGCGTACCGGTCGCGGCGCGCGCGACCACTTGGAGTCGCCGTCGGATCCTGATCGTCGGCGTGGCCCTCAACAGCGCGATATCTGCCGTGGTCGCGTTGCCGCTCATCCCTGTCGGGGTCGTGGACGGCACGCCGATTCCCGCGATGAACAGCTCGGTGCCCGACGGGGTCGGCTGGCAGACGTACACGGATCAGGTGGAGGCCGTGATCGCGTCGCTGCCCGCCGGGGCCGCCGCGGACACGGCGATCATCACCGCCAATTACGGCGAAGCCGGGGCCCTCGTGCGGTACGGGGCGGATCTGCCGCCGGTCTACAGCGGCCACAACGAACTCCACGAATACGGCCCGCCGCCGGCCGCCACGGCCACGGTCGTCACCGTGGGCCTGGACCTGGAGGGCCTACTCCCCTACTTCGACTCGTGCGAGCAGGCGGCCGAACTGGACAACGGCCTCGGCGTCGACAACGAGGAGCAGGGACAGGTGGTGGCCGTCTGCCGCGGACCGGTCGACGAATGGGACCGGATGTGGCAGGACTTCCAGCATTACAGCTAGTCAAAGGCCCCTGACGAAACCTTGGGTTCTAGGAGTCGTTGCAACACCTTGTTCTACAAGGGATTGCGATGGGTTTCGAGATCCGTGGGGACCGACGCAGGTCGCGGGGTCGCAGGCCCCTGGTCCGTGAGCGGGAGGAATACTTCCGGCTCATGGACCAGGGCCTGAGCAGCACCGAAGCGTGCAAGATCGTCGGCATCAACTACCGGACCGGGAAGCGGTGGCGCAACGGCCGAGCGGCCTCGGGCAAGCACCGGGCCCGACCACCGGTGCGGGCTTCGATCCCGGCGCCGGGTCCTTCTCGGTACTTGCGCGAGGACGACCGGATCGTCATCGCCGACCGCCTGCGTGAAGGCGCCCCGATCCGCGCCATCGCCCGTGAACTGGGCCGTGCCCCTTCGACAATCAGTCGGG
>NZ_JBHRWO010000003.1:0-2693 GCF_042647865.1 Glycomyces rhizosphaerae
TCCCGGGATTGGGGAAGTTCTCGACCTTCGCCCAGGTGCGGCCGTAGTCCTTGGACCGCCACAGGCCGTTCCCGCTGGGCGCACCGAGATACAGCTCGGCGTTGTCGGCCGGGTTCACCACCAGGCGTTCGCCCATGCCGCGGCCGGGCATGTTGCCGCCCTGCTTGAACGGCAGCTCGGCGACGCCCCAGGTCTCGCCCTTGTCCTCGGAGTACAGGACCGCGCCGTTGTTGGGGTCCCAGTCGATGGTGTAAGTGCCGACCGCGGCGTAGACCCGGTCGGTCTCGACCGGGTCGGTGGCCATGGAGACCACACCGGACCAGCCCCACTTGTCGCGGCCGACCCAGTCCAGGAGCGGCTTCCAGGTGCGGGAGTCCTCCTGCCACCGGTAGCAGCCACCGATGTCGGTGCGGGCGTAGATCAGGTTCGGCTCGGTCTCGTTGAACACGATGCCGGGGACGAAACCGCCGCCGTTGATGGCGGCGTTCTTCCAGGTGTAGGTGTTGCCTCCCTGCCGGTCGCGTTCTTGCGCTCCGGCGAAGAAGGGAATGGACAGGGCGCCGGCCCCGACCACGGCCGCGCCTGCGGTGGCGGCGAATGTGCGTCGTCGCACGTACTGCTCCTTTTCGTTGGTTGGTGCGGTATTGCTTTACGGTTCAAGTATTAACGGGCGTCCGGGCCCGGCAAAGACCGGACGCCCTCCCTCCACGGAACCCTCACGGTCCGCGGCTTATCCCTTCACGGCTCCGGTGATGACGGCCTTCGTGAAGTGCTTCTGGATGAACGGGTACATGATCACGATCGGGATGATCGTGCAGACCACGACGGCCATCTTGAGTGCGGCCGTGGGTGCGGCCTCGCCCTGGTCCCGGTACTGGGCGGCGGCCTGCGCGCCCTCGGGAAGGCCCTGGGTGGACATGAGCATCCGCTGCAGGACCACCTGGATCGGCTGGGTCTCCAGGCCCGGCGTGTAGAGCACCGCCTGGAAGTACATGTTCCAGTAGCCGACGGCGTAGAACAGGGCGATGACCGCCAGGATCGCCTTCGACATCGGCAGGACGATCTTGAAGAGCGTCCGGAACTCGCCGGCGCCGTCCATTTTGGCGGCGTCGAGGAGCTCGCCGGGGATCGAGTTCATGAAGAACGCGCGCAGGATGATGATGTTGAACGTGCCCACGGCTCCGGGCAGGATGAGCGACCAGTAGGAGTTGAACAGGCCGAGGTTCTGCACGACGAGGAAGCTCGGGTACATGCCGGGTCCGAACAGGAACGTGAGCAGGATGAGCCACAGGATCGGGCGGTGCAGCAGCGATCCGGTGCGCGAGAGCGCGTAGGCGCCGCAGATGGTGAGGACCATGCTGATGGCGGTGCCGCCGACGGTGAGGACGGTGGTGAGGATCAGCGAGTCGGTGAGCGCGCCGCCGGAGAAGATCTCCTGGTAGGCCTGGAAACTCACTTCGGTCGGCAGGATGAGCAGGTTGCCGCCGACGCGCGTCAAGGCTTCCTCGCTGGCGAAACTGGTGGCGACGACGGCCCAGAGCGGCAGCACGATCGCGGCGCCGTAGCAGATCAGGAACAGGGCCTTGACGGCCTTCCCCGCGAGGGACGGCTCTTCGTCCCAGACGGGACGTGCGCTCTTTCGGCGGGGTTTGATGTCGATGGCGGTCATGACTTCTGATAGATCCCTTGCTCTCCGAGGCGGTGCGCGACGTTGTTCGAGACGAGGATGAGGATCAGCCCGATGACGCCCTTGAACAGGCCCGCGGCGGTGCCGAACGATTCGCCTTGGCTGCCGACGATGCTCTGGTAGTACACGTAGGTGTCGAGCACTTCCGTGGCCTGGTAGCCGACGGCCTGGCGCTGGAGCTGGTACTGCTCGAAGCCGACGGAGAGGATGCCGCCGATCTGGAGGATGAGCAGCAGGATGATGACGGGGCGGATACCGGGAAGGGTGATGTGCCACATGCGCCGCCACCGGTTGGCGCCGTCGGAGGCCGCCGCTTCGTACAGGCTCGGGTTGATCGAGGACAGGGCCGCGAGGAAGATGATCATGCCCCAGCCGGCGTCCTTCCAGGCCCACTGCATCCACACCAGGAAGGTGAAGGTGTCGGGGTTGGACGTGAAGTCCAGCCGTTCCCCGCCGCCGTTCATGATCCAGTTGGAGACGAGGCCGTCGGCGCCGAGGACTTGGACGAACACGGTGACGACGAGGACCCACGAGAAGAAGTGCGGCAGGTACACGATGGACTGGAACGTCGACCTGACCTTGATGGAGATGATGCTGTTCATCGCGAGCGCGAGCGCGACCGACAGGGGGAACATGCACAGCAGGTTCAGGGCCGCGAACTTGAGCGTGTTGAGCAGGGCCGGTGTGAAGTAAGGGTCGGCGAAGAGTCGCTCGAACCAGGCGAAGCCGACGAACGGGTTCTCCCAGAAGGGCCGGTAGGGGCTGTAGTCCATGAACGCGATGATGTTCCAGGCGGTGGGCCAGTAGTGGAACACCGAGAGGTGGGCGACCACGGGTAGTGCCAGGAGCAGCAGGGGCCAGTCGTGGCGGAAGCGTTGGGCCACGGTTCGCCTGCGTCTGACGATGGGGTGGTTCGCGGGCTCGTCGGTGTCCGGTGGCGCGGTGCTCTGGAGTGTAGCCATCGCTTGAGATTCCAGTCGTCGTAGATCCTGTGTGGAGGCGGCCG
>NZ_JBHRWO010000003.1:2698-27196 GCF_042647865.1 Glycomyces rhizosphaerae
CGGCCGGAAGGCGCTATTCGCCGTGAACGGCCTTGTACGCGTCGGTGTAGTACTGGCGGGCGGCCTCGCCGCCGTTCGTCATGTACGTCTCGACCATCTCGGGGATCGACGAGAGCTCGGCGCGTCCGTAGGCGATGTCCTGCTGCTGGTCCCAGAGGGTCGAGCCGGCGGCCTTGGCTTCGGCGGGGGCTTCGATCCGCACACCCTCGAACGGGTTCTCCATGGCGTAGTCCTGGATCGAGGCGTCGTAGTCGAACCGGGCCTTGACCATGTCGGGGTCGCCGGTGAGGAACGTTTCGACCTGGCAGCACAACGCCTTGTAGTGCACCGGGCCTTGGACGATCTCGCTGCCGAGCGTGGTGAAGACGGGGGTGCCGTCGGCGCCGATGTCGAAGTGCTCGCCTTCGACGCCGTAGTTGAGGATCTCGTACTCCTTGGTGCCGTAAGGGGACGCGCACCAGTTCGCGATGTCCAGGATCTCCTCGACCTGCTCTTTGGAGAGGTTCTTGTTGAGGAAGGTCCACCCGCCGATGCCGGCGGCCATCGCGACGGTGGGCGTGCGGCCCTTGGCGGCCAGCGGCGGGAGCGGGGCGACGCTGCCTTCGGCCTCGCCCTTCTTGACCTTGAGGTTGTAGTCGTTCCAGCGGACGAGGTTGTCCTGGGTGAACAGGACCTGCCCGGCCTCCTGCATCGCGGCGGCGTCGAGGGTCCCGGTGGGTGCGTCGGGGTGGATCAGCTTCTCGTCCCACAGGGTGCGGCGGAACTCCATGAGCTCGGTGAACTCGGGCCGCTCGATGTTGTTGATCATCTTCTTCTGCTCGGGGTCCCAGTTCCAGCCGTCGGTGCCGCCCAGGCCGAACCACTGCCCGATGAACCAGTCGAGCCCGGCGAACGCCCACTTGCCGGCCGCGTCGTCCGACCAGGTGCGGCAGGCTTCCAGGAGCTCCTCGACCGTGGTCGGCATCGCGATCCCGGCGGCCTCCATGAGGTCGGTGCGGGCGAGGATGCCGTTGCCCTGGCCGCCGCTGTAGTTCATGGGGATGGCGTAGATGCCCGCGGTCTCGGGGTCGTCGGGGTCCTTCGACCACACCGCCTGGCCCCATGCGGCCGAGGGGATCGCGGCGAGCAGCGGCCAGCGCTCGGAGATGTCGCCCTGCACGATCTCGGTGAGGTCGTAGAAGCTGTTGACCACCGTCTCCTGGAAGCTGCTGAAGGAGCCGGTCATGTAGTTGAACAGCTGGATGCCGTCGCCGTACTCGTCGGCCTTGACCCACTGCACCGCCGTGTCGCCGTAGGTCATGCCGTCGCCTTGGCGGAGTTCGAGCTTCGTGCCGCCCCAGGCCTCGTACACGGCAGCGAAGTACGGGTCGTCCTTCGCGGGGGCGGGGCCCCAGCACGGCACGGTGAGCTCGTAGGTGCCGCTGCCGGAGGGCAGGTCGGTGATGGCCTGGACCGGCTCGGGGTAGGACGTGAAGGCGGAGGGGTGGTTCGGGGGTTCGCCGACCAGGTCGGGCTCGACCGGCAGCGGCCATTCCTCGTGGGTGGGCAGGAAGTCGAAGCCTTCGGTGGTCTGCGTGGTGCCGCCGTTGGATTCGATGTCGGAGCAGGCGGCGATGACCGGGAGGCCCGCGGCCCCCGCGGCCCCGAGTCCTGCGGCCTTGAACAGGGAGCGGCGCTTGAAGGGCGCCCGGTCTGAGGGAGTGGTCATGTCGCTGAACCTCGTTGTCGCGAAGGGATGGGTATGCGCAGGTCAGGTGTATCGAGGTATGTGGATGCCTGGCCTGGTGCGATGTACGGTACGCATACGCGCTCGACTTTGTCAACCAATGAAACGAACTTGTTGCCCGTAGTCGGGCGGCATACGGCTGCGAAGCCGACATTCGGGGGCATAGATCTGATGAAAGCCGCTTGGATACCGTTGTCTTTGAACAAACCGAGGAGATCGCAATGGAGCAGACACCGGAGGGGAGCCCGACCGCGGCCCCGCTCAGCGGCCTGGAGCGCAGCACCCTGCGGGAGCTGTTGATCCACGGGCCGAAGTCCCGCGCGGAGATAGCCCGGGAGCTCGGCATGTCGCGCGCGAGCCTCACCCGGGTCACGCGCACGCTCATGGAGCAGGGCCTGGTCGCCGAAGGCGCCGTCGAGCTGCGCGGGACCACCGGCCGGCCCAGCGAGGTCATCCACATCCGCCCCGGAGGCAGGCGGTTCCTCGGCGTCAAGTTGACCAGCGACAGGCTTTTCGCCGTCGTCACGGACCTCGCCGCACAGGCGCTCGCCGAGCACGACGAGCCGCTGGTGTCGCAGAGCGTGGAGGACGTCGTCGCGCAGATCGGCGGCGCCTACGCGCGCTTCACCGGCGAGTTTCCCGACATCGCCGCAGTGGGGATCGGCCTCGCCGGGGACGTGGCGTCCGTGGGCGGGCGCCAGATCGTGCTGGAATCGCCGTTCCTCGGCTGGCGGGAGGTCCCGCTGGCCGACCTCGTGAGCGAGCGGCTGGGCGTGCGCGCCGCCGCGGAGAACGACGTGCGCGCCTTGACGGCGGCCGAGCACTGGTTCGGCATCGGCGCGGGATACGAGTCCATGGTGCTCATCACCGTCGGTACCGGGATCGGGGTCGGCATCGTCGTGGACGGGAAGGTCGTGACGGGTGCCAACGGCAGGGCCGGCAGCCTCGAGCACCTGCCGATCGACCCGAGCGGTCCGCGGTGCGAGCGCGGCCACCGCGGCTGCCTGGCCTCGTACCTCTCGAACGCGGCGATCGTCGGCGCGCTGCGGACCCCGGGCCTGGACTACGCGAGCGTCCGCGACCTCGCGCGAAGCGGCGACCCCGCTGCCAGGCAGGCGTTCCGCGACGCCGGGCACGCACTCGGCGTCCTGACGGCGGCGCTCGCGAACACCATGGACCCCGAGAAGATCATCATCACCGGCGACGGCATCGCGGTGACCGAACTGGCGCGCGACGAACTCGACGCCGCGATCGCGATCAACCGCCACCCCGACGGGGCGCCGATCACCCTCGACATCCAGCCGTTCGAGTTCGCCGAGTGGGCCCGGGCCGGGGCCGTGCTCGCGATCCGCGACTTCCTCCGATTCTGAGCCGTGGCCAATAGTTAGTTTCAGATATTGACAAACTCATGCGGCTTGTCGATACTTGGACGGCCCCGCACCCGTCCATCGAGGAGTCCGCATGACCGAACCGCGAGCCGTCGTCGAAGCTCCCCACTTCCGGCAGCCCGACCCGGTGCCGAGCGAGGCCGCCGCGAGTGTCCTCGACGGCCCTGACGAGGGCGGGAAGACCCGGATGCTCTGGTCCGGAGGCGTATCCGTGGTCGTGCACCTGCCCGAGCAAGGACTCCCCGAAGTGCTGCACTGGGGCCGCGACCTCGGCGACCTCAGCCACGGGGACTTCGAACAACTGCGTCAGGCCCGCATGCGCTCGGTTTCGCCCAGCGCGCTCGACGCTCCGTGGCCCCTCACCCTGGTGCCGGGTGAGCACGACGGATGGGAGGGGCGCCCCGGTTTCGCCGCGCACCGCGCGGGCCGGGCCCAGTACCCCCGGTGGACCGTCGCCGATGCCGGATTCGAGACCGACATCGACACCGGGACCCTGCACGTCCGGGCCGAGGCCCCCGGTCTCCTCCTCCGCAGTGAACTGCGCCTGGACGACGCCGGAGTGCTGCGCATCGCGCACGAACTGACCAACACGGGAGACGAGCCCCTGTCACTCGCGGCGCTCGAGGCCGTGATGCCCGTCGACGACCGCGCCGCGGAGGTCCTCGACTTCACCGGCCGCTGGACCCGCGAGCGCGTCCCCCAGCGCGGCCCCCTCGCACAGGGCAGCCGCGTGCGGGAGACGCGGCGCGGCCGCACCGGCCACGACTCCCCGTTCGTCCACGTCCTGGGCACCGCCGGCTTCGACACCGCCGCAGGTGAACTGTGGGCGGTGCACCTCGCATGGAGCGGCGACGTCGTCTACCGCCACGACGCCCTCCCCGAGGCGCGGACCGTCCTCGGTGCGGGGCCACTGCTGCGGCCCGGCGAGATCGACCTCGCTCCGGGCGAGTCCTTCCGCACCCCCGACGCCGTGTTCGTCTGGAGCGACCGGGGTCTCGACGGCCTCGGCGACCGCTTCCACCGCTCGCTGCGGGCCCGGCACTCACACCCGCGCGAGCCCCGCCCGGTCGTCCTGAACACCTGGGAGGCCGTCTACTTCAAGCACGACCTCGCACGGCTGGAGACGCTGGCGCGCACTGCCGCCGGCGTCGGCGTCGAGCGGTTCGTGCTCGACGACGGCTGGTTCCTCGGCAGGCGCGACGACGGCGCCGGTCTCGGCGACTGGACGGTCGACCCCGAGGTCTGGCCCCAGGGCCTGCACCCGATCGTGCGCACCGTCCGCTCCCTCGGCATGCAGTTCGGCCTGTGGTTCGAGCCCGAGATGGTCAACCCCGACTCCGATCTCGCGCGCGAGCACCCCGAATGGCTGCTCCAGCCCCCGTCGACGCGAGCGTGGCGCGGCCAGTACGCGATCGACCTGACCCGCCCTGAGGCGTTCGACCACCTCCTCGGCTCGATTTCCGCGCTCGTCAGCGAATACGAGCTCGACTACATCAAGTGGGACCAGAACCGCGACCTCATCGAGGCCGTCCATGATGGACGGGCGAACGTCCACCGGCACACCGAGGCCGTGTACCGGCTCCTGGAACGGCTCCGGGCCCGCCACCCGTCGCTGGAGATCGAATCCTGCGCCTCCGGCGGCGCCCGCGTCGACCTCGGCATCCTCGACCGCACCGACCGGGTGTGGGCCTCCGACACCAACGATCCCCTGGAGCGGCTGGCGATCCAGCGGTGGACGGAGCTGCTGCTGCCCCTCGAACTCATCGGATCGCACATCGGCCCGCCGACCGCCCACACCACCCACCGCGCGGCGAGCCTGGACTTCCGGATCGCGACCTCGCTGTTCGGCTCCGCGGGCATCGAATGGGACATCACCTCCTGCACGCCGGCCGAACTCAACCGGCTGCGCCACGGCATCGCCTCCTACCGCCGCCTCCGCGGCCTGCTCCACACCGGAACGCTCAGCCATCCCGGCACCGGCGACGACGGGACGACCGCGACCGCTGTCGTCAGCGACGACCGCGGCCACGCCGTAGTGCGCGTCGCCAGGCACGCCACCGGGAACCGCGCGCTCGCCACCGCGCTCCGCGTGCCGGGCCTCGACCCCGACGGCCGGTACCGGGTCGCGCCCGTGCTCGAGCTGTCAGTGCCGAGCGGCCTCGACGAGGTGCCTCCGCCTTGGCTGGAGCACGGGGAGCTGCGCCTCCCCGGCGCGGTCATCGCCGATGTGGGAATACAGCTGCCGCTCCTCGCACCCGGAGAGGCGATCGTCCTCGAGATCACGCGCCAAGCCTGATCGCATCGGCCCGACCACGAGCTTTGTCAATATGGGAAACCAAGTGCCGCCAGCTGGTGGATGTCGCGGAAAACCTTGGGCGCGAACCGGACGGCGACGGTGCCGGACTAGGCCTTGTGTGTCGGTTTCATAGTCATTTGACACTCCATCGAGACCGCTTGCTTGGTTTCATGGATTGACAAAGTGATTCGTGTCCGCGTACCGTGCTTCGTAGCAGGCAGGAATTTGCATGCCTCGATATATCCGAGCCCCGGTCCTTTTCGTGAACCCCACCCCCTGACAAGGAGTCTCGTCGAGATGAGTCCAACCACTGCGCCTAGACGGCGGCTGCGCCTCGGCGCCATAGCCACCGCTGCCGTCGCCGCCCTTGCCGCCGCCCTTGCCGCCGGCCTCGTCGGCGCGGTCAGCGCCCAAGCGGCCCAAGGCTGCCAGGTCGCCTACGACGTCTCCAGCGAGTGGCCGGGCGGCTTCATCGCCGACGTGCAGGTCACCAACCTCGGAGAGCCGGTCGACGGCTGGAGCCTCGAGTGGACCTGGCCCGACGGCCAGCGCGTCACGAGCATGTGGAACGCGAAGCACACCGGCTCGGGCGACACCGCCAAGGCCGAGAGCCTGGGCTACAACAAGAAGATCGCAACCGGCGCCACGACCTCGTTCGGCTTCAACGGCTCCTGGTCCGGTGAGAACACCGACCCGACCGAGTTCCGCCTCAACGGCCGCCTCTGCGACGGCACCGTCGGCGAGCCCACCGAGACCCCCACCGGCGGCCCGCAAGAGTGGGACAACGCCATGGACCAGGTCGCGGACATGGAGCCGAGCACGAACATCGGCAACACGCTCGACGCGCTGGGCGGCGAGACCGCTTGGGGCAACCCGATGATCACCGAGGAACTGCTCCAGACCTACAAGGCCGAGGGCTACAACTCGATCCGCCTGCCCGTCACCTGGGACGAGTTCACCGGCCCGGGTCCGGACTACACGATCGCCCCCGAGCGCATGGAGCGCGTCGCCCAGGTCGTGGACTGGGCCCTGGAGAACGACCTCCAGGTCATGATCAACCTCCACCACGACTCGTGGATGTGGCTCGACGACCTGCCCACCGACCACGACAACGTCCTGGCCAAGTTCGAGGCCATGTGGACGCAGATCGCCGAGCGCTTCAAGGACTACCCTGACGGGCTGTCGTTCGAGAGCAACAACGAACCGCAGTTCGGTGAGGACCACAAGGACGAGCTGGGCGACCCGTACAACGAGGAGCTCAACCGCGCCTTCTACGACATCGTCCGCGCCTCGGGCGGGAACAACGCCGACCGCCTCCTGGTGCTGCCGACGCTGAACACCAACGCCGCGCAGGAGCGCCTGGACCCGGTCAAGGCCATGATCGACAGTCTCAACGACGACATGGTCGCCGCGACGATCCACTACTACGGGTTCTGGCCGTTCTCGGTGAACGTCGCCGGGTTCCCGACCTACGAGGAGCAGTCCCAGGCGGACCTCGCGGGCGCCTTCCAGCGGACGCACGACACCTTCGTGGCGAACGGCATCCCGGTCATCGTGGGCGAGTGGGCGATCCTGAACTACGGCGTGACCGGCCCCGAGGTGGTCGAGTACGGGGAGATGCTGAAGTTCTTCGAGGACCTGCAGTTCCAGGCCCGTGAGTACCATTTCACGACGATGATCTGGGACGCGATCCAGTTCCTCAACCGCAACACCCTGGAGTGGCACGACCAGTACCTCTTCGACCGGATCTCCTCCAGCTGGACGACCCGCTCGGGTGCGACCTCGTTCGACCGGATCTACCTCGAGAAGGCCGGCACCATCGGCGACGTGTCGCAGACGCTGGACCTCAACGGCCTCGAGTTCGAGGGCCTGTGGGACGGGAACACGCGGCTCGTCGAGGGCACCGACTACACGCTCTCGGGTGACACGTTGACCTTCAAGGCCGCGACCCTCACCCGCCTCGCGGGCGACCGGGCCTACGGCACCAACGCCACCATCGAGGCCCGCTTCTCCGCGGGCGTCCCGTGGCGCATCAACATCATCACCTTCGACCAGCCCGTGCTCTCGGACGCGACCGGGACGAACTCGCTCGTCATCCCGACGCAGTTCAACGGCGACCGCATCGAGCAGATGGAGGCCCACTACGCCGACGGCTCCAACGCCGGTCCCGCCGACTGGACCGCGTTCCAGGAGTCCAACGTGAGCTGGCTGCCGGACTACAACGGCGGCTCGATCCTGGTCCCGGACAAGTTCGTGGAGAAGATCAGGGACAACGAACCCGTCACGATCACCTACCACTTCTGGGGCGGCGAGTCGGTCGACTACACGGTCGTCAAGAACGGCTCGACCATGACCGGAACGGCTTCTTAAGCCCGCAAGCACGAGAACGGCCGGAGGGCCGGGGTTTCGTCCCGGCCCTCCGGCCCTCGACACACCCGTACCCCTCACACCCTTCATGAAATTCCACTCTCCTGACAGGAGTCTTGAGATGAGTCCAACCCCCGTTCGTCGACGACTGCGGCTCGGCGTGATCGCCGCCGCCACGGTCGCGGCGCTCACCGCCGGCCTCTTCAATGCCGTAGGGGCCCAAGCGGCCCAAGGCTGCGAGGTCGATTACCAGGTCACCGGCCAATGGTCGGGCGGCTTCAACGCCAATGTGGCGATCACCAACCTCGGCGAGCCCATCGACGGATGGACACTCGAATGGGCCTGGCCCGACGGCCAGCGCGTCACGAAGCTCTGGAGCGCCAAGGACAAGAGCAAAGCCGACGCGGCCAAGTTCGAGAGCCTGGGCCACAACAAGACGATCGCGACCGGCGGCTCGACCTCGTTCGGGTTCACCGGCTCCTGGAGCGGGGCCAACACCGACCCGGCCGAGTTCCGCCTCAACGGCCGCCTCTGCGACGGCACCGTCGGTGAGCCGCCCACCGGCTGGGCCGACGCCGAAGCGCAGGTCGCTGCCATGCAGCCGGGCTGGAACGTCGGCAACACCCTCGACGCCCTCGGCGGCGAGACCAACTGGGGCAACCCGCTGATCACCGAGGAGCTGCTCCAGACGATCAGGGCCGAAGGCTACAACTCGATCCGCCTGCCCGTCACGTGGGACGAGTTCACCGGCCCCGCCCCGGACTACACGATCGCCCCCGAACGGATGGAGCGCGTCGCCCAGGTCGTGGACTGGGCCTTGGAGAACGACCTCCAGGTCATGCTGAACCTCCACCACGACTCGTGGATGTGGCTCGACGAGCTGCCGAACGACCACGACAACGTCATGGCGAAGTTCGAGGCGATGTGGACGCAGATCGCGGCCCGCTTCAAGGACTACCCGCCCGCGCTGTCGTTCGAGAGCAACAACGAACCCCAGTTCGTGGGCAAGGAAGGCGACGCGGGCGAGCCTTACAACGAGGAGCTCAACCGCGTCTTCTACGACATCGTCCGGGCCTCGGGCGGGAACAACGCCGATCGGCTTCTGGTCCTGCCGACGCTGAACACCAACGCCGAGCAGTCGCGCCTCGATCCGCTGAAGACCATGATCGAGGGCCTCGACGACGACATGGTCGCCGCGACGATCCACTACTACGGGTTCTGGCCGTTCACCGTGAACATCGCCGGTTTCACCACGTACAACGAGCAGGTCCAGCAGGACCTCGCGGGCTACTTCCAGCGGGCGCACGACACCCTGGTGGCGAACGGCATCCCGGTGATCGTGGGCGAGTGGGCGGTGTTCAACTACTCCCACTGGGCGCCTGAGCGGATCGAGCAGGGCGAGATGCTGAAGTTCTTCGAGGACCTGCAGCACCAGGCTCGCGAGAACGAACTGACGACCATGCTGTGGGACGCCGGCCAGTTCCTCAACCGCGAGACCCTCGAATGGCGCGACCCGTACATCGCCGAGCGCCTCCAGTCGGAGGTCACGTCCCGTTCGGGCACCGCCTCGTTCGACCGCATCTACCTCGAGAAGGCCGGGACGATCGCCGACGAGTCGCTGACGTTGAACCGCAACGGCCTCGAGTTCGAAGGCCTGTGGCACGAGGACAAGAAGCTGAAGGAGGGCGCCGACTACGCGGTCTCGGGCGACACGCTCACCCTGACCGCCGCCGCGCTCACCCGCCTCGCGGGCGACCGCGCGTACGGCGTCAACGCGATCGTCGAGGCCCGCTTCTCGGACGGATCGCCGTGGCGGATCTACATCAAGACCAACGACCGGCCCGTGCTCTCGGACTCGACCGGGACGACGACCGCGTTCACCATCCCGACCGAGTTCAAGGGCGACAACCTCGCCACGATGGAGGCCGAGTACGCCGACGGCACCAACGCCGGCCCCGCCTCCTGGACCCCGTACCAGGAGTTCGGGCACAGCTTCATCTACGACTACGAAGCGGGCACCATCATCCTCAACACCGCGTTCCTCGAAACCCTCAAGGAAGGCGAGCCCGCCACCCTGACCTTCCACTGGTGGGGGAGCGACACCATCGCCTACACGGTCACCAGGACCGGCACGACGGTGACCGGAACGGTCTCATAGCGGCACCGTTCACCTCCTGACACAACGAGAACCGCCGGGCCGGAGCAGCAGCTCCGGCCCGGCGGCCATTTCTCTTGGGCGGCTCAGCCCTTGAGCGGCTAAGCCTTCGTCAGTCCGGCGATCGCGTCGGCGAGGACCGAGGCCGCGGTGTCCACCTCCTCCTGCGTGGCGCCCTTGTCGTCCTTCGCGGCCTGGGCGGCGTCGCGTGCTGAGACGAGCGCCGCCCAGGAGTCGGCCGTCCAGTCGGCCTCGTTCAGCGCCGCCGCGTCGGCCAGCAGTACGTCGATCCCGGTCTTGTCGACGACCTTGACCAGGAACTCGAGTTCGGCCACGTTGCAGTAGCCGTTGCCGCCGCTGAGGCGCAGCGCCCCGTAACTGACCGGCTCGGCCAGCGCGACGGTGTTCCAGCCGCGCACCGGGGTCCCGGTGTTCGCGAACGCGGTCCAGGTGGCGCCGCCGTCGCTGGAGCCGTCGATGGACATGTTGGTCGCGCGGTTCACGGACGCGTCCTTCGGGAAGTACCTGATGCCGACCACCTCGAACTCGGTCCCGTCGGTCGGGAGCACGGTGTTCGTGCACGACTTCGTGGTGGTGTCGGTCCAGGTGCCGGGGTCCCCGTCGAACATGCGCCAGCCGTTGTCGGCCGCGTTGAGCGTGCCGTCCCAGCTCACGGTGCTCGCGGTGACCCAGCTCCGGTCGATCGTTGCCGGGGCCTCGGTCACCAAGGGGTCCAAGAGGTTCCAGGCGTCGATGAGCCGCCGCGCGAGCGCTTCCTCCTCGGCCCCGGGCTCCTCGCGGGCCTGCCGGACCGCCGCTACTTCCCGCGGGAAGAGGATCCGCGACCCGCGCGTGTACTCCTCCAGGTTCACGGCGTCGGCCTGCTCCAGCACGGTGTCGAGGTCGCCGCTGATGTCGCCGAAGAGCCTGAACTCTGAGACCGAGACGGCGTACCGGTTGCGCAGCCGCAGGTACCGGTACGGCGTCTCGTCGCCGGACTCCAGGTTCTGCCAGTCGTAGCCGCGGAACGCCGGTTCCGTCAGGGTCGTCCAGTGCTCGAGGTCGTTGGAGCCCTGGAAGACCATGGTGTCGATGAGGCCCGGGAACCTGGTGTCCTGGTTGATCAGGAAGTCGACGCGGTCGAGCGAAAGCCCGCGGCCCTCCCCGAAGTCCCAGGTCACGTGGTACTCGCCGGTGGTCCCGCTCAGCGCGCCGATGCTGTTCACCTTGCCGTCGAGCATGAGCGCGGCCTGCGCCTCCCTCGTGGCGTCGGGTGCGCCGTTGTCGTCCACGACCTCGGCGAACGTCGCCGGGGCGATGATATTGCGGTCATCGGAGAAGTACAGTCGGCTGAAGTCGGTCGTCCCGAGCACGCTCGGCGCGGCCTCGCCGCCGGCGGTGTAGTCGATGCTGAACGGCACGTCGCCGACCGGCTCGTCCTCGCCGAGTCCGAGAGCGGCCCTCCAGGACAGGCCGTCCTCGCTGACCGCTTCGACCTGGTGGCCGCCGATCTCGACCGCGACGTCGCTGATCGCCTCGTCACTGGTGAACTCGAGTTCGGCGGTGTCGCCCGCGGTCACCCGCTCCCGCAGCGCGCCAGGGGAGGTGAAGGACACCTCGTCGATCGCGCCCGGCAGTTCGGTGCGCTCGCCCATGATGTGGAACTCGTCGACGATCCAGATGCCCGGGTAGGCCGGGTCGTTCGGCAGCGCGGGCTCGTCGACCTGCAACTTGAGGAACCGGTACTGCTCCCCGCGGTGCTCCTCGACGACCGGGATGCGCTCCCAGCTGTTGACCTCGGCCGTGGGTCGCGTAGACAAGAGGTCCCACTCGATCCCGTCGTTCGAGCCGTACACGTTGGTCCCGGCCGAGCGCATCGCGAACGCGTACGGGCCCTGGAACGCGAACTCCTCGGCCGCGACCCGGAAGCGGGTGCCGAAGTCGAGCACGAACGAGGTGTGCAGGATGTTCCCGGTGTGGCCGGGACCGGTGATGGTGTCCACCTGCGCGGCGGTGACGTCATGAGTGGTGACCATGCTGCTGGAGAGGTCGAGCCCGCCGTCCTCCAAGCGCGGGTTGAGCAGTTCGAGCGCCGCTATCGCCTCCCTCAACGCCTCGACCGCCGCCAGGAATTCCTCGTCCGTGCCCGATTCGGAGGCCTCCTTGGCCTCGCGCAGGACCGACTCGAAGTGCTCGCGGCTGGCGCTGGTGTACACGGCGTCCGGGTCGTAGAGGTCTTCGAGGACGGTGTCGATCACCTTGGGCCGGTTGGCGGCGACGACGAGTTCGAACGTGCGGGTCGCGACGGTCTGGCCGTCGTCGGCGATGATCTGCACCTCGTGGCGGCCGCGGTCGGCGTCGCCGGGCGTCCAGGTGAGGTCGCCGGTCGCGGTGTCGAACGAGGCGCCTTCAGGCACGCCCTCGACCGAGTACGCCACGTTCCCGCCGGTGTCGACCGCCTTGACATCGAGCGTCCGATCCATGTTCGCGGCGAGGTAGAGGGTGCCGTCGGCCTGCGGGAACTGCGGCGGCGTCAGGTCCTTCGCCCCGGTCGTGATCACCCTGTCCATGTCCACAGTGGTTCCTTCGGAACCGGTGAGCCGGAAGTAGTTGATCGGATTGCCGGTCATGGAGTACGCGACGTAGCGCCACTCGCCCCCGGTGTCGGGGAGGTCTCTCACCGCCAGCGTGCTCTTGGGCGCCTCATGGGGGTTGAGCCCCGAGGGCTCGGGATTGTGGAGCACTTCGAGGTGCGCCGGGCCGTCGCTGCGGTACTTCAGGCCGAACACGGCTCCCTGCGGGAACTCCAAGCGGGACATGGCACTGGTGGTGCCCTCCTCGCTGAGGCTCGCGCGCGCGAACGTCGCGCCGTCCTCGGTGACGAGCTCAGTCCGGTCGTCGAGCAGGAGCCCGGCCTTGTCGAACCGCCAGGCGGGGTCCTCGCGCAGCGGCGGCGGCTCGGTCCCGGCCAGCTCTTCGGGGAACGCGACCCAGTACTCGGGGTTCTTGTCGCCCGAGCCCCAGAAGTTCGCCGTCGAGGAGCCGCGGGTGTACATGGGGCCGTCCATGCGGGACGCCAGGCGGGCCAGCCACGGCGCCTCGGCCTCCACGTCGACGCCGCGCTCGATCTTGTACTCGTAGTACAGCTCCGCGACCGAGATCGTGTTGAAGATGCGGCCCCGGTACGACTGCGAGACGGTGCCGAACCAGTCCTCGCCACGCTCGTCGACCCACGGCATCCAGCCGCCCTGCATGTACTTGTAGAACTGCTCGGCCCCCTGCAGCAGCCGCTGGTCCAGGAAGTCGTAGGCGGAGACGGCGTCGCCGGCGGTCGAGACGGTCCCGTCGGCCGGGTCGACCTTGGTGCCCTGCACTTCCAGCATCCGCGCCAGGCCGGCGAAGTTGTCGATGTTGCACTCGCCGTGGGCCTGGTCGCGGCCCATCTCGCGGACCTGCACGAAGTCGTATCCATACGGGTTGATCGGATCGTCGGCCTCGATGAGCGGCATCTGCTCGGCCATCGAGCCGTTGTCGTAGGCGGTGTCGCCCTCGTTGACGGTGAACCACTCCACGCCCGTGGCGTAGCCCGCGGCGTCGTCCGAGTAGATCGCGGTCGCGATCCGTCCGAACAGGCCGAAGTTGTGCTGGTTCATCCAGTGTTTGTTGGAGGCCAGGAACGTCTCCAGGACGGGGTTGGCGAAGTTCCCCAGCAGCCGCTCGTCGTCTTCACCGCTCCAGACCACGTCGTAGCCGTCGTGCTCGCCGGGGGTGTCGTCGTCGACCGGTTCGGTCGCGCGGATGATCTCGGCGGCCATGAGGAACTGGTAGAGCGGGTGTCCGGTGTGGATGTGCGCGTCGGGGAAGTACGTGTAGCCGTTCGGGTCCATGTCGGCCCAGACGCGCAGAGCCTGGATCGCGTTCTTGCGGTAGACCTCGTCGCCGGTGGTGACCCACATGAGGGACTGGGTGAGCGCGCCGAAGGAGTCGTTGGTCTCCCGGCCGCGCATCCCGGCGTTGTCGAAGATCCTGGTCCGGGCCTTGTCGGGCTCGGCCGCGGACAGGGCATTGGACGCCCGGAACGTCGTGGACGCGAAGCCGGTCTTGGTCATCGCGTCGAAGTAGGACGCCCATGGCTCCTGTCCGGAGCGGACCATCTCCTGGGTCGTCCGCAGGTCGTCGGCGGAGAGGCCGATGCCGGGGTGGACGAACCCGGCGTCGCTCACGGTCTCGTTGATGGCGACCACGTTGTCGGTGATCAGCCCGTCGTCCTCGGCGGCCCGCACCGGCGATGCGACCACCGCCATGCTCGCCAGGACCGACAGCACGGCTGCCGCGACCGTCGGCCGCAATCGTCCACTATGTCTGAATGGGTTCACTGCAGGGGGTTCCTTCCATGATCCGGCGCGGGCCGGGGGGCAGGATTGCCGCGTGCTGGAGAATTGAGATATCGTTATCTGTAACTCGATGCTAGCGATGGCTCAAGCCGTAATCAAGACATAGATATCGTTTTCCTGTTTTCAGCGCGCCAGCGCGAAAGCGAGGCGAGCGCTCACGATCGTGAGCGCTCGCCTCGCTTTCGCACCAGTTCAACCCTGGAGCGGCAGGCAACCGGGCCTGGCGGTCGGATCGCCCGCTACGTCCACAGCGAGTAGCTGTTGCAGTTGAAGTTGCGGCCTCCGGTGGACGAGGTGATCTCGAAACCGAACGCGATCTCGTCGATGCTGACCCGCGGCATGCGGCCGTTGGCCACCAGCCACTGGGCGTGCGCGGTGATGTCCACCCACGAGTCGGTGGTGTGGTTGCGCGCCAGGAAGCTGTGCACGGCGTTCGACCCGTTGCTGCCCTGGTAGTACGCCCAGGAGCGGCTGCCGAGGTTGACATCGGTGACGTACGAGCCGATCGGGCCGACGGCGCCGTGCCACTGGGTCCAGATCATGATCTCGTAGTCGTGGCCGTTGCCCCACACGTCGTAGGTGGTGCAGTAGGCGAGGTTCGAGCCCGAGGGCACGGTGACGTTGTGGTTGCTGGAGACGTTGCCCATGTTCCACACGTCGCGCCCGAGTTGGTAGCTGACGTGCGGGTAGGACTTGACGCCGCCGGTGTTGGGGTGGTCGGCCCAGACGCCCCAGTTCGAGTAGGAGTTCGCCCAGATGGACTGGGCGCCGGCGCCGCTGCCCCAGACGTGGTTGTTCACCGTGAACGCACCGTCGGTCCACTTGCCCCAGTCGTCTTCGGTGTACCAGGCGGCGGCTTGGGCGGGGGATTGGAGGGCGCCGACGGCGCCGGCGGTGGCCAGCGGTGCGGCCAGTGCAGCGGTGAGAAGCGATCTGCGTCGCATGAAGGACACGCCTTTCTCGAGGAACTCGACCTCAGTCATCGAAACATTCGTAGATCTACGAATATCGATTAATTAGATCATGTAACAAACCCAAAGTCCATACCCCCTCATGTGCCACGAAACCCCCAGAAGGCGGGTACGCCATGTGCTGCAGGTGAACCGAGGGGAAGCGTGTTCATCCTCCCCGGGCAGAGTCAGGTGGCGAAGGTCGTGCCACTGCCACGTTTGATTTCATGCGTTGACAAACTCAACGGTCAATCCGCCTGGCCCCTCCCGCCTCGATGATCTGTGTGTAGACGCCGTGGCGGTCGTTGGGGCAGGCGTGCCGATGTTCTCGCGCTGGGCGGGCGTTTCATCGGATAGGTGATCATTCATCTGATGTTTCTTGACGTCATACATCTGATGTATATAGACTGATTTCGATATTAGGGGGTTGGGCCACCTACTCGGAGGAACGACATGGCAGAACTGCCCCGGCGACGTCTCATCAAGTACGGAGCGGGGGCGCTTGCCTTGCCGCTGCAGTGGACTGGCCCGCAGGCCGCCTCGGCGGCTCCAGCGGCGGTGCGGGCCGCGGGTGACCTGGCGCTGTGGTACGACGAGCCGGCCGGAACGGATTGGCTGCGCGCGCTGCCGGTGGGCAACGGTCGGCTCGGCGCGATGGTGTTCGGCAATTACACGACCGAGCGGCTGCAGCTCAATGAGGACACGCTCTGGGCGGGCGGTCCTCACGACTACAGCAATACGGCCGGAGCGAACGCGCTGCAGCAGATCCGGCAGCTGGTGTTCGCGAACCAATGGGGCCAGGCCCAGAACCTCATCAACCAGGCCATGCTCGGCAGTCCCGCGGGCCAACTCGCCTACCAGCCCGTCGGCGAAATCAATCTGACCTTCCCTGGCGTCAGCGGCGCGTCGGGATATGAGCGGTGGCTCGACCTCACCACCGCCGCCGCGGGTGTCGCCTACACCGCGAACGGCGTCCAATACCGGCGGGAGGTGATCGCCAGCTTCCCTGATCAGGTGATCGCCGTCCGTCTCACGGCGGGCACGGCGGGCCGCGTCTCCTTCTCCGCCTCGTTCAAGACGCCGCAGCGTGCCACGTCCTCAAGTCCCGACGGCCGCACGATCGCCCTGGACGGCAGGTCCGGTGACCACCGCGGCATCCCAGGTTCGGTGCGGTTCCTCGCGCTCGCGAGGGCGGTCGTCCAGGGCGGGAGCGCCGCCAGCTCCGGCGGCAACCTGCAAGTGTCCGATGCCGACAGTGTGACGCTCCTGATCTCCATCGGCACCAGCTATGTCGACTACCAAGATGTGAGCGGCGACTACCAGGGCATCGCCTGGGCGCGACTCAACGCCGCGACCGGCAGCGCCTATGACACCCTCCGGTCCCGGCACGCCGCGGACTACCAGGAGTTGTTCGGGCGCACCACGATCGACCTCGGCCGGACGTCGGCCGCCGATCTTCCGACCGACGACCGCATCGCGCGGCACGGCTCGGTCGGCGACCCCCAGTTCTCGGCGCTGCTGTTCCAGTACGGCCGCTACCTGCTCATCTCGTCCTCGCGGCCCGGGAGTCAACCGGCGAACCTGCAGGGGATCTGGAACGACTCGATGACCCCGTCGTGGGAGTCGAAGTACACGCTCAACGCGAATCTGCCGATGAACTACTGGCCGGCCGACACGACGAACCTGCCCGAGTGCTTCGAGCCGGTGTTCGACATGATCGACGACCTCACGGTGACCGGCGCCCGCACCGCCGAAGTCCAGTACGGGGCCGGAGGCTGGGTCGCCCACCACAACACCGACGGCTGGCGCGGGTCCTCAGTGGTCGACGACGCCCGGTGGGGCATGTGGCAGACCGGCGGCGCGTGGCTGGCGACCATGATCTGGGACCACTACCGGTTCACCGGCGACGCGGGTTTCCTCGAGGCGAATTACCCGGCGATGAAAGGCGCGGCGCGGTTCTTCCTGGAGACCCTGGTGGAGGAGCCGAACCTCCATTGGCTCGTGACGAACCCGTCGAACTCGCCAGAGATGCTGCACCACAACGACGCGACGGTGTGCGCAGGGCCCACCATGGACAACCAGATCCTGCGGGACCTGTTCAACGGCTGCGCCAGCGCGTCGGAAGTCCTCGGTGTCGACGCCGACTTCCGCGCCGAGGTCCTGGCCGCACGAGACCGGCTCGCCCCCATGCGGGTCGGCTCGCGCGGCAACATCATGGAGTACCTGTACGACTGGGTCGAGACCGACCCGCAGCACCGCCACATCTCGCACCTGTACGGTCTGCATCCGAGCAACCAGATCACCAAGCGCGGCACGCCGCAGCTGTTCGCGGCCGCCCGCCGGACCCTCGAACTCCGCGGCGACGCCGGCACCGGCTGGTCGCTGGCGTGGAAGATCAACTACTGGGCGCGCATGGAGGAGGGCACCCGGGCGCACGACCTGATCCGGCTGCTCGTGACGCCGGAGCGGCTGGCGCCCAACATGTTCGACCTGCATCCGCCGTTCCAGATCGACGGCAACTTCGGGGCGACCTCGGGTATCGCCGAGATGCTGCTGCAGAGCCACAACGGCGAGCTGCACCTGCTGCCCGCGGTCCCGTCCGCTTGGCCGGCCGGCGGTTACGCGGGCCTGCGCGGGCGCGGCGGCTATACCGTCGGCGCGACCTGGAGCGCTGGAAGCCTCAAGGAGGCCACCGTCGCGGCCGACCGCGACGGCGCGGTCAAGATCAGAAGCCGCGCGTTCACCGGCGACTTCGACCTCGTCGACGAGACCGGCGGCGTACCGGTCGTCCCGAGCAGGCCCGAGAGCGACCTGATCGCGTTCGACGCCCGCGCCGGACACCGGTACCGGATCACTTCGCGCAGTTCGGGCCCGGTGCAGCCGGGGGTGTTCTACCGACTCGTCGCCCAGCATTCGGGCAAGGCCGCCGACATCAGCAGCGCGTCCACTTCGGCCGGTGCGTCGTTGATCCAGTGGACGGTCGGCACCGGCGCGAACCAGCAGTTCGAGTTCGTCGCGACCGGCGGCTACCACAAGATCAAGGCCCGCCACTCGAACCTCGTACTCCAGGTCGCCGGCAACTCGACCGGTGCCGACATCACCCAGCAGCCCGACACCGGTGCGGCGAGCCAGCAATGGTCGATCACCGACCACGGCGGCGGCATCGTCAGCCTCGTCAACCGCGCCTCCGGCCTGGCCATGGACGTGTGGGGCGCCGCGACCGAGAACGGCGCCCGCTTCTCGCAATGGAACCACACCGGCAACGCCAACCAACGGCTGCAGCTTCAGCCCGCCTGACCCCCTTAGGAGACCGCCATGTCCGATCAGCCTGAGCACCGCCCGAGGGTGCGCCGCCGAACCGTCCTCGGGGGCGGCCTCGCCGCGGTTGGGAGCGCTGCCATCCCTGTGGTGGCCGCATCCGCCGCAGCCGCAACAGAAACAGCCGCATCGGAAGCCGTGACGGCGGCGTGGACCGACCCGCCCAACGGCTACCCCGAGTGGAACAACAACATCGGGATCTTCGCGGTCGGCGCGCAGCCGCCGCACGCCACGTTCATGCCGTACGCCGACCTCCAGCAGGCCCTCGACGCCGACCGCACCACCTCGCCCTACCGGCTCGACCTCAACGGCGACTGGCGGTTCCAGCATGCCGTCCGCCCCTCCGACCGCGACACCGGCTTCTACCGGACCGACCGCGACGACAGCGACTGGGACACGATGCCGGTGCCGTCCAACTGGCAGCTCGAAGGCTACGACTTCCCGATCTACACCAACGTCACCTATCCGTGGTGGGGCGCCAACGGCCAGAACGAGAACGCCCAGCCCCCGTTCGCCCCGACCCGGTTCAACCCGGTGGGCCAGTACCGCCGCACCTTCCAACTGCCGTCCTCGTGGCAGGGCCGCCGCGTCCACCTCCACTTCGAAGGCGTCAAGTCCGGTTTCTACCTGTGGGTCAACGGCACCAAGGTCGGCTACCGCGAAGGCTCCTTCACACCGTCCGAATTCGACATCACCGACCATGTCGTCTCCGGCGCCAACCTCATCGCCGTCGAGGTCTACCGGTTCCCCGACGGCGACTGGATGGAAGACCAGGACATGATCCGGCTCTCCGGCGTCTTCCGGCCCGTCTTCCTCTACTCGCTCCCCGCCGTCCACCTGCGCGACTTCAAGATCGACACCCCGCTGCGCGACGGCTACACCAACGCCGACCTCGCCGTCGCCGTCGCGGTGCGCAACAGCGGCCCCGCCCGGACCGGCACGTACACCGTCGAGACCCGGCTCTACGACCGCGACCGGCTGCCCGTGTGGGCCGAACCGCTCCGCACCACGGTCGACATCGGCGCGGTCCAACCCGGGCAGGACGCGACCGCCAAGACCTCGAAAGCCGTCCTGACCCCGCGCCTCTGGTCCGCCGAGCGCCCCGACCTCTACACCGCGGTCCTGCAACTGCGCGACCCGTCAGGCGCGGTCGTGCAGACCGTCTCGACCAGGATCGGCTTCCGCGAGTTCGCCATCGCCGACGGCCTCATGCGGATCAACGGCAGACCGGTCTCGCTGCGCGGCGTCAACCGGCACGAGATGGACCCCGACCACGGGCAGGCGCTCACCCGCGAGGACATGGTCCGCGACATCGCACTCATGAAGCGGCTCAACGTCAACGCCGTCCGCACCTCCCACTACCCGAACCACCCCGACTGGTACGACCTCGCCGACGAGTACGGGCTCTACGTCTGCGACGAGGCCAACCTCGAGACCCACGGCGTGCTCGGCGACTACCCCGACTCCAAACCCGCGTGGACGGCCCCCGTCATCGACCGGGCCGCCCAGATGCTCCACCGCGACAAGAACCACCCCTCCGTCGTCATCTGGTCCCTCGGCAACGAAGCGGGCGGCGGCTCGAACTTCGTGGAGATGCGCAATTGGATCCGCGCCGCCGACCCGACCCGGGTCATCCAGTACGAAGGCGACAACCGGCCCGAGGTCAGCGACATCCGCTCCCAGATGTACAACAGCCCAGGAGGCATCCGCGACCGCGCCCTCGACACCAACGACCGCCGCCCGTACATCCTCATCGAGTACTCCCACGGCATGGGCAACTCGAACGGGAACTTCAAGGAGTACTGGGACATCATCCGCCAGTACCCGGTGCTTCAGGGCGGGTTCATCTGGGACTTCGCCGACCAGAGCCTGCGCTGGCCGATCCCCCTCGGCGGCGGCGCGACCTACCTCGCCTACGGCGGCGACTGGGGCGACAGCCCCAACGACGGCAACTTCTGCGCCAACGGCATCGTCTCCGCCGAACGCAAGACGGCGGGCAAGGCCGCCGAAGTCAAACGGGTCTACCAGGCGGTCAACGTCGTGCCCGGCACCGACATCGCCACCGGCTCCGTCCGGATCACCAACGAGTACCTGTTCACCAACGTGAACGAGTTCGAAGGCGCCTGGTCGCTCCTCGCCGACGGCGAGGCGGTCCAGAGCGGGACCCTCACCGCGCAGCAGCTCGACATCGCCCCGCTCACGGCGAAGACGATCCAGGTGCCGATCCAGCGTCCGTCCGCACCCGCGCCGGGCCAGGAGCACTTCCTCCGTTTGGCGTTCAAACACAAGACCGCGGCCCCATGGGCCGACGCCGGGTTCACCGTGGCCGAGCAGCAGCTCCCGGTCGACTTCGACAGCCCTCCAGTCGAACCGGTCCCGCTCCCGGAGGTCCCGGCCTTGACGGCGACGGAGACCTCCAGCGCCGTCACCGTCAGCGGCAGCGGCTTCAGCGTCACGATCGCCAAGTCCACCGGCCTCATCACCGCGTTCGACGCGATGGGCATGCGGCTCATCAACTCCGGCCCGGTCCCGAACTTCTGGCGCGCCCCCACCGACAACGACCGCGGCAACGGCCACCCGAGCCGAAACGGCACCTGGCGCGGCGCGGGCGCGAACCGGACCGTGACCTCTGTCGGCCTCCAACGCCCGTCGGACCGCTCCGCGCGGATCACCGTCAGCGGCACCCTGCCGACCAGCACCCAGTCGACCTACACCACGGTCTACACCGTCTACGGCAACGGTGAGATCAAAGTGGACAACACGCTGCACCCCGGTTCCGGGTCTCTGCCCTACATCCCCGAGGTCGGGACGATCCTGCTCCTGCCCGGCGCGCTCGAGCAGCTGCGCTACTACGGGCGCGGCCCGCAGGAGAACCACTGGGACCGCAACAGCGGCACCGACGTCGGCGTCTACTCCTCCACAGTGAGCGAACAATGGACCGGGTACATCCGGCCCCAGGAGAACGGGAACAAGACCGACGTGCGGTGGGTCGCCCTGACCGACGGCAGCGGGCGCGGCCTGCTCGCGGCCGGCGAACCGCTGCTGGAGGTCAACGCGTCCCACTTCACGCCCGAAGACCTCTCGGGCAGCACCCGCCACGACTACCAGCTGACGCGCCGCGGCGAGGTCGTCCTGCGGCTCAACCACCGGCAGATGGGCGTCGGCGGCGACAACAGCTGGGGCGCGCAGACGCACGACCAGTACAAGCTGTTCCCGAACCGGGACTACCGCTACACGTACCGGCTGAAGCCGCTCCCGGACGCGGGCCAGGCGATGGCGCTGTCCCGGCGGCCGGTCGAGACCGCCCCCAGCGGCGGACCGGTGGAGCCCGGCGCGTTCTACCGACTGGTGGCGCAGCACTCCGGCAAGGCCGCGGACATCAACGGCGCCTCGACCTCTGCCGGGGCCGCGCTCATCCAGTGGACGGCCAACAGCGGCCCCAACCAGCAGTTCGAGTTCATCGCCGCCGGCGGCTACTACAAGATCCGCGCCCGCCACTCGAACCTGGTGCTCCAGGTCGCCTCCAACGCGACCGGGGCCGACATCACCCAGCAACCCGACACTGGTGCGGCGAGCCAGCAGTGGACGCTCACCGACCACGGCGGCGGCACCGTCAGCCTCGTCAACCGCGCCTCCGGCCTCACCATGGACGTCTGGGCCCAGTCCACAGAAGACGGTGCGCGCATCTCGCAGTGGAACGCGACGGGCGGCGCCAACCAGCGCTTCAATCTCCAACGCGCCTAAGGGCCGTCCCGTAGATGATCTTCCGGGTGGTCGAGATGGCTCGGCACTGGACGAAGGTCCGTCAGTATGCGGCCACCAACAGCACTCGGTCCTCCAGCGGCACCTTCCACAGTCGACCCCGTCGAGGGGCGTCGGCGCCCTCGCCGCGCAGTTGAGATACCAACCTGCCGAAGGCATGCGGACTCAGCCCGGTGAACGGGGCTGTTCAGGACGGCTCTGACGCCGTGATCACACCAGCCACAATCAAGATCATCGCCCATCGGAGACGGGGCTGGGACGCTGTCAGAGCTCGGGGATGAAGGTGGGTGCGATACCCATCGCGGCGACCCCTTCGCGCACGGAGCGGTCGAAGTGCTTGATCGCGGTCACCAGGTCCTCCCAGGTAACTGGCAAGGTCCAGAAGTCCGGCGTGAGTGTGGAGCCGACCCGCCAGCCGTCCTCGGAATGCACGATGCGGATCAATCCCTCTTCCGCCTGCATCGAGTCGAGCTCGAAGTCCTCATGGCCAGCCGCCGGCCTCTGCAGCCAGAGCGCCAAGTGGTACGCCAGCTCGACTATCGGAAACCCCTGTTCGGTCCACACCACCTGAGCCTGCTCGCATATGGAGAGTTCTGCCTCGATGTCGAGGAGAAACGCTTCCAAGGGAGCATCCTGCGGGGCCACGCCTCGCCGCGGCAGATCCGACTGCCCGAAGTTTCGACATGCGAACCGCATCGTCCGGCCCCCTTATGAGCTGAGAGACCCTCGACTGGTCCAGGCCATGCAAATGTGGAGAACCTTACCAAGTCACGCCGAGTCGCCCATGGGGCCAAGATTCCGGGACAGCCCTTGGGACGGTCGGGCTGGCGACGCCCCGAGTGAACTGGGGAGGTGCGTGATATGCGCTGGCGGAGACCCGCTGAAGCGAGCCCGCTCGGCCGGGCCAGTTCTCGGTTCGGCTTCAACCGCTCAGCGACGGAGTGGTGTGGGCGGACGGTGCGGGACACGCCGCCGGACTTGAGCCGGTTCCGATTGCGGCAACACCGATCAGCGACGGACTGGCGTGCACGGATGCTCGGCGCGGGCTGCCGGAGCCGGGCGAGTCCTGGGTGCCGCAGCGGCCGGGCCGGTCCGGGCGGAGTGCCGCCAGGGCGGTCTGGCAGAGCCCCAGCGCACCGGTGCGGTCGGTGCGAGACCGAGACCGAGACCGAGACCGAGACCGGGGCCGAGGCCGACGGGCATCGCGGTGAGAACGGCGGGTATCGCGGCGGCGGTGCTGGCAGTCGTCGCCGCAGCCGCCATCGGGCCCGCTGCATCGGTCCTGCTCGGCGCACACGGGCTTGTCAGTGCCGTGCTTGGTCGCGTCATCGCGGTTCACCTCCTTCGCTGCGCTCCTGTCAGCCTGTCAGCCTGTCAGCCCGTCAGCGCCTGTGCGCCGCTCGCGGGCACGCTCCTGCCGTACTGCGGCCTGGGCCGCGGCCACCGGGATGTGCCCCCCTTCCGAGGCTTCCGCTTCGCCCCCGCCGCGGGGTACCTTCGGTCCAGCGAGACCATCAAGGCACTCCGACTGTGGCGTTCCGGCCGAGACTTCCCCGACCCTCCGCCGACTGCGCTGCGCTCGCCTGGATCGCAGTGCGGTGCAGTGCTTTGCGGTGTGGCGCGGTGTTGCGGCCCTTGCCGATCCTGCCCCCTGCCCGGGAGCTTCCCCTCCTTCCTTGTTTCCTTCCGGTGGCTTCCTGCCCCCTGCTCGGGGTCTTCGATCGCGCGCTGGTGCAGGCTCCTGCCGGTGGCCTGTCGGCGCGATGGTCGGCGTTCGGTGTGCACACGGTCGCCGCCCCCTGTTGGACGGTCCTTGCCGCTGCGTTCACCGCATCGCCTGGTATGTCCGGACTCCCGCTATGGTCGGCGTTGCATCGCTTGGACATGGTGTGCCTCGTTCAGGACACGCGCCGCCCGGTCAGGGTGATCCCGACCGGGCCGCATCCCGCCCAACCCGATCAAGCGAACTTGAGAGCGGACAGCTGCAGAACCCGATAGCACCCAGGGGCGAGACACCCAGCCCGAATCGAATCGATCGGGCCGCGGTGCTCGGAACCGTCAGGTCAGCCGGTCGGCCAGAGGTTCCCTTATGTTTGTCAAGCCGCGAGCGTGTGGGCTTGCCGTTGGTGTGCGTCGTTTTGG
>NZ_JBHRWO010000004.1:0-797984 GCF_042647865.1 Glycomyces rhizosphaerae
TTACGGCTTCCAGCGCCGATGGTACTGCACTCGAGAGGGTGTGGGAGAGCAGGACACCGCCAAACATTTAACTTGAGAAAAGGCTCGGCGCTTATGCGTCGGGCCTTTTCTGTTTCTATGCTTTAGGGCTTCACCGAATGGTGGAGCCTTTTTGCATGCCCTGGATATGGAGGAGCGCGATAGGATTCGGCTGTGCTTGACCTGCCAGTCCGTCGTATCGGCGTCTTCGGGGGGACCTTCGATCCTCCGCATCTGGGGCACCTCGTGGCCGCCAGCGAGGCGGCGTTTCGATGCATGCTGGACGAGGTGGTCTTCGTGCCCACCGGGGATCCGTGGCAGAAGCAGCATCTCAATGTCACCGAAGCCGCTGTGCGGCTTGGGATGACGCGACTCGCGGTTGCATCTGACCCGCTGTTTCGCGTGAGTACCTGCGACATCGATCGAGAGGGGCCCACGTACGCGGTGGACACGGTCGCCGACGTTCGGGCGGAGTACGACGGGGAAGTGGACCTGTACTTCATCATCGGCGCCGACTCGTTGGCGAACCTTCACACCTGGCATCGGGTCGAGGAGCTGTGCAAGGCGGTGAGGTTCATCGCGTTGAACCGTCCTGGGCACTCGCGCAGCGAGGTCGACACCTCGTTCGGCGTCGAGGTCGAGTTCATCGACATGCCCGCGGTCGACGTCTCATCGACCGAATGCCGGCAGCGCGTACGCAACGGACAGCCGATCCGGTACCTCGTCACCGATTCGGTCGGGTCGTACATTCGCGAGCATGGTCTTTACCGCGGTTGACCTTTGGGACTCTTCGCACAGCGACGGGCACGAATCAGGGAAGGCGTCGTCGTACCCAGCGTGTAAGACTAGAGCTGGACCGGTGGAGTGCCGGTGGGAATCTCATCGTCAGGAGCGTTCGTGACCGCAAGTGAAACCGCCAAGACCCTGGCTTTTTCTGCAGCCCAGGCGGCGGCTGACAAGAAGGCCTTTGCTTTCAACCTTCGGGACGTCACTTCGAAGATCGCACTCACCGATGTCTTCGTGATCGTTTCGGCCTCGAACGAGCGGCAGGTCCACGCGGTCGTCGACGCGGTCGAAGAGCGCCTCATCAAGGAACACGACGCCCGTCCGCTCCGCCGTGAGGGCAAGGGCGGCGAGCAGTGGGTGCTGTTGGACTACAACGACATCGTGGTTCACGTCTTCCACAAGGAGGCCCGCGACTACTTCGGTCTCGACGGCCTCTGGAAGGACTGCCCCGAGATCGAGTTCGTCGACCAGGCTGACGTGGAGCGGGAGCGCCGCGCCGAAGTCGCCGAGGGCGATGGCGAGGACGAGGAGTGAACCGGCTGCTAGTCGTCCGCCACGGGCAGACCGAGTGGAACATCGCAGGCCGCATTCAAGGCTCCAGTGACATCGACCTCGACGCGACCGGGCGGGACCAGGCGGCCGAGGCTGCCCCCGAGTTGGCCGCATACGAGCCGACTCGGATCATCTCTTCGGACCTGCGGCGGGCGGTGGACACGGCTCGGCCGGTCGCCGAGCTGGCCGGCGTCGAGATCGAGCTGGACAAGCGCCTGCGTGAGCGTGCGTACGGCCCCTGGGAGGGCCTGACGCACCATGAGATCGCCGACCGGTTCCCGGAGGACCACCGGCGTTGGCGCGCTCAGGAGCCCCTGCAGCACCCCGATATCGAGACGTGGGGCGAACTGCACCGCCGGACGGGCGAGGCCGTGCGCGACATCGTCGAATCCGAGGTCGAGGGGACCGCGATCGTGGTCTGCCACGGCGGTTCGGCGCGGCAGATCGTCGGCGGCATCCTCGGTTTCAACGAGGCGGCGTCCAGCAGCCTTTCCGGCATGGACAACGCGCACTGGGCCGAGCTGCGGCGGATGCGCTCGGGCAAGTGGCGCATGTACGGGTACAACCTCGGTGTTCCCGCCCCGCACACGATCGGGCAGAGCCCCCTCGCGAAAGGCCAGCAGGCCGGCCGTTAGCCCCCGCTTCTGAGCCCGGAACGCTGGACCCGCCTCGCCTGGGAGTCGTAGGCTTCGATTGAGGTGCAACCGCGCCGGGCTCGGAGGCGTCAAACCGGCATGACCACGCAGACTTCCCGCATCAGACGATTCGCCGGCCTGACCGGCCCGCTCATCGGAGCGTTCATGCTCGCCGCGCTCACCGCTTGCGGTGCGGGCGGCGGCGGTTCCGACGACGAGACGTCGACGCCATCGATCTCGGCCGAGCCGACCAGCGCACCCGAATCGACCGAGGAGAGCCCCGTGCCCGAAGAGTCCACCCCGTACCTGGACCCGTCGCTCGGCGACACGACCAAGCCCGGTTCGATGACCATCAGCGGAACGGTCGAGGAGGGCGTGGAATCCGGCTGCCTGGTGCTCGAGCACGAGGGGACGGTGTACGGGATCTTCGGGGACTTCGACGCGTCGGTCGTGTACGCGGGCGCGACGGTCACGCTGCAGGGCAACGTCGATGACGGCATGATGTCGACCTGCCAGCAGGGGACGCCGTTCGTGGTGGAGGATGCCCAAACCTTGGATTAGGTACTGTGGCGGCGTGACCGTCGTCGTTGTAACCGATTCCACCTCGGCCCTGCCCGAGCCGGTGCGCGCTGCGCACGGCCGCTTGAGCGTGCTCGGAATCCCGGTGCTGATCGACGGTGTCGAGCACCGCGAGGGCGAGGACATCGGCGGCGAGGCGATCCTGCGAGCGATCCGTGACGGGCACGAGGTCACGACCTCGGGATTGCCGCCGGAGGAGCTGCGGGCCACGTACACGCGACTGCTGGACGAGGGCGCGAGCGGGATCGTCTCGGTGCATCTGTCCGGGAGGCTCTCGGGGACGGTGGCCGCGGCCGAAGCCGCGGCTGCGGGGTTCGGCGGCAGGGTCGCGGTGGTCGACTCGCTCGGCGCCGGCATGGGCGTCGGGTATCCGGCGCTCGCGGCCGTGGAGGCGGCCGAGAAGGGCTCGGAACTGCTGGTGGTCGCCGCGGCCGCGCAGGCGACGATCGGGCGGACCTCGACCTATTTCTACTTGGACACCTTGGAGTACCTGCGGCGCGGCGGGCGGATCAGCGCGGCGCGGGCGATCGTGGGGACCGCGCTGTCGGTGAAGCCGATCCTGGGGGTCGAGGACGGGCGCATCGACGTGGTGGAGAAGGTGCGCACGCCGACGCGCGGCCTGCAGCGCTTGGCGGCTTTGGCGGTGGCCGACGCCGGTGATGCTGAGGTCGAGATGACGGTGCACCACTTGGGAGCGGAACGACGGGCCGAGGCTTTGGCGGGCTGGCTCGAGGAGCGGTTCGAGGGCCGGCTGCGGCGCATGGACGTGACCGAGGTCGGAGCGGCAGTGGGGGCCCACTGCGGTCCGGGCTTGGTGGGAGTGATCACGCGCCGCTTGGCGTGAGCGTCGAGCTCAACTGGCAGAGCAGCTGACTCTTCATCAGCGGGTTCGGGGTTCGAGTTGGCTCTCGTATGGGGGTCCGGCCCCCTGGGTCGGGTGTGTCGGTGCCGAAGGTCCCCCGGTTCAAGGATGGCGCGGGGGTACGACAGTCCGTCGGCGCGTATTCGGTTGCGCATTATGGCTTCTCGGATGGGCCTCGTCCACTCTTCTTGCGGTTATCCACAGGGTTGACTCGGTTGTCCACAGGCCGAAAAGATCGCAGTCACGGCCGTGTCCTTTGCTCGTTGAGCCCGGTATGGAACGCGAACTGCCACCCGATTCCGCAGCCATGGCCGCGAGGCTCCGGCTGCGACTCGACGAGTCCTCCGATGAACCCGGCGTCTGCAAGGAGACCGTCGACGCCGATTCCGGTGAGGCCGCACCGGAACCAGTCCTGAAGTCACCGCCTGCGCGGCGCTTCGACGAGCGCCTGGAACGCCTTCAGCACCGCTTCGGCCTCTCGCATCTCAACCGGTGGGTGCTGGTGATCGTCGCGCTTGTGGTCGCCGCCGTCGGTCTGTCGGTGACCCTCTTGTCCTGGCCCGACAGTGAACCCGCCGCCACCGCGCCCGCAACACCGGTCGAAGCGACTGAGGCCGAACCGAAGACGATCGTCGTCTCGGTCGCCGGTGCGGTGAAGGAACCGGGGATCGTGGAGCTGGAGGCCGGATCACGGGTCGCCGACGCCATCGAGGCCGCGGGCGGTCTGACCGACGGCGCCGATCCCGGATTCCTCAACCTCGCCCGCGTCGTGGCCGACGGCGACTTGGTGGCGGTGCCCGACGCCGCGGCTTCGGGAGCGGCGGCCCCGGCGCCTGGCGGCGACTCGGACGGGGCCGGTACAGGCGGCCTCGTGAACATCAACGTGGCCGGCGCTGCGGAACTGGACGCGCTCAAGGGCATCGGCCCGGTTCTCGCCGAGCGGATCATCGAGTACCGCGAGGCCAACGGCAGCTTCCAATCGCTCGACGAACTGTCCGAGGTCTCCGGCATCGGCTCGGCCCTGCTGGAGCAGCTCCGCGAACAGGTGACGCTGTGAGCTATGAATTCGCCCTGCGGCCGGCACCGTCCGAGGTGGTCCGGCGGGATTGGCGGCTGCCGCTCGTCGCCGCGGGGGTGTGGGCGGCGGCGCTGGCGGGCCTGTACGGCACTGTGGTCAGCGGTCTTCTGACCGCGGTCGGTTGCCTGGTCTTGGTGGGCTTGGGGCTCAAGCGGAGCCGTGGATTCGCCGCGGCCGTGACAACGGTCGCGTTCGGCGGGCTCCTCAGTGCGGGCGTCACAACGGTGCACGTCGCGGTCAGGGACCATGCCGGGCTCGCGGCGCTGACCGCCGCTGAAGCGCACGGGGAAGCCGAACTCGTCCTGCACACCGCGCCGAAACCGACGACCCGCCGACCGGAACTCGTCACCGCCACCGCGCGACTGCACTCCTTCGACACCGATGGCGCTGCCCTCGAAGGGCATTGGCAGGTGCTCCTGGTCGCCAGCGGCGAAGAGTGGAGCGAGGTGAACGCCGGGCAGCGCCTGACCGTTCCCGCCGTGCTCCGGGAGGCCGACGCGGGCCGACTCACGGCCGCGGTCGTCAGCGCTCGCGGACCGCCTGAACCCGTTGGGACGCTGTCGTTCCCGCACCGGATCGCCGCGCATGTGCGCGAACGGCTGGCGACCGCCGTCGAGGCGGTGCCGCAGCCGGAGGCGGGCCTGATCCCCGCGCTCGCGGTCGGCGACACCTCGATGATGGACCCGGAACTGGCCGCCGACTTCAGGACGACCGGCCTGGTCCACCTCGTGGTGGTCTCCGGATACCACCTGAGCCTCGTGGTCGGGGCCGTCCTGGGGGTGGCGGTGGCGTGCAGGGCCGGTCCACGAGGCCGGGTGGCGGCTGGGGCGGTCGCGATCGCGGCGATCGTGGTGGTGGCCGGACCGCAGCCGAGCGTCCTCAGGGCCGCGGTCATGGCGGGGATGACGTTGCTGGCGTTGGCCGCCGGGCGTCCCCGGGCGGCGATGCCCGGCTTGGCGACAGCCGTCCTCGTGGTGGTCCTGGCCGACCCCGACATGGCTGCGCAGGCGGGGTTCGCTCTGTCGGTGGCGGCGTGCGTCGGGTTGCTGTTCCTGGCGTTCCGTTGGGCGCGACCGTTGGAACACCGGGGATGGCCGCAGCCGGTCGCGCTCGCGCTCACCATCCCGCTCGCGACGCAGGTGGCGGTCACGCCGCTGCTGGTCGGCCTCGGCAGCGGGGTGAGCCTGGTGTCGGTCCCGGTGAACGTGCTGGCGGCCTTGGTGGCCGCGCCGGTGGTGGTGCTGGCGGTCGGTGCGGCTGCGGTGGCCGCCGTCTGGATCCCGGCCGGGGAGCTCGCGGCGCAGTTGGCGGCCATTCCGGCTCGCTGGTTGATCTGGTTGGCGCGCAACGGGTCCGAGATTCCTGGGGCGCTGGTGCCGGTTCCCGGCGGTGTGTGGTGGGGCCTTGGCGCCGCCGCGGCGCTGGCGGCACTGGTCGCTCTGCTGCAGATACGCCGATCGCGCGTCGTGGTGCTGGCGGTGCTCGCGGCGGCGGGACTGGGGACGGTGCCGGCGTGCTTGATGACCGGTGGCCCGCCCTCGGGATGGGTGGTCACGATGTGCGATGTGGGCCAGGGAGATGCGATTGTCCTGCCCGCTGGGGACGCGGCGGTGGTGGTCGATGTCGGGCCGGATCCGGCGGCGGTGGACGCGTGCCTGGACGAGTTGGGGGTGGAGCGGATCGCGCTGCTGGTGTTGTCGCACTTCCACATCGATCACACGGCCGGGATCGCCGGGGCGATGGAGGGCCGGGAGGTGGACGCGATCTTGGCGCCGCCGCCGGGGGAGGCCCGGTACGGGTACGAGCTCGTGGAGGAGCGGGCCGGCGCGGTGTCGGTGCTGGAGGCGGTGCCGGGGGAGGTGTACGAGTTCGGGGCGACGCGGTTGGAGGTGCTGGGGCCTCCCGTTGAGCTGCTGAGCGGAACGCGGTCGGACCCGAACAACAACTCGGTCGCCGTGCGGGCGGACGTGGGCGGGACGAGTGTGCTGCTGACAGGTGACGTTGAGCTGGAAGGTCAGCGCGCGCTGCTCGGGAGCGGGGCGGCGCTCGGGGTGGACGTGTTGAAGGTGCCGCATCACGGTTCGTCGTTCCAAGTGCGGGAGTTCCTGGAGGCGGCCGATCCTGCGGTCGCTTTGGTCGGAGTGGGGCAGGGCAACGAGTACGGCCATCCGGATCCGGGCCCTTTGGGGTTGTTGGAGGAGGACGGGGCCCTGGTGTTCCGCACTGATGAGTCGGGTCGGATCACGGTGGTGCGCAGCGCGAGCGAGTTCGAGGTGACGACGGCGAAGTGAGGCTGTGGTGGAGGCGGGTGCGTGGGTTCGTCAGTGCTTCCGTCGGGGTTCGGGTCGCCTTTCGGGTGATTGGGCTGCGGACGTTGCAGTGGGGGCCGACATGTTCGGGCAGGGCATGGGGGTTGTGCGGTAGACGATGGCCCGGTCGAAACCCGGGGCTTCGTCGGCGGCATGGGAGAATGGTGCCGTGGCTGCACTCGAACCCATCCGCCTGATCCTGGGCGACGACGAATTCCTCGCCGAGCGGGCCGCCGCCGACTTCGTGAAGGCGGTGCGCGCCGACCTCTCCGAAGGAGAGCCCGCGCCCGCCGTCAACCGCATCAGCGGTGGCGACCTCACCGCGGGCGCCTTCGCCGAGCTGACCAGTCCGACGCTGTTCGGCGGCGCGGTCGTCGGCGTCATCGAGTCCGGCCAGGACGTCGACAAGGACCTCGCCGGCGCCGTCCTCGCGTACGCGAAGCAGCCCGCCCCCGGCATCTTCCTCGCCGTGTGTCACAACGGCGGCAACAAGGGCAAGGGCCTCTCGGAGGGCTTGAAGAAGCTCGACGTCGAGGTCGTGCGCGTCTCCAAGATCAAGCGCCAGCCCGACCGGGTCGCCTTCGTGCGCGGCGAACTGCGCGACGCCGGGGCCTCCCCGCGGTCGGCTTCGGCCGAGATCGCGGACACCATCATTCAGGCCGTCGGCTCCGACCTGCGCGAGCTCGCCTCCGCGTGCGCGCAGCTCGTCGCCGACACCGACGGCAAGATCACGCAGGAGAGCGTGGCCCAGTACTACTCCGGCCGGGCCGAGGTCTCGGGTTTCGCCGTCGCCGACGCGACGATCGCCGGGGACGCCGCCGAGGCGCTCGGTGCGCTGCGGTGGGCGATGCAGGTCGGTGTCGATGCGGTGCCGATCGCCGACGCGCTGGCGATGGCCGTGCGCAACCTCTCCCGCGTGGCCGCCGAGCGCGGCGGCGCGGCGCAGCTCGCCGGGCAGCTCGGCATGGCGCCGTGGCAGATCGAGAAGGCCCGCAAGCAGTCCCGCAACTGGACCGCGGACGCCCTCGCGGAGGCGATGCGGGTGTGCGCGCGTCTCAACGGCGAGGTCAAGGGCGGCGCCGACGACCGGGGTTGGGCCCTCGAGCACGCGATCCTCGAGATCACCCGTCTGAGCGCCGCAGGGAAGGGCAGCCGTGTCTGAGTACCGTCACGGACGAGTTTCCAGGCCCCGCAGGCCTTGGTACGCGCGGGTCCTGCATCTGAAGCACCTGTATCTGTCGAACGTGTGGTGCGTGGTGCTGTTCGAGGGTTCGATCGCGCTGGCGGTGCTGATGGCGCTGACCGAGTTCGTGTCGTGGTGGGTGGTGCTCGTGCTGCCGCTGGCGGTGGCGGGCATGGTGAAGCTCAACGACTTCATCGCCGGGACCTTCGATCGTCACGGCTGAGCGGTGCGTCCGGCCCCCGAGGTCGGGTGTGTCGGTGCGCAGCCGCCCCCGGTTCGAGGATGCCGCAGGGGTGCGACAGTTCGCGGTGACGGGCTTTCGCGGTGACGGGTTTCGGCGGGCACGCCGACCGTGTTCGGGACCGGGTGGGTTGGGCCCCCGGTTTTCAATGGTGCCCGAGGGGTGTGACAGCGTTCGGGAACGCCGAAGGCCCAGGGGTTCGCACCCCTGGGCCTTCTGAAGCTTTTTCGCTCTTCGCGTGCTCGCGTTTAGGCGGCAGCGGACAGCTTGTTGTAGGCCGCGGCAAGCTTGGACTTGCGCTGGGCGGCCTGGTTCTTGTGGATGACACCCTTGGTGGCAGCCTTGTCCAGCTCGCGGCTGGCGGCGCGCAGGTGGGTCTCAGCGGCGGTGACGTCGCCAGTGGCAGACGCCTCACGGAACTTCCGGACGGACGTCTTCAGCGACGACTTCACAGCCTTGTTGCGCATCCGTCGCTTCTCGTTCGTCAGAATGCGCTTTTCCTTGGACTTAATGTTCGCCACGCGTGAAGCCTCAGTTTCGTGATTGCTTGGTTCCTTAATTGATCGCGTCGGAGGCAGTGGGCACTCCGAGCGCCTGTCAACGTTACCAGGAGCCGAGCATCGCACACGCCCTGGGAGCATGACCGCCAACCAGATTACACCAGGTCGAAGGCACCGCTCGAATCCCGGTGCCCCGCTGTTACCCGCGATACTCGACGGCGGTGCGGGCGGCCTCCGCGAGGGCGGAATCCACGGCTCGGCCGGCGCGGTCGCGAGGCTCAGACCGAGGCGCCGCGGGCCCGGAGCGCGGGCAGGACCACCTGGTCCATCATCTCCTCGATGCGTTCCCTCGTGACGTTGCCGAAGAGGATGAACTCGTTGCGCAACAAGTCGACCGGTAGCCGACGCAGCGGTTCGGTGAGGTGCTCCTCGGCGAGTTCGCCGCGCTTGATCGCACGCGCGTAGACCGTCTCGCCGAGGGTTCTGGCGATCTCGTTGACGAGGCCCGCGATGAGGACGTGACGGGCCTCGGGGTCCCTGCTGACTTCGGCGAGCATGGCGAGCAAGGCGGTCTGCCCGACTATCCGCATGCGCTCGTGGGCGAGTGTGAGCAACGCGATGGTGTCGCCGCGCAGGGTGCCGCTGTCCGGCACCGAATCCGCCCTGGGCACCCGGCTCGCCGCGCAGGCGATCATCAACTCCACCGGGCTCGACCAGCGCCGATACAGCACGGGCTTGCTCGTGCCGGCCCGTTTCGCGACGCCCTCCATGGTGAGTTTCGTGAAGCCGACTTCGCGGAACTCATCCCAGACGGCATCGAGAATCGCCTGCTCAAGCGCCTCGCCGCGACGCCTGGACGTCATTTTGCGCTCCACTTCGACCCCCTCTAGATACTGTCCGTTTCTTATGTTAGCTTGAGGCTATCAAGATACGGACCGTATCTTGCGGATGATTGGAAACCATCATGGAAGCCACCCCCAAACACACGCCGATCGGACGGGTGATCGCGCTCAGTGCCGGCCTCGCGCTCATCGTCGGCGTGCTCACCCTCGCCTTCGCCTGGCCCTCGGCCGGCATGGGCCCCAACGAGATCCCGATCGCCGTCATCGGCCCCGACGAGGCCGCCGACCAGGTCCAGTCGCAGCTGGACGAGGCCGAGCCCGACGGCTTCGACGTCACCTCCGTCGCCGACCCGGCCGAGGCCGAGACCCTCATCAAGGAACGCGAGGTCTACGCGGCCCTCGCGATCACCCCCGAATCGGTGGATCTCTACACCGCCTCGGCCGCCTCGCCCACGGTGACTCGGCTCGTGACCGGCATCGCCGACCAGGTCGCGGCGCAGATGGGCCAGGCCGCCGGGCAGCCCGGCAGCATCCAAGTCGCCGTCCACGACCTGGTGCCGCTGCCCGCCGATGACCCGAACGGCGCCGGGCTGGCCGCCTCGGCCTTCCCGATGGCGATGGGCGGCATCGTGATCGCCGCGCTCATCGCGTTCAACGTGCGCGGCTCGGGCCGCCAGGCCGCGACCGCGATCCTCGCGCCGCTGGCCGTGGGCGCGGGCGTCGCCGCGATCCTGATGTACGTGCTCGAGGCGATCGACGGCGACTACGTGGCCATCGCCGGGGCGCTGGCGCTCACGATGGCGGCGACCGCGTGGGGGATCCTCGGCCTGGCGAAACTCCTGGGCCGACCCGGGTTCGTGCTGGGCGCGGTCATCGTGATGCTCGTGGGCAACCCGCTTTCAGGCATGACGGGCGCACCGGAACTGCTGCCCGCGCCGTGGGGCGCATACGGCCAGTTCCTGTCACCGGGCGCGGGTGGAACGCTGCTGCGCTCGACGGCCTACTTCGACGGCCACGGCGCCGAGACGGCGGTGTGGGCGCTCGCCGGATGGGTCGTCGTCGGTGTGGTCCTGTTCACGATCGGCGCCGTCCGCGCCAAGGTCAAGGGCGTGAACGCGGACGAGCCGCAGGAGATCCCGGCCGCCGCCTGAACGATCGGAGCCCGACGGCCCCGGCCCGCGATCGCGCGGGTCGGGGCAGTTCGCTGCCGCAGGCAGGTGAGCGGGAGCCTTTTCTCGCTGGGTGGCCGGGGGTTCTCGGGCGGGTAAGGCAGAATTGGCAAGCCACCTCATCCGATCAAGGAAGGTCATCGTGACCAACGCGCCAGGCTCGACCGCTCCGGAGTCGATCCGGAACTTCTGCATCATCGCGCACATCGACCACGGCAAGTCCACGCTGGCCGACCGCATGCTGCAGATCACCGAGGTCGTCGACGCCCGCCAGATGCGCGCGCAGTACCTCGACCGGATGGACATCGAGCGGGAACGCGGCATCACCGTCAAGTCCCAGGCCGTCCGCATGCCGTGGACGGCGCGCTCGGGCGACGCCGAGGGCCAGGGCTTCGTGCTCAACATGATCGACACGCCCGGCCACGTCGACTTCACCTACGAGGTCTCCCGCTCGCTCGCCGCCTGCGAAGGCGCGATCCTCCTCGTGGACGCCGCCCAGGGCATCGAGGCGCAGACCCTCGCGAACCTCTACCTCGCGATGAGCAACGACCTCACGATCATCCCGGTGCTCAACAAGATCGACCTCCCCTCGGCCGACCCCGACCGCTACGCCGAAGAGCTCGCCCACCTCATCGGCTGCGAGCCCGAGGACGTCTTCCGCGTCTCCGGCAAGACCGGCGCCGGCGTGGCCGAGCTGCTGGACGAGGTCGTGAAGCAGATCCCGGCCCCCACCGGCGACGCCGACGCGCCTCCCCGCGCGATGATCTTCGACTCCGTCTACGACGTCTACCGCGGCGTGATCACCTACATCCGCGTCATCGACGGCAAGCTCAGCGCCCGCGACAAGATCCGCATGATGTCGACCCGGGCCGACCACGAGCTCCTGGAGATCGGCGTCATCAGCCCCGAACCGGTGGTCGCCAAGGCCCTCGGCGTCGGCGAGGTCGGCTACCTCATCACCGGCGTGAAGGACGTGCGCCAATCCAAAGTCGGCGACACCGTCACGCTCGACAAGCGCCCGGCCACCGAAGCGCTGGCCGGCTACACCGAGGCCAAGCCCATGGTCTACTCCGGCCTGTACCCGATCGACGGCTCCGACTACGGCAACCTCCGCGAAGCCCTCGACAAGCTCCAGCTCAACGACGCCGCGCTCCAGTACGAGCCCGAGACCTCAGCAGCGCTCGGCTTCGGCTTCCGCGTCGGCTTCCTCGGCCTGCTGCACCTGGAGATCATCCAGGAGCGCCTCGAACGCGAGTTCAACCTCGACCTGATCTCGACCGCACCGAACGTGGTCTACCAGGTCGTCAGGGAGGACGGCGAAGAGGTCGAGGTCACCAACCCCTCCGAGTTCCCCGAGGGCAAGATCCACTCGATCACCGAGCCGATCGCCAAGGCCACCATCCTGGCTCCGAAGGAGTACATCGGGACGGTCATGGAGCTGTGCCAGACCAAGCGCGGCGTCCAGACCGGCATGGACTACCTCTCGACCGACCGGGTCGAGATCCGGTACACGCTGCCGCTGGCCGAGATCGTCTTCGACTTCTTCGACCAGCTCAAGTCCCGCACCAAGGGCTACGCCTCGCTCGACTACGACATCGAGGGCGAGCAGGAGTCCGAGCTGGTGAAGGTCGACATCCTGCTCCAGGGCGAGCGCGTGGACGCCTTCGCCGCGATCGTCCACAAGGACCAGGCCTACGCGTACGGGGTGCGGCTCTCCGAGCGCCTCAAGAAGCTCATCCCGCGCCAGCAGTTCGAGGTCCCGATCCAGGCCGCGATCGGCTCCCGGATCATCGCCCGCGAGACCATCCGCGCGCTGCGGAAGGACGTGCTCGCCAAGTGCTACGGCGGCGACATCTCCCGCAAGCGCAAGCTGCTCGAGAAGCAGAAGGAAGGCAAGAAGCGGATGAAGAACATCGGCCGCGTCGAGGTCCCGCAGGAGGCGTTCATCGCCGCGCTGCGGACCGACGAGGACTAAGCAGCAAGAGCAAGGGGCGGAGCCATGATGGCTCCGCCCCTTGGCTCGTTGTGCTGCTTTACATCTCCGGCGGGTAGCCGTTCGGGTGCGTGTGCGTCTGCGACGGCGGCGGGGGCTGATGCGGGTAGCCGTGCGGCGGCGGCTGGTGCGGCGGCTTCGGCTGGTTGCCCGGCCGCGATTTCAGGTACTGCTCGACCTCGGGCTGGAACAGCAGGTAGAACCCCGCGCCGACCGCGCCGAGCTTCGCCAGGGCCAGCAGCGACCCCAGCGCGGCGAACCAGCCCAGGCCCCAACCGCCGATGAAGCCGCCGAACGAGAAGAAGCCGAGGATGCCGAGCCCGATGTACAGCGGCACACGCGGGTCCGCCGCACCGAACGTGCCGAGCTTGTCCTTCGTGACGAACCAGACGATCACGACCGCCATGGCGCCGAAGATGAGACCGAAGACGGCGCCGCCGACGATGAACCCCGTGCCGTACCACCACGGCGCGGTGGCCGACGCGATGAGCGAGAACAAGAAGACCAGGACCGTCGCCGCGGCATAGACCCACAGCAATTGTGTGAACTGGTTGACCTTCTTGGGGCGGCCGGGGTTTTCCTTGATGCCCCATTCGGAGGCGAAGTCGCCTTGTCCCTGGGGCGCCCCGCCGTACTGCGGCGGCGGTCCGGCAGGGCCGCCACCTGGGGCGGCGCCGTACGGATTCGATTCGGGCGGTTGCGGCGGATACGTCATATTCACTGCTCCGGGCAAAGAGAAGGGTGAGCTTTCACTGCTCACTGTAGCCTTTCCCGACCCGTTCCGGGTACCGGAGTTTTCACGCAATTCAGTGGCGGATATGGCAATCCGTGCCAATATCGAACACCATTGTCAAGCGGCCGAATGGTTTCGCGAATACACGGTTTCGCGCCCGCGTGGTTCTGGTGGGAGACAGCGGCGGCACCGGGACACCGGTGCCGCCGCTGCCTTGCGGGACAGGCTAGTTCAGGTAGTCGTCGGCGTTCTCGTCCGAGCCGGCGAACGGGCTCGTGTTCGTCGTCATCGTCGAGGTGTCGACCGGCCGGTCGTACGTCTGGTGGAGCGCCCGCTCCCGGTCGGCGATCGTGTAGGACCGGCGCGTGTACACCGGCGCGTCCTGCACGGTCACCTGCGGCACCACCTGGAAGTTCACGTCCATCTGGTCCGGCGTGATCACGGTCTCCACGTAACCGCGCTGCGCGTTGCGGAACTTGATGTGCGGGTTGATCTTCAGCGCCGCGTTGTCCTCCGGCACCGAGTCCACGCCGTTGCCGCCCGAGGTGATCGAGGTCGCCACCAGCTCCACGCCCACCGACTCGCCGTCGATGCCCGGGAACCCGGTCTTGATCTCGCCCGCCCAGTGCGTGTGCACGTCACCGGTGAGCACCACCGGGTTGCGCACCCCGGCCTCGACCCAGCCGTCGATGAGGCGCTGCCGCGAGGCCGCGTAGCCGTCCCACCCGTCCATGCTCGTGCGCAGGATCGTGTCGTCGGCGCTGTTGTCGCGCTGCGTGAAGAACACCTGCTGGCCCAGGATGTCCCACCGCGCCTGCGACGAGTGGAAGCCTTCGATCAACCACTCCTCCTGCGCCTCACCGGTGATGGTGCGCGACTCGTCCCACGCGTCGGCGCAGTTGCTCTGCGTCCCGTCGCCGCAGGCCTGGTCGTCGCGGTACTGTCGCGTGTCCATCATGTGGAAGTTCGCCAGTCGCCCCCACTGGACGCGCCGGTACAGCTGCATGTCGATGCCCTCGGGCACCGAGGAGCGGCGCAGCGGCATGTTCTCCCAGTACGCCTGGAACGCCGCGGCCCGCCGGACCAGGAAGTCGGCGGGGTCCGGGGTGTCCGAACCGGACTCGGGGATCTCGTCGGCCCAGTTGTTCTCGGTCTCGTGGTCGTCCCAGACCACGAGCCACGGCGCGACCGCGTGCGCGAGCTGCAGGTCCGGGTCGGACTTGTACTGGGCGTGGCGCTGGCGGTACGTCGCGAGCGAGACCGTCTCCGGCCCTTCGTGGTCGCGCACGTTCCCGTCGGGGGAGTTGTAGACCTTCGCCTTGTACTCGTACTGGTAGTCGCCCAGATGCAGGATCAGGTCGGGGTTCGACTCGGCCATGTGACGGTACGCGGTGAAGTACCCGTGCTCGAACTGCGAGCAGGACGCGAAGGCCATCCGCAGCTCTTCGGGCGTGGACCGCGGGTTCGGGGCGGTCACGGTGCGGCCCACCGGGGAGGTCCACGTGCCGGTCTTGAACCGGTAGTAGTACTCGCGGCCGGCGCGCAGGCCGTCGACCTCGATGTGGACGCTGTAGCCGATCTCGGCGGCGGTCTGGACCTCGCCGCGGGCGACGCGGTTGCGGAAGCGCTCGTCGGTGGCGACCTCCCACTTCACGTCGAACGCGGCGTTCGGCATGCCGCCCATGCCGTCTTCGGCGAGCGGGTCCACCGCCAGGCGCGTCCACAGGACCACGCCGTCGGGCTCCGGGTCGCCCGAGGCGACGCCGAGTGTGAAGGGGTCCTTGTCGATGGGGGTCGTGTTCGATTGTGCCCAACCGGAAGCCGGGACCGCAATGGCGGCACCGGCGGCGGAGGAGGCGAGCAGGATTCGGCGCGACAGGCGCATATGGACCTCGCTTCGGGGGGAGTTGCGCGGGTTTGTGACCCGTACAGCCCAACAAGCGAGCGTGGATTGCCCGGAACCGTTAAGGGTCGCTCCGGTGAACCGGTGCCGAACAAAGTATGTCCGAACAGGACTATTCGGGCACGGAGAACGTAATAATCACGGCCGTGGAATCCGCGACCTCCACGATCTGCGCCTCGCCCTCGGCGTCAGCCCCCGGCTCGGACCAGGCCTCTTCCCCTGGGGTCCATACCATCCCGTTGTACGACACCGACGCGATCCGATGGTCGAACGCCCGCGCGACCGCCCACGCCGCCCCGTTCCAGCCCTCGGCCGCGCCGCCGGCCTCGATCACGACCCGCGAATCGTCCACATCGGCGACCTCAGTGCCCCACTGGTACTCGTACGCCTCCGCGAGGGCCGCCGCCTCGGTCGCGACCTCGGCGGCGTTCCCCGAGATGCACGCCAGCCCGGTCTCCTCACCGCCGGCGAACGCGTCCGCGATCACCTCGGCGTCGGTCTCCCACTGCTCGTACAGCTCCGGGTAGGCGCTCACCTGGACGGCCTGGGCCGCCTCCGCGAGCCGCATGTCCTCCCAGCCGTCGGTGCGCTGCAACTTCTCGTAGAACTTGAACGAGGAGTACACCGGGTCCATGAGCTCCTCCTCCGAGCCCCAGCCCATGCTCGGGCGCTGCTGGAACAGCCCCAGCGAGTCGTCATGCCCGTAGTCGACGTTCACCAGCTCGGACTCCTGCATCGCCGTGGTGATCGCCACCGCGACGGCGCGCTCGTCCAGGCCGTCGCGGATCCCCACCGCCGCGATCGTGGCCGCGTTCGAGGCCTGCTCGGCACTCAGGTGCACCTCCCCGGCACCGCCCACATAGCAGCCGGTCTTGCTGGGACGCAGCGCTTCCCGAGCGTCATCGGTGCAAGCCGCGAGGCTCGCGAGAAGCAACAGCGAGGTCAAAGCCGGGAGTGCGCGCAACTGTGACTCCGATCAGGTCGGTCGGCGGCAGATCAGCCTACCCAAGAAGGGGGACGCTTCTCAATGAACGAACGGATGCCTTCCCGGCCCTCTTCGGAGAAAAAGTACTCAGCCGTCACGGCAGCCGCCCTGCGCAACTCGCCGCGCAGATCCGGTGTGGCCGTGAGCACCTTGATCCCGGTCTGCGCCGACGGGCCGCCCTCGATCAGCTCGGCGACGGTCTCCTCGACCGCGTCGTCCAGCTCATACGGCGCGAAGTCCACCAGACCCCACTCCTCGGCGTCCTCGCCCGTGAACTTGAAACCGGTGAGGAACAGCTGCCGCATCCGGGCCGGGCCGATCCTGCGGGCCACGACCGGCCCGATCACCGCAGGGACCACGCCCAAGCGCACCTCGCTGAACGCCATCTCGGCCTCATCCGAGCAGATCGCCACGTCAGCCGCCGCGATCAACCCCAGGCCGCCGCCGCGCGCGGCCCCGCGCGCCACGACCACCACGGGCTTGGGCGCCTCGGCGATGTCCGCCAGCGCCTCGGCGAGATGCGCGGCCGGGAGGTCGGCGAGGCCGCTCGCGGCCGCGGACTCCTTGAGGTCGGCGCCGGCCGAGAACACCGGCCCGGCGTGGTCGATCACGATCACCCGGGTCTCGGGGTCGGCGACCGCTTTCGCGAGGGCTGCACGGAGTTCGGCGATGAGCCGGGTCGAGAGGGCGTTGCGCCGCTCGGGGTCGTTGAGGGTAATGGTCGCCACTGCCTCTTGGGCTCGGTAGGCGATCGGTGCGTCATTGCGTTCCACGCCAGTACCGTAGTGGGCGTGTCCACCGTCTCGCCAGTAGCCGACCCGAATTCACCCGCCGCGTCAGTCGACGCGGCCGCCGCCGACCCCGCGGTCGGCGAGGCCGGGTTCGGGTTCTACGTGCACGTGCCCTTCTGCGTCTCCCGCTGCGGCTACTGCGACTTCAACACCTACACGGCCTCTGAGCTCGGGGCCGGGGTCTCGCGGGACACGTACGCCTCGATCGCGCGCGCCGAGATCCGCGACGCTGCCGCTCGGTTCAGCAAGCGCCCCAAGGTCGACACCGTGTTCTTCGGCGGCGGCACCCCCACCCTCCTGTCCGCGGCCGACCTCTCCTCGATCCTCGGCGAGATCGACGACGCGTTCGGCCTCGCCGACGGCTACGAGGCCACGACCGAGGCCAACCCCGAGTCCGTCGACGCCGACTACCTCGCCGAGCTCCACGACGGCGGCTTCACCCGCCTCTCCGTCGGCATGCAGTCCACGGCCTCCCACGTGCTCAAGATCCTCGACCGCGAGCACTCGCCGCAGAAGGCGCTCAACGCCGTCGAGTACGCCCACAAGGCCGGGTTCGCGCACGTGAGCCTCGACCTCATCTACGGCACGCCGGGCGAGACCGCCGCCGACTTCGAGGCGAGTCTCAACGCCGCCGTCGACGCCGGTGTCGACCACGTCTCGGCGTACGCGCTCATCGTCGAGGACGGGACCGCGCTGGCCCGCCGGATCCGCTCCGGTCAGGTGCCGCAGCCCTCCGACGATGTGGCGGCCGACCGCTACCTCGCCGCCGAAGCCGTGCTCTCGGCGGCCGGATTCGCGTGGTACGAGGTCTCCAACTGGGCCAGAAGTGAAGCGGCGCAATGCCGTCACAACCTCCTGTACTGGGAGGGCGGTCACTGGTGGGGCGCCGGGCCTGGCGCGCATTCGCACCTGCCGGACGTGCGCTGGTGGAACCACAAGCACCCCTCGACCTACGGCGCCGCGCTCGCGGAGGGCCTGCCCGCGGCCGGGCACGAGGTCCTCACGGATGACGACCGCTACCTCGAGCGCATCCTGCTGCGGACTCGTCTCGCGAGCGGGCTGCCGCTATCGTTGCTGCGTGCGAACGGCCAGGCTGCTGCGGAACAGGCGGCCGCCGACGGACTCGCCGTCATCGAGGACGGCCGCCTCAAGCTCACGCTGCGGGGTCGCCTCCTCGCGGACGCGGTCGTGAGAGACCTCACCTCCTGACGGCGTTCTGGCCGGTCACCGTTAGATTCGTACCTGCGAACCTCATTCGCGAACCGTGCATCCCAGCGGGCCGACTCGCGCGCCTTCCCAGAGGCCGCGGCACCATCCCAGGTGGCGCCCCCACACGGACCCCCATACCGATCCACCCGGAGCCCACCACCCATGCGCACCATCACGCCTACTCTCGGCCGTCGAGGCCTGCTCGTTGCCTCCGCCGCGGGACTCGCGGCCGTCGCCGCCTGCAGTGAGGAAGAGCCGCCCCCGGCCGAGGACGAAGGCGGCCAGGCCGCCGAGGAGCCCGCCTCCGAGTCCCCCTCGCCCGAGCCGCGCGAGATCACCATCACGCACGTGGGCGACACGATGCCCGGCTCGTATCCGGACCAGATGGCCTCCGACGACGGCGCGAGCTTCTTCGAGGGCGTCAAGTCCGCCCTCACCGGCGACGTGGTCATCGCCAACCTCGAAGGCGCCCTCGCGACCCACGATTTCGACAAGTGCGGCGGCGGCGAGTGCACTTACTTCCGCCTCCCCGGCGAATACGCGCAGGTCTTCGCCGACGCCGGCTTCCACGTCCTCAACCAGGCCAACAACCACGGCTGGGACGCCGGACCCGACGGCGCCGCCGATACCCAGGAGGCCATCCGCGAAGCAGGCATGGAGGTCTGCGGCATCAAGGACGAGGTGTGCCTGGTCGAGACCGAGAGCGGCCTCACCGTCGGTCTCGTCGGCTTCGCGCCGTACACGTTCTACACCGACAACCGCGACCTCGACGCGGTCGCCGCGCTCGTCGCCTCCGCGAAGGAGCAGGCCGACATCGTCATCGCCACCGCCCACCTCGGCGCTGAAGGCACCGACCACCGGCACGTGCCCGAAGGGGTCGAGAACTACCTCGGCGAGGACCGCGGCGACACGCGCGGCTTCGCCCACACTTGCATCGACAACGGCGCGGACCTCGTCGTCGGCCACGGCCCCCACGTGTTGCGCGGCATGGAGGTCTACAACGGCAAGCTCATCTGCTACTCGCTCGGGAACTTCGGGGGCGGCCAGAACCTGTTCTCCACCGACGGCCCGCTCGGTCGTTCCGCGGTGCTCTCCGTCACCATCCGCGAGGACGGCACCGTCGTCGCCGGGAAGATGACCGCCACCCGCATGGACGGCGACGGCTACCCCCAGCTCGACGAGGACAACGGCGCCTTCGAGGACCTCAACGAACTCGCCGAGGACTTCGGGGACGCCGCGGCCACGGTCGGAGACGATGGCGCGCTCGTCCTCCCGGCTGCCTGACGGCACACGTAGACTGGCACTCCCGGACCGGGAGTGCCAAACTTGAGTCCGGCCGACTGAACCCGTGTTCGGTCGACGGCTTCACCGAGCGGTTTCGAGACTGAGGGGACGTGGCGGCGATGGACGATCGCAAACTCGAAGTGCTGCGCGCCATCGTCGAGGACTACGTGGCGACCCAGGAACCCGTGGGCTCCAAGGCCGTCGCCCAGCGCCACGCCCTCGGCGTCTCCGCCGCCACCGTCCGCAATGACATGGCCTACCTCGAAGACGCCGGTTACATCCAGCAGCCGCACACCTCCGCCGGGCGCATCCCCACGCCGAAGGGCTACCGCCTCTTCGTCGACCGCCTCGGCAAGATCAAGCCGCTCTCGGCCGCCGAACGCCGCGCCGTGCACCGCTTCCTCTCCGAGGCCATCGACCTCGACGACGTCGTCACCCGCACCGTGCGCCTGCTCGCCCAGCTCACCCACCAGGTGGCGGTCGTCCAGTACCCGAGCCTCAACCGCTCCTCCGTGCGCCACCTCGAACTCGTCTCGCTCACCCCGACCCGGCTCATGATCGTCATGATCACCGACACCGGCCGCGTCGAGCAGCGCTACGTCGAGATGCCCGCCGAACTCAGCGAGGACGACGTCCTCGACCTGCGCCGCCTCGTCAACGAGCAGCTCCAGGGCAAGCCGCTGGCCGACGCCCCGCGCGTCATCGCGAGCCTCGCCGACCTGGTCCGCCCCGAACTCCAAACCACCGCCGCGGCACTCACCCGCGTGCTCCTGGAGACCGTCGTCGCGCGCACCGAGGAACGCGTCGCCGTCGCCGGGGCGGCGAACCTCACCCGCCCCGGGAACTTCTTCGCCGGGTCCCTGCGGCCCATCCTCGAAGCCCTCGAGGAGGAGGTCGTGCTCATGCAGCTGCTGGGCCGCGCCGACTCCAACGCGCTCCTGACGGTGCGCATCGGCGACGAGAACAACCTCGACGACTTCCGCGAGACCACCGTGGTCACCGCCGGATACGGACCGGGATCGGTGGTCGGCCACATGGGCGTCCTCGGCCCCACCCGCATGGACTACCCGGGCACGATCGCGGCCGTCCGCGCCGTCGCCCGGTACGTGTCCGAAATTTTGGAACAGAACCGCTGACAGGACAGAGCGCACGTGGCTAAGGACTACTACGGCATTCTCGGCGTCGACCGGAACGCCACCGACGACGAACTCAAGAAGGCGTACCGGAAGCTGGCGCGCAAGTACCACCCCGACGTCAGCGACGAACCCGACGCGCAAGAGCGCCTCCAGGAGATCAACGCCGCCTTCGAGGTCCTCATGGACCCGCAGAAGCGCGCGATCGTCGACGCCGGCGGCGACCCGTTCTCCCGCACCTCCGCGGGCGGCAGCGGCGCCCCCTTCATGGGCTTCGAAGACATCATGGACGCCTTCTTCGGCGGCTCCATGGGCGGCTTCGGCCGCCGCGGCCCGCGCTCGCGCACCCGCCCCGGAAACGACGCGCTGCTGCGCCTCGACCTCGACCTCGAAGAGGTCGCGTTCGGCACCGAGTCGACGCTGACCGTCGACACCGCGGTCCTGTGCGACTCCTGCGACGGTTCCTGTACCGAAGGCGACGCCGAACCCCAGACCTGCACCACCTGTGGCGGCTCCGGCGAAGTCCAAGTCGTACAACGTACGATTCTGGGCCAGGTCCGCACCGCGCGCCCCTGCTCGGCCTGCTCCGGCTACGGCACCATCATCACCGACCCGTGCCGCAAATGCGGCGGCGAAGGCCGCGTGCGCTCGCGCCGGCGCATCACCGTCAAGGTCCCCGCGGGCGTCGAGGACGGCATGCGCATCCGCCTCTCCGGCGAAGGCGAAGTCGGCCCCGGCGGCGGCCCGGCCGGCGACCTCTACGTCGAAGTCCACGAGAAGCCCCACGAGGTCTTCACCCGCGAGGGCTCCGACCTGCGCTGCCGCGTCCGCGTCCCCATGACCCAAGCCGCCCTTGGCACCAAGCTCAACATCCACACCCTTGACGACCAGGTCGAAGTCGAAGTCGCCTCCGGCACGCAGCCCGGCACGGTCAAGAAGGTCCGAGGACACGGCGTCCCTAGGCTCCGCGGCGCCGGCGCCCGAGGCGACCTCTTCGTCGAACTCGACGTCCGCACCCCCACCAAGATCGACGCCGAGCAGGAAGAACTCCTGAAGAAGCTCGCCAGCCTCCGCGACGAGGAGATCAAAGAGGTCAAGGGCGGCAGCGGTTTTTTTAGCCGCATGCGGGACGCGTTCAACGGACACGCGTAGCGGGGAAGTTGCACGAGTAGCCCAGTACGGACACGCGTAGGGGATAGGGGAGCGGGGCTCCGCTACACTCCGGGGCCGTGATCAGCGTCGACCCCGCAACCCTCTGGCTCCTCCTCATCCTGCTCGTCGCGGGCCTCGTCGCCCTCGTCGTCTACCTGCGCCGCCGCTCGGCCACGGGCCTCGCCCCGAGCCGCCCCCGCCTCGACGCGACCCCGCCGCCCGGCGGGCCGCAGATCGGCGAGCGCTGGAAGGCCGACGTGCCCTTCGAGGACGAACCGCGCCGCTCCAAGCAGCGCCCCTGCCTCGTCATCGGCTACTCCGGCAAGGGCTACTGGGTTCTGAAATGCACCACCCAGGAGCCCCGCGAAGCCGAATGGCGCGTCGCCACGCCGGCCGCCAGCTGGAACCCGCCCGCCGACCGGGACGGCTGGGTCGACCTCGTCCCCCACCACCTCCCGAAAGCCCGCTTCGCGCACTCCTTCGGCCGCATCGCGAACCCGACCCTCTACCGGAAGATCACCGGCCGCCTCCGCTGGGAACGCGCCGTCGACTTCATCGGCTGACCGCCGACTAGGCTGTTCCGGTCAGACTCCCGCAACGGAACAGGACCCAGGTGAGCGATCCGGTCTTCCTCGTCGACGCCGTCCCGGCGGTCGGCGGCTTCGTCCTCGACGGCCCTGAAGGGCACCACGCCGCCGACGTGCAGCGCCTCCAACCCGGCGAGACGCTGCTGCTCACCGACGGCTCCGGCACCGTCGCCTCCGCCCGCGTGACGCACGCCGAACGCGGCTCGCTGCGCCTCGACATCCTCCAGCAGCGCACCGTCCCGGCCCCCGACCCGAAGCTCACCGTCGTCCAGGCCCTCCCCAAAGGCGACCGCGGCGAACGCGCAGTGCAGATGCTCACCGAGATCGGTGTCGACGAAGTGATCCCGTGGGCCGCTTCGCGATCCATCGTCCAGTGGAAGGGCCCGCGCGGCGACAAGGCCCGCGCCAAATGGACCGCCACCGCCCGCGAAGCCTCCAAACAGGCCCGCCGCGCCCGCCTCGCGCACGTCGCCGAACTCCACACCACCAAGCAGCTCGTCGCCCGCCTGCGCAGCGCCACCCGCGTCCTCGTCCTCCACGAGGAGGCCGACGCGCCGCTCTCCCAGGTCGACCTGCCCGACTCCGGCGAGATCGCCCTGGTGATCGGCCCCGAAGGCTCCATCAGCCCCGACGAACTCGCCGCGCTCCAGGAATTCGGCGAACCGATCCGCCTCGGCGACACCGTCCTGCGCACCTCGACGGCCGGACCCGCCGCGCTGGCGGTGCTTCAAGCCCGCTTGGGCCGTTGGTGACTAGGATTCCCAGCATGATCGACGCCGACTGCATCTTCTGCAAGATCGTTGCCGGGGACATCCCGTCCACGAAGGTCCTCGAGACCGAACGGGTGTTCGCGTTCCGCGACCTCCACCCCAAGGCCCCGACGCACGTGCTGGTGATCCCCAAGGACCACTACGCGAACACCGCCGAGCTGGCCGACGCCGACCCGGCGCTCGCCGGCGAGGTCCTGAACGCGGCCGCCCAGGTCGCCGCCGCCGAAGGCGTCGCCCATGACGGCTGGCGCCTCCTCGCCAACACGGGCGCGAACGGCGGCCAGGAGGTCTTCCACGTGCACTTCCACGTCTTCGGCGGAAAACGGCTCGGACCGATGCTTTCGGCCTGAAATCACACCGCCTCTGTGATTACTCGTTGTCTCTTGTCGCAGGCGGCAACTACCATTGAGGCATGTAGAACAGCGGCCCGAAGGCCGCTGGCAGTCTCACTTTGGGAAGCAGGTGGCGAACAGCCCTAGCGGGCGAAGCCTATGACCGACCGCTCTGACAACGGCCAGCACACAGCGACGATCACGTCCACGATCACCGTCGGTGACCAGAGCTCGCTCATGGCTCTGCTGGGCCGCGCCGACGAAAACCTCCGCTACATCGAACGCCGCAATCCCGGCGTCGACCTTCACGTACGCGGAGACACCATCACTCTCACCGGACTCAACGGTGCGCTGCACACCGCCGAACGACTCGTGAAGGAGCTGCTCGCGTTGGTCGAAAGCGGCGAGAGCATTGACCCGGACATGATCCGGCGCACCGAGAACATGCTGAAGTCCGCTCCCGGCGAGCGGCCCGTCGATGTCCTGTCGCAGAACATCGTCTCCAAGCGCGGCAAGGCGATCCGCCCCAAGACGCTCGGCCAGAAGCACTACGTCGAGGCGATCGACAACAACACGATCGTCTTCGGCATCGGCCCCGCCGGCACCGGCAAGACCTACCTCGCCATGGCCAAGGCCGTGCAGGCGCTGCAGGCCAAGGAGATCAACCGGATCATCCTCACCCGCCCCGCCGTCGAGGCCGGCGAGAAGCTCGGCTTCCTACCCGGCACGCTCTTCGAGAAGATCGACCCGTACCTGCGCCCGCTCTACGACGCCCTTCACGACATGATCGACCCCACGTCGATCCCCAAGCTCATGGAAGCGGGCACGATCGAGGTCGCCCCCCTCGCATTCATGAGGGGCCGGACGCTTAATGATTCGTTCATCATTCTCGATGAGGCGCAGAACACCACGCCCGAGCAGATGAAGATGTTCCTCACCCGGCTCGGGTTCGGGTCGAAGATCGTCGTCACCGGCGACATCACCCAGGTCGACCTGCCGAACAACGCCACCTCGGGGCTGCGCGTCGTCCGCGACATCCTCGAAGGCGTCGAGGACGTGCACTTCGCCACCCTCCGGGCCGAAGATGTCGTCAGGCACCAGCTGGTCAGCGATATCGTGAACGCCTACGAGAAATGGGACGCCAGAATCGGCGACCTCAAGAAGGGGCAACGAGGAAACCGTGGGCATCGAGATCATCAATGAGTCCGGCCGGGAAGTCGACGAGTCGGGCATCCGTGCCGTCTCCGACTTCGCGCTGCTGGAAATGGGCGTGAACCCGCTCGCCGAACTCTCGATCCTCGTCGTCGACATCGACCACATGACCGAGCTCAACAAGCGCTGGATGGGCGGCACCGGGCCCACCGACGTGCTCTCGTTCCCGATGGACGACGCGATGCCCGGCCGCCCTGACTCCTCCGAGCCGGGCACGCCGATCCTCGGCGACCTCGTCCTCTCACCCGAGGTGGCCGAGGCCCAGGCCAAGGAGGCCGGGCACTCCACGGCCGACGAGATGCACATGCTCACCGTGCACGGAGTGCTCCACATCCTCGGTTACGACCACGCCGAACCCGAGCAGGCCAAAGAGATGTTCGGCCTGCAGAACCGGCTGCTCGACGCCTGGCGTGCCAAACGCGCCGCCGCAGCGGAGAGTTAGGCCCGGATGATCCCGTATTCACTCCTGGCCGCGGCGGTCGCCTTGACCGTCGTGGCCGGGGCTGCGGCCATGATCGACTCGGCCCTCGGCGCCGTCTCGCCCGCCCGCGCCGCCGAGCTCGCCGAGCAGCGCCAGAGCGGCGCCGAGTCCCTCGTGAAGATCACCGAGGACCTGCCGCGCCACCTCAACCTCCTCATCCTGCTGCGCCTGGCCTGCGAGGCCGCCGCGATAGCGATAGTCGCCGTGGTGGCGTTCGATTCCTGGAACGATTCGTGGCTCGCCGTCGGTTTCTCCGCCGCGATCATGACCGTCGTGTCCTTCGTCGCCATCGGCGTCGGCCCGCGCACGCTCGGGCGCCAGCACGCCTACCCGATCGCGCTCGCCGTCGCCGGGCCCGTGGCCCTGCTCGGCACCGCCCTCGGCCCGCTGGCGAAGGTGCTCATCCTGCTCGGCAACGCCGTCACGCCCGGCAAGGGCTTCCGCGAGGGACCGTTCGCGACCTCCGAGATCGAGATTCGCGAGATGGTCGACGCCGCCGAGGCGCAGGGCACCGTGGACCACGAGGAGCGCGACATGATCGCCTCCGTGTTCGCCTTGGGCGACACCGTGGCCCGCGAGGTCATGGTTCCGCGCACCGCGATGGTGTGGGTTCCGGCCGACATGCCGGCCAATGAGGCCGAGCAAGTGGCGCTCCGGTCCGGCTTCTCGCGCATCCCGGTCGTGGGGGAGGACCTCGACGACGTGCGCGGCGTGGTCTACCTGAAGGACCTTGTGCGCCTGGACGACCGTGTGAACCCTGCCGTGGCCGAGGTCATGCGCGCGGTCTCGTTCGTGCCCGATTCGAAGCCGGTCGACGACCTGCTGCGGGAGATGCAGACCGCCCGCATCCACATCGCCACGGTCGTCGACGAGTACGGCGGGACCGCCGGGCTCATCACGATCGAGGACATCCTCGAGGAGATCGTCGGCGAGATCACCGACGAGTACGACAACGAGCTGCCGCCGGTCGCCTGGCTCGACGACCGCACCGCCCGCGTCACCGCCCGCCTCTCCGTGCAGGACCTGGAGGAGCTGTTCGACGTGGATCTGCCCGAACTCGACGTCGACACCGTCGCCGGTCTGCTCGCCGCCGAACTCGGGAAGGTCCCGCTCGCGGGCGACCGGGCGCGGTTGGCCGGGCTCGAACTGACCGCCGAGGGTACCGTTGGCCGCCGCAACCGCATCGAGACGGTGCGCGTCGCGCGGCTGCCCGAAGCCGGCGAATCCAATGGCACCGGCTCGCAGGCCGCAGCGAACGATGAGAGGCACAAGATCAATGTCTGACCTGACCGTTGAGGCGCTCGACGCCGAGGACGCGAAACTGGCCACGCTGGCCCGCGGGGCCGCAGGCCGGGTGCAGCAGCTCACCGGCGCGGCCGTGCGCGACGGCATCGGCCGCACGTACGCGTCGGCGGCCGTGGACCTCCCGTCTCTGAAGCTCACCGCCCTTCAGGCGGCGGTGGCGCAGGCCTTCGCGGCCGGGGCCGACAAGCTTGAGGCCGCAGTGCTCTTCGGTGCCGCGTCCGACGAGGACGGCATCAAGGCCGCCAAAGACATCAGCGCCGACCTCACCGTTTGGTCGGTCATTCGCAAAGAGGTGACCCGTCTTGCCTAGCAACGACTTCCACGCAGGCTTCGCCTGCTTCGTGGGCCGCCCGAACGCGGGCAAGTCCACTTTGACCAACGCGATCATGGGCCAGAAGATCGCGATCACCTCGAAGCGGCCGCAGACCACCCGTCACGTGGTGCGCGCGATCCTGCACCGCCCGGACTCGCAGCTCATCCTGGTCGACACGCCCGGTCTGCACCGTCCGCGCACGCTCCTCGGCGAACGTCTGAACGACCTCGTGCGCCAGACCTGGTCTGAAGTGGACGTCATCGGTCTGTGCCTGCCCGCCAATGAGAAGCCCGGTCCCGGTGACAAGTTCATCGCCGGCGAGATCGCCAACCTCAACGCCAAAGTGGTCGCGGTCGTGACGAAGATCGACCTCGTGAGCAAGGACGCCCTCGTGCGGCACCTCACGAACGTCGCCGCGCTCGCGGACTTCGCCGACATCGTGCCCGTCTCGGCCAAGACCGGCGAGAACCTCGACGAGCTCGTCAGCGTGCTCTCGGAGAAACTGCCCAAATCCCCCCAGTTGTACCCGGACGGGATGATCACCGAGGAGCCCGAGCGGGTCATGATGGCCGAGCTCATCCGCGAGGCGGCCCTCGAGGGCGTCCGCGACGAGCTGCCGCACTCCCTCGCCGTCGTCATCGAGGACATCGAGGACGAGGACTCGGACGGCGGGCCGCGCAAGAAGGTCTGGGCCGAGATCTACGTCGAGCGCGACAGCCAGAAGGGCATCATCATCGGCAAGGGCGGCGAGCGCCTCAAGCGCGTCGGCACGAAGGCCCGCAAGGGCATCGCCCAACTGATCGACAGCCGCGTCTATCTCGACCTCCACGTGCGAGTGGCCAAGGACTGGCAGAAGGACCCGAAGATGCTCGAGCGTCTCGGCTTCTGATTCGAACGCCACGGCCCGGCCGCCCTTTGGGGAAGCCGGGCCGTTTTCATCGCCGAATTCGATCCTTTTGCAAGAAACGCCAGGTGAACACGCGGTGACTGCGCTCACGGACCCCGCTGTGGCAGTAGCTGAACGGGGTCATGTACTCTTTAACTACCGACGCGGGATAGAGCAGCTCGGTAGCTCGCCAGGCTCATAACCTGGAGGTCGGTGGTTCAAATCCGCCTCCCGCTACGATAGAAATACCAGGTGAAACCCGGTTTCCTCGAAAGAGGGAGCCGGGTTTTTCTGTGTTTGTTGCTCATTCGTTGCTCAGGTGAACCTGATTCCCGGCAACCCGGGAATGCCAGCGATGATCCTAGTGTTTCAAGCCACATTTGTAGGTTGCCTGACAATCGCCATCGCCCGGGGCTCATGGCCCACTTCGGCTCGAAGGGCATGATCGTCACCGGCCTGATGCTCCTCGCCGACGGTCTGTTCTGGCTCTCGTTCATCCGTCCTGACGGGAGCTTCGCGGTCGACGTCCTGCCCGCCTCACGCTTCGCGGCGCTCGGTATGGCGCTGGCGTTCGTCCCCTCGCTCCAGACGGCGTAGGGATGCACCGCTTCGCATCCTGATCCGGTGTATCAGCCGAACGCTTCCACGTTGGTCATGTCCGGCGGCGCAGGAGGTGCTCCGTGGAGTCACTTGCCGGGAAGCGGCTCCAAGTCTGCTCGTGCTCTCGTCTCGTTCGGCTGCGTTCCGCGGTGGCTTGCCCTACCCTCCACGGGAGAAACCGTCGAGAAGGGACGAATATGAGGAAGCTCATCATCACTACAGGAGTCACGGCCGCGGCACTGCTGGCCGCTGGCCCCGCGCAGGCAGCGCCGCTGCCGGGAGCCGATCTGCCGACCGCCGGGGCTGGGGACCTGTTCAAAGCCCACGCCGCGATCGTCGCCGAGGACGGGGTCATCGAGATCGACGGCACGAAGCACCAGCTCGGGGAGCTGACCGGTGCACTCGACATGCTCGCCGTCCCCTGCACCGCGCCGCTCGCGGCCGACAAGGCGCTCGGCCTGGACTCCTCGGACTGCGGCGAGGGCGCCGACGGGGCCCTCGCCTGGGGCCAGGTCGACCTGCACTTGTCCACCCCGCCTGCCGCCGAGAAGGCCGGCGACTTCGGGCACGTCCGCGTTCACCTCCACCAGGGCGAGGACGGGACCTTCGACATCCGCGTCGAGACCGAGACCTCACCGTCGGGCGAGGCCCAGACCCTGGTCAACCACGACCCGGTCACTCTGACCGCCGACGAGGAAACATTTGGAATGCTCAGCGGCGGCAATCACGTGGAATCCAGTGCGCCGCTGTACGACGAGGGCAGCACCGAGGAGGTCGACCCGTACGGGGACTACTCCGCCAAGTTCAAGTGGGGGATGCAGGTCTTCTCAACGTACTCCGGGAGGAGCCACTCGTGATCGGCAAGGACCAGGGGTGCGCACAGGTACGTTGAAGCGCCGTGTCTTCCCTGTTCAAGAACTAGTTTTAGGTTGACTTCCTGCTCGCCCAGGGTCTTCGCAACTACGACAGGACCGGGTTCATAACCTGGAGGTCGGTGGTTCAAATCCGCCTCCCGCTACGATGAAAGACCAGCTTAGGGCCGGTTTCCTCGGAAGAGGGAACCGGCCCTTTCTGGTTCTCGCCTGTCATTCGCCCGTGGGCTGGTGAGCGCGGAAATCGACCACGAGTCGGTGATTATCGACAAGCGTGACGGCCGGATCGGTTCCTAAGGTCGGCGTATGGCAACCCGCGAGAAGACGACCCTGGCGACCAGCCGACTTGAACACCGTTACGTGGAGGATCTCGGCCCGGGGAGCGGGCGGTCCGCGCCGCGTGCGGCGCCGCGTTCGGATGCCGCGGTGCTCGGCCTCGACGGGGAGTGGCGGTTCCGCCTCGCGGCCGGTCTGCACGACACCGCTGAGGGCTTCGAGGACCCTGCGTTCGAGGCGGGGGCCTGGGACCTGATCGCGGTCCCGTCGATGTGGCAGATGCACGACCTCGACGGCGAAGCGCCCTATGGGAAGCCGCAGTACACGAACATCCACTACCCGTTCCCGGTCGACCCGCCGCGGGTGCCCGACGCGAACCCGACGGGGGAGTACCGGCGTTCGTTCACGCTGCCGGACGAGTGGCCCGAAGGGGGTCGGACCCTGCTTCGCTTCGAAGGGGTCGACTCCTGTTTCGCGGTGTGGCTCAACGGGGTCCGTCTCGGCGACGGCAAGGGTTCGCGCCTGCCCACCGAGTTCGACGCCACCGTGCACCTGAGGCCCGGCGAGAACACCGTGGCGGTGCGGGTGCATCAGTGGTCCGCCGGGTCCTATCTGGAGGATCAGGACACGTGGTGGCTCTCGGGGATCTTCCGGCCCGTGTCGCTGCTGCACCGCCCTGAGGGCGGACTCGACGATGTGTTCGCCCATGCCGGATACGACCACGCCGCCGGTCTCGGCACGCTCATGGTCGAAGCCACTGCCGCGGGTCGCGTGAGCGTGCCCGAGTTGGGGATCGACATCGCCACGGGCGAGTCTGCGACCGTGCCGGTCGAGCCGTGGACGGCCGAGACCCCGCGCCTGTACGACGCCGTCGTCGCGACCGCGACCGAGCGTGTCAGCCTGCGTGTCGGCTTCCGCACCGTCGCGGTCGAGGACGGCGTCCTCAAGGTCAACGGGAGGCCGATCCTGCTGCGGGGCGTCAACCGCCACGAGTGGGACCCGGACACTGGTCGGACGCTTTCGGTCGAGACCATGCGGCGTGATATCGAGATCATGAAGCGGCACAACGTCAATGCCGTCCGCACCAGCCACTACGCGCCGGATCGCCGCTTCCTGGAGCTGTGCGACGAACTGGGGATGTGGGTCATCGACGAATGCGACCTCGAGACCCACGGCTTCGGCCACTACGGATGGCGCGAGAATCCCGCGAACGATCCGAAGTGGCGGGAGGCGTGCCTGGACCGCATGGCCCGCATGGTCGAACGCGACAAGAACCACCCGTCGGTGATCATGTGGTCCTTGGGCAACGAATGCAACGAGGGTGAGAACCTCGAGGCCATGGCCGCGTGGGCCAAGCAACGTGACGCGAGCCGCCTGGTCCACTACGAGGGCGACTACGACTCCCCTTACGTCGACGTCTACTCCCGCATGTACGTCCCGCACGATGAGCTCGACGGCATCGGCAGGCGCGAGGAAGAGCCGACGCGCGACCCCGCGCACGACGCGCACCGCCGGAGTCTGCCGTTCATCCTGTGCGAGTACGCCCACGCCATGGGCAACGGCCCCGGCGGGCTCGCCGACTACCAGCGCCTGTTCGAACGCCACGAGCGCTGCGCGGGCGGATTCGTGTGGGAGTGGATCGATCAGGGCGTGCGCCGCCGTACCGAGGACGGCCGCGAATGGTTCGCCTACGGCGGCGATTTCGGCGAGATCCTCCACGACGGGAACTTCATCACCGACGGCCTGGTCTTCTCCGACCGCTCCCCGTCCCCGGGCCTGGTCGAGTACAAGAAGGTCATCGAGCCGGTGAGGATCGTGATCGACTCGGGCGAGCGGACGATCGCGGTCGCCAATGGACATGACTTCGCCGACACTAGTCATCTGCGTTTCACGTGGCGGTTCGAGGACGGCGGCGAGGAGATCGCAAGCGGCGGCCTGGAAGTGCCGGTCGTGGCCGCGGGCGGCTCGGTGCGGGTCGTTTGGCCCGAGGAGCTTCGCAAGGCCGCTGCCACGGCGGCAGGCGAGGGCTGGGTGACCGTGCGCGCTCTCCTCGACGGTGAAATGGCTTGGGCCGAGGCGGGCCACGAGATCGCTTGGGGGCAGGCGCCGCTGCCGCATCCGCAGGCGCCGCCGGTGATCGGCGCGGGCGTGGCGCCGGCGGCCGTCGCCGCCGGGTATCGCCTCGGCGGAGCCGAGTTCGACGCGCTCGGTCGCTTGACCTCGTTCGGCGGCATCGAGATCGAGGGCCCGCGGCTGGACCTGTGGCGGGCTCCCGCCGACAACGACCGCGTCGCCTGGGGCGGCCTTTCGACGGCCGCCCACTGGCGGGAGCGGGACATGGCGCTCGATCGGTTGGAGCACAAGGTCCTCGACGTCGAGGCCGGCGGGGGCGGGCTCACGGTGTCCACGCGGGTCGGTGCCGGGGGAGCCCGGATCGGCATGAGCGCGCAGTACGCATGGTCCTATGATCCGGAGGCGGCGAAGCTGTGGCTGACCGTCTCGGTCGCACCCGAAGGGGAGTGGGCACACCCGTTGCCGCGCTTGGGGGTGCGTCTGGCCGTGCCGAAGGACCTCGACGCCGTGACGTGGTTCGGCGGCGGGCCGGGCGAGGCGTACACCGACACTCGCGCCGCTGCGCGCATCGGCCGCTACGAGGCCACTGTCGGCGAGATGCAGACCCCGTACGCGTTCCCGCAGGAGAACGGCTCCCGCATCGACGTGCGCTGGGCCCGCCTGGCGGGCACGAACGGCACCGCGTTGACCTGCTTCGGTGCTCCCCACTTCGCGTTCACGGTGCGGCCGTGGACGAGTGAGGACCTCGAGGCGGCGATGCACCCACACGAACTGGTCGAGCGCGACCGGCTCTACGTCAACCTCGACGCCGCACTCCACGGCATGGGCTCGGCCTCCTGCGGCCCCGGCGTGCTCCCCGAGTACCGGCTGCCGGCGGAGCCGGCCGGTTTCACGATCGGATTCGGCACCGAGCGAAGCTGATCGGCGCCTCACGCGCGGTGTGACCGGGCTCCTCGACTGAGGTGCCCGGTCGCCGTTGCGGCATGGAACGTTGAGGTCGCATACCTGCCAGCATTCGGTGCGGCCCCCTGCTGAGGTTGAGCGCGGAACCGCCCGCCGCTTCAGGACAGGACACCCGCCCATGCGCACCGCCGAAGAGGCCGACCGCGCCGCCCCCGCACCAGCGAACCGTCCCCAGAGCTCCTGGCCCGCCGTGGTGGCCGTGACGTCGGGGATCTTCGTCATCGTCACCACCGAGATCCTGCCGATCGGGCTGCTGACCGCGATCGGTTCGAGCTTCGCCGTCTCGGACGGCATGGCCGGACTCATGATGACCATGCCCGGATTCCTCGCCGCCGTCGCCGCCCCACTGGTGACCGTCGCGACGGCGCGATTCGACCGCCGGGCCATGCTGTGCGCCTGCATTCTGGTCCTGGTGGTCGCCAATTTCCTTGCGGCGGCTGCGGAAAGCTACTGGCTGCTGCTCGTCTCCCGCGTCCTCGTCGGCATCGTCATCGGCGGCTTCTGGTCGATCGGCGCCGGACTCGCCGACCGCCTCGTGCCCGCGCGTGCAACGGGCCGAGCGACGGCGGTGATCTTCTCCGCGGTCCCGCTGGGGTCCGTGCTCGGCGTCCCGGCCGGGACGCTCATCGGGGACCTCGCCGGGTGGCGCACCGCGTTCGTCGTGCTCGGCGTGCTCAGCGCCGCCGTACTCGCGGCGCTGGCCCTCACACTGCCCCGGCTGCCCGCCGAGCGCGCGACCGGGCCGGCCGTGCTCGTAGGGCTGCTGTGCGGTGCCGACACGCGCTTCGCACTGGCGGCGACGTTCCTCATCGTGCTGGCCCATTTCGGCGCCTACACCTACATCACGCCGTTCCTGGAGCAGGTCACCGAGGTCGGCCCTGCCACGATCACCGTGGCGCTCTTGATCTTCGGCGCGGCCGGGATCCTCGGCAACCTCGTTCTCGGCGCCGTCGTGCCGCGCCGCCCGCGGGCCGCGTTCGCCGCCGCCGCGACGGCCATCGCCGCGGCCACGCTGCTCCTGCCGGTGCTCGGCCACGGCCTGATCGGAGCGTTCGCGCTACTCGCTGTCTGGGGAGCGGCCTACGGCGGCGTCCCGGTGTGCTCTCAGACCTGGTTCGCGAACGCCGCGCCCGGTGCCCGGGAGGCCGCATCGGTGCTGTTCACCGCTTCATTCCAAGCGACGATCGGCCTGGGGTCACTGCTCGGCGGCACCGTCGTCGACCGGTCCTCGGTCTCGGCGGTCATGGCGGCGGCGGGTGTCACCGCCATGCTCATGGCACTGCTCGTTGGGGTCCGTAAGGCCGTTGCCGCGCTTGGGGGTGCGTCTGGCCGTGCCGAAGGTTCTTAACGCCGTGACGTGGTTCGGCGGCGGGCCGGGCGAGGCGTACGCCGATGCGCGTCAACCTCGACGCCGCACTCCACGGGATGGGCTCGGCGTCCTGCGGCCCCGGTGTGCTCCCCGAGTCGGCCCTGAGCTCGACACCGGCGAGACGGGCGCCGAGTTGTCGCGGGCACTGGATAACGAGCCCGATTCCGAACCCGGTTTTCTCGAAAGAGGGGGCCGGGTTTTTCATGCCCGTCTGTCCGGCTGTTTGGTCGCGGGCGGATCCGGGAACCATACCGGGGTGCGCATTTCGTCGGGTGTTGTCGGTGTGGCGGTGGTTCTCTGCGGAGCCGCCGCCGGATGCCGCCCGCTGGGGGATCGCTCTTATCAGGGTGGGGTGAGCGGCTTATGAGGCGAGCACTGTTCACGGTGTACCTGGTCGTCATCCTTGTGGGGATCGCGTACTTCATCGCGATCGGCCTGCTGCGGCTCTAGGAGGGGACATGAAGCGCTTCCTGCGGGACAACGGCTTGAGCCTGGGGTTCGGCGCGATGTTCCTGGCCTCCCTGGTCGGCCAGATGTTCGCCGGCCGGTCGGCGTACAACGACGAGCAGCTCGCGGAGGGCGGCGAGCAGGTTTCGCTGCTCCAATACGTGACGTCGAGCGAGTTCGCGGTCGACGTCTCGGAGAACTGGCAGTCGGAGTACCTGCAGTTCTTCCTTTTCATCTTCGCCACGGTCTGGCTCGTTCAACGGGGTTCGCCCGAGTCGAAACCGGTGGGGAAGATCGGCGTCGAGTCGGACGAGGAGCAGAAGGTCGGACCGTACGCGGACGAGGACTCGCCCGAGTGGGTGCGCGCCGGAGGGTGGCGCACGGCCGTCTATTCCAGGTCGCTCGGCCTGCTGATGGGCATGCTGTTCCTCTTGTCCTGGCTCGCCCAGTCGATCAGCGGGCTCAGCGCGTACAACATCGAGCAACGCGCCGCACTGCAGGAGCCGGTGACGTGGCTCGGCTACGTGGGCAGCGCCGAGTTCTGGAACCGGACGCTGCAGAACTGGCAGTCCGAGCTGCTGGCGGTCGGCTCGTTCGTCGTGTTCGCCGTCTACCTGCGCCAGCGCGGTTCCCCCGAGTCGAAACCGGTGGGCGACTCGCACACTCGGACGCAGGACACGGGCTGACCCGGCTCAGCGGGGCGGGGCCGTCGTCGCGCGGATGACGAGCTTGGCGTCGCAGACGGTCTCCCTGGCGGGGAGGGCCCCGTTCTCCAGGCGTTCCACGGCGTTGCGCACGGCGTGCTCGGCGATGCCCGTGGCGTCTTGGCGCACGGTGGTGAGGTTGATGTGCGACAGGTGCGAGAGGTGGCTGTCGTCGTAGCCGACGATCGAGACCTCGCCCGGGACGTCGACGTCGCCGCTGCGCAGGGCGTGCATGAGGCCGATCGCGCAGCGGTCGTTCGCAGCCAGGACCGCGGTCGGGAGCGATTCCTCGCTGAGGAGGAGCGCTCCGGCGGCGATGCCGGCGTCCTCGTCCTGGGCGCCCGGGATCACACGGATCTCGTCGGCGAGGCGGTGGCGGCGCATGGCCGCGCGGTAGGCGGTGCGGCGCTCGGCCGAGCCGGGGCCCTTGCCGCCGTCGATGTGCACGATGCGGCGGTGGCCGAGTTCCACGAGGTGGTCGACGGCCTGCCGGATGCCTTTGGCCTCGGCGGTGTGGACGCTGTCGACCTTCGGGGTGGTGGCCTTGCGGCCGACGACGACCGTGGGGACGGTGCCGCCGAGCTGCTCGGTGTCGTGCGATTCGGGGTCGGAGACGAGGAGCACGAGCGCCTCGCAGCGGTGGCCCAGTAGCGCTCCCGTGGCCTTGTGCTCGTCGCGTCCGGGTGCGACGGCCGAGAGGAGTACGTCGTAGCCGAGCTGCTCGGCGGCCGGGTAGATGGCCTTCACGAGCTCGGCGTGAAAGGGCTGTTCGAGGTTCATGAGGACCCCGAGGGTGCGGCTGCGGCCGCGGGCGAGCATCTGCGCGGCGCTGTCGGGCCGGTAGCCGAGCTCGTCGGCGGCCTTGAGGACCCGTTCGCGGGTCGCCGCGCCCGCGCCGGGACGGTCGCGGAGGACGAGGGAGACGAGCGTGCGGGAGACGCCCGCCCTGGCGGCGACGTCGGCCATGGTCGCGCGCTGGTGGGAACCCTGGTTTCGGCCTGCGTTCTGCTGCGGCTCAAGCGCTTCGTCCAACGCCCCTCCCTCTCCTGGTCTGGTGTGGCAATCGGGCGGTAACCCGAGTTTATTTCTGCCTGGCCCGGCGGCTTGACGCGCGGGCCTGGATGTGAGTATATTCCAGATCACTGTCGCGCGACAGTAACGCGCGACAGTGAAGCGCTTCATATCAATCTCACAAGGGGGTGTGCTCGTGGCCGCAGCAGCGGACGGCGAGATGTACGACGTCATCACGATGGGCCGGGTGGGCGTCGACATCTACCCGCAGCAGATCGGCGTCGGCCTCGAGGACGTCGAGTCCTTCGGGAAGTTCCTGGGCGGCAGCCCCACGAACGTCGCCGTCGCGGCGGCCAGGTACGGGCGCCGCGCAGCGGTGATCACCAAGACCGGCGCCGACCCCTTCGGCCGCTTCGTCCGCAAGGCCCTCCGCGGCTACCGCGTCGATGACCGGTTCGTCGCCACCTCCGCCGACCTGCCGACCCCCGTGACGTTCTGCGAGATCTTCCCGCCGGACGACTTCCCGCTCTACTTCTACCGGTTGCCGAAGGCCCCTGACCTCGACATCGCCCCCGACGAACTCGACTTCGACGCCATCCGCGCCGCGAAGGTCTTCTGGGTCACGGTCACCGGCCTGTGCCAGGAGCCGTCCCGCTCGGCGACTCTCGCCGCGCTCGAAGCCAGGGGCAAGAACGGGATCACCGTGCTCGACCTCGACTACCGGCCGATGTTCTGGGACTCGCCCCAGACCGCCCGCGACTGGGTGAAACTGGCGTTGCCGCACGTCACCGTCGCGGTGGGCAACCGCGAGGAGTGCGAGGTCGCCATCGGCACCCACGACAGACCCGCTGAGGCCGCCCAAGCGCTGCGCGCCGCGGGCGTCTCGCTCGCCGTCGTCAAGCAGGGCCCGAAGGGCGGGCTGGCCCTCGACGACAGCGGCCAGGTGGAAGTGCCGCCGGCACCGGTGAAGGTCGTCAACGGCCTGGGTGCGGGCGACGCCTTCGGCGGCGCGCTCGTCCACGGTCTGCTCGCCGACTGGGACACCGAGCGCATCATGCGCTTCGCCAACGCCGCCGGCGCCCATGTCGCCGGCGAACTCGCCTGTTCCGACGCCATGCCGACCGAAGCCGAAGTGGAGCGCAAGTTGACGGAGGCTGCGAATGCGAACTGAACAGCGCGCCGTTCTGGCCCGGGCCCGGTTGGAGAACCCGGCCGCCATCCGCGAGGCCGCCGACGCCCGCAAGCGCGCCGCGAGTCCCGTCGGACCGTCCGGCAAGTGCTTCGTCATCGCCGCCGACCACCCGGCGCGCGGCGCCCTCGGCACCGGCGGCGACCCGATGGCCATGGCCGACCGGGGGGACCTGCTCGACCGCCTGCAGATCGCGCTGAAGAACCCCGGCTGCAACGGGGTGCTCGGCACCGCCGACATCCTCGAAGACCTACTGCTTCTCGGGGCCCTTGACGGCAAGGTCGTGTTCGGTTCGATGAACCGCGGCGGCCTCGCCGGGGCCGCGTTCGAGATCGACGACCGGTTCACCGGGATGAGCGCCGACGCCATCGCCCGCATGGGCTTCGACGGCGGCAAGACGCTCACCCGCATCGACTACGACGACGACCGGACCGCGTCCACCCTCGAGACGACGGCGCAGGCGATCGACGCGCTCGCCGACCGCGGCTTGATCGCGATGATCGAGCCCTTCATCTCCCGCCGCGAAGGCGGGAAGGTCGTGAACGACTTGACGACGGAAGGGGTCGTCAAGTCGGTCGCGATCGCCTCCGGCCTCGGCTCCACCTCGGCCTACACCTGGCTGAAGGTCCCGACCGCCCCCGACATGGAGCGCGTCGCGGCCGCCGCGACACTGCCGATGGTCATCCTCGGCGGCGAGATCACCGACCTTGACGCGCAACGCAAGAGCTGGGGCGCATCCCTCGCATTGCCCAATGTGGTCGGCTTGACGGTCGGCCGCTCCCTGCTCTACCCCGCCGACGGCGACGTCGCCGGGGCCGTCGACGCGGTGGTGAGCCTCCTGTGAGCACCTATTACCTGCCCGCACGATCCACCGCGGACGGCCGGTACGACACGGTCGTCACGCCCGAGTCCGCCGGCTGGGGCTACTCCGGGCTCAAAGTGCTCGAGCTGAGCCCTTCGGGCACAGCGACCTTCGCGACCGGCGACGCCGAAACCCTCGTCCTGCCGCTCTCCGGCAGCTGCACCGTCACCTGCGACGGCGAGCGGTTCGAAGTCCAGGGCCGCCGGAACGTCTTCAGCCGCGTGACCGACTTCGTCTACGTCCCAAGGGATGCCGAAGTCACCGTCACCAGCGCGAGCGGCGGCCGGTTCGCCCTGCCCTCCGCCAAGTGCGGGCGGCGACTTCCCGCCCGCTACGGCCCGGCCGAGAACGTCCCGGTCGAGCTGCGCGGTTCGGGCCAGGCCTCGCGCCAGGTCAACAACTTCTGCACGCCCGAGACCTTCGAGGCGGACAAGCTCATCGCCTGCGAGGTCATCACCCCGGGCGGCAACTGGTCCTCCTTCCCGCCGCACAAGCACGACGAGGCGGGCGAGCACGAGGCCGAGCTCGAGGAGATCTACTACTTCGAGGTCGCCGACGGTCCGCACGGTCCCGGTTTCGCCTGGCAGCGCGTCTACGGCACCCCCGAGCGCCCGATCGAGGTCAGCGAAGAGGTTCGCAGCGGCGACGTGGTCGTCATCCCGCACGGCTGGCACGGCCCGAGCGCCGCAGCCCCCGGCTACGACCTCTACTACCTCAACGTGATGGCCGGTCCCGGAGCGGACCGCGCCTGGCTCATCAGCGACGACCCGGCCCACGGCTGGGTCCGGTCGACCTGGGCCCCTGAGGATCTCGATCCTCGCCTGCCGCTGTCCTCTGCTGTGGAGAAGGAGGGCGACGATGCCCGCTGAGACCGTACGACTCACGACCTCCCAAGCGCTGGTCCGCTTCCTCGCGGCGCAGTACTCGGAGCGGGACGGCACTGAACAGCGCCTGATCCCGGGCGTGTGGGGGATCTTCGGGCACGGGAACGTGGCCGGGCTCGGACAGGCGCTCCTCCAAGCCGCCCAAACCGGCGAGGCCGACCTGCCTTACTACCTGGCGCGGAACGAGCAAGCCATGGTCCACGCTTCGGCCGCGTTCGCGAAAATGCGCGACCGCCTCCAGACGTTCGCGTGCACGGCCTCGACCGGCCCGGGTTCGACCAACATGATCACCGGCGCGGCCCTCGCCACCACGAACCGGCTCCCCGTGCTGCTCTTGCCCTCCGACATGTTCGCCTCCCGGGTCCCCGACCCGGTGCTGCAGCAGCTCGAGGACACCCGCGCCGGGGACGTGACCGTGAACGACGCGTTCCGGCCCGTCTCCAAGTACTTCGACAGGGTGAGCCGCCCGGAGCAATTGATCCCGGCCGCCTTGGCGGCCATGCGGGTGCTCACCGACCCGGTCGAGACCGGCGCGGTCACCCTCTGCCTGCCGCAAGACGTCCAAGCCGAGGCCTTCGACTGGCCGGTCGAGTTCTTCCGCAAGCGCACCTGGCGCATCGGCCGACCAGTACCGGAGCCGGACGCAGTCGATCGCGTCGCCGCGCTCCTGCGAAACGCGGAGCGGCCCTTGATCGTCGCGGGCGGCGGCGTGGTCTACAGCGGCGCGATGGCCGAACTGCGGGCCTTCGCCGAAGCCACCGGCATCCCGGTTGCGGACACGCACGCGGGGAAGGGTGCGGTCCCGTGGGACCACCCGTGCGCGGTCGGCGGTCTCGGCTCCACCGGCACCGCCGCCGCGAACATGCTTGCGGCCGAAGCGGACGTGGTGCTCGGCATCGGCACCCGCTACTCCGACTTCACGACCGCCTCGCACACCGTGTTCGGCGACCCGGACGTCACCTTCGCGAACCTCAACGTCGCCCGCCTGGACGCCGCGAAGCACTCGGCCGAAATGCTCCTGGCCGACGCCAAGACCGGACTGACCGCGCTGGCCGAAGCGTTGCAAGGCTGGAGCGTCGACGGCGAATACCGGGCCGAGGCCCTGCGGCTCGCCGACCTGTGGCGCACGACGACCGACCAGTGCTTCGACCTGGGCCACGGCCCGCTGCCCGCGCAGACCGAGATCCTCGGCGCCCTCAACGAGGCGCTCGACGACTCGGACGTGGTCATCAACGCGGCCGGATCGATGCCCGGCGACCTCCAGATGCTCTGGCGCGCACGCGATCCCAAGGCCTACAACGTCGAATACGCCTACTCGTGCATGGGCTACGAGATCGCCGCCGGCGTCGGCACGAAGATGGCCGCACCCGACCGCGAGGTCGTGGTCCTGGTCGGCGACGGCTCGTACCTCATGCTCTCCTCCGAGATCGCGACCATGATCTCCGAAGGCCTGAAAGTCATCATCGTGGTCGTCCAGAACCACGGTTTCGCCTCGATCGGAGCGCTCTCCGAATCCCTCGGCTCCCAGCGCTTCGGCACGAAATACCGCTACCGGGACGACGAGTCCGGCCTCCTCGACGGCGAAGTGCTCCCGGTCGACCTGGCCGCGAACGCCGCCAGCTTCGGGGCCGAGGTCATCACCGCCGACAACCTCGCGGACTTCCGCCAGGCGATCGCCAAGGCCAAGGCCAACACCAGGACCACGGTCGTCCACGTCGAGACCGACCTGACCGGCCCGAACCCGCCCGGCTCCGCGTGGTGGGACGTGCCCGTCAGCGAAGTGTCCGAACTCGACTCCACCCGCGCGGCCCGCGCTACCTACGCCGACCACAAGCGCGAGCAGCGCCACTACCTCTAAGGGGACCACCGAATGACCATCATCGAGCACTGGATCGACGGCAAGTCGACCGCCGGGGAATCGGACCGCCTCGCGCCCGTCTGGAACCCCGCGACCGGGCAGGAGCAGGCGCAGGTCCGCCTCGCCTCGCAGGCCGATGTGGACGCCGCCGTGCGATCGGCCAAGGCCGCGTTCGCCACCTGGGGGCAGCAGTCGCTGTCCAACCGCTCCCGCGTGATGTTCCGCCTCCGCGACCTCGTGGAGCGCCACGAACTCGAACTCGCCAAGATCATCGCCGCCGAGCACGGCAAGGTCATCGACGACGCGCGCGGCGAGATCGTGCGCGGCCGCGAGGTCATCGAGTTCGCCTGCGGCATCACCTCCGCGCTCAAGGGCGGCTTCTCGAACGACATCTCGCGCGGCGTCGACTCCTACGACTTCCGCCAGCCCATCGGCGTCTGCGCCGGCATCACACCGTTCAACTTCCCGATCATGGTCCCGATGTGGATGCACCCCATCGCGATCGCCACCGGCAACACCTTCGTCCTCAAGCCGAGCGAACGCGACCCCTCGGCCAGCCTGTTCATCGCGCAGCTCTACGCCGACGCCGGGCTCCCCGACGGCGTGTTCAACGTCGTCAACGGCGACAAGACCGCCGTCGACGCCCTGCTCGACCACGAGGACGTCGCCGCGATCTCCTTCGTCGGCTCGACCCCGATCGCCAAGTACATCCACGAGCGCGCCCAGCAGAGCGGCAAGCGCGTCCAGGCCCTCGGCGGCGCGAAGAACCACGCCGTCGTCATGCCCGACGCCAACATGGACTGGGCCGCGAACCAGCTCACCGCCGCCGCCTTCGGCTCCGCCGGACAGCGATGCATGGCCATCTCCGTCGCGGTCGCCGTGGGCGACGCCGCCGACGAACTCGTCGGCCTCCTCAAAGAGAAGGCCGAAGCGGTCGTCGTCGGCGCCGGGGACGACCCCGAGGCCGAGATGGGCCCGGTCGTCACCCAGGCCTCCTGCGACCGCGTCAAGGGCTACATCGAATCCGGTGTGGCCCAAGGCGCCGAGCCCGTGGTCGACGGCCGCGGCCTCCGCATCGAAGGCCACCTCGACGGCTTCTTCGTCGGCCCCACCGTCCTCGACCGCGTCACGCCCGACATGGACGTCTACAAGGACGAGGTCTTCGGGCCCCTGCTCGCCGTCGTCCGCGCCGAGACCCTCGAAGCGGCGATCGACCTCATCAACGCCAACCCGTACGGCAACGGCACCGCCGTCTTCACCTTCGACGGCGGCGCGGTCCGCACCTTCGAACGCGAGGTCAACGTCGGCATGGTCGGCGTGAACGTGCCGATCCCGGTGCCGACCGCGCACTACTCGTTCGGCGGCTGGAAGGACTCCCTGTTCGGCTCCAGCCACATCCACGGCCACGAAGGCGTGCGCTTCTACACCCGCGCGAAGGTCGTGACCTCGCGCTGGCCCAAGCACACCGAGTCGCAGGCCGCCCAGCTCAACTTCCCGACCTCCAGCTAAGCACCGCAAAGGAGACCGTCAATGACGACGAAGACGCAAGCGCTGAACCTCCGGCTCGGCTCCGCCCCCGACTCGTGGGGCGTGTGGTTCCCGAAGGACGACCGCCAGCTCCCGTACCAGCAGTTCCTCGACGAGCTCGCCGGCGCCGGCTACGAATGGCTCGAGCTCGGGCCCTACGGCTACCTCCCGACCGACCCCGACGTGCTCGCCGAGGAGGTCGGCAAGCGCGGCTTGAAGGTCTCGGGCGGCACCGTCTTCGGCAACCTGCACACGCCCGCGAAGTTCGAGGAGACCGTCGCGACGGTCGCCAAGGTCGCGAAGCTGACCGCCTCCCAGGGCGCGAAGCACGTCGTGTTCATCCCGCCGCTGTTCCGCGACGAGAAGACCGACGCGATCAACGACGTCACCGAGTGGGACGCCGAGCAGTGGAAGACCGTTCACGCCGCGGCGAACCGCATCGGCAAGCAGATGTTCGAGGAGTACGGCGTCACGATCGCGCTGCACCCGCACGCGGACTGCCAGATCATGACGCAGCCGCAGATCGAGACGTTCCTCGACGGCACCGGCGCCGACTATGTGTCGCTGTGCCTCGACACCGGTCACGTCGCCTACGGCGGCGGGGACAATGTGGACCTCATCCGCCGCTACAGCGAGCGGATCGGCTACGTGCACATCAAGCAGATGGACCCCGAGATCCTGCGCCAGGTGCGCGAGGAGAGCCTCGGATTCGGGGAGGCCGTCAAGCGCGGCGTCTGCGTGGAACCGCCCGCCGGGGTGCCGAACCCGGCCGACATCGTGACCGAACTGTCCAAACTCGACGCCGAGCTCTTCGTGATCGTCGAGCAGGACCTGTACCCGTGCGAACCCGACGTCCCCTTCCCGATCGCGGTCCGCACGCGCAAGTACCTGGGCGGTTGCGGCCTCGGCGCCGGCCGCCAGCAGTCCTGAAGCACGCCAAGCAACTAGAATAGTGAGGACAGAACACCATGAGCATCGGCATCGGTCTGATCGGCACGGGCTGGATCGGCGAGCAGCACGTGCACCGGCTGGCGGACGTCGTCTCCGGCGCGCGGGTCGTCGCGGTCTCGGACATCGACCCCGAGTCCGCGGGCAAGGTCGCGGCCTCGGTGGGCGCCCGGGTCGTGGACTCGGCCGAGCGGCTGATCAGGGACCCGGAGGTCGAGGCGGTGGTCGTGACCTCTTGGGGTCCGGCCCACGCCGAGCAGGTGCTCGCCTGCATCGCCGCGGGCAAGCCGGTGTTCTGCGAGAAGCCGCTCATCACCGAGATCGCCGACGGCCAGCGGATTCTCAAGGCCGAGCAGGCCGCCGGGCGGCGCCTGGTGCAGGTCGGGTTCATGCGCCGCTACGACGCCGGGTACCGGCAGATGAAGCGTGTCTTGGATTCCGGTGCGATCGGCGAGCCGCTGATGGCGCATTGCGTGCACCGCAACCCGAACGTACGCGAGGCCTACACGACCGAGATGGCCGCGAAGGACACCGCCGTGCACGAGGTGGACACGCTGCGGTGGCTGCTGGGAGAGGAGTTCACCTCGGTGCAGACGATCCTGCCGCGCAAGACCTCGAAGCGTTTCGCGCATCTGCAGGACCCGCAGATCTTCCTGTTCGAGACCGCTTCTGGTGCGCGCGTTGACGTCGAGGCATTCGTGAACTGCCAGTACGGCTACGACATCCAGTGCGAGATCGTGGGCGAGGAGGGCGCGGTGCGGCTGCCGGACCCGGCCGGGCCTTCGGTCCGCAAGGCGGGCAGGGCGAGTGTCGAGGTGCTGCAGGAGTTCGGCGACCGCTTCGCCGACGCGTTCGACGTCGAGTTGCAGGAGTGGGTCGACCGTCTGCTCGCGGGCCAGGAGCCGACCGGCCCGTCCTCGTGGGACGGGTACGCGGCCACGGTCGTGGTCGACGCGGCCGTGCGCTCGCTCCACTCTGGAGAGATCGTGCCGATCGACCTGCCTGCGCGCCCTGAGTTCTACGCCTAGAAGCGAAACCGATCGATGAGGATCGCACTCGACCTGACCCCGTTCCGGCGCAAACGGGGGGGAGGGCGGGGGCGGATTCGATCCGCTTCCGCCCTCGGCTTGAGCATTGATCATGTTTACGTTAACATCGACTCCTCTCTATTCCTCACAATCTAGAGACGAGTACACAAATGACTACAACTCCCGGCAGGTCACTGCATATAGGACCAATTACCCGCGGGCGCGCCGTCATCGCGCTCGCCCTCGCCGCCGCGCTGCTCGCGTTCGGCCTCGTCGCGGCCGCGAACCCCCCGGCACTGGCCGCCGAAGACCCGGCCGAGGATGCGGCCGCCCAGCAGGCCGAACTCGCCAACCCCATCCGCGAGAACGGCGCCGACCCCTGGATCGAGTACTGGGACGGCAAGTACTACATGTCGACCACGACCTGGGACTCCACGGTCATCATGCGCAGCGCCACCACCCTCGCCGGCCTCCAGACCGCCAGCGACACCGTCGTCTGGGACGACGCGAACACCCCCAACCGCTGCTGCTCCCACTGGGCGCCGGAGTTTCACCGGATCGACGGCACCTGGTACCTCATGTACACCTCCGGCAACTCCCAGACCAACCTCGACGGCCAGCGCCTCCACGTCCTCCGCTCCACCGGCGACACCCCGATGGGCCCGTACGAGTTCATGGGCACCCCGCTGCCGAACCAGTGGAACATCGACGGCACCTACCTCGAAACCGACGGCGGCCTCTACCTGATGTGGTCCGAATGGGTCGGCGCCGACCAGTCGATCCGGATCGCGGCGATGTCGAACCCGTGGACCGTGACCGGAACGCACGCGACCATCTCCAGGCCCAGCGCCGCATGGGAGACCGCGGGCGCGAGGGTGAACGAGGCCCCCGCGGTGCTCGAGCACGACGGCCGCACGTTCGTCACGTTCTCGGCCTCCTCGTGCAACACCCCGGACTACAAGCTCGGGCTCCTGGAGCTCACCGGCGCCGACCCGCTGTCGACCGCGGCGTGGACGAAGACCCCCGAGCCCGTGTTCCAAGCCGCCAACGGCGTCTACGGCCCGGGCCACAACGGGTTCTTCACCTCGCCCGACGGCACCGAGCACTGGCTGGTCTACCACGGCAACACCTCGTCCAGCCAGGGCTGCGGGAACACCCGCCAGACCCGGGTGCAGGAGTTCACGTTCAACGAGGACGGCACCCCGGACTTCGGCTCCCCGATCGCCAACGGCGAGCCCTTCCCGGCCCCTTCGGGGGAGTGACCAGATGCCGGCGGCTGGTCCGGCCGCCCGGTATTTGCTAAGGTCGCGCTAGTCAGGGCCCCGGCCGACAGGCCGGGGCCTTTTCCATGTCCGTCCCGTAGCCCAAGGTTTTGCAAGTCGATGCAGCAGTACGCGATGTTGATATCGCCCTCCACCAACCGCGTGTACGCGCGCACGGCCGCCCGCATGGCGGCCAACGAGATCCGGGTCTTCAGCGCCCTCGCACTCGACGGTGTGATCGAGGACGTCGAGGAGACCGTCATCGGCGGCGTCCCCTACCTCGCGTTCCGCTCCGATTCGCTGAGCGCCCGCGACCTGCGGCTGCTCGCGAACCTCTCCTCCCTGTACGCGCTGTTCAAAGTGCGCGGCGACCTGCTGGAGCCGATCGCGGTCGAGCGGCTCGACCGCTACGAGGACGACCTGGTCACGATCCTCAAGTACGTCGGCAAGACGAACGAGCAGTTCACGAAGCTGCTGCTCAACGTCACGGCCGCCGTCGCGCTCACGCCCGACCGCATCCTCGGCGGCGGCGTCAAGGTCCTCGACCCGATGTGCGGGCGCGGCACCACGCTCAACCAGGCGGCGATGTACGGCTGGGACGGCTACGGCGTCGAGGTCGACAAACGCGATTTCGAGGCGTACGGAGCGTTCGTACAGCGCTGGCTGAAGGACAAGCGGCTCAAGCACACTGCGGTGACCAGCCGCGTGAAGCGCGAAGGCCGCGGCGTCGGCCAGCGCACCCGGGTCGAGTTCGCGGCCACGAAGGAGCGGTACCGCGCGGGAGACCTGCAGGTCCTGGAGATCGTGAACGCGGACACGCAGCGCAGCGGCGAGGTCTTCCGGAAGGGCGCGTTCGATCTGATCGTGACCGATGCGCCCTACGGCGTGCAGCATGCGGCGGTGAAGGACACGCGCGCCCTGACGCGGAAGCCGACCGAGGTGCTGGAAGCGGCGATCCCGGTCTGGACCGACCTGCTGCGCCCCGGCGGCGCGATCGGCCTGTCCTGGAACCTGTACACGACGAGCCGCGCCGAACTCGTTGCGATCCTTGAGGATGCGGGCCTGGAGGTCCAGGACGCGGAGCCGTTCCTGGACTTCGAGCACCGGGTCGACCAGGCCATCAACCGCGACCTGATCGTGGCCCGCAAACCCAGGTAGCGACGGCGGGACCGTGCCAGATCGTGTCCGGGCCCTTGGCGGCGGGCCGGAGGCCGGTCACGATTGGCCGATGCCGTTCTTCTGGAGGATGCGACCGGGCCGGGAGCGGACCCCGTTCACGTTGGGCCGCTTTGTATTGCAATTGTGGCGATTCGGGGTGCTCGAAGCGCGCGCCTGCGTGTTCGCCGTGGCGATCTTCCTGGGTCTGGCGGCTTCACAGGCAGTGCCGCTGCCGCTGGAGCGCGGCGACGCGCTGTTCGTTTATGGGACGGGCATGACCTTGTTCTTCCTGTTGTTCAGTTCCGACACCGGGAAGGAGCTGCTGTTCGTCACCGGCTTCCATGTGCTCGGCCTCGGGTTCGAGCTGGTGAAGGTGGCGATCGGGTCGTGGTCGTACCCGGACCTCGGGATGCTCGCCATCGGCGGAGTCCCGCTGTACAGCGGGTTCATGTACGCGGCCGTGGGGAGTTTCGTGTGCCGGTCGTGGCGGCTGCTGCGGCTGAGGATCGAGGGCTACCGCCTGTGGGCGACCACGGGCGTGAGCCTGTTGATCTACCTCAATTTCCTGTCCAGCGGCTGGCTCTTCGACATCCGGCTGGCGCTCACGGTGCTGCTGCTGTTCATCACGCTGGGGACCTGGGTCCATTTCACGGTCGGCGACGCGCAGTACCGGATGCCATTGGCGTTGTCGTTCACGCTGATCGCCGTGTTCCTGTGGATCGCGGAGAACATCGGGACGTATTTCGGCGCCTGGGTGTACCCGCATCAGGCGGACGGCTGGGAGCTGGTCCACCTCTCCAAGCTCTGGGCTTGGGCGCTGCTGGTGACGGTGTGCTTCACGCCGGTGGCGTTCTGGAAGCTCTGGGGCCGTGCGGGTCCCGGTGACATGGACGCCGCGGACCGGCTGGAGGCGTGAGCTCCGCCGGGACCTGGGGAGCCCGGCGGCGCGGAGTGCGTTCGCCTAGCGGCGTTCGCGGGCCACGACGAGGTCGAGGCCGCTGTCCTCGGCCACGTCCTCCCATTCGAGGAACTTGAAGTTGGTGCTGGACTCGTCGGTGCCTTCGGGCGTGTTGTCGCCGTCTTGGACGACGAGCAGGCCGCCGTCGAAATCGGGGAGACTCACGTTGACGACGTCGGCGCCGTCGCTGTGCTGGGTCGAGTCGACGTCGCCGTCCGCGATGCCGAACGAGCCGAGGTAGTCGTTGTCGCCCTCGATCTCATACACCGCGTACGTGTCGTCGCCCTGGCTGGAGGCCAGGAGGTAGCCGTTGCCGCCGCCGGTGTAGTAGATGGTGAGACCTTCGATGTCGGTGCGGAGCACGTCCCCGCCGAAGCCGGGGTTCTCGCCGTACTCGCACTCCTCGGTCTCGGCGTCGTAAGCGCCGGGCAGGCCGAATTCGACTGCGGTGTCGACGAGTTCGGGCTCGCCGGTGAGGTTCGCGTCGACCTTCCAGATGCCGACCAGTTCCTGGCCGAGGTAGGCCGTGCCGGTGTTCTCGTCGACGACCATGCCTTCGACCTGCGCGTACTCGCCGGGGTCGTCGCAGGTGGTCCAGGTGGAGCCGTCGGGCATCGCGAATTCGGCGGGGAGCGCGAGGGTGCGGACGGTCTCCCAGCCGACCGTGTCGCCGTTCGCGACGAGCTTCAGGAGCGCCACTTCGGTCTCGGAGTTGCGGCTGACGAGGGCGTAGGCTCCGGTCGCGTCCTGCCAGGTGGTCAGGCCGTACGCGGTGTGCTCGCCGTTGACCTCTTCCTGGGACGCGCTGAAGATCCAGCCCGCGTCGGGGTCGGTGACCTCGTGGAGCTCGCCGTCTTCGATGGCGAAGATGCCGAGGTTGTCCATGCCCCGGTCGGAGGCGACCGCGAGGTCGACGTCGTCGCCGTCGAGTTCGAAGCCGTGGATCAGGGACACGTTGTTGTAGCGGCCGGGCGCGTCGTCCTCGCCGGGGGCGGGCTTGGGGGCGATGTGCTGGACTTCGCGGCCTTCGAGGTCGTAGACGTAGAGGCCCGCTTCTTTCGCGGTGGTGATGACCAGGCTGTCCTCGGGGTCGTCTTCGTCCACCCAGATCGCGGGGTCGTCGGCGTCCGCGTCGTCGTCGGCCCAGAGTGCGGGGGTCTCGAGCTCGGCGGTCACTTCGTCATCGGACCGGTGGTGGGCCTGTCCGGCGGCCGCGCCGACGAGCACGGCGGCCGTGCCGAAGGCGGTGAGGGTGAAGAGTCGGGAAAGCAAGGAGTCTCCTCGAATCGGGTTTGAGTTGTCGATTCGATGGTCGGCCTACCCGATGAATCCCCAGTGAACTCCGATCGACCCGCCAAGCGAATTTCCAAGTCCCGCCGGGCGGTTACCGTTGTGCGATGGAGACCTCGCACGAGCCGCCCGGATACCAGTGCCCGTTCTGCAATCTCCTTGCGGGACAAAGCGACGGTGTCGCCGCCGTGGAGGATGTCGTGCGCCGCACCGAGCACGCCGCGGCGTTCGTCTCGCCGCGCTGGTGGCCGAACAACGCCGGACACGTGCTCGTCGTGCCGACCGAGCACCACGAGAACCTGTACTCGATCCCCGCCGACTCCTATGGGGCCGTCAGCGACCTGGTGCGCGAGGTCGCCGTCGCCATCCGCGAGACGTACGGCTGCGACGGCGTCTCGACCCGCCAGCACAACGAGCCCGCCGGTGATCAGGACGTCTGGCACCTGCATGTCCACGTCTTCCCGCGCTACGGCGGCGACGACCTCTACCAGTCGCGGCCGCTGCCCGGTTGGGCAGCGTTCGCGGAGCGCCAGGTCTACGCCGAGCGACTACGGGCGTACTTCGCGTCCTGACGCGGGTCCTGCTCAGAGCCGAGCGAAATGCCCAGCCCCGGCAGGCGGATATCTTTGGCGCATGCCGATCACGCACGCGCCGCCCGGATATCGATGCCCGATGTGCGTTCTCCTTGCAGGCCATAGCACCGAGATCGACGCGGTGGAGGACATCGTGCGGCGCACCGACGACGCGGCGGCGTTCGTCGCCTCGCAGTGGTGGCCGAACAATCCCGGCCACGTGATGGTCGTTCCGACCGAGCACCACGAGAACCTGTACTCGATCCCCGCCGACGCCTATGGGGCCGTCAGCGACCTGGTGCGCGAGGTCGCCGTCGCTATCCGCGAGACGTACCGCTGCGACGGCGTCTCCACCCGCCAGCACAACGAGCCCGCCGGCTACCAGGACCTGTGGCACCTGCACGTCCACGTCTTCCCCCGCTACGAGGGCGACCAGCTGTACTACACGCGTCCCGAGCCCGGCTTCGCAGGCCTCGCGGAGCGCCAGGTCTACGCCGAGCGTTTGCGGGCGTACTTCACGCCCTGATGCGGGTCCGCCACAGGAGCCAGATGAAGTAGGGCGTGCCGATGAGCGCGCATACGAGTCCGGCCGGGATCTGCGCGGGCGCGATCACGCTGCGGCCCAGGGTGTCCGCGAGGCTCACCAGGAGTACGCCCAACAGAACCGAGACAGGCAGGACCCGGGTGTTGCGACTGCCGACCAGGGCTCGTGCGAGGTGGGGTGCGACGAGGCCGACGAAGCCGATCACGCCGACGACCGCCACGGCCGCGGCGGTGAGGACCGCCGCCGCGCCGAGGAGGATCAGGCGGGTGCGTTCGAGCCGGACGCCGAGGACGCGCGGCGTGTCGTCGTCGAGGGTCAGGAGGTCGATCTCCTTGCGGTACATCACGACCACCGGCACGACGAGCACCAGCGCCGCCGCGAGCGGGATGAGCCGTTCGGCCGTGCGCCCGTAGGTGGAGCCCGAAAGCCAGGTCATCGCCTTCGGCGTGTCCCACGGGTCCGAGGCCAGGATGATCAGCGTGATCACGGCCATGCCGATGGACCAGACGCCGATGCCCACGAGGACGAGCCGCCCGGTGTCGAGCCCGCCGCGCCAAGCGAGGGCGTACACGATGCCGAAGGCCGCCAGGCCTCCTGCGGCCGCCACGCCGGTCACGGCCCAGGGTCCGGCGGTCGGGGCCCAGGTGATGAGGGTGACCGCGCCGATGCCGGCGCCGGCGGTGACGCCGAGGAGCCCCGGTTCGGCGAGCGGGTTGCGGCACACGCCCTGCGTCACGGTGCCCGCGCAGGCGAGTGCCGCTCCGGCGAGGATCGCCGCGAGCACGCGCGGGTAGCGCTGGTCGATGATCCACGTGTACGTCGAGCCGGTCTTCCCGGCGAGCCAGTTGACGAGGTCGCCGCCGAGGAGCATCGTGTCTCCGGCGAGCATGCCGCCGACCAGGGCCGCGACGGCGGCCGCCGACAGCCCGACGACGATGAGCGCGAACGCGATCCGCCCGCGGTTCGCCGCGCCGTGCAGGATCGCGGGCTTGTCCTGCGAGCCGGCGGAGCGCACGGTGCGGGCGAGCCACACCATGACGCCCGCGCCCAGCAGGGTCGTGGTGACGCCCACGGGAATGTAGATGCTCTTCTCGTCGTCCACGAACGCGCGCAAGGCGAGGTCGGCGCCGATGATGATGATCGCGCCGCACAGGGCGCTGAAGGGGATGAGCACGCGGTGGGCCATGAGCCCGGGGAGGCGCTGCGCGATCTGGCGGGCCGCGACGGGCGCGGCCAGGCCCACGAAGCCGATCGGTCCGGCCACGGCGACCGCGCACGCGGCCAACATGAGCGAGCAGACCACGGCGAGCGTGCGGGTGCGCCGCACGTGGACGCCGAGGCTCGCGGCGGTGTCGTCGCCGAGCCGCAGCAGGTCCAGGCGCGGCCCCAGGAGCAGGGCCCCGACGACGGCCAGGACAACGAGCGGCGCGGACTGCACGACCGGGTCGAACCCCGAAAGGCTGAGACTGCCTGAGCCCCAAGCGAACAGGCCGGTCGTCGACTCGTCGAACAAGAGGAGCAGGCACGACACGAGCGAGTTCGCCGCCATCGCGGTCGCCGACCCGGCCAGGATGAGCCGGGTGGTGGCCGACCCGCCGCCGCCCGCGGCGAGCGCGAGCACCAGGCCCGCGGTCGCCACGGCGCCGACGAACGCGACGCCGATGCCCGAGAGCAGCGGCAGGCTGATCCCGAACGCCGCCACCACGGTCACGGCCAGGTAGGCCCCGGCATTGACGGCCAGGGTGTCCGGGCTCGCGAGCGGGTTGCGCGCCACCGACTGCAGCAGCACGCCCGAGGCGCCGAGGGCGAGGCCCACGAGCACCGCGGCGGCCAGGCGCGGCAGCCGCGCGCCTTCGAGCACGTTCCAGACCCCCGGGTCGGCGGTCCCGGCGACCAGCTTCAGCACGTCCAAAGTGTCTACTTCGGAGGTGCCTTGGGTCAGGTGGAGCGCCGCCAGCACGGCCAGGGTCCCCAGGGTGATGGTGAATACCGCCGCGGTGGGAAGCAGCCGCGGAGGGGCCGGGGCCGCCGTCCGCGCCGGCGGGCTCAGGGTGCTCAACTGCCGTAGACCTCGGCGAGGAAGTCGAGCAGCAGCTCGGAGGAGCGGGGGCCGCCGAAGGTCCAGGCGCCCTTGGGCAGTTCGTACATGGTCCCGTCCTCGACGAACTTGAGGTCGTCGTAGATCGGGTTGCCGACGAGCTCTTCGTTGAAGATGTTGTCGTTGAACGAGTTGTTGTAGACGAGGTTCAGCTCGGTGTCGGTGTACGCGGCCAGGCCTTCGACGTCGGTCGCGCCGCCGCCCCAGACCCCGTCGGTCTCACCGGTCCAGGCGTTGGTGAGGCCCACTTCCTTGGCGAGAGCGCCGAACAGGGAGCCTTCGCCGAAGGGCCGGATGGAGATCGAGGAGCCGTCGATCCAGCCGTCCACGATGAACACCGGGACGTCGGACTTGCCGCCCGCCTCGATCGCGGCCTTGGTGTCGGCGACCTTGGTCTCGAAGTCGGCCCAGAGCGCGTCGGCCTCGGTGTTCTTGCCGGTGAGGTCGGCGATCATGTCGACGTCGCGTTTCATGCGCGCGATGTTGTCCTCTTCGTTGGAGCCCTCGGTGACCAGCACCGGCACGAACTCCTCGAGGGGCTCGATGATGGCCTCGTTGTCGTTCTCGAGGATCACCAGGTCCGGGTTGAGCCCGGCGATGGAGTCGATCGACGCCTCGGAGCGCATGCCCACATCGGTGACGGTGTCGTCGACACGTTGTAGCCCTCGATGTCGGCCACGCCGACGGGCATCACGCCGAGGCTGATGCTGATCTCGACCTCGGACCATTCGAGGATGACGACGCGCTCGGCGGGCTTGTCGAGCTCCACCGTGCGACCCAGGAAGTCGACAGTGGACACCGGGCCGGAGGCGACGTCGGCGGCTTCGTCACCACCGCCCTCTTCGGTCGTGCCGCAAGCGGATACGGCGAGAAGTGCGGCGGCGAGGGCCGCGGGCACGGCGGATCGCTTGAGGTGGGGGAGTCGCATCGGGTTCCTTCTATTCGGTGGCGGTGTTCGCGAACCTGCGGCTGTGCCGGCCGATGGGCCGGGCCGAGAGCAGGCCGGTGACGGGGTCGGCGTCGACGCGGATGTCGATGCCGTATGCGGCGGTGAGGTTCTCGGCGGTGAGGACCTCCGCAGGGGTGCCGGAGGCCTTGACGCGGCCGTCGTGGAGCAGGACGGCCCGGTCGGCGACCGCGGCGGCCTGGTCGAGGTCGTGCAGGACGATGCCGACGGCCGTGCCGTGCTCGTCGGCGAGATCGCGCACCAGGTCGAGGATCTCGACCTGGTAGCGCAGGTCGAGGTGGTTGGTGGGCTCGTCGAGCAGGAGCACCGCGGTGTCCTGCGCGAGGCACGAGGCGAGCCAGACGCGCTGGCGTTCACCGCCGGAGAGCGCCTCGACGCCCTTCTCGGCCATGTCGTGGACGCCGCAGATCTCCATGGCGCGCTGGATCTTCGCGGGCCCCTCTTCGTCGCCTTGGCGCCAGCGGCCGCGGTGCGGATGGCGGCCGTAGCCGACCACGTCGACGACGCGGATGCCGCCGGGCACGGGACGGGACTGCGACAGCAGCGAGACGCGCCGCGCGAAGTCCTTGGGGCTCAAGGCACTCGCGTCGGTGCCGTCAGGGAAGTCGACGGTGCCGGCCTCGGGTTTGTGCAGGCGCGCGAGGGCGCGCAGGAGGGTGGACTTGCCGGAGCCGTTGGGGCCCAGCAGGGCCGTGACCTCGCCGCTGCGAAGCGCGATGTCGGCGTCTTGCACGACGGTGTCGCCGAAGTACGCGAGTCGGAGGGCGCGGCCGTTCAAGCCGGTGTCGTTCAGGGCGGGGCCGTCTGGCATGTAGGCAAGGCTAACCTATCCCGCGCTGGCGCGCATCCTGCCGGGTCGACGGCGTGACGCGAGTGAGCCAGTGGTTCGCCATGCGCAATGAGTCCCATTCGCGCCCAAATGGATCCCCGCACAGTGAGGTATCGAATACCACGCGTAAGAGTGAAATTCGGCGCGGCACTCTGGACTTGACCGTGCCGCGTGGGTTCGACTGGTCCTAGGCGTCGCCCGGTCGATGCACCCCGTGTCGGCTCGGGACGCCAGAGAGGACGAACATGACACCGAATGCGAAGGTGGGGCCTTCGGGTGTCGTCATCGACGAGATCTGGACGGTCGAGCGCGTCAAATCGCTCGGCGTGATGACGAACGTCGAGACGGCCGCGCAGATCCTGGGGATCGGCAGGACGGTCGCCTACCGGCTCGCGAAGGACGGGCATTTCCCCGTCCAGGTGCTGCGGATCGGCCACAGCTACCGGGTCCCGGTGCTGCGGCTGCTCGAGCTGCTCGGCGCTCCGGACCACATGCCGGAGCGCGAACGGATGATGATCGACTAGCGCACACGTGAACGGCGGCGCCGCACCTGGCCTGAGCCGATGCACGACTCGCAAGCTTCGTCGTGTGCGCGGCGCCGCCGCCTTGAGCCTTACCGTTTCTTGCGCTTGTCCTTGTGCTGGAAGTGCACGAACAGCCGACCGAAGTTCTTCGAGTCCTTGTCCACCCGGTGGTACAGGGCCTTGATCTCCTTCTGGTCGAGGAACCTGATCACCTTCTTCTTGAGCTGGCCCGAGCCCTTGCCGGGGATGATCTCCACGAGGTCGATCTTCTTGGCGACCGCCTCGTCGATGACGTCCCGCAGGGCCTTCTCGATCTGGTCGCCCTTGTTGAAGATGTCGTGCAGGTCCAGCACCAGTTTCGCCATGATCGAACCTTAAGCGCCGGCGCGCGGGATGTCCGGCTCGATGTAGATGAGCTTGGCCTTCGGCACGGCCGCGCGGATGCGCGCCTCGGCCGCGTCGATCTGGGCCGCGACCTCTTCGCCGGTGGCCGACTGGCCGATGCCGACCTTCGCGGCCACGAGCAGCTCGTCGGGGCCGACGTGCAGGGTCTTGAGGTGGATGAGGGTGTCGCCCTCGCCGTCGTTGATCGCGGTCTTGATCGCGTCGATGTCCTCCAGCGTCGCGGACTCGCCGATGAGCATCGAGCGGATCTCGATGGCGAGCACGATCGCGATGCACACCAGCAGCACGCCGATGCTCATGGTGCCGAGGGCGTCGAAGAGGATGTCGCCGGTGATCCACGAGAGGCCCACGCCGAAGAGGGCGAGGATGAGGCCGACGAGCGCGCCGATGTCCTCCAGGAGGATCACGGGCAGCTCGGGTGAGCGCGAGCCCTTGATGAACTGGACCCACGACTGCTTGCCGCGGACGTGGTTCGACTCCTTCACCGCGGTGCGCAGCGAGAACGACTCCAGGATGATGGCCACGACCAGCACGATCACCGCGACCAGGGGCGCCTCGAGGCCGTGGGCCTCGGCGCGGTGCGCGAACTTGTGGTAGCCCTCGTACAGGGCGTACACGCCACCGATGGAGAACAGCACGATCGAGACGATGAACGCGTAGATGTAGCGTTCGCGTCCGTATCCGAACGGGTGGGCCGGGCTCGCGGCCTTGCGGGAGGCCTTGCCGCCGATGAGGAGGAGCACCTGGTTGGCCGCGTCGGCCACCGAGTGCACGCCTTCGGCCAGCATCGACGCCGACCCCGTGATCCCCGCCGCGATGAACTTGCTCACCGCGATGCCGGTGTTGGCCAATAGGGCCGCGACGATCGCTTTGGTGCCGCCTTCTGCTGACATCTGCTCGCCATTCCTTCCGTATGTGTGCGTGACACGCAGAATGGAGTCTGTCATGGTCCCGCCACACGCGACGCGACGAGGCCACGGCTTCCCGCCAGGTGCGCGGTGGTGCGGGTGTGACGGAATTCGCCATTCCGAATCGTCGAGAACGGCGCTACCCTAGGGAACAGGCGACGCCCCAGGAGTACAACGAGCTTCTGGTCAGGGTAAACGCACGTACACCGCCAAGAGAATTCGTTCTCGGCCGAACGCCCCTTCACGGGGCCCACAGCCCCTGTACGTGTCGAGCCCGTGTCACCGAGCGCGGACCGAGTGGTGGACCGGTTCCGGCGAATGAGTCTTCGGACTCTGACCCGAACCGAACCGCTCGAAAGGCCTTCAGTGACCACCCTCGACGACCGCCACACCTCCACTACAGTCGCGCCCGCCATTGCCGCGCCTGAAAAGGCCACCCTCAAGCAGTGGCTCGCCGTCGCCGCCGTCGCGCTCGGCGTCTTCGTCGTCATGACCTCCGAGGTCCTGCCCGTAGGCCTGCTCACCCCGATCGGCTCCGAGCTCGGCGTCAGCGCCGGCACCGCCGGCCTCATGGTCACCGTGCCCGGCATCGTCGCCGCGATCGCCGCGCCCCTGAGCATCGTCCTCACCCGCCGCCTCGACCGCCGCCTCGTGCTCATCGGCCTGGCCGTGCTCGTCGCCGCCGCGAACGTCGGCGCCGCCCTGGCCTCCGGCTTCGAACTGCTCCTGGCCGCCCGCGTCCTCGTGGGCCTCTCCATCGGCGCGTTCTGGGCCGTCGCCGGCGGCATCGCGCTGCGCCTGGTCCCCGCGCGGGACGTGCCGCGCGCGACCGCCGCGGTCTACGGCGGCATCGGCGCGGCCACCGTCCTCGGCGTCCCGGCCGGGACGCTCATCGGCGACCACTTCGGCTGGCGCGCCGCCCTGTGGACGCTCGCCGTGCTCGCGCTCGTCGCCATGGCCGCGATCGCGCTGCTCGTGCCGAAGCTCCCGTCGAACACCACCGTCTCCTTCTCCTCGCTCCCGAAACTGGTGCGCGAGAACAAGGGCGTGCGGATCGGTCTGGCGCTGACCTTCTTCATCGTCACCGGCCACTTCATCGCCTACACGTTCATCAGCCCGATCCTCCACGCCAACGGCATCGCCGCCGGGCAGGTCAGCGTCCTGCTCCTCGCCTTCGGCGCGGCGGCCCTGATCGCCACGGTCGCCTCCGGTTCGCTCATCGGCACCCGCCTGCGCGGCACGCTCACCGCCCTCGGCGTCGCGATGGCCTTCGGCATGGCGCTCATGGCGTTCGCGGTCGGCGACCTGTTCTCCGCCACCGCGGTGCTCCTGCTGTGGGGCGTCGGCTACGGCCTGGTCTCGCCGGTCCTCCAGACCTGGTACATGAACTCGGTCGAGCCGGGCGAGGTCGAGATCGCGACCTCCCTGAACACGGTCATGTTCAACCTGTCGATCGCGGTCGGCTCCTTCGCGGGCGGCTACGTCGTGGACGCGACCGCCCCGAGCGGCGTCCTCTGGATCGGCGCGCTCCTGCTCATCCCGGTCGTCCTCATCGCCGTCCGAGCCCGCAAGCGCGCCAAGGCGTAACGTCACCCTTGCGAGTGAGCTGGCGATACAGGCGGCAACACGCCGTCAAGGTGCCCTAACGTAGCCGTTAGGGCACGTAAAGTGCCTGTCCATGACCGGTTCGATAGACATCAGAACCCTCCCGCCCGTTCCCGAATCCAGGCAGAGCCCGGCCAATGCCGGGAACGACCCGATCCGAGCGGTCCACGCCCCGAACGTCGAGGACCTCGTCGAGCGCGCGCTCGACAACGGGGGATCGTCCAGCGTCAAGGACATCCACCTGTGGGGGCAGTACCACAATTCAAGGCTCGCACTGCATGTGCTCGCGCGCCTCGCCTACCCGGAGGATCCCGGCGCGCTCCTGGGCATCCGCGGCCGCACGCCGCGCCTGGAGCGGGCGGTGCTCAACCTCGAAGCGGTCTGCGCGCTCGCGGCCTCGATCGCGCTCAAAGCGCAGACGCACGACGAGCGCGCCAGGGCCCTCGACCTGTTCGACCTGGCCCACCGCCGGCTCGGCGGCGGCATCCCCCGCGAATACCAAGACCTGCACGTGGTGACGGCGCACCTGGACGGTCGCAACCGGCTCGTCCGGTCGCTGCTCAAGTCCTACAGCGGCGTCCACGAACACACCATCGAAGGCATCCGCTGCAACGAGGTCCACCCCCGCAACGGCGGCGACGCGGCCGCGTACATGCGGCGATTCAAGCAGTTCGCCGACTGGCCCGAGCTCGAAGCCCCCGAACCCGGTGCGGCCCTGAGCATCGACCGGCTGCGGACCGCCCCGCTGCCCACCGTCGACCGCGGCGCGATGATCTCGGTCGTCATGACCTGCTACCGACCGGACGCGGCGCTGCTGACCGCGGTCCGCTCGATCGTCGCGCAGACCTGGCAGAACTGGGAGCTGCTGCTCGTCGACGACGGCTCCGGACCCGAGTACGAACCCGTGCTCCTCAAGGCCGCCTCGCTCGACCCGCGCATCAAGCTCCTCATCCAACCCGAGAACGCCGGCACCTACCAGGCCCGCAACCGCGCCATGGCCGTCGCCAAGGGCGCGTACATCACCGGACACGACTCCGACGACTGGGCCCACCCGCGCCGCCTGGAACTGCAGGTCAAACCGATGCTCACCAACGAGCGACTGGTCATGGTCGAATCACGCTGCCTCGCCGTCGCCGACGACCTGTCACTGATGATCGACCCCCAGATCGCGCTCGTCGCCGCACGCTCGACCCCGATCATGATCCGCGCCGACGCGGTACTGGGGAAGGTCGGCTTCTACGACGAGGTGCGCAAGACCGCCGACTCCGAATACCGCTTCCGCATCAGGACGGCGTTCGGCAGCAAGGCGTACTGGCGCATGAACAAAGGCCCCCTGACCCTGGTGCGCCACAACGACAGCACACTGTCGGCCGGCGAGGTCTCGCGGCACTGGATGGCCACCAGCCGCTTCGCCTACCACTCCGGGTTCGCCCGCTGGCACCGTGCGATCGGCCGCGAGCAGGCCTCCCCCTTCCTCGCCTCGATGGCCCGGCCCCGGCCGTTCCCCATCGCCCGGGACATCACCCGCACCAAGGCGGCGAACCTCGCGATCGACTACGGCCGCATCTACGCCGCCGACTGGAGCGCCATCGACTCGCAGCGCAGGTCGATGCTCGACGACGCCTCCCGCCGGGCCGGCGAGGGCATCGCGGTCGGGCTCCTCCACTGTCCGGAATGGACCAGAGTCACCGGCGACCGGGCCCTCGTGGACCGCTTCGTCCTGCAGGCCGCCGCCGACCACGGGCTCGACTTCGTCGAACCCGATCAGGGACAGACCGCGCCGGTGTACGTCCCTTCGCCGGCCTACGCCGAACTGCTCCGCTTCGAGCACCCCGACATCGCGGCCGACCGCATTCACGTGCAGCCCGGCGACACCGCACCGGCTCGCACAGCGGCGGCACCGAAAGACACCACCGCGGAAACTGCCGCCACCGCGAAACCGCACCGGGCACTCAACCGCGCCGATCTCATGATCGCCGCCGCCGGCCTGGGCTCCGCCACGGCGGCAACCCTGTTCGCCGCCGCGGTCGAACCCGCGTCCCTGCCCTGGGTCGCCGCCGGGAGCCTCGCGGTCTGGACCGCCTCCCTCTTCGCGCTGGCCGCCCGGCGGACCTTCGCCCGCATCACGACCTGACCAGCGCCGCCCGTTGCGCTTCGACGAGAAGAACGAGGACCCAATGCACCTGCGCCAGATCATGAAGGCCATAGTGCGCCAACCCGTCTGGGCGGCGGCCGCCGTCGCGCCGCTGATCCCGGCGCTCGGCGCCTTCGCGCCCGACCCGTGGCTCCCGGCGGGCATCGCGATGACCGTCCTGTGCCTGCTCGCCGCCGCCGTCTACGTGCGGCTGCATCGCACATTGGGCCGGGTGCGGACCGCCGCGACCGCCCCGGACCCCGCGAAATCGTGCCGCGTCCTCAAGCTCACCGAGCAGAAGCGCCGCATGATCGAACGGTGGGAGGCGCGTCTGAACCACGGCTGGTCGACGACCGCCGGAGCCCGCTTGGCCGGCATCGCCGCCGACTCCGAGAAGGGCCACCGCGAGACCCAGATCCAGGCGCTCGCGGCCCTGTGCGGACATCGGGCGGACCGCGCCCGAAGAAAGCGGCGCCCCCGGACGCTGCGAGTCGACATCGTCATCGCCTCCACATTGAACCTGCGGGGCGGCACGACCTCCGCCAATGAGGCCGAGATCCTCGCCTACCTCTCGGCCGGGCTCACGGTCGCGCTCGTCCACCACCCGGTGAAGGAGCGGGCCATGGCCCGGCCCGTCGACCCGAAGATCCTCGCCCTGGTCGACGACGAGCGGGTCTTCGAGGTCCGCGCCGGCGACACCGTCCACTGTGATCTCGCCATCGTGCGGTTCCCCGTGGCCTTCGAGCACCTCATGGAGGACCGGCCGCGGATCGAGGCGGCGCGCACGGTGCTGCTGGTCAACCAGACCCCGTTCGAGGAGTACGGGCCGACCGGCGGGTACGGCACCGCGTGGAGCATCCGCGACGTCCACCGCAACGTCACCGAATGGCTCGGCGCCCACACCTGGTACGCGATCGGCCCGGCCGTGCGCGACGTCCTGCGCGCCCACCACGCCGAGGAGATGGCGGGCATCGACCTCGCCGAGGACTTCTGGTACGAGACCATCGACATCGCGGCATGGACGCCCGCGGAGCGCAGGGTCCGCGCCGAAGGCGACCCGATCCGGATCGGCCGCCACAGCCGCGACCACGTCACCAAGTTCCCGAACATGGCCAAGCGGCTCCGCGCCGCCTACCCCTCCGCCCCGGACATCGAGGTCCACATGCTCGGCGGACACGATGCGCTGCACCGCATCCTCGGCACGATCCCACCCGGCTGGACCTCCCACCCGTTCGGCACCATGTCCGCAGTGGACTTCCTCGGCGGCGTCGACGTCTACGCGTACTTCATCGACGAGAACCTCCTCGAGGCCTTCGGGCGCGCGCCGCTGGAGGCCATGGCCGCCGGCGTCCCCTGCATCCTGTCTCCCGACTTCGCCGAGCTCTTCGGCGACGGCGCGGTCTACTGCGAGCCCGACGAGGTCGAGGCCCACACGCGGCTGCTCGCCGCCGACCCCGTCTACTACGCCGAACGCGCGGCGGCCGGCCGCCGCGTCGTCCACGAGCGCTTCTCTCCGCAAGCCTTGCTGCACAGGGTGAACGGACTCGGCGTGAACATTGCGGCACCGATCCGAACCGACGACCTGCTGACCCTGGAAGGCGCCCGATGAACCTGCCCGCCGTGCTCTCCCGCCGTCGCCCCAGCCGCCGCCTCGTCCTCACCGGCGCCGCCGCTGCTTCCACCGCCGCGCTGCCGTTCGTCCTCGACCCGCCCTACGCGCTCGCCGTCGCGGGCCTGGTCCTGATCGCCTTCATCGGACTCTCCTGGCGCGCCGCCGCCCGGATCAAGCGCCTGCGCCGAGACATCGCCGCCAAGCACGCCGCGACCGACCTGCTCCGCACTCGCGCCGAGCAGTCTTTCAGCGAGTCCGGCGACGACCGCCGGGCCCGCCGCATCCTCCAGTCGCTGGCAGGCGGCTTCCCGTACTCCGCCGTGAAGGAGGCGCGGTCGTTCGCCTCGCAGACCAAGATCCCCTTCGCGGATCGGCTCGCGCTCCTGCGTTCGGTCGAGGCCTGGCAGCTCGAAACGGAGCAGGCGCAGCTCGCGGCTCCGAAACGCTCGGTGTTCGACGTCGTGTTCATCTCGCACTGCGGCCTGCCCGGCGGCAACACCTCGGCGAACACCGCCGAGATCGGGATCTGCCGGGACCTCGGGCTCAAGGTCGGCCTGCTGCACCACCCCGTCTACCAGTGGGACCCGAACGCGCCCCTCAACCCGCGCATCGAGGAGCTCATCGACGGGGAGTCGGTGCGGCTCATCGGGTTCGACGACGAGGTCGAATGCGCGCTCGCGGTCGTCCGGCCGCCGATCTCGCTCATGCACCCGCTCGAACGGCGCCCCCGGATCACCGCCGGGCGCACCGTCGTCATCGCCAACCAGACGCCGTTCAAGTTCTACGGCGCCGAAGGGCCGCGCGACGCGGCTTGGGACATCGCCACGGTCGAACGGAACGTCACCGACTGGCTCGGGGCGCACACCTGGTACGCGGGCGGGCCGCTCGTGCGCGCGACGCTGCACGAGCACCACGCCGAGGAGATCGCCGACCTCGACCTCGCCCCGGAGCCGTGGAACGAGGTCATCGAGCTCGACCGGTGGCGTCTGGACGAGCGCCGCGTTCCCGACGGCCGCATCCGCATCGGCCGGCATTCACGCGACCACAAGCTGAAATGGCCCGAGCACCGCGAGACGCTGCTGGCCTGCTATCCCGACCGGGAGCCGTTCGAGATCCACGTCCTCGGCGGCGCCGAGATCCCGGCGCGCCTCCTCGACGGCCTGCCCGAGAACTGGACGGTCCACCCGTTCAATTCGCTGACCGCCCGCGACTTCCTCGCCGGGATCGACGTCATGGCCTACTTCATCGCTTCAGACGGCATGGAGGCCTTCGGAAGAGCGCCGCTCGAAGCGATGGCGGCCGGGGTGCCGGTCATCATGGACCGGCGGTTCGCGCCCACGTTCGGCCCGGCCGCGGTCTACTGCGAACCCGACGAGGTCGCCGCGGTCGCGGAGCGCTTGACCGCCGACCCGGACGCGTATGCGGCGCAGCAGGAGGCGGCTTGGAGCCACCTCGCCGACCGGTTCTCCGGGAAGTCCCTGATGGACCGGCTGCCGCTGCCCGCCGTCGCGTCGGGGCCGGCGTGAACCACCGTCAGGCGATGGTCATCGAGCCCCAGCCGGAGTCGATGACCGGGGACGAGCTGATGCCGCCGGTGCCGCTGCCTCTGAACAGGTAGAGCAGGCCCGTGTCCGCCTCGCGTCCGACCCAGTCCGCGTGGCCGTCGCTGTCGAAGTTGCCGACGGCGGCGGCCATTTCCATGACGTCCCAGCCGCAGTCCATCAGGACCTTGGGCTTGAATCCTTCGCTGCCCGGCCCCGCGTAGAAGTACATGCACTGGTTGGAGGTGCTCACGCCGACGATGTCGGCGCGGCCGTCCTCGTTGGTGTCCCCGACCGCGGTCAGGTCCTCCACCAGGTGGAAGCTCGACCCGATCGCGAACCGTTGGCCGAATGCCGGTCCCATGCCGGTCCCGGGGTAGAGCCACAGGGTCCCGGTGCCGAGCTCGGTGGCGATGATGTCGTCGAATTCGTCGCCGTTGTAGTCGTGCCCGGCGACGATGGCGCTCATGACCTGCCATCCGCTGCCGATCGACTGGCGCGGTGAGAAGGTCGTCCCGTTGCCCCGGTAGTACCACAGGATCCCGGTGCTCGCCTCCCGGGCGATGAGGTCGGCGTGGCCGTCCTGGTTGAGGTCGCCGGCGGTCTCGATGAGGTTCATGGAGTTCCAGCCTCCGCCGGCCGAGTACTTCGTGCCGAAGCCGAAGGCGCCGTTGCCCGGCCAGATCTCCAGGTTGCCGGTCGAATTGCGGCGGGCGACGATGTCGTCGCGGCCGTCGTCGTTGTAGTCGTAGTCCCCGGCGGCGATCTGCTCGACCTGGGCGGCGTCGTCGGCGCCCTCGGTTTCGGCCTGCGCCCAGGACGAGCCCGGAACGATGAGGACGGCGGCGCCCAGGATGCCGGTGCTCCCGGCGAGGAACCGCCGAAGGGCCCGGGCGAGCGGTCCGCGTCGCGTGCTGACTTCCATGTGAATCTCCTTTGCGATTAGGGCCTGGTGGCCCTCCTCATGCCAATCGATCGTCCTCATTGAACTACGAACGGCGGCTCTCGACCCGGTACCGGAGAAGGTGAGGAAACGTCAGCCGGGGAGTCCGGTCGAACCAGCGCGCGCGACGCCGGAGGCCGGTATCGTCCGGTGTGGATCCGGTCGACGCGGGCTCGCGCATGTCCCGCCTGGCGACGGAACAGCGAAGGAGCACCATGTCACTCAAGCTGACCAACCGGTCCGCCGGATCGGGATACGCCTTCCTGCGAAGGCACCGCCTCGTCCTCATCGCGGCCATCGTGCCGCTCGCGGTGCTCCTCGCCGGCACGTTGACCGTTGCCGCACCCCCGAACGGCGCCCCCGACTCACCCGGCACGGCAACGGGGATGCCCGAGCAGGCGACCGGGGATCCGAACCCCAACTACAGGCGGGTCGCGGTGTCGAGCCCGGGCGCCACGATCGAGATCCTGGGGCAGCCGGAGCCGCTCACCACCGGGGCGATCACCGGTGAGGTCTCCCTCGCGAGGCCGGAGGGGGATCGGGCCATGGTGGCCGCGAACCTGGTGGCCTCGTCGGACGAACTGGATGACTTCGGCCAGGTCTACCTCGCGTTGCGCCCCGGGATCCCGGTGGACTACCAGTACGACACGGCGACGCAGTCGATCGTCTTCAATCCGGGTCTGGAATTCGAGGCCGATATCGTTCCCGGTATGCCGAACGGCGGCGATCCCGTCTTCCTCTACACCCTTCCGATCCGGATGGTGCCGACCGAACCCGTTGCGGACCCGCAGTTCCCGCCGTACGGCCAGACCTTCAGCCTGCCGAGCATGGTGCTGCTGTGGGAAGGGGCAGAGGGCGTGACCGGATCCGAACCCATCGGCCTGCTGACCGGCTTCGAGCTGACCGTCCTGCATCCCGCGTGACAACGGGGCGCCTACGCGTCCGCTTTCAGGATTTCCGACCGCCGTCCACCATCGGATGAGAGAGGCAAGGACGAATGAGTGCAATGTCGCGCAAGTGGCTCTTGGTAACCGCATCGGGAGTCCTCACCGCTCTCATGGCCGGCCTCCCCTCCCAGGCCCAGCAGGGCCCGCAGGCCGAACCGGCGCTCGAGTTCGGTTCGGCCCTCTGCGGCGGCGGAGGCGACCTGGAGGTGGAGTTCCTGCTGACTGACGCGATCGGTGCGCCCGCCCACCCGGACGACCCCTACGTCCTCGCCGATGTCGACATCCAGGTCGGATCCGCTTCCAGCCCTTGGCGGGACGCCGTGTTCTCGGGCACCCTCCAACCCGGAACCGAGCTGCCGGGGCCTGGAGAGGGTTCACTCGCTGGATCGACGCCCGTCCCCAGGGAGGGCGGGCGCGTCGCCGCGAAGGCCGAAGTCGAACGAGCGGACGGTGAGCGCATCGTCCTCAGCGCAGTGACCGATCTGCGGGAGTGCGAGCCGATCGTCCCGGAGGAGACTCCGGAGCTCGACGATCCCAGCCGGGTCTGGGGGCCCTACGGCGGCAAGCGCACCATCCCGACGCAGGCGACGCCTTCGGGAGGCCAGACCACTCACCCGAGCGTCGTGAGGGTGCCCGGCGGCTGGAACGGCTATGAATACTGGATGGCGCACACGCCTTATCCCGGAAGCAACTCCGCATGGGAGGACCCGAACATCGCCGCGTCCAACGACGGCGTCAACTGGGTCGTACCGTCGGGCCTGACCAACCCGATCGACGACCTGCCCGGCCTGCCGGGGCCCTACAACTCCGACACGGACCTGCAGATGGGCCCGTCGAACACGATGTACGTGTTCTGGCGCGCGGTGGACCCCGACGCGTTCCAGGAGCGGATCAAGTACTCGAGCTCCACCGACGGCGTCAACTGGACGGCACCGGCGGAGGTCATGCGGAACTCCATGACCGTGCGCCGGCCGCTGTCGCCGTCGTTCCTGTACGAGGACGGCCTCTGGAAGATGTGGGCGATCGACATCATCCGCACCCCCAACCGGATCATCTTCTACCAAGGCGGCGCCACTCCCGCGAAGGCCAACTGGTCCACGCCGCCGGTCTACGCGACTTTGGGGGCCATGCAGAACGACAAGGAGCCGTGGCACCTCTCGATCGTCAGGGACGGCACCGATTACATCGGGCTGCTGAACGACACGGCCTTCGGTTCCACCGGCCGTGACGGCGATCTGCTGTTCATAACGGGGTCCACGTCGCTGAACTTCATCAACACGCGGATGTCGGCCGTCCCGAGGCTCAAACCGGCCCAGCACGACCACTTGTACCGGGCGACCATGTACGCGGACACCGAGTACGGCGTACCCGGCTACCGCGTGTGGTACTCGGCGCGGATGGCGCTCAACCCGGACGTGTGGAACATCCAGCAGACGTTCCTCAACGGAGCCGCGGTCCACGGAAGCCCGCCGTAAGCGGCGGATCAGCTCCCGGTCCGCACAGGCGGCGACCGATGCGGCGACCTTCGAACCCGGGAGACGACACGCGCTCCGAGGGGGCCCGCGGAGCGTTACGCCGAAGCGGCGCCGACCGGTTCGCGCTCGAACGCGGGCACCGCCGGTTCGCACGCCGGGGTGTGCTTGCGGAAGCGCCCGGGCGGCTGCCCGAAGTCCCGCTTGAACGCGGCCGCGAACGCGAACTCCGAGGCGTACCCGACCTGCCGGGCCACCGACGCCAGCGGTGCGTCCGTGTCCGAGAGCAGCCGCGCGGCCAGCGTCAACCGCCAGGAAGTCAAGTAGCCCAACGGAGGCTGGCCCACCAGCTCGGTGAACCGGCGCGAGAACGCCGACCGCGAGAGCCCCGCGACCTCCCCGAGCGAGCTCACCGACCACTGCCGGGACGGTTCGGCGTGGATGGCCTGCAGCGCCGCCCCGATCGACCGGTCTGCGAGGGCCGCCGCCCAGCCGTCGAAGCCGCAGTGCCGCGCGTTGCCTTCCAGCATGGCGCGCAGCAGGTACATCAGGACCGCGTCGAGCAGCGCGGACACGAGGGTGTCGCCGCCGCCGCGTTCGGCGCGCAGTTCACCCTCGAGCATGGCGACCGCGCCCGCGAGTTCGGGCCGTGCGGCGGGGTCGGCGGGGATGCGGGTGAAGTCGGGCAGTGCGGTGAGCAGCGGGTGGGTGCGGCCGGGCGCCATCGCGTACGCGAGGCAGACCATGACGTGCGTCGCCGCCGGATCGTCCGCCGAGCGGAGGATGAGTCCGGCGGGCCCGGCGCCGTCGCATTCGGGCCCGGTCGGAGTGTCGAGCGAGTCGGAAACGATCGTGTGCGAGCTGCCGCGGGGCACCACGAGCACGTCGCCTTCCTCGACTTCGATGACCTCGCCGTCGTCGGTGGTCACGAACGCGTTGCCGCGCACCATGATCTGGACACCGAACCCGTTCGCGTGGCTCCGTCGCTGGTCGGAGAACGGCGCGGTGAGGGAGAACCGGGCGGCGAAGGGCCGGCCGGTCCGCAGCACGGCCAGTACGTCGCTGAGCACATCCATGCCGCAACCTTAGCCAGCGAACCGGCCGCCCAGCGGCTTCGAGGACGATCGCGTATGAACCGAGGACGCTCGCAGATGGGCGGCGACGGCTCCACCCCATACCTTCGAAGACGTCCCCCCGCAACATAACTCAAGGCAGTGGAGTCGAACGATGTCCAAACTAGACACTCAAGGGCGCGTGAAGGCCCAGGCACCCGTCTGGCGCACCCGGCTGCTCGCCCTCGGCGCCACGCTCGCCGCCGCCCTGCTCGCATGGGTCGTCGCGAACCTCGCCGGAGTCGACCTCACCGCGAGCCAGCCCGGCCAGGAGCCGGTGCCGATCGGGATCGTGAACGTCGCCGCCTCCGTCGTCCTCTTCGGCGGCGCCGGCTGGCTGGCCCGCGCGATCCTCGACCGCTTCGCGAAGCGCCGCGCGGTCCTGGTCTGGCGCATCGGCGCCGGCGTGGTCTTCGCACTGGAGGTCTTCCCCGTGGTCTTCGCCGAGGCCACCATCGGCACCAAGATCTTCCTGGCGATCCTGCACGTGCTCGTCGCCGCGATCCTCATCCCCGTCCTCGGGAAGCGACTCCCCGACCCCGAGGCCTGAACGCGAACGCCTCCCGCCGTTCACGGCGGGAGGCGTCGACGATCAAACAGGATTGGGAAGACCCGTATCGGGATTGCGAGCCGTGATGCAGTACTCCAGGCCCGCCGGATCCCGCATCACCTGCCACCAGTGATGACGCCGCACCGCCTCCGCCCCGAGCCCCACATGCCGCTCGGTCTCCGCGTCGAGATCCGTGCACGAGAGGTCGATATGCGCGCTCGCACTCCGGCCCTGCTCGGCCAGGTCCAAGCGCTGCAACAGGAACTGCAGCGGGAGCTCCGGCGGCGGCAGGAGCCGCCGGAACTCCCGAGCATCGGTCGGCCGCTGCGGCCAACCCGTCAGGGACTGCCAGAACACCAGCTCATGGTCGAACGCCTGCGGCGGAATGTCGACACAGAGCTGATCCGTCCGGCTGCGCTGCCCGCCCGGCCAATCCAGCGGCGGCGGGACCGCGCGCTCACCGTGATGCCCCACAAGGCAGAACACGAAACCTCCAGGGGAACGGAGCACGACCAGACCCGGCTCCCGGTAGACCTCCGCGGCCCCGAGCTCGACCGCCCGCTCGGCCTCGCCCTCCACGTCGTCGACGTGCAGGTCGAGGTGGTTGCCGCCCTTGCCCTCCCGGACCCGCTGCGCCCGAAGGAACGCATCGCCCTCGGCAGGAACCAGGGTCGCGAACTCGCCCTCCGGTCCCCGCCGCTGCGAAAGCGTCGAGTCGGTCACCTTGAGCCAGAACGCGACTCCGGACTCAAAGTCCTCAGCGGGCAGGTCCCAGAACGCGGTCGTCCATCGAATCGCCATCCCCGCAGTCTAAGGACAGCCAGAGTGTCTCGCGCCCGATTTCGGCGAACCGAAGTCCCAGTCCCTCAAGGGGAACGCCGAGGCGCATACTTCGACGATGGCTGTTGCGATCCACCACATCGTCATCGACGCCCACGACCTTCCGGGACTCGCCCGCTTCTGGGCCGCGGTCCTGCGCTGGCAGGTCGTCTCCGAACGCGAGCGCGAGGTCATCATCGGCCCGGACAGGGACGCGGCCTGGGGCATCTGCTTCATGCCGGTGACCGAGCCGAAGCAGGTCAAGAACCGACTGCACTTCGACCTCAACGCCGACAGCGCGGAAGACCGGCTGGCCGAGATCGACCGCATCCTCGCCCTCGGCGCGCAGCGGATCGACATCGGCCAGACCGGCGACGAGTCGTGGACCGTGCTCGCCGACCCCGAAGGCAACGAGTTCTGCGTGGTCCGCCCGAAGCACGACCTCATCGGCTGACCAAGCCGTAACCGGCCGCACCGACGCGGGACCCCTCCCGGCGGGCAAGGCTTACCGTCGAAGCTCGGCGCCGGCGGGAATCGAGGTCACATGAGCGACGTGCCTTCACACGAGATCGGGCAGGCTCGCAAATCGAAGTGGCCCATCGGTACGGGCGTCGTGGCGGGCGCCGTCCTGATTTCGGCCGTCCTGGTCGGGCAGCCCTGGGAGCCCCGAACCGGCACCATCGAAAGCGCCCCGGACAACCTCTCCGCAATCGACGGCACCAGCGCTCCCGAAAGCGAAGCGGAGTCGACCGGTCCCGAGTGCGTCGACGGCCCGGCGATGGTCCTCGACGAGGAGACCGACATGTGCTTCATCGTCCCCGACGGCTGGTACGTCTACGACGCCATGCTGCTGGTGAGCACCGACTCGACCGCGGCGATCAGCTCCGACGACGACGCGGGCTGGGTGGCGACAGGCCCAGTGAGTCCCTTCTTGACCTACGGGAGTCTTGAGGAGACGGCCCGATACCTTGTCGCCGAAGCCCTCGGCATCGAGTCGGACTCGGCGACCATGCAGTCGTCGACCGGCGAGACCGACAACGTCCCGAGCGCCACCGCCAGCGACGCCGCCGGAGGAACCTGGATGCGCGCGACCGTCGCCGCGATCGACGGCGATACCTACGTAATGTTCGCGACCAGCCCCGACGACCGGCCGGAGATCATCGAGCAGATCGAGACCGTATACGCCTCTTTGGAGTTCAAGTAGGTCGAGTCACGGTCCGCCGAAATGTCGGACGTCGGTCGTAGCATCAGGCCAGGAATCGAGCGCCCTTTCTGCCGGACGGGCAAGACCGGAGGGCGCCGAGACAGGGAGTGCTGCGATGACGCGATATCTGATCTCATTCGACGAGGGCACGATGATCATCCCGGAGGGGAAGCTGCCGGAGGTGGCAGAGGCTTCTCGTGCCGTGGTCCGGGAGGCCAAGAAGGCCGGCGTGTGGGTGCACGGCGGGGGAGTCATCGGCCAGAGCGCCACCATCGTCGCCACCGACGGAACGGCGACCGCCGGTCCCTACCCCGAGACCAAGGCGGTCATCGGGGGCTTCTCGATCATCGAAGTTCCCTCGCACGAAGAGGCCCTTGAGTGGGCCGCCAAAATCGCCGCCGCCTGCCGTTGCACGCAGGAGGTCCGCGAACTCATGCACGACCCGGAAGCCTGACTATTCCCGGACGAGGATGATCGTCTCCAACGGGGCCTTCCCCTTGGCCCGCTTCTCGAGCAAGGTAACCCCCGCGGCGAGCTGGCGGAAGCTCTCAGCGTCCTCGTGGAAGCCCAGATCCACTGCCTCTGCGGCCAGCATCAGCGATGGGATTCGAATGTTCGCGAAGTTCGCGGTGGCGATGGGCCGAGTCCGAGTCAGCACGGGCTCTGCTTCGCTGATCAGATGCGAAGCCACCGCGGCCTCCCAGTGGCTCGATCGCTGTGTGGAATTGCGCCCGGCGATGACTGCGTACGCCGACCGGAGGGTTCCGGAGAGCAGGTCCAGTCCCACCACCATGTTCTCGCCCTCAACGACTCCCGCGGATTGGACGAACGTCGTCGCGAAGGCCGTAGCCAGGCTCGATTCGAAACCGTTGTGCGCCGGGAGATACTCCTGCTGTTCGATCCCGGTGAGCGCCTTGGCCAAGGCGGTTCCGATACTCGCCACCCGCAAGTTGTAGCGGGTCTCGACGTTGACGACGTCGCGAAGCGCTGCGTCGAAGACGGCGCTGTTGAGGTTGAAACCGAACTGAGGCGAGTGGTCCAGGGTATCGGCGATGCCCCGCGCGAGACTCGAAAGAAGGGCGAAATCGCCGGTGCCGCTATCGGCCATGACGAGGTCTCGGGCCTGCACCTGTACGAGCCCGACTTCGAGTCCACGCGGAAGGTCGAAGCTGCGGGCGGGATCGTCCGCGATTTCGCGGACGAGCTCGAGATTGCGGTCCATGGCCTGTGGGAGATTGAAAGCCGTGCCTGACGACCCCACTTCGTCGATAATCGTGAAGTCGACTGTGGGACCGCCGGCAAGGGCCGTTTCGAGTGCGAGGTCCAGGGTCCGGGCGTCGAGGCGGACGCCGGCGAGTATGAAATCAACGAGCAGCGACGTGTCGCAGAGGTCTGCCTTGACGGCACCGTAGATGTCGTCGGCGGACACTACATACGGATCGCGCACTTTCCGAGTCCGAAGCGTCATGGCTGGGAGAGCCGCTCCATCTGCCGTCCAGATGGTGCGACTGCGCCGGTCGAGCCGACCACCGATAGACCGGTTGCCGCCCACGAACTCAAGCTCTGAACGGGTGGGCAGTCGGAAAGTCGCCGAGTTCTCCTCCACGGCAGCCGCATTGATCCATGAGGCGAAGGACTCCGCATCGCTCTTCCACATCCCGGCAGCCGCCCGGGTCGGATCGGAACCCCACTCGCTGGTGCCGCCCGGAAACGGCGTGCCGGTGTCCTTGCAGAACAGCCAGTAGAGGTCTTCCGTGATCGGATGAGGGCAGACGAGCGACCCGTCCTCAATGGTGACGAGCTTGCTCAGGTGCCCAGCGGCCAGCGCACTCGCGACGAGCCGACGGCGTTCGGGGCTCGTCGTCTCCTCGAACGCCTCCTCCAGCAGCCGGTCCAACCGACCGCGAAGCTCGCGGTCGAGCTGGCCGTGGCTCCACAGGCAGTCGATCGCCAGCGAGAGCGAGGCGCCGGTGTTCCGATCGAGGCAGGCTTCGACGATCGCGCTGGCGTCAGCGTCGGTCACATACAGGAGCGTCGTCTCCCGCCACCAGGGATTGTCGACGGAGCGGATCAGTGTCGCGGCCAGGTTGTTGCCGCGAATGTGGGTGGAGGCCAGGTACTCCCCGATGGTGTGGTGCGCGAAGGAGTAGAGGTTCTTCTCCCGCTCGACGAGCAGACCGCTCGACTCGACGATCGCGGTGAGGAGTCCCTCCGCGGTGATGTCGGTGTCGATCTGCCGGAGCGCCCGGTCGAACACCTCGATCACTTGGGATTTCGGGCAGTCGCGCGTCTCGGCGACCATCAACTCGTATGCCAACGCGGCCAGGATCCGCTGCCGAACCGCGCCCGGCGGTTTGACCTCCAGTTTCTTGGACTCCTGGCGTCGCCACAGCATGACGTCGCAGACCTGGTTGTACAGGTCGGCTCGGCCGACGGGCAGGGACCGCCGCTCGCGGTGCACCAGCACCATCATGGTGAGCAGCAACGGGTTGACCGCGAGTTCCAGCAGCGCCGGGGTCGTCGAGAGCTGACCGATGAGGTCCTCGGCCTCTTCGGTTGCGCGCTGGTCGATCTCCGGCCCGGAAGCCGCGGTGGCGAGGCGCTCGGCCGCTCGGCACCAGCCGTGGACGAATTGACGGATCTGCTCGGTCGTGAACGGCCGCACCTGAAGCACTGTCGCCTGGGGGATGACGGCGGTCCGGTAGCCGTGGGGCCGGGAGGTGATCACGAAGTCGTTCTTCGGGTTCTTGGCGATCTGCTTCTCGATCCACTCGGCCACGGCCGCACGGTCATCGCTGCGGGCCACTTCGTCGAGGCCGTCCAGGAGGATCAGGCAGTTGCCGTTGTTGAGCTGCACCTCCCACCATCGACCGGGTTCTGCGACGGCCAGGGTTCCGGTGTCCGCTCGGATCAGCGCCGCCAACGTCAGGGTCGGATCTGCGGCGAGCTTCTCGGCGTGGTCCCGCAGCGCCACCATGACGGGGACGCGGCGCCTGCGCCGTTTGCCTTGGCTCGCGCCGAGTCGCGCGGTGTGGCGAAGGAGCGTGCTCTTGCCGCTGCCGGGGGCGCCGATGACGGCGCAGACCGCGGGCTGCTCCTTGTCGAGGAAGTCGTGGATCGATTGGCGCTGACTTTGATCGATCCCCGAGGTCGGGAGGAGCCCGTCGGATCGACCGGTGGGTGAACCGGGGGCCAGACCGACGTCGACATAGACCGCGTCCAGTTCGGGTATGTGGCTGGGCGTGTGCGCCAGGTCCCGAGCGTTGATGTGGCCGTCGCGCATCAGGACGTAGCGGCGGTAGTAGCGGGCGTAGCGGGAGACTCGTCGGCCGAGGGCGAGGTCGACGACGTCCATGACCTGTTCGACGCGGCGGCGTACGACCTTCTGGGCGACCGAGGCGACGATCGTGCCCAAGAGGATCACGACTTCGTACAGGACGAGCAGAACGACCGCGACCCACGGGGCCGCGAGGTCTTGTTGGACAAGCAGACCGGCGAGGGGCAGACCCGCCAATCCGAGGAGACCGGCCAGGAATCGGCCTGTGAGGGACATGTGACTCAGATTATCGCGACCGTCGTTCGCCCGCTTGCCGCGGTTGTCCAAGGGGGAACGGCGAAGAGCCGTCATCGCGGGCCGCGACTCGGGTGGTGCGGTGGTGATCGGTCCATACACTGTGCGCGTTCCCTTGTTGATGCCCGGCAGGAAAGTGGACGATCCGATCATGAAGCTCAGAGCAGCTCTGTGCTGCCTCGCCGCCTCGGGACTGCTCCTCAGCGCGTGCAGTGACGACAGCGGCCCCATCGACGAACCGGCGGAGGAGTCCGCGACTGCCGAAGAGGCGGAACAGGAGATCGACGCCGAGGCGTTCGACCCGCCCATGCAGTTCGACACCGCGGCTGGCGTTCCGCTTCCCGAGGAGGCCGCCGCCGGCAACATCAACCTGGCGGGCAACGCCGTCCAGCCGCTCCCGGTGGTCCTCTCCGGAACGAAGGCCTTCATCGCCTCGGCGAACCAGCTCCAGATCGTCGACACCCGCAACGCCGAGGTCCTCCCCGCGATCGCGCCGCAGTCCGGCACCCCGATGGACCCGGCGCTGACCGTGTTCGCGGGTGACAACCCGATCCAGGCCCCGATCGTCGTGAACCTGGACGGCAAGGACCTCGTGGTGGTGCCGTTCCTGACCACCGGCGAGGCCGTGGGCACCGCAGTGGCGCACCAGAACCTCGAAGTGATCGCAGTGGACGCGGCCACCGGCGAGCAGGCGTTCAGCGTGGTGCACGAACTGCCCGTCGTCGAGGACGGCAGCACGTACGAGAACGCCGTGGCCAAGGGCGAGACCGGCGGCGTTGTCGTCGTCGACCTTGACATCTACCAGTCGTACACCGTCGCGGTGGACCTGAACGCACAGGCCGTGGCGTGGGAGAGCGTCTTCGCGACCGAGGCGGTCGCGGGCGACACCGTGGTCGGCATCTTCGGCGAGCGGGACTACAACAGGCACCACGGTGGGCTGGCCATCGCCGATGGCACGGTGAAGTGGAGTGACGAGGACTTCGGCTACGAGAGCCTGCGCCCGGCCGGATCGAAATACGTATACGGCTTCGGTGGTTTCGACTACATCGACGGCGGCCTATACCTGGTCGAGGCCGCGACCGGGGCGATCGTGAGCCTGGAGGCCGAGGAGCGCGACCAAGGGCTTTGCAGGTTCGACGGGCTGACGACCTTGATTTGCAACGACACCTGGGGCTGGCTCGGGGCCGTGAACACCGAGACCGGCGCATTCGTGTGGCAGATCGAGCCCTCCGCCGAGCGCTCGAGCGTCGGGATCACCGCAGTCTGGCACGGCGCCGTCTACGGCAACACCGACAACGGCCCGGTCGTCCTCGACGCCCTCACCGGCGCCGACGCCGAAACCGCCCCTGGCAACGCTCCCTGGGTCGTCAACGAATACGGCGGCATCGCCGAAGACCCGAACGGCCTCGTCTCCGCCTATCCTGCAATCGGTTAGCACCCGTATCCGGGCCCGGCCCAGAGCTTTCGGGTCGACGGGAAGAACAACGGACAGGGCCGCCACCGCGAGGTTCGCGGTGGCGGCCCTTGAAACTCTTGAAGCTTGAGCGCCCTTACTCGGCGGCTGTGAGCAGCGCCTTGAAGTCTGTCGAGCCGAGGTCGAAGATCGGGGAGTCATGACCGAGCTTCGAGTCCCGGACTTGGAATCCGCCAGTTTGAGAGCGGGCTTCGATGCACTGGCTGTCATCCGCGCCGGAGCTGCGGCTGCTCTTGCGCCAGGTCACGCGGCACTCGACACAGCTGCTGTCGTCGCCGCTGCCGCTCCGAGAGCTCTTGCGCCAGTTAGTGAACCCAGTCATCCAGGCGACCTCCGATTCGCGATCCAAACGACCACATGCCTTTGACCCCGCCATGGTACAGCTCGACCTTCTCGGGCTCCTCGATGTGTCGGCTCTGATCCATGGCCTCGACATAGACGAAAGGCGGCGGCGCAACTTTCAGTCCGCCGGGAAGGTAGATCTCAAATGCGTGCTCGACACCCGGGTGCAGTCCGTCCAGCAGTCGGATTTCGCATCCGGCCCGTTGGTCGAGCTCGAGCAGATGTTGCCATGCCTTTGCGCCCCACTCCCACCCGGTCAGTGGGCGCAGCGCGTTGGTGCTGACCAAGTACCTCATGATGGGGGCTGGCCTGCGGTTGAAGATCCTGAGGTGACGACGCTTCTTGCGCCGCCAGTTCTCGGCCAGGCGCGGAGTCTTGTCCGGCTGCAATTCCATGTGGTAAAGCTCGATCTGGAGCGGTCCCGGGATGTACCAGGGATCGAACTTCCAGAACTCTCCGGAGGTCGCTTCGGCGAGTTCGACGATGAAGATGTTGCGTTCATCGAGGTCCGAAACGATTTTCCCTAGATCCATTTGGCTGATGACATGGACCAAGAAGTCGGTCCGCTTCTCGCTGGCCCCACAAACTTCGGCGAACTTCGCTGCCATGGCCAGCTTCGGCCGGGTTTCGCCGGTCATGTAGTTCCCGATGGTGCGGACACTCACGCCGAGCTTGGCTCCGATCTGTCCGTAAGTGAGCCCCGACTCTGAATACAGCGCTTGGAGTTCCGCCGGGACATACCAGTCGGCGAGGTGTGAGAGCGGCATTCAAGCCTCCCGGAGTTCATCGGTGGAAACGCACTGTAATCAGACGGTACCCTCGCGCAACTGTTCGATGCAATGCGGCGTCTGATAAGGAAAGAATTGGGGTGCAAAACTTTCCGGTCGATTCTTTCCAGGTGTTCCTGCAGCGCAGGTAGTGCTACCTCGTCGTTCTTCCCTAAGTCCACGGTCAGTACCTACATTTGGTTCATCGGGGGATTCACCGCCAGCGCAAAAACTGTCGGGAATCCGACTAGCTGAAATGGAGGTAAGGCATTGGTCGCTCAGCAGCAGAACAATGCGGGACAGGGTAAGGGCCTGGAGCGCGGAGAGTTCCGGGACAGCCTGCGGACCTACCGAGTCCGCGTCTCGAGCAGCGAAGCGCCGGACTCGTTCCAGGTGTACACCGGTCCGCGCGAAGACATCGTGCTGATCGTGTCCGGGCTCAACGAGGGCGACCTCAAGGCGACCTGGGGGCCGGGTTGGCGTGGGGCGGAAGAGGACTGGAAGGTCTGGGTGGAGGAGTGCGCGTTCAGCCTGGTCATCGTCGGCAAGCAGGTCGGGGTCCGCGCGGGCGAGCGACCGCGTCCGGGCAGGCCCGCTTCGATGGGGCAGCACATGATCGAACGGAACCCGACCTCGGTGAGGTTCTGTGAAGGGTGAAGCGGCGACCGCAGCGGCCGAGGAACCGAGGGGGAGGTGCGGTCGGCGTTCGGACGGCGCGTTGTCGACGCTCGGCTACCTCGGCGACTTCGTAAGGGGCCCAGTGCTGTTCACGCTCTACCGGCTCGGTCCGGATCAGAGCCGGTACCCGAACGGGCCCTGCGAGTACCTCATCGACTGCGACGACGGCGTGGGTCCGCACGAAGTCTGCCGCTTCACCGTCGACGCCGATGAAGCCGCCGAAGGCAGCGCCCGTGAGGCCGACAGCGGCAAAGCCGGTGACTTCAAAGCCGAAGGCCTCCAAGTGACCTGGCGAGGATCTTGGAACGGTGACCCTTGGTGCCCTTGGCTTCTCACGCGCGCCGCGGCGCTCCTCGCCGAACCGAAGTGATCTTGAACGGGCCTTCCCCAGGGATCAGGACCGGCGGGGCGGGGAACCGCCCCGCCGGTCGCTTTCGCAGAGCCGAACCGAAACGGGCGGCGGCCTTCGATCAGTTCGGCTGAAGGGGCTGGTCAGATTTCCGGACCGATCCACTCTGCAGGAGTCGGGTCGGGATAGAACGAGACGAAGATCAGGTCGTCAACGCTCGGGCGCAGCGGATCGAAGAGCACTGCCGCGAAACCCCTTCCGGGCAAGGCGGATCGTCCGCGGCTGAAGCGGATCACCCACCGGTCGACCCCACGGTCGTCGGTGAACTTCACCGTGACCTCGACGCCGACGACCGAGCGTTGTCCCTGGTCGTTAGTGGTGGTGCGTTGTGCCGCATCGGTGATGGTGCCCATGGTGCGACGGCCTTCTCGGAGCAGGCGGTTGCGGTCGGCGATCTGTCGCCGCAGCCGTCGATAGTGGCGGATCGAGAAGGCGACGACGAGCCCGGCGATGACCAAGGCGAGCGCCGGGAACCAGCGATCGGCGTAGTAGGCGATCCACTCGGCAGCGCCCCAAGGGGTGTCCTCGTGGAACACCGGATCCAGGGTGACTCCGACCTCGAGCGGATCGAGCCAGGTCGGCGCGTCCACCACGACGGCGACCGCGACCGCGCCGGCCGCCAGGGACGCCAGAATCCGAGGCTGCAGCTCGCCGCCGCGGTAGGCGTCGAGCAGGTGGCTCGCCGCCGAGCTTCCGGCGATCAATCCGCCCAAGCCGAGGATCCAGAGGAAGCCGAGCGTGCCGGGGCCCCAGAACATCGGGTATGGCAGGCGGTCGTCGAAGGTGCTGTCGATGGCGAAGTGCCGCAGCATGTCGACGGTCGTCGCGATGCCCAGGCCGAACAGGAACGCGAACGCGACCATGCCCGCGGCGGCGGCGATCGCACCGCGGAGGAACCGCCGGTCTCCCGCGCGCCGTTGCCGTTTCGCCCGCTGCGAGGCGGCGGGGTCAGTCGTGCTCATCATCGGTCTCCTCCAGGTTCGGCCGCACGGGGACCGGTGGCGGTGCGGCTCGCGGCCGGGAATGCGGTTCAGCGCGGGTCTCTCGCTTCGGTGAGCGGGCGACACCGCAAGCGTCGCCCACTGCAAGGCCCTACCGGTCACAGCTTTCGCGGATGGGAGTTCTCAAAGACTCCGAATATGAGAGTTTTCCCAGGTTAAAGGCGTTGAATCGGGGCTACGTTGAAATCATGAACGACATTGCAACCGCGGGGAACGCGGTGCACGGCAGGCGCCGGATCTGGGTGCCGCTCGCCGTGGTCGGGCTGCTGCTCATGATGACCGCCGTCGAGGCGGTCTTCGCGAGGTCGCAACCCGCTGGGGAACAACTGGTCTCGGGAACGGTGATCGAGTTCGGGTCCGACCGGCAGGCGTCGGTCCAGGTCGGGGACGGATGGGTCCTCGACATCGGCGCCAGCGATCTCAACTCGCAACTGGTGCTCGTCCGAGGCGACATGACGGTGGAACTGTCCAGTGAGGCCTTCCCCGGGAACACGTCGCCGGCTGCGATGTGGGCCGGGATGGACCGGCTCCTGAACATTGCGCGGCACTCGGGCGTCGAGGTGTGGCTCGACAGTCCGACCGAGGGCGGCACGTCATCGGGCTCGGGCGAACTCGAAGGGAGCCTTCAGATCGGCAACCGGGCAGGCAAGGCCTTCGTCATCCCGGACGCCGACGGCGCGCAGGCCGTGGAGGCGAAGGTCCTCGCGCCACTCCACGCGGGTGACGAGGACTGGTCCGCCGCTGCGCAACTCATCGATTCGATCGCGTTCGAGGGGGAGTCATGACCGCCATCGCTTATGCCGCAGTGCCGCTGCACCCGACCGTCGTCAGGTTCCGCTCAGTGGCGTTCTGGTGCCTGATCGCCCTGTCCGCCTTGGGGTTGTGGACGCTGCAGAAGGACTTCCTGCCAGTCGCGCTGGCGTTCGAGCCGAGCGCTGTGCTCGATGTGATCGTGCTGGCGGGGAGCCTCGCGGGCGGGATGTGGCTGGCACGCCGCATCCTGCGGCCGGTGCAGGCGCCGGCCTGGTCGGGGACCTGGCTCGCGGTGATGTGGGGCGGACTCGCCGCGTGCGGCATGGCGCTGGTGCTGAACGGCCTGCTCGTCCCGGCCTGGTCGAAGGCGCTGGGCCTTGAGACGGCCGGGGCCTGGTCGGCGGCGCTCAGCGCGCCGATCAACGAGGAACTCGCGAAGGCCTCGGGGGTGGTGCTGCTCGCGGCCGTCTCGACGCGGCTCGTGCGCAGCGCGGCGGACGGCCTCGTCTACGGGGCCCTGATCGGCCTCGGATTCCAGGTGATGGAGAACTTCACATACGGGCTCAACGCGATCGGGATGGCAGGCGGAGTGAATCCACTGGGAACCACCTTCGAGGTGCTGTGGATCCGGATCCTGTTGACCGGCATTGGTTCGCATTGGGCGATGAGCGCGGTCGCGGGGGCCGGGATCGGGTATCTCGTGAGCGCGGAGGGCCGGTCTGCGGCGCGGCGGGGCGGTGTCGCGGTCGGGTGCCTGCTGCTGGCGATGGGCATGCACTGGCTGTTCGACAGCCCGCTCCTCGGCGGCATCGTCGGGACCGTGGCGAAGCCGTTGGTGAACTTCGCGATCGTGATGGTCGTGTTCCTCGTGGTGCGGCACGGCTTCCGGGCCCGCTGGGCGGCGGTCACGACTGAGGAGGTGCAGGCTGGGACCCTCGCTCCCGCTGAGGCGCAGAGCCTTTCGCGTCGGCGCTCACGGCGGCGGTATCTGCGACTGTTCCCGTTCGGCCCGGTGCGGGCTTCGCAGGAGCGCTTGCAGCGCTTGGAGTTGGACCTGCTGGAGGAACGGATGCCGCAAGGCCTCGGGGCGGGCGCGGCCCAGCCTTGGCGGGACGCCGTGATGGCGGCGAGATGGGAGTGACCTGGTGGGGCTCTTGGAACGGCGACCAGTGGTGCCCTTGGCTCCTTGAGCGGGCTCTGGCGCTGATCTCCGCCTCCGAGAGCACCTGAAATCTTGATCCTCCCGGCAGGGCCGGTCGACTCAAGTGGGGGTCGGCCGGCCCGCAAGACTATTCGCAGTCCTCCGCAAGAGGGGTGTTGTCGAACCTCTCGAAGTCGCTGTAGGCGACGATGCTCTTCGACCTCAGGCGCTTCAGCGCCTGTCGGCGAGCCGCAAGGAGCACGTCGATCTCCTTCGTCGACAACGCCCTGAGATCGACGGTCGGCGGCTTCTCAGTGGTTCGGAACCGGAAATCGCCGACGATTGCACCGACTGCAACGATCAGCAGCAGAGCGCACGGGGCGACCAGCAGCCACCGTGGCGCCGCCTCGAAGCTTCGAACGTAGATTGAGCCGATCGACACCACCGCGACGACCGCCATCATCACCGAAATGCCGCACAAGGTGCGGTCCCACTGCCGATACGGTGTCAGCGCCCAAGGGACGAAGAAGCCGGCGACCACGGCGCAACCGAGGCCCGAACCGGCGTACACGATGGGCATCAGCGCTACGCCATCGACGCCGGTGCTCAGGCAGAGCCCCATCAACACCGCCGCAATCAGGCCGATCGTGATGATGCAGTACAGCATCGCGGCCCATACCCGGCCCAGAGTCGAGCGACGGGACCACCGGTTCGCCATGTGCAGTTCGATGTAGGCGTAATCGAGAACGACACGGTTCAACTCGCCGATATCGAACGTACCGAGCCCAGGGTGGATCGTCGCCCACTCCATGGGCTGTATCGCCGCGGCTTTCGGCATCAGATATCTCCACTATCCGTAGCTGTCAGCTGGTGAATCTCTCGGTTTTCAGTTGAAGTCGCGCCATCCGACATGGCGCAGTTCGAGCACCCGGCGCCGTTCGCGCTCGTCGATGCCGTCGAGTTCGGACCAGTAGCCCAGCGGCATTTCGGCGACCCGGATCCGGTCGCCCTCGTCGAGGTCGACCAGCCCGCGGTGGATCAGGATCTCCAGCAGGCGCTTCCGTGCCCGCAGCGCGCGGGCCCGCTTGTCGGAGCTGCGTGGACCTCGGCGCGGTGGCTTCCGGCTCTTCTTGCGCCCCTCGGGCCTCGACATCAGCCCCAGCGCCAGGGACACCGTCCCGAGCACCGCTGCCGCCAGCATCAGCAGCGGCAGCCATGAACCGCCGGCCGACGCGCTCGAAACCGCGAGCACGACGAACGCGGCGACTGAGGCGAGCACGGTGACCAGGTTGAAGACGAGCACCATGAGGCTGCGGCGCCGCGTCTCCCACCACATGCTCAAGAACGTGAGGACGGCGATCACCGCGACCACGAACGCGAACGACGCCAACGAGAACCAGCTCTGGGCGGCGTCCGCACCGTCCCGGGTGCAGCCGATAGCCACCAGCACGAGCCCGACCACCGACGCCCCGAAGAGCGGTATCGACATGAGCCCGATGGCGGCCCAACCGATGACCCCGATGAGTCGCACCACGATCGAGCCGGGAAGCGGCGGAAAGTCGCGGGTGAGCACTGCCGCCTCGGCCTCGCCCCATTGCAGGGGCCGCGAGAACTCCGCGATGCGGGCCCAGCCGTCGACGGCGCTACGCGCCCACTCGACCTCCGCCCGATCGGTCTTCTGCGCCCACTCCGCCAGCGGCTTCGGAATCCCCATGCCTGCTCCTCCTCGTAATCGAACGCGGCGCTCGTCGACGGCCTCGACCTGCGGCGCGTACCGGGCGGCGGCCCGCGCGACCTCCTCGAACGCGGCTGCGCCGAGTCGGACGCTGCGCGAGCTCAGCTTGGCGCCCAAGCGGATCGGGGAGCCGTCGGGGCGGTGGCCGGGGCTGCTTCGCTCCTCGGCGGTGGGCTCGCTGCGATCGTCCTCGTACCAGTCGTCCCGCTTCTCGAGCCCGACCTGAGTGGTCCAGACCGGGATGAATCCGAGCCAGTGGAGGCGCTTGCGCCACAGGACGATCCGCTGGACCTCACTCCACGAGAGGTTCGCGGCCTTCACTCGCTTGCGGGCGTAGAGCCCGTTGACGTCGTCGTACAGTCGGATGCCGCCCGGGCCGAGCGTCGCCGCGGCGGGTTTCGCGAGCAGATTCCAGGCCTTCATTCCGGGCCATACGAGGAACGGAACGAGGAACGCGAGCAGGCCGACCCAGTTGGGAACGGTCACGTTGGTGTGCGTCCGCTGGTCCCTGTACTCGACTGGTTCGCCCCCGGCGCTCACCAGCATCCAGGGGAGGGCGGCGAGGAGCGCGAGTGTGACCAGGAAGAGGACGAGGTCGTGGGGGCGGATCCGCTCGTGGACGGCGGTCTCGCTGCGGGAGTGGGCGTTCATGTCGCAAGTCCGGGGTTCGGGGGCGTGAAGGCGGCCAATTCTCGCACATCGCACCAAAGGCGGATTCGCGACAGGGCGGCCCCTCAAGTCGACGTGGGCCGCCCAATTGCGGATTCGCTTACTGGTGGAAGGCGATCGTGGCCGAGTCGAGGTTCACCGAACCCGGGCACAGGAACGCGCCGCGGACTTTCCTGGCCTTGATCGGACCGCCGGCGTAGTCGCGCGCGGTGCCGTCCTGTTCGAGGGTCACTGTGGACGCCTCGTAGGTGCAGGTGATCCCGAACTTGGTGGCGGCGATACGGACCCGTTCGGCGGTGGCGGTGCCCTTCGCGTCGTCGAAGTCGAAAGCGGCGTCGCTGCCGAACTTGAACGAAGTGGCGCCCTTGCAGTCGAAGTCGACCCGGTCGGCGTCGATCGAGACTCGCGCGGGCGGTGCGGCGTCGACCGATATGCCGGTGGCCACGCAGCGGCTGTCGCCTTCCGTCAGAACGATATCGACCTGGTCACCGGCCTCCGCGGGCATCGTGGCCGGCGAGGCCGAGGAGGCGGTGGCGAAAACGAGGAGGGCCGCGGTGGCGGCGAGGAGCATCGAAGGTCGGCGGTGCTGCACGGGGCCGGGCCTTTCTCGCTCGCGGCGCAAGTCCATGGCCGCGTTCCGGATCGAACGTTCTGGACGCTAGCCCAGCGAGATCCCGTTTGTAGCGGTTTCATCTGTTTCCGAGCGCGGGCGGCGATACTTTCGTATCGCGCCGGGTGAGGCGCGGCCGTCTTTCGTATCGAGCCGCTCCGGATCGCTCATTCCAAGGATGTAGTTCCAAAGTACTGCGTTTGCGCAGGTCAGAAGGTGTGTATACAGTGGGGGCGTTCGCATTCGACGGAAAGGCGGCAACCGCATGTCCACCGACAATGCCCGCATCGGCGACACCGCCACCGTGGCCGACCACCCCGCGGCCGGCCCGGCCTTCTTCATCGGCCTGCCGCTCGTGGGCGCCGCGCTCGGGTGGGGCCTGACGTTCATCGTCGAATGGATCGTGGGGCTCAGGTGGTTCCCGTTCCAAGGCCTGTTCGAGCTGTTCACCGACCTGTCGACGACGCTCCAGCTCGTCGTCGCGATCGCCGTCGGGCTCGCGCTCGGCCTCCTCCTCGCGTTCTTCGCCGTCCACGAGATGCTCAAGATCACCGTCGACCGCGATCGGATCGAACTCAAACGCGGCGACTACGACCGCGAGATCGAACGCGCCGACGTCGCTTCGGTCTTCGTGGCGGACAAACGGGTCGTCGTGCTCGGCCACCGCCGCCAGGAACTCGCGAACGTCGAATTCGACCTCGACCGCGACAAGCTCGCCGCCGCGCTCCGCAAACACGGGTACGGCTGGCTGCCCGACGGCGATCCCTACGCCGCCGAGTTCAAACGCTGGGTACCGGGCGCCGACGGCCTCCCGCAGGGCGCGAACGCGGTCCTCAAAGCCAGGCAGCACGCGCTGGAGAAGTCGAACGGCGACGACTCGCACGAACTGCTCGCCGAACTCGCCGACCTCGCGGTCGTCGTGCACGACAAGGACAAGAAGCAGTACTGGCGCCTCGCCGACCCGGCCTGAGCGAGCAGCTCGCCTGTAACCCGGTCACCGAACCCCGTCATCGTGCGGATGCGGCCGGCTTCCACCGAGCGCAGGATAGGTGCGACCGCACCGACCCAAGGGAGCCCCTATGACCGCGCTGATGCTCTTCGGACTGGCGATCCTGCTCGCCGCCATCGTCCCCGGACCCGACTTCGCGATGGTCGTGCGCAACACCGTGCTCTCCGGCCGCGTCAGCGGCATGTGGACCGCGATCGGGATCGGACTCGGCATCGTCGTCTGGGTCGTCGCCACCTCGATCGGGCTGGCCGCGCTCCTCGCCGCCTCGGCGCTCGCGTTCACCGTCGTCAAACTCGCGGGCGCGGCCTACCTCGTCTACCTCGGCGTGCGCTCCATCCGCACCGCCATCAAGGAGCGGCGCAAGCCCGTGGCCGAGATCGAACTCGACCGGCCGATGAGCCACTGGTCCGCGTTCCGCTCCGGCCTGCTGTGCAACCTGCTCAACCCCAAAGCGATCGTGCTGTTCACCGCGCTCATGCCGCAGTTCCTCGTCGGCGAAGGCTCGCAGGCGGTCCTCATCGGCGAACTCGCCGCAGTGGGGATGGCCGTGTGCGGCCTGTTCTACGTGGCGCTCGCCAACCTGATCGGCCTGTTCCGCTCCGTCCTCGAACGCCCGCGCGTGCGCGCCTGGCTGAACGGCGTCACCGGGGCGGTCATGGTCGCGTTCGGCCTCCGCGTCGCCGCGAACTGACGCCTTGCCGCCGAAGCAGATGCGATGGTCGGAGCGGTTCGCGGGGGAGCCGCGCGCCGGGGCGTTCGGGCGATGAGGTGAGATAACAGCGCGGCGGCCAGCCGGCCGACCCTTCGTACTTGCGGGAGTGCGACGGGACGGCGGACCGGCCGCCGTCTCCGCCCTAATGCGATAGCGGTTTCCGGCTCGGTCTTGCAGAATGTCTCCCCATGAGCACCTGGGAACTTGAGACCGAGATCGAGTCGTACTACGAGCGGGGCGGCGAACGCGAGCGCCTGACGCGCAACGCGCGCGGACGCCTCGAGTTCGCCCGCATGCAGGACCTGTTGCGCCGCAAGCTCCCGGGCGGCGGACTCGACGTGCTCGACGTCGGCGGCGCGACCGGCGTCCACTCGAAGTGGCTCGCCGAGGACGGGCACCGCGTGACCCTCATCGACCCGGTCGCGAGCCAGGTCGAGGTCGCGGCGGCGCTGCCCGGCGTTACGGCGGTCGTGGGCGACGCGCGCGAGTTGCCTTACCCGGACGCGAGTTTCGACGCGGTGCTGCTGATGGGGCCGCTGTACCACCTGACCGAGCGCAAGGAGCGGGTGCAGGCGATCGCGGAGGCGCGGCGGTGCGCGCGGCCCGGCGGCATCGTTGCGGCCGTGACGATCAACCGGACGGCGGGCTGGAACGACTTTCTGCTGTTCCGAGCGGGTGGCAAGGACAAGGGCTTGAGCGCCGAGGCCAGCCTGCGCATCATGCGCGAAGGCACACTGCGCTACTACGACCAGGACATCTTCACCACCGCCTACCTGGCCCATCCTGGCGAGGTCGCGTCCGAATTCGCCGACGCGGGCCTGGGTGGTGCTGCCCAGTACGCGGTGCAGGGCCCTCCCGGGTACATCCCCGAGCTGGAAGCGCTCATCGACAACGAGGAGGTCCGCGAGCACCTTATGGAGGGCCTGCGCATCATCGAAGCCGAGCCTTCGCTGCTGGGCGCGAGCAACCATCTCTTGACGATCGCCGCGGTGCCCGCTTAGCGAAGTTGCGTGGGGGCGTTACGGTCACGACTGTGACCGCCTCCACGCCTCCGCAGACGCCGGTAAGCCCGGTCCGTATTCCCGGAACCACCCTGGTCGCGGTGATCGTGCTCTGGGCGATGGCCGGGTACGGCTTCGCCGGCGGGATCTACACCACGGGGACCCGGCTCGGAGTCGTCTCGGCCGAGATCGAGGTCGACTCGGTGGAGCTGCCGCCCGGCTTCGAGGCGGTGACGTACCTCGGCGCCGCGATGGCGTTCGTCCTGGTGCTGCCGCGCATCGTCTTCGCCTTCTGGACCGGCATGGGCTCCCGCTGGGCGCGCGTCGGCGCGATGGTCACGGAGACGGTGAGCGCCGCGTTCTGGCTGGCGACGCTGCTCGTGGTCGAACGTGCGGAACTCACCAGCACGGTCGCCGAATACACGGGCATCGCGTCCGGCAACCTCGCCGTCATCATCGGCGCCTGCTGCTCGGTGGGCGCGGTCGCGCTGCTGGCGACGCCCGGCTCCAAGGCCTGGAACCGCTGACCCGGGCGGCTCGGCCCGTCTGGTGAGACGGTCCACGGGTTCGAGATCGCTCGCCGCTAACGTTGCGTGACATGTGGAACCGCAGCTTTCTCATCCTCCACGGCGTGGAGAACCGCAGGCCCGAGGGCCATTGGCAGCACGAGCTGGCCATGGGCCTGCGCGAGCGCGGCGAGCAGGTCTTCTACCCGCAGCTGCCCGACACCGACCAGCCCTCGCTTGACGCTTGGACCGAGGCGATCCGTGCCGAGCTGGCGCTCATGCGAGGCGAGAAGGTGGTCGTCTGCCACAGCCTCGCCTCCGTGGCCTGGATGCGCTTCGCGGCGACCGACCCCGCCCCGGCAGACCGGGTCCTCCTGGCGAGCCCGCCCGGACCCGTCGCGTTCGAGTGGAATGTCATCGCCGAGTTCACCACGGTCGGCCTCGACCTCGCGAGCCTGCAGCTCGCGAACGGCCCGACCCGGCTCGCCTGTTCCGACGCCGACCCGTACTGCGTCGAAGGCGCCGCCGAGCACTACGGGCGGCCGCTCGGCTGCGAAGTCGACGTGATCCCCGGCGGCGGCCACATCGCCCTCGACGACGGCTACGGCCCCTGGCCCTCAGCCCTCAACTGGTGCCTCGACCCCGCAGTGCGCCTGAGCCCCAACCACTGACGAATCCACCAACAGCGCCCCGCCCATCGCCCGCGCCTGCGAATTGTCGTAGCCACCGCGCACCCTTGTATCGGGGGCGCTGAGCGCCAACACACCCGACCCCGGGGAGCGGCCCGCTCTGGAACCTCCCGCCGAAGTGTCATACCCCCGCGTCACTGTTGAAACGGGGGCCCTGCGCCGCAACACACCCGATCCCGGGGAGCGGACTCTCCTCGGCGACCATCGCCGAGGTGTCGTACCCCTGCGCCATTGTTGATCCGGGGGACCTTGCGCCGCAACACACCCGACCTCGGGGGCGGACCCTCCCGGCTGCGCCGTCGAAGTGTCGTACCTCCACGTCATCGTTGAAACGGGGGACCTTGCGCCGCAACACACCCGACCCCGGGTGCGCCGCTGCTCGGCGTGTCGCTTTGCGGGCTTCCCACTGACCGGCCAAAGTGCCAGACTGAACCCGAAGACGGCCCGCACGCGCTCGCCAACCCTTGCGGGCCTTCGGATCGGCTCACCGGGAGGCCGCATGCGTTGGGTTCGGATCGCCATCGTCGGTGTCTTCCTGGTGGCCGCCGCCTCGGCGGCGCTGGCCGGGAGTCTGGCGAGCCCCCGCGGCGACGACCCCGAGGGCCCTGAACCCGGTTCCTCCGCGCCGCCCGATCTGACCGCGACCGCCGAGATCCGCCGCCTCTTCATGGCGCCGGGCCAGGTCGCCATCGCGGTGACCAACAACGGCGACGCTCCGGTGCAAGTGCTCGGCGTCGAGCTGATCACCGAGTCGTTCGCGCCATTGGGAGTCCAGGAATCCGACGCGATCGTCCCGCCGAGCGAGAACCCGCGCGACCTCCTCACGAAATACGGCGAGGCCCGTTGCCCCGACGGCGCCCAGTCGACCGCCGAGCCGGCCTCGGTGGTCCTCCAGGTTGCGACCGAGGACGAGACGCAGCACACGGTGAACCTGGAATTGTCGTACCCCAACGGCACACTTGACCGATTGGTCCGGGAAGCATGCGCGGCGCAGGCGGTGGCGGCGTCGGCGCAGATCGAGTTGGGGGAGTTGACCGAAGCCGAGGACGGCACCCTCGAAGGGAGGTTGAGCGTGACGCCGCTGGGAGAAGCGGCGCTGGACGTGACCGAGGTGCGCGGGAGCGTCCTGTACGCGATCGCCGCAGGTGAAGCGGTGAACGAGGCCGGCGCGGTATCGGTGCCGCTCGTGTTCGACGCCAACCGCTGCGACGGCCACGTCGTGGGCGACGCGAAGCAGCCGTTCGGGTTCACCGTGTGGATCACCATCGACGGCGGCGAACCCGTCGCCACCCCGATCGAAGTGGGGGAGGACCGGCGCGAGGCCCTCTGGGCGATGCTGGAGGTCCGCTGCGCGGCGAAGGACTGACCGTTGAACCGTTCCAATCGCTGGAACTGGGGGAGGCGAACATGGCACATCGGACGTACGCTTGACGATGTGGGTGATCACTCCGATACTTCCGGTAACGAGGCGCGCCAGTTGCGTACCCGCCTCGTAGGGAGCCTGCGGTCCGGCGGCGTGATCCGAAGCGGGGCCGTCGAAGCCGCGATGCTGGCCGTGCCGCGCCACCGCTTCCTACCCGAGGCCCCGCTGCGCAGCGCCTACGCCGACGACGTGTACGTCACCAAGCGCAACAGCGACGGCGAGGCCGTCAGTTCCGCGTCGCAGCCCGCGATCGTCGCCGAGATGCTCGAGCAGCTCGACGTCCGGCTCGGCCACCGGGTCCTCGAGATCGGGGCGGGCACCGGCTACAACGCCGCACTGCTCGACGCGCTCGTCGGCCCCGAAGGCGCAGTGACCACTGTCGACATCGACGCCGACACCGTGCGGCGCGCCCGCAGGGCACTCGACGAGGTCGGCTCCGAGCGCGTCCGGGTCGTGCAAGGCGACGGCGAGCTGGGACACGTCGACGGCGCGCCGTACGACCGCATCATCGCCACCGTCGGCACCTGGGACCTGCCCCCGGCGTGGTGGGACCAACTGGCAGACGGCGGCAGGCTCGTTGCGCCCCTGAGTATCCGAAGCTGCGAGCACTCGGTCGCCTTCGACTACAGGGACGGCGTGATGCGCAGCCGCTCGATCGTGAGCTGCGGCTTCATGCCCATGCGCGGCCTCGGCAGCCAGGAAGACCAGACCGTCGAGCTCTCCGCAGGCCGGATCATGACCTTCCACGTCGAGCAGGGAGTCGAAGCAGACGGCGCGAGGGGCGTGCTCGACAGCCGCGGCGCGACCGTCTGGACCCCGGTGCAGCTCAAGGTGAACGACGACGCCACGCAGCTGTCGCTGTGGCTGGCATGCGCGTTCCCCGGATACGGGCGCATGAGCGCGCCCTTCGGCGATCACGGCCCGCAGCGGCTGCTGGTGCGCTGGGCCAACCCCGCGGTGGTCGAAGGCGAGGACTTCGCGTACCTCGTGAGCCGGCGGACCGGCGGCGGCGTCGAGATCGGCGTGCGCGGCCACGGCCCGAACGGCGCGGCGCTGGCGGTCCGGGTGGCCGACGAGGTCCGCGTCTGGGACGCCGACAGCCGCGACGGCGTCAGCCTTCAGATCACGGCCTACCGGAAGGGCACTGGCCCGGAGGGCGAACCGCGCTTCACGGTCCCCAAGCGCCACACCCGTCTCGCGATCGAACTGGCCCCTGACAAGGTCGGCCTCCGGTAGCGGCCGGGCCGAATGCCTTGCGGCGCAACATTGCTTGCGTTGTGAATCCTTCATTGAACTGGCCCGCAGCGCATCACGTCCAACGTTCCTCCTTAGTGGAATCGGGTCGGCCTTCGTGTGCCGCAGCGGCCTCACATCGCGGGCGGCGACGACTTCTGCGCGCCCGTCCGGTCACCCTCGCCCCACCGTGCCCGACGTTTCGAACTAGGGTGGTAGCGTCGTCGCCCTACCGATCGCCGCGCCCACCCCTATGCGCCCCCTCGGATCCGGGTGACCCCGTGTAGCGATGCCGCTTCGACTGGTCGCAGTGGACGCAATGCAGTAATAGTGGCTGACACCCCGGAAACCTCCCCGGCCCCACTCGCCTCCGCCCCGAGTCGGCCGGTCGAAAGCCGTTCCCAGAAAGGACGCCCCCGATGTCCGAGCCGACGTTCAAACAGCGGGCACGCTATTGGTTCGACAACACCATGTCGAAGGGCACGAAAGCGCTCATCGGTTGGCTGACCGTGATCACATTGGCGCTCACCGCAATCGGGGCATTGTTCCTCGTGTTCACACCGGAAGGTGATGGCGTCGGCGGGTCCTTGTGGACTTCATTCATCCACATCCTCGACGCCGGTACGATCACCGGCGACGTGGGCGGCGCCGCGTCGATGATCATCATGTTCATCACCACCATCGGCGGCCTCGTAATTCTGTCGTCACTCGTCGGTGTGCTGACGACCGGTCTCGACGCGAAACTCGAAGACCTCAGAAAAGGCCGTTCGCTCGTCGTTGAGAAAGATCACACCGTCATTCTCGGATGGTCCGATCAAGTCTTCATCGTCATCTCGGAATTGGTGGAGGCCAACGAAAGCGAGAAGCGCGCGTGCATCGCGATCCTCGCCGATCGCGACAAAGTGGAGATGGAGGACGAGATCCGTTCGAAGATCGCGGACCTCAAGTCCACGCATGTCGTCTGCCGCACCGGCGACCCCGCCGACCCCGACAGCATCGCCCTGGTCAACCCGAGCCAGGCCAAGAGCGTCATCATCCTGACCTCCGCCGAGGACGACCCCGACGCCCAGCTCGTGCGCAGCCTCCTCGCCGTCACCCAGGGCAGCACCGGCCTGAACTGCCACGTCGTCGGCGCGGTGGTCGAGGGCCGGAACCTGCCCGCCGCCCGCCTCGCCGGCGGCCGCGCGGCGCATGTCGTCGACGCCAACGACCTCATGGCCCGCCTGATGGTGCAGACCTGCCGCCAGTCCGGCCTCTCCGTCGTCTACACCGACCTGCTCGACTTCGGCGGCGACGAGATCTACATGGTCGAAGAGCCAGGCCTGTTCGGCCGCCCCCTCAGCCAGGCCCTGCACTCGTACCGGACCTCCTCGTTCATGGGCGTGCTCACCAAGGAGGGCCGCTGCATCATCAACCCGCCCTCCTCCGCCTCGCTCCAGCCCGGCGACAAGCTCATCCTCATCGCCGCCGACGACTCGGCGATCCAGCTCGACGGCTCCCGCCCGATCATCGACGAAAACGTCATCGTGGCCCGCGCCGACGCGGGGAACCGCGCCGAGCGCACGCTCATCCTCGGCTGGAACGCGATGTCGCGCATGATCCTCGAGCAGCTCGACCAGTACGTCGCCCCCGGTTCGATCACCGACGTCGTGAGCGACCACCCTGACGCGCCGGAGGCGATCCGGAAGATCGGCCCCACCATGCGCGTCCAGGGCCTCAACTTCAAGGAGGACGACACCACCGACCGGCTCCTCCTCGAGTCCCTCAACCCCGGCTCGTACAACCACATCATCGCCCTGTGCTCGGACGACGTGGCCCCGCAGCTGGCCGACTCGAAGACCCTCGTGACCCTGCTCCACCTGCGCGACATGGCCCAGCGCTCCAACACGCGCTTCAAGGTCGTCTCCGAGATGGCCGACGACCGCAACCGCACGCTCGCGCAGGTCACGCAGGCCGACGACTTCATCGTCAGCGACAAGCTCATCAGCCTGCTGCTGACCCAGACCGCCGAGAACCCGCACCTGTCGCAGGTCTTCTCGCAGCTGTTCAGCCCCGACGGCTCCGAGATCTACCTCAAGCCCGCCGACCACTACGTGCGCCCCGGCGTGCCGGTCAACTTCTACACCGTGGCCGAATCGGCGCGGCGCCGCGGCGAGACCGCCATCGGCTACCGGGTGGTCGCCCAGGCCAAGCAGGCGCCGAGCTTCGGCGTGCACCTCAACCCCGACAAGGCCCAGCAGATCATGCTCCAGCCCGGCGACAAGATCGTCGTCCTCGCCGAGGACTGATACGAATCGGCGCCCGTCAGGGCGGACGGTCCGTCATGAGCGACCGTCCCCTGACGGGCGTACGACTATGGTCGTAGGCCATTCCCGACTCTTGGCCGATGGCAGTGTCGGACGCCGCAGGTAGCGTCGATGGAGACCGCAGCACCCAGCGGAGGAAACAGGAACATGACCGACACCGCCACACCCACCCCTGAAGCGGCCGAAGCGCCGCCGGCCAGGGCCCCGATCACCCGATTGTGGGCTTACGCCCGCCAACACCTGCGCCTGCTCGTCATCGGCGGCGCGCTCTCGTTCGCCGGCGGCCTCGTCGGCCTCGTCCAGCCGCTCATCGCCATGGACGTCATCGACACCCTCTCGGCGAACGAGTCCCTCACAAGGCCGCTGCTCTACCTCGGCGCGGTCGTCCTCGTCGGCGGCGCGCTCGGCGCACTCGGCCCCTACCTCATGCAGATCGCCGGGCAGGACGTCGTCCTGACCGTGCGCAAGCAGCTCATCGACCGGCTCGTGCGCCTCGAGGTCGCCGAAGTCGACCGCCTCAAGCCCGGCGACCTCGTCTCCCGGCTCAGCTCCGACACGAACCTCCTGCGCACGGTGGCCAGCACCACCGTCATCGGCGGGGTCACCGACGGCTTCATGATCCTCGGCGGCATCGCCCTCATGGCCTGGCTCGACCTCGCCCTGTTCGGCACCACCATGGCCATGGTCGCCTTCGTCACCGTGACGATGCTGTTCATCATGCCGCGCATCCAGAACGCCACCGTCGCCTCGCAGAAGGCCTTGGGCGACATGGGATCGCTGCTGGAGCGCATCTTCAGCGCCTTCCGCACGGTCAAGGCCTCCAGCGCCGAAGACCATGAGATCGGCCGCTTGGACAAGGCCGCCACCGCCGCCCGCGACACGGGCGTGAAGGCCTCGTTCTGGGAGGCCCTGGCCGGAGTCGTCGCGTTCCTGCCGGTCAACATCGCCTTCCTGCTGGTCCTCGGCGTCGGCGGCGCCCGCGTCGCCTCCGGGGCCATGGAGGTCGGCACCCTGATCGGCTTCCTGCTGCTGCTCTTCTACCTGATGGGCCCGATCAACGGTCTGGTCGCCTCGCTCTCGCAGCTCCAGACCGGCCTGGCCGCGATCCACCGCATCGAGGAAGTCGAGAACCTCGACGCCGAGGAGGCCTCAGACGAGGGCAACCTCCCTGAGGCCGTGCGGATCCCGGTAGGCTCCGGTCCCGCGCAGGTCACGTTCGAGAACGTGACCTTCCGGTACGCCGAAGACCTGCCGTACGTCCACCATGGAGTCACGTTCGCGTCGAGCGGGCGCGGATTGACCGCGCTCGTCGGCCCCTCGGGGGCGGGCAAGACCACGGTGTTCTCGCTCATCGAGCGGTTCTATCCGGCCACCACCGGTTCGGTGAAGGTCGACGGCGTCGACGTCGTGGACTGGCCGCTGGCGGAACTGCGCGGCCTGATCGGCTACGTCGAGCAGGACGCGCCGGTGCTGGACGGCACGCTCCGCGAGAACCTCGTGATGGCCGCGCCCGAGGCGACTGAGGCCGACATCGACGAGGTCGTGACGGTGGCGAGGCTGACCGAGCTGGTCGGCAAGCTGCCTGACGGGCTCGACTCGCGCATCGGCTACCGGGGCACCACGCTCTCGGGCGGCGAGCGCCAGCGCGTCGCCATCGCCCGCGCGCTGCTGCGCAAGCCGCGCCTGCTGCTGCTCGACGAGGCCACCTCGCAGCTCGACGCCGCGAATGAGGCCGCGCTCAAGCAGGTGATGCTCGATGCCGCCGAGCGCACGAACGTCCTGGTTGTGGCGCACCGGCTTTCGACCGTGACCAGCGCCGACCAGATCGTGGTCTTCGACGCCGGGCTCGTGCGAGCGGTCGGCACCCACGCGGAGCTGGTCGAGAAGGACGACCTGTACCGCGATCTCGCCGCCTCGCAGTTGCTCACGGCCGCTTAGCAGTACGAGAGCGACCGAAGCGAGTGCCCCGCGGCGAAGCCGCGGGGCACTGCGCGTCTCGGCGGGCGATGCGGCTGTGGCGGAGTGCAATAGCGAGCCGGTGGTCCAACGGCGGCGTCGGCTGCGGACGCGACCTGCCATGGTGTGGCGCCGAGGGCCCGGCGGCGGTTCGCCGTCCGCGCTCGCTCAGGCGATCGGTGCCGCGTTGGCGAGTGCTTTGCGGACCTTGTCCGAGAGTTCGGTGTAGTACTCGTCGATGTAGTGGTAGGGGCCGATGCCCCAGCGGTGCCCGGGGTCGGCGATTCGCAGGGCGGCGTCCACTTCGACCGGCGGGAGGGCGCGTTCGCCGAGCGCCGTTTCGAGGATCGCGTAGGCGCGTTCGAGCCAGCGGTTGTTCTTGTCGGTGATCTTCACATCGTTCACCGGCTCGCCGGCCGTGGTGTGGGAGGCCCAGAACGCCCGGTGGATGAGGACCGGCCGCTTCGGGAGCCGGGCCACCAATGCCCTTACGGCCGTGGTGAACGGGCCGTCGGCGGCGAGCTTCACGTCGTTCTTCACGGGGGTGAAGCCCGGGCGGTTGGCCAGGCCGGCGTTGCGGAAGTACGAGGTCGAGGTGACCAGGCCCGACCCGGTGTCGCCGAGCGGCCAGCGCTCGTCGATGAGGTCGATGACGATCGGGTGGTCGATCCCGTCGAGGGGTGCGAGCGCGGTCTTCCGGTGGTCCTCGACGATCGTCCGCCGCTGGAAGGCCGAGTCGAGTTTGATGTCGTCGGCGTCGATGGGGCTCGGTGTGGACACGAGGCTCTGGACTCTGGTGCGCGAGACGAAGTGGACCGGTCTGGGCAGGGGATCGCGGCCGAGCTCTGCTGCGTCGCGGGTGACGCAGCAGCCGATCAGGGAATAGGTCGGCGGAAGTTGCTCCATTGGCGGATGCTCCGATCCAGTGGCGGCAGTGGCACGAAAGGGGCCAGTATGCCGGACGCCGCCGGGGTGCGAGCGGCGGGCGAAGGGTGTTCGGGCTGTTCGGATCCAGGCCGTCTGGTTGCATCTTCGACATTCGAAGATGTCGATGCTTGACGTTCCGGCTCAGATGCGTCAAGATAGCTTAGAAAACGGTTCCTATTGATATATGAACCGTTTGAGGGAGGTCCAGCCTCTCTAGCTTCTCGTTCGGTGATCTGATCTAGAAACCGATAACTGCTGGTCTGCAACCAGCGGTACCGGATCGTGGCGCCCCCTGCCGCGATCGGATCGGGCCGGGCGGGACCGACTGGGAAGCCGTCGCCTCGGTGACCGTACCGATGGTCTTGGTGGTGAATGCCGGGGTGGCCACCACCGCCGAGGCGACGGCTTCCCGCCTGGGGCGCAAGCGGGCCGGTGCGTCCGGTTCGCGAGCCGGCGGCGTGTCGGCCTCCGGGGTCCGCCGGATTTCTGGCATCGTTCAGTCGCCGTTCACGTTCGCGCCGAACGGGTGACGACCGCGGCGGCTTGACTGAAGGCCCCAGTCCCCGATAGGAAGAGGACATTCATGTCCCCCAAGAGTGCGCTCCTGCGCGGAGCGGCCGTGGTCACCGCAGCCGGAGCCCTCATCGGCATGGCCGCCGCCCCGGCCGTCGCCAAGCCCCATCACGACGAGCCGACCGTGATCGCCCACCGCGGCGCGAGCGGCTACCTGCCGGAGCACACGCTCGAGGCCTACGCGCTCGCCGTCGAGCTCGGCGCGGACGTCATCGAGCCCGACCTGGTGCTCACCAAGGACGGCGAACTCCTCGCCCGCCACGAGCCGGTCCTCGACGAGACCACCGACGTCGCCGCGCATCCCGAGTTCGCGGAACGCAAGACCACCAAGCTCATCGACGGCAAGCCCGTCACCGGGTTCTTCGCCGACGACTTCACGCTCGCCGAGCTCAAGACCCTCCGCGCCGAGGAGCGCCTGCCGACCCTGCGCCCCGACAGCGCCGCGCACGACGGCGAGTTCGAGCTGGTCACCTACGACGAGGTCCTCGACTACGTGGGCACCCTCGGCCGCAAGGTGATCACGTACCCGGAGATGAAGCACCCGTCCTATTACGAGGACAAGGGCATGAGCATCGAGGACGCGCTCGCCGACCTCCTCGAGGAGCGCAAGCTCGACCGCAGGTGGTCGCCGGTGTGGGTGCAGTCCTTCGAGTACGAGAGCCTGCTGACGATCGATGAGCGCATCGACAACCCGGTGGGCTTGAACATCGACGGCCAGGGCGAGATCCCGGACGCCACGCTCGACGAGTACGCCGAGACCCTGGACACCATCAGCCTCAACAAGAACCGCATCTTCCCGCGGGCGGCCGACGGCTCGATCTCAAAGCCGACGGACATCGTGGAGCGTGCGCACGAGCGGGGCCTGGACGTGCACGTCTGGACCTTCCGCGCCGAGAACTCGTTCCTTCCCGCGAACCTCCGGTCGAGCACGAACCCCGCTGAGTGGGGCGACATCGAGGCCGAGTTCGAGCTGTTCTACGACCTCGGCGTGGACGCGGTCTTCAGCGACTTCCCGGACCTGGCCGTCGCCGCGCGCGACTAGCCAGACCGGGACGCCGAGCCAGGAATCGCAACTGAGAAGAGGGGCCGCCCTGCCGCCGGGGCGGCCCCTTCCATGTCTCCGGACGGCCTCACCCCGTTTCAGTAATGAAAACGGTTATCGTTAAGATCGCGGCATGGCAGTTCCGAAACGGCGCCTCTCGCGCTCCAACACCCGCAAACGCCGCTCGCAGTGGAAGGCGAAAGCGCCTGCGCTGCAGGTGTGCCCGTGCCCGAGGAAGGAGACGATCCGCCCGCACCACCTCTGCACGCACTGCGGCCAGTACAAGGGCCGCCAGATCCTCCCGGAGGAGTTAGCGAAGGCCGGGGGCGTGTCGGACCCCGGTGCCATCATGGGGGCATGGACGAACAGGCGATACCGATCCTCAAGGTCAAAGACGCCGCGGCCGCGATGCCCTGGTACGAGCGCCTCGGTTTCGAGAAGCAGTGGGAGCACCAGTTCGAGCCGGGGTTCCCGCTCTTCGTGGAGGTGGCGCGGGGGCAGGTGCGGCTGTTCCTCTCGGAGCACGAGGGCGATGCGCACCCGGACGGCGTGATCTACCTGCGGGTCAAGGACGTGGACGCGATCGCGGCCGAGTTCGGGGTCGCGGCCGAGGACATGGAGTGGGGCACGCGGGAGATCGAACTGCGCGACCCGGACGGGAACCGCCTGAGGATCGGCAGGCCGCGAGGCTGAAGGGCCGGAGCGTATCCCGAGGTCGGGTGTGTCGGGGCGGAACCACCCCCGATGCAGCAATGGCATGAGGGTGCGACACCGTAAGGCGCACAGTGGCCCCCGAGGTCGGGCGTGTTGGCGCGCGAGGTCCTCCGATTCAACAGTGACTCGGGGGTACGACAGTTTCGCGGGCGGTCGGCATCCGCGGGGGCGGGGTCGCGCGGTTAGTTCGCGAGGTGCAGCGTGAAGTGGACCGTCTGGAACGGTTCGTCAGGAGTCTCCGTGCGCATCTCGTTCACGGCGACTCGTTCGTCGAACAGGACCGTGCCGCGCTTCGACCAGAACTCGACCACTCCCGGGGTCCGCGCGTCCGTGTGCAAGTACACCCCGGTGTAGCGGTCGCGGCTCGCGATGAACTCGAGGCACACGTCCACCAGTGCACCCGCCAGCCCCTGGCGGCGGTGCTCGGGGCGCACGTACACGCGGTACAGCGTCGCGGTGCGGCCCTCCTCGAAGCGGCTCGTCACCTCGAGCGGGTTCGGCGGCGAGGCCGGAGTCTGGCCGCGCACGCCGGCGGTGGCCGCGACCATGCCGTCCCGGACCGCGACGAACAGGGTGTTGTCCTCCGGCGCAAGGTAATACGAGTCGAGGTCGATGATGTCCGAGTGCCACTGCGGCAGATACCCGTGGCCGAAGTCCCGGTACACGGTGTCGAGCATGACCGATCGCGCTCCCGGCAGGTCACCTGGTTCCGCCTGTCGCAGAACGTAACCCTCTACACCTCTGGTTTCTCGCGCAACAGCAGTCCTCGACATGTGTGCCATTATTGCACCCAGTTTGCAATAGGCAATACTTCGCGATAAGAGACAAGGCTCACGTCCATGCCGCTCTCCCCGGCGCACCCTGATCGCCGCCACCGCCCCCTTCAGCCCCGGCGGTACGGCCCTCGGCATGCCGCATCAGCGCTTGCGGCCAAGGCTATGAGCTGCGCGGCCATCGCGACGCCCGCCCCGACGATCCACCACGAACCGTTGTCGGCCGACACCGACCACGCCACCTCGGCCAAGCCGAGCACCAACGCGAGCGCCAGGACGATCAGGCCGACCGTCCCGAGGCGCGCGGTGATCTCACGGCGACGGCGGATCAGCCACCACCACAAGGCGACTGCACCGAACGCGATGCAGGCGATGCCCACCAGGTCGAGCGGGCCCGGCCCGTGCGTGCGGCTGATCCGGAGCACCGGCTCACCGGTGTCCGGCAGCGCCACCAGCGCCGATCCGACCGCAAGGGCCAGCAGCCAGGTGATCAGGACGCGCCTCGGGGTCATCGTCCGAGACTAGCGCCGCGCCTCCACAGTGCCCAAAGCAAAGTCCGGGCCGCCGCGTTCGCGGAGGCCCGGCCCGTTTCGATCGGTGCTGCGCTACTCCCAGGCCCGAGGGGACTGGATCCCGACGATCGTTCCCGTGGGCGTCGCGATCCCCGCGATGCGCAGGCCCGGCACGTCCATCGGCTCGCCCGCGATCGAGCCGCCCAGCGCCACCGCCTTCTCGCACATCCGGTCGGCGTCGTCCACCGCGACCATCACGTTCCACTGCGGACGGAGCTCCAGCTCCCAGCCCTCCATCGCATGACAGCCGCCGAACTCGCGCTCGGTACCGGCCGCGCTCAACGCCGCGTACGGCTTCGGGTTCGACGGGTTCTCCCAAGGCGGCGTGTTCACGTTCCAGCCCAACAGGTCCGCGTAGAACCGCATCTCCTCGGCAGGGACCCCGTCGCAGCGGTACTCGACCCACGAGACGCTGTTCGGCTCGCCCCAGACACCGAACCCCGTGCCCGGCTCCTTCGACTCGACCAGGCCGAACGAGGCCCCGTTCAAGTCGTTGAGCATCGAGAACCGGAGCATGTCGCTCACGTCCTGCGGATCCTCCACGACCGTGGCGCCCAGCTCCCGCGCCTTCTCGGTCGCGGCGTCGCAGTCCTCGACCCGGAACTGCAGATTCCAGATCCGCGACGCCTCCATCCCCGGCGGGCACGGCATGATGCCCGTGACCGGGCTTCCCGGCCCAGGAGTGCCCTCCGAGAGCCCGAAGGTCGTGTAATGGCCGAAGTCCTCACCCGCGTCCATCGAGGCCCAACCGAACAGGCGCTCGTAGAAAGGGACGTCGACGGCGAGATCGGAGGTCAGGGAATCGGACCAAATAGGTGCCCCCATCGGGATCGAGGTCATGGCGCACTGCTCCTTCGCAGTTGTGGAAGCTGACCCCCTCACCGTCCCACGCGCCCCCGACGACCGCAGGACTTTCCCCGCCGGGCCCTCAGCCCTCGTTCCCCTGCTTCTTGCTCGACATGATCGTGAAGTGCGCCCCGGTCGGCGAGACCAGCACCGCCATGCGCCCGCCCGGGTCGTCCACCGGCGCCACCGCCACCCGGCCGCCGTAGTCGACCGCCTTCGCGGCCGTCAGGTCCACCGAGTCGGTCCCGAAGCACACCAGCCAGTGCGGTTGCATCTTCACCTCGGGCCCGAGCGCCATCCGCGCGCCGCCGAACTCCACGGTCGCGCTGGTCAGCAGGTGGGTCTCGTGCGTCCACAGCTCCACGTACGGGGCGTCGTCGTGCGGCGGGTCGTCCGATTCCGGCACCTTGAGCGACCAGTTCAGCAGCTCCGAGTAGAACTGCATCGCCTCGACCGGCGCGCCGTCGTACACGTACTCGAACCACACGGCCGCGCCCGGCTCGTCGAACGCCGTGAACCCGACGTGTTCGCTCATCGGCTCGAACAGGCCGAACGCCCCGCCGTCAGGGTCCTTCATCGCCGCGTACACCAGGTCGTCGCCCACCCGCACCGGGTGGCTCACCATGGTCGCGCCCAGCTTCTCCGCGTCGGCCGCCGCCTGGAAGCAGTCGGCCACATGGAACGCGACCCCCCACGCGGACAACGCGTTCGCGTCCCCGGGCGGGTTCGGAGCGAGCCCGCCGACGGCGCGCGCCACCGACACCGTCGAGCCCAGGCACAGCTCCGTGTAGTGCCCGAACTCCTCACCGGTGTCGAAGCTCGACCACTTGAACAGGCGCATATAGAAATCGAGGTCCCGGGCCAGGTCAGGAGTGTTGGCATCGGCCCATATCGGGGCTCCGAGCGGAATGGCGGTAGGCATGTGGCGGTCCTTCGCAGGTCGGGTCGGCAACGCCTCCCCACCGTCCCACGGGGGTGCGACGCAGGCAAGACCTTCGGCGATCCCGGCCGGGCCGATGGAGCGGCGCGATCGCTCGCCGGTTACCCGCCGGTCGCGTACCGAAAACACCGGCGCCCTGGTGCCTGCCCCACCCCGCCAACGGGGGATGGCCGGATGGCATCAGCCTTCGAATCCGACGAAACTCAGTGCTCACATGGGCGATCACCCACCCAGGCAAGGAGATTCGTCATGAACAGGATGAGATCCATTGCGGCCGTCAGCTGTGCGTCGCTGGCGGCGCTCGCGCTCGCGGCGGCTCCGGCTCAGGCGGCACCCGCGCCGCTACGCGCCGACCTGCAGGACCAGGCGGACGCCATCGTCGCCGCGGGCGCACCGGGGGTCAGCATCGCGGTGCGCGACGAACTCGGCGCCTGGAACGGCGTCGCCGGCGTCGGCGACATCGCCAAAGGCACCCCGCCCGATCCAGGCGGCTTCATCAGGACCGGCAGCATCACCAAGAGCTTCACCGCGACCATGGTCCTGCAGTTGGTCGAAGAGCACCAGATCGAACTCGACGGGCCCATCGACGCCTACCTGCCCGGCCTACTGCCGTACGAGGAGACCATCACCGTCGAAGACCTCCTGCGCCACCAGAGCGGCCTGCCCGACTACCAGCCGCTGGTCTGGCCGGATGTGCAGACGGTGCACGACCAGCGGTTCCACACGTACCTCCCGGAAGCACTGGTGGAGCTCGCGACCGAGGAGCCGCTGGAGTTCACGCCCGGCGACGAGTTCGCCTACTCCAACACCGGCTACATCGTGCTCGGCATGCTGATCGAGGAGGTCACCGACCACAGCTACGCCCGCGAACTCGCGCAACGGATCCTGCGGCCCGCCGGCCTCCACCGCACCTATCTCGCCGGCGTCTTCCCGTTCCTGCCGAACCCGTCGATGCGCGGCTACGAAGCGCTCACCGATCCCGAAGGCCCCCTGACCGACCTCACCACTTACAACATGTCCGTCTCCTGGTCGACCGGCGCGATCGTCGCCACCCAAGCCGACGTGAACCGCTTCTACGAGGCGCTGCTGAGCGGCGACCTCCTCGGCGCCGAACAGCTCGCGCAGATGCAGGAGACAGTCCCGGCCTTCGACGGGTTCGGCTACGGCCTCGGCTTGGCGGGCGCGGAACTGTGCGGCCGCGAAATCTGGGGGCATGTCGGTGGCGCGCAAGGCTACCTGTCCTACAGCTTCACCAGCGCAGACCTTTCACGACAGCTCACCATCACCGTCAACCGCAGCCTCACCGCGGACCCGGCCGTGTCCGAAGCGATAACCGCCGCGATCCAGACCGAGTTCTGCCGCAACTGAACACGCGGCAGGGCCCGGGGACGACCCAGGGCCCTGCCGCAATCGAACCGCTAGATCCGGCTCTGCTGCCGCAGCAGATCGCGGATCTCCTGCAGCACTTCGATCTCCGCCACCGCGTGCACCTCGTCGACCTCTTCGGCCTTGGGCGCGAACCGCTCGCGGAGCTTGTTCATCGGCAACACGACCACGAAGTACACCGCCAGCGCGGTCAAGAAGAACACCAGGACCCCGTTGAGGAACACCCCGTACGGGAACACGACCCCGTTCACCGTGAACTCGCCGCCGACCTCGGCCCCGCCGGTGAACAACGTGATCAGCGGATTGAGGAAGGCCGTGCCGAACGAAGCCACCAGCGCGGTCATCGCCGCACCCATGACCACCGCGACGGCCAACTCCACAACATTGCCGCGCATCAGAAAATCTTTGAACCCTTTGATCATGACGAAGAGTCTCGCATCCCCCCGTGTTGGAGCGTCAGTCGCGAAACGCCTTGCACTGGGCGTGAAGCAGATCTCACTTTTGTGGGAACAAATCGGGCCGGGCGCGCGGTTGCATCCGGAAGCGGCCGGCGCGAACCGGCCACGGCACGAACCAACTGTGAGAAGGGCATTCCCCATGAGCGACATCGTGATCGGTGGCGACCTCCGTGTCGACCGGCTCGGCTACGGCGCGATGCGCCTGAGCGGCGACCCGGGAATCTTCACCCCGCCGAAGGACCGGGCGAGCGCGATCGCGGTCCTGCGCCGCGCCGTCGAGCTCGGTGTGAACTTCATCGACACCGCCGACGCCTACGCGCTGGGCGACAACGAGACCCTCATCGCGGAGGCCTTGCGGCCCTATGCCGACGGCGTCGTGATCGCCACCAAGGGCGGCAACACGCGCCCCTCGCCCGAGGAATGGATCGCGGTCGGCGCGCCCGGCTACATCCGCCAGCAGGTCGAACTGAGCCTGCGCCGCCTCGGCGTCGAGACCATCGACCTCTACCAGATCCACCGCCTCGACCTGAGCCTGCCGATCGGCGACCAGATCGAAACGCTCGCCGAGCTGCAGCGCCAGGGCAAGATCCGCCACATCGGCCTCTCCGAGGTCACCGTGGACCAGCTGAAGGAGGCGCAGGCGGTCGCCCCGATCGCGAGCGTCCAGAACCTCTACAACCTGATCAACCGCCAGAGCGAAGCGGTCCTGGACTACACCGCCGAGCAGGGCATCGCGTTCATCCCCTGGTTCCCGATCGCCGCGGGCGAGCACGCTGGCCCCGACGGGCCGGTCGGCAAGATCGCCGCCGAGATCGGCGCGACCCCGGCCCAGACCGCGCTGGCCTGGCTCCTGCGCCGCTCCGACAACATCGTGCCGATCCCCGGCACCAGCTCGATCGCCCACCTCGAGGAGAACCTCGGCGCCCGCGAGCTCACGCTCACCGATGCGCAGTACGAGGCCCTGAACGGTCTCGCCTCGGCGTAGCGGACGACGCAGGGGCCCGCGCCACCTCGGCGCGGGCCCCTCGATTTCGGTCAGGGCTTCGGAGTCTTCGGAACGAAACGACTGGTTTCGATCTCGATGCCAAATGGATCAGGGAGCGGTACCAACTTCTCGAACTCGACACTGTGATGCTCGGCATAGCGGCCGTTGCCGTCCGGTTCGCTGTAAACGGTCACGGTTCCATGGCCGTCGTGGCGGTCCACGAGGATGTAGATCGGGATCAAGCCGTAGGCGTAGCTCCAGAGTTTCGCCTTACGGTCACGGCGAACCGACGAATCGGACGTGACCTGGAACGCGAGCAACAGTTCCGCGGAATCGATGGAAGAGGCTTCCTCTCCCTCGATCAGGATTGAATCCGGCAGGACCATGAGGTCCGGGATCAGCGCCTCACCCGTGTGCTCGATATGAACGGCCAATTCGCTGGCCAACGCCCAATCTCGTTCGTTTGCGAACGGAGCCAGACTGCGGATGAGTCGGGCGCAGATATGGCTGTGCCTGTTTGTCGGGGACGGCGACAAGAGGATCTCTCCTCGAATGATCTCCGCACGGAATCCGGGCGGCACTTCGAGGCTCTCCCACGCCTTCCACAGAGGGCTGCGATCAACGCGTCGTTCGTCGGCGACCGGCTCGGCAGCGACCATTGCACGACCTCCCATGGGTGTCCTCCATTCCTAGCGTCTCGACTGTTGGTTTCCGCCGGGACGGCCAGGTTCTCACCGGTATGTGACAACCCGGGGGTTCTCGCCACCGTCCCGCGGTTGTCCAACGATCGGGGGACGCGAAGGTGACGAGGACTCCTCGAACTGCCTGTAATGCGAGAGACCCCTCAAGGATTGAGCGGTGCGATCCGGAACCGCTCGAACTCGGCGGTCGGGCCGTCGGCGTTGCCGAACGCGATGGTGTTGCGGCCCTCGCTGAGATCGAGGATCACCGGGTAGGTCCAGAAGTCGTTCCAGGTCCAGGTGCCGCGCATCGGGTACCGGCCCGCGTCCTTGCCGTTCACGGTGATGTCGCAAGGGCGCGAGACGATGTCGATGTTGTACTCGTGGCCTTTGCCGCGTTCGTCGTTGGCGTAGCTGACCAGCAGCACGTGCGGTCCGTCGCGGGTCTCGACCTCGATGGCGGCGCTGGCGCCGCGGCCGTTCCAGCCGATGACGTGGCCGCGGTTGGCGAAGTCGTTGACGACGAGGCAGGAGCCGCCCGTACGGGAGACTTCGGCGGCGTCCACTTCGATCGGTTCGGGTCCCGTTGCGGGCGTGAGGAGGATCGGTCCGTCGATCATCGCGGTGCGCAGCCGGTTGACCCCGGCGTGGAGGAACACGGGCCGGGTGAGGTCGACGGGGACGTCCTGGTTCTGCGGGCCCGCGAGGCATCCGGTGGCCGCGCCCTCGATGCGGTGGTAGCCCGCGTCGGCCGCGTACAGGTCGAAGACCAGGCCTTCGCCGTGGAGGCGCGCGAACGCGGCCTCGTAGGAGACGGGCCCGCGGGAGCGCTCGGTGAGTTCGATCTTGTCGAGCGCGACTTCGCCGCGGGCGGTGCCGATCGCGCCGGACTTGGACAGCTCGACGGTGTTCGCCCCGGCCCTGAGGGTCAGCGCCTCGCGGACGATCGAGCGGTGCTGCCAGTTCATGGTGCTCGGGTAGTCCACGAACCGCTCGATGCCGTTCACCGTCAGGACCTGTTGGGCCGGTTGCGGTTCGGTGGCCTCGGCGCCGCGCCCGTACATGTGCGAGTAGAAGACCGCCAGGTCGTACTCCCCGGCTTCGGGGGCCTCGACCTGGAAGACCACGGCCGAGTCGCTCAGGTTGAGGCCGCTCACGTCGTGCTCGCCGGAGGCGGCGAAGGCGTTGCCGTCGTCGGCGTTGCCGTGCCGGGTGATCTGGCCCGAGGTGATGTCGGCGGCCTCGGCGTCCCAGTGGCCTTTCCACGGCGGCGGCCCGATGAGGGCGGCCTCGCCGGGCGTGACGGTGATCCAGTAGGCCGCCATGCGGTCGGGCCCGTAGATCGGGATCTCAAGGCGCGCAGGATCGCTCACGACCTGTGCGATCGGCACGGGTGTCCCGGCGGAGCCTTCGTAGCCGGTCCAGTCGATGCGGTGGACGGTGGCGGTGACGCGGTCGGTCCAGAACTCGGGGTCGAGGCCTTCGGCGGTGACTATGAAGTCCTCGACGGTGCCGCCCACGAGGATCTGGGCGGTGCGCCGTTCCGCGTCGAGGCTCGCCAGCCCCTGCAGAGTGTCCACAGTGTTCGGATGCGGCGGAGTGACGCGCACGGTCTGGCCGGTCATCCCGCAGTACGCCTTGAGGAACCACCACGCGCCGTTCGGCACGTTCGGCTGCGGGGCCGCGCCCGAGTAGCCGCCCGCGGCCGTCCAGTACGCCATGTCGGCGTGGACCTTCGCCTCCTCGAACATCGCCGCCCACTGCACGAGCTGGCCGGGCACGGAGAGGTCGCGGTTGTTGCCGTACTCGTCGATGTTCAGCCGCCGCGGCGCGATGCCGAGCGAGCGCTCCAGGCCCCGGTAGGCGGCGTGGTGGCCGCGGAACTCGGCGAGCGACTGCGGCGACAGCTCGTGCCAGGCCATCCACTCCGGGAGCGTCCCGGTGTCCCTGGTGCGCCTGAGGAAGTGCGGCAGGAACTCGGGGTGGTAGTAGGCCTCGTTGGGCCCGGCGATCGGCACTCCCGGGGCGAGCCCGCGCAGCAGTTGCACGGTGGTGATCCAGTCGGCGAGGAACCGGTCGAACTTCGCGGGGGAGTTCTCCTTGAGGCCGTACCAGATCCAGTCGGGTTCGTTGAACGGCACCCACACGAGCCGCCCGGCGTTCTCGGGGGTGAGCATCGGCGGCACGAACTCGTACAGCTTCTCGTGGTAGAGGTCGATCCCCACATCCTCGTACGGCCACTTCGCGAACAGGTCCTGCAGGTACACAAAGGCCAGGCCGTTCCCGTTGCGCCGCAGGACCTGCACCACGCTCGACGCGTCGCCGTTCGGGTGCTGCGCGCCGCCGTCCGGCTTCACCGCGAGCGTGGTGATGTCGAGCGCCTCCAGCAGCTCGTCACCGGGCACGCCGTCCTCCGAGACGCCGTACAGCGACCCGGCCGCGCCGTGCAGGACCGGACCGGTGGGGGCGGCGAAGTCCGCGGTGAGGCGGGCCGCCCCCTGGGGGAAGGGGGTGTGGGCCATTGCCGGGCCTTTCGGTCAGGATCGGGGCCGCGGCGGGCCCGAGGTCTCGCGGACGATGAGCTCGGGTTCAGGCCAGCTCTGCTTCGGCCGCGGGTTCGACCCGTCGACGCGGTGGCGCAGCAGCTCGAAGGCGCCGCGGCCCACGCTCTCGAAGTCCTGGTTCACCGTGGTCAACGCGGGGGTCGTGTACGCCGAGAACGGGGTGTTGTCGAAGCCGACGATGGAGAGGTCCCCGGGGACCTCGCGTCCGGCCAGGTGCGCGGCGCGCAGCGTCGCGAGGGCGAGATGGTCGTTGCCGCAGAGGATCGCGGTCACCGAGGGGTCGGCGATGAGCGGCTGCACCGCCTTGAACGCCTCGGCGAACGTCCACCCGGAGGGCACCGGGTCGGGCACCTCGCGTCCGGCTTCGCGCAACGCGCGCGACCAGCCTTCGGCGCGGTGCGCCTTGTCGCCGCCGAAGGTGCCCGTGGAGGTCGGGATCGCCAGGTGGTGCACCGTCTCGTGGCCCAGGTCCAGCAGGTAGCGGGTGGCCTCGGCCGCCGCCTTGCCGTCGTCCATGCCCACCAGCCACGGCGAGGCGGCGAGCTCCTCGGCGGTGTAAGGCCCTATCGCGACCATCGCCTGCGGCTGCGTGTCGAGCAGGACCTGCTTGGCGCGCATGCCGGGCTCGTCGTGGGCCATGATGATCGTCGGCTCGCCGGCGCGCGGGAGCCGGGCGATGATGTCGGCGTCCGAATGCGTGTCGGCCGGGTCGAGCACGGAGATCTGGACGCTCCAGTCGAGCGACCGGGCCGCCTTCTCGATCCCGCGCAGGGCCGCTTCGGGCCCGTAGAGAGAGGTGTCGGCGGCGAGCACGGTGACGGACTCGACCGCTCCGCCCGCGAGGCTCCGGGCCAGCCGGTTGGGCCGGTAGCCCAGCTCGGCGATGGCGTCCAGGACCTTGTCCCGGGTCGCCGCGGCGACCCGCGGCGAGCCGTTGACGACGCGGGAGACGGTCTGGTGGGAGACTCCGGCCAGTCTCGCCACATCCCAGATACTGGCTGCCTTCTTCGCTTGCGCCATCGTTGTAGGTCTCTTTCTTTGTTCGTCGCAGGCCGTTCGAGGGGTCGGGCCGTCCCTGTGCCCAGTGTGGCGGCTGTCCCATACGACGATACGCCGAGTGATGTTAACGATCACGTCACTTATGGGTCAAGAACAGTAGAGCACAGTTCTGTAACGGAGTGGTCATGCCCAGGTAACGGTTCCGGAGGCCCCCGCAAACGCCCCAAACGGCACAACCGCCGCTTCCGTGCCTCCGGTAGCGCCTTTCGGGGGCCATGTGAGCGTGAGTTCACACACTCGAAATCTTTCGCGACAACTTCTTAACACGTAGGCCCGGGTCGCGTAACACGTCTTGGTGAAGCTGGCTTCACTCCGGTAGGTAGGAGCATCACGCGCCGGCTGATTCGTCGGTCGGCGCGTGACACCTATGCCGAGCACCGTCGCTCCCCTCACGCCGGAACAGCACTAAAGCCCGAAGTACCTACCTATCTCGAGAGAGAGGAGGCGGCCATGCCCGAGCTCGATACCGGCAACACTGCCTGGATCCTGACCTCAGCCGCCCTTGTCCTGCTCATGACTCCGGCGCTCGCCCTGTTCTACGGTGGCCTGACTCGCGCCAAGAGCGTCATCAACATGATGATGAAGTGCCTCGTCGCCATCGGCATTGTCTCGATCGCCTGGGTCGTCGTCGGCGAGTCCATCGCCGTGGGCGAAGGCTCCACCAAGTTCTTCGGTGACTTCACCTCGCTGTTCGGCTCCCGCGCCGCCACCGAACTGACCGCCGCCGCCGGCCTCAACGGCGTCCCGAACGCGGTCTGGACCGCCTTCGGCATGATGTTCGCCATCATCACCGTTGCCCTCATCGCCGGCGCCGTCGCCGACCGCATGAAGTTCAGCGCTTGGATCATCTTCGCCACTGCCTGGGTCATCCTGGTCTACTGCCCCGTCGCCTACTGGGTGTGGAACGCCGGCGGCTGGATCAAGCAGTGGGGCGTCCTCGACTTCGCCGGTGGAACCGCGGTCCACGTCAACGCAGGTGCCGCCGCCCTCGGCCTCGCGATCGTGGTCGGCCGCCGCATCGGCTGGAAGGACGGCAACTTCGCGCCGCACAACCTGCCGCTGGTCCTGCTCGGCGCCGGCCTCCTGTGGTTCGGCTGGTTCGGCTTCAACGCCGGCTCCGCCTTCGCCGCTGACGGCTTCGCCGGTCTCGCCTTCCTGAACACCCAGGTCGCCACGGCCGCCGCCATCCTCGCCTGGCTCCTCGTCGACCGGATCCGAGGCATCAAACCCTCGATCATCGGCGGCTGCTCCGGCGTCGTCGCCGGCCTGGTCGCGATCACCCCGGCCGCGGGCCTCGTGACCCCGCTCGGCGCCATCGCCATCGGCGCCGTCGCCGGCATCATCTGCCCCTTCGCCATCGGCCTCAAGCACAAGTTCGGCTACGACGACGCGCTCGACGTGGTCGGCCTGCACATGGTCGCCGGCTTCTGGGGCTCGGTCTCCCTCGGCTTCTTCGCCTTCGAAGAAGCGGCGGGCGTCAACGGCCTCTTCTACGGCGGCGACGCCAGCCTGCTCGGCAAGCAGGCCGCCGCCACCGGTGTGGTCCTGGTCTACTCGGCCCTGGTCGCCCTGATCATCGGCCTGATCCTCAAGTACACGATCGGCATCCGCATCAGCGAGGAAGAAGAACTCGCCGGTATCGACGCCGCCCAGCACGGCGAGGCCGGCTACGACCTGCCCGTCAACGGCAACACCGGCACCGGCCTGCCCGAGGCCGCCGACGCGCCCGAGCCGGTCAAGGTCTGACCCTGACTTCACGTCAGTCTTGGCGAAGCTTGCGAGCCATAAATTGGAATAGCTAGGAACGGCCGCTCTCTCCACAGAGCGGCCGTTCCGCGTTCGTGTGTCATCCGACCTTCACCGGGCGGCAGCCGCGCCGCGATCCCCGTTAAGCTCGTAGGAGTTCACAGCGCTTCGCCGCGCCCGCTTGCCAGCCGTAAATTCGCATTGCACCATCGAGAGGTTCGCCCGTGTTCGACGCTCTGTCAGATCGACTGTCCGGGATCTTCGAGTCGATCCGCGGCAAAGGCCGCCTGACCGAAGCCGACATCGACGCCACCGCCCGCGAGATCCGCCTCGCCCTGCTCGAAGCTGACGTCGCCCTCCCGGTGGTCAAGACCTTCATCGCCCAGATCAAGGAACGCTGCAGCGGCGCCGAGGTCTCCAAGGCCCTCAACCCCGCCCAGCAGATCATCAAGATCGTCAACGAGGAACTCGTCAACATCCTCGGCGGCGAGACGCGGCGCCTCAACTACGCCAAGCAGGCCCCCACGGTCATCATGCTCGCGGGCCTCCAGGGCGCGGGCAAGACGACCCTCGCGGGCAAGCTCGCCAAGTGGCTCAAGGGCGACGACCACTCGCCGCTCCTGGTCGCCGCCGACCTCCAGCGCCCCAACGCCGTCGGCCAGCTCCAGGTCCTCGCCGAGAGGGCCGGCGTGGCCGTCTACGCCCCCGAGCCCGGCTCCGGCGTCGGCGACCCGGTCAAGGTCGCCACCGACTCCATCGAAGAGGCCCGCCGCAAGGGCCACGACGTCGTCATCGTCGACACCGCCGGCCGCCTCGGCATCGACGAGGAGATGATGGCCCAGGCCCGCGACATCCGGGCCGCCGTCAACCCCGACGAGGTCCTCTTCGTCATCGACGCCATGATCGGCCAGGACGCGGTCAACACGGCCGAGGCCTTCCGCGACGGCGTCGGCATCACCGGCGTGGTCCTCTCCAAGCTCGACGGCGACGCCCGAGGCGGCGCCGCGCTCTCCGTGCGGCACGTGACCGGCCAGCCGATCATGTTCGCCTCCACCGGTGAGAAGCTCGAGGACTTCGACGTCTTCCACCCCGACCGGATGGCCTCCCGCATCCTCGGCATGGGCGACATGCTGACCCTCATCGAGCAGGCCGAGGCCGTGTTCGAGGAGGACCAGAAAGAGGAGATGACCCAGAAGCTCCTCAAGGGCGAGGACTTCACGCTCGAGGACTTCCTCGAGCAGATGCAGGCCATCCGCAAGATGGGCCCGATCGGCAACGTGCTCAAGATGATGCCGGGCATGGGTCAGATGAAGCAGCAGATCGACTCCATCGACGACAAGCAGATCGACCGCACCTCCGCGATCATCCGCTCCATGACCCCCGCCGAACGCCGCGACTCCGCGCTCATCAACGGCTCGCGCCGCCTGCGCATCGCCAACGGCTCCGGCGTCACGGTCTCCGAGGTCAACCAGCTCCTGTCCCGGTTCAAGGACGCGCAGAAGATGATGCGCGGCATGACCGGCGCGATGGGCCTGCCCGGCGGCACCAAAGCCACCAAGTCGCCTTACAACAAGCGCAAGGGCAAGAAGGCCAAGAAGAAGCCCGTGGTCCGCCGCGGCGGCTCCGCCGCCAATGCCGCGAACGCCGCGCCGCAGCTCCCGGCGGGCATGCAGATGCCCGGCGGCATGCCCGACCTGTCGCAGTTCAACGCCGGCGACCTGCCTGACATCGACTTCGAGCAGTTCCTCAAGGACCAGAAGAAGAACAAGTAACGGGGCCGGCGCGTGTCGCCTCGACCGCTGCACCTCCGCGTCGTCTGGCTGCCCGACGACACGGTCCGCGACGTGTACGTCGACGGGGACCGGCTCACCTTCGACCCGGTTCCCGGCGCGCGCACCGTCGCCACCGCCGGGTTCGCCCTGCCCGGCCTCGTTGACGCCCACTGCCACATCGGCATCCGCCGCGGCGCCTCGCCCATCGAGAGCCTCGACGAGGCCCGCACGCTCGCCCGCACCGACCGCGACGCCGGCGTGCTCGCCATCCGCGACGCCGGATCCCCTTACCCCTACCCCGAACTCGTCGGCGAAGACGGCATCCCGCGCCTCATCCGCGCCGGGCACCACGTCGCCGCCTCACGTCGCTACCTGCGCGGCATCGGCCTCGAATGCGAGCCCGAGGAGGTCGTCGGCGCTCTGGCCCGCCAAGCGAAGCTCGGCGACGGCTGGGTCAAGCTCGTCGGCGACTGGATCGACCGCGACAAGGCCGACCTCGCGCCGTCCTTCGAACCCGAGGTCCTCACGGCCGCTATCCATGCCGCCCAAGCCGAAGGCGCGAAGGTCGCCGTGCACACCTTCTCCGAGGAGGCCGTCGCCTGCGTCGTCGAAGCGGGCGTCGACTCGGTCGAGCACGGCACCGGCCTCGCCCCCGACCTCCTCGACCGCATGGCCGCACGCGGCATCGCCTTGGTGCCCACCATGATCAACATCGAGACCTTCGACGACATCGCCGCCGGGGCGGACGTCAAGTTCCCCCGCTACGCCGACCACATGCGCCGCCTCAAGCAGGGCTTCCCCGAGGTCGTGCGCGCCGCTTGGGAAGCGGGAGTGCCGGTCTACCTCGGCACGGACGCGGGCGGCGGCATCGACCACGGCCTCGCCGCCGAGGAGATGCGCCTGCTCCACGAGAAGGCCGGCATCCCGGCCGCCGAGGTGGTCGCGATGTCGTCCTGGAAGTCGCGCGAGTGGCTGGGCCTCCCGTCCGACCTCGGCGACGTGGTCGTCTACGACCGCGACCCGCGCGCGGACATCGCCGCGGCCCGCGAGCCCGCGCTCGTCATCCTTCGTGGACACCTGCTGCGGTCGCCGAGCTGAAACGCGGTGAGCTGCGCGTTTTGCGGCTATCCCGAGACGGCCTCGTCACACTCGTTGGCGGAGATCGGCTATCGTGAACCTCCCCGCGCCGTTTCCGCCCGAGCAGAGAGTAATAGCGATGACCTATCCTCCGCCTCCTCCGGACCAATCCGGTCAGGGCGGCTTCCAGTACGACCCGTACGGCAGCCAGCCCGGTTCCCAGCCCCAGAACCCGGGTTCCCAGCCCCCGCAGCCCGGTGGCTACCCCCCGCCGCAGCAGCCCGGCTACGGCCAGCCCTCGCAGCCCCAGCAGCCCGGCTACGGCCCGGCCCCGCAGCTGCCGCCCGCGGCTCCCGGCTACCCGCCGGCGTACGGTGCGCCCGGTTACGGTCCGCCGCTGCCCAAAGGCCTCGCGATCGCGTCGATGGTGCTCGGCATCATCGCCGCCGCACTGCTGTGCATCCCCGGTGCCGGTGGTTTCGTCAGCCTCGTCTGCGGCATCCTCGCCGTGATCATGGGCGGCGTGGCCCTCAAGCGGGTGAACGCCGGCACCGCCGCCGGCAAGGGGCAGGCGATCACGGGCATCGTCTGCGGCTCCGTCGTCTGCGCCCTCGCGATCATCATCCTCATCGTCTGGTTCTCGGTGGGCGCCGCCTTGATCGGCGGGGCCGGCACGGCCACCTACTAGACAGCGCGATTCTCAGCGGCGCGGGCCCAGGCCCGCGCCGCTTTCGCGTGCGCAGCGCCGCCGCGAGGCGCCCGGCGGGTACCGCGCCGCGGGGCGCGCCTGACCCGCTCACACGGCGACCGGTTCAGATGACGACGAGGCAGAACGGGTGCCCGGCAGGGTCGGCGAAGACCCGCCAGGCGTCGCCGCCGCCTTCGAGCCTTCGCGCGCCGAGCGCGAGCACCTTCGGTTCGGCCTCGTCGAGGTCGTCGACGCGCACGTCGAAGTGCATCTGCTGCGGAACCTCATTCCCGGGCCAGGTGGGCGGCCGGTAGTCCTCGACCTTTTCGAAGGCCACTCCGGGCCGATCGGCGGCGTCGCCGATGACGATCCAGCTCTCGTCGTGGCCCTGCACCCGGACCATGCCGAGCAGTTCCTGGTAGAAGTTTGCGAGCGCCTCGGGCTCGGGGCAGTTGATGATGAGGCCGTGCCACTTGCCGATCATCCCCGCAGTCTGGCACGCGGGTGCGACAGGAAACGGCCGCCCGGATCGGGCGGCCGTGATCAGCGTCGGGTTCGGCTCAGGTGACGTCGTCGAAGGTCGCGGCGCGGTCGCGGCGCTCGGCGGCCGGTTCGGCCGCGGGCTCGATCTCGGCGGTGCCGTCGGTGCCGTTGGCCTTCTTCGTGATGCTGCCGCGGTTGACGCTGCGGCGCGTGGTCTCCACCTCGCGAGTCGCGTCGTTCAGGCCCTCCTTGAGCGGCTTGGTGCCGTCCTGGAGGTCCCGCATCGTCGACTTGAGCGGGCTCGTCAGCATCTCCTGGTCCTCTTCGGTCAGGATGTGCTTGCGGACGAAGGTCTTGGGGTTGAGGTCCTCGGGCTTGATGTCGGTGCCGATCTCGCGGCTGAGGTCCGCTGCGGCGTTCGAGGCCATGTTGCGGGCCTTCGAGATGAACCTGCGCAGGTTGGCGAGCGCCTTCGGCAGCTTGTCGGGTCCCCACAGGAAGATGGCGATGAGGATGATGACCAGGAACTCGGTTCCACCCAAGCCTCCGAACACGCTGATCCTCCTAATGCCCGACAGTGACTGCTGATACCTGAAAAACCTCCGCCTAGCGTACCTCCACGTCAGTCACTCGCCGCTTCCAGCGTGACCTGCGCACTGTGCTCCTGGCCATCGCGTTCGTACACGACGGTGACGACGGTCCCGGGCGCGAGCTTGCGGATGAGGGCGATCAGCTCGGTGTTCTCGGCGACCATATTGCCGTTGAAGCTGGTCAGGACGTCGCCGTCCTGGAGTCCGGCGTCGTCGGCGGGAGACCCGGCGACGACCTTGTCGAGGGTCACGCCGACCCCCAATTCGGATTCTCCGAGCTCGGCGCCGAGCACGGTGTGGCTGGCCGATCCGGTCGCGACGATCTCGTCGGCGATGCGCTTGGCCTGGTTGATCGGGATCGCGAAGCCGATGCCGATGTTCCCGGCCTCGCCCTCGGCGGCGGTCGAGGCGATGGCGGTGTTGATGCCGATGACCTGGCCGCCGATGTCGGTGAGCGGGCCGCCGGAGTTGCCGGGGTTGATGGCCGCGTCGGTCTGGATCGCGGCCATGACCGATTCGACCTCGCCGTTGTTGTTCTCGGTCAGCACGGGCCGGTCGATCGCCGAGACGATGCCCTCGGTGACCGTTGACGACAGACCGAGCGGCGCGCCGACCGCGAGCACGGGGTCGCCGACGGCGACCTGGTCGGAATCGGCCAGCACCATCGCGGGGTGCTCGTCGCCGTCGATCCGCAGCACTGCGACGTCGGAGTCGGGGTCGGAGCCGATGACCTCGGCGGAGGTGACGTTGCCGTCGCTGAAGAGCACCTGGAGGCTCTCGGGCGCCTCGGTGCCGCCGCCGACGACCACATGGTGGTTGGTCATGACGTAGCCGTCGTCGGAGACGATGAAGCCCGATCCGTTGCCGCCGTCGGCGGTGAGGACGGTGACGACCGACGGCATGATCTGCTCGACGACGCCGGCGACGGAGGTGACGTCGCGCTCGGTCTGCGGCTCAGCGCCGGTGATGCTCCCGCCGCCGGGGCCGGAGCGGGTGGCCCAGATGCCGATGGCCGCGCCGAGGATCCCGGCGATCAGCGCGGTCACCGCCGAGACGGCGACGACGAGGCCGAGCGCGGGCCGTGCGGCGCGCGCCGGGCGTGCCGGGAGCGGTTCGGGCGCGGGCGCGTAGGGGACCGCGTGCGTCTGGATGACGGCGTGGCTCGACGGGTCGCGCCACGGGTCGGAGGCGGCGGCGGGGTGCCACCACACCGACTGACCTGCTTGCGGAGCGCCGTGCGGTTGCATGGGTTCGGACATAGCGGGCGCCTCGGGGGGCGCGGCCTGGTATCCGGGCGCGTAAGCCGACTGCGGCGCGGCCGGGGGCCCCTGATTCGCGGCGGCCTCGTACGGCGCGGCCGCTTCGTGCCCGGCCGATCGCGGCGCCTCGCCCGCTTCGTTCCCGGGTCCATACGCCGGTTGCGGCGCGGCCGGTTCGGGGTGTTGCGGATTGCCCGGATCTGCCTGGGGCGGCTGGGTGCCGGAAGTCATGACTGAAAGTCTATGCCGGAAATGCTCCTCGTTCACCTGCCCCGTCATTCCGCGTCGTGCCGGATGGTCCTTTCACGTCCGGTCCAGGGGAAGGTGAAGGACCCGCTCCGCGTAAGCGGAGCGGGCCCTCAGGTCCGTTCGGCAGCGGGGTGACCGCCGTGGTGGGGTAGTGGTGGAGAAGGGACTACTCCAAGGCGCCCTGGAGCTCCTTTTGCAGGGTCTGGGCTTCCTCGGGCGTCATCTCCACGACCAGCCGACCGCCGCCTTCGAGTGGCATCCGCAGGATGATGCCCCGGCCCTCTTGCGCGACTTCAAGCGGGCCGTCACCGGTCCGCGGCTTCATGGCCGCCATTTTGGTCTCCCCTCGATCCAAGGCCGCAGGTTGCGACTCGACGTTGCTAGATCAAGTTTCCCTGATGAGGAGGCCGAGGGCCAACTCGCCCCTCCGGGTATGTGACAAAGTTGCGTAGAAAACAACCAAAAAGTGGCTTTTGTGACTTGCGTGATTTTTCTTAACGAGGTGTGACGCCGCACACCTACTCTTCTGGGTCCTGCTCGTGCTCGACGCCCAAAAGGAACGAAGTGCCCTCAAGCTCCCTTCCGTACGGTGCCACGAACGTCGGGAGCTCCTTCGGGCCGAGCGCCCGAATATAAGACCAGAACTGCCGAACCGCCTCCGCTTTGTCGACCGCTTCGATCGGCATCGAGAGCGTCACGAGCCAGTCGCTGCGCCGCTCCGGCGTCGGCAGGGTCCGGACCAGGTGCTCCCACGCGTCCGGGTCCAGCTCCGTCCAGCCCTCTTCGGCGAAGTCCGCGGAGCTGTAGACCCGACTGCCCGCGAGTGCGCTCTCGCCGCCCTCGACGGTCTTGGCGGGCTCCTCCAAGCGGCGGCGGTACGCGACGGCGGGGCCGTCGACCTCGCCGAGCGCGAACACGCCCTCGGGGCCGGCCAGGGCGACCTCGTCGCCGTCCGAAGCGCCCTCGGGAAGGGCCGCGGCGACCTCGACCGCTTCGACCTCATAGGCCTGTTGCTCAGTGAATTCGTCGTCGTTCAACGCCAGCAGCCAATAACGCATGGGCTTATCCCATCACGCCTCGCCGCGAGGCGCCGCCTCACCTGCATCGTCGCGCCCTGCCTCACTCCCGGTGCCTTCGGCGTCCTCGGGGGCGGACTCGGCCTCGTTCGCGAGGCGCAGCGCGTCGTCCTCGTCGGACGGCGCCTCCTCCGAGAGGGGCAGCGCATCCGTATCCGCTGTGCCGTCGAGCTTGGACTGGAGGACGGCGAGCATCTCATCGCGCCGGCCGATCTCCCACGCGAGGCGGTGCAGCGCCGCGTCCACCTGCTCGGTGCGGTAACCGCGCAGGCCGGTGTCGAACTTGACGGAGGCGACAGCGGACTCGTCCACCGGTTCCCCCTCTCCGAGGCCGAGCGGGGCACCCGCGGGGGCGAGGTCCAGGAGCGTGTCGCGGCCGGTGGCCCACACGACGATCGAGAACGCGATCCACACGCCGATGACGGCGACCACCACCGGCAGCGCGAATTCCAGGAGCATCGACAGCAAGTGACCCACGGGGGTTCCTCCAAGCAGCTCTAAGCGAAGAACGCGAAATAGATGACCAGCGCCATTGTGCAGACCGCGAGGGTCACTCCCAGACGCGGGTTGTGGGGGACGACCGCCTTGATCGGCTTGCCACTGCGGTCCAACAGCGGCAGCCTCGGCCGGTTGGCCGCTCCGACCAGCACGTATCCCACGAGGGTGGCCAATACCGGCGGAAGGACTGTGACCGAGATGGCGGACTCGCCGCCGCCACCCGTGGCCGCCAGGTAGATCAGCTGCCCGGCGAGGCTGGCGATCATGCACGCCCCGTAGATGAGGAGTTCGCGCAGCACATGGTGGGCCTTCGGCATCAGCGTCGGCCGCTGCGCCGCCCGCACCGTCGCCGTCCGCGCCGCCTCGGACTCCCGCAGCGCCGTATTCGCCCGCGCCAGCACGGCGTCGGCGTCGTCGCCCTCGACCTCCTCGGGCGCCAGGTCCGGCGTCGAGTGCCGCAGCCGCGCGCACAGCTCCGCGAGCGCCATCGTCTGGTCTTCCAGATCGGACTGTGCCGTGCGCAGCGCCTCGCGGCGGCGCTCCAGCTGCCGGGTCGCCTGCGCCGTGCTCGCCGTCGTGTCGGCGTCCAGGCGCGTCAGCTCGTGGACCAGGTCCTCATACGCGCTCAAGCTCATAGGGTCTCGACCTTCCTGGTCTGCTGGGCGTCCTGGACCGGCAGCCCGTCGAGGCGGCCGGGCCGCACGAACGGGACGGTGAGTGTCTCGGTGCCCGCGTGCCGGTCGATGACCAGGCACCGGTTGGTGCGGGCCTCCCAGGAGCGCTCGTACCCGCCGGTGATCGCGGCGAGGTCGTTCGCGGCGATGTTGAGCGCCACGACCCCGGCGCAGTGCTCGCGCCCGGCCGAGCCGCCGATGTCGTCGAGGAACCGCCGCGCGCCCCGCCACCAGCCGAGCACGTGCACGCCGTCGGCGGGGCCGTGCAGCATGAGCTCCCGCAGCGCCCCCGGCTTCCCGTCCGCGCCGTCCGCGCCGAACCACACCAGGTACGTCGGCTTGTCGCGCTTCCCGCCCAGGATCGACCCGGGCGCGAGCTGCCGGCATTCGTGCCCGCCGCCCGCCAGCTCCTCGGCCACCTTCCGGGCGGTGTCCTCGACGCCCGCGGCCGTGGCCACGACCTCGAATGCGACGCTCCCGGGTTCATGCTGGCGCCCAAGAGAAATCGCGGCCGCCGCTAGTACGTCCGCGGCGACCACCGAGGTCCCGAGGACGGCGAGGTGCCGTCCTGGGCTGCGGTCGAACTGGTAGCCCACCGAGGACATGTGCACGTCCACCGCCCGGCCCAGGAGCGCCACGGGCGCGTGGGTCGGTGCGAGGTCCGCGAAGCGCGGATCGTCCTCGAGATGCTGCTCGTCGAACCCGCGGAACACCACGGGCTCCACGTCTGAGTCCCGCCGCTCCCACAACTCCCGGCGGAGTCCGGTGAGCAGGTCCTCCGCGCTTGAGGCGTCCGGGAACCGGCAGGTCCGGTTGCGGCCCTTGATGCCTCCGGCGTCGTTGATGACGGCCTGGCCGACGCTGATGCCGTCGGCCGCGTCGTTGCCCTCGTCGAGCAGGTGCTTCGCGCCCGGCAGCGCCACGCGCAGCGGGAACTGCCCGAAGATCGAGTCCTTCTTGGAGTACAGCGCCTCGATGCCCGAGATCGTCTGGCTCGCGAGCACCAGGTGCACGCCGTACGAGCGGCCCTTGCGCGCCAGCTCCTCCAGGTGCGCGACGGCCTCGCCCGCCAGGCGGTCGTTCCCGGCGAACAGCACGTGGAACTCGTCGACGACCGCCACGATCCGCGGCAGCGGCACGTCGGGTCGCAGCTCCCGCAGCCGCGCCAGCCGGGTCGCCCCGGCCCGCTTCATGAGCCCGGCGCGCCTGGAGAGTTCGGCCCGCAGCGCCCCGAGCACGGCCACGCCGTACTCCCGGTCGGACTCCACCCCGACGGCCCGCACATGCGGGATCCACGACGGGTCCAGATGCGAGGGCGTGAACTCGGTGAACGAGACGCCCTCCTTGAAGTCGAGCAGGTACAGCTCCAGCTCCTCGGGGGAGTAGCGGGTGGCGAGCCCGTACAGCACGTCGAGGAGGAACACGGTCTTGCCGCCGCCGGTGCGCCCGCCGATGAGCCAGTGCGGCGTCGCGTCGTCGAACGCGACCTCCACGTCGCCGCCCGTCGCCCTCCCGGCCTGGTCGCGGCCGATCACCGTCGTCAGGCCGTCCCGGCTCGAAGCCGACCACAGCTCCTCGGGCACGAGGTCGGCGACCGAGAGCTCCCCGGCCTCCTTGCGCTGCTGCGCCCGCGAACCGTAGACCGCGCGGGCGAGGCTCGGGGACGGGGCCGCATCGAGCCTGACCGGCAGCGGCAGGTTCCCCAACCGCACGTCGTTCTCGTTGCACGACAGGTATGTCGCGTGCTCGATCGCGGGCAGCTGCTCCCGGTGCGGCAGGTTCCTCCACCCGCACAGCACGAGGTGGCAGCGCGCCGACGGCCCGGCGTGCGCCAGCGCCGCGAGGCGTTCGCGCGTCGACTTGCCCACCTCAGGGGGCAGGCCGGCGATGACGATGAGATGGAACGGCCGGTCGGCGATCGACTGGCCCCGCGCGGCGATGTCGCGCAACTCGGTGAGCCGCTTCTCCGCGGCGGTGAGGACCCGCCCGAGCGCGAGGTGGTCGGTCGCGACGGGACCGGCGATCCCGGCGTCCACCAATGCGGTGGCGGGGGCGAAGACCTGCCCGAGCGTCACCCCGTCGACCAGGCTCACTTCGAGGTTCGGGTGGGCGGCGGTGATCCGCAGCAGCAGCGACTGGAGCATCCCGGCCACGCGCGGATCGGCGGCGTCCCCGTCGCACACCAAGTGGCCCTTGCCGAGCAGACCCGCGAGCGCGGGGAACGCGGGCGCGTCGTCGATCTCGGCCGTGCCGATCCGGACTGCGGCACCGGACGGTTCCTCTGTCCACACAGGCGTATTCGGCCCGACGGCGGCGAGGTCCAACCCGAGCCAGCCCGTAGCGGCCTGCACCGCGATGGCGCGGAGTCGCTCGGCGATCTCGCTGCGGCGCTGTTCGACTCCTGTCGCGGCCAGACGCGCGGCGTCGTCCGTGAGCAGGCGCTCGGCCAGGTCGGCGGCTCCGGCGGCTTCGCGCAGGCGCGCGGCGACCCGCTCAAGTTCGGTCCGCCAAGTCAATGCCGCCTCCGAGGGGGTGTGAACCGACGCCCGGCTCGCGGGCTTCGAACGAGTTCACCATACCGGGAGCGCACGGCGTGCGACGAGACCCGAGCGGGAGGCGAATATGAAAGCGCCACACGGGAACCGTGCGCCGCTCGGGTTACAGCGGGCTAGTGCGTGAACAGCCCCAGCGCCAGATCCGCGAGACGGCCCGGGTCCTCGGCCCCGCACAGCTCCCGCGCCGAGTGCATCGACAGGATCGGCAGCCCCACGTCCACAGTGAGCATCCCCAGCTGCGTGCCCGAGATCGGGCCGATCGTCGTCCCGCCCGGAATGTCGTTGCGGTTCACATACGTCTGCCACGGAATCCCCGCCGCTTCGGCGGAGCGGCGGAACAGCGCCTGCTCCTCCGCGCCGCTGGCGTACCGCTGGTTCGCGCTGACCTTGATCATCGGTCCCTTGCCGGGCACCGGCCGGTGGCCCGGCTCGTGCTTCTCGGGGTAGTTCGGGTGCACCGCGTTGCCGGTGTCGGAGGACATCATCGCGCTGGCGGCGACGGTCTGGCCCCAGAATTCGGGTTCGTCGCTGTCGAGGATGCGGCGCAGCACGGTCTCCAGGAACGGGCTCTGCGCGCCCGAATACGTCATCGACCCGATTTCTTCGTAGTTGAACGAGGCGAGCACGGGCACGTTCGCCCCCGTCGCATCGGCGGCGATGAGCGCGGCGATCCCGGCGTGCGTGCTGGTGAGGTTGTCGAGGCGCCAGGCCGCGAACAGCTCCTCGTCCTTGCCGAGGTAGGCGGGTTCGTCGAGGGCGACGGCGAACAGGTCGTGGCCGAACACGTCGGCGGCGTCGACGCCGGCCTCCTCCGCGATGAACTCCAGGAACTCGCCGTCGCGCGGCTCGCCCAGGCCCCAGATCGGGGTGAGCTGCGACTGGGCGTTGAGCTTCTGGCCTTCGTTCACGCCGCGGTCGAGGTGGATCGCGAGGCGCGGGATGCGCAGCAGCGGCCGGTCGACGTGCACGAGCACCTCGGAGCCGTCGCGCATGACGAGCCGCCCGGCGACCGAGAGGTCCCGGTCGAGCCAGGTCTGGTGCGGCACGCCGCCGTAGACCTCGACGGCGATCTGCTTCCAGCCCGCCGACCCGGTGTCGGGCCGGGGCTTGACCTTGAACGTGGGGGTGTCGGTGTGCGCGCCGAAGATCCGGAACGCGTCGACGTCCGGGCTGTTCACGCGCCAGGCGATGATCGAGCCGTCCCGCACCGTGTAGTACCCGCCGGTCTCGCCGAGCGGCCACTCCTCGGTCTCGGCCAACCGCCGGAACCCGGCCGCCTCCAGCCGCCTGCCCGCCTCGGCGCACGCGTGGTGCGGGGTCGGGCTGGCCTTGATGTACGCGGCGAGGTCGTCGGTGTGCGACCGGTCGAAGCGAGGCATCGGTGCTCCTTTGGTGACGAGTACTGGCGGGTAGCGGCAGCGGCTGTCAGCATAGACGGATGCGAGCGTTGAAACTTGGCCGACGGGTGTTCGATGAGGGCGACTATGCGGTGATGGCGATCGTCAACCGCACGCCCGATTCCTTCTATGACTCGGGGGCCACCTTCGCGTTCGAAGCGGCGGTGGCCGCGGTCGACAACGCGGTGGCGCACGGCGCCGACATCGTCGACATCGGCGGCGTGAAGGCCGGCGAAGGCCCCGAGGTGAGCGTCGCCGAGGAGATCGACCGCGTCGTGCCCTTCATCACCGCGGTCCACGACAAGCACCCGCAGCTGGTGATCTCCGTCGACACCTGGCGCGGCACGGTCGCCCGCGAAGCGGTAGCCGCAGGGGCCGAGCTCATCAACGACACGTGGGCGGGCTGGGACCCCGAGGTGATCCAGGTCGCCGCCGACACCGGCGCCGGCTTCGTCGTCTCCCACACCGGCGGCCTGGAGCCGCGCACGGTGGCGAAGAAGGCCGTCTACGACGACGTGGTCGCGGAGGTCCGCGCCGAACTGGTCGAACGCGCCGAGGCCGCCGTGGCCGCGGGCGTGCGGGCCGACGGCATCCTCATCGACCCCACCCACGACTTCGGCAAGAACACCTACCACTCCCTCGACCTCACCCGCCGCCTCGACGAGCTGACGGGCACCGGCTGGGCGGTCCTGGTCGCTTTGTCCCGCAAGGACTTCGTGGGCGAGACCCTGGACCTTCCGGTCGACCGCCGCCTGAACGGCACCCTCGCCGCGACCGCCATCTCGGCCTGGAACGGCGCCCGGGTCTTCCGCGCGCACGACGTCGCCGCCACCCGCGAAGTCCTCGACATGGTCGCCGCCATCAAGGGCGACAAGCCACCGAAGGCTCCCAGCCGCAGTCTCTGAGACGCGAACGGCCGCCGCGAACCCTCGCGGCGGCCGTTCGATGCGCGTCTAGTGCCGTCCGCGCTTCATGTGCTCGATAGCCTCGTCGAGGTCGTCGGTGACCATGAGCAGGTCCACGTCGGCGGGGCTGATCTTGCCTTCGCCGACCATGGCCTTGCGCAGCCAGTCGACCAGGCCGCCCCAGTAGTCGGTGCCGATGAGCGCGATCGGGAACTTGCCCACCTTCTCCGTCTGCACCAGCGTCAGCGACTCGAACAGCTCGTCCATGGTCCCGTAGCCGCCCGGCAGGGCGCAGAACCCGCACGAGTACTTCAGGAACATGACCTTGCGGACGAAGAAGTAGTGGAAGTCGATCTGGATGTCCACGTACGGGTTGATGCCCTGCTCGAACGGCAGCTCGATGCCGAGCCCGACCGACTTGACGCCCGCGTCGGCGGCGCCGCGGTTGGCGGCCTCCATCGCGCCCGGGCCGCCGCCGGTGATGACGTTGAAGCCCGCCTCGCCGAGCTTGTGGCCCAGCTCGATGCCGAGCTTGTACTCCTCGGAGTCGACCGGCGTGCGCGCCGAACCGTAGACGCCGATGGCGTCGCCCAGCTCGGCCGCTTCGAGGGTCTCGAAGCCCCCGACGAACTCGGCCTGGATCTTCATGACCCGCCAGGAGGCCTTCTGCTTCCACTCCTCGCGGTGCGCGACGTCGAGCAGGTGCTCGTCGGCGGTGACGCGGCGCTTGATCGTCATGATTCCTCCACATAGGCTCGCAGCGCCGCCGCGCACTCGCGGATGCGCGGGATCTCGACGCGTTCGTCCTGCTTGTGGGCGAGGTTCGGGTCGCCCGGCCCGAAGTTCACGGCCGGAATGCCCAGTGTGGCGAAGCGCGCCACATCGGTCCACCCCAGTTTGGCGCGGAACTCGCCCCCGGCGGCGGCCACGAACTCGGCCGCCTCGGGCCGGTCAAGGCCCGGACGGCACGACGGCGCGGAGTCGGAGACCTCGACGTCGAAGCCCGCGAAGACCTCCCGCACGTGCGCCTCGGCGGCGGCCTCGTCGCGGTCGGGCGCGAAGCGGTAGTTCACCTGGACCCAGCATTCGTCGGGGATGACGTTCCCGGCCACGCCGCCGCCGATGAAGACCGCGTTCAGGCCCTCCCGGTACGTGCAGCCGTCGACCTCGACCTCGCGCGCCTCATAGGCGTTGAGCCGCTCCAGGACCGGGGCGATCGCGTGGATCGCGTTCTCGCCCTTCCAAGACCGCGCCGAGTGGGCCCGCTTCCCGCGAGTGGTCACCTTCGCCCGCATCGTCCCCTGGCATCCGGCCTCGACCAGGCCGTACGTCGGCTCCAGCAGGATCGCGAAGTCCGCGGCGAGCAGTTCGGGCCGCGACTTGGAGAGCTTGTTGAGCCCGTTGTGCTCGGCCTCGATCTCCTCGCAGTCGTAGAACGCGAAGCTCAGATCGAACTTGGGCTCGGTCACCGTCGCGGCGATCCAGAGCGCCAGCGCCGTCCCCGACTTCATGTCCGAGGTGCCCAGGCCCCACAGGACGTCGCCGTCGAGCCGGGTCGGGAAGTTGTCGTTCACGGGCACCGTGTCGAGGTGCCCGGCGAGCATGACGCGCCGCCCGCGGCCCAGGTTCGTGCGGGCCACGAGGGTGTTCCCGACGCGCTCGGTCTCCAAGTGCCCCATGCGCTTGAGGGCCGCCTCGACCTCGTCGCAGATCTCGGCCTCGTTCCAGGACACGGACTCGATGTCGCACAGGGCCCTGGTCAGCGCGACCGGGTCGGCGAGGACTGCCTCACTCAAAACTGTCACATTGCCAGACGATACTCGCCACGTGGATAGGCTTTTCGCATGAGTGATTTCCTTACTGACGGAGCATGGGGTGTCGGCGTGGCCACGGTCGCCGCCGACGGCACGGTCCTGGACGTGTGGTTCACGCGCCTGGGCCTGGGCGAGGCGCCCACGGGTGTGGCCGCACCGGAGCTCGACCGCGCGAACCCGACGGGCACCACCTCGAAGGGCGTGTCGGTCGTCGTCAAGTCCCTCGCGGAGGAGCCCCAGGACACTGCGGACGTCTACCTGCGCCTGCACCTGCTCTCTCACCGGTTCGTGATCCCGCACTCCATCAACCTCTCCGGCATCTTCGGCATGCTGCCGAACAACGCGTGGACCAACTACGGTCCGGTCCCGGCCCCGGAAGTGAACGCCGCCCGCCTGAAGCTGCGCGGCGAAGGGCAGAACCTCGAGGTCAAGTCCCTCGACAAGTTCCCGCCGATGGCCGACTACGTGACGCCTTCGGGCGTGCGGATCGCCGACGCCTCCCGGGTGCGCCTGGGCGCGCACCTCGCCGAGGGCACCACCGTCATGCACGAGGGCTTCGTGAACTTCAACGCCGGAACGCTCGGCAACTCGATGGTCGAGGGCCGTATCTCGGCCGGGGTCCTGGTCGGCGACGGCTCGGACATCGGCGGCGGCTCCTCGATCATGGGGACCCTCTCGGGCGGCGGCAAGGAGGTCATCTCGATCGGTGAGCGCTGCCTCCTCGGCGCGAACGCCGGCATCGGGATCTCCCTGGGCGACAACTGCGTCGTCGCCGCGGGCTGCTACGTGACCGCCGGTTCGAAGGTCACCACCCCGGACGGCACGGTCGTCAAGGCCGCGACCCTCTCGGGCAAGGACAACCTCCAGTTCTGGACGAACACCCAGACCGGCGTCCTCGAAGTGCGTCCGCGCTCGGGCACGTGGGGCGAGCTCAACGCCGCCCTGCACAGCGCCCAGTAAGTCCGCATTCGCGTGAGAGGGCCCCGGTTCGCCGGGGCCCTCTGCCGTTTTCGGCGTAGTACCCGAGTGCTACACGCCTGCCCAGGGTTCATCCTCGAGATCGAGGTGCCCGCGCCGATTCTCAAATAGCCTGGTCGCATGGACAGAGTTGGAGAGTTCGGCGGCGCCAACCCCACCACTTCGGGGTTCGTGGTCGTCACGACGGAGAACGTGCCCGGCTACGAGGTCCTCGACACCCACGGCGAGGTGTTCGGCCTCACGGTGCGGTCCCGGAACTTCTTCTCCGACGTCGGCTCGGGCTTCAAGTCGCTGCTCGGCGGCGAACTCAAAGGCCTCACCAAAGCCCTCGCGACCTCCCGCGAAGAGGCGCTCACTCGCATGGTCGACCAGGCGAAGAGCCTGGGCGCCAACGGGGTCGTGATGATGCGCTTCGACGTCTCCGACGCCCGCGACATGGGCACCGAGGTGTGCGCGTACGGCACGGCCGTCACGGTCCGCAAGAGGACCGCCTAAAAGCTTCATTCAGGAAACTGGGGAAAACGAGCGGCGGCCCTCAAAGGCACAGGAGGGCCGCCGCTCAAAAACTCGTTGCTAGACCGGGCTCAGGCCCAGCTGCTTGCCGGCCAGCGAAACCTTCCGCACCGCCAGCTGGTCCGCGATCGCGCGGATCGCCCGCGAGGCCTCGCAGTCGGGGTCCGAGATCACGAGCGGCACGCCGGCGTCGCCGCCTTCGCGCAGCTTCGGGTCCAGCGGGATCTGACCGAGCAGCGGCACATCGGTGCCCACGTCCCTGGTCAGCGCCTCGGCGACGGTCTTGCCGCCGCCGGAACCGAACGGTTCAAGGTGCGACCCGTCGGGCAGCTCCATCCACGACATGTTCTCGACCACGCCCGCGAGCTTCTGGTGCGTCTGCGTGACGATGGCCCCGGCCCGCTCGGCCACCTCGGCCGCCGCCTGCTGCGGCGTCGTGACGACGACCAGCTCGGCGGTCGGCAGCAGTTGCGCCACCGAGATCGCGATGTCGCCGGTCCCGGGCGGCAGGTCGAGCAGGAGCACGTCCAGCTCGCCCCAGTAGACGTCGGCGAGGAACTGCTGGAGCGCCCGGTGCAGCATCGGCCCGCGCCACACGACCGCCGTGTTGCCCGGCGTGAACATCCCGATCGAGATGACCTTCATGCCGTGCGCCTGCGGCGGCATGATCATGTCCTCGACCTGCGTCGGAGCGCCGGTGACACCGAGCATCCGCGGGATCGAGTGCCCGTAGATGTCCGCGTCGGCGACGCCCACGGAGAGGCCCTTCTGCGCCATCGCCGCGGCGATGTTCACCGTCAGGGACGACTTGCCGACGCCGCCCTTGCCGGAGGCGATCGCGAACACGCGCGTGCGCGACTCCGGCAGGTTGAACGGGATCACCGGCTCGGCGCCCGCGCGCCCGCCGCGCAGCTTCGTCTGCAGGTCGCCCCGCTGCTGCTCGCTCATGACCCCGAATTCGAGTTCGAGTTCGGAGACGCCGTCGACGCCGTCGACGGCGCCGGCGATGTCGCGTTGCAGCGTGTCGCGCATGGGACAGCCCGCGACGGTGAGGAGGATCTTCAGAGACAGGCGACCGCCGTCGACCACGACGGTGTCGACCATGCCCAGCTCGGTGATCGGGCGGCGGATCTCGGGGTCGTTGACGTGCGAGAGCGCTTCGTGCACGGCCTCGACGACGGCAGCGTTGTCAGACATGACTCAATCGTAACCACGCAATTCGCATCAGCAATGTGAGCGTAGCCTTACCGCTCCCCGAGCCACGCTCGCGCCGGACCCGCCGCGCTATAACTGGCCCATGCTTCCCTTTGCGATCTACGACGTGTTCTCCGACCGCGCTTACGCGGGCAATCAGCTCGCCGTCGTCTATGACGGGCAAGGCCTCACCACCGCGCAGATGCAGGCGATCGCCCTCGAATTCCACTTCTCCGAGACCGTGTTCATCCTCCCGGCGGCCGCCGAGGGCGCCGACTATCTCGCGCGGATCTTCACCCCTGCGGAGGAACTCCCGTTCGCCGGGCACCCCACGATCGGCGCGGCGATCGCCGCCGTCCAGTCCGGTCGGGTCGTCCCCGGGGACGGCACGGTCGTCCAGGAATGCGGCGCCGGGCTGATGACGGTGGCCGTCGACGGCACCACCGCGAAGCTCACCTCCACGGCGATCGGCGTCGGCCCCGAGATCGACCCGAAGACCGCGGCGGCCGCGATCGGCCTCGACGCCGGGAAGATCCTAGGCACCCCGAAGAACGCCAGCGCCGGCCTGGACCACAACTTCGTGCGCCTCGCCGACGAGGACGTGGCCACCGCGGTCGACGTGCAGGGCCACCTCGAGAAGGTCTACCTGTTCAGCTTCGACGAGGCGACGCACGCGGTGCACGCCCGCCTGTTCCACCGGGGCGTCGGCGAGGACCCGGCGACGGGTTCGGCGGCCGTGGCCCTCGGCGTCCACCTGGTCGACCAGGGCCTCATCAGCGGTGACGGTGTTCACACGTACGCGATCGCGCAGGGCGCCGAGATCGACCGCCCTTCAACGCTCCACGGCGAGGTCGTGGTCGAAGGCGGCGCGGCGGTGTCGGTCTCGGTGACCGGCGCAGCCGTCAAGGTCGCCGAAGGCACCCTCGTCACGCTCCCGGCCTAGAGCCCGTTCGCAGCAATAGCGCCGTTCCCCGGTTCGCCATGTAGACCGATGAACGACCGGGCGCCGTAGCGTTCGGCCGCGAGGTCCTCGGGCCAAGCGGCCGAACGCAACTCGGCCGACCACAGGTGGCGCGGCCAGCGGCCCTTCCGCAGGAGCGCGGCCACGAACCGGTCGGGTTCGGGCAGGCTCGCCCACACCGACGGCAGGAAGGTCGCACGTCGGCCGCCGGTGTCCTTGAGCGTCAGGCCGTCCTCGCCGGGCCGCAGGTGCTCGAGCAGGGACGTGAAGGCCCGCACCGCGATCGGCTCGGAGGGGGACAGGACCGTGACGGTGACGTGCAGTGCCGGGACTTCGGCCTCCTGCACCGGCGGGAGCCGCGGGTCCTTCGCCGCGAGCCGCGCGTTGCGGACGACGTCGACGCCCAAGGGCCGCAAGGCGGTCAAGGTTCCGATGCAGCCGCGGAGGTCGCCGCGGCGCTCGAGCGTCACGAAGGTCGCCTCCCGCTTCGCGAGCGCCGGCCGGTGATCGGCGGCCGCCGCGGTCGAGGCGAGGAGCGTGGCCGCGCCGGGCGGCTTGGGCGCGAACGAAGTCGCGACCGCGCTGCGCGCCAGCGCGGTCAGCACCGGTCCGAGGCCGGAGTCCGGGTGCGGATCCATCCACCGATGGTGCCACGCGACGGCGGCGTACCGCCCGCCTTCGGCCGCTGCACGACTGACCTGATGGTGTCGGTTTGGCGCAGTTCGGCCTGCCGGTGATCAGTTTGGTAACAGTCGCGTGAGAGACTGCGGGCATGAGTGAACCGCGCACGAGCGCCGACGCATTCGACTCGTCCTTCGACTCTGACGTGTACGCCACCGTCGATCAGGGCCTCGCCGAAGTGATCGACCTGCCGTCGAACGGCGGGGCGCAGCTGACGGAGCCCGATCGCGGGCGGCTCCAGGAACTCGACTCCCTCGCAGGGAAGATCGCGCTGGTCACCGGTGCGGGCGCGCCGGACGGGATCGGTTTCGCCATCGCCACGCGGCTGCGTCTGGCGGGCGCGGCGGTCGCGATCGTGTCCACCACCAAGCGGATTCACGAACGCGCCGAGGAGATCGGCGCGATCGGCTTCGTCGCCGACCTGTCCGACGAGGCCGAAGTGGGCGGTCTGGCCGATGCGGTCGTCGAAGCGCTCGGCGAGGTCGACATCGTCGTCAACAATGCGGGCCTCACCTCGAAATCCGATCCGGCCGTGGTGAAGCCGGTCGCCCAGCTGTCCTATGCGGACTGGCAGACCGAGCTCACCCGCAACCTCGACACGGCGTTCCTGGTCTCGCGCGCGTTCGTGCAGTCGATGGCCGAGCGCGGCTGGGGCCGCATCGTCAACGTCGCGGCCACCACCGGCGTCGTGAACGCCGTCCCCGCCGAGGCCGCTTACGCCGCCGCGAAAGCCGGCGTCACGGGTCTGACGAAGGCGCTCGCGACCGAGGTCGTCGCCGACGGCGTCACGGTGAACGCGATCGCGCCGGGCCTCATCCGCACCGGCTCGTCCACTGTGCCCGAGCTCCAGAAGGGCCTCGATGGTCCGATGGGCCGCCCCGGCAGCCCCGCGGAAGTCGCGGCCGCGGCCGTGTTCTTCTGTGCGCCTTCGGCTTCCTACATCACCGGGCAGACGCTCGTGGTCGACGGCGGCAAGTCCCTCAGGGCCTGAACCGCCGCGAGGCGGGACAAGCCAGGACTTAAGTCCGCAACTTCCGCCTTGCCGGAGTCGTTAGATTCGCATGGGCATGATTGCACCGGCCGTAGCGGCCGAGACGGAGGAAGCGCGGATGGACGAGGCTTTCGGCGAGAGCGAACTCGAGATCCGGGGGCGCACCGTCACCGGCCTCGTCTTCCTGCTCGGCGGCCTGGTGGGCTTGGCCGCCGCGTTCGACCTCACTTACGAGCGCATCGCCACGCTCATCGATCCGAGCCATGCGATCTCGTGCGACTTCAACCCGGTGCTGTCCTGCGGCACCGTGATGAACACCTGGCAGGCCTCCGTGTTCGGGTTCCCGAATCCGATGATCGGCCTCGTCGCGTTCCCGTTCGTGGTCTTCATGGGCGTGCTGCTGCTCGCGAAGGTCTCACTGCCGCGCTGGATCCCGCTGGCGTTCAACCTCGGCGCGCTCGGCGGCCTCGTGTTCGTGTCGTGGCTGATCTACCAGTCCGTGTACGAGATCGGGGTGCTCTGCCCTTGGTGCATGGCGGTCTGGACCGTGGTCCTGCCGATCTTCTGGTTCAGCACCGTGCGGAACCTGCGCACCGGCGCGATCCCGGTGGGGGAGGACTGGCGCGACTCCATCGACGACCTGCTGCGCTACCACTGGATCGGATTGACCCTGCTCTACCTCGTGGTGGTCATGCTGGTGGGCACCGGCTTCTGGGACTACTGGTCCACGCTCCTCTAAGGACAAAGCGAAGGCCCCGGGCGGATGCTCGGGGCCTTCTCCGTTCCGCTTTACCCCAGCCGCAGGCCGATCGGCTCCAGCCAACCGCCCTCCGACAGGTACTCCAAGACCTGCTCGACGCCTTCGCCGACGGTGATCTCGGTCGTGTCGATCGTCAGCTCCGCCGCCGGCGGCTCCTCGTACGGGTCAGAGACGCCCGTGAACTCCGGGATCTGGCCCGCGCGCGCCTTCGCATACAGCCCCTTGCGGTCCCGCGCCTCGCACACCTCGACCGGCGTCGAGATGTGCACGAGCACGAAGTCCGCCCCGGCCGCCTCGGCCATGCGCCGCGCCTCGGCCCGGTCGGCCTCGTACGGCGCGATCGGGGCCGCCATGCCGATGCCGCCGTGCCGCGCCACCTCGGCCGCGACGAACCCGATCCGGCGGATGTTCACCGACCGGTCCGCGCGCGAGAACCCGAGCCCGCTCGACAGGAGCCGCCGCACCACGTCGCCGTCGAACAGCGACACCGTGCGCGTCCCGTCCTCCAGCAGCGACTCGTACACCCCGCGGGAGATCGTGGACTTCCCCGAGCCCGACAGGCCCGTGAAGAACAGCACCAGGCCCCTCTGGCGACGCGGCGGGCGCGCCTTGCGCAGCTCCGAGGCCACGCTCGGCGGCGTGTGCCATTCGGGGAGACCGAAACCGCGGTCGAGCATGTCGGCGATCTCGGCGTCGCTCAACGCGGTGCGCCGGAACGGCGGCTCGATGTCCTCGATCGGCCGCCACTGCCCGTCGCGCGTGTCGTAGGCCAGCTCGCGCGGCACCATCGAGCGGACGCCGTCGCCGCCGCCGAGCCCGTCGCGGCCGGTCATGATGTGGGTCGCGCCGTACGCCGCCGCCACCTTCGCGGTCAGCAGCCCGTCTCGCAGCTTGTCGCCGCGCTTCGACAGCGGCACGGTCAGCACCGTCGCCGTCGGCAGCCGGTCCTTCGCGGCGAGCACCGAACGCACCAGCGCCGCCGTAGGCAGCTTCAGGTCCCGGTCGCCGTTCGTCTCATCGCCCGTGGGGATCATGACCAGCACGTGCGCGGCCAGATTGTGCGCGGCCCGCGCCAGCTGCGCCAACTGCGGGCGGTGCAGCGGCTTGTCCGCCACCAGCGCCAGCACCCGCGGCTTCGTGTACGTCGTGCGCGCCTGCTCCGGCGTCGCGCGCAGGCCCGTGAACACCCCGTGCGCGGCGTCGGCGATCCGCCGCACCGGCCCGCCGACGCGGACCATGTCCGGCCCCAGCGCGTCGAGGCTGTGGCATTCGACCGCCGCGACCGGCGCCCCCTCCGGATCGGTGATGCGAAGCACACGCCGCTTCGGATCGGGATTGTCGAGCAGCTGCGCGGTCCCCAACGGGACGTCCAGCGTCACCGGCACCGGCCACGCCGTGCCGTCCGGCAGCATCCCGGTCCGCGTCACCTCGCGCGACTCCTCCTCGCTCATGAACCCGCGCAGCGGGGCATAAGCGCCGTACAACAGCAGCTCAAGGTCGGCGAGCTCATGCGGCAGAGGGGTGTGGCTAGGCGCCTCAGCGAGGATCTCATCGGGCAGTACCCAGTCAGACATCGGCGGTGGGATCCCTTCGCAGTGCTTCGAACGGGGCGGCTTCGGTATCGGTCGCACCAGGGTATGCCACGGCCCCGTCACTCGCCTCACCCGCGCCAAGCGGAAATGAGCCGGATCGTCCCGCATGGCGGACCGAGAAAGTGGCGCGCCCATTACCGGTAAGTTACGCTGACAGCGCTTATTTACAGCTTCGCAGGCGTGCGCCGTGGTTGCTCATTCACGGCTTCGCAAGCGTGTGCCGTAAGTGCGCCAGCAGTAGTGCAGCAGATGACCGCGGACAAGGACGTCGGCGCGGCCAGCCCCTCAGGGTTTGCCCAGACCACCAGTGGAGACCTCCATGGACTACTTCGACTCCTCCAGCGGAACCGACGACAAGCAGCTCCGCCGCGATATCCGCCGGCTCGGCAACCTCCTCGGCCAGGCGCTCGTCCGCCAAGAGGGCCCCCAGCTGCTCGAACTCGTAGAAGAGGTCCGAGGCCTGGTCCGCCACCAGCCCGAGGCCGTCGCCTCCCGCCTCGCGAAGCTCGACGTCAACGAAGAGGTCGACCTCGCCCGCGCGTTCGCCACCTACTTCCACCTGGCGAACATCACCGAGCAGGTCCACCGCGCCCGCGACATGCGCCGCTCCCGCGCCGAGAACGGCGGCTGGCTCTCCCAGGCCCGCGCCGAGATCACCGCCGAGGACGTCCCCGCCGACCAGATCGCGGCCGCCGCCGAACGCCTCGAAGTGCGCCCCGTCTTCACCGCGCACCCCACCGAGGCCGCCCGCCGCTCCATCCTCATCAAGCTGCGCAACATCGCCGACCTCCTCGACGCCGAGACCGCCGAGCGCGCCGTCCTCGGCTCCGCCGACGTCGACGCCGTCAACTCCCGCCTCGCCGAGATCATCGACCTCCTCTGGCAGACCGACGAACTCCGCGTCGAGAAGCCCGAGCCCACCGATGAGGCCCGCAACGCGATCTACTACCTCACCGACCTCTACCGCGACGCCGCCGCGCGGGTCCTCACCGACCTCAACGCCACCCTCACCGACCTCGGCGGCTCCCCCCGCCCCGGCCACGCGCCGCTCAAGTTCGGCACCTGGATCGGCGGCGACCGCGACGGCAACCCCTTCGTCACCCCCGAAGTGACCAAGCAAGTGCTGCTCATGCAGCACGAGCACGGCATCGCCGCCGCCGAAGGCGCCGTCGCCTCGCTCATCAACGAGCTCTCCGTCTCCCAAGCGGTGCGCCCCGCCTCGCAGGAACTCCTCGACTCCGTCGCCGCCGACTTCAAGGCCCTCGACAACATCCTCGAGCGCTACAAGCGGATCTACGCCGAAGAGCCCTACCGCCTCAAGGCCCGCGCCATCGAGGCCAAACTCGCCAACACCCGCGCCCGCCACGCCGAAGGCCTCCCGCACCGGGCCGGCTTCGACTACGCCGACGGCCGCGAACTCATCGCCGACCTCCAGGTCATGCGCGATTCCCTTGCCCGCCAGCGGGGCCAGCTCCCCGCCAAGGGCGTGCTCGACCGCGTCATCCGCACCGTCGCCGCCTTCGGCCTCCAGCTCGCCACCATGGACGTCCGCGAGCACTCCGAGGCCCACCACGCCGTCCTCGCCGAGCTCTACGACGCCACCGGCGAACTCGACAAGCCCTACGCCGACCTCACCGCCGCCGAACGCGACGCGCTCCTCTCCAAGGAACTCTCCGGCCAGCGCCCCCTCGCCCCGGTGAACGTGGACCTCTCGGACACGAACCGCAAGACCTTCAACGTCTTCCACGCCATCCGCGACGCCCAGCAGCAGTTCGGCGCCGCCATCGTCGAGTCCTACATCATCTCGATGACCCACGACCCCGCCGACGTCCTCGCGCCCGCGATCCTCGCCCGCGACGCCGGCCTCGTCGACGTCGCCCGCGGCCGCGCCGACATCGGCTTCGTCCCCCTCATGGAAGAGGTCGAGGACCTCGCCGGCGCCGACGCCCTCATCGACCAACTGCTGAGCCTGCCCGCGTACCGCGCGATCGTCGCCGCCCGCGGCAACGTCCAAGAGGTCATGCTCGGCTACTCCGACTCCAACAAGGACGCCGGCATCACCGCCAGCCAGTGGAACATCCAAAGCGCCCAGAGGCAACTGCGCGATGTCGCCCACAAGCACGGCGTGCGCCTGCGCCTCTTCCACGGCCGCGGCGGCACCATCGGCCGCGGCGGCGGCCCCACCCACGAGGCGATCCTGGCCCAGCCCTCCGGCACGCTGGACGGCGCCATCAAGATCACCGAGCAGGGCGAGGTCCTCTCCGACAAGTACACGCTGCCCGCGCTGGCCCGCGAGAACCTGGAACTCACGGTGGCGGCCTCGCTGAAGGCGACGCTGCTGCACACCGAGCCGCGCCACCAGCCTGACGTGCTGGGACGCTGGTTCAGCGTCATGGACCAGACCTCGGAGGCGTCGAAGGCCGTCTACCGCGAGCTGACCGGCCAGAAGGGACTCGCCGAGTACTTCTGGGCCGTGAGCCCCACGGAACTGCTGGGCGCGTTGAACATCGGCTCGCGCCCGTCGAAGCGCCCCAACACCGACGCGGGCCTCGGCGGCCTGCGGGCCATCCCGTGGGTCTTCGGCTGGACGCAGTCGCGCCAGATCGTCCCGGGCTGGTACGGCGTGGGCTCGGGCCTCGCGGCCGCCCGTGAAGCGGGCCTGGGCGACGACATCGCCGAGATGTACGAGAAGTGGCACTTCTTCCGCAACTTCGTCTCCAATGTGGAGATGACGCTGGCAAAGACGGACCTCTCCATCGCGGGCCAGTACGTCTCGACCCTGGTCCCGGCCGAACTCCAGCCGATCTTCGACGTGATCAAGGCCGAGCACGAGCGCACCGTCGCCGAAGTCCTGGCCCTCACCGGCGGCGAGAACCTGCTGGACGCGAACCCGCAGCTGACCCGGACGCTCGAGGTCCGCGACCGCTACCTCGCGCCGCTGCACCACCTGCAGATCTCGCTGCTCAAGCGCTACCGCTCCGAAGGCGGCGCCGACGGCGACGTCGACCCGCAGCTCAAGCGCGCCCTGCTCATCACGGTGAACGGCATCGCGGCGGGCCTGCGCAACACCGGCTGATCCCAGCTTCGAGAAGGCCGCGGCGGAACCCCCGCCGCGGCCTTTTTTCGTCTCCACTGATTTGACAATACATTGTCAATATGACAAGATGTTGTCATGAACGAGATCATGACCCAGCACGTGCACCTGGCCGTCTACGACACCCTGGCCGACTGGGAGGTCGGATACGCGACCGCACACATCGGCAACGGCGACTGGCAGCGCGAACCGGGCCGCTACGAGATCCGCACCGTCGGCGCCGGCTCCGAACCCGTGCGGACCATGGGCGGCATGACGATCATGCCCGACCTGACACTCGACGAGCTCAACGCCGAGGACAGCGCCATGCTGATCCTGCCCGGCGCGGGCACCTGGCTCACCGGCGACAACGCCGACTTCGCCAAGAAGGCCCGGCGGTTCCTCGACGCGGGCGTCCCGGTCGCCGCCATCTGCGGGGCCACCGGCGGACTCGCCGCCGAAGGCCTGCTCGACGACCGCCGCCACACCAGCAACGCGCCGGAGTTCGTGCAGGCCTTCGGATCCAAAGGCGCCGACCTGTACTGCGACGTCCCGGCCGTCACCGACCGAGGCCTCATCACCGCCTCGGGCACGAAGCCCGTGGACTTCGCCCGCGAAGTGTTCGCCGCCCTCGACCTGTACACGCCCGAAGTCCTCGCCTCGTGGTACAAGCTCTACGGACTCGGCGACCCGGCCGGGTACTTCGAGCTGATGGGCGAGGCCGCGTGACCGACCGCCAAGTACTCCTGTCGGGCATGGCCGTGACGGTGTTCCGACTGAACGGCCAGTTCCTCGACGTGGCCGAGGAACTGGCCCGCCCGGCCGGCCTCACCGCCGCCCACTGGCAAGTGCTCGGAGCGGTCATCGAAGCGCCCCTGCCGGTGGCGGGCATCGCGCGCGCCATGGGCATCACCCGCCAGGCCGTGCAGCGCATCGCGGACATCCTGGCCGGCAACGGGATGGTCGAGTACCGGCGCAACCCGGCACACCGCCGGGCCAAACTGGTCGCGCCCACCCCGCAGGGCGTGGAAGCGGTCAAGCGCATCGGCCCGGCCCACGCCGTGTTCGCCGACCGGCTGTGCGAGGCACTGGGAGACGACCGCGCCGCCGACGTCGACCGCCTCCTCCGGGAACTCTCGGAGACCCTGGAGGCGCTGGCGGCGGAGGACCGCGGCTGATTTCGCGCGGCCGCCGGCGCTCGCCGCCGTGGTAGGTTTCTGCGCGTCCAGGACCAAACGAGAATTGCGGAGACCATGGCGAGAACCCTGCAGGTCAGCGTCCGAAACGCCCGCTTCCAGCAGTGGGAGACCTTGCTGCGCAACCGCACCAAGCGCCACCGCGCCGGCTCGTTCCTCGTCCAGGGGGTGCGGCCGATCTCGCTCGCGGTCGAGCACGGCTGGAACATCGAGGCCCTGCTCTACGACGCCGATCGCCGGCGGCTCTCCGACTGGGCCCGCGGCCTCCTCGAGCGGCCCCATATCGAGCAGGCCGCCGTCTCCGGCCCGCTGCTCGCCGAACTCGGCGAGAAGGAGGACGACAACCCGCCCGAACTCCTCGCCCAGGTCGCCATCCCGCAACGCAAACTCGCCGACCTCGAGACCCGCCCCGACTGGCTCGGCATCGTGATCGACCGGCCGACCAGCCCCGGCAACGTCGGCTCCCTCATCCGCTCCGCCGACGCCTTCGGCGCCGATGCCGTGATCATCACCGGCCGCAATGCCGCAGATCCCTACGACCCCAAGGCCGTCCGGGCCTCCACGGGCAGCCTCTTCGCCATCCCGGTCATCAGCGCCGCCTCGGCTCACGAAGTAGTGGAGTGGGCGCGCAAGCAGGAACACGCGCCCGCGGTCGTCGGCACCGACGAACGCGGCGAGAAGGCCCTGTCCGAACACGACCTGCGCGGCCCGACCCTCCTCGTGGTCGGCAACGAGACCACCGGCATGTCGAAGTCCTGGTTCGAACTCGCCGACGCGACGGCCCGAATCCCCATGTCGCCCAAGGCGGCCTCTTCGCTGAATGCCGCCAATGCCGGATCTGTGGCACTTTACGAAGCCGCTCGCCAGCGCTCTGTTTGAGTCGCTTCTGGTCGGAGTCGGCTTGCGGTTCAGGCGGGCAGCGACGAAGTCGGAACGCGGGAGGCAGGTCCAGCTTCGGCGCGGGCGACGCTCCCGCCCGCGGGGCCGAGCGGCACCTTTTGCCTTGGCGCGCAGGCGGGTTGGGTGGAACGTGAAGGTCTTCTCGTCTTGTGGGTGATGACAGGCGGGGCTGTGCGAGGGATGATTGATGTACGCACAGGAATACGGAAAACGTACAGGTGGCGACTAGGTGCAAGCAGACTAAGCCAAGCCTCTGACCGAACCCCAAACCGGACCGCTTCCGAGACCGATGCCTTACGGGGCATGGGTTTCAGTCCCCACGTGCTATCGGGATCCGCAGCTGACCACGACCCCCTCAGGGGGCCGTGCTGGGTGGGAGATCACCGGTCGGGATCACCTCGACCGGAGGCAGTGTCCGGAACGAGGCACACACTTGCAGGACCGCTAGCATGATCGGCTGCCGGCCGGGCAACAAGGACCCGGTCTACCCATTCCCGCCATGCGAGGCAACGCAACCTCCCGGTCTCGAATCACGATGCCCGGGATCGGAATCACTTCCCGGGCAAGCGAATCGGGAGAAAATGAGGGGAAATGAGGCGGTTCCAGTCGCGTTGGTCGCGGCTCTTCACACTGGCGGGGGAACGCGCTCACCCTTGAGGGGGAGTTCGTGAGCACCGTTGGCGGCGACCATGGATGCACATCCGCTGATCGGCGGGCACCATCCCCTGGAGGACACATGACTGCGCTCATCGACCCCTCGGCCGGCAATGACTTGTCGGCTTCCGGTTCGACGCCTCGCCGCGCACCGGTCGTCGGTGTCGCGATGTGCGGTGGCGCGATCGTCTTCGCCGCCACCGGGTTCCCGGGGGTTGTCGCGGCACTGCCGCGGTCGGCCAACTGGGCCGGGCTGGCGGGTGTGCTCCTGGTGTTCGCGGGGTTCCGGGTGTACGGGCTGCGTCATCGCGCGGAGTTGGGGCGGCTCGGGGCCTGGGGGCGCGGCCTGGTGATGGCCGGGCTCGTGGCGACGGCGGTCGGCTTCCTGGCGAACGCGGTCGGGCCGTTGGCGCCGGGCGAGGCCGAGGGGATGGTGGCGCTGGCGGGTGTGCCCGCCTGGGTGCTTTCACATCTGGTCTACATAGGTGCGACGGTGCTCGGGTCGGCGTGCTTGCGGAAGCGATCGGGTCCGCTCCCCACAGCGATCCTGATGATCGCAAGCCTGCCTTTGCTCTTCCTTGGTGTCGCTGCCGGTTTGCGCTTGGGCGAGCCGACCTCGGGGTTCGTCACCTGGGCCGCTACCGAGGGGCAGGCCGGGGTGGTCTGGTCGCTGGTCGGGGTCCGGTTCTGTCTCCGGGGCTGACTAGACCGAAGCCTGTCTGGCGGCCGCGTCTTCGGCGAGCTTTCGTTCGTGCTGCTCCACTGCCTTCGCCCACAGTGCCTGGATCTCGGCTTCGTCCAGCGTGAGGTTGAAGCGGCCTCGCAAAAGGGCGGCGAAGTCGGCCGGGTCGACGATGATCCGGACCGTCTTCCCCTCCGGCAGTTTCGGGTCGTACACGGTCAACGTCCTGGCCCGGAGCACCCACATGTCGGTCTCGCCGGGGTTCTGGACGGTCAGGGTCTTCACGAACGGCGACTCGGGGGAGGTCGCCAGCTCCGTGCACTTCGGCTCGAACTCGGCCACTTCCCGGCGTTCCAACGTGAAGTCGAAGGTCAGATTGGCGACTCTCGGGTCGATCGAGCAGCGCCATTCGCCGTCGCCGATGCTCCAGATGCCGAAGTTGAAGAGCCCCACCCGGTAGCTGCCGTTGCGGATCGGCAGCGGGTCGCGGAAGCCGGTGCCGATGCCGGCGTCCGCCAAGTACTTGTCGCCGTTGGGGAAGCGGACCACGAGCGGCATGTGGTTCCACCAGTTGCCGTCGCCCTCGGTCTCGCGGGCCACGCCGCCGAGGACGCGGCGCACGTCGAAGCCCATGGCCTCCAAGGCGTGCGCGAGGGTCCCGTTGTGCTCGTAGCAGTATCCGCCCCGGCCGCCCTCCACGAGTTTCGCGAACAGCGCGTCCGTGTCGAGCCGGATGGTCCTGCCGAGTTGGATGTCGAGGTTCTCGTACGGCATGGCGGCGACGTGGGCGCGGTGGATCCGGCGCAGCGCGTGCAGCGTCGGGCGCCTCGGGGCCCTGATCCCGACGCGCTTGAGATAGACGGCGAGCTGCGAGGAGTCGAACACCCCTCGACCATAGCGCGAGCTGCGGGTCCCGGCGGGCGTCGTGATCGTACCGATACGGGAATGATGTTGCGGGGCTGGAGGTTTGTCGCGCCTGGGACTGCGGTTGTCATGGGCGTGTGGGATAGTCTCCACAGCTTTCCACCCCGCTCCCAATACCGCCCTTGAAGGAGTCCCCACTATGGTCATGGGCCCGACCCACGCCATGTCCGGTGCCGCCCTGTGGCTCGCAGGTTCAGCCGTTGCCGACGTCGCGTTCGGTATCGACCAGTCCTCCGCCGAGCTCATCGTCGGCACGATCGTCGCCTCCGGCGCCGCCCTCTACCCCGACATCGACTGCGCCGGCAAGGTGACCGAGAACAAGGGCGGGTCCACTGTGGCCCGGTCGTTCGGCGTCGCGTCGCTGTTCGTCGCCGAGGTGGTCGAGCGCCTCTGCTATTGGTTCTATCTGCTCACGAAATCCAAGAAGGACAAGAAACGGAAGAACGGCCACCGCACCTTCACCCACACCGCCGTCCACGCCGCGCTCGTCGGCACCGGCACCGGGTTCCTGGCCTACCAGTTCGGCAAGCCCGCCGTGATCGCGATCCTGTTCGTGCTCACCGGTCTCGCGGTGCGCGGCCTGCTCGCGGAGACCGTGGAGAAGAAGGGCTGGATCGTCACCACCGGTGTGGCCCTTGTCGCCTCGTACGGCATGTACCGGTTCCTGCCCGAGGGCCGCGACTACTGGGTATTGGGACTGGCGATGGGCATCGGCTGCTTCATCCACATCCTCGGCGACATGATCACGAAGATGGGCTCGCCGCTGTTCTTCCCGATCCCGATCCAGGGCCGCCGCTGGCGGGACATCGGCCTGCCCAACTCGGTCGCGCTCCGCGCGGGCGGCAAGGAGGAGAACCGCATCCTCCTGCCCATCCTCACCGTCCTCGTCGTGATCGGCATGCTCTACAACGTGCCCGAAGTGCAGCAGCTGCTCTTCGACCAGGGCACGGGCCAGGGCGCCGCCGAATAATCCCGGCTTGTCCAGCGGACGCGCCGAGGTAGACTCGACCGGTTGCCGGAATCAAGTCCTGATGGACCTGGATTCCGGCCAATCGTCGTGCCTAGAGCACAGCAGCATCCGGAACCTCGCAGGAGTTCGAATGTCCGAAGGCCGATCCGTTCCGAAACTCGCGAGCCTGCTCAAGGCAGCCGCAACCTCGGCGCCGCTTGCAAGCCGTAAATCGGCACAGGCACCGAAGCTCGCGCGCATCGCCGAGCTCGCGTCCACCTCCGACCGCCCGGTGGACGTCGTCGCCGTGCCCGGCGCGCGCCCCCTCGCCCTCGCCCAGGCCGCCGCCCACGCCACCGGCCCCGTGCTCGCGATCACCGCGACCTCCCGTGAAGCCGAGGAACTCGCCGAGTCCCTGGCCTCATTCATCGCCGAAGAGGACATCGCGCTCTACCCGGCGTGGGAGACGCTGCCGCACGAGCGCCTCTCGCCGCGCTCCGACACCGTCGGCGCCCGCCTCGAACTCCTCCACCGCATCCACGCGGGCGACGTGCCGCGCGTCATCGTCACCCCGGTCCGCGGTGCCCTCCAGCCCCAGCTCAAAGGCCTCGGCGAACGCGAGCCGGTGCAGCTGCGCCGCGGCGACGAGACCGACCTGTTCGACCTCGCCGCCCACCTCGTCGACCTCGCGTACGACCGCGTCGACCTGGTCGAGAAGCGCGGCGAGTTCGCCGTGCGCGGCGGCATCCTCGACGTGTTTCCGCCCACCGCCCAGCACCCGCTGCGCCTGGAGTTCTTCGGCGACGAGGTCGACTCCATCCGCGAGTTCTCCGTCGCCGACCAGCGCTCCCTCGACGAGGCCCCGGAGCTGCGCGCCGTCGCCTGCCGCGAGCTGCTCCTCACCGACGAGGTGCGCGAGAAGGCCGCCGCCCTCGGCGAGGACTATCCGGGCCTCGCCGACATGTGCGCCAAACTCGCCCAGGGCATCCCGGTCGAAGGCATGGAGTCGCTGCTCCCGGCGCTCGCCGGATCCGAGGAGCTGCAGCTGTTCCAAGAGGTCCTGCCCCGGGACGCCCTCGTCGTCGCGATCGAGCCCGAACGCATCCGCACCCGCGCCCTCGACCTCGTCGCCACCTCGAACGAGTTCCTCGAAGCCTCCTGGGCCGCCGCCGCGGCGGGTGCTCAAGCGCCCGTCGACCTCGGCGCGGGCACGTTCCACGACCTCGCCGAGGCCCGCACCGCCGCGCTCGCCAAGGGCCAGCGCTGGTGGACGATCTCGCCGTTCGCCGTCGCCCCCGAGGAGGACGCGGTCGCCGCGGAACTCGCGGCGATCACCGGCGAGCCGCTCCACTATGGAGACGTATCGCCGGACGACGCGGTCACCGTCGATCTAGGCATCGCGGAAACGCCTCGCTACCACGGGAACACGCAGCAGCTCGTGGCCGACATGCAGTCCTGGACGCGCGCCGGCCGCGCCGTCGCCGTGGTCTACCCGGCCCTCGGCGGGGCCGAGCGCGCCGCCGAGCAGCTCAAGGCCGAGGGCATCGGCGCGCATCTCGAGGCCGCCCCGGAGGCGTTCCGCCCCGGCGAGGTAGTGGCCTGCATGGGCACTCTCACGCTCGGCTTCGACGATGAGGCGTCGGGGCTGGTCGTGGTCACGGCCGCCGACATCGCCGGCGGCAAGGCCCTCGCGGCCCAGAAGCCCCGGAAGGGCAAGGCCACCAAGCGGAGGGGCGCGGTCAATCCGCTCGAGCTCTCCCCGGGCGACTACGTGGTGCACGACGCGCACGGCGTCGGCAAGTACGTCGAGATGGTGCGCCGCACCATCGCGGGCGCCGACCGCGAGTACCTCGTGATCGAGTACGCGCCCTCGAAGCGGGGCCAGGCCCCGGACGTGCTGTTCATGCCGACCGATGCGCTCGACCAGATCACCCGCTACGTCGGCGGGGAGCAGCCGACGGTGCACAAGCTCGGCGGCACCGACTGGCAGAAGACCAAGAAGCGCGCCCGCAAGGCCGTGCGCGAGATCGCCGCGGAGCTCATCCAGCTGTACGCGGCCCGCCAAGCGGCCCAAGGGCACGCGTTCAGCCCGGACACGCCGTGGCAGCGCGAGCTCGAAGACGCCTTCCCGTACATCGAGACCCCCGACCAGATGTCCGCCATCGTGGACACGAAATCGGACATGGAGGCGCGCGTCCCCATGGACCGCCTCGTCATGGGCGACGTCGGCTACGGCAAGACCGAGGTCGCGGTCCGCGCCGCGTTCAAGGCGGTGCAGGACGGCAAGCAGGTGGCCGTGCTCGTCCCGACCACGCTCCTCGCGAGCCAGCACTACGGCACGTTCGTGGAGCGCATGGGCCAGTTCCCGGTGAAGATCAAGCAGCTCTCGCGGTTCCAGTCCGCGCGCGAGGCCACGGAGATCCAGCGCGGCATCGCGGCGGGGGAGATCGACATCCTCGTCGGCACCCACCGGCTCCTCCAGGCCGAGACCCGCTTCAAGGACCTCGGTCTGATCATCGTGGACGAAGAGCAGCGGTTCGGAGTGGAGCACAAGGAGAAGCTGAAGGCCCTGCGCACCGCCGTCGACGTGCTCACCATGTCCGCGACGCCGATCCCGCGCACCCTGGAGATGGCGGTGACGGGCATCCGCGAGATGTCGACCATCGCGACGCCGCCCGAGGAGCGCCACCCCGTGCTGACCTATGTGGGCGCGTGGGAGGCCCGGCAGGTCGCGGCCGCGATCCACCGTGAGCTGCTGCGCGACGGCCAGGTCTTCTACCTCCACAACCGGGTCGAGTCCATCGACCGGGCCGCGACGAAGCTGCGCGAACTCGTCCCCGAGGCCCGGATCGCCGTGGCCCACGGCAAGATGGGGGAGGGCCAGCTCGAGAAGATCATGCAGGGCTTCTGGGAAGGCGAGTACGACGTGCTCGTCTCGACCACGATCATCGAGTCGGGCATCGACATCCCGAACGCCAACACGCTCATCGTCGAACGCGCCGACCTCCTCGGCCTCTCGCAGCTGCACCAGATCCGCGGCCGCGTCGGGCGCAGCCGCGACCGGGCGTACGCCTACTTCCTGTACCCGCCGGAGCAGCCGCTGTCGGAGACCGCGCACGAGCGCCTGGCGACGATCGCCCAGCACTCCGAGCTGGGCGCGGGCATGTACGTGGCGATGAAGGACCTGGAGATCCGCGGCGCGGGCAACCTCCTCGGCGCCGAGCAGTCGGGCCACATCGCCGACGTCGGCTTCGACCTGTACCTGCGCATGGTCGGCGAGGCGGTGTCCTCCTTCAAGGGCGGCACCGAAGAACCGCCCGCACCAGTCAAAGTGGAGCTCCCGCTCGACGCGAACATCCCGTTCGACTACGTGGAGGTCGAGCGCCTGCGACTCGAGATGTACCGCAAGGTCTCAGAGGTGCACAGCGAGGCCGAGCTCGACGAGGTGCGCGAGGAGATGGAGGACCGGTACGGCCCCGCGCCCGACCAGGTGCAGACGCTCTTCCACCTGGCGCGCTTCCGTCTGCTGGCCCGCAACCACGGCCTGACCGACATCGCCTTGCAGGGCAAGAACCTCCGGTTCTCCACCGTCGACCTCCCGGACTCCAAGCAGCTGCGCCTGGGCCGCCACTACCCGGACGCCCACTACAAGGCCGCTGCGGGCCTCATCAGCGTCCCGCGCCCGACCACCTCGAAGATCGGCGGCAAGCCCCTGGAGGGCCTGGCCCTCCTGCAGTGGTGCGCCGACCTGGTCAACGACGTCATCCCCGAGGTCGCCTAGCAATCCCGAGATATTCCTGAAGGCGGCGACCTCCTGGTGTTCGCCAGCGTCATCAAGGCGCTCCTGGCCGACGACCTGGCGATCACGCTCTTCCCGGTCTTCCTCGGCGAGGGCGCCTGTTCGACGGCGACCTGCCCGACGGGCAGCGGTCGCTCGGCAGCCAGGCCGCGGGCGAGGACGGCACGCTCTCGCCGGTCTACGACCGCGTCCGCTGACCCGAAAACCGCTAGGCCGGACTTCGGTCCGGTCGAGCGGGCGCGCAAACCGAGGTATCTTCCGAGTGTGGGCGCGACGTTGAAGCTCGGGACCGTCGCCGGAGTCGCGATCGGCCTGCATTGGAGCGCGCTCGGCACGGTGGTCCTCCTGTTCGCCCTGGTCACCTCCGGTTTCGCGCACGCCATCCCCGACCAGACGACCGTCGCCTACGTCGCGGCCGGACTCCTCACCGCGGTCCTGTTCATGTGCTCCCTGTTCGTGCACGAGGTCGCCCATGCCGTGGTCGCCAAACGCCAGGGGCTCGAGGTCGAGGGCATCACGCTGTGGCTGCTCGGTGGTGTCTCCGTCATCCGCGGTGAGGCCTCGCGTCCCCGCGCCGATTTCGCCATCGCCATCGTGGGGCCCGCGGCCAGCCTCGCCACCGCCGTGGTCTTCGCCGTGCTCGCCGGGATCCTGGCGTTCATCGGGACCGGCCCACTCTGGGTCGCGGTCCCCTCCTACCTGGCCCTCATCAACGTCATCCTCGCCGTGTTCAACCTCATCCCGGCCGCGCCGCTCGACGGCGGCCGCATCCTCCGGGCCGTGCTGTGGGCCCTGCGCGGCGACCGCGTGAGCGCGGCCGTCTGGGCCGCCCGCATGGGCCGCGGCTTCGGCATGGTCCTGCTCCTCCTCGGCGGCGTGGGGTTCCTGTTCGGCTACAGCGGCGGCCTGTGGTGGCTGCTGCTCGGTGCGTTCATCCTGGCCATGGCGAGTGCCGAGGAGCGGCAGGCCCAGACCGGGGCAGCGCTGGCGGGCCTGCGGGTACGCGACATCATGACCCGGGATCCCGACACCGTCTCCGGCGATCTCCTGGTCGAGGCGTTTCTGCGCGAGTACGCCCTGGTGCGCCGCCATTCCTCGTTCCCACTGCTCGACGACCAGGGCCGGTTCGAAGGGCTCATCACGTTCAACCGCCTGATCGCCGTGCCCAGCGGGCGGCGTCCGACGACGACCCTCCGGGAGGCCGCGTGCCCGCCAGGTGAGGTGCCGGTCGTCGACCCCGACGCAGCGGTGACCGACCTGCTGCCGCGCCTGGCTTCAGGCCCCGATCGGCGCGCGCTGGTCTTCAGCGGAGAGCGTCTCCTCGGCATCGTCACCCCCAGCGACATCAGCCGCGCGGTCGCACTTCACCTGCCGCGCACTTGAGTTCCGGCGCCGTGCCCCTCAGGCCTGCTCGAAGTAGAACGATTTGATGAAGCAGTCCCGGGGCTGCCCGATCGCGAACCGGACGCAGTCCACCAGCGACTTCGCGGACAGCGCGTCGCCCGAGCCCCGCTCGGCCTCCCACTCCGGGCCCAGCGGGTCGGGGTTGTCGAAGTCCGGCGGGTACAGCGAGATCACCCGGACCCCTTGGGGCCGCAGGCGTTTGGACAGCACTTCGGTGAACCCGGCCTGGGCCGCCTTGGCGGCGTAGAACCCCTCGTGCGCCTCGGACCGGTGGTTGCCGTACTCGCCGCAGCCCGACACCATCGTCACGATGTCCGGCCGCTCGCTGCGCAGGAGCAGCGGCAGGAACGCCTTGGTGGCCAGCACCGTCCCGGTCGCCCCGGCCGCGATCGTCGCGGCCACCTGCGCGTCCTCGGCTTCGAGGAAACCGCCCGAGTCCAAGTACGGCGCACCGTTGTTGACGAGCACATCGATCTCGTCGGTCACTTCGCCCGCGGCCTCCGCGAACTCCCGCACCGACTCAGGGTCGGCCAGGTCGCACTCGAACGCGTGCGCCCGCCCGCCGACGTGCCGCACTTCCTGGGCGACCGCCTCCGCGGCCTGGAAATCCCTGGCGGACAAGAACACCTCGGCCCCGTCGCGCGCAAGCGAGATGGCCAGGCTCCGTCCGAATCCGCGACCGGCCCCGGTGACGACCGCCCGATACCCCTGGAACCGCATGGCGCACTCCTTCCGGCAGGCCAGTGAGGCCTTCAGCTTGACATCTCAAGATCGGATGTCAAATAGCAAGGGGCACAGGCCGAACGCATTGAGTCAAGTTTCCGACAGACCCGCAATGTGGGAACGAATGCGGGCGGACCGGAGGGTAAGCTCCAACCAAGATGTGAGCTTCACATGCAAATGCATGTGCATCATAACGAAAACATAACAGCGTTTCGGATCGTGATCGCGCGCTAGGGAGCGAACGGCGCCGCATGCCATCCTCGAAGGAACTCATGCAGCACCTTCAAGAGTTGCATCGCCGCCTCGCCCCAGGAAGCAGGTCCGTCCACCATGTCGAAACGAGCGATAACCGTCCGCCTCGACGAGCACGACTGGCAGGCTGTCGCCGCCGCAGCCGCCGCGGAGGGCACCAAGCCGGCCACCTGGCTCGCCCGTGAAGCGCGCCGCGCCGCGCTCGCCGCCCAACTGCGGTCATGGAACAAATCGGAAGCACTCGAGAACCAAGACTGGGCGAATGCCACCGAACGGGAGTCCATCGAGCTGTGGGCCGAGGACGGCGAGGAGTAGAGGACCGATGTCAGAGCAGCGACCGCTGAAACGCGGCGAGGTCTACATGCACACCCCCACGGGGAAGCGGGTCGTCGTGCTGTCGGACGACCGGTTCAACACCGACACCCACACCGGGCGGGTGCTCGTCGCCCCGCTCGGCCGAAGACCGGCGCCCGTGTCGGTGGCCTGCGGCGAACAGGACCCGGTGGGCGGTTTCGTCCACATCGCCGAACTCGGCCAGGCCACCGTAGGGAGCCTCGCCGACTGCGCATGCACCCTCTCGGGCCGCACCATGGACCACCTCAACCGCGCCCTCGTCGCCCTCTTCGACCTTCCCTACTAGCCACCGCGGCGATAGCGGGCCGCCGACCCCGCACTTACGAGGACCGGTCCTACGCCTCGATGCCGAACCGCTTGGCCGCCCGCGCCTTCGCCTTGGCCGCCTCGACTTCCCGGTCCTTCGGCGGCGCCGCGGTCACGAGCGAGTCCAGCAGCTCCTGGGTGGCCGCGGCGATCGCGGCGACCGCCTCCTCGAAGGCCTCCTGGTTGGCCTGCGAGGGGTGCGTCGACCCGCTGATCTTGCGGACGTACTGGAGCGCGGCCGCGGCGACTTCGTCGCTCGTGGCGGGCGGCTCGAGGTTGAACAGGGTTTTCACGCTGCGACACATGCCTCAAGGGTTGCACGGCGGTGTGACACGGCGTCGTCTCCGCAGCGAGCCCGATCCGGCCTCCGAGGCTTACCCGATCGCGTCCAAATACCGGCTGACCTGCGCGGCCGCGTCGAGCATCGCCAATCCCCGCTCCGTGAGCCGACGCTGCCAGTCGCCGAGCGCGAGCGCCAGCTCCTCGGTGCCGCCCGCGGTCCGGACCTGCCGGACGACGGCGGCGATGTGCTCCAGCGGGTAATGGCCGCGCCGGAGCAGATGCGCCAGCTCGGCGTCCCGGACATCCGCGGACCGGAAGATCCGGTACCCGGTGCCCGGCTCGCGGTCCGGGGTGAGGATCCCGGCGGACTCCCAGTTCCGGATCGTCGCCGCCGTGACGTCCAGCCGCCTCGCCAGTTCACCCACCGTGAGCGGCGCGGAGCCGGTGAACCGCACGGGCTCCGGCTCCGCCGTGAGGTGCCCGATCGCGGCGCGAACCGCGTCGAGCGCGTCCCGGTCCCGGACCAACTGCAGATGCCCGCGATCGATCAGCGCCAAAGCGCCCTCGCGGTCGCCCTCGTTGAGCGCGTTCATGATCCGTCCCGCCGCCGCATGCCCGTACGCGGTGACGAGCGCGAGGAACGCCCGAAGCGCCGCCGCGTGCGTCTCCGTGTAGACCCGGTACCCGCTGCGCGTCCGCTCGGCGACCGGCAGGAACCGCTCGCGCTCGTAGTTGCGGACCGCCTGGGCCGAAAGCCCGTGCTCGCGGGCGAGGTCGGAAGGTCGAAGCGTGGCCACAGGTCAGAGACTCTCATGCACCCGTGAAAGGGCCGATGCCCGCTCGCCCCCGCCGCTCTGATTGCATGGGGTGCAGGACCGACCGTTGGAAGGAGCATCGTGGACCCGATCGCCGACTTCCGCATCGACGTCCCGCAGGCCGCACTCGACGACCTGCGCGAACGGCTGCGGCTGGCGCGCTGGCCCGCCGCGAGCCCCGAACCGGGCTGGGACTCCGGAGTCCCGGTGCTGTACCTGCGGCGCCTCGCGGACTACTGGCTGCACGACTACGACTGGCGCGTCCACGAGGCCGGCTTGAACGCGTTCCCGCAGGGCCTCACCGAGATCGACGGCCAGCGCGTGCACTTCCTGCACGTGCGCTCCGCCGAGCCCGGGGCCGTACCGCTCGTCATCACCCATGGCTGGCCCGGATCGGTCGTCGAGTTCACCCGGATCATCGGCCCCCTCACCGACCCGCGCCGCCACGGCGGCGACCCCGCCGACGCCTTCCACGTCATCGCCCCCTCGCTCCCGGGCTTCGGCTTCTCCACGCCGCTGTCCGCCCCCGACTGGGACCACGCCCGCATCGCCCGGGCCTGGCTGACCCTGATGGACCGGCTCGGGTACGAGCGTTTCGGCGCGCACGGCGGCGACACCGGCTCGCTCGTCTCCCCGGCGCTCGGGCGCCTGGCCCCCGATCGCGTCGTCGGCGTCCACATCAACGGCGGTCTCAGCCTGCCCGCGGTCGACGGCGCCGAGATGACCGAACCGGAGCGCGCCCGCTTTGAGAGCGTGCGGGACCTGGTCCGCCACGGCACCGGGTACGCCGACATCCAGTCGACCAAACCGCAGACACTCGCTTACGCGCTCAACGACTCCCCGGTGGGCCAGCTCGCGTGGATCGTCGACAGGTTCAAGGACTGGACGGACCCGGAGGCCGGACTCCCCGAGCAGGCCGTCGACGTCGACCAGCTGCTCACCAACGTCACCCTCTACTGGCTCACCGGCACCGGGGCGAGCTCGGCCCACCAGTACCGGGCCGTCCGCGACGAGGTCGACGCCGCGGACCCGAGCGGCGTGCCGACCGGCGTGGCCGTGTTCCCGACCGACCCGGCGATCCGCCGCGTCCTCGAACGCCGGCACCGGATCGTGCACTGGTCCGAGTTCGACCGGGGCGGCCACTTCGCCGCGATGGAGGCCCCGGACCTCCTCGTGCAGGACCTGCGGGAGTTCTTCCGCGGCCTCCGCCAGGCGGGAGCGGGCAATTGCGTCTAGCCCTCGATGGGCTTGCGGCCGTACGCTTGAGGGACCCCGCATCTTGGAGCGCCCGTGAACACGCCCACCTCACCCGATCCGGAAGCGCTGTACGACAAGCCGCACTCCGTCGACCTCGCGCAGGTCATGATGGTGTTCCAGTACTTCATGCTCGTGAGCGTCAGTGTCGGCATCGGCCCCAGGCTCTTCAACTGGTTCAAGGGCGAGACCTCCGACGTGCCGGTCCTGTCGGATCTCGAGGCCGCGATCAACGTCGGGTCGAGCTTCCCCATCCCGATCGTCCTCGCGGCCATCGTGGTCTTCACCGCCCCTTACGTGATGGTCGTCCTCGGCCTCGGCCACGGCCGCAAGCTCGCTCGCGCCATAGCGGTCCTGATCGTCCCGGTGAACTCGACCATCGGCGTCATCGCCGTCATCCGGACCTACGGCGAGGTCTTCGCCCTCGTGGTCTCCCCGATCTGGATCCTGGTGGCCCTCTGCGTACTCGGCGGCCTCGCCTCCCACAACGCCCGCCAATGGTTCCGCCAAGGCGGCTGGGAACCCTGGTACGTCCGCTACGAGGTCGACCAGTTCCAGCAGCGACGCCGCCCGCGCCCCCGCCGCCGTCGTCGCCACATCGCCCACGACCCCAACGAAGCCGACGCCGACTAGAAGAGGCGGGCCGGCGATCAGGTCGCATTCGTTCCTGGGCGGCTTCGGCTGCCCGCGACGTCGGGAGCGAACTTCAAACGGGCGGCGACAAAGAGGTCGCATGAGGCCTCGGTCTGAGTGCGGCCGGCGGGCCGAGTCCGCCTACGCCCCAGCAAGACTGACTCGGGACTCGGGCCGGACTGTGACCCATCCCTCTTTGTCGTAAGTGGATCATCATTTCACGTAAAGTTATCATTGAATTACGGTACAAACAAGCGAAAACAGGCCCCACGTTCGAGAACAGTAAGGAGGTGAGCACCGGTGGCCCCCAACATCACTCCCCGAATCGCGAACGCTCCCTCCCGTGCCTCCCTGGTCTGCGGCACCGGACATGCCGAACGCGAAACCCAGGCCGAGGCCATGCGGGCCGAGCTCGATGCCATTGCCGCCCAGGCCCGCCAACGCGATGCCGCGGCCCTGCGCACGGTCATCGCCTACACCGCCGCCGGGATGCACAAAGACCTCGACGGGCACTCGGGCATCCTGGACTGGCTTCGCGAAGGCTTCGACTTCACCTACACGGCTGCGTCCCAGATCGCCCGCATCACCCGCCTGGCCCCGAAGTTCCGGGCCCTCGCCGAAGCCGCCTGCACCGGGATCGCCCGCATCGATGCGGTCGCCTTCGCGATGCTGGCCTTGGACCGCAAGGGCCTGCGCGTCCACGCCCGCGTCCCCTACCCCGAGGGGCCGAAGGCCTCACCCTTCGATGCCACGGTCTCCTGCGTCTCGCCTGAGGAACTGATCCGCGAGTACTGCGTTCACGCCTCGCACACGGAACTGCGCGAAGCGATCGACTTGATCGCCGCCGCTTTGTTCGACGAGGCGGCGATGATGGACCAGGCCTCCCAGGCGGCGCTGGCTCACCTGGAGGTCACCGAGCGCGGTGACGGCATGTGGGACCTCGACGGCGTTCTGACCGCCGACACGGGTCGGCTGTTGGACAACTACTTGAAGACTGCCGTCGGTCCGCCCCGACAGGACGAGGTCGACGCCGACGGCGTCCTGCCCTCACAGGCCAACCGGGCCGCTGAGGCCTTTCACCAGATGGTGGCCTCCACCGGGACGCGCCCGGAGGCCCCAAAGCGCCACGGACACACCGCCACCCTCTCTTTGATGGCCGATGTTCAAGTGCTCAAGGGCGAGATCGACCTGACCGTGCACCCCGACCGGACGCCCCGCTTGGAGGGCCGCCCAATCGGCATCACCCGCGCCCGCCACCTTGCTTGCGAAGCCTCTGTCGTGCCGATGGTCTTCGACTACGACAAGGGCGAAGTCGTCGAGCTGGGCCGCGAAGAGCGCCTGCCCAAGGCTGCCCTGCGACGCAAGCTGGAGGCCGAGCAACTCGGAGGTTGCGCTTGGCGCGGCTGCGGGCGCCCGGTCTCCTGGACTGAAGCACACCACATCGAGCATTGGCTTGACGGCGGGCCGACCGACGCGGACAACTTGATCCTGCTGTGCCGCTTCCATCATGGGCGCATCCACACCACGAGATGGCGAGTGGAGAAGACCGGTCCCGGCAAGGCCCTGATCGCCCGCACCGGTTGCACTGAGGCCACACCTTGCCTTCGCTGCCCCGCCTGCGACGAAGCGGGCCGCACCACGAAGCCCTTGGTCGACATGGACGACCTGTCCGCCGCCTTCGACATCGACATCGAGAGCGAGGAATGGTCCCCGACCTTCCGGACTGAACTGGACGCACTCGCCCAGTATGCGGTCGACAAGGCCATTGAGGCCGCCCTTGCCTCGATCGAGCGCACCCGAGCGACCCACCGAGCCGAAGCCGCCCCCAGAGCAGCGGCAGTGGAAGACGAACCCGCAAGCGCGACAACCGAACCAGCCCCGATACCCGAGGACATTACCGGTGAACGCTGGTCCGAACTGGAGCCCATTCCCTTCTTACGCCGCCCTCGACGGGCGACTGTCGAGGGGGAGCGCAGACAGCCCACCGCGCAGCCCGAACCCGCAAGGGAACGGGCCCCTCGCCATGTCCGGAGATGAAACACCGCCCGGCGCAGTCGGCTCACATGATTCCCCGCAGCCTGGAACGGCGCCCAGCAGGCAACTCACCTCTTCGTCGCTGCCTGCCTGAACAGGGACCCAATCGGGAGTGGAAGGTGGAAGCCGACATTGCGTCGGACAACCTGAAGGCCCAGCCGAAGCGGCTGGGCCTCTTGGGATTCGCGGCTTCGGACTACCGGTCGGCTTGCTGGAGCAACGCGGTGAAGTCGACGGTCTTCAGGTCGAAGATCGGGGAGTCATCGCCAAGCTTGCTGTCACGGACCTGGAAGCCGGGGCCTGCCGGGCGGGCCTCAACGCAGTTGCTGTTGGCCGTGCCCTCGCTCCTGCTCGACTTACGCCACCCATCCTGGCTCATCGCTGGAACTCCTTCAGAGACTTGGCTTGTCGGAGCCCTCCTTCGAAGATCTGGTAGTACTTGCCTACGGCTGTGCTGTTCTCGTAGAACCGGCGCTCGTAGGGACTCTCCAGATAGACGATGCTGGGATCCTCGGTGCTTCTGAAGGATAGTACGGAGAACGGCACACTCAGCATTCGATATGGGCCGTTGCTGAGGGGGAGGTACCTGATGACGACCCTCTCGCGCTCATCGAGCTCGATCAATCTGCGGATTTGCTCCTCTTCACAACCGTTGCGCAGGACCGCTTCACTAAGCAGGACCCTCCAGGTCCGGGTCTGCGTGTCGAGCCGGTCAAAGAACTCTGTCTGTCGGTCGAGCCGATCACTGATCAGGCCCGGGATTTCGTGGTCAGCTGTGTCACTTCGCTCGAACAGCCGTTGCATGAAGACTTCGGTCTGGCCCAGTCCCGGTGGAACCATGGTTTCGAATTGGTCGAGTCCAACCGAAAGTCGCTCGAACTCCAGGTAGACATCCCAACCCGAGTTCTCGACCGCATGACTTGGCTGAGCCCAAATCTCGTCGTCCACGAAGCGCCAGATGCGCTCCAGCTCAAACCGGGTCTGCCTCGGTGCCCCGTAGTACTCGGCGAGCCTGCCGATCACCACGAAGGTCAGCCGCACCTTGGCACCTGACTCCAGTCGCTTCAACGTCCGAGTAGATCCCACGATCGCCGCTGCTTCCGCATCGGTGACCTTGATTCCGGCCATTTCCCGTTGCGCCTCAAGCTCACGCCCGACCTGCCTGCGAAGTTCAGATGCCGTCGACATCAACTCAGTATCGCAATCGCAACGGATTGTGCAACCCACAAGCGCGCTCGATTCCATATGGCAGTTTGGCAGTCCATACTGCCATCTTCTTATGGCCCAACCCAAGTCGCACGTCCCACTGCCAACTGTCCTACCAGGCGTTTCGCCTTGAGTTGCCCGCCCAGAACTCCCTACTCTCGACCCATCGCCACCGAAATGGATGGGAGGAGAACGAGAGATGCGACAAGAACCGAGCGCACAATCGGCCACGCCTGACCCGCTGAACCGAGGGCAGTTCAGCGACGGGAAGCGCAATTACACGGTCCGCGCGTCGAGTGCCGATGTGCCGGACTCGTTCCAGGTGCACGCCGGCGACAACCAGATGGACATCGTGGTGGTCGTCTCAGGCCTGGTGTCCTGGAACCTCAGGGCCACCTGGGGAGACGGCTGGCGTTCGGCCAGCGCCGAGTGGAAGTCGTGGTTCAAGGACCAGGCCTTCATCGTCTTCTACAACGGGCGGCCCCCGGTCGCCGGAAATGCGAGGGTCGCCAATGCCTGAGTCCCGCAGCGAAAAAGACGTCTACCTCGGCGAGTTCACCCGCGGTCCGGCCTTCTTCACCGTCTTCCAGACCGGAACCGACCCGCGCGTCTACCGGGTCGACTGCCGCGACAGCGGCGGCGGACCGAACCCGTGCGCCACTTTCGAAGAGGGCATCGACGACTCGCCGTACTGGCACGGCGCCTGGAATCGCGACAAGTGGTGCCCATGGATCGTCGCCGAAACGCGCAAGGTCGTCAAGAAGCAGCGCTGAAAGGGAGCGCCCCGGCCGAACCCAGAACCGGCCCGAGCGAGCGCCCCGCCAAAGGGCCGACCGATCCTGGTGGAGATCGGTCGGCCCTGCTCATCGCGCCAGGGTGCTCCTGCAACGAAGCCCTGATGCGAGCTTCGCACCGTGCCGGACTTCGATCACTGTCCGAACGGGGCGCTGGGAATGTCGGGGTCGGACGTCTCGGGCCTGCTGCCGTTGCGTGTCGGCAGCGTGTGGCTCGGGATCAGCCGTTCGGCTTCTGCCGCAAGGTCGTCCCGGCCGTACTTGCGGTAGATGCCGGCCAGGGCGACGCCGATCGTGGCCTTCTGCGCCTCGTCGGCCCCTTCGAGGAACCAGTCGAGATCGCGGCTGACCGGCACTTCAGACTGGTTGTTCTCGGGGTTGAGTCGTTGGTCGAGCCGGTAGATCAGCTCGGCTTTCTGCGGCAGCTGGTCGATCTGATCCTCGTGCTTCGCAAGCCACCACATGGTGGCGTTCCGAGGATTCTCGAAGACCGTGTTGAAGAAGGCGATGCGACGCTGCAGCTTCGCGATCTCCACGTCCTCGTCGTGGATGTACTTGAGCGTCGCGACCTGGTCTTCGCTGACCCGGATCTTCTTGCAGTCAGCTGAGATGCGGAAGTTCTGCCCTGGAAGCTGGCGTTCGGTCTGGAATGCGTTGTGAAGCTCGCTTCGAACCTGCTCGAAGTCCAGCAGCGTGAACCTGGAGGAGATGTCCTTCGCGACGGTGTAAAGCAGCGACTCGACATTGCTCCTGGGCGGTTCAAGGTGGTCCATGCCTCCGTAGCTCGGGGTGTACGTCGCGGTGAACTCGCAGGTGAACACGAAGCCGGCGTCCCGACTCGGGAGCGTCAGCGTCACCGCCATGGGCTTCGGCCGGGGTGGCGGTGGGGACGCGTCCCCGGCTTCGGAACCGAACCCCTGAAACGGAACCGTCCCGTCGGCATCGGTGACGTGCTTGTACATGTACCAGCCGAGGCCGGCCAGGATAGCGCCAAGGAGCAGGATGATCAGGAATGTGTCCATCGGAGGGGCACCTCGATTTCGAAGACGTGGTTGAGCATTTGTCGGGAGAGTTCACGGGTGCGCTCTGACAGGTCCGAGCCGTCGAGCGCGAGGGACTTCGCGGACTGGGCGACCTGGCCGATCAAGCCGTAGTCGTTCGCGACCGCCCGGACCATGAGCTCGACCATGCGGTCGCCGTCGTGCGGCGCGATTTCAGCGGCGACCGAGAGCCAGGCCCTGACCGCCAATCGGGCGGACGCGGGGTCGGCCAGCGCGAGCAGCAAGCGCCAGAACGAAGTCGTGAGACCGAGTGGATCGCTGAGGAGCCGCCACGGCTCGCGCCGGACACCTTCGATGATCTCGGACTTGACGCAGATCTGGTCGAGGAGCTCGGGGATCCTCGAGGTGCCGTCAGAGGCGCTTCTGATGAGCGAGAAGTGGAAGTGGATCAGCAGTTCGCTCAGATGCATATGTGCGGCGGCGTTGACGGTGGCCTCGAAGGCCGTTCCACGGATACTCGGATTTTCAGAACCCAGCAGGCGGCCGAGCCGGTACAGCGCATTGCTCGGGAAGCGGACCAGGTAGTCCTTGTCGGCGCACACCGTCAGCGCCGCCACCTGCTTGCGGAAATCGGCACTGCGACTCCACTCGTAGAGTCGGTATCGGACGCTCACACCGATCTCCTCGTCGAGCGCGCCTCCGAGCAGCACCGCGGGTGCAGACGAACGGATCACCTGGGAGCGGCTGGCGAGCATCGTCTCCACGTATGCGGTGAGCATTGCGCCGTCCTTGGCGGCTGAGGCGAGCTTGACGATGCGGAGCGGGAGTCGAGTCTGGTCCGTCCACTCGAAGTACTCCCGCCCGAGCAGGAGCTGTCGCAGCCACCGCAGCAGCGGGTCGTGCCAGGACGGGTACTGGGCCCACACGTGACCGAGCACTTCGTCCCCGAGGTCCGGGTCCTTGAAGTTCGACCCGTGCAGGTTGAAGTCATCCCTGATCAGTTCGAGCTTCTGGGTGATTCCGGGTTCGTCCAGCAGCATCGTCTCGGGGTCTTTGGATTCCGTCTCTCGCAAGAAGTCGTCGGCCGCGGCCGCGATCGCCTCGGACGGCAGCCGTTCCAGGGCCGCGGCCGCGATGAGCACGGCTTTCCCTTGGGGGTCGACGAGAGGATTCTCGAACAGCTTGCGGAGCGTATCGGTGGAGTCGCCGAGCCGCTTCCGCAGTTCCCTTCGGAAGTCGTCGACCGTCAGGTCAGCGGGTGCTTCGGAGAGCACCTCCGCCATTGCGCGCGCGAGCGGCGGCCACGCGTCTTTCAGCGTGTGCTTGAAATACGGGGACTCGCGTACGTCCGGGAAATCCGTCTTCGGACGATCGAAGTAGCGATTGAAGATCCGGTCCGGGGGGATGCGCTGCAACTCGAAGACCGAGCCTGAGAACTCCCTCAGCTCCTTGAACCTGTGGCGCGACTCGTGCTCCACTGCGATCACCAGGTGGCACTTCTTCTGCCCGAGCGTGTCCAGAATCTTGTCCTTGAGGGACGGCAGCTCGTTGGCCAGAACGCGATTGTGGGAGAGATCGAGCAGCAGGACCGTACGTTCTTCGACGCTGGCCAATTCGGCGTGGAGTTCGTCTTCGGCGGTCGCAAGGAGCATCCGCGCGTCCTCGCCGCGGCGCTCGGCGAACGACGTGCACCGCTGCTTCACCGCCGTGCTCAGCCCGGTCCTCTCCGTCGAGACCAGGACCAGCATCCGGTGTTCCTCCAGCGCTTGGAAGTGCGCTTCGGACTCTGGAGGGGAGATGAGGTCGGTGGCCTCCAGCTTCGGCGACTCCCGGTTCGAAGCCTCGCCGAACTGCTTCCGCATCTCCGTGCTGTGCTCGATGCGTATCTGGTCGATGGTGATCCGGTTGAATTGCTGGTCACCTTCGACATGAAAGCTGTCGCCCGTCTTGGTGACGTGCACGTCGTTCTCGGCGTGAATGCTGTCGCCCGCCGTATTGGTGACGGTGGCGGGGCCCTCGGGCTCCGGTGCCGCGGGGGCCTCGTCCTCGGTGTCCTTCGGGACGTCCTCAGGGATATCCGATGCCTTGTCGTCACCGTTCTGCGGAGCCGGTTCGGCCTCGGCGGGCGGCTGCTGGACGGCGTCGACCACGACCGCTTGCGCGGCGACACGACTGTGGAAAGCCACGCTCGTTGCGTCCTCGGATCCGTCGCTCACGGCCGCTCGCCCCGTTCCGTCCGCTCCCAGAAGAGGCGGTGCTTGCCGTTGCCCGGCTTCGCCTCATCCGATCCGACCTTGGTGACGTGGGCGTCTCGGTTGGCGGAGATCTGGTCACCGGCTATGTAGGTGTGGTGAGCGGACCGGTCCTGCCCGCGGTGGTCCTGCGTGACGCTGCCGCCGGTGACCGCGCCGATCGCGCCTTCGCCTGAGACACCCCCGATCGCGATCCGCTCGCCGTGGACGTCACCGTCGACCCGCCCGATCTGGTTGGCCTGCCCTTGATCAGCCCGGACCTCGCCCTTCAGTGAGTAAGCGGCGCAGGCGGAACGCTCGACACGCTCTTCCAGCGGCGGGCCGTGCAGCTGTTCGTCGTTGTCGCCGGATCCGAGCAGCCCGGATCGCAGCAGCGCGCCCGAAGGCGTGGGGACATGGAGGAACGCGGTCGTGTGGAAGTCCTTGGACTCGATCGAGACCTCGACTTTCACGAACTCGCTCTTCCTGAGCCACAACGGGTTGCGAGCGACCGTGAAATCCACGACGGGCTCGGTGAGTGCCACGGCGAGGAATGTGGCCTCCTTGTCGGAGTTGCGAAGCAGGAGCCTCGTCGGCTCGGCGTCGGCGATGCGGCACGCGTCGATGACGGTCCGGTTGGGCGCGACGTCGATCCGCCTGTCGTCGATCCCCTGGACCGGTCCGTACGAGATGCCCATGCGCATGCGCACCCCGTGGCCGTTCTGCTGGTGGAGCTCGCGAAGCCCGAACTGGAGCGAGCTCGGGATGCGGTCGACGATCTGCGGCAGACGGCTCGCATCGAATCCGGCGACGATCCCGTCGCCGCTGTTCTGCATGAAGGCATGGGCCGCATAGGTGTCGCTGAGGCCTGCGTGTTGGAAAGCCTGCTCGATCACGTCACGGAACGCGCTGGCGACCTCGGTGCCCTGCGCGTCGGTGAACCGACCGAACTGTTCGACGTCGAGGGAGAGGACGGTCAGATACCGGTCCTCCGGCTTCTCGAAGGGGGTGGCGGGCATGGGCGGGGGCTCCTTCGGCTTAGGGGGATGCACCGTTTCATCGTCTGGGGCCGTGCGGCGTCGGCATATCCAGTTCCGGACGAATTCGAATGTGTCTCACGCCACTTATTTGTTGGTGGCGCGCCGTCCAAGCGCTCCCACATCGAGGACCCGCAACGGCGCGGGGACGGTCCTGATCAGGTCGCACTTCTTCCAATCGGCCAGGATGCCGGTGACCGAACTGAGTGCGACGCCGAGCGAGGCCGCGATCTGCGCCTGCGTCATGGGCACCGTCGGCTCCTCGCCGGCCGGGGCGGCGCTGATGATCTCCAGGAGGAGGAGGGCCATGCGCTGCTCGGTCTGGAGGTGCGACGCCCGCCAGATGCGCCGGCCGCTTTGGCGGATCTTCCCGAGGATGTAGCGCTGCAACGGGTCGTCGAGTCGGTGCCGCTTGATGAACGCGTCGAAGGTTTCAGCGGACAGTGCGGACGCGACGCAGTCTTCGAGCGCCCGTACCGAGGCCATGTGCTCGCCCTGGTCGCGCTGGGCGTACTCGCCGACGAGGTCGCCGGGGCCGCGTACGGCAATGAGGGCTTCGTTGCCGTCGATCCCGGTGTAGACGACTCTGACGCGGCCTTGCCTGAGGGCGTAGACGACCGGGCTACGGTCGCCTTGGTGGAGGATCATGGCGCCGCCTGCGGACTCCGTTCTGCGGCCGCAGTGCACCAGGTCGTTCCACTCGGCGGCGGTCACGAGGGCTTGGAAGCCGCGGCTCTGCAGATGTCGTGGAGTCGGGGTCACCGATCCTTCATAGCGGCATCCGATGCCGGCTGCTGTCGGGATGGCGACACCGGAAGGGTGAATCGATCGGCTTCGATCGGCTTCGATCAGGCGGGGGTGGGGGGATTGTGGAGGAATCTGCGCTGAGGCTAAGGTCACAGGGCAGTCGAGTGGAAGGGAAGTGCTGTGCGCAAACTCAGGCTTGTCGCGGTGGCGTCGGTCGGGCTCCTGGCTTTGGGGGCTTGTGGGAACGAGCAGGGGGCGGCCTTGTTCGTCGGGGACGAGCGCGTCACCGAGTCCACTGTCGACGGTTATGTTTCGAACATCGCCGACCTTCGGGAGGAGCAGGGCGAAGACCTCTCCATCCACGACTACTCCGGCGACCGCAACCAGGTCGTCGTCTACGTTCTGTACTCCGAGCTGGGCAAGGCCATCGACCCCGAGTCGGCGGGCAGTGCCGAGGCCGACGACTTGGAGGCCATCGCGCTCGAAGCCGAGGCCAACTTCCAGGAGCTCGTCTCACAGGCCGAGTCGCGCGAGCTCACCGAGGACGAGATCGCGGCCCTCAACGACGCCGCCGCCACCGACCCGAACGTCGCGAGCTACACCGAGGCCGACCTCATGCTGCTCGCCGGGTTCACCGACGACCTCACCGGATACGTCGAGGAATACGACATCGCGGTCAACCCCCGCTACGGCGAGTTCGACCTGAGCCCGCTCCCGTCCGTCTTCCCAGTAGAGGTCCCGCAGCGTTGAGCGACATCATCTGGCTCCTGACCTCGCCGCGCATCCCCGCAGGGCTGCTCACCGTCGAGGCCTGGGACGCCCTGCACGAGGCCGAATCCGTGGCCGCGTTCTTCGAGAGCCCCACGGTCGAGGCGATCCGCGACGCCGGGATCGACGTGGACCTCGTCGAGGACGCCGCCGAGTTCATCGAGGTCGGCGGCGTCTGGATCGTCGGTGAAGAGGGCGACGAGGAGTTGCGCGAAGCCCTCGCCGAATACGTGGCCGGCGGTGAGATCGAGCTCGAGATCGTCTACGGCTCTTGGGATCCGCCCGGGGCGAGGCTCCTGGACCTGGTCGAGGCCGTGGCCCGGCTGCACGCCGAGGACGGCTGCCCCTGGCACCGCGCGCAGACCCACGAGACGCTCGGCCCGTACCTGCTCGAGGAGTCCTACGAGGTCCTCGACGCCATCGGCAACGGCGACGCCGACGAGCTGCGCGAAGAGCTCGGCGACCTGCTGTTCCAGCCGCTCCTGCACGCCTCGCTCGCCGAGGACTTCGACATCGACGACGTCGCGGGCGACCTGGTCGAGAAGATCATCCGCCGCCACCCGCACGTATGGGGCGACGCGGACCCCGACGACCTCTACCAGCACTGGAACGAGGCCAAAGCCGCCGAAAAGCCGCATCGCGACCACCCGGCGGACGGCGTCTCGCGGCAACTGCCGTCGCTCTCCTTGGCGGCCAAGGTCATCGAGCGGTTCAACGACCAGGGCGAGGCCCTGGAACTGCCCGAGCTGCCCGACGGACTCAAACTCGAAGCGGACGAAGTGGGCGATTTCCTGCTCGCCGCCGTGGTCGCGGCCCGGGCGGCCGGGGTCGACCCCGAGCTTGAGCTGCGCAAATCGATCACCGAGCGCGCGGGGCTGGAACGCCTCGACCCGCAGGGGCACGTCGCGGAGGCGATTGAAAACTGAGTCGAACACGGGGCGAAGCCTGTGATCGTGCAACCTGAACTTCACAATATCGTTCTGGCGGCCTTAACAATGGCCGGGATCTTTGCTACCGTCGTTCGCATGCCATCCGGTGACGCAAGTGACGCAGGCCCGAAAGGCCCGGCCACCCAGGTCCTAGGAACGAATGACTCCCGCGGAGAGGCGCTGAGCTTCGGCCCACCGACTCCCGCCGATGGGGCCGAACTCTGGAACCTCGCCCGCCAGGCGGGGAACCTCGACGTCAACAGCAGGTACGCCTACCTGCTGTGGTGTCGCGATTTCGCCTCCACCAGCGTCGTCGCCCGCGATACTCAAGGAGTGATCGCAGGCTTCATCACCGGTTACCGCAGGCCCGAAGCGCCGGACGTGTACTTCGTCTGGCAGGTCGCGGTCGCCCCCGGCTTCCGCCGCCGGGGACTGGCGCGGACCATGCTGGACCACGCGGTCCATCGCATGCGCTCCAACGGAGTCCGTTTCGTCGAGACGACGGTGACTCCGGACAACAAAGCGTCGATGCGCCTGTTCGAGTCGTTCGCGGAAGCGAACGGCGCGGACCTGACGCGCGACGTGCTGTTCTCTGAGCGAGAGCTCGGCTCCGGCCATGAGCCGGAGGTGCTCCACCGGATCGGCCCGATTGCCGGTCCGGTGCAAATGCTCGACGGCGCGCTGCCGGACTGAGTCCAGCCCTACCCGGGCACCGACAAGTGCCGGCCCGGGTATGTGCCCGGCGTGTGCGTCAAGCAGTGCGCGCCGGGAAGCGGAGAACAGCCAACCAGGCCGACCCAGAAGAGATCATGCAGGTTTTCGAACAGGTCGAATCAGAAGTCCGTTCCTACTGCCGCAACTGGCCCACGGTGTTCACCACCGCGAAGGGCAGCCGCATCGACGACGAGCAGGGAAGGTCGTATATCGACTTCTTCGCCGGTGCGGGATCGCTCAACTACGGGCACAACCACCCCGTGCTCAAAGAGGCGCTCATCGGCTACCTCGCCGGGGACAACGTCGTCCACACCCTCGACACCTACTCGGGCGCCAAGCGCCGCTTCCTGGAGACCTTCCGCGACGTCGTACTCGCGCCCAGGAACCTCGACTACAAGGTCCAGTTCCCCGGCCCCGCGGGGAACAACGCCGTCGAAGCCGCGCTCAAGCTGGCGCGCAAGTACACCGGCCGCGAGACCGTCGTGTCCTTCACGAACGGCTTCCACGGCATGACCCTCGGGGCCCTCGCGGTCACCGGGAACTCGATGAAGCGCGGCGGCGCGGGCGTCCCGCTCAACAACGCCGCGACCATGCCCTACGACAACTACATGGACGGCAAGACGCCCGACTTCCTGTGGCTGCGCAGCCTTCTCGAAGACTCCGGCTCCGGGCTCGACCAGCCCGCCGCGGTCATCGTCGAGACCGTGCAGGGCGAGGGCGGCATCAACGTCGCCACGGATGAATGGCTGCGCGGGCTCCAGGACGTGTGCCGCGAGCACGAGATGCTGTTCATCGTCGACGACATCCAGATGGGCTGCGGGCGTACGGGTCCGTTCTTCTCGTTCGAGCGCGCCGGGATCTACCCCGACATCGTGACGCTCTCGAAGTCCCTGTCGGGCATGGGATTGCCGTTCGCGCTCACCCTCATGAAATCGCACCTGGACGTGTGGGAGCCCGGTGAGCACAACGGGACCTTCCGCGGGTTCGCGCCCGCGTTCGTCACCGCCACCGCCGCGCTCGAGACGTTCTGGAAGGACGGCTCCTTCACCGCCGGCGTCGACCGCGACGCCGCCTGGCTCGACGGCGAGCTGACCGACATCGCGGCCAGCCACGCCGAGCTCGGCATCGTCACCCGCGGCCGGGGCCTCGCCCGCGGCCTGGTCTTCGACGAGCCCGAGCACGCCGGCCGGGTCTGCCAGGAGGCCTTCGCGAACGGCCTGCTCATGGAGACCTCCGGCGCCGAAGACGAGGTCGTCAAGTTCCTGCCTCCGCTCACCACCTCGCGCGCCGATTTCCAGGAGGGCATCGACATCGTCCGCGAAGCGGTCGGCACCGTAGCGAAGGAAGCGGCCGCGAAGGAGCGCGCATGATCGTCAGAAGGCTCGAAGACCTCATCGGCACCGAAGCGGATGTCGAAGGGCACGACCGCGACCGCGCCCAGGGGACCTGGCGCTCCCGGCGACTCCTGCTGGCCCGCGACAGGGTCGGCTTCTCCCTGCACGACACGGTCCTGTTCGCCGGGACGTCCACGACCATGCAGTACGCCAACCACACCGAGGCGGTCTACGTCATCGAAGGCTCGGGGAAGCTCCACGACCACGAGACCGGAGAGACCCATCGGCTGGCCCCCGGCACCATGTACCTCCTCAACGGAGGCGAGAAGCACACGCTGGAGATCGAGCAGGACCTGCGCTGCGTGTGCGTGTTCAATCCGCCGGTCACCGGCCGGGAAGTGCACGACGCCGACGGGGTCTACCCCCTGCTCACCGAAGACGACGCCTAGACCGCACTCGACAACCAGCCGATCAGCGCGTCGCTTCCCTTGCGGCGCAGTGAGGAGCGAACCACCATGCAGTCCACCGACTACTATCCGACGCGGCGCTTCAGAGAACCACGCCTGGTCTACCGCACCGAGGACCCCGCGGTGTGGGGCGGCCCCGGCGACGGCCCGCTCTCCGAGGAGCGACTCGACGCGCACGAACTCGACGGGTTCACCGCGATCGAGCAGCTGCTGGAGCCCGCGGAACTCGCCGCGGCCCAGTCCGAACTCAACCACATCATGACCGACCCGGCCCTCGACGGCGACGAGCGCGTGATCCGCGAGCGGAGCACCGACGAGATCCGCTCGGTCTTCGACGTCCACCGCCTCTCGCCGTTCTTCGCCGCGCTCATCCGCGACGACCGGATCGCCGGGATCGCCCGCCAGATCCTGGGCTCGGACGTGTACGTCCACCAGAGCCGGGTCAACTACAAGCCCGGTTTCGGCGGCGCCCCCTTCGAGTGGCACTCGGACTTCGAGACCTGGCACGCCGAGGACGGCATGCCGCGCATGCGCGCGGTCAGCCTCTCCTTGGCACTGACCGAGAACTACCACTTCAACGGCTCGCTGATGATCATGCCGGGCTCGCACCAGACGTTCGTCTCGTGCGTCGGCGCCACCCCCGAGGACAACCACAAGGCCTCGCTGGTGAAGCAGGAGGTCGGCACTCCCGACCACGACTCGCTGCGGATGCTCGCCGACAAGCACGGCATCCACCAGTTCACCGGCCCCGCCGGCTCGGCGATCTGGTTCGACTCGAACTGCATGCACGGCTCGAACGGGAACATCACGCCGTTCCCGCGCTCGAACCTGTTCATCGTGTTCAACAGCGTCGAGAACGCCCTGGAAGACCCGTTCGCGGCCGAGAAGCCCCGACCGGAATACCTCGGCTCCCGCGACTGGGAGGTCCTGAACTAGGCGGCACCGATCCGGCCGCCGAGACGGGGGAAGGCGCGGGTCCGACTCATCGAGTCGGGCCCGCGCCTCGTTCTTCGAGGGAGTCCGTGATCGGCTTCCTCCAACGGCGGTCGCGTTGCCGCGCAGCGCTAGTCCGCCGGGATCTGCGGCGTCGCCTCCGCGTCGTACACGGGCGCCGGCACCGCTTGCAGGACGTCGACGAGCAGGTCGGCTTCCAGCTCGAGGTCGCCGCCCCACCGCACCCACATCGTGGCGGCCCAGCCGTCGGGGTCGAACCGGGTGACCCGCAACTGGTGCTCGGAGGCTTCGGATTCCGACCCGCTCGAAGGCTCCTCGCCATCGGACTCGAAGACCTCGTCGATCGACTCGAAGGTCCAGACGGTCCCGTCGCCGTCCGTGGTCGTGCTGCAGGTGAAGCCCTCCATGCAGTTCGCCTGCTCCGGGCCGCGGGTCCCGGACTCCGAGATGCCCGGCACCCAGCCGCCCGGCAGCACGTAGGCGAAGGTCGTCATGGCCGAACCGTTCGTCTCGTCGGTCAACGAGTCGTACGGCAGGCCGCCCGAAGCGTCGTACGTGCGCACGTTGACCGCGCCGTACTCCGAGAAGCCGAGCTGCGTCGCGGCCGCTTCTTCGAGCGTGGCGCCCGGCACGACGGTCTGGAGCGCGTCGAGGGCGCCGGCGATCGAGGCGCTGGCATCCTCACTCGCCGCGGCATCCCACTCGGGGTCGTAGACCCAGCCGACCGGGACGTCGATCAGCTCGCCGACCGGGCTCAACCCGCTCGTGTCGTAGTCCACTTCCGGCATGGCGGTCATGGCCTCGGCGAACGCGTCGAGGGTGATCTCGTACTCCGAGCTCTCCTCGTGGCAGCCCATGTCCCAGGAACCGCGCAGGGCGCTGCCGTTCGGGTAGACGACGGCGGCCTCGAGGGCGCATTCGTGGTTGACGGTGATGAGGGTGCGGCCGTCGTCGAGCTCGGTGGTCTCCAGCTCGTCGGTCCAGTCCGCGTCGTCGTTCCAAGGGCTGCCGCTGGCGCTGATGAGGTGCTGCGGGAACACCTGCTCGGTGGTCGGGCCGGGCTCGGCGGTCCAGCCGCCGGGCAGCATGGCCTCGAGCCTGAAGACCACGTCCTCGTCCTCGCCGCTCTCCTCGGCGTTCGAAGCGCCGGTGGTGAAGCTGCGCAGCCAGGTCTGGCCGTAGTTGCCGGGCGTCTGGTTCGACGTGAACTCGAGCGGCACGTCGTCGGTGAGGACGACGCCGACCTGGTCGAGCAGCGGCTTGAAGGCGGTTATGGCGCCTTCGTGGAGCAGGGCGCGCTCCGCCTCGCCGCCGAACTCGTCGTTCGGCGCGTAGGGGTACCCGGACATCGAGGCGTCCTCGACCGAACCCTCTTCGGCCGCAGGCGGAACGGCGTTCGTCGGGTCGTCGGTGGGGTCGCCGGGGAGCCCGACGGCCGTGAGGGCGAGGACCGCGGCGACGGCGGCGACGCCGGTCGTGGCGGCCCCGCCGATCAGGACGCGGTGGCGGCGGCGCGAGCGGTAGCCGTCGCTCACGATCCGGTCGAGGTCGAGATCAGCGGACGGAGGAGGGGCCTCGGGCATGGCGGTGCGGAACATCGCCTCTGGGTCGTCGTACTGGTTCATTCCTATTCACTTCCTTCCGCTAGACCCTGGCCAGGACGGCGGCGTCGGTGAGGAGCTCCTTCAGCTTGCGCAGGCCCTTGGCGGACTGGCTCTTCACGGTTCCGGTCGAACAGCTCATGGCGGTCGCGGTCTCATCGACGGACAGTTGCTCCCAGTACCGGAGTACGAGCGTCGCGCGTTGCCTGGCGGGCAGCCGATTCAGCGCCCCGATCAATTCGAGCCGCACGTCGACCTCCTCTTGTGGACGGTCGAGCTGCTGGACCGGCAGCTCGGCACTGGTCCGCTCGCGGCGGACCCAGGCCAGGCGGTGATGGGAGATGTAGACGTTGGTGACGATCTTGCGGACGTACGCCGGAGCGCCGCCCGGCTCGACCCGCGTCCAGGCCGCGAACAGCTTCGTCAACGCCTTCTGCACGATGTCGTCGGCCTCGAACCAGTCCCCGCACAGCAGATACGCGTATCGGCGCAGGCTGTCGCGCTGGGCGACGGCGAAGGATCGGAACTCGGCCTCTTGCTGCTCCTTGGTCTTCACTGGGCCTCTTTCAGGTGACGGGTAGGGGCCGGGCCGGCCGCGATGTGGTGGATTCGGCGTGGCCCGACACGCCTAATACGCGAGGACCGGGGACGGGGTTGCCCCGCGCCCGCCGCGATTCGGCCACGTTGCCCCGATCACAGGAACCCGTTTGGAGGGGCGCGGACGCGTCCGGTACAGTTGTCTCTCGTCGGCGCCTGCGGCTTTGCGGCGCTAAGACACCATTGGGGTATGGTGTAATTGGCAACACGGCGGTTTCTGGTTCCGTTGTTCTTGGTTCGAGTCCAGGTACCCCAGCCAATTCATATACGTAAGCGAGCAGGCCGCCCATGGCGGCCTGCTCGCTTTTCTGTGGGCTCATGCGGTGGGCGACCGGGCGGCCTGAAGGCCGCCCGGTCGCCGTTTCACCGCACCTGTTCGGTCTAGGTGAGGGTCCATTGCTGGTTGGTGCCGCCGTGGCAGGACCAGAGCTGGACCTTCGCGCCGTTGGCGGTGGAGGCCCCGGCCACGTCCAGGCACAACCCGGAGGCGGCGTTGGTGAACGTGCCGTTCGAGTTCCGGTTCCACTTCTGGTTCGCCCCGCCGTGGCAGGACCAGATGATCGCCGCGGTCCCGTTCGCCGTGGACCCGCCAGAGGCGTCCAGGCACTTGCGCGAGGTCCCGGAGTAGACCGACAGCTCACCGGCCGCGGTATGGGTCCACTGCTGGTTCGCCCCCGTCCAGCAGTCGTAGATCTGCACCTGCGTACCGTTCGTCGTCGACTGGTTCGGCACGTCCAGGCACCGACCCGACGCGGTACCCCGCAACTGGCCCGAGTCGTCGCCCCCGCCGCCGCCGCTGCCGCAGTCGGGGGTGGGGTTGGTGTTGGTCAGGAGTCCGAGCCGGTAGGGCAGCTGCGAGTAATCCCCGCCGATGTTCGGGTTCCTGCCCTGATAGAGGTACTGCATGCTGCACGGGTTGATCTGCATGGTCTGGTTGCCGTCGACCCGGACCATCTCGCCGTGGCTGATGTCGTTCGTCCAGGACCCTCCGGGGAAGGTGACGTTGGCGCTGCCGGCGAACGGGTTGGACTGGGTGTCGGCCAGCGGGGTCCACTCGCCGAACTTCGCGCCGAGCCTGTTGGAGGTCCAGGACCGGAAGTAGCGGACGCCGTTGGAGCCGATGCCCTCGACGATGAGCAGGTACTGGTTGGTGTCGCCGACCTTGTAGACGTTGGTGGCCTCGAACAGGCTCTGGTTCGGGGCCTCCATGAACAGCTCGACGTCGCCGAAGCCGTTCGGGAACTCGTCCACCGTGGTCACGGCGCGGTAGAACTTCTGCTTGTCGTTGTTGAAGTACAGGTAGCAGTTCACGGTGTCGCAGGCGACCCAGTAGTCGAGGATGTACGAGGAGCCGGCGTCGGCGATCCCGTGGTTGCTCATGAAGTTCTTGGGCGCCGAGGCGCTCTGCGGCGCACCGGGGCTGCTGAGGGTGGAGAACGAGGGCAGGCCGGTCTGGTACAGCAGGTACCACTGGTTGTCGGGTTCGAAGTAGAACACCTGCGGGGCGGCGCGGTAACCGCCGCCGATCGGGGTCTGGGACAGGTGGTACTGCGGCGCCTGTCCGGCCTGGGACCAGTCGGTGAATCCGCCGAAGTAGGTCAGGGACCAGCCGCCGTTCGTGTCGGCGGTGGTGGCGTACACGTAGTACTTGCCGTCCTCCTTGACCACGGACGGGTCCTTGACCGACACCAGGGTCCGACCCGGGGCGGTCTGTTGCGGGGCGACCAAGGCGCCCGTCGAACTCCACTGGAAGGTGGAGGGCAGCGGGGCCGCCTGTGCCGGGGCGGGCGTCGGATCGGCGGCGGCGCTCAAGGTGCCGGCGGCAAGGGCCGCCACCAGTGTCACCGCCAGTGACGCGATCCTTGATCGCCATCGGGTCGGTTGTCTCATGGTATGGCCTCTCTCAGTTGTTAGCGCTAACTGCGCCAAGGGCTTCGAAAGTTTCGGTCGCGGGGACGAAACTTCTGGTGTGCACACAGGATAGCCAGCGAGCTCGCTACATGTAAATAGATCGATGTGATGGGTTCACCCCGGGTCCCGGCGGCCCGTTCGGCGCCCTGCTTGACGAGATATCGAACTATATCTATAGTTCGACGTACGTAAGTTTCGGATCGGATCCAGAAACTTACGAAGATCCTGGAGTCGTGCGCGGACCGCCATCCCGGCATCGCTGGCCGCGCCGCCCGTCGAGTATTCGCACTCAGAGGGAGCAGCATGGACATGGGAGCGCTAACATGGCGCAGCCGCGTCGCGATGACGATCGGGGTCGCCCTCGGGCTGGTCCTGGCGGTCCTCGTCGTGACCCCCGGCGAGAGCAGGGCGCAGGTCTCACTGAACGTGAACCTGGCGTCCGACGCAGGGCCGTCGAACGGCGTCGGCCTGGGATTCCTGTACGGCGTCACGGGCGACGGCACGCAGCCGTCGAACACGCTGCTCGAACCCCTCAAGATGAACGCCTTCAGAGCCGGCGGGCATATGACGCGCGGCTGGATCGAGGACGGCTACCGATACGGCCCCGCCACGCAGACCATCGTCAATTCCCTCGTCGACCAAGCCGAGCGCTTCACCGCGGCGCCCTATGAGGCCCAGTACCAGGTCATCCTGAGCGACGTCTACGGCGCGTACGGAGGGCAGGGGGCCGGCACGAGGTACCCGTGCGACAACGGCGACTGCTCGAACTGGGCCGCCTTCGTCGCCACCATCGCCGGAACCCTCCGCGACACCGGGATGCCGATGTCCTACGACATCTGGAACGAACCCGACATCGACATCTTCTGGCCGAAAGGCGTCAACTCCGCGCAGTACTTCCAGATGTGGGACACCGCGGTCCGAGAGATCCGGCGCGTCGACCCGAACGCGGTCATCCTCGGCCCTTCGTTCGCCTACACCCCGGAGCGCCGTCCTCAGCAGTGGCAGACGTGGCTGGCGCACACCAAATCCGCCGACACGCTGCCCGACTGGATCGCCAACCACACCCTCGGCGTGATCGACGACCCCGTCAAGGTCGGGCAGGACACGCTCAATGCGCTGGCCGCCAACGGCATTCCCGAACTGCCGATGTCCGCCAACGAGTACCAGCCTGCGGACATGCAGGAGGCCAACGTCCTCGCCTGGTACCTCGCCCGCTTCGCCCAGTCGGACTACACGAACGCGCTGCGCGGCAACTGGATCTGCTGCCTGACCCCCAACCTGACCGGTCTCCTGACCCAGACCGCGAGCGGCTGGCAGCCGACCGGACTGTGGTGGACCATGCGCGCCTACGCGGACATGACCGGGACGCTGGTCAACACGTCCGGGCAGGTGGGCGGCACCGCGATCTCCGCGGCCAAGGACAGCGTTCAGCAACGCGTCGGCACGGTCATCGGTGACATCAACGGACGCACGGGATCGACTTCGGTGCGGTACGACGGCCTGTCGGCGACGCCGTGGCTCGTCGCCGACGGGAACGTCCACGTCAAGGTCGAGCGAATCCCCGAGCAGGCGCCGCTCAGTGCGCCGCAAGTCGTGTTCGAACAGGACATGAGCGCTGCCGGCGGTTCCATCACGGTGCCCCTGAACATCCAGGCGGCCCACGACGCCTACTCCATCACCCTGACCCCCGGTGGCCAGGGAAGCGGCGACGCCTCCGGCGCGCTGCGCTCGGCGGCGTCGAGCAAATGCCTCGACGTGCCGAACCAGTCGACCCAGAACGGTACGCAGACGCAGATCTGGGACTGCTGGACCGGCGCGAACCAGCAGTGGACCGCCACCGCCAACGGTGAGATCGCGGTCTACTCCGGTGCGAGCCGGAAGTGCCTGGACGCCTCGAACGGCGGCACCGCCAACGGCACCCAGGCCATCATCTGGTCCTGCCACGGCGGCGCCAACCAGCGGTGGAACCGCAACGCCGACGGCACCATCACCAACGCCGCGTCTGGACTGTGCCTCGACGTCTCCGGCGCCGCCACCGCGAACGGCACCAAGGTCGTTCTCTGGACCTGCAACGGCGGGAACAACCAACGCTGGACCCTGCAATGACCCATGACCCCGACAACGGAGGAAGCACCATGACCCACAGTTCACCCAGGCGACGGCATCGCATCTGGTCGTCGATAGCCGCGATCGCCACCGCCGGAATCGCCGCCGCGGCCGGCTCGCTCGTCTTCGCCGGCAGCGCCCAGGCGGCGAGCACCCTCGGCGCCTCGGCGGCCGAGAGCGGCCGCTACTTCGGGGCCGCCGTCTCCACGCAGTACCTCAGCGAGGCCGGGTACGCCAACACCCTTGCGACCGAGTTCAACTCGGTCGTCGCCGAGAACGCCATGAAGTGGGACGCGACCGAGCCCAACCCGGGCCAGTTCAACTTCTCCGGAGGCGACCAGCTCGTCTCCTGGGCGCAGGCCCGCGGCATGAAGGTGCGCGGCCACACCCTCGTCTGGCATGCGCAGCAACCCGGTTGGGCGCAGGGCCTGACCGGCCAGAACCTGCGCAACGCGATGCTGAACCACATCGCGGGCGTCGCGAACCACTACGAGGGCAAGGTCTTCGCCTGGGACGTGGTGAACGAGGCCTTCGAGTGGGACGGCAGCCGCCGCCAGTCGAACCTCCAGCAGCAGCTGGGCAACGGCTGGATCGAGGAGGCCTTCCGCGCCGCAGACGCCGCCGACCCGACTGCCAGGCTCTGCTACAACGACTACGGCACTGACGCCATCAACGCCAAGAGCACCGCGATCTACAACATGGTGCGCGACTTCAAGTCCCGCGGCGTCCCGATCGACTGCGTCGGCTTCCAGTCCCACGTCGCCGCCAACGAGAACCTGAGCAGCTACCAGGCCAACCTCCAGCGCTTCGCCGACCTCGGCGTGGACGTGGAGATCACCGAGCTCGACGTCGGCCAGGGCACCGGCCAGGCGGGCACCTTCGAGACCATCACCAAGGCCTGCATGGCCATCGCCCGCTGCACCGGTATCACCGTCTGGGGTGTCACCGACAAGTACTCGTGGCGCACCGACAACCCGCTGCTCTTCGACGGCAACTACCAGAAGAAGCCCGCCTACCACTCCGTGCTCGCCGCGCTGAACAACGGCACTCCCGGTGGCGGCGAAGGCGGCCACGTGACGTCCGTGGCGTCGAACCGTTGTCTCGATGTGCCGAATCAGTCGACCACGAACGGTACGCAGGTGCAGATCTACGACTGCTGGACGGGGGCGAACCAGCAGTGGACGCATACCGCGGCCGGTGAGCTGTCGGTCTACTCCGGTGGGACGCGCAAGTGCCTGGACGCTTCCGGAGGCGGCACCGCCAACGGGACGGCCGCGATCATCTGGTCCTGCCACGGCGGCGCCAATCAGCGCTGGAACCTGAACGCCAACGGTTCGGTCACCAACGCCGCCTCGGGCCTGTGCCTGGACGTCGCCGGCGCCTCCACCGCCAACGGCGCCCTCGTCCAGCTCTGGACCTGCCACGGCGGCGCCAACCAACGATGGAACCTCGCCTAGCACCATCACACGGATCGCCGCCCGGGACACGACAGCACCCCCGGGCGGCGATCCGCCGACGTCAGCCCAGCTGACGGACTGCCGATGCCCTTTTGTCATTGCGCAGAACGTTCGATGCCGGACGGATCAGGTCGGACTCACGAGTTGAGCGAGCTCCAAGTCGACGCTCAATTGGGTTCCCATTTCCGAGAAGCCGAGTGCTCGCGCGACCCGGCGAGAGGCCGACGGACGGGCCCGCCACTGCGGCACCAGTCGAGCGGCGAGCGCATGGTCCACCGCGGAGGCGGCGACCCGCCTCGCCAGACCGCGGCCGCGCGCGAACTCGGCGGTCAGCACGCACAGATGCGCCGTCTCAGAGGGCCACGACCGGTACCCCGCTGCCGCCACGACCTTCCCCAGCTCCCGCACGACGAACGCCGGGGAGGTTATCTCGCCGATCCCGCTCTCATCCGCGTCATCGGTGCCGGCCGACTCCAGAAGCGCTTGAAGATCCGGGTGGCCGGGAGCAAGCCGCTCGACAACGACGTCCGGCTGAGCTGGAACAAAAGCGTTCCGTGACACGTAAGCCAGCGTTGCCGGCCCCAGCACCGCCTGGACCGGCAACGCCGACCTCAGCGCCGCAGGCCGCGTGATCGACTCAGTCGCAATCCGGCTCAGCGCGTGTTCCACAGGCTGGACCGCATGTTCGGTCGGCACGGTCGCGATCGCCGAATCGCCCAACACCACGATCCCGACCCATGAAGGCGGGCACATCTGCGATGCAGGGGAAGCGACCACATGCACGCCGGAACCCGATGGGAACGTCACGGGCGCAGCGGCGAGCGTCTGCCAGAGTGACCGGGCATGGGCCATCAGCGAATCGTCGACCATGACCCGATCCTCCCACCCCGCCAAAGCGAGTTTCTCGTCCGAAGAACGAGGGTACGGACGCACGGTCCGGGTGGTCGGACGACGCCGAGCCGACAAATGAGACCGCACCTTGCCTCATCGAGGGAACCGGGCGTCGCCGGTGGGCGTCTCAGCGGTGTCCACCTCTCGCACACTGGAGTGACCGATGCGCCGTCTCCTCGCCGCTGGCGCGGCAACCCTGCTTTCCGCCTTCATCGTCTTCGCCAATCCCGGCTCCGCCTGCGCGTGCAGCTGCGCCGAGCAGACCGAAGCCGAGGCGTTCGAGGCCGCCGACGCCGTGTTCGCCGGCACGCTGACCAGGAGAGACGGGGGAGGGTTCCCGCTCGGCTCACCCGATGATCCGGCCACGCTCGAGTTCGAGGTCGATGATGTCTACAAGGGAGACATCGCCGAGGTGCAGGGCCTCCTGACCTCCGGCTCCGAGGCCTCCTGCGGCTGGGATCCGCCGGTCGGCGAGGACTACCTGGTGTTCGCGTACCTGGAGGGCGGCAAGCTGAACGTGGGATTCTGCGGCGGCTCGCGCGCGCTCGACGAGCGCTCCCCGGAGTTCGACGCCGAGGCCGTCGCGCCGGTGGCGGGCGAGGCCGGCCTGGCGAAGACCGAGCTGTGGCCGTTCGGCGTGGCCGGTGCCCTGCTGGTCGCCGCCACCGGCGCCGGATGGTGGTTCCTGCGGCGGCGCCATCTCAAGCGGATCCAGTGATCGGGCCTCAGACGATCTCGAGGTTGGCCATCATGCCCATGTCCTCGTGCTCGGCGTTGTGGCAGTGGAAGAGATAGCGGCCGCGGTACCCGTCGAAGCGGGTGATGATCTCGGCCGACTCGCCCGGCCGCAGGGAAATGGTGTCCTTGAGGCCGGCGTCGTGGGGGAGCGGCTCGCCGCCGCCGCGGGAGAGGACGCGGAAGCCGACGAGGTGCAGGTGCACCGGGTGGTGGACGTCGGCGATGAGGCGCCAGACCTCGACGTCGCCGAGGCGGGCCGTGACGTCGATTCGATTGGGGTCGAAGGGGAGTCCATCGATGAGCCAGCCGTGGCGCCCGTCCATGCGCCCGGCCCGGAACGCGATGTCGCGGACCGCGGCCGCCGCTGAGCGGTCCCATTCCGGCAGGTCGTCGGCGAGCGTCTCGGGGATCGCGCCGCTCGCGCCCTCGCGCACGAGGTGGAACTGCATGACGTCGGCGGTGCGGCCGGAACCGAGGCGGTTGGCGAGGCGCACCTTGGTGCCGACGGGGAGGCCGCTGAAGTCGATGAGCAGGTCGTAGCGTTCGGCGGGCGCGATCGGCAGGCGCTCGTGCCGCACCGGGGCCGCGAGGAGGCCCTGGTCGGCGCCGATCTGGACGAGCGGCAGCTTCCGGCCGTCCTCGGTGACCGCTTCGAGCTCGTAGTGTCTCGCGTTGGAGCCGTTGAGGATCCGGAGCCGATAGAGGCCGGTGTCCACTTCGTGCACCGGCCACGGAGCGCCGTTGACGAGGATGACGTCGCCGAGGACCCCTGCCACGAACGGCTCCTCGACGCCGATCTCGCCGGTCAGCGTGGGATCGAGCGACGGGTAGGCCAGCTGCCCTTCGGCGTCGAAGGCGCGGTCGGCGATCATCAGCGGGAGCTCGTGGTCGCCGCCGGGCAGGCCGAGGGCGTCCTCGACGTCGTCGCGTACAAAGTGGAGCCCGGCCAGGCCGCGCCAGATCGCCGGGGCGGTGAAGTCCATGCGGTGGTCGTGGTACCAGAGCATCGTGGCGCGCTGGTCGAGCGGGAACCCGTACTCGCGCTGCACGTTCGTGACGACGGCGAGGTCGTCGGTCATGGCGTGACCGCCGTGGCCGTGCGGGGCCGTCTCGGTCCAGCCGCCGGGGAGCACGAGGTCGGTCGGGTACCCGTCGGAGGAGGCGGGTGTGCGCCCGCCGTGGAGGTGCACGACCGTGGGCACTGGGAGTTCGTTGCGGTGCGCGACGGTCACATGGCGGCCGCGCCGGGATTCGATGGTGGGGCCGGGGAACGTGCCGCCATAGGTCCACAGTCGAGTCTGGAAGCCGGGGATGATCTCGGCGTCGACTTCGGTCTGCACCATCTCGTACCGGTCGCCCTCGGCCGTCGACGCGACGGGCGCGAGCACCGGCGGGATCGGCAGCGGTATCGAGAACGCCTGCGGCAGCGGCACTTCACTCACCAGCTGGTCGCCGGTCTGGGCGGGGCGGCGGGCCCATGCGGCCGAGAGCGCCAGGCCGCCGGCCGCGACGGCGCCGAGTCCCGCTCCGATGCCCAGCAGCCGTCGCCGGGAGACCGATTGTCCCGCAAGGGATCGAAGCTCAGCCATCGGTCCGCACCGCCTTCCGGCGGCGGGGCAGCGGCCGCATCCAAGCTGCTGCGAACGTCCCGGCGATCCCGGCGATGAGCGCCACGCCGAGCGGGAGGTGCAGCCAGAGCGCCCCGTCGAGTCCGGCGAAGTACTGGGCGATCACGCCGAACACCAATGCGAGCGAGGTCCAGAACGGCCACGCCCGGCGCACGCGGATCCAGACCGCCACGGCGGCGCCGAGCTGCGCGATGCTGATGAACGACACCAGGTCGGCGCCCACCACATGCCATGCGAGCCCGTCGAAGTCGCCGCTCAGGTACACCCCGGCGAACACGGGCTGGGCGAATCCGGCGATCAGGAACACGGTCGCCACCGAGCGCAGCACCCAGCCGCTGACGGCCGTGCGGGTGTCGGGCTCGGGCGGGGCGCCGGTCGAGGCTGCTTCGAGGGTCGATTGTCGTTCCACGCCGTCGACGATATGACCGATCGGTTAAGGCATCAAAGACCAATATCGCTATGGTGTTATGACGCTGTCGGCATGAGAGGACGTCATGGACCTGAACGCCCTGCATCAGTTCCTCGCGGTCGCCCGTGAGGAGCACCTCAGTCGGGCCGCGGCGGAGCTGCGCGTCGCCCAGCCCGCGTTGAGCCGGACCATCGCCCGCCTGGAGGCCGAGCTCGGAACGCCGCTGTTCGACCGCGCGGGTCGCTTGCGGCTCAACAACACGGGCGCGATCTTCCGGGACTACGTGGAACGCGCGCTCGGCGAACTGGAGGCGGGCCGCCGCGCGGTCGCCGAGGCCGCGAGCGGCGGCGCCGGCAGCGTGCGGCTCGCCTCGGAGACGTTCCTGCCGCTCACCGGCCCCATCACCGCGTTCAAGGCCGCGAACCCCGAGGTCGACGTACGGCTCCGCCAGATGGCCCCGCACGAGATGGAGCAAGCCTTGCGCTCCGGCGACGTCGATCTGTGCCTCGCCTCGCAGCCGGTGAATGCCCCGCACATCGCCTCCGAGGTCTTGCACGTCCAGCAAGTCTGGCTCGCCACGCCGCCAGACCACCCGCTCGCGGCCGTGCAGCAGGTGACGATCGAAGACCTCGCCCGCGAACCGTTCGTCATCACCCGGCCCGGCCAGTGGCAGCGGCGCCTCCTCGACTGGCTCTTCGCCGACCGCAACCTCGAACCGCGCATCGTCTGCGAGATCGACGAGCCCGCCGCCACGTACATGCTGGTCAGCGCTGGGCTTGGCCTGAGCATCTTCCCGCAGATCGCCCGCTTCACCTTCCCCGAAGCGGGCGTGGCCTGGGTGGGCGTCGACCACCCGCACTGCAACCGCACGCTCAGCCTCCTCTGGGTGAGCGATGACCGGCTTCCCGTGGCGGCGCGCCTCATGCGCGCCCTGATCGCCGACTGGAACTGGGACTAGCGCTCGATCGCCGAGGCGACGCCGTCGAGGATGAGGTCGAGACCGAAGTCGAAGTCCTCCTGGGCGGTGTCCGCGCCGGTGTCTTCGAATGTGGTCGAAGCGAACAGCGCGGCCACGTCCGGGAAGCGCTCGGGGGAGATGAGGGACGCCATCGCGCGCCCGTAGGCCTGTTCGGCGGCAGCCTGGTCGAGCCCGGTGTCGGAGCGGCCGGCCTCGAGTCCCTGCGTCAGTTGGGCATTGCCGCGCACGTACTCGCCCACGAGCATGACCGTGCCGACCTTCGCCCCCCAGTCGAGTCCGGTGGGCCGGAGTGCGCGCAGCCCGGCGTCGAACCATCCGATCAGGTTGGGGCCCTGCGGCGGTCCCGAGACGGGGGCGGTCGCCAGCCACGGGTGGCGGGCGAAGACCGCTCGCTGCTCGGTCGCCCACAGCCGCAGCCGGTCCCGCCACGGACCCGTGCCGTCCAATGAAGACGGCACCGGACCGGACGCGCTGTCCTGCATGAGGACCAGGAGCTCGTCTTTGGATCCGACGTGCCGGTACAGGGACATCTTCGTGACCCCGAGGGACTCGGCGACCTTCGGCAGCGTCGCCGCCGCGAGGCTTTCGCGGTCGGCCAGCGCCACGGCCGCGTCCACGACCAGGCCGACGTCGAGTTTCGCGGGCCGCCCGAGGCGCGACTCCGATGAGATCCGCCACAGCCTCGCCAGCTCATCCGGCACTGATGCCTCGTCCATGCGCTGCGGTCACCTCCGCCCCTTCGCCGCTCCATTCGGGGGCCATCATCGCATATGTTATTAGTGTCCTTGGGATAGTATCCCTAAGATAGTAAATCGTCCGATCGCGAACCCCGAAGGATCGACATGACCGCTCCAGCCGCCCTCGCCGAGCCGCGCATCCGCCGCGGGCCGGTGCGCCCCACCGAAAGAGCCCTCGCCCCCGACCTCGCCCGCGGCGCGATGCTCCTGTTCATCGCGCTCGCCAACAGTGCCGGCTACTTCCTCGCCAGCGCCCCCGGCGTCGAGACCGACCCGCGCGGGCTCGAGCGCTTCTACAACGTCTTCATGGTCGAGTTCATCCACGCGCGGGCGTTCCCGCTGTTCGCGATCATGTTCGGCTACGGCCTCGTCCAGCTCGCCCGCCGCCAGGCCCAAGCCGGGGCGACGCCCGGCCAGGTGCGGCGAGTGCTCCTGCGCCGCAACGCATGGCTCTTCGTCTTCGGCATCGCGCACGGCGCGCTGCTCTACTCGGGCGACTTCCTGGGCGCGTACGGGCTCATCGGCATCGTCTTCACGCTCCTGCTGCTGCGGCGCAGCGACAAGGTCCACCGCTTCGCGCCCTGGTACCTCGCCGTCGGCGGGATCTACACCCTCGTGCTCGCGGGCCTGGTCGCCGCCGGCTTCCAGGCGGGCGGCGCCGCGATCCCCGTGTCGCCCTTCCCCTCTGTGGACGCGGGCACGTACCTCGCCTCAGTGGGCGAACGCCTCACCGAGTGGCCGGTGCACACGGCGACACTGCTGCCGATGATCCTCATGGTCTGGGTCGGCGCGTGGGCAGGTCGCCGCCGCTTCCTCGAAGAGCCCGAACGGCACCTGCCACTCCTGCGCTGGGCCGCCTTCGGCGGCCTGGCCGTGGCGGTCGGCGCCGGGATGCCGATGGCGCTGCTGAGCGGTGGCTTCATCCACGTCGCCGACGACACGGCCGCCGCGATGAAGCTGCTGTACGAGGCATCGGGCTTCTTCGGCGGCCTGGGCTACGCGGCGGTCTTCGGCCTCCTCGCGCACATCCTCACCCGCAAGCCGGCCGGGCTCGTCGTCACCGCCGTGAGCGCGCTGGGGCAGCGGTCGCTGAGCGGGTACCTCTTCCAGTCCGTGGCCTGGCTCGTCCTGGCGACGCCGTTCTTCCTCGGCCTGGACGACCGCGTCGGCAGCCCACTGCTGGTCTCGCAGGTCTGCGCGCTCGCCGTCTGGGCGCTGACCGTGTGGGCCGCGTACCTGGCGCACCGCCGCGGCTACCGCGGCCCGGCCGAGACGCTGCTGCGGCGGCTCACCTACGGCCGCAAGCGCTGATCGCCGCGAACGCCGGGGCCCGCTGACGGCGGGCCCCGGCGTTCGTCTGACCTAGAATCGGGACCTGAATCGTTCACCAGTGCCAAGAGACAAGGACCCGCCGTGCCCGAGATGATGCGCGCCGTGACTCAGACCGTCCTCGGGGGGACCGAGGTCCTGGAGCTGACCGAGGTCGAGCGGCCCGAACCGTACTACGGGGAGATCCTGGTGCGGGTCCGCGCGGCGGGCGTCAACCCCGTCGACCCGGCGGCGCGCGAGCTCGGGCTCTACATCGGACATCCGCCGTTCACGCTCGGCTGGGACGTCTCCGGCGTCGTCGAGAAGGTCGGCATCGGCGTCACCCGCTTCAAGCCGGGCGACGAGGTCTACGGGATGCCGAACTTCCCGCACCAGGCCGGCACCCACGCCGAGTTCGTCACCGCCCCCAGCCGCCAGTTCGCGCGAAAGCCCGCCTCGCTCTCGCACGTCGAGGCCGCCGCGATCCCGCTGTGCGGCCTCACCGCCTGGCAGGCCCTTGTGGACCATGCTCGTCTCAGGGCCGGTCAGCGCGTGCTCATCCACGCCGCCGCCGGCGGCATCGGCCACCTCGCCGTCCAGATCGCCAAATCCATCGGCGCCCACGTCATCGGCACCGCCAGCGCCGGCAAGCACGACTTCGTGCGCGGCCTCGGCGCCGACGAGATGATCGACTACAAGGCCGTCGACTTCGCCGAGGTCGTCTCCAACGTCGACGTCGCGCTCAGCACCCTGCCCGGCGACCACGCCGAACGCTCGATCTCGGTCATCCGCGACGGCGGCGTCCTGGCCCAGCTCTACTACTCCAAGCGCGACGCGAAGTTCCCCGAGGCGGAGGCGCGCGGCATCGAGACCCGCTTCATGCTCGTCGAACCCGACCTGATCGGCCTCCAGGCCCTCTCCCGCCTCGTCGACGAAGGCAAGCTCAAGGTCCACGTCGCCGAGACGTTCCCCATCGAGGACTTCGCGAAGGCACACGAGGCGATGGAGCACGGCAGCGCCACGGGCAAGCTCGTGATCACCGTCGACTACTGACTTTGTAGTTTCGGGGTCTGGCTGGTTACGGGGGTCTGAGCCCGGTGCCGGCGAACATGCCGTCGATGAGGTCGGTGCGGGCCTGTATGTGGTTCAAGTGTTCTCGGACCAGAGCGAGGAGATGGTCGACGCCTTCGATGAGGGTGTTGGCGATGCGGCGCTTGAGCAGTGACCAGGCGCCTTCGACCGGGTTGAGCTCGGGCGCGTAGGAGGGGAGCTGGAACACGCGCAGCCAGGGCCGGGCCTCAATCAGCTCGCGCATCAGCTTCGATTTGTGCGCGTTGAGGTTGTCCCAGACCAGCACGATCGGCCCTCCGAGCGATCGATGTGCCGCGTCGAGCATTTCGGCGAATTCACGCTCGCGAAAGCCGGGCTTCTCGCCCTTGCGTCTGCGGTGGGGCATGGTCCGGTAGAAGAACCGGGAGGTCTCGCCGGGTCGGTGGGCGCAGAGTCCTGCGAGTGAGACCCGGCCCGAGCCTCGCTTGCGGACCTTGATGACCGGAGTCTTCCCGCGACGGCCCCAGGTGCGGGACCGGGCTGGTATCAGCGTGTGCGAGGACTCGTCCATGAAGCAGATCCACGCGCCCAGCCTGCGCGCAGTCCTTTTACCGCAGGCCAGGTTTCCTTGCGCCAGGAGGTGATCGCCTCCTCGTCGCGGTCCGAGGCCTTCGCGTCGGGAACCTGTACCGTCCAGTCCATCGCATGGAGCACCAGGGCGACGCCCTTGAGGCTGTAGGTGATGCCGAACATCGCATCGATCAGCGCGCGGACGCGCACCAGCGTCCACCGCTGGTCCGCACCGAGCCCGGCGGCCGCGGGGCCGGCCTCCAGCGCCTGTTCGAGAGCCTGCCGCTGCGCGGCATCAAGCAGCGAGTCCGGACCCGAAGGGCCTTTGGACGCCAACGCCTCCGCGTCACCGGTCTTCCAGGTCCGATGCCATTGATAGCCGGTCTTGTCCGACACCTCGAACCGCCGGGCGACCTCCAGCGGATGCGCCCCCGCAGCGAACATCGCCGCGGCCTCCATCCGGACCGCCTCGCGCTTCGCCCGCGCGGCGGCATTCAAACCGCCGCCATCCCCGTACCTCACACAGGAATCAACGAACACCGCGCCAAACGGACACGCCATCAGACCCCGAAACTACAAGATCAGTAGCGGACGCCGGAGGGCGCTGCCGCGTTCGCGCTGGCAGAATACGGCGGTGCCCATCACGATCGCCCACCTCAAGGACCAGCTCGCCGCTTACCTCGACCGGTGGCCCGGCGACGCCGAGTCGGTAGCGCCGCTGCTCGCGCTCGACGGCCCCGAGGGCTTCGACCGCAAGACCATGACCGGCCACGTCACCGCTTCGGCGATCCTCGTCAACGCCGCCGGCGAGGTGCTCCTCATCCACCACAAGAGCCTCGATCGCTGGCTCCAGCCCGGCGGGCACGTCGAACCCGCCGACGATTCGCTCCCTGACGCGGCGATGCGCGAGGCCGTGGAGGAGACCGGGATCGAGCCCGCGGCCCTCACGCTCGCCGACCCGGTCCCGATCCACGTCGACGTCCACGCCATCCCCGCCAATCCGCGCAAAGGCGAAGGCGCGCACTGGCACTTCGACGTGCGCTACCTCTTCCACTGCGGCGATGCCGAACTGAGCCCGCAAGCCGAGGAGGTCCACGCCGCCGAATGGCGCCCAGCGACCGACCTCGACAGTGCCGAACTCACCGAACGCCTGTCGATCTAAAAGGGACGGTCGCGTCTAGGGTTCGCGGTTCCAGGTCCAGGCGTAGTCGGTGTCCTCCACGTCGAGGGCCGGTTCGCAGAGTTCGAGGGGTCGGAAGGTGTCGACCATGACGGCGAGCTCGTCGAAGTAGTCGGCGCCGATGGACCGCTCGGCGGCGCCCGGCTGAGGGCCGTGCGTGAAACCCGAGGGGTGCAGCGAGATCGAGCCCTGCTCGATGCCGGAGCCGCGGCGGGCCTCGTAGTTGCCGCCGCAGTAGAACATCACTTCGTCGGAGTCGACGTTGTGGTGGTTGTAGGGCACCGGGATCGCGTCCGGGTGGTAGTCCACTTTGCGCGGAACGAAGTTGCAGATGACGAAGTTCGGGCCCTGGAAGACCTGGTGCGCGGGCGGGGGCTGGTGGATGCGGCCGGTGATCGGCTCGAAGTCGTGGATCGAGAAGACCCACGGGTAGAGGCAGCCGTCCCAGCCGACCACGTCGAACGGGTGGTGGGCGTACGTGAACTTCGTCCAGAGGGTCGCCGAGCCGCGGCCCCGGTGCTGGACGTAGACGTCCACGTTCTCGTCCTCGACGATCAGCGGCTCCTCGGGGCTGCGCAGATCGCGCTCGCAGTAAGGGGAGTGCTCCAGGAACTGGCCCCGCACCGAGAGGTAGCGCTTCGGCGGGGTGATGTGGCCGGTCGATTCCACGACGAGGGTCCGCAGTGGCTCCACGCCCTTCGGGACCACCCGGAAGATCGTGGACATCGGCATGATCACGTAGTCGCCCTGGGAGACCTCCAGTGCGCCGAACGAGGTTTCGACCGTGGCCTCGCCGGACTCCACATAGATGCACTCGTCACCGATCGCATTGCGGTACAGCGCAGAAGGTTTGGACGATACCGCGTACGAGATGCGGCAGTCCGCATTGGACAGGAGATGGTTGCGGCCGGTGATCGCGTCGCCCGCCCCGTCCAGCTTGTGGGTCTTGAAGTGCCGCGGCTTGAGCGGGTGGTTCGCGACCGGCTCGGCCTTCTCAGGCCGGTGCTCGGTGCTGGAGGAGATCGCGGTCGGCCGGTAGCGGTGGTAGAGCAGCGAAGAGTCCGAAGAGAACCCCTCCTGGCCCATGAGCTCCTCGGAGTACAGGCTCCCGTCGTCCTGGCGGAACTGCGTGTGTCGCTTGTCGGGGATCTGCCCGACGGAACGGTAGAACGGCACGTCGACTCCTTTGTCGGTTCGCGCGGCGGACGAGGGTGACGCCCGCTCCGCGGCGGTTATGCCCCGAGGATAACCGTCCCGCCGTTCGATTTCGAGAGGTCCGCGCGCACCCGCGCGCGATTCGGGCCGGGTCGCGCATCCAGTGAGCGGAGCGCTGGACCCCGGCCGCCGCCAGGCCCTAGGCTCGGCACCATGGTTGGACCGATACCCGCGATGCTGCGGGGCCTCATCGATGACGCGGCGCTCTTCCCACCAGGAAACGCGCCCATGGAAGCAGCCGTCCCCGCCCACCGCGGGTACCGCCAGTCCTGGTACGAGGCCATGATCGGCCCGCTCCTCATACCCCAGTCGCGGCTCGCCGAACTCGGCCGCGACCTCCATCCCGGACGAGGCGAACTGCGCATCGGCGTCATCGTCGACGGCGACCTCGAGCAGGTCGCCCACGACGTCGCCGCACTCCCGCCGCAGGTCACCGTCCTGCACTACGAGTCCCGCCACGCCCTCGAACACCTCGGCAAGGTCGCGCCCTCCTGGGGCAGGCCCGTCTTCGCCGAGATCCCCTTCGGCGACGAGGCCCTCGACGCCGTCCGCGACACCGACTTCACGCCCAAGTACCGCACCGGCGGGATCGCCGCGGAGTTCTTCCCCGCGCCCGAGACCCTCGCCGCCGCGATCGCGGGCTGCCGCGTCCGCGGCCTCCACTTCAAGCTCACCGCCGGCCTTCACCAGGCGATCCGCCACCGCGATCCCTCCACCGGGTTCGAGCACCACGGATTCCTGAACGTCCTGGTCGCCGCCACCGAAGCCGCCGACGGCGCCCCGGCCGACGACCTCGCCGCGACGCTCGCCTCCACCGACGCCGCGGACCTCGCCAAACGCGCCCGCCGCGTCCTGCACCGCCCGCGCCCCCTCTGGACCGGCTTCGGCTCGTGCAGCATCGACGAACCGCTCGACGACCTCATCAAACTGGAACTCCTGCACCGAGGGGACGACGCATGACCACCACCAGCTGGGTCGACGGAGCCGACAGCGGGCCCTACGGCATCGACCACCTCCCGTACGGCGTCTTTTCGACCGCCAAGGACCCCGCGATGCGCATCGGCGTCCGCATCGGCGACCAGATCCTCGACCTGCGGGGCCTCGCCAGCGGCACGTTCTTCCTGCCCTGGATCCGGCCCGCGTTCCACGAGCACGCCCTGAACGGCTTCATGGCCATGGGCCCGCCCGCGTGGCGCCTCGTCCGCCACCAGCTCACCGAACTGCTCAGCGACCGGCGCCACCAGGACCAGTCCGCGACCCTGCTCACCCCGGTCGCCAAGGCCCGCATGCACCTCCCGTTCACCGTGGCGGACTATGTGGACTTCTACGCCTCCGAAGAGCACGCCACGAACCTCGGCCGGCTCTTCCGGCCCGACTCCGAGCCCTTGCTGCCCAACTGGAAGCACCTCCCGGTCGGCTACCACGGCCGCGCCGGAACTGTGGTGCCCTCCGGGACGCCGATCGTGCGGCCGAGGGGCCAGCGCAAATCCAAGGACGCACCCGTAGAGTTCGGCCCCAGTGCGCGCCTCGACATCGAGGCCGAAGTGGGCTTCGTCGTCGGCGTCGGCACCGAACTCGGGACCCCGGTGAACCCGGACGACTTCACCGAGCACGTGTTCGGCGCGGTCCTCGTCAACGACTGGTCCGCGCGCGACATCCAGGCCTGGGAGTACGTGCCGCTCGGGCCGTTCCTCGGGAAGTCCTTCGCGACCTCGATCGGCCACTGGGTCACCCCGCTCGACGCGCTGGCCGGGGCGAAGGCCGCTGCGCCCGTGCAGGATCCGGTGCCGCTCGACTACCTGCTCGAGTCCGAGCGATACGGCTACGACCTGCAGATGTCCGTGCGCTGGAACGGGACCGAGGTCTCGCGGCCGCCGTTCGGGGGCATGTACTGGACGCCGGCGCAGATGCTCGCGCACATGACGGTGAACGGCGCCTCCCTGCGCACCGGCGACCTCTACGCCTCGGGCACGGTCTCGGGGCCCGGGCCCGCTCAGCGCGGCTCGTTCCTGGAGCTCACCTGGGGCGGGAAGGACCCGGTGGACCTGGGGGAGGGCGAGGCGCGCACGTTCCTGGAGGACGGCGACACCGTGATCATCAGCGCGACCGCGCGCGGCGCCGAAGGCGGCGAGATCGGGCTGGGCGACGTGCGCGGCACGATCCTGCCGGCGGTCAACTTGGTTCCGCTGCCTGCTTGACCAGCGGCAGCGTCCGGTAGGGGATCTGCTCGGCCAGGGCGATCACCGTCGTGGCGCGCAGGACCCCTTCGCTGGCCAGGACGCGGTCGATCACGCCCTGGAGCTCCGCGTTGGTCCTCGCCACGATCCGGCACAGCATGTCGCCCTGGCCCGTGACCGTATGCGCCTCAAGCACTTCGGGGATCTTCGCGAGCCGCTCCGCCATGTGCTCGTGGCCGACGGCCTGCCGCAGCTCCAGCGTCACGAACGCCGTCACCGGGTAGCCGAGGGCCGCGGGTTCGACCCGCGGCCCGAAGCCGCGCACGACCGCGCGCGACGTGAGCTTGTCGAGCCGCGCCTGCACCGTCCCGCGCGCCACCCCGAGCCGCCGCGAGCACTCCAGCACGCCGATCCGCGGCTCGGCCTCGAGCAGTTCGATGAGCCGCGCGTCGAGTGCGTCGATGCCTGTCTCAGTGGTCATATTGACCAGTGTATGCGCCTTCATGCTGGCAGCTATGCACAAGTTGCCCAGCCGTGAATGCACTGCTTGCCCAGTCCCAGGTTCTGGACAATGATCAAGGCCACACACCCCTAACGAGTGCCGAGGAGGCCGCCATGGTCGACACCGCCAACCGCTCCAGCAGTGCCGCAGACGCCCAGCTGGTCGGCGCCGTCGAACACGACATCCGCGAAGACGCCTTCCCGATCAAGGGCTGGGACCACGTCCGCTACTACGTGGGCAACGCCCGCCAGGCCGCCCACTACTACTCGACCGCGTTCGGCATGACCCTGTTCGCGTACCGGGGCCCCGAGCAGGGCCACCGCGAGCACGCCGAGTTCGCGCTCAAGTCCGGCGGCGTCGTCTTCGTCCTCGCCGGCGGCGTCACCGCCGAGTCCGAGGCGACCAGGCACTACGCCGCGCACGGCGACGGCGTCATCGAAGTCGCCCTCGAAGTGCCCGATGTGGACGCGAACTACAGGCACGCGATCGAGCAGGGCGCCATCGCGATCGAGGAGCCGCACGACCTCACCGACGAGCACGGCACCGTCCGCCGCGCCGTCATCGGCACCTACGGCGAGACCCGCAACGTGCTCATCGACCGGTCGAAGTACGACGGCCCGTTCCTGCCGGGCTTCGTCCGCTGCGAGCCCATGGTCGCCCCGCCCCAGAAGCGCTTCTTCCAGGCCATCGACCACGTCGTCGGCAACGTCGAGCTCGGCAGGATGCGCGAGTGGGTCGGCTACTACGAGCGCGTCATGGGCTTCACCAACATCGTCGAGTTCGTCGACGACGCGATCGCCACCGAGTACTCCGCGCTCATGAGCAAGGTCGTCGCCAACGGCAGCCGCAAGATCAAGTTCCCGATCAACGAGCCGGCCGAAGGCAAGAAGAAGTCCCAGATCGACGAGTACCTGGAGTTCTACGGCGGCCCCGGCGTCCAGCACATCGCGCTCGCCACCAGCGACATCCTCGCCGCCGTCGACGCCATGCGCGAGCGGGGCGTCGAGTTCCTGGAGGCCCCCGACGCCTACTACGAGGACCCTGAGCTGCGGATGCGCATCGGCGAGGTGCGCGTCCCGATCGAGGAGCTGCAGCGGCGGCGCGTTCTGGTCGACCGCGATGAGGACGGCTATATGCTCCAGATCTTCACCAAACCACAACAGGACCGGCCGACAATGTTCTACGAGATCATTGAGAGGCACGGCTCGCTCAGCTTCGGCAAGGGCAACTTCAAGGCCCTGTTCGAGGCCTTGGAGAAGGAGCAGGCCAAGCGCGGCAACTTGTGACGGGGAGCGGATACATGCACGCACCACACGGCCCTGACCTGCACTGCAAGACCTGGCAGGCGGAGGCGGCGTACCGGATGCTCCAGAACAACCTCGACCCCGAGGTGGCCGAGCGCCCCGATGACCTGGTGGTCTACGGCGGCACCGGCAAGGCCGCGCGCAGCCGGGAGGACCTCAAGGCGATCCTGCGGACCCTCCTCACCCTCGAGGCGGACGAGACGCTGCTCGTGCAGAGCGGCCGCGCCGTCGGCGTCATGCGCACGCACGAGTGGGCGCCGCGCGTGCTCATCGCGAACTCGAACCTGGTGCCCGACTGGGCCACCTGGCCCGAGTTCCGGCGCCTCGAATCGCTCGGCCTGACCATGTACGGCCAGATGACGGCCGGCTCGTGGATCTACATCGGCACGCAGGGCATCCTCCAGGGCACCTACGAGACCTTCGCCGCCATCGCGGAGAAGCGCTTCGGCGGCAGTCTCAAAGGGACGCTCACGCTGACGGCCGGGTGCGGCGGCATGGGCGGGGCCCAGCCGCTCGCCGTCACGATGAACGACGGCGTGTGCCTCATCGTCGAGGTCGACCCCGAGCGCCTCGAACGGCGCCTGCGGACCCGCTACCTCGACACCGTCGCGGCCGACCTCGATGACGCGATCGCACAGGCCATGGCCGCCAAGCAGAGCCGCACCGCCAAGTCGATCGGCCTGGTCGGCAACGCCGCCGAGATCCTCCCCGAGATCCTCAAGCGGGGCGTGGAAGTCGACATCGTCACCGACCAGACCTCCGCGCACGACCCGCTGTCCTATGTGCCAGCCGGGGTCTACTACAAGGACGCGGCCGAACTCGCCAAGTCCGACGCCGAGGCGTTCACCGACCGGGCCCGCGAATCCATGGCCCGCCACGTGGAGGCCATGGTCGGGTTCCTCGACGCGGGCGCCGAGGTCTTCGACTACGGCAACTCGATCCGCGGCGAGGCCCTCGAAGGCGGCTTCAAGCGCGCCTTCGCGTTCCCCGGATTCGTGCCCGCCTACATCCGGCCCCTGTTCTGCGAAGGCAAGGGCCCCTTCCGATGGGCCGCGCTCTCGGGCGACCCGGCCGACATCGCCGCCACCGACCAGGCCGTGCTCGACCTGTTCCCGGAGAACCGCAGCCTGCACCGCTGGATCTCGCTCGCCCGCGAACGCGTCGCCTTCCAGGGCCTTCCGGCCCGGATCTGCTGGCTCGGGCACGGCGAACGGGACGTGGCCGGGGTCCGCTTCAACGAGATGGTCGCCGACGGCACCTTGAAGGCCCCCATCGTGATCGGGCGCGACCACCTCGACTGCGGCTCGGTCGCCAGCCCCTACCGCGAGACCGAGGGCATGCGCGACGGCTCGGACGCCATCGCCGACTGGCCCCTGCTCAACGCCCTCGTCAACACCGCTTCGGGAGCCAGCTGGGTCTCGATCCACCACGGCGGCGGCGTCGGCATCGGCCGGTCCATCCACGCCGGACAGGTCACTGTGGCCGATGGGACGCCGCTTGCGGCCCAGAAGCTCTCGCGGGTCCTGTCCAACGACCCGGCCATGGGCGTCATCCGCCACGTGGACGCCGGCTACGAGGAGGCCGAAGCGGTCGCGGAGGATCACGGAGTGCGCATCCCGGTCAAGGAGACCTGAATCGGGGCAGCTGCGGCACCAATAGCGAACGGGGATTGACATGGACACGGGCGAGTTCCATCGGCTGTGGAGCGAACTGCTGCCCATCGGCAAGGCCGAGGGCGGCGGCTACCTGCGGTTCTCCTGGACCGAGGCCGACCTGGACTGCCGCACCTGGTTCCACGATCAGTCCAAGCGGCGCGGCCTGCGCTTCGAGGAGGACCGCAACGGCAACCTCTACGCCTGGTGGGACCCGGAGAAGGAACCCGTCCAGGACCCGGAGGCCCCGCACCCTCACGGAGCCGTCCTCACGGGCAGTCACTTCGACTCCGTCCCGCACGGCGGCGCCTACGACGGACCGCTCGGCATCGTCTCGGCCTTCCTCGCCGTCGACCAGCTCCGAACCGAAGGCGCGATGCCGAAGCGGCCCATCGGCATCGCCGCGTTCACCGAGGAGGAAGGCGGCCGCTTCGGCGTCCCGTGCCTCGGCTCGCGCCTCCTGACCGGCGTCCTGGAACCCGACCGGGCCCGCGCCCTCACCGACCCGGACGGCATCACGCTCGCCGAGGCCATGGACGCCGCCGGGGCCGACCCCGACAGCCTCGGGCCCGAACCGGAACGGCTCCAACGGCTCGCGGCGTTCGTCGAACTCCACATCGAGCAGGGCCGCGCCCTCGACGGCAGCGAATCACCTGTGGCCGTGGCCAGCGCGATCTGGCCCCACGGCCGCTGGCGGGTCACCTTCACCGGCGAGGCCGACCACGCCGGGACGACTCGCCTCCCCGACCGGCGCGACCCGATGCTCACCTTCGCGTTCGCGGTCCTCGCCGCCCGCAAGGAGGCCCGCCTCGCCGGAGGCGTCGCGACCGTCGGTCGGGTCGAGGTCGAGCCGAACGCCACCAACGCGATCGCCGCGAAGGTGACCGCGTGGCTCGACGCCCGCGCCCCCGATGAGGCGGTGCTCGGCGAGATCCTGAGCGGCTTCGAGTCCAAAGTGACCGAACGCGCCGGGCGCGACGGCACCCGAGTCGCGATCCATCCTGAGTCCGAGACGCCGATCGTCGAGTTCGACGCCTCCCTGCGGGACCGGATCGCCGCCCTGCTCGGCGGCGCGCCGGTCCTGCCCACCGCCGCGGGCCACGACGCGGGCGTCCTGTCCGCGCACGTGCCGACCGCGATGCTGTTCGTGCGCAACCCGACCGGGGTCTCGCACGCACCGGGCGAGGCGGCGAGCGACGAGGACTGCGCCGCGGGTGTCGACGCGCTCGCGGCCGTACTGCGGGACCTGGCGTGCTGACCTTCTGGGCCGAGCACGCCCACCTGCCCGGAGGCCCGGCCGACGCCGTCGCGATCGAGGTCGCGGACGGGCGCATCGCCAAGGTGACCCACGGCGCCCGACGCCACGGCGACGTCCTTGCGGGCGTGACCCTCCCGGGCTTCGCCAACGCGCATTCGCACGCGTTCCACCGGGCGCTGCGCGGGCGCACCCACACCGGCACCGGCACGTTCTGGACCTGGCGAGAGGGCATGTACGCCTTGTCGCAGCGCCTCGAACCCGACTCGTACTACCGCCTGGCGCGCGCGGTCTACGCCGAGATGGCCCTCGCGGGGATCACGAGCGTGGGGGAGTTCCACTACCTGCACCATTCGCCGGGCGGGCGCCCGTACGCGGACCCGAACGCCATGGGGGAGGCCCTGTTCCAGGCCGCGGCCGATGCCGGTATCCGGATCACGCTGCTCGACACCCTCTATCTCGCAGGCGGTTTCGGCCTGCCGCTCGAACCCGCGCAGCGGCGCTTCGGCGACGGGAGCCTGGAGGCCTGGCTCGACCGCGTCGAGAAGCTGGACCCGCCCGATCACGCCGTCATCGGCGGCGCGGTGCATTCGGTCCGCGCCGTCCCGGAAGAGGCGATGGCCGCGTTCGCCTGCTCGACCGAGGGCCGCCCCGTCCACGCGCACCTCTCGGAGCAGCGGGCCGAGAACGAGGCCTGCCGGGCCGTGCACGGTTGCAGCCCTACCGAACTCCTCGAACGCTGCGGGCTCCTCGGGCCCGATCTGACGGCCGTCCACGCCACGCACTTGGCGGGGCACGACATCGACCTGCTGCGCCGCTCGGGCACGACCACGTGCTTCTGCCCCACGACCGAACGCGACCTCGCCGACGGGCTCGGCCCGGCGCGAGCGCTCGCCGAAGCGGGCGTGCGGCTCTCGCTTGGCACCGACAGCAACGCCATTGTGGACATGTTCGAGGAGGCGCGGGCGGTGGAGATGCACGAACGGCTCGTCAGCGAGGAACGCGGCCGGTTCACCGCTGGCGAGCTCGTCGACGCGATGACCATGCATGACAGTCTCGGCTGGCCCGACGCGGGCCGGATCGAGGTCGGCGCGCGGGCCGACCTGGTCACGGTGGGTCTCCGGACGCCGCGGACCGCGGGGATCGACCCTTCCGGCGTCGTCTACGCCGCCACGGCCGCCGACATCACCGACGTGATCGTCGACGGCCGCCGGATCGTCGCGGGCGGCAGGCATCTCCGCATCGACGCGGGCGCCGCCCTGGCATCGTCCATCAAGGAGCTTTGGAAATGAGCGCACCGCAACCCGATGAGAACGCCGCGACGAGCCTCCTCATCGCGAACATCGGCGAACTGTTCACCGCCGACCCCGAGACCGGCATCATGAACGACGCCGCGATCGTCACCGAAGGCGACCGCATCGCCTGGATCGGGCTCAATGCCGAAGCGCCCCAAGCCGACGCACGTCTCGACGCTGGCGGCCGCGCCGTGATCCCCGGCTTCGTCGACAGCCACTCCCACCTCGTCTTCGCCGGTGACCGCCACGCCGAATTCGCGGCCCGCATGAGCGGCGAGCCCTATACCGGCGGCGGCATCCGCACCACCGTCGCAGCCACGCGCATGGCCTCCGACGAGCGCCTCCGCGCCACCGCCGCCCGCCTCACCGCCGAGATGCTCCGCCAAGGCACGACCACAGTGGAGATCAAATCCGGGTACGGCCTCACCGTCGCCGATGAGTCCCGGTCGCTGCGCATCGCCGGCGAGTTCACCGCCGAGACCACCTACCTCGGCGCGCATACCGTCCCGGCCGGCGCCGATCCCGACGAGTACACGGCACTCGCCTGCGGCCCCATGCTCGAAGCCTGTGCGCCTCACGCGAAATGGGCCGACGTCTTCTGCGAACGCGGCGCCTTCGACGGCGACCAGGCCCGCGCCGTGCTCACCGCGAGCGCGAAAGCCGGTCTCGGCCTGCGCGTCCACGCCAACCAGCTCACCGCCGGTCCCGGCGTCCGCCTCGCCGTCGAACTCGGCGCCGCCTCCGCCGACCACTGCACGCACCTCACCTACGCCGACGTGGACGCCCTCGCGAACGGCGACACGGTCGCGACCCTGCTCCCCGGGGCCGAGTTCTCCACGCGCTCGCCTTATCCGGACGCGCGCCGCCTCATCGACGCCGGAGCGACCGTCGCCCTCGCGACCGACTGCAACCCCGGCTCGTCGTTCACCAGCAGCATGGCCTTCTGCATCGCGCTCGCCGTCCGCGAGATGCACATGACCCCCGCCGAAGCACTCACCGCCGCCACCGCCGGCGGTGCTCAGGCCCTGCGTCGCGCCGACATCGGCCGCCTCGTCGTCGGCGCACGCGCCGACCTCGCCGTGCTCGACGCCCCCAGCCACGTCCACCTGGCCTACCGGCCCGGGACGCCCCTGATCGAGACCGTCGTACACGACGGCACCGCAACGCGTTGAGGAGTAGCGATGTCCACAGTCCACATCAAGCCGGTCCCGGTCACCCCTGAAGAGGTGATCGCGGTGGCGCGCGACCACGCCCGCGTCGTGATCGACGCCGAGGCCCGCGAGGCGATGGCCGCGAGCCGGGCGATCGTGGACGCGATCGAACGCGAAGGCCGTCCCGTCTACGGCGTCTCGACCGGTTTCGGCGCCCTCGCCAACACCTTCGTCGAGCCCGAGCGCCGCGCCGAACTCCAGCACGCGCTCATCCGCTCGCACGCCGCCGGCGTCGGCGACCCGATGCCCGAAGAAGTCGTGCGCGCCATGATGCTGCTACGCGTGCGCTCACTCGCCATGGGCCGCTCCGGAGTCCGCCCCGAGATCGCCGAAGGCCTCGCGGCACTGCTCAACGCCGACATCACCCCTTGGGTCCCGCGCCACGGCTCCCTCGGCGCCTCCGGCGACCTCGCGCCGCTCGCGCACTGCGCGATGGTCCTCCTGGGCGAAGGCTGGGTCCGCGAGGCGGACGGCAGCCGAGTGGACGCCGGACCGGTCCTGGAACGCGCCGGACTGCGGCCGATCACCCTGTCCTCCAAGGAAGGCCTCGCGCTCATCAACGGCACGGACGGCATGCTCGGCATGCTGATCCTCGCCGTAGCCGATCTGCGCCACCTCCTGACGATGGCAGATGTCTGCGCAGCCCTCTCGAACGAGGCAATGCTGGGCTCCGATCGCCCCTTCCAACCTGAACTCCACGAGATCCGCCCCCAGCCCGGTCAAGCGAAAAGCGCCGCGAACATCCACAAGCTACTGCAGGACTCCGAAGTCATGGACTCCCACAGGAACGACCTCGCGCACGCGGTGCAGGACGCCTACTCAATGAGGTGCGCTCCGCAGGTGGCGGGCGCCGCGCGCGACGTGCTGGCGTACGCCGAGACCGTGGCGGACCAAGAACTCCGCTCAGTCGTCGACAACCCAGTGGTCCTACCGGACGGCAGGGTCGAATCGACCGGAAACTTCCACGGAGCCCCGCTGGGCTACGCGGCCGACTTCCTCGGGATAGCCGCAACGGACGTCGGGTCGATCTCCGAACGACGAGTGGACCGCCTGCTCGACATCACCCGCAACCGGGGCCTCCCTGCCTTCCTCAGCCCAGACCCGGGAGTGAACTCCGGCCTGATGATCGCGCAGTACACGGCGGCGGGCATCGTGGCCGAGAACCGACGGCTCTCGGCCCCGGCCTCGGTCGACTCGGTCCCGACCTCGGGAATGCAGGAAGACCACGTGTCAATGGGCTGGGCTGCGGCCTGCAAGCTCAGAACGATCATCGACAACCTGGGCACCCTGCTCGCGGTTGAAATGCTCGCCGCAACCCAGGGCCTTCAACTTCGCCTGCCCCTCATCCCGTCTCCGGCGGCCAGGGCCGCGACCGCAGCGGTCGGCCCGATCGCCGGAAAACCAGGCCCGGACCAGTTCCTCGCTCCGGTAATAGAGCAGGTCAAACGCCTCATTGAGAGCCCAGCTCTCAGGCACGAGATCGAAGAGGCCGCGGGACCGCTCGCTTAGAATAGCGAATTCGCTATAATCGTCTCATGAAGGAATCGCTGCTGCCAGCTGTCGAGCGGCTTCGTTCCGCGCGACAGGATCTCGGGCTGTCTCAAGCCGAGGTCGCAGCTCGCATCGGTACGACGCAGTCGGCTATCGCCAGGCTTGAGTCTGGGGCCTCCGATCCACGGTTCAGTACGGTCAGCCGATATGCGGAGGCGGTCGGTGTCGACCAAATCGCGGTGAGTTTCAAGCGAACCCGTGAGCCGTCTTTGGATCGAACCGCCGCAGCCGTCCGGCACTCGCTGAACACGCGAGACCCGGACGACGCTTTCAGGCAGGTGATCATGTTCGTCGATGCCATCAGGCGATCCGATCCGGCCGTGGTGCGGAAGGCAATACGAACCGAACCGGAAGACATCGGAGACAGGAGGTGGGATGCGCTGCTTGCCGGAGTGGCCGAGTATGCGAGCGGTATTGCCGGACTTCCGGTCCCCGGATGGGCCAGTGCCCCCGGGCGTTTCCTGAGGAAGCCTTGGTACGTGATCGAGGACATCATCGGTCGCCCCGCACCCGGCCTCAAGGCGCTGGCGGCACTCTCGTCGCCGCCTGAACTCTCGGGCCGCGGAGTGTTCATCGACGGCTCTTCCTTGGAGAGTGTATGAACGACACGCTTGGGCGCGATGACATCACCGAGCTCCTCACGGAACTCGGCGAGGTGTTGGCGCAAGAGGGCGAGCGAGCGGAGCTCTTCATCGTCGGTGGCGCAGCCATGGCGTTGGCTTATAACACCAGGCGCTTCACCGGAGACCTTGACGCGATCTTCGAACCGAAGATGGTCGTCTACGAGGCCGCGCGGAAGGTCGCGGAGCAGCATGGAGTCGAGTCGGACTGGCTCAACGATGCGGTGAAGGGGTTTCTTCCCGGAGTGGACCCCAACGCCACCGTGATGCTCAAGCGGCCAGGCATCGTCGTGCGTGTCGCGTCGCCTCGGTACCTGTTTGCGATGAAGGCGGCCGCCGCGCGGGCTGATCGCGATGCGAAGGATTTGCGTGAGCTATACCAGCTCAACGGTTTTCAATCCGTTGAGGAAGCGCTTGATTGCGTCGCCGACTACTACCCGGCGAGGCAGCTCACTCCGAAGACGAAGCTATTTGTTCGTATGCTCCTGTCATAGGCGGCGACCAGCGCCAGCGGCTACTCGTCGAACCCGAGATCACGGTCCTGAAGCAGCTCGGCGCGAACGTCGGCGGTGTCCGTGAAGCCATCGACGTGCGGCTCTTCGCGGATCCATTCCTTGAAGTTACGGGTGTCGGCTTCGGCCTCGCGGTCGTCTTCCATGGGCGCCATGTTACGAGCCAGGTGTGTTCGGTGCTGTAATGGGAAGTGGGCGCTACTTCGGGAGGTGCCGATGACCGCCGTCAGTGCCGGGGCCGGGGTGCATTCTTATCTGGCCAAACAGGTGAAGACCTTGCGGAAGACGCGGAAGCCCGCTTTGCGGGGTGAAGAGGACGCCGTGCACAAGATGCGGGTCGCGACCCGGCGGCTTCGGTCCCTGCTCACCACCTACTCGCACCTCTACGCGAAAGTGCCGCTCTCCCGCAAGCGACTGCGCTGGCTCGCGGCCGAGCTCGGGGAGGTCCGGGATCTCGAAGTGCTGCGGATGCGGTTCGCCGAGCGGCTCGGCGGCGACGAACCCGAGTGGTTCCAGGCCCTCCTGGGCGAGGAGCGACGCGCGTACCGGCGGCTCGCGAGGGCCTTCGCGCGCAAGCGCTTCGCGAAACTCATGGAGGCCGCCGACCGGATGGCACGGCACCCGCACTTCTCGAAGGAGGCGGTCCGGCCCGCGGCGAAAGAGCTGATCGACGACGTCGAGGCCGCGCGCGACGATCTGGCCTCGGCCCTGTTCGCGATCGCCTCCGCCCCCGATCCGGACGCGGCACGCCATGCGGCCCGCAAGGCCGCCAAGCGCACTCGCTACACCGCCGAGGCCGCCTCGGCGCTCGGCGCGGTCGCCGAGTCGATCGCCGCCGAGGCCGAGCGGCTCCAGACCGTGTTCGGGCGTTACCAGGACGATCTCGTCGCCATCGCCTACCTGGAGGCCCACGCGCCCGATTCCCCGGTGCTCGAAGTCGAGAAGCGCGCTCGCGACGAGGATCTGGCCGCCATTGCGGCCGAGCAGTGGACGTGACGGCGGCCCGATTCGCGGGCGGTCAGGCCTCCAACAGCTCCTGAGCGGTCTCCAGGTAGCCGTTCATCGTCTCCTGCCAGGCGAAGACCTCCGCCTCGTGCTCGAGCATGCGTCCGATGTGGAGCGCACGCCATTGCGTCTGGCCCGCTTCGCGGTAGCCGGTCTCGTCGGCGCACGCCGCGAAGTCCTCGGCCAGCTCGACCTCGATCGCGAACGCGGTGTCGTAGTCGTACGGCGCGTCGGCCGGCACCTCGGGCATGAGCGCGAGCTGCCAGTCGGGCAGCGGGTCGAACTCGATGCCGGCGTTGGCCGGGTCCTGCGGGTAGTGGGCGTGCAGGTAGAAGAACGTGTCGACGTAGCCCTCGTCGTTCAGGTCCCAGCCGGTGTTGCCGCCTTCGTCGAGGCAGGTCAGGAACGCCCGCTCCTCTTCGCGGGTCAGGTCGCGCCAGGTCCGCAGCTGCTCGGCGTGGTCCCAGCCGACGTACAGCGGGTTCTCCTCGCCCCAGAGCCAGCTCACGAACTCCGGGTCCTCGGGGGCGCTCCACTGGACCGGTTCGCCGTAGATCGCCCGGTGGACCTCGCCGTCGCAGCCGCCGGGTTCGGGCTGTGTCAGGGGCTTGTCGTCGGGGCCCTCCTGCCAGGCGATGACCTCGGCGCCGTAATAGGCGACGTCCCAGGCCCTCCGGTCCTCGGAGGAGAGTTCGTAGTAGGGCCCGTCGAGCAGCTCCCAGTACGGTTCCATCAGCTCGTCGGTCGGGTCGGGCGGGGCGAGTTCGCTGCCGTCGTAGGTCTGGGCCCAGGCCATGAAGCCGTTCTCGGAAGCCTCCTCGGCGGTGGGGATCTGCTCGGTGGGCGCGTCGAACTGGAGCTGTTGCTCGTCGTCTTCGAGCGGCTCCGGCTGGTACCAGACCGTCTCGTCGTGGACGGTGAAGCCCTTCTCCTCCATGCACTGGCGCGCGAGGCGGCCGAAGATGGCGGTGATCTCGTAATTGACGTCTTCGGCCTCGGCGAGGGCGGCGATCAGGCGCGCCTCGTCCTCTTCGGTGGCCTCCAAGCCGATCTCGAGCGGCGTCGGCTCGGGTTCCTCACCGGTGCAGGCGGTGAGCGCGAGGGCGACGCAGGCCAGGGGTGCGGCAGTGCGGATGGGGTTGTATCGCATGCTCCTCAGACGAGGCGAATGACCGGTTCGGTTGCGCCGCGGACGAGGAACGGCCCGGCGGAACGAGTCCGCCGGGCCGCCACGAGCACGGAAAATGGGGGTCAGAGGCCGGAGAGCTTCTGCCCGGCGCGGATCACGGCCATGCCGAGGCGGTCGCCGGGGCGCCGTCCGAGACGCTCTATGGGACCGGACACCGAGATCGCGGCGACGACGCGGCCGGTCTTGTCACGCACCGGAGCTGAGACGCTGACCACACCGGGTTCGCGTTCGGCGACCGACTGCGCGAAGCCGCGGCGGCGTACTTCGGCGAGGGTCTTGGACGAGAAGCGGCACTTCGGCAGCAGCGGCAGGATCCCCTCCGGGGGCTCCCAAGCCAGCAGCACCTGCGCGCCCGAACCGGCGGTCATCGGGAGGCCCGCGCCGACCGGCACGGTGTCCCGCAGCCCGGAGGCGCGTTCGGCGGCGGCCACGCAGACGCGTTCGTCTGCCCGCCTGCGGTACAGCTGGGTCGATTCGCCCGTCTGGTCGCGCAGGAGGTTGAGCACCGGCTCGGCGGCGCTCAACAGGACGTCGGCCGTGGAACCGGCGAGCTCGCCGAGCTTCGGTCCGGGGCGCCAGCGGCCTTCATGGTCGCGTTGCAGCATCTCGTGGGCCTCAAGTGCCTGCGCGAGCCGGTGGGCCGTGGCCCTGGGCAAACCCGTCTCGTGCACGAGCTCAGCCAGGCTGGCGCCGTTGGTGCAAGCCGTGAGGATGAGCACCGCCTTGTCAAGGACGCCGACTCCGCTGATAGTATTCGTTCTCACGAGCTGAACATTACCTCCCATATTTCGAGAAGTCCAACGACTGGGAACAGAGATGTCACGTACACCACACGAACCCGAGGAGACGCGGCCGCGCACCCTCGCACAAAAGGTCTGGGACGCCCACGTGGTACGCACGGGCGGCCAACAACCCGACCTGCTCTACATCGACCTGCACCTTCTCCATGAGGTGACCAGCCCCCAGGCCTTCGACGGCCTCCGGGTGGCAGGGCGCAAGGTCCGCCGGACCGATCTCACGATCGCGACCGAAGACCACAACACGCCCACCGACAACCTCTTCACCATCGCGGACCCGACCAGCCGCAAGCAGATCGAGACGCTCCGCGCCAACTGCGAGGAATTCGGCGTCCGGATCCACTCGCTCGGTGACGAGAACCAAGGCGTGGTCCACGTCGTGGGACCCCAGCTGGGACTCACCCAGCCGGGCATGACCGTCGTGTGCGGCGACTCCCACACCTCCACGCACGGCGCGTTCGGCTCGATCGCGTTCGGCATCGGCACCAGCGAGGTCGAGCACGTGCTCGCCACGCAGACCCTGCCGCAGGCGAAGCCGAAGTACATGGCCGTCACCGTCAACGGGTCGCTGCCCGAAGGCGTGTCCGCCAAGGACCTGATCCTCAAGATCATCTCCATCACCGGCACCGGCGGCGGCAAGGGCCACATCGTCGAGTACCGCGGCCAGGCCATCGAGGAGCTCTCGATGGAAGGCCGCATGACGGTGTGCAACATGTCGATCGAGTGGGGCGCCAAGGCCGGCATGATCGCGCCCGACGAGAAGACCGCCGCCTACGTCAAGGGCCGCGCGCATGCGCCCCAGGGCGAGGACTGGGACGCGGCCGTCGAGTACTGGCAGAGCCTCACCACCGACGAGGGCGCCGTCTTCGACAAGGAGATCGTCATCGACGCGGCCTCGTTGAGCCCGTTCGTCACCTGGGGCACCAACCCCGGGCAGGGCGTCGAGCTGTCCGGGAGCGTCCCCGCCCCCGAGGACTTCGAGGACCCGATCGCGCGCACCACCGCCGCTGGGGCCCTGGAGTACATGGGCCTGAAAGCCGGCACGCCGATGCGCGACATCGACGTCGACGTCGTCTTCCTCGGCTCGTGCACCAACGGCCGCATCGAAGACCTGCGCACCGCCGCCGAGGTCATCAAGGGCCGCAAGGTCGCCGAGAGCGTCAACATGATGGTCGTGCCCGGCTCCGCGAAGGTCCGCGAGCAGGCGATCGCCGAAGGCCTCGACAAGGTCTTCATCGACGCCGGCGCCGACTGGCGCTTCGCGGGCTGTTCGATGTGCCTGGGCATGAACCCGGACCAGCTGACGCCCGGCCAGCGCGCCGCCTCCACCTCGAACCGCAACTTCGAGGGCCGCCAAGGCAAGGGCGGACGCACGCACCTGGTGAGCCCGGCCGTCGCGGCCGCCACGGCCGTCACCGGCCACCTCGCCAGCCCGGCGGATCTGTAGGAAGGGCAGGGAAACCATGGACAAGTTCACGACCCACACCGGTCACGTGGCGCCGCTGCGGCGCTCGAACGTCGACACCGACCAGATCATCCCGGCCGTGTACCTCAAGCGGGTCACCAAGACCGGCTTCGAGGACGGCCTGTTCGCCGAGTGGCGCGAGGACGAGAAGTTCCTGCTCAACCAGGACGAGTACAAGCAGGCCACGATCCTGGTCACCGGCACCGAGTTCGGCACCGGTTCCTCTCGCGAGCACGCGGTCTGGGCCCTGAAGGACTACGGGTTCAAGGCCGTCATCGCTCCGCGCTTCGGCGACATCTTCCGCGGCAACTCGCTCAAGAACGGTCTGTTGACTGTGGAGCTGCCCGAGGCGGCCGTCGAAGAGCTGTGGCGGCTCGCCGAAGTGAACCCGGACGCGGAGGTCACCGTCGACCTCGAGAAGTGCGAAGTCCGTGCGGGGGACCGCACCTGGGGCTTCGAGTTCGACGAGTTCCTGCGCTGGCGCATGATGGAGGGCCTCGACGACGTGGCGCTGACGCTGCGCGACGAGGACAAGATCGCGGCTTTCGAGTCGAACCGGGACGCTTGGCGGCCTAGGACTCTCCCCGCTCGGGTCTAGTGTCCACAACCCGATTCAGTTAGGCCCTACGTACGGAGCCGGTGGCGTCGCCACCGGCTCCAGGCGTGTTCGGGTCCCTCCCAACGGGGTTGCGAGCGTCGATTTCGGGCACCGGAATAAAAATTCCTTGCGACACAACGGGTCGATTTTCGCGGAAACAGTTGCGTTCGCTTTCGAAACGTCATAACGTGCGCTTAACAAGCTGGTATGGCTTCAAGGACTATCGGGAGGGTAGGACTCGTGAACAAGGCAGAGTTCGTCGATCGGATCGCAGCACGGACTGGCGACCGCACCGCCGCGAAAGAAGTGGTGGATGTCGCGATCGACGAGATACAGCGCGCGGTGGTGAAAGGGGAGAAAGTCTCCTTCGCCGGATTCGGCGTCTTCGAGAAGCGCCAGCGCGCTGCTCGCATGGCGCGCAACCCGCGCACCGGGGAAGCGGTGAAGGTCAAGAAGACCGTCGTCCCCGCGTTCCGTCCGGGCACCGGCTTCAAGGAGCTCGTGACCGGCAAGCGCAAGGCGGCCAAGTCGGCCACCGCGAAGAAGGCGGCACCGGCCAAGAAGGCCGCCGCCAAGAAGGCGACCAAGAAGACGGCCGCCAAGAAGACCACGCGGGCGGCCTCCACGGCGACCCGTTCGACGGCCACGAGCCGCGTGGGCGCCAAGAAGACCGCGGCGAAGAAGTCCACGGCCAAGAAGGCCTCGACCGCGAAGAAGGCGGTGCGCAAGACCGCGGCGAAGCCCGCGGCCAAGAAGACCGCGAAGAAGACCATGAAGCGCGGACGCGGCTGATGCCGCGGCCCCGAACCGGTTCGGGGCACGGTGAGGCCCCGTCCGTACTCGCACGGGGAAGAGGGCATTCAGGATCCACCTGAATGCCCTCGTTGCTTTACCCGGCTTTTCCGGGACGGCCGCGTCGCGCGGCACCGTCCACTAGCGTGCGGTACCGCCCGTGACTGCGGCGGAGAAGTCATTGGTGAACTTCCCCTCTGGATCGACGCGTTCGCGAAGTTTCTCGAAGTCCCCCATTCGCGGATAACGCGAGCGGACGTCATCGATTGGTATCGAAAACAATTTGCCCCAATGCGGCCGCGGTGAGAACGGTTCCAGTGCCCCCTCAATCGCGGACATCACCGGCTCGACTGCCGCGAAATCGCTCACCCAAGTGAAATGCAGGCCCACTGTGTCGCGCCCGAATGCGGGTGAGAGCCACAGGTCGTCGCCCTTCATCGTGCGGAGCTCGCAGATCTGCACGACCGAGCCGAGCTTGTCGCCGAGTCCGGCCATGGCCTCCAGGGCCGCGGGCGCGTCGGCGCGGTCGATCAGGAACTCCGACTGCAGTTCGTCGCCTGAGCTGGGCGTGAACTCGGGTTTGAAGTGCGGCAGGCGTTCGTGCCAAGGACCGGTCTGGCCCTGCTGCTCGGTGCACGCGGTGGGGTCGACGCCCGGGACGGGGTGGCGCGGCCCGTCGGCCAGCGGTGCGCCGTACCAGTTCGCCTTCGGGAACGGGTGGGTCTGGTCGGCGGTGCGCTGCTTGACCCAGTACTGGAACTGCGGTTCCGCGCCCCACGCGGTGAACAGGCTGGTGCTGTAGGCGGCGGAGGTGAGCTCGTCGAAGTGCACGACGGCCTGGTCGAAGGCGAGGCCGTCGTAGACGTACTGGCGCATCTCGAACCCCGGCAGGAGGTCGAGGGTCACGGCGTGCACGACCCCCAAGGCCCCCAGGTGGACCACGGAGCCGGGGAAGTCCTCGTCGCCGCGTGCGACGGTGCGCAGTTCGCCGTCGGGGCCGATGAACTCGATCGCGGCCACGGCGGTGGCGAGGTTCCCGTTGCCGTTCCCCGAGCCGTGCGTGCCCGTGGCGATCGACCCGGCAATGGAGATGTGCGGCAGCGAGGCCATGTTGTGCAAGGCGAACCCGGCCCGGTGGACGGCGGCACTCAAGGCGGCGTAAGTGATCCACCCGGACGCCCGGACGGTGCCGGTGAGGGCGTTGATGTTCACCTCGGGCTCGATGCCGGCGAGGGAGACCATGGTCGCGTCGGAGGCGGCGATCGTGTTGAACGAGTGCCCCGAGCCGAGTACGCGCAGGCGCGGCGCGGCGGCCACGACCGCACGGGCCTCATCGAGCGTGGCGGGCGCCTCGAAGCGGCTGGGGGAGAAGCGGATGTTCCCGGCCCAGTTCTGCAGGGCGGTTGGGGCGCTGTCCGGCACGGCGGCATTCCTCCTTGTAGGCGCGCTGAGACGCACGCAGAGCGGTGGGGCGGCCAACGGTACCGCGACCCGCTCGCAGGACGCACGTGAGCGGTCCAGGGGGCGGGAATGCGGTAAGCAGCGCAGCGGTGACGACCGCCACCGCTGACCCGGACCTGCCGTACCCCCCATGTCAGGGTTTCGACAGTGCCAATTGACGGCTCGCAGGCTTCGCCGAGGCCGGGCCCGAGACACGGCGCTCAACTGCTCTTGCCCTGCCCGCGAAGCGCCTCCGCGAGCGGGATCCCTACAGTCGCTCCACACCCACGAGCTTCTGGCCCGACAAGGACAGCACCCAGGCCTCACCGGGCCTGGTCGACACGTCCGGGGTCTCGACGCCGTCCTCGTCCGCCAGGATCGCGACCGTGTCGCTCACGACTTCCGGCTCTGCGCAGACGATCGTCGCACCGCCGCCGCCCGCGAGCTCGCGGACGCGCGCGCTGGAGCGTTCGGGATTGCGTTCGTGGGCTTCGGTGTCGAACGCCGCATCGCCGCTCAGCATGCACCGCACCGCGTGCGCGATCGGCTCCACCGTCTGCACGCCGGCCCGGCTCGTGGCGCTGTAGGCCCGATCCGGCTGGTACAGCGACGCGAGCGCCGCCAACCGCACCGCCTGGTCCTGCCCGCGCGGGCTCAGCGGCCGCGTCACTTCCGGCCCGTCCCAGTCCTGCTCGACCTCCGCCGGAGCCACGAGCAGGACCGTCGAGGTCACCGCCGGGAGCGAACCGAACGCCTTGAGCACCTGCTGGTCCCGCGGGCGCGTCAACACCTCCCGCGCCTCGGCCAAGGTGATCCAGCGCCGCTCGCCGATCTCCTCGTCAGCGGTGAACGCCGCCTCGGGCTTCTCGGTGCGCATCGACCAGTAGTCGACGTACTTCAGGACGTCGCCTGCGGGGTTGGGCAGCACATACGAGGCCCGGCACAGCCACAGCTGCGGGATGACCGGGATCCCGGTCTCCTCCTCGACCTCGCGGCACGCCGCCGTGAGCGGGTGCTCGCCGGGGTCGAGCTTGCCCTTCGGCAGCGACCAGTTCCCGACCTGCGGGCGCCACACCGCGACCACTTCCAGCAGCCCGCGCTCGCCGTTGCGCCACAACAGGCCGCCCGCGGCGGCGATCTGCCTCTGCGGCGCCCCGTTCACGACAGTGTCCTGTTCCACACTCACGCGCTCTACGGTACTGGGACTCGCCCAATCGAGGGAATCGTGCCACTCGTGCGGAGGAGGTCAGCCGTGCATGGTGAGGATGCGAACGGCGACAATTCGCCCTTCCGCGTCGCTTTCCAACGAGACCCGCTGGCCGAGGCGGAGAAACCGCAGCCCGGAGACGGCGAAGGCCGCCGCGTCGAAGGCGACGCGGCGGCCGTTGTCGAGGACGACCTCGCCGGAGGTGTCCTCGTTGAAGTTCGAGACGGTGCCCTGCATGGTCTCAGCTTGGCCCATGCGAGCCCTGAAAGCGAGGGGCCGCCCGGGGCGTTGCCTCCGGCTGCGCCTCTTTTATCGGAACTACTTCCGGATCTGGGGGTTGTTGCGCCCGCCGAGGGCCTTCTTGGCCTTGAGGCCGAGCCAGATGACGCCGCCGACGATGGCGATGAAGACGGCGAAGTTGAAGATGAAGGCGAGCACGCCGCCGATCGCTCCGAGCACGAATTGGATCACGTTCACCACGATGATCACGGCGAGGACCGCTCCGCCGAACAAAGCGGCGAGCCAGCCGAAGAGACGCCAGTTCATGTCACTCACTCCGAGTCGAGTCGAAATTCAAGCCGACCCGTCCGGTCGGCTGCGTAGATGTCATTGTGACTCTATGATGACATCATAGCGGGTTCCCCGCAACCCTCGGGTACCGCCGACCTCGGTCCGCGCCATACGGTCCGCGCGCCGCGTACGGGGGAGTTCACGCGCCGTAGCTGCGCAAATGTGCGGCTCGCAAGCGTCGCCGAGGCCGTACCCCGCGACGAGGAGTCAAACCCCACGCTTTGCTTCCCGTCGCCTGAAGGGCACGGCGCGGGCGTTAGAGTGCAATGCACCGACGATCCCGTACACAACGGCACCGTCCGGGCCGATCCGCGGTCCACGTGCGCCGGAGGTGCCCGCCCCGGCATACAGAGAGAAAGAGAGACGCAGGTGACCGAGCCGACGCCCGAGGCGCAGTACACCTTCCGCCGCCGAGGCGGCGACTCCCTCCGCCTGGACGTCCGCGTCTACGCCAACCTCGTCAAGGGCGGCATGCTCGGCCTCAGCAAGCGCTCCTGGTCCGGCATGGAGCACATCCCGCTCAAGGGCCCCGCGATCCTCGTCTGGAACCACTACTCCGACATCGACCCGCTGCTCGTCGTCCACTACGTGTACAACGCCGGCCGCCACCCCAGGTTCCTCCTCAAGGAGTCGATCCTGCGCATCCCCCTGGTCGGCCCGCTCGTGCGCAGCACCGGCCAGATCCCCGTCAAGCGCGGCAGCGCCGAGGCCGCCGACTCGCTGCGCACCCTCGAACGCGAACTCGCCCAAGGCCACGTGGTGATCATGTCCCCCGAGGGCACCGTCACCAAGGAACCGAACCGCTGGCCCATGCGCGGCAAGACCGGCATCGCCCGCCTCGCCCTCGAGTCCGGCGCGCCCGTCATCCCGATCGTGCAGTGGGGCGCCCTCGGCATCCACGACCGCAAGCGCGACCCCAAGTTCAAGGTCGGCCGCAAGCCCGTCACGGTCCGGGCCCTCCCGCCCGTGGACCTCTCGCCTTGGCTGGGCAAGGATCCCAGCCGCGAGGACCTCGCCGCCGTCACCGACCGCATCATGGAGTCCCTCCGCGGCGGCCTCGCCGAGATCCGCGGCGAGGAAGCACCCCCCTTGTACGACCCCCGGCAGCAACGACCCGAAGAAAGCGAGTCTTCCGAGTGAGAGCAGCCGTCATGGGGGCCGGTTCCTGGGGAACCGTGTTCGCCAAGATCCTCGCCGACGCCGGAACGCCGGTCACGTTGTGGGCCAGGCGGTCCGAGGTCGCCGAGGCGATCAACGCGAGCCACCGCAACCCGGACTACTTCCCGGACATCGAGCTGCCCGCGCTCGTCAACGCCACGAACGACGCGGCCGAGGCCCTGCGCGGCGCCGACCTCGTGGTCCTGTCGGTCCCCAGCCAGACCCTGCGCGGCAACCTCGCCGCCTGGACCGAGCACCTGGAACCCACCGCGACCCTGCTGAGCCTCATGAAGGGCATCGAACTCGGCTCGACCGAGCGCATGACCGAGGTCATCGCCGAGGTCACCGGCTTCCACCAGGCGCACATCGCGGTCCTCTCGGGCCCGAACCTCGCCCGCGAGATCGCCGAGGAGCAGCCCACCGCCTCCGTCGTCGCCTGCATCGACCACGGCCGGGCCGTCGACGTCCAGAAGGCCGTCACCACCTCCTACTTCCGCCCGTACACGAACACCGACGTCGTCGGCTGCGAACTCGGCGGCGCGGTCAAGAACGTCATCGCCCTCGCCTACGGCATGGCCGCCGGCATGGGCATGGGCGACAACACGAAGGCCACGATCATCACCCGCGGCCTCGCCGAGACCACCCGCCTGGGCATGCGCCTGGGCGCCGACCCCACCACCTTCGCCGGCCTCGCCGGCCTCGGCGACCTCGTCGCCACCTGCTCGTCTCCCTTGTCGCGCAACCACACCTTCGGCGAGCAGCTGGGGCTGGGCGCGACCCTCGAGGAGGCCGCCCGGGTCACCAAGCAGACCGCCGAGGGCGTCAAGAGCTGCCGTTCCATCACCGACCTCGCCCATAAAGTGGGCGTGGAGATGCCGATCTGCGACGCCGTGGTGCGGGTCTGCCACGAGGGACTCGACCCCAGAGCAGCGGTCGCCGAACTCATGGGACGCGAGACCAAACCCGAAACCGACAGTTTGAGGTCCGACAATGACTAAACCGACCGTCGCCGTGTTCTTCGGCGGGCGCAGCGTGGAACAGCCCGTCTCCTGCGCCTCCGGCTCCGGTGTGGCCAACGCGCTGCGCGAGCGGGGTTTCGACGTCACCACGATCGGCATCACCCGCAGCGGCGAGTGGGTCGAACTCTCGCCCGACGTCGCCTTCGCGATCGAATCCCCCGAAGCCCTCCCCGAGGTCACCGCCGAAGCCGGCAAGGCCGTCGCAGTCGACCTCGGCCCCGGAGCCCAGCCGATCGCCGACGTCCTCTTCCCGGTCCTCCACGGCCCCTTCGGCGAAGACGGCACCATCCAGGGCCTGTTCGAAATGGCCGGCGCCCCCTATGTCGGCTCCGGCGTCCTGTCGAGCTCGCTGTGCATGGACAAGGAGTTCAGCAAGCGACTCCTCGCGGCCGAAGGCGTCCCCCAGGGCGCGTTCGACGTCCTCAAGGCCGGCGACGAACTCGACGCCGAAGCCGTCATCGGCAAGCTCGGCCTGCCGATCTTCGTCAAGCCCGCCCGCGCCGGTTCGAGCCTCGGCATCAGCAAGGCCAAGTCCGGCGCCGAACTGATCGAAGCGGTCGCGAAGGCCCGCGAGGTCGACGACAAGGTCGTCTTCGAAGCGGCCTTCGAGAACGCCCGCGAGATCGAGATGGGCGTCGTCGAGACCCTCGACGGCGACCTCGAGATCACCTTCCCGCTCGAAGTCCTCGCCAAGGGCGAGGACGGCTGGTTCGACTTCGAGGCCAAGTACCTCGACAACCCCGAGCCGTTCAACCTCCACCCCGACTACCCCGAAGGCGTCGCCGAGCAGGCCCAGGAGCTGGCCCGGAAGGTCTTCCGGCTCCTCGACTGCCGCGACCTGGCCCGCGTCGACTGCTTCCTCGGCGAGGACGGTGTGGTCTATCTCAACGAGGTGAACACCATGCCGGGCATGACGCCGATGAGCGGCGTGCCGCAGGCCTTCGCCGCCTACGGCATCTCGTACGGCGAGCTCGTAGAGCGCCTGGTCACTCTCGCGGCGGCCCGCGTGGGCGGCGGCAGAGACGCCGAGTAACCTGGCTGGAGGTTCAATAAATCATCCGTTGGATGATGAATCACGATCATCTTGATCTATCAAGCTGACCGTGATCATTGAGTCCGCCGCAACACCGTGTGCGCGCCAGCCCCTGGGATACCCCGGGTGAACAGCTGAGCGCGCTACACTCACGCGTTTCTGCTGGTCAGGAGCGCATTATGCCTCGTATCTTCTTCGAGGCGACGCATGAATTACTGGAGAGATCATTGCAAGCTAAGGCGAAAGTCAAGCTTTCCCGATCCCTCGGCATCGCTCTGACGCCGAAGGCCGCCAAGTACATGGAGCGCCGTCCCTACCCTCCGGGGCAGCACGGCCGCGGCCGCAAGAAGGAATCGGACTACAAGAACCAGCTCGTCGAGAAGCAGCGTCTGCGCGCGCAGTACAACATCTCTGAGCGCCAGCTGCGCAACGCCTACGCCGAGGCCGTGCGCAAGCCCGGCAAGACCGGTGAGGTCCTGGTCGGCCTGCTCGAGTCCCGCCTGGACGCCTTCGTGCTCCGCGCTGGATTCGCCCGCACCATCTACCAGGCGCGCCAGTTCGTCAACCACGGTCACTTCACCGTGAACGGCCGCAAGGTCGACATCGCGTCCTACCGGCTCAAGGCCGGCGACTTCGTGCAGGTTCGCAAGAAGTCCCGCGAGACCACGCCGTTCCAGCTGGCCGCCGCCGGCGCCTGGGCGGGCGAGACGACTCCGGCTTACATCGAGTCCCACCTCGAAGGCCTGATCGCCCGCTTCCTCTCGGTGCCCGAGCGCAAGCAGATCCCCGTGATCTGCGACGAGCAGCTCATCGTCGAGTACTACTCGAAGTAAAGCCTGAGCGAGCAATGAGCGCCGCCCGGCTTTCCGGGCTTCCGGGAGACCGGGCGGCGCTCCGCTCTCGCCTTAGTGCCCTCCGTCACGGTTAACCCCCTGGTGGGCGGTATTGGGACGCGAGTAGACTCGCTCAGTGGTGCAGTGCGTCCCCTAGTGGGTCGCCATGACCTCCGGTCTCCGGAAGTGTCCGGCGAAGCGCCGCATCATTCCTACGCCGCCCGAATCCTCGGGCCGGTGTGCCAGTAGCTCCGACCTGTCATGGGTGCGGGGTTTCCAGACCGAGTTGTCACGGTAGCGGAGGACATGCCGAAAAAAGACGGTGCCATCGAGATTGAGGGCAAGGTCGTCGAGTCCCTCCCGAACGCTATGTTCCGGGTGGAACTCACCAACGGCCACAAGGTACTCGCCCACATCAGTGGCAAGATGCGCCAGAACTACATCCGTATCCTCCCCGAGGACCGGGTCGTGGTGGAGCTCTCGCCGTACGACCTGTCGCGCGGGCGGATTGTCTACCGCTACCGCTGACCTGACGACTACACGTAAGTAGGACTCGTGAAAGTCAAGCCGAGCGTCAAAGTGATCTGCAAGAACTGCCGCGTGATCCGCAGGCACGGACGAGTGATGGTTATCTGCTCTTCCGACCCGCGTCACAAGCAGCGTCAGGGCTAAGCAGCACATACGCCAGCAAGAAAGGCCCCAGAAGGGGAAACCGCCGCCAGTGCGCAAGCACAACCCTCGGCTCGGAGGCCGAGGCTCGCATCGCCCATCAGGGCAGGGGATCAGACCCCGACGAGAAGGCAGTGGTCAGACCTCCGACAACGCTAGGAGTACGCCTGAATGGCACGCCTGGTTGGAGTCGACCTCCCGCGCGACAAGCGCCTGGAGATCGCACTCACCTACATTTTCGGCATCGGCCGCACGCGCTCGCTTGAGACGATCGCGGCGACCGGCCTCGACCGCGACAAGCGCGTCAAGGACCTCACTGACGAAGAGCTGGTCTTGCTCCGCAATCACATCGAGGAGCAGTACCAGGTCGAAGGCGACCTGCGCCGCGAGGTGCAGGCCGACATTCGCCGCAAGATCGAGATCAACTGCTACCAGGGTCTCCGTCACCGCTACGGCCTTCCGGTTCACGGTCAGCGGACCAAGACCAACGCCCGTACTCGCAAGGGTCCGAAGAAGACCGTCGCGGGCAAGAAGAAGGCACGTTAGGAGACCAGCTGATGCCACCGAAGACTCGCGGCGGTTCTAAGAACCCGCGCGCCAAGAAGAAGAACGTGCCCCACGGGCACGCCCACATCAAGAGCACCTTCAACAACACCATCGTGTCGATCACCGACCCGACCGGTGCTGTCATCGCCTGGGCCTCCTCCGGCCAGGTCGGTTTCAAGGGCTCGCGCAAGTCGACCCCGTACGCCGCGCAGATGGCCGCCGAGGCCGCCGCCCGCCGTGCGATGGACAACGGCATGCGCAAGGTCGACGTCTACGTCAAGGGCCCGGGTTCGGGCCGCGAGACCGCGATCCGCTCCCTCCAGGCCGTCGGCCTCGAGGTCGGCTCGATCAACGACGTGACCCCGCAGCCGCACAACGGCTGCCGTCCGCCGAAGCGTCGCCGCGTCTAACACGCGCAGCGTCACCCAAGCGGACATCGTCACCGAAAATCCATGAGTTTAGGCGTCAAATAGCGGGCGCCCCGAACAAAGGAAACATCGAAAAGTGCTTATCACTCAGAGGCCTTCGCTCACCGAGCAGCAGATCAGCCCGACCCGCTCCAAGTTCACGATCGAACCCCTGGAGCCCGGTTTCGGCTACACGCTCGGCAACTCGCTGCGGCGCACGCTGCTGTCGTCCATCCCGGGCGCGGCGGTCACGTCGATCAAGATCGACGGCGTCCTGCACGAGTTCTCCACCATTCCCGGCGTGAAAGAAGACGTCGTCGAACTGGTGCTGAACGTCAAGCAGATCTGCGTCTCCTCCGAGAGCGACGAGCCGGCCACCATGTACCTGCGCAAGGAAGGCCCGGGCGAGGTTCTCGCCGGGGACATCCAGCCGCCCGCCGGCGTGCAGGTCCACAACCCCGAACTCAAGCTTGCGACCTTGAACTCCAAGGGCCGCATCGACATGGAGTTCGTGGTGGAGCGCGGCCGAGGCTACGTCTCGTCGCCGGCCAACAAGGGCGAGACCAACGAGATCGGCCGCATCCCGGTCGACTCGATCTACTCGCCCGTGCTCAAGGTGGCCTACTCCGTCGACGCGACCCGCGTCGAGCAGCGCACCGACTTCGACAAGCTCACCGTCGACGTCGAGTCCAAGCCGTCCACGACCCCGCGCACCGCGCTGGCGTCGGCCGGTTCCACCCTGGTGGAGCTGTTCGGCCTGTACCGCGAGCTCGACACCGAGGCCGAGGGCATCGACGTCGGCCCGAGCCCGGCCGACCAGCAGCTCGCTGCTGATCTGGCCCTGCCGATCGAGGACCTGGACATGACCGTCCGGTCCTACAACTGCCTCAAGCGCGAGGGCGTCAACACGGTTGGCGAACTGATAAACCGCACCGAGGCCGACCTGCTGGATATAAGGAATTTCGGGCAGAAGTCGATCGACGAGGTCAAGATGAAGCTCGCCGGCATGGGCCTGAGCCTGAAGGACTCGCCCGGCACGTTCGACCCCAGCGAGGCCGCAGTGGCCTACGGCGGGTCGCCTGTCGCCGACAACGACGAGTACGAGGACGACGGCGAAGATCTCCGCGAGACCGAGCAGCTCTAGAGCTGCGTGATTACGGTGGTCGGTTCCGTAAGACGGCCGGCCGCGACACCATTAGAGGAGTTAGAAATGCCTAAGCCCACCAAGGGCCCGCGTCTGGGCGGTTCGCCGGCGCACGAGAAGCTCATGCTCTCGGGCCTCGCGGCCTCCCTGTTCGAGCACGGCAGCATCACCACCACGGTGACCAAGGCTCGCCGTCTGCGCCCCTACGCCGAGCGTCTCATCACGTACGGCAAGAAGGGCACGCTGCACCACCGCCGTCTGGCGCTGGCCAAGCTGCGCAACAAGGACGCGACGCACGACCTGTTCGAGCAGGTCGCCCCGCGCTTCGCCACCCGCGAGGGCGGCTACACCCGGATCATCAAGGCCGGGAACCGCAAGGGCGACAACGCTCCGATGGCGATCATCGAGCTGGTCGACTAGAACGGCTGAGCCAATTTATGGCTCGCAAGCTTCGCCAAGAGCGAACCGCGCGCAGGGCTCATGCTCTGCGCGCGGTTTGCTTTATCCGGAAGGGTTGCTGTGGACGAGGTTGTGGATCAGGCTGCGGAGACGACGCGGCTGCGGCTCGGGGTCGCCTACGACGGGGCCGAGTTCTCGGGCTGGGCTTTGCAGCCGGGGCTGCGTACCGTGGCGGCGGAGGTCATCCGGGCGCTGGAGCTGCTCTTCGGCGAGATCGGCGACTTCACGGTGGCCGGCCGGACCGACGCCGGCGTCCACGCCACGGGCCAGGTCGTGCACGTGGACGTGCCGACGGCGAAGTGGGAGGCCTTGGGGGAGCGGCTGCTGTGGCGGATGCGCGGCATCCTCCCGCCGGACGTGCGGGCGACTTCGGTTGCGGCCGTCGACCGCTCCTTCAACGCGCGCTTCGCGGCCCAGTGGCGGCGCTACCGGTACCGGGTGGCCGACGCGACCTGGGGCGTGAACCCGCTGCGGCGCTTGGACACCCTGGCCTGGCAGCGGCCCCTCGACGTCGAGCGGATGCACGCGGCCTGCCAGAGCCTCCTCGGCGAGCACGACTTCGTGGGCTTCTGCAAATCGCGCGAGGGCGCGACGACCATCCGGGAACTGCAGCAGTACGACTGGGCGCGAGACGAAGACGGCGTCGCTGTGGCGACGGTGCGCGCGGACGCGTTCTGCCATTCGATGGTCAGGAGCCTGGTCGGCGCCGCCTTGGCAGTGGGCGACGGTCGGCGCGATGAGGCATGGCTGGCCTCGATCGTCACCGTCGGCGAACGGAAGAACGACGTCCACGTCGTCGGCCCGCACGGCCTGACGCTGCTTGAGGTCTCGTACTCCGATGACCCGAAGGACTGGCAGGACCGGGTCGACCTGACCCGCCGGGTGCGCACCCTGTAGCGGCTGGGTGTGAACGGCATGTTTCCGGCATCGCATTTGCTGCTGTCGACGTTGTGGAGACGTAAGTTACGGCGATCCAATCCAACCGCTATCGCAGGGAATCGGTCGAAACGGACGCTCGGTGCATGACTGACGCATCGTCTGAAAGCACCACCACGATCCTGGAACAGATCGGCGGGGACGCCGCCGTCGAAGCGGTCGTCGATATCTTCTACGGCAAGGTCCTCGGTGACGAGCAGCTCGCCGATTATTTCATCGAGTCCGACATGGACCAGCTCAAGAAGCACCAGGCCAGGTTCGTCGCCCAAGCGCTCGGCGGCACTCGGCCCTACAGCGGCCGGTCCATGCAGAAGGCGCATGAGGGCCGGGGCATCACCGGCGCCGACTTCGACCGCGTCGTCGAGCACCTCGCCGCGTCGCTCAGTGAGGCGGGCGTCGACGGCGACACGATCGGAGTAATCGCCGGGGCGCTCGCGCCGTTGAAGGGGGACATCGTCACCGGCTGATCCGTCCGGTTTGGCGGGACCGGGTCGACCTGACCCGCCGGGTGGGCACGCTTTAGCGTTGGAGCTCGGCCGCGACGGCGATGGCGGCATCCACCATTTCCTCCCGCGCGTCGAACTCCCGGTCGATCTCGGCCGGGTCGACGCCGCAGGCGGCCTGCCACTCTCGCAGCCGCGAGCAGCCCCCCATCCACAGCGGGAACGCCAACGGGTCGAGTCCGAGCACCGCGAGACGCTCCAGTGTGGCCTCGTCGTTCATGGCCTCGTCGCCTTCGACGATGACCTGGAGCCATTCGACCCACTTGGTCTTCACTACGACACCGATCTCGATGCCCTTCGTCCACTGGTCGAACAGGCCCGCCAGGCTCATGGCGGCGCGGACCGGGCTCGTGCTGTCGGGCTCCCACTCATAGTGCCAGATCTCGCCTACATGGCCCTCTGCCAGCACGAACGTCAAGACGACGTGGTCGGTGAAGAAGATCGGCAACTGCTGCCGCCACGGGAAAGGGACGCCGATGGCGAGCGCCGTGTAGTCGACGTACTCCGCTATCTCGGCCTCGCCCGGCCAGTCCATCAGGAAGACGCCCTCGGGGAACAACCTTGCGGCGCCCCAGCCGATGGAGTACAACCAGAGCAGTTGCTCCGGGATCTGCTCGACATCGGTCATCCGGAGCACCAGATCAGTGGGCGGAGCAGGGGTCTTGCGTTCGGGGGCAGGCAGTTCGATGCCGGCGGCCTGCGCCGCGGCTCGGTAGCGTTCGAGGGAGTCGCGCAGCTCGCGCATGTCGTCCAGCATCTCAATCCTCCGGATACGGTCTGGACCGGTGATGGTCGCATCGTATTCACTTGGGGGACAGGCCTTGCCGACAGGCTGAGGCCATGAAACGCTTCCTCCCCGCGGCGGCGGTCACCGCTGCCGCCGCACTCACCATCACCCTCCCCGCGATCCCTGCCGCCGCGAACTCTGCGCGCGACTTCGACCTTCAGGCCCACCGCGGCGGGTTGGGGCTCGTCGTCGAGAACACCTTGCCTGCCTTCGCGAATGCCCTGGAACTTGGCGTCACCACCCTTGAACTCGACGTCCAGATAACCGAGGACGACCATGCGGTCGTCACTCACGACCGCAAGGTCAGTGGCGCCAAGTGTCTCGACACCGCTCCGGCCTTCGATGGCGACACCGAGTTCCCGTATGTCGGCAAGTACGTCAAGGACCTCACCCTGGACCAGGTCCGCACCCTTGACTGCGGCACGCTCGCCCAGACTGCCTTCCCCGGTCAGGTGACGCATCCCGGCGAGACGATGCCATTGCTGAGTGAGGTCTTCGACCTCGTGCGGGACTATCACGCCCGCGGCGTGACGCTCAACATCGAGACCAAAGTGGAGGCCGGTGCGCCGCACGAGACCGCGCCGCGCGAGGCGTTCGTGGAGACCGTGGTCGCCGACATCCGAGCGGCGCGCATCGGCCGTCAGGTCACGATCCAGAGCTTCGACTGGGGCACTTTGATGCTCATGGACGAGACCGCGCCCGAGCTGCCGATCGTCGCGCTCACGAACATCTCGTTCCTCCAGACCGGCCAGGCCGGGGCCTCGCCTTGGCTGGGCGGCATCGACATCGACGACTTCGGCGGCGACCCGATCGCCGCGATCGACTCGTTCGGCGCCGACGCGTTCTCGCCCGTCCACGGCTCCCCGCAGAACGGGAAGGTCACCGACGCGAACTACGTGCCGTACGTGACCGAGGCGATGGTCGACCACGCGCACGACTACGGCATCGAGGTCGTCCCGTGGACCGTGGACGACGAGGCCACCATGCGCAAGCTCATCGACGACGGCGTGGACGGCATCATCACCGACTATCCGGATGTGCTCCGCGAGGTCATGCAGGACTACGGCTTCCGGCTCCCGAGGCAGTACTGCGACCGGCAGTGACCGAATCGTTACGAGATGACAGCCCGGTCACGGTCGGGTCCTGATTGCTCACCGCCCCATCACGGTTCGGCAACGAGGGGAACCGAATCGCGGAATCGGCAGTCTCATGGAGGTAACCCCGAGATCCCCAGCGAGAAGGGAACCCCTCCATGAGACGCCACCAAGTGGCCGGTATTCCGGCTGCCCTCCTTCTGATCACCCTGGCCGCCTGCAGCGGCGCCGGCGACGCGGAATCCGGTGCGGCGCAAGACATGACCCAAGTCGAACCCGAGATCGCCGACGAGACGTACGACGCCAACGAGCCGGTGTCCCCGGCGGACGACCCCGAGTCGACGTTCGCGGTCGATGTGGACACCGCCTCCTACGACTACGCGCGCCGCTCGCTCCAGGACGGGGCGCTGCCTCCGGCCGACCAGGTCCGACCCGAGGAGTTCGTCAACTACTTCGACCAGGGCTACGCCGAACCGGAGGGGAACGGCTTCGCGATCACCGTCGACAGCGCTGAACTTCCGGACTGGTACGAGGCCGGCGACGCGACCCACGTGATGCGCGTGGGCCTCCAGACCCGCGCCGAACCCGATACCGAACGCGCCGATGTGAACCTGACCTTCGTCATCGACGTATCCGGTTCGATGGAACAGGACGACCGCATCGGCCTCGTCCGCGACTCGCTCCACACCTTGGTCGACGGTCTGCGCCCGAACGACTCCGTCGCGATCGTGACCTATTCGGACGATTCCGAGCTGCTCCAGGAGATGACCGACGTCGGCGACGGCGAGGAGCTGCACGACGCGATCTACGGCCTCGAGACGGACGGCTCCACCAACATGCAGGCCGGCCTGGAGGACGGCTACGAACTCGCGGGGGAGGCCTTCGACGAAGGCAAGGACAACCGCGTCATCCTGCTCTCCGACGGCGAGGCGAACGTGGGCATCACCGAGCACGACGAGATGCTCGAGGAACTGGGCGAGGACATCGCCGAGGGCATCACGCTGCTCACGGTTGGAGTCGGCGACTCGTACAACCAGGAGATGCTGGAGCAGCTGGCCGACAACGGCGACGGCTGGGCGGTCTACTTCGCGACCGAGTCCGAGGCCGAGCGGGTCTTCTCGGAGCGCCTGACCTCGACGCTCGGGGTGACCGCGCGGGACGCGAAGATCCAGGTGACCTTTGACGAGGCGACCGTTGCGGAGTACCGGCTCATCGGCTTCGAGAACCGGGCGATCGAGGACGACGAGTTCGAGGACGACAGTGTGGACGGTGGGGAGGTCGGCCCGGGGCACAGTGTCACGGCGCTGTACGCGCTGTCGCTGACCGGTGAGGCCGGGGATGTCGCGTCGGTCGACGTGCGCTGGCAGGACCCGGAGACCGAGGAGACGGGGACCGCCGAGGCGTCCCTGCCGACCGACACTTTGGCGGACGGACCCGGCCCGCACCTGAGCGTCGACATGGTCGCGGCGGCCTTCGCCGAGATCCTGCGCGGCAGCGCCGAGTTCGACTGCGAGGCGATCCTGCCTGCGGCGCAGGAACTCGCCGAGACGACCGAGGACCCGGACGTCGAGGAACTGGCGGAGTTGATCGCCGCCGCATCGGATCTGGGGGCGTAGGGGTATTCGATGGGCCGGACGAGTGTCGTCCGGCCCGTCCTCTTACCGTGTTGCCGCTGGCTGGAAGCCTTTGACCAGCAGGTAGATCCCGAGGAACACCTCATTGGTGATGATCGGCAGCACGAGTACCGGCCGGATCGCGTCGTCGGTGACGAACATGTTGACGAGGACGCCGACCGCGCCGATCAGGCCCCAGATCGCGATGTACGCGGGCACCAGCCCGGATCGGTACAGGACCGCGTACAGCACCAGGGCGCCTGCGCCGAAGAAGACCGGCACTCCGGTGCCGACCAGGCTGTCCCTGAAGGCGTTCAGCGCCCAGCCTTCGGTCGAGTCCTGCTCGGCCAGCGCGAGCATCGCGATCGGCATGAGTGCGGCGAACGCGCAGACGGTCGCTTCGACCACGCGGATCACCAGGTAGGCGGTGGCGGCCGTTGTGCTGCTGTGGCGAAGCGGTGTCCACAGTGCTGCGGCGATGACGAGTACGGCCAGGGCGTTGACGATTTCGAGCGCGACCCCGGTGAGGAGGGCCGGCCGGTGGTCGAGGAACTCGTTCAAGGTGTCGGCCTGGTCGATCGCGGTCACGATGAGGATGCCGCCGGTGAGGCTGGCGGCCATGGCGATGAGGAACATCGCGCCGGCGAGTCTCGCTCCGGCTCGGTAGGGGTGGGTCATGGGGGGTTGCCCTTCTTGGCGCGGCGGGCCTTCGGCGGCCCGCCGCTCGGCGGTTCGGGGAGATGGCGCTCGAAGACGTCGCCGATGGTCACGCCGAAGACGTCGGCGATGCGGAAGGCGAGTTCGAGCGAGGGGGTGTACTTGCCGGCCTCGACGTTGACGATGGTCTGGCGGGAGGCGCCTGCGCGTTCGGCGAGTTCGGCCTGCGTCATCTCGTCGGCGAAGAAGCGGAGTTCGCGGATCCGGTTGGTGATGCGGAGCTTGTCAGCCATGGCGGACACCGCGTTCGTAGTCGATGATCTCGGCGGCGCCGGCCGCGAGCGATCCGATGACGAGTGCGGCCAGGAGCACGTGGAGGCCGATCGCGGCCGGCGCGCCGAACGCGATCGCGGCCAAGGCGATGCCGATGCCGATGCTGACGCAGGCGTAGTTGATCCGGGTGGATCGGAGGGCGATGAGGCGGTCCATCTCGTCTTCGACCATGGCGGCGTCGAGGTCGCGTTCGGGTTGGCCGGGGTTCCTACCCTGGTCTTTGACGGCGAGGGTCGCGGCCATCGCGATGTGGAAGAGGATCTGCACGATGATGAGCGCGGCGATGCTGATCCCGAGGAAGACGAGGATGGTGAGCGCCCAGGTGCCGAGGCTTTCGGTTCCCGCTCGTGCTCGGTCGATCGCATACGCCGCGTAGGCGGCCAGGAGTGCGGTGCCCGCGATCATGCTCACGAGCGTCCGCCGGCTCTTGTAGGACATCACGCCTCCCAGGTCGATTGGATTGGACTTGATGTACAAAATACTGTACATCAAGTCGAAGATGCTTGTCAACGCCGAGCGGCGGCACCGGCCGCCTGGGGGGACCCGGATCCGGGTGCGGCGACCGGCTTCAGGAAGAATCGCGAATTTGAGCGCGGCCCGGCGCGGCAGCGAGCGCTTCGGGCGTAGTCGCAGGTTCCGGGGCCTTTCCCCTGGTGATAACGTTTTTGAACACGTTCGATCTCACGTTTCGCGCTCTTGTGAAAGCATTCACAAGAGCGTGGATTCGGGCGGACGGCACCGTAGCTTCAAGGCATGGATGCAACCCAGCTCCTCGCCCAGGCGTCCGATGTAGTCGCCGCCGCCGACCCCGCGGGGCTCATGCCCGCCCGCCAGCAGATGGCGCTGTCCCTCGGATGGCACATCATCCTGGCCTGCTTCGGGGTCGCGTTCCCCGCCATCATCTTCGTGATGCACTTGCGCGGCATCAGGAAGAACGACCCCGTCGCGCTCAACCTCGCCAAGCGCTGGGGCAAGGCCTCCGCCGTGCTCTTCGCGATCGGCGCGGTCTCCGGCACCGTCCTCAGCTTCGAGATGGGCCTCCTGTGGCCCGGCCTCATGGGCAACTTCGGCGACGTGCTCGGACTCCCCTTCGCCTTCGAAGGCCTCGCCTTCTTCCTCGAGGCGATCTTCCTCGGCATCTACCTCTACGGCTGGGGCAAGATGCCCCCGAAACTCCACCTGCTCATGGTGCTGCCCATGGCGATCACCGGCGTGGTCGGCACGTACTGCGTCCTCGCGGTGAACGCCTGGATGAACGCCCCGGTCGGCTTCGACATCGTGAACGGCGAAGTCACGAACATCGAACCCTGGGCCGTGCTGTTCAACCAGCACGCGTTCCTGGCGTTCGCGCACATGTGGCTCGCCGCCTACATGGTCGCGGGCTTCTCGATCGCCGCCGTCTACGCGGTCGGGATGCTCAAAGGCCGCCGCGACCGGCACCACCGCCTCGGGTTCATGGTGCCGTTCGCGTTCGCGACGATCGCGGCCCTCGCGCAGCCGCTCGCGGGCCACTTCCTCGGCCACGACCTGGCCGAGCGCCAACCCGCGAAGCTCGCCGCGTTCGAATACGCCGACGAGACCGCCGACGGCGCGACGCCGCTGACGATCGGCGGCTTCTACATCGACGGCGAAGTCAAGTGGGCCATCGAGATCCCGTACCTCAGCTCGATCGCGTCCCTGAACTCGTTCACCGAACCGGTGCCCGGGCTCGACCAGTTCGCGGAGGAGGACGAGCCGCCGGTGAACTTCACCCATTACTCGTTCCAGGCCATGATCGGCATCGGCCTGCTGCTCCTGGCGACCGTGGCGCTGTTCTGGTTCCTGCGCTGGCGCAAACGGGACCTGCTCGAGAACCGCTGGTTCCTGCGGTTCATGGCGGTCAGCGGGCTGCTCGCCATGACCGCGATGGAGGCGGGCTGGATCGCCACCGAGGTCGGCCGCCAGCCGTGGATCGTCTACGGCGTCATGCGCACGACCGAGGCCGCCGCCGATCACTCGGGCGGCCTGTGGTGGATGTACCTGGGATCGGTGGTCCTTTACGGCGGCATGACGATCGCCGCGATCGCGATCCTGCGCTCGATGGCCCGGCGCTGGCGCGAAGGCGCCGCCGACCTGCCCAGCCCCTACGGGCCGAAGCTCCTGGCGGCCGACGGACCTGCCGAGGTCCGCGAGTGCCCCGATGAAAAGGACGGCACCGACGGCTCGGCCGCCGCGATCGCGAAGGAGACCGCGAAATGATGTCGCTCGAATTCGCCGTCGCCGCAGCGCTGTTCGCCGGGGTCGTCTGCTACGCCGTCCTCGGCGGCGCGGACTTCGGCTCCGGCTTCCACGACCTCACCGCGGGCGGCGCCCGCCGCGGAGCTCCATTGCGGACGCTCATCGACCACAGCATCGGCCCGGTCTGGGAGGCCAACCACGTCTGGCTCATCTACGTGCTGGTCATGTGGTGGACCGGCTTCCCCGAGTCCTACGCCGCCACCATGACCACGCTGTACGTGCCGTTGGTGCTCGCCCTCGTCGGCATCGTCCTGCGCGGCGCGAGCTTCGCGTTCCGCAAGCAGAGCGAGACCCTGTGGCAGGCGAAGCTGTTCGGCGTCGTCTTCGCGACGTCCTCGGTGCTCGCCCCGTTCTTCCTCGGCACGATCGTCGGGGCGCTGGCCTCGGGCCGGGTCCCCGCGGGCGGGAACGGCGACCCGTGGTCGTCGTGGACAAATGCGACAGCGCTGTTCACCGGGTTGATCTCGGTGGGGACCTGCGCGTTCCTGGCCGCGACGTTCCTGACCGCCGACGCGGCCCGCCGCGGCGAGGCGGCGCTGGCGGCGAAGCTCCGCATTCGGTCCCTTGTGGTCGGTGCGGCGACCGGGGTCGTCGTCTTCGCCGGGCTCATTCCGATCGAGCGCGACGCGCCGACGTTCTGGGACGGCCTGACCAGCCGCGCCGCGCCGGTCATGGCGTTGTCCGCGGTCGGCGGGATCGTGACGCTGGTCCTGTTGTGGCGCAGGCACTACAGCCCGGCCCGGTTGGCCGCTGTGGTCGCGGTGGCGACGGTGATGGCCGGCTGGGGGATCGGCCAGTACCCGTGGGTCCTGGTCGACCAGGTGACCATCGCCGACGGCGCGGGCGCTCGGGCGACCCTGCAGGGGCTGCTCGTGGCCGTGGGGATCGCGGCGGTGATCGTCGGACCGGCGCTCGCGTACCTGTTCTATTTGACGCAGTCGCCCGAATGGAACCGGGAAGCGCGCGGTGGCGTCGAAGCAGGCGAGGGTGGTTCGATCCGCCGCAGGGTCTCGCACTGGAGCGGCCAGGTCAGCGACTGACCACTTCGGATAAAGCTTTCAACCTGCGGTGGATGGGAGGAGGGCCGGGCGCCACGGCGCCCGGCCCTCTCATCGCGCGGTCATCGGGGGACTAGATGCTCAGGGACCAGCTGTTGAGCGTGCCGCTGGATCCGCCCGAGTAGGTGTCGGTCACCCGCAGCGTCCAAGTGCCCGAACGGGCTTCGGTGGACAGGTTGACGCTGTAGGTCGCGGCGATGTTCGCGCCGGAGCCGCCGGCGGCCTTGAGCGTTCGGCTCGTGCCGTCGGGGGCGATGAGCGCGATGGTGATGTCACCGCTGTACGGGTGGGTGATGTTGACCGTCACCGAGCTCGTGGAGGAGGCGGTGCCGGTGCAGGACAGCGCGATCGTCGAGTTCAGCGGCGAGCCTTCGGGAATGGCGGCCGCGGTCGTCTTCGAACCGTTGCAGTTGGTCGGCGTGCCGCCCGAGGAACCGCAGTAGTTCGTCAGGTGCGACTGGATCGCGGACTTCTCAGCCGAGTCGACCGAGAGCTTGTACAGGTACTTGACGTGCGTCCAGGCCTTGACGTAGTCGCACCGCAGACCGGTGGTGTTGACGGGCATCCACTCGGCCGGGTCGTAGTCGCTCTTGGAGGAGTTCGCCGAGGTGGTGGCGATCCAGAGCTGGGGCGAGTTGATGTCGTTCGCGAAGGCCTGGCGCTGGGCGGTGGTCCAGTTCCAGGCGCCGGAGGCCCAGGCCTCGGAGAGGGCGACGACGTGGTCGATCGTGGCGTTGGAGACCGTTGTCGTCCAAGTGTTGTCGAAGTCGGACTGCCAGTTGCCGGAGGTGGGCTGGCAGCCGTCGCTGGTGACGACGTTCTGGCCGTCGCGCTTGAGGACGTACTGGCGGGCGGTGCAGCCGCCGGAGCCGGTCACGGACCGCCAGTGGGGGAAGAGGTCGCGGTCGTAGGTCGAGCCGTGGGACTCGGCGGCCACGGTGAGCGCGTTGAGTTCGGACTGCGCGGTCGCGGTCGAGGGGATGCCCGGAGGCCGGACGGCTTGGGCGGGTGCGGCATCGAGGATGACGACCGAGAGGACGGCCAGCGCTGTCGCGGCGAGCGCGGCCAGGGCGCGGCGGATGGGGAGGGTCCAGGAAGACATGTTCGGCTCCTGCGTGATGCAGTTGGGGCGACCGGCGCAGCCGGTCGTGGGGGAGTGGGCCGTCCGGGGATGGGACGACGGCCTTGATTGATCAAAACATGGGATCATCGGCTATGGCAAGGGCCACAGTCGATTGTTCACATATGCGACATGATCCGGTCGGTGACCGAGGGGCGGAAGTTCGCCGAGGGGCGCAGTCGCACAACGAGAACCGCCCGCACCTTGAGGCGCGGGCGGTATTGGCGCAGTGTCCGATCTACCGGGACCCTCCGTTCACGTTCGGGGGCCGGCGATCCTCACTGCACGTCGCGCCGCGGGTTGAGCTGGTCGATGAACCACACGTCGACCAGGTCGCTCACGATGGCGCGCACCGGATCCGACGCCTCCTCGATGGGTTCTCCGTCGGTGCGGCCGATGACCACGTACATCAGGTAATGGCCGTACGTGTTGTAGCCGACCATCGTCGCGGCGCGGCCGAGCTCCTCGGCCTCGCCGTCGGTCCGGAGGGCGGCGAAGCCGCCGTCGAGGCCCGCTTCGATCGCAGCGCGCATCGCGTCCGCCTCGGCGGTGTCGGCGAGGTTGAGGACGCCCGCGGTGGCCGCGTACTCGCCGTCCGGGTTGATCACGGTCGCGCGCACGGTCTGGGTGCAGTCGGCGTCCGCCAGCAGCTCGGCGAGTTCGTCCAGGCCGGCGTCGGCGCACTTCGAGAGCTCTTCGGTCTCAAGGACCTTGTACGCCCCCGTGCCGCCAGCAGGGCTGATCGTGTCCGCCCCGAACAGCTCCTCAATCGAGATCGGCGCGGTGTCGGTGGCGCGACTGGCGATCGGGTCGACCACCTCGGGCGCGGCCGATGCGTCCGCTGCGGACGGCTGGCCGGACTCGGGTGCCGCGCTCGGCGCCGACGGCTCCGGCTCGCCCTCGCGCAGGACGATGAACGCTCCCGCCGTGCAGGCCGCGGCGACCGCGACCGCGCTGACGATCGCGAGCGCGATGAGCCACCACCGCGTGCGGCTCCGGGCGCGCTGCGCGGCGCGGCGCAGCGGCCGCGAGGCGTGGATCTGATCGAGGTGCGCCTCCATCTCCTCTTCGGGAGAACGCTGCGCAGGAGGAGACAGCGCGCGGTCCTTCGAGCTGATCCGCACTGTCGTGCGGTCTTCCGGGCTGAGCCGCACGGTGGGCTCACGCTGCGGCGAGCGCTCGTCGTTCTCAGCCCAGTCGTATCCCGGATTGTCCTGAGAACGGTGCGCCTGCGTCTCCTGGGGAACACCGAACGGTGACGGGCCATGTGCCATGGAGGCAGCTTAGACCCGGAAACCGCCGAAACCGGGAAACGTTCCCTCGGGAGATGGACGCCGTTGAACGGCGTTCGCCTCATCGGGTGACAAGGCATGACACGTGACATATCACATGTCACACAGCGACCCGGGCGCCTCACCGGCCGCCTGCCGACGCGCAGGTCTCTTCCCGGCCGATCCGGCCGAGCCGCGCGGGCCCGGCGCGCGACAATGGTCGACATGTCCAAAGGCCCAGCCGAGCAGCCAGAGCACTACTTCAGCGAGCAGCCCGCCGTCGACGACCGCGAGCGCACCATCGAGTTCGAACTCGACGGCGTCTCCTACGAGCTGACCACCTCCACCGGGGTCTTCTCCGGCGGCCGCCTCGACCCCGGCACCAGCGTGCTCCTGAACAAGGTCGTCCCGCCCGAGACCGCCGGGACCTTCCTCGACCTGGGCTGCGGGTACGGGCCGATCAGCGCGGTGCTCGCCCAGCGCGACGACGCCGAGGTCTGGGCCGTCGACGTCAACCGCCGGGCGCTCGACCTGACCCGGCGCAACACCGAGAAGACCCCCGGCACGGTGCACACCGCCGCACCCGAGGAGGTCCCCGCCGACGTGCGATTCGACGAGATCTGGTCGAACCCGCCCATCAAGGTCGGCAAGGAAGCCCTTCACGAACTGCTCGAGACCTGGCTGCCGCGCCTGAAGGACGGCGGCGTCGCATGGCTCGTCGTCTCGAAGCACCTCGGCGCCGACTCGCTCGCGCGCTGGCTCGCCGAGCAGGGCTGGGCCGTCGACAAGCACGCGAGCGCCAACGGCTACCGGGTCCTGCGGGTCGACCGCCCGCAGTAGCGGCGCTTACCATGGGGCAAACCGACATCGGTGACGCATGCCACCACGGAGGACCCCCTCATGCCCGGCGAACCCCACTCTGACGGCCCGATCGACCTGCAGCTGACCTTGGCGGAGCTGGCCTTCGGGGGCGAGCTGACCATCACGGTTCCCTCCCTCGGTCCCTGCGTCAACTGTGAGGGCTCCGGCCGCGACGAAGGCGACGTCTGCGCCTACTGCCGCGGCGCCGGGACGATGATGCTCGACCGCGATGTGACCGTGACACTCCCTGCGGGCCTTGCCGACGGCGAGACCGTGACCTTGGACTGCGAAGGCATCGACGGCGGCGTCACCGCCGTGGTCCGCGAGCGCGAGCACCAGGCCCTCACCCGCGAGGGCGTCGACCTCCGGACCGTGGTCGAGGTCGAGCCGGAGGTCCTCGAAGAAGGCGACATCGTCGACGTCGAGACGCTCGACGGCGACATCGAACTCCAGGTCGTGGCCGGCACCGACGACGGCGCCCTGATCCTCATCCGCGGCAAGGGCATGCCTGTGCCCGGCGACGCCGAACGTCGCGGCGACCTCATCGTGGAGCTGCACGCGCTCGAACCCGCTGCGCCGGAAGAGATCCGCGCAGCCAGAAGCCGCGGCACAGGGCTGGTCGTCGCCGGCGCGATCGCGATGCTGGTCGGCCTGCTGGTCACCGTGACCGCGCTGGTCGAACGGATGACCTTCGACGTCTGCGAATCCAGCGGGACCACCATCTGCGCGATCGCAGTCGACGGAGCGGTCCAGGACGGGATAGATCTGACCCCCGAACAGCAGCTGGACTGGGCGACCGACGAGATGGTGCGCGACCTCGTCCCCGGGATCGTGCTCCTCGTCCTCGGCTTCTGGTTGGCGGCCAAGGGCTTCCGCCAAATGGGCGAGCATCGCGCCGAACCGGGGCAGGTGCGTGCGGGCTGACACGGTGTCCGGCTCGTGTCCAATTGGTGACACGAGACTTGCGAGCCGCGCTCGCGATGGCGTAGCGTGGCGCCCGTAAACGAATAAAACCCACGGGAGTCCGGTGCATCGGGCTGAGAGGGGACTTGGTAGTCCCGACCGTCGAACCTGATCCAGGTCATGCTGGCGCAGGGAGAAGGAGCTGCTGTGCGCGCTACTCGTCTACCTCGACTCCACGTCATCACCGACACCCGCGGCCCGTTCGCGCCGAACCCTCAGGCCCCGCCCGGGAACCCGGCCGCGCGCGTCAACGGCTTCGCCGGGTCGGCCCGCACCCAGAACGCCGCTGCAGTCGCTTCCGCTGCGCCGCTTCGCGACCCGCTCGCCGTAGTCGCAACTGCGCTGGCGGCCGGAGCGCGGCTCATCCAGGTCCGACCCGAAGACCACTACAACGACCGCGCGGCCTTCGACCTCGCCACCGCGATCGCCGCGCTGTGCGACGAGTACGGCGCGTTGTGCCTGGTGAACGACCGCGTCCACATCGCGCAGGCGGTCGGCGCCGACGGCGTGCACCTCGGCGCCGAAGACCTCCCGCTCGACGCCGCCCGGCGCATCCTCCCCGCAGCCTCGATCATCGGCGGCACCAGCCGCGACCCGGAATCGGCGCGAGCCGCCCGCCGCGCCGGGGCCACCTATCTCGGGGTCGGCCCCGTCTGGGGCACCACCACGAAGACCGGTCTCCCGCAACCGATCGGACTCGACGGTCTGGCCGCCGTATGCGAGGCGGTCGACCTCCCGGTGATCGCCATCGGCGGCATCACCGCCGAACGGGCGGCGCAGTGCCGCGAAGCGGGAGCCCACGGGGTCGCGGTCGTCGGCGCGATCGCCTCCGCCGGCGACCCGGGACAGGCCACGGTAGAACTCCTTGCGGCCGTGGGCGAAAGCCCGGCGACGACGCGACGGCCGAATCGGGCGGGAACGCCCGTGCGCGGCGGGGACCTCGGTGGGCGGGGCGACAGCGGTAGGCCCGCCGTGGGCGAGCAGTCCGCAGTCGGCCGCACCGATGACATCGCCGACCGCCGAAACGCCTCGGAACACGATGTCCGACAGGAAGATCAGGTGAGCGTCCTCAGCGCCTCGCCCGATACCGGCCCCCTGCGAGGGGTGGGCGAAGCCTGATGCGCATCGCCATCGTCGGCGCCGGTTCCATCGGGCTCGCCGTCGCGTGGCGGGCCGCCCAGGCCGGCGCCGAGGTCGTCGTCCACGACCCCGAACCCGGCTCGGGCGCTTCGCGCGTGGCCGCCGGCATGATCGCCCCCGTCACCGAAGCCCACTACGGCGAGGAAGCCCTGGGCCCCTTCATGGCCGAGTCGGCCGACGCCTGGCCCGACTTCGCCCGCGAGCTCGAAGCCGCCTCCGACCTGGAGATCGGGTTCCGCGACCTGCCCACGCTGCTCGTCGGCGTCGAGGACGGCGACCGGGCCGAGATCGACCGTCAACTTGAGCTCTATCGATACAGCGCAAGGAATGTCGAAGCGCTCACTGCGCGCGCCGCCCGGAAGGTCGAGCCGCTGCTGAGCCACCGCGTGCGCGGCGGCGTGCTCGCGCCGGAGGACCGCGCGGTCGACCCGCGCGCCGTTCATGCCGCGCTGCTGGTGGCGGCGGAACGGGCCGGTGTCGCGACAGTGGCGGAACGGGTCGAGGACCTCGCGACCCTCGACGCCGACCAAGTGGTCATCGCGGCAGGCTGCGGATCGGCGCGATTCGCGGGTGCCGCCGGCAGCCGCACTGGAACGTGCGACGAAGACGCCCTCGCCGGCAGTGCTCGGTGGACGCTTCCGGTCCGCCCCGTCCGCGGTGCGGTGCTGCGACTACGAGCGGTGGGCGACCAGCCGACCCCCCGGACCACGGTGCGCGGGTACGTGAAAGGTCACTCGGTCTACATCGTGACCCGCCAGAGCGGTGAGGTCGTGGTGGGAGCGACGAGCGACGAGCGGGGTTTCGATCGGCTGACCGGAACCGCCGGGGCGGTGCACGACCTGCTGCGCTGGTCGATCGAGCTAGTCCCGGAGATCGTCGAGTACCACCTGGAAGAGGTGAGCGTCGGCTTCCGGCCCGGAACTCCGGACAACCTGCCGCTCATCGGCCGCCTCGACGAGCGGACAGTCGCCGCTACCGGCCACTACCGCAACGGCATCGCACTCATCCCGGCCACGGCGAGATCAGTGGCGGCACTCCTCGCCGGCGAGGGGGCCGGACCGCCGAAGGCGTTCGACCCGCTGCGGTTCAGCGAAAACGGCGATCGATCGGTCGGGCGGATCGAGGGCATGGCACAGCGACCTGGGACGCCGTTCGCAGGCGCCCCCGAATCGATAGTGCCCGCCGGGTCCGACAGTCCGGACCCGCGCAGTGTGAGCGGCCCGAGTGATCCGGGCGACAAGCGACCGAACGGCAACCCTGAGGAGGGCGACTCATGAAGATCGAGCTCAATGGCGAAGCGCGCGAAGGCATCGCCACCGTCACCGACGCCGTCGCGGCCGTGACGTCCGCACCGCGAGGGATCGCCGTCGCCCTCAACGGCGAGGTCGTTCCCCGGTCCGAATGGGACCGTCCGCTCGCCGACGGCGACGCCGTCGAAGTGCTCACCGCGACCCAGGGAGGCTAGCCATGAACCAGCGCACCACCGGCCGGACCGGCGCCAACCGCGACGCCGAACTCAAGATCGCCGACAAGACCTTCACCTCACGCCTCATCCTCGGCACCGGCGGCGCCGCCAACCACGCCCAGCTCGCCGAGGCCATCACCGCCTCCGGCACCGAGCTCGTCACCGTCGCACTGCGCCGCGTCGACCCGGCCGCGTCAGGGTCCATTCTGGAAGTCATCGAACGCTGCGGCGTCGAGATCCTCCCGAACACCGCCGGATGCTTCACCGCCGAACAAGCCGTGCGCACCGCCAAACTCGCCCGCGAAGCCTTCGGCACCAACTGGATCAAGCTCGAGGTCATCGGCGACGAGGACACCCTCCTCCCCGACCCGGTGGAACTCCTCGACGCCGCCGAAACCCTTGTGGGCGAAGGCTTCACCGTGCTGCCCTACACCAGCGACGACCCCGTGCTCGCCCGCCGCCTCGAAGACGCCGGGTGCGCGGCGGTCATGCCCCTCGCCGCCCCCATCGGCACCGGCCTCGGCGTCCGCAACCCCCACAACCTGGCGCTGATCTGCGAGAACGCCGCCGTCCCCGTCATCTGCGACGCCGGCATCGGCACCGCCTCCGACGCCGCTCTAGCCATGGAACTCGGCTGCTCCGCCGTGCTCCTCGCCACCGCCGTCACCCGCGCCGCCGACCCGGCGCTCATGGCCGCCGCCATGCGCGACGCCGTCACCGCCGGACGCGCCGCCCGCCTCGCCGGACGCATCCCCAAGCGACACTTGGCCAACGCCTCGTCCAGCTTCGAGGGGATGGCCGACCTGTGAACCGCGTGAACCGCCCTCGGCGAAGCTTGCGGGACGTAGATTTGCACAGCCCGCCCGTCGCCCTCACCATCGCCGGATCCGACTCCGGCGGCGGCGCCGGCATCCAAGCCGACCTCCACACCTTCGCCGCGCACCACGTGTACGGCACCAGCGTCATCACCGCGATCACCGCCCAGAACACGCGCGGCGTGACCGCCGCCGAGTCGATCGGCGCCGATCTCGTTCGGGCCCAACTCGACGCCGTCCTCGGCGACTTCGCGGTCGCGGCAGTCAAGACCGGGATGCTCGGCGGCGCCGAGCTGCTCGCGCTCGTCGCCCGATACGGCGAGGCCGACCGGCTCCCGAACCTCGTCGTCGACCCGGTCATGGTCACGACGACCGGCGACCCGCTGTTCGCGGGCGACCCGGCCGCCTACCTCGCGCGCCTCGGCCCGCTCGCGACCGTCTTGACGCCCAACCTGATCGAAACCCGACAGCTGCTCGGCCGCGAGATCACCACCGTCGATGACATGCGGGAGGCCGCCCGCGCGCTGGCCACTTACGGGCCGCGAGCCGTGCTGGTCAAAGGCGGTCACCTCGAGGGCGAATCCGCCGGAGAGCCACACGAGGGCGGAGCGGTCGACGCCGGGGGAGTGCCGGGCGGTTCGGACTCGGCGATCGACGTACTGTGGTGCGACGGCCAGATGCTCGACCTCGCGGCGCCACGGGTCGCGACCCGCAACGACCACGGGACCGGCTGCACGCTCGCGTCGGCGATCGCGGCCCGGCTCGCGCTCGAACACCCGCTGCCGCAGGCGGTCGCGGGGGCGAAGGCGTACGTCACCGAAGCGCTGAAGGCGGCGGCAGAGTGGCGGCTCGGCCTCGGCCGAGGCCCGGTCCACCACCAGCACGGCCGCAAGAGCAACGCGCTGTGAGGAGCGGTGCCGAGAGTTCGCGGGCACGCCGAGGCGAAAGGCTGAATCGCGGCGCCCCCGATTCAAGAGTGCCTGCGGGGTACGACATTTCGGCTTCGCCCGCTTTTCGGGCACGCCGGAAGCGAAGAGGTGCCTATCCGCAGCGCCCCTGGCAACGACCCTGACAGCAGGGTCCGACATTTTCCGCGCCGCTTCTGTTCGGGGCGAGCGTGATTCGAATCATCGAACGTTACGAGGAGACACCATGAACGCCAGAACCAAGGTCTACGTCGAAGGGCCCCGGAGCGACATCCAGGTCCCGTTCACCCAGGTCGAGCTGAGCGGCGGGGAGCCGCCCGTCCGGCTGTACGACACCTCCGGGCCCGGCTCCGACCCCGAGGTCGGGCTCCCGAAGCTCCGTGAGGCCTGGATCGCCGAGCGGGCCGCCGCCGCGGCCAGCAAGATCGAGCACAACGGCACCGAGATCGACTGCCCGACCCAGCTGCACTACGCCAAGCAGGGCATCGTCACGCCCGAGATGACGTTCGTGGCCCTCCGCGAAGGCCTCGAAGCCGAGTTCGTGCGCGCCGAGATCGCCGCCGGCCGCGCCATCCTCCCCGCGAACGTCAACCACCCCGAGACCGAGCCGATGATCATCGGCAAGAACTTCCTCACCAAGATCAACGCCAACATCGGCACCTCCGCCGTCTCCGACTCCGTCGCCGCCGAAGTCGAGAAGCTCACGTGGGCCACCAAGTGGGGCGCCGACACCGTCATGGACCTCTCCACCGGCAAGCACATCCACGAGACCCGCGAGCACATCATGCGGAACTCCCCGGTCCCGATCGGCACCGTCCCGCTCTACCAGGCCCTCGAGAAGGTCAACGGCGACCCGGTGAAGCTCAACTGGGAGGTCTACCGCGAGACCATCATCGAGCAGGCCGAGCAGGGCGTCGACTACATGACCGTCCACGCCGGGGTCCTCCTGCGCTACGTCCCCCTCGCGGCCCGCCGCGTCACCGGGATCGTCTCCCGCGGCGGCTCGATCATGGCCGCCTGGTGCCTCGCCCACCACGAGGAGAACTTCCTCTACACGAACTACCGCGAGCTCTGCGAGATCTTCGCGAAGTACGACATCGCCTTCTCCCTCGGCGACGGCCTGCGCCCCGGCTCCATCGCCGACGCCAACGACGACGCCCAGTTCGCCGAACTCCGCACCCTCGGCGAACTCACCCACATCGCCTGGGAGTACGACGTCCAGGTCATGTGCGAAGGGCCCGGCCACGTGCCGATGCACAAGATCAAGGAGAACGTCGACCTCCAGCAGGAGCTCTGCGGCGAGGCCCCGTTCTACACGCTCGGCCCGCTCACCACCGACGTCGCCCCCGCCTACGACCACATCACCTCCGCGATCGGCGCGGCCATGATCGGCTGGTTCGGCACCGCGATGCTCTGCTACGTGACGCCGAAGGAGCACCTGGGCCTGCCCAACCGCGAGGACGTCAAGGAGGGCGTGATCGCCTACAAGATCGCCGCCCACGCCGCCGACCTCGCCAAAGGCCACCCCGGCGCGCAGGCCTGGGACGACGCGCTCTCCAAGGCCCGCTTCGAGTTCCGCTGGCAGGACCAGTTCAACCTCTCGCTCGACCCCGACCGGGCCCGCGAGTACCACGACGAGACCCTCCCCGCCGAGCCCGCCAAGACCGCCCACTTCTGCTCCATGTGCGGCCCGAAGTTCTGCAGCATGAAGATCAGCCAGGAACTGAAGGCGTACGCCGAGCAGGGCATGGCCGAGAAGAGCGAGGAGTTCGCCGCCTCCGGAGGCAAGGTCTACCTCCCGGTAGTGGACGCCAAGTAGCTGTAGCCGAGGTCACGGCGGCCGCCGTCAAGGGGGCCGCCACCACCGCGTAGAATAGGCAGCTGTTGTTCGAGTGCCTCCTGAGCGGGGCGCTGTCCAACGAATCCCACACCGGCCGCCTGGCGGCTGGTGCGCCATCTCAGGCCGAGGGGATTCAGGCGGTCCCGCCCTCATCTGCGGGATTCGTTCCACACCGACAACGAAAGCTAGGTAAACCTGTGCGCACGTACAGCCCTAAGCCGGGTGACATTGACCCGCAGTGGCTCGTGATCGACGCGACCGACGTGGTGTTGGGCCGGCTCGCGACGCACGCTGCCGATCTGCTCCGAGGCAAGCACAAGCCGACCTTCGCGCCGAACGCGGACACCGGTGACTACGTCATCATCGTGAACGCCGAGAAGGTCGTGCTGACCCGGAACAAGCTCCAGACCAAGAAGGCCTACCGCCACTCCGGCTTCCCGGGCGGTCTCAAGGAGAAGTCGTACGCCGACTTCATGGAGAAGGCCCCCCACAAGGTCGTCGAGAAGGCCGTCTTCGGCATGCTGCCGAAGAACAAGCTCGGTCGCGCCGTGTCCAAGAAGCTGAAGGTCTACGCGGGTCCTGGCCACCCGCACACCGCCCAGCAGCCGAAGCCGTACGAGATCAAGAAGATCGCGCAGTAGGCGCGGGCGGAAGAGGAGCAACCACCATGAGTGACGAAATCCAGGCCACCGAGGCCACCGAAGCCGCCGAGGTCGTCGAGACCGAAGCCCCTGAGGCCATTGAAGCCCCCGAGGCCATCGAGGCCCCCGTCGAGGTTCCCGAGGTTCCCGTCGAGGTCCCCGCTGACGTCGCCGCCGCGCCGTCCGTGCCGAGCATCCCCGTGGTGCCGTCCGACCGCGCGATCCAGACCGTGGGCCGGCGCAAGCGCGCCATCGCCCGCGTCCGCCTGGTCGCCGGCACCGGCAAGTACGTCGTCAACGGCAAGACCCTTGAGGACTACTTCCCGAGCAAGGTCCACCAGCAGACCGTCGCGGAGCCCTTCGTGACCGTCGAGGCCGGCGACAACTTCGACGTCCTCGTCAACATCAAGGGCGGCGGCGCCACCGGTCAGGCCGGCGCGCTCCGTCTGGGCATCGCCCGCGCGCTGCTCGAGGTCGACCCGAACATGCGCCCGGCCCTCAAGGCCGCCGGCTTCCTGACCCGCGACGCCCGCGAGAAGGAAAGCAAGAAGTACGGCCTCAAGAAGGCCCGCAAGGCGCCGCAGTACTCGAAGCGCTAGCACGCCTTCCCCGGCCACTGCGAAGCTTGCGAGCCGTAAGCTCGCACAGTCGGGGGACACGCTAGTCTGCAGAAGCGACGGGGCTGCCGAGGAGGACATCCTCGGCAGCCCCCGTTTTTTATGCCACAACGATGGGAAGCCACACCGTGTCACGACTGTTCGGCACCGACGGCGTACGGGGGCGGGCGAACGCCGACCTCACGCCCGACCTGGCGCTTCGTCTCAACATCGCCGCCGCGCGCGTGCTCGGGGCGTCGGACCGGCGCACCGTAGCCGTCATCGGCCGCGACCCGCGCGCCTCCGGGGAGATGCTCGCCGCGGCCAGCGCCGCCGGTCTCGCCGCCGCCGGCGTCAAGGTCATCGACCTGGGCATTCTTCCCACGCCCGCGGTCGCGCACCTGACGGCCCTGACCGGCGCCGACTTCGGCGTCATGGTCTCCGCCTCGCACAACCCCATGCCGGACAACGGCATCAAGTTCTTCGCGGCCGGCGGCCGCAAGCTTCCCGACGACGTCGAGGACACCATCGAGGCGGCCATGCAGGACCCGCTGCCGCTCCCGCAGGGCGACGGCGTCGGGCGCATCGCCCGCTCCGTCGATCCGGTCGAGGCCTACATCGAGCACCTGGTCGCGGTGTGCCCGAACCCGCTCGACGGCATCAAGGTCGTGCTCGACCCCGCCAACGGCGCGGCCACCGGCGCGGCCCCTGAGGCGCTGCGTCGGGCCGGAGCCGAGGTCATCACGATCAACGCGGACCCGGACGGCCTCAACATCAACGAGAACTGCGGGTCCACCCACATGGGCGGGCTGCGCGCGGCCGTCATCGAGCACGGCGCGCACGCCGGGATCGCGCTCGACGGCGACGCCGACCGCTGCCTCGCGGTCGACGCCGACGGCAACGACGTCGACGGCGACGCGATCATGGCGATCCTCGCGCTCGGGATGCGGGACGCGGGTCAGCTTCGCGGCGACACGCTCGTCACCACCGTCATGAGCAACCTCGGCCTGCACCAGGCCATGGGCGCGGCGGGGATCAAGCTGGAGGTCACCGGTGTCGGCGACCGCTACGTGCTCGAACGCATCGGTGAGGGCGGCTACTCGCTCGGCGGGGAGCAGTCGGGGCACATCATCATCTCCGACCACGCGACCACCGGCGACGGGACGCTGACGGCGATCATGCTGCTCGCGCGCATGGCGGCCACCGGGCGGACGCTCGCCGACCTCGCTTCGGTGTTCACGCCCGCGCCGCAGGTGCTCATCAACGTGCGCGTGGCCGACAAGTCCGTGATCGACCACCCCGACGTGCGCGGTGCGGTCGCCCAGTGGCAGGCCAAGCTCGGCTCTGACGGCCGGGTCCTGTTGCGCCCTTCGGGGACCGAACCGCTTGTCCGCGTGATGGTCGAGGCTTCCGAGGAACTGGTCGCGCAGTCGGTCGCGGCCGAGCTCGTGGCAGTGGTCGAGGGCGTGGCTGAGGGCGCTTTGTCCTAGATCTGACATTCGTCTCCATACGCGGGAGGGCACCTTGACGGGTGCCCTCCCGCTGGCATAGATGCACTAAGCTCACGCCCTATGGACAACCCAATCGTCTGGATCCTGATCCTCCTGTTGCTGATCGGCCTGATCCTGGTCTTCGCCGCTTTGGGCGGGCGAAACAAGCTGGTGCGCATGCGCAACATCACCCAGGAGTCTTGGGCGCAGATCGATGTCGAGCTGCAGCGTCGGTACGACCTGCTGGACAACCTGATGTACGTCGTGCAGCAGGCGGCCGGCTCGGAGAACGCCACGCTCCGCCAGGTCGCCGAGGCCCGCGCGATGGCCATGCAGACCCGCCAGGACCCGAACGCCGGCCACGGCCAGCAGGGTGCGGCCGAAGGCCAGCTCGGGAACGCCATCCGCGGCGTCATCCACATGCAGGAGTCGTACCCGGCCCTGCAGACCAACCAGAACTTCCTGCAGCTCCAGACGGAGATCACGGAGACTGAGAACCGCATCGCCGCCCCGCGTCGCTTCTACAACGCGAACGTGCGCGAGTACAACACGGCGCTGCAGGTCTTCCCCGGTTCGATCTCCGCGAAGATGGGCGGTTTCAAGCCCGAGGAGTACTTCGAGCTGGACAACCCGCAGGCCCGCACGGCTCCGAAGATGCGCGACATGGGGCAGCCCGCCTACATGCAGCAGCCTCCGGCCCAGCAGCAGCAGCAGCAGTTGCCGCCCCAGCCCGCTCCCGGCCAGATGCCCTACGGCCAGCCGCAGCAGCAGGTCGGCTACCAGCAGCAGCCTCCGCAGCAGCCCGGTTACGGCCAGCAGGCCCCCCAGCCCGGCTACGGGCAGCAGCCGCAGCAGCCCGGTTACGGTGCCCCGCAACCCGGTTACGGCCAGCAGCCCCAGCCCGGCTACCCGCAGCAGCCCCAGCAGCCGCAGCAGCCCGGATACGGCCAGCAGCCCTACGGCCGGTAGCAGCCGCTCGATCCCCCGACATTCCGCCCGTAAGAAGGAACCACCCCAGTGAACGAGACCCTGCTCGCGTCGAGCAGCAGCGGCGACATGCCTTGGTGGGCTTACGTCCTCTGCTTCATCGTCGTCGGCGCCGGCGCCTACTTCGCCTGGCGCGCTCGGCAGAAGAAGATCGCGATGTACCGGGCCTGGGCGGCCCAGTACGGCTTCCACTACGAGCCCAGTGACAACTCGGTCGTCGGACTCTCGAGTGAGGACCCGTTCAACAACGGCCACTCCCGCAAGGGCATCGACGTCTTCCGCGGCCAGTACAAGGGCACGCACATCGTGTTCTTCCAGTACCAGTACTCGACCGGCAGCGGCAAGGAACGGAAGACGTACAACCACCAGGTGGTGGCGATCGGCCTGCCGACCGCGCGGCCGCTGCTGGACATCAGCCAGGAGAACTTCCTGACCAAGCGGTTCGCGAAGGACATCGACTTCGAGAACCAGGCGTTCAACGACTTCTTCAGGATCAAGTCGCCGAACCGCCGCTTCGCGTACGACGTCATCCACGCCCGCACGATGGAGTGGATGCTGCAGGACCAGCGGGCCCGCTCGTACCCGTGGCGGTTCGAGGGCCCGTGGCTCATGACCCACCGGTCCGGGGGGCTCAAGCTCGAAGAGGTCTTCTTCTACGCGGACTTCCTCATCGACGTGCAGGCGCAGGTGCCCAGACACGTCTGGTCGAACAACTGACAACCCGCCGGGCCGCGTCGAACGACGCGGCCCGGCGGCGTTCAACCCCTCGGAACCACAGGAGGAGACACAGTGGACGTCTTCGCGGGCACGTTCGTCGGACTCTTGTTCTCGGTGCTCTGCCTCGGCGTCCCGGGCGTGGCCATCGGGTTGGCCGTCTACTATTCGCGGCGGGCGCGGCAGCGGCACATCGCCCAGATGGCGGCCTGGGCGGCGTACCACGGTTTCCAGTACTGGCCCGAAGAGCCGTCGGCCCTGGCGATCTCGCGGCAGGTGCCGTTCACGTACGGCAGCGGCCACCAGGCGCTCGACGTCCTGCGCGGCACCTTCCGCGACGTGCACCTGCACTGCTTCCAGCTCCGGTACCAGGTCAGCAGCGGCGAAAGCACGAGCACGCACGACTACCAGGTGGTCGCGATCAGCCTCCCCGCGATGCGGCCGCTCCTCGACATCGCGCACGAGAACTCGATGAGCCGCCGGTTCGACAAGGACATCCAGTTCGAGAACCGGGCGTTCAACGACAAGTTCAAGATCGCGTCGCCGAGCCCGCGGTTCGCGTACGACGTGATCCACGCCCGCACGATGGAGTGGATGCTCGCCGACGCCCGCGCGCACACGATCCGCTGGCGATTCGAGGGGGCATGGCTGCTGACCTTCCGGCGGGGGAAGCTCAATCCCCACGAGGTCTTCTACTACGCGGACTTCCTGCACCAAGTGCTCGCCCAGGTGCCCAAGCACGTGTGGTCCGATCAATAGCCAGGACGCATTCGCACCTGTGGTCGGCCTGAACACGTGCGGCGCGGCAGCCGCTCCGACCGCCGTTCGCTTACAGCCCTTCGATACCGGAGAGATCGATCTCGTTCCACGTCGGCGTCGACCAGACTTCGGGTTCGCACTCGCCGAGGTCGGTGCGGAGCGCGCCGTCGGGAAGATCGACGACCCGGCACGTGAAGTCGGCGTCGACCACCAGCGCCGAGGCGCTGCCCATGCCGTCAAGGGCCTCCAAGGGACGCACGCTGTAGAAGTCGCCCTCGCTCACCTGCGTCCAGGACTCGTTGTTGAGGCGCCACAAGCCCATCGGGGCGACTTCGGCGCACCCGTCGTACAGCTCGGCGAACACCGCGTACAAGTTGCCGCCGTTGAAGAACAGGTCCCAGGTGGCGACGCCGCCGCCGTGGCTCGCCGCCGGCAGCGCCGGCGTCTCGGTGGCGGTGAGGGCCGTGGTGTCGACGGTGGCGATGCTGTCGCTGACAGGGCAGCCGTCGGGGCTGTCGCCCTCGTACTCGACGGCCAGTTGCGTGCCGTCGGCGCTGAGCGCGGTCCGCTGCGTCCACAGGCCCAGCCCGGTGGGCAGGTCGCCGGTCGCGGCGGTCGTGCCGGTGGCCGGGTCGATCAGCCACAGGTCCACGGCGTCGGCGCGGGTCTCGGGACCCTCGTCGCCGACGAGGATCTTGCCGTCGACGCCGCCCCACACCCGGCCGCCGTGGGCCTCCGGGTCGGCGATCGTGACCGGTTCGGTCGTCGCCGACGTGTCGGCGGGGAGATGCTGGATCTCGTTGTCGTGGAACGAATAGAGCTGATCAGGATCGTCGGCGAGGTAGACGCCTTGGCAGCTGGTCCCGCATTCGTGGATGAGCGCGCCGTCGCTCTCGGGCCCGGTCCACTCCCAGAAGTCTTCGCCGGTGTTGACGGTCATGAGCGAGCCGTCGCGCGACCACAGGACCTTCTGGCCCGGTGTGGCGGAGGTGTCCTCGAGCGGGTGGGCCTGCCCGTCGGCGACGGCGATCACGGTGGTGTCCGGCTCGACGATGACGGCCCGGCTCGGCGGGGCGTCGACCGGCTCGGAGGAGGTCGGCTCGGCGGCGGTCGCTTCTGGGGCGGGCGTCGCGGAATCGGCGGCCTCGCGGCCGCCGCAGGCGGTCGCGAGGAGGAGGGCCGAGACGCCGACGACGGTTGCGGCCCAGCGACATTTGGTGCGAGTGTGCGGCATGCGGACACTCTAGGGGCCGGAGGCAAGCGCCGGAGGGCGACGGAGGCATCGGCCTCGACTGCTAGAATGGCTGCGCGCGGGCCGCCGACAGGTGTTGCCCGCGATGGCCCGTGGTGTAATCGGCAACACTACTGATTTTGGTTCAGTCATTTCAGGTTCGAGTCCTGGCGGGCCAGCCGGATTTACCCCTGCATCGCCATGCCCCGGCAAGTACAAAGTGGGGCATCGGCGATCAAATCGGGCGCTTTGTCAATTGACGGCTCGCAAGCTTCGCCGAGACCGGGACCCCCATTTCAGTGGTTCCCGCTGAGGCCGACAGCCATTGGTTCGAACAAGTCGCGAGCCCTCAACGCATCTGGTCGATGACCGCCGCGAATCCCGTCTCGGCCGCGCCCATGAGCGCGCCCTCGTCGCCCAGCACCGGCGTCCGCAGGCGCAGCTTCGACCGCAGGTGCGGCAGGGTCGTCTCCGCCAGCGCCGATCGGACGGGGGCCGCCGTCGACAGGTACAGCTCCCGCAGCCAACCGCCGAAGAGGATCTCGTCCGGGCCCGTCGCGGTCACGACCGCGCCCAGCGCCCGGCCGAGGTCCTGGCCCGAGCGTCGCAGCCGATCGCGTGCCGCCCCGTCGCCCATGCTGGCGGCGGCCGTGGCGTTCTCGATGTCCTCGGCGTACGCGAAGGCCTCCATCTCGGCCTCCAGACAACCCCGGAGCCCGCACTCGCATTCGCGGCCGCCGGGTTCGACCACGATGTGCCCCAACTGGATCGAGCCGCCGCGCTGCGCGCGGCCCTCGATCACGAGTCCGGCCGTCAGTCCCCGGCCGCCGTGCAGGTACAGGAGCTTCCGCGCTTCGTGGGCGTCGCCGCGCGACCATTCGCCGACCGCCGCGGCGGTCGCGGTGTCGACCACCTCCCACTCGCGGCCGGTCGCCGCCTCCAGGTCGGCGGCGACGTCGCGGTCGATCCAGCCCAGTTCCGTCGAATGCGCGACGGTGCCCTCGTCGACCAGCCCCGGCATCGCCGCGACGGCCCGCACCGCGCCGGCCGCGGTGCCGCCGGTGATCACCGCGACCGCCGCCATCGGGTCGGCGCCCTCCTCCAAAGCCGTCTCGGCCCGCTCCAAGACCTCGCCGCCGAGGCCCACGAGCGCGAACCGCAGCCGGTCGGCGCGGATCTCGACGGCCGCCACGGTGATGGACTTCGCGACACACTCCACCAGGGTCGAGGGCCGGCCCGCCGATCCGGTCGGCCGGCCCGTCGTCTCCTGGAGATGCCCCGATTCGGCCAGTTCGGTCGCGAGAGCGCCGATCGTGGACCGGTTGAGCCCCAAGGCCTCGGTGAGTTCGGCGCGCGTCTGGGGACCGTGCCGGTGCAGCTGTTCGAGCAGTGCGGCACGGTTGCGCCGACGCAGCTCCTCCGTGCCGGTCCGGGCCACCGGTCAGTGCCTGCCGAAGAGCTTGCCCCGGCCCCGGGACATGGCGTCGACGCCGGCCGCGAGCAGCAGCACCGCGCCGGTCACGCCGAACCGCACTCCGGCGCTCAGCCCCATCAGGCCCATGCCGTTGTTGATGATCGCCACCACCGCTCCTCCCAGCAGGGCCGCCCGCACCGTGCCCTTGCCACCGAAGAGGCTAGCACCGCCGATGACCGCCGCCCCCACAGAAAGCAGCAGCACATTGGACCCTCCCGTGTTCGGGTCCACCGAGGCCGCGCGCGAAGCGGCGACGATGCCGCCGATCGCGGCCATGCCCGAGCAGATGACGAACGCCGCGATGCGCACCCGGTCGACGTTCACGCCCGCGCGCACCGCCGCCTCCCGGTTCCCGCCCACCGCATACAGGTGGCGCCCGAACCTGGTGCGGTGCAACACGAACGTCCACACCGCGAACAGCGCCCCGAGGATCACGACCACCATCGGCACTCCGGTGAGCGAGATGATCTGCGGATTGGCCGAACGCTCCAGGTTGAGCAGGAACACCGTCGCCGTCAGCAACGCCCCCAGCGCCGCCACCCGCGCCACGACCACCGCGAACGGCTCGTGCACGAGCGAGCGGGCGACGCGCCGCCGCCACCGGTTCAACTGCAGCCCGGCGTAAGCGGCCACGGTCAGGACCAGCAGCGTCCAGCCCTGCCAGCGCTCCAGGTTCCCGCCCGCCACGGCCTTCACGGTGTCGTTGTGGATGGTGATGTTGCTGCCCTCTTCGAGGAGCATGAGCACGATCCCCTGAAAGGCCAGGAACGCCGCGAGCGTCACCACGAACGACGGGATGCCGAGCTTCACCACGAGCGTCCCCAGCAGCAGCCCGATCACCACACCGGTGGCGATGGCCGCGCCGATCGCGAGCGGCCACGGCATCCCCCAATCGGTGAGGATCACCGCCATGATCGCCGCGCACACGCCCGAAGCGAACCCCGCCGAAAGGTCGATCTCGCCGATGACCAGCACGAACACGAGCCCCATGGCGATGCACGCGACGGCCGCGCCCTGCCCGAACAGGTTCGCGAGGTTCCCCACGGAGAGGAACACCGGCTGCGAGATCCCGAAGAACACGCACAAGGCGATGATCCCGGCGACGGCCGGCAGCGCCCCGACCTCACCGGACCTGACCTCGGACCAGTAACCCCTGAGGTGCTCGGCGACGGCACGCACCGCCCCCGGCTCGGTCCCGGCCTCGGGCCGGCTCTGCACTTCTGTGGTCATGGCCGGGCTCCATTCGTGTCCGCGCCGAGCCCGAGTGACCCGGACCGGCCGCTGGTGATGAGTTCGACCACCTGCGACTGGGTGGCGTCGGCGGCGTCGAGCACGGCCGCCATGCGCCCCAAGTACAGGGCGGCGATCCGGTCGGCCACGGCGAAGACGTCGTTCAGGTTGTGGGAGATGTAGAGGACGGCCAGGCCCTGGTCGGCCAGGCGCCGGATGAGTTCGAGCACCTGGCGGGTCTGGGCGACGCCGAGCGCGGCGGTCGGCTCGTCGAGGATCACCAGGCGCGAGTTCCACAGCACCGCTTTGGCGATGGCCACGGTCTGGCGCTGGCCGCCGGAGAGGCTGGCGACGGGTTGGCGCAGGTTGCGGATGGTGCGGACGGCGAGCGAGGAGAGGGTCTCGGCGGCTAGGTGCTCCATGGCGTCGTCGTCGAGGACGAGGCCGCGCACCTTCTCGCGCCCGAGGAACAGGTTCTCGACGACGTCGAGGTTGTCGCACAGGGCGAGGTCCTGGTAGACCACCTCGATGCCGAGGGCCGCGGCGTCGCGCGGCCCGGAGATGGAGCGGGTCTCGCCGTCGACGGTGATGGCGCCCCCGTCGATGCCGTGGATCCCGGCCACGCATTTGACCAGTGTGGACTTTCCGGCGCCGTTGTCGCCGACCAGGGCGCAGACCTCTCCGGCGTCGATCGAGAGATCGACGTCGGAGAGGACCTCGACCGGTCCGAAGCGCTTCGAGAGTCCGGTGAGTTCGAGCAGCACGTGCGGCCCCTAACCGATCCCGTGCTCGGTGCAGAGCGCGGCGTAGTCGCCGGCGCAGAGCTCGGCGGGGTCGGCGAAGCCGTCGTCGACGACGACCTGGATGTTCTCGATGGTGATGGCGACCGGGTCGAGCAGCACGGAGGGCACCTCGGCCTCGGAGACCGGGTCGACGACGCTGGCGTCGGTTTCGGGCTTCTCGCCGTTCGCCAGGGCCACGGCCAGATCGGCGGCGGCGTTCGCCTCCTCCTCGATGGCCTTGTACACGGTCATGCACTGGTCGCCGGTGAGGATGTTCTGCAGGCCCTGGACGGTGGCGTCCTGGCCGGTGACCGGGACCGTGCCGTTGAGGTTGTTGCGCTCCAGGACGGTGATCACGGCGTGGGCGAGGCCGTCGTTGGCGGCGAGCACGCCGTCGACCTGCGTGCCGGTGTCGGTGAGCATCTGCTCGAAGAGCGTGCCGCCCTGGGCGTTGTCCCAGTCGGGCACCCATTCGTCGGGGCCCTTGGTGAAGGTGCCGGCGTCGTAGAGCGGCTGGAGGACGGAGTCGTAGCCGTTCTTGAACAGGGTGGCGTTGTTGTCGGTGGGGGAGCCGTTGAGTTCGGCCACAAGGGGGTTCGCGACGCCTTCGAGGCAGGAGACGAGCCCTTCGCCCTGGAGGACGCCGACCTGCTCGTTGTCGAAGCTCACGTAGTAGTCCGCGCCGCCGTCTTCGGTGAGGCGGTCGTAGTCGATGGTGGCGACGCCCTGCGACTTCGCCTTCTCGATCACGGTCTTGCCGGTGCCCGAGTCGAGGTTGACGGTGATGAGGACGTCGGCGCCCTTGGTGAGCATCTGGTCGGCGATGGTCTGGAAGTCCTCGCGGCTGCCTTGGGCGTTCTGGATGTCGTAGTCGATCCCGGCCGCCTCGAAGGCCGCTTCGAGGTACTTGCGGTCGGCGGTCTCCCAGCGGTCGGACGAGGCCGAGTCGGGGAGGATGACGCCGATGAGGGGGGCCTCATCGCCGCCGCCGCTGCCGTCGCCGGAACCGCAGGCGGTGAGGGTGAGTGCGAGGGCCGCGCCGGCGGCGGCGGCCATGACGAATCGTGGGCGTGAGCTGCTGAGAAGGTGCATGAGAGGTACCTCCGAGATTTGTTGTTGTCTGCAACATATGATGAGTGACGCAGGTCGCACAAGTATCAGGGCGATGGAGAACGTGTTCCATTCGTAACGATTCGGTGACGACGCTCTCCTGTGGCCCGGCCAGTTCACCCCTCGGCCACCGACTACCATGGCCCATCATGAGCAGTGAGCGTTCGGCGATCATCCTCGCCGCCGGCCTTGGCACCCGCATGAAGTCCGCGAAGCCCAAGGTCCTCCACGAACTCCTGGGCCGCACCCTGCTGGGGCACGTCCTCCGCAGCACCAAGGCCTTCCAGCCCGACCACCGCATCGTGGTCGTCGGCGCCGCGGCCGACCAGGTGACCGCCTTCCTCGACAAGGCCGCCCCTGACGCCGAGACGGTCCTCCAGACCGAGCAGCTCGGCACCGGCCACGCCGTGCGCACCGCGCTCGACGCCTACCCCGACCTGGAAGGCACCGTCGTCGTCCTCTGCGGCGACGCCCCCCTCATGCGCCGCAGCACCCTGACCGAACTGGTCGAGGTCCACGAGAAGGCCGGCCACGCCGTCACCGTCCTCACCGCCGAAGTCGACGACCCGACCGGGTTCGGGCGCATCGTGCGCGACGGCGCCGGCAACGTGCTCCGCAACGTCGAGCACCGCGACGCCGACCTCGACGAGCTCGCCATCCGAGAGATCAACTCCGGCACCTACGCCTTCGACGCCGCGGCGCTGCGCGAGCAGCTCGCCAAGCTCAACAGCGCCAACGACCAGGGCGAGCTCTACCTCACCGACGTCCTCGAGCTGGCCCGCGAGGCCGGGCACCCGATCGGGGCCGTCGTCGTCGACGACCCGACCGAGGTCCTCGCCTGCAACGACCGCGCCCAGCTCGCCGGGCTGCGCCGGATCCTCCAGGGCCGCATCAACACCAAGCTCATGCAGTCCGGGGTGACCCTCGACGACCCCGAGACCACCTGGATCGACGCCACCGCCAAGGTCGCCCCTGACGTGCTCATCCACCCCGGCGTCCAGCTCAAGGGCGCCACCGCCGTCGACTCCGGCGCCGAGATCGGCCCCGACACGACGCTCACCGACACCATCGTCGGCGCCGACGCCGTCGTCGTCCGGTCGCACGCCGACCAGGCCATGATCGGCGAAGGCGCCCACGTCGGCCCCTTCGCGCACCTGCGCCCGGCCTCGAAGCTCGCCGGGCAGTCCAAGATCGGCGCGTTCGTGGAGACCAAGAACGCCGACATCGGACCCGGTGCCAAGGCCGCGCACCTCTCCTACCTCGGCGACGTCACCGTCGGCGCCAAGGCCAACATCGGCTGCGGCGTCATCCTCGTGAACTACGACGGCGTGCACAAGCACCAGAGCGAGATCGGCGAGGGCGCGTTCATCGGCTGCGACTCGGTGCTCGTCTCGCCCGTCAACATCGGCGACGGCGCCTACGTCGCAGCCGGCTCGACCATCGTGAAGGACGTCGCCCCCGGCGACCTCGGCGTCGCCCGCGCCCGCCAGACCTCCATCGAGGGCTGGGTCGCCCGCAAGCGCCCCGGCACCGTCTCGGACAAAGCAGCAAAGCGTGCGAAGGGTGAGGCGGGAGTGTCGGAAGCGTGACGGGACACTAAACCCCCCGGTCCCCTCGCGCTTCGACGAGCGGCAAGGGACACTGGAACCGTCGAGGTTCAGGTGAGACGACCTACTGGGGGAGCCCACGTCATGGCGAGCATGTCCGCTGTCAACTCCAAGATGCTCATGCTGTTCTCCGGGCGCGCCTACCCGGAGCTGGCTGAGGAGATCGGCAAGCACCTCGGGGTCGCACCGACGCCGATGAGCGCCTACTCCTTCGCCAACGGCGAGCTCTTCGTGCGCTACCAGGAGTCCGTCCGCGGCTGCGACGCCTTCGTCGTGCAGTCCATGCCCGCGCCGATCAACGAGTGGGTCATGGAGACCCTCATCATGATCGACGCGCTCAAGCGCGGTTCGGCCAAGCGCATCACCGTCGTGCTGCCGTTCTACCCGTACGCGCGCCAGGACAAGAAGCACCGCGGCCGCGAGCCGATCTCCGCGCGCCTCATGGCCGACCTGCTCAAGACCGCCGGCGCCGACCGCATCCTCACCGTGGACCTCCACACCGCCCAGATCCAGGGCTTCTTCGACGGCCCCGTCGACCACCTCTTCGCGATGGGCACGCTCGCCCGCTACGTCGAGGAGAAGTACGCCGACCGCCAGATGGCCATCGTCTCGCCCGACACCGGCCGCGTGCGCCTCGCCGAGCGCTGGTCCGACCGCCTCGGCGGCTGCCCGATCGCGTTCGTGCACAAGACCCGCGACCCGCTCAAGCCCAACCAGGTCGTCGCGCACAAGGTCGTCGGCGACGTCGAGGGCCGCACATGCCTCCTCATCGACGACATGATCGACACCGCGGGCACCATCTGCTCCGCCGCCGAGATGCTGCACAAGTCGGGGGTCGAGGACATCGTCATCGCCTCCACGCACCCGATCATGTCCGGCCCCGCCGCAGAGCGCCTCGCCAAGGCCCCGGTCAGCGAAGTCATCGTCACCAACACGCTCCCGATCCCCAAGGAAGCCGCGGACCTCGAGAAGCTCACCGTCCTCTCCATCGCCCCGTTGGTCGCCAAGGCCATCTGGGAGGTCTTCAACGACGGCTCCGTCACGACCCTGTTCGGCGGCCTCTCCTAGGGTCTGCCCCTGGGGCAGACGCTTGTCACATATCGATGCCCGTGTCAAGCCTGATCTGACGCGCGTAGTACTCTGGTGGGGTTGCCGACGGCGAGGGTGTCCTCGAGAGGGCGCCGTAATCGACGCAAAGGCGTAGGTCTTTTTCAGGGCTGCGAGCCCTTCTGAATGCCGACGTGAGCGTCGAGCGCCGCATGAAATGTTGCTTAAAAAACAGGGGAGTATTTCCGTGTCCGAAGTTCGTATCAGCGCCGAGCCTCGCACTGACTTCGGGAAGGGCGGTGCCCGCCGTACGCGCCGGGCTGGAAAGGTTCCCGCGGTGGTCTACGGCCACGGCGAGAAGCCGCTCCACATCTCCCTTCCCTCGCTCGAGCTCGCCGCCGCCATCCGCAAGGGCGGCGCCAACCAGCTCATCGCCATCGAAGTCACCGACGGCACCCGCGAGCTGGTGATCCCCAAGGACATCCAGCGCGACCCGCTTCGCGACGACATCGTCCACGCGGACCTCATCATCGTCCGCCGCGGCGAGACCGTCACCACCGACATCCCGATCAACTTCGTCGGTGAGGTGGAGAAAGGCGGCCTCGTCGTGCACGAGCTCACCGCCCTGACCGTCGAGGCCGAGGCCACCCACATCCCCGAGTCGATCGAGGTCGACCTCGAGGGCCTGGCCATCGGTTCGCAGCGCTTCGTCCGCGAGATCACCGTGCCCGAGGGCATCGTCATCGTGACCGACGCCGACCAGGCCGTCGCCGCCGTCTCCGAGCCCCGCGCCGAGGCCGCCGCCGAGCCCGAGGGCGAAGAGGCCGCTGCCGAGGGCGAAGCCCCCGCCGCCGAGTAAGCACAAGACGATATGACCGACACCCCGACGATCGTGGTCGGCCTGGGCAACCCCGGGCCGAAGTACGCTGCGAATCGCCACAATGTCGGTTTCATGGTGGCCGACGCGCTCGCCCGGCGCGTCGGCGGCCGTTTCGCCGTGGCCCGCAAGGCCCGCGCCGAAGTCTGCGAGGCCCGCTTGGGGGTAGGCGGGCCTCGTGTCATTCTCGTCAAACCCTTGACGTTCATGAACCTCTCCGGCGAGGCCGTCGGGCCGCTCGCCCAGTATTTCGGCGTCGCACCCGAATCGGTGATCGCCGTCCACGACGAGCTCGACGTCCCGTTCGGGGAGCTCCGCCTCAAGCGCGGCGGCGGCGAAGGCGGCCACAACGGACTGCGCTCGCTCACGAAGGTCTTGGGCACCAAGGACTACGCCCGGGTGCGGTTCGGCATCGGCCGCCCGCCCGGCCGCCAGGACGCGGCAGACTACGTCCTCAAGGACTTCGCCAAAGCCGAACGCCCCGAGGTGGACCTCAACATCGAACTCGCGGCCGACGCGGTCGAGGCGATCATCGAAAAAGGCTTCGTGCTCGCCCAGAACACCTTCAACGCGCCGTCGTCCTGACGCCGTAGTTCCCGGGCAGCCGACCGGATCTCATGTACTCCGCAGTGTGACAAGCCCGTCACCCAATGTCCGTTCGGTCGTTAGATCGAACATGACAGTGGTTGCGGACTCGACGGCTTTCGATGGCGTGCAGGACAGCCCCGCGAAGGGGCGCGTCTACTCCATAGGGCCCCAGGCGACTCGGCCTTACAGCGGCCCACCGGCCTGGCAGCGCAAGTACTTCGCGGGCATCATCGGCTCCGATATCGCCGCCGGCATCCTCGGCGCGGCCCTGGCCTTCCTCGCCCGCTTCGGCCAAGTCGACGACGGCAGCCGCGTCTACGCGCTCGCCCTGATCGCCATGCCCGCCGTCTGGCTCGCGACCCTTGGCCTCTCCCGCACCTTCGAGAAGCGGTACCTGTTCGTCGGCACCGAGGAGTACCAACGCATCGTCCACGCCGCCGTGGCCCTAACCGCCGCCGTCGCCATTGTCTCCTATGGACTCGAACTGCCGACCTCGCGCGTGTTCGTCCTCATCGCGATCCCCACGGCCGCAGCCTGTTCCATCATCGCGCGCTTCGCCTGGCGTAAATGGCTGCACCACATGCGGCGCGACGGCAGATGCATGAAACGCGTGGTCCTGGTCGGCCACGAGTCCTCCGTCGCCGCGCTCATCGTGCAGCTGCGCCGCGAGCACTACCACGGCCTCAAGGTGGTCGCGGCCTGTCTGCCCACCGAACGGCCCCAAGGCGCACTGCTGGACTTCGACACCCGCGTCCGCGGCAGCTTCGACCGCATCGCCGAAGCCGTGTCCGCCGAACGCGCCGACACCGTGATCGTCCTGGGCTGCCCCGAAATCGACGGCCAGGCCCTGCGCCGCCTCTCCTGGAAGCTCGAACGCAGCGAGGTCGACCTCATCGTGGCCTCTGCCCTCGTCGACGTCGCCGGCGACCGCACCACCGTCCGCCCCGTCGACGGCCTCCCGATGCTCCACCTCGACCACGCCCGCCTCACCGGCGTCCGCCGCGTCGCCAAAGAAGCGGTCGACCGCGTCGGCGCCGCCCTCCTCCTTCTCGCCCTCTCGCCGCTCCTGCTCGGCGCCGCATTCCTCATCCGCTGCTCCTCGCCGGGCCCGGCCCTGTTCAAGCAGGAGCGCATCGGCAAGGACGGCCAGCCGTTCACCATCTGGAAGTTCCGCACCATGCACCTGGACGCCGAACGGCGCCTCGCGGAGATCGCGCACCTCAACGAAGGCGACGGCGTCCTTTTCAAGATGAAGGACGACCCGCGCATCACCGCGGTCGGGAAACACCTGCGCCGCTTCTCCATCGACGAGTTCCCGCAGCTCGTCAACGTCCTGCGCGGCGACATGAGCCTCGTCGGCCCCCGCCCGCCCCTGGCGATCGAGGTCGCCGCCTACGAGTCGGACATGCGCCGCCGCCTCGCCGTCAAGCCCGGCATGACCGGCCTGTGGCAGGTCTCGGGCCGCTCGGACCTGCCTTGGGAGGAGGCCGTTCGCCTCGACCTCCGGTACGTCGAGCACTGGAACCTCTCACTCGACTTCGTGATCCTCCTCCGCACGGTGACCGCGATCCTGCGGCCCCAAGGCGCCTACTGACGCACCACTCCAGCGCCCCGCCCGGTCGACGACCGAGGGGGCGCTTTCGCCTGCCTTCCTTCTCACCCGTCGCATTCGCGAAGCACTTCGACCCAGATCTGCTTGGCCTGCTCGATGATCGCCTCGCACGCATTCCCGTTCGCCGTCAAGGCGACACGCCGCGTGCGTCTAACCCGTCCAGGCGATTGCGCGAGAGCACCGCGATCACACGGTGTGGCGGCGAGCCGTTAAAATCGAGATGGTTTGCAGATGTTTTCGCCCAATACACCCCGGAGGTCCCCGCCGTGGCTCAGCGCATTCTTGATCCCGCCTACCTGGAGGCGTACCGCGACGAACTCGCACTGCGCTTCAACTTCGTGACGGAGAAACTCCAGATGCTCGCCACCGGCAACGAACTCGGCGTCGAGCCCGGGTTCGGCCTCCTGGACTCCTCGCAGCAGGCGCGTCTCGACTACGCAGCCGCTCACGAGGAGCTGTGGAACAACCTGCAGAAGCTCCGCGCAGACCTGTATGGAGCGATCGTCACGATCAACGAATCGCTTGGCGTGCATACCGACTCCGAGGAACTGAACCTCGCCGAGTTCAACGCCAGCCAATCCGATGTCGACAACAACTCCTAGGATTCCGGACCTGATGAAGCGCACACTCTTCAAGACCTTCGCCGCGACCGGCGCCGCTGCCCTCCTCCTGAGCGGCTGCAGCCTGCTTGAACGAGGCGAGGACACCGGAGACGACTCGAACGGCGAAGACGGCGGCAGCGACAACGCCGTTTACACCGAGATGACTTCGTGGGACGCCTGCGAGGTCCTCAACAATCTCCAGCCCATTACCGACGAAATGGGTATCGAGGGCTACGGCAGTCTCACCAGCGGCGGCGGTGAGCCGAGCACCGCCAAGATCGGCAACACATGGGACCCGGACTCGATCGGTTGCAACGATCTCATCTACCTCGGCCAGAACGAGGGCGCTGGAGGAAATGGCGAGATCAAGGTAAAGATCGTTCCTACCGAGAGCGAAGACCAGGCGGTGGCTGCATACGAGGACCGGGTCTCGGTCGCAGAATCGGAATCGGCTCAGTGGACCGAGGCCATGAGTGAGGAGTTCGGCGACCCCTGGGATCAGGGGACCATCGTCTCCTGGATCGGTGACACCAGCCAACCCTTCGTTCAGGTCATTGCCCGCGATGGGCAGTGGGTCTTCCACATCGAGCTGTACCACACCCAGGACTATGGAGTTCGGAACGGAGGCGAGCCTGCGTTCGTCTTCAACGATGAAGAACTCAACCAGTGGTTCGTTGACACCTATCTGCCTGAGGTGAACCAGATCGTCAACGACCGGATTGCGGAGGTTCAGTAGCCATGAGCGACATCGAGTTCCAGACTGAGGACTACGCCGGCAACGGCGACCTCGCGGGCCAAGAAGCGATCGACGGTCAACAGAGCAGCGCCGACGGCATGTATCTGTCCGGCGACCCGTGCCCGAACGGCGACTGCGAGAACACTCACAATCCCGCCGAAGATGCTTGGGTCAAGCTCGTCTCGGCTATCCCCGTCGCTGGTCAGCTCGGCACTCTCAAATGCATCGCTACCGGCGTCGCCGCACCCACCCAGGAGGAAGTTCAGTCCTTGGTCGGACAGATCAGGCCCTCCGACCCGGACAAGTACGCGCTGCAAACCATCGCTACCAAGTGGGGCGAGTTCAATAACGACTTTTCGACGAACCCTGACACTGCAGTCGAGCCGATTCTGAGCTCGAAGCTGGCGGAGTTGGCGAATGGCTGGCAGGGTAACGACTTCGATGCGTTTGCCGAGCAGATGGAGACCGTCTTCGCGAACTGCGAAAAGATCGCAAACGACATCGGCACCCCGACCACCGGCATGATGGGTCTCCTTAACCAAAAGTCTGAAGAGATCTATGCGCTCCAAGGCGGCGGTTCTGGAGAACTTCCTTACCCGGCGCCGCAGTACTGGGTAGAAGACAAGAAGAACCTCTTCTCCGACACCAAGATCCACATGCGTCCCCCATTCCACTCAGGCGAGTGCGAGATCTCCTCGGGCTGCTCCTGGAACGGCGACCAAGGTGCCGAAGAGGCCATGGAGTACGGCGGGTTCGACGCCGAGTACACCGACGAGCTGAACCAGTACGTCACTGACCAGACTGAATATCACTACACCCGGCTTAAGGCCGAGCAGGTCGGCTCCGTAGACACCGCTGGGATGACTGCCTCGGAAAAGACCGAGGCGACCACCTTGACCCCTGCGCAGGAATCCTCGATCCGAGCTGAGGCCGAACGCCTCGCCCAGCAGGATGCGAATGAGCGAGCCGAGCAAGACTACGACGCAGGCTCCCAGGACTACGAAGCGCGCGCGACTGAACAGAACGAGACCGTCACCGCCCGCTGGAACGATGCCGAGACCTCTACCTCGGAGTTTCATCCGACCGTAGAGCCCTCCGGTGACTCGACCTTCCGCGAGTCCGCTGGCGACCTGAGCGGCTCCGGCTACTCGCCGCCCGGCGGCGGCGACTTCAACGGTTCGCCTTCCGGCTCGGGGACCGCGGGGCTGACCCCGCCGTCCGACACCTCCACCTTCGGCCCCGGCGGCAACCTGACCGGCGGCAGCAACACCACTCCCGACACCGGGTCGAACCCCTGGGAGGGCACGACCGGCGACGATGACGAAAGCTCCGGCGGTCTCGCCTCCGGTGGCGGCCTCAGCGCCGGCTCGGGCACGCTGACCGGTCCGAACCTCGGCACGGGTGGCAGCGGCATGGGCGCTGGCGGAGGTGGACTCGGCCCGGGTTCGGGCCTCTTCGGCCCGGCCGCGGGCGGTGCGGGCAGCATGACCAGCGTCGGCGGCGGTGCAGGCGGTCGCGGAGCCGGTGCGGGTGGCGTCGGCAAGGGCCAAGGCCTCTTCGGCAAGACGGCCGGAGCCGGCGCGGGCGCTAAGGCCGGCGCGGGAGGCATGATGGGCGGCGGCCGCGGCGCAGGCGGCGTCGGCGACGACGAGGATGCCAATACCGGCACCTGGCTCACCGAAGACGAAGACGTCTGGGGCCTCGCCCGCTTCAACGACGAGAATGACCCCCTCGCCTAACTCTCGATACTGAACGGCGGCGGCCGGACCCCAACGGGACCGGCCGCCGTCCTATTTCCCAACCCCACCAAATGAACTCGTGCCCGCCCGGCTCCGTCGCAAACTCACGCCGGGCGGGCATGATGCATAGACGCATTCGCAAACCCGCCCCCGATCCCGAGTGACCGAAGCAGAGGAGCGCGAATGACGTACGACCCGCAGTTTCTGCCTGTCCCAACACAACCGGACCGAAAGCCCGCCCCCGTGGGGGTGGCCGCCCTCAAGGCCGGCCGCGCGACACTTACCGCCTAACAACCACACAGCGAATGCGCCCGGCAGGACCAAGAGTCCCGCCGGGCGCTTTTTCATCTCCCGCCCATGGATCAGAGTCCGAAGGGCTCATCGCCCCGCAGTGGGTCGGCGATGTCCTCCGGTGTGTCCGGAGACAGCTCGATCTTCCCCAGCAGCTCTTGAAAGAGCACCGTGTCCTCGGGAGCGACGACGATCCCTTCGAGAACGAGTGCGCCCGCAAGTTCAGCGACCGCGAGCCCCACCCCCCCTGCCGATAGGGCACTGTGGAAGCCGCGCAAAGCCGGGCTGAATCCGACCGCACTAGCTCTCGACGAGGCCTTCGACCTTCGACGCGTACTGTCCTGTCCGGACACTTTCGCCTACCCCGCTTCACCCCGAAGGAACCGCACGACCACCGCACGCAGGCCTTCCTCATCTAGGTCACCCGCATTCCGCAGTTCCGGGTCGCAACAGAAGACATCGACATCGGTGAACAGTCGATCGACCTCTTTCGTGGTGGGTACCCCGAGGTCCCGGTACCGCCTCCAGAGGTTCAGGTACGCACCTTCAAACGCGATCGCCGTCATCCTGCCCTGCGCGAACACCGCCCCCAGCGCTCGAAACTCGTTGTCGTGCAATCCGACTACACCCGCTTCAGCGAGTAGGCGACCGAATCTCCTGCCTTCAGCCGCACAGTGCCTCGGTCGAACGAAATCTCAACGCCCACAACCTCACCGACCTCGTTGCGGAGATCAGCAAGGCCACGGATCACGTCGAAACCCGGCGTTCCTAGCGGCGAGTCCACTTCCTCGTATCGCCAGCTTTCTGGCGGCCACGCCCAACTCGGTAGCGACGGCCAAGTGCCGGGCTCGATCTCAAGCGTCCAATCAGTGGCCGAGGTGACGGCGATTGAAGATGTGTCAGGGAGGATCAGGACGTACGAGTCAGGCGCGAAGTCCGTCGCACCTGACTCCGAGTCCGCATATGTCAGGGCTTTGAAGCCTTCCACACGCTGACCGATCTCAAGCGAGCTCATTCAACACCTCCGCTGCTCATTGAATCGTGGTGGCGCCTTGATACCACCCGTTGGGACTGTTCGGATCCATCGGGAACATGGTCACAAAGTCACCGTTGGGTTTCATGATGACCAGATCGTCTCCTTGCCTGAAGAAGACGTAGTCGGGTCCCCCGCCGCCGTTCGGATTGTACGGGCCCACTCGAACATCGTCCGGCGCATCGTGCACCTGAGTCGCGCGGTCTTGGAACCACTGGCGTGAGGCAGGATCGCCGGGATCGAGACCGTAGTCCTTGGCATGTTTGCCCCACTTCTTTCCGAACTGGCCAGGGCTGATCTTGAACGGCGGCAAGTCCGCTCGAGTCGGCAGCCCATTTCCGGTGACGTCGGGGTCGCCGTCTCCGTCGGTGTCTTGGGCTCGGCCGTCCTGGCTTTCCTTTTCTCCGGCTTTGAGGACGCCGTCGAAGTCGTCTTGGGCGCTGGTGCCCTTGTAGTCCGTGTCCTTCTTGCGCTGCTCATCGGTTTTGGCCTTGCCGGTGTTCGGATCGATGGTGTTGTCGCCGTTGCCGGGGGTGGGGCCGCTGCCGTCCTTGTTCCCCGCAAGGGCCAGACCGATGCCGAGGAGCAGGAGGAGTTTCAGAGTTCGTCGCATGATCCGCCTCAGAGCCCCAGGAGCACTTTGAGGTTCTGAAGGCTTTGGACCAGGGCCATGCCGTAGCCCAGGATGATCCCCGCCCATTTCACGACTGCGGCCACGATTTGTGCGGCGATGACCGGGATGGTGACCACGAAAATTGCCTCGATGGCCCACACGATGACGTGGGCGACCAGTTCCGCGATCAAGTCGCGCACCAGTTCATAGGTGACCTGCACCAGTCCGCCTGCGCCTTCGGTGGCTGCGGCAAGGGCTTCCGCGGTGGCGCTCATAGCGTTTGCCGCGTTCACGTTGTGCACCATCAAAGCCTGGTACGAGTCGGAGGCGTCGCCGCTCCAACCGGGCATGTCCGAGGCCAGGAAGGACTGCAGGTCCTCGGCGATGGACCTCAGCTCGGCGGACATGTTGGTCCAGGTCTGCGCATGCGACATCACCACATCGGCCTTGCCGGTGAGCTCTTCGAGCATTTCTCGAAGTGGCTCGAAGTACTCCATGGCCCAGCCGATGCCGTTTGCGAACAGGGCGCTGAAGGGGTCGAGCACCGAGCCGACGAATTCGAGGGCGAACCCGCTGACACCAAGTGCGTCGTCCACCCAGCCGTCGGACTTGAAGGCAGCGACCATGTCGAAGTAGCCTTCGACCAGGCCCGCGCCGTCGTAGGCGTTCCGGTCCGATTCGACCGGGGCGATCAATGAGTTGTCTGACATCGCCTACCCCATCCGGCCTTCGAGTTCGGAAAATGCGCCTTGGGATTCGGTGTCGCTCGTCTCGTAGTCGTCGGCGCAGGCACGCAGGGACTCGGCGGCGATCGTGAAGTTCTCGGCGAGATAGGCCGTGACCCTGTCCTGGTCCTGGTGACGCTGTTCCAGGCAACCGGAGATCCAACCGCAGAGCGTGCCGTAGGCCTCGTCGTCCTGCTCGATGTGGGTGCTGGCGTTCATGACCGCGTCGAAACGGCCCTTCAATTCTTCGAGGTGACCCGCGTGAGCGCGCAGTTCTTCGGGGTCGACGGTGAATCCGTTCCCCATGGCTACCACCGCTCTTCGGGATCGGCGGGCGGCATGAGCTGGCTGCGGACCCGTTCGGCGATGGCGCGGCCCGCGGCCGAGTCTCCGCCGAGGGTGGTCTCGATGATCACCTTGGCCTGCTCGGCCACCTGGGCCTTCGCCGCGCGGATCGTGTCCATGACCGCTTGCGAGACGTACTGGAGCTCGACGCGTCTGCTGCGTTCGGAGAGCTGGAGGTCGAGCAGGGTGCCGGTTGAGTCCACGGTCACTGTGACCATGTGGTTCGGGTCCGACATCGTCACGCGGAGGTCCTGCATCTGGTTACTCATTGCCTGTGTATCAGAGGCGAGCTGTTCGATCTTGCCCTTCCACGCGGCTAGGCGTTCTCGGGACTCCTCGGGACCCGGTATTGCTCCGACCATCGCATCTCCTTGGGGTTCGAGCGACACAAGGGGCTATGTGGCGCTCACGATCCGAGAGTCTATCGGGTTGGCGCAAACAGGATGGTTCACGCAATTAGCCTCAACACTTGACTGTTGAGTCAGCTGATCCATCTGAACTGAGCTATTGGGGCTGGCGGGAGGTCGAACAGGGCGGCCGATTCGCGGTAGTTAGGGGAATGCGGGGGGTTCCGTTGGTCGGGATCGGGTGGCCCAATATTTGGGCGGGGTTGTGCCGCAGCGTAGACTGGCCGACATGTTTGACGCCCCTGACTCCGCTTCGGTGACTGGAGTTCCCACCGCTACGCCCGAGGCCGCTTCTGCTGTTGATGTCGCGTTCGCGGCTGAGCTCGCGACCGGCGCGGGGGAGTTGCTGCTCAAGCTCAGGGGCGAACTCGGTTTCGCCGACCCCAAGGCGCTCAAGGCCGCCGGGGACCGGGAGGCCAATGACTACCTGCTCGGGCGCCTGGCCGCCGAGCGCGCCGGGGATGCCGTGCTCTCCGAGGAGGGCAAGGGCGAGGCCGGCCGTGTCGGGACCGCGCGGCTCGACGCCGACCGGGTCTGGATCATCGACCCGCTCGACGGGACTCGTGAGTACTCCGAGGAAGGCCGCGACGACTGGGCCGTGCACGTCGCTCTGTGGCAGCGGGGCCTCGGCCTCACCGCGTCGGCTGTAGCACTCCCCGCCCAGGCTGTGACGTTGCGCACCGATGAGACCTATGCGGTGCCGGCACTGCGCGAGGGGAAGCCCCTGATCGCCGTGTCCCGGACCAGGCCACCGGCCGAAGCCGAAGCGGTCGCCGCCGCTCTGGTCGCGGAACTCGTGCCCATGGGCTCCGCCGGGGCCAAGGTCATGGCCGTGGTCGCCGGTACAGTAGACGCCTATGTGCATGCCGGTGGGCAGTTCGAATGGGATTCCGCCGCTCCGGTAGCGGTGGCCCTCGCCTCCGGCTGGCACGCGACGCGGATCGATGGCGCCCCGCTGCAGTACAACAACGCCGACCCGTACCTGCCTGACCTGCTGGTCTGCCGCCCTGACCTGGCCGGGCCCGCGCTCGAGGCCATCAAGGGCACGCACTGACCACCCGGTCCCGACCGGATACGACGACAACACCCCGAACGGGGCGAGCCGAGAGGAGCATTGCGCCGGTGAGCGACTACCGCATCAGCCACATCGCCGCGCTGGAGGCCGAGGCGATCTTCATCTTCCGTGAGGTCGCCGCCACCTGTCAGCGCCCTGTGCTGCTGTTCTCCGGTGGCAAGGACTCCATCGTCATGCTGCATCTGGCGCAGAAGGCCTTCGCGCCCGCGCCGATCCCGTTCCCGGTGATGCACGTCGACACGGGCCAGAACTTCGCCGAGGTCATCGAGTACCGCGACAACCGCGTGGCCGAGACCGGCGTGCAGCTCATCGTCGCCTCCGTCCAGGACGCGATCGACCGCGGCATGGTCACCGAACCCCCGGACGGCACCCGCAACCGCATCCAGACCCCCGTGCTCCTGGAAGCGGCCGAGAAGTACCAGTTCGACGCCCTGTTCGGCGGCGCCCGCCGCGACGAGGAGAAGGCCCGCGCCAAGGAGCGCGTGTTCTCCTTCCGTGACGACTTCGGCCAGTGGGACCCCAAGAACCAGCGGCCCGAGCTGTGGAGCCTGTACAACGGCCGGGTCCACCCGGGCGAGCAGATCCGCGTGTTCCCGCTGTCGAACTGGACCGAGCTCGACGTCTGGCGCTACATCGGCGCCGAGGACATCCCGCTGCCCGAGGTGTACTTCTCCGCCGAGCGCGAGGTCGTGGACCGCGGCGGCATGCTCTACGCCGTCAACGAGTTCATCAAGCCGCGCGAGGGCGAAGAGGTCTTCTCCGAGAAGATCCGCTACCGCACCGTCGGCGACGCGACCCTGACCGCCGGCGTCCGCTCGGATGCCACGACGATCGACGAGATCATCGCCGAGGTCGCGGCCACCCGCATCACCGAGCGCGGCGCGACCCGCGGCGATGACAAGACCTCCGAGGCCGCGATGGAAGACCGGAAACGGGAAGGCTACTTCTAATGACGGACACCCTGACCTCCCGCGAGGACACGCACGAGCTGCTGCGCTTCGCCACGGCCGGCTCGGTGGACGACGGCAAGTCGACCCTCATCGGCCGCCTCCTGTTCGACTCCAAGGCGCTGTTCGACGACCAGTGGGACGCCGTGGAGGCCGTCAGCGCCGGCCGCGGCGACGAGTACACCGACCTGGCCCTGCTGACCGACGGGCTCCGCTCGGAGCGCGAGCAGGGCATCACGATCGACGTCGCGTACCGCTACTTCTCCACGCCCGAGCGCAAGTTCATCATCGCTGACACGCCCGGGCACATCCAGTACACGCGCAACATGGTCACCGGCGCCTCGACCGCCGACCTCGCGCTGATCCTGGTCGACGCCCGCAAGGGCCTCGTGGAGCAGTCCCGCCGCCACGCGTTCCTGTGCTCGCTGCTGCGCGTGCCGCACATCGTCCTGTGCGTCAACAAGATGGACCTGGTCGACTACGACGAGGCCGTCTTCAAGCGGATCGAGAACGAGTTCGCGGCCTTCGCCACCAAGCTCGAAGTGCCGGATCTGACCGTCATCCCGGTGTCGGCCCTCAAGGGCGACAACGTGGTCAACCGCTCCGAGAACATGCCGTGGTTCAAGGGCCCGAGCCTCCTCCACCACCTGGAGAAGGTGCACATCGCCTCGGACCGCAACCTCGTGGACGTGCGCTTCCCGGTCCAGCACGTGATCCGGCCGCACTCCAACGACAACCACGACTTCCGCGGCTACGCGGGCCAGGTCGCCTCCGGCGTCATGAAGCCCGGCGACGAGGTCATGGTGCTGCCCAGCGGCTTCACCTCGCGCATCGCCACGATCGAGACCGCAGACGGGCCTCTGGAAGAGGCCTTCCCGCCCTTGAGCGTCACCGTGCGCCTCGAGGACGAGCTCGACGTCTCCCGCGGCGACATGCTCTGCCGCCCCGGCAATCAGGCCCGTGTCTCCCAGGACATCGAGGCGATGATCTGCTGGATGGACGAGTCGCGGCCGCTGAAGCTCCGCGGCAAGTACGCCGTCAAGCACACGACTTCGGACGTGCGCGCGATCGTCAAGGACGTGCAGTACCAGCTCGACATCAACACGCTCCACCGCAACGAGACCGCGACCGAGCTGAAGCTCAACGAGATCGGCCGCGTCACGCTCCGCACGACCAAGCCGCTCCTGTGCGACGACTACCGCCGCAACCGCGCGACCGGCGGCTTCATCCTCATCGACGAAGCCGACAACCGCACCGTGGGCGCGGGCATCATCGTCTAAGCAGCACAACGTATTCGGGCCCGGCCGCTTTTGCGGCCGGGCCCGAATACGTTGTCCGCCTGGGTGTCAGGTGTCACAGCGATGCGGTTTCATGGCGGAGTGTCGAAACGCGAATCGCGTGCTGAGCTCCAATACCGTTTCATGTCATGGTCACCCATTCCCATGAGGTCCCCATCCGCCTGTTCCAGGCTCGTCCGGACCTCGCGGCAACGTTGCTTACCAAGACGCTCGGCGCCGCACTCCCCGCATACGCCAGCGCGATAGCCGAATCGGAGGCGCTCACCAACAACGATCCGCTCGAGCTCAACTGCGACAACGCGGCAGTTTTCCGCAACGAGGCCGGGGTGCCCGTGTTCGCGGTCATCATCGAGGTCCAACGCGGCCAAGACAATCGGAAGCACTACAGCTGGCCCATGTACCTGACGATCCTCCGCGCCCGTCTCAGGTGCCCGGTGCGGCTGCTGGCAGTTTGCACCGATGCGGTGACTGCGGACTGGGCGCGGCGGCCAATCGAAGTCGGACCGCCCGGATTCACACTGCTTCCAGATGTCATCAACCCGGAGGATCTCATGGAGATCGATGAGGACCAGAGCGCCAAAGAAGCGGTGGAGATTCTGATTCTCAAAGCGGCCTGCGGAGGACCACAGGCCGAACAGGTCGCCCACAGGCTCGGCCGGAGGCTCAACGAGCTTTCTGAGTCGGACCGCCAGCGGTATGCTGGGTGGGCGATGCAACTTCTCTCAACCGAAGCATGCAACGTCTTGGAGGACTACATGAGCATGACGTACCAGCAGTACCTCGAGAGCCCGGCCGGCAAGTTGGAGCTCAAGGGCGAGGCACGCGGTAAGGCGCAAGGCAAGGCAGAAGGCAAGGCAGAAGGCAAGGCCGAAGCGGTGCTCGAGATGTTCGAGCTCCGCGGAATCGAGGTGTCCGAGGTTGCGCGGGAGCGGATCCTGGCCTGCACCGACCTGGAAGAGGCCGACCGTTGGTTCACCAGCGCCTTCAGCGCCTCCCGCGTCGAGGAGATCTTCGACTGAGCGAATACCGTTGACTTCGTTGGGCCCGAGCCGCAAAGCGGCTCGGGCCCAACGCGTTTACCGCTGCTCGTAGGCTCTGCGGACTCTTGCCGGGGCCTTGAGGAGCCAGGCGTCTTCGATGAGTTCGGTGAGGCGCTGGGTGTCGATCTTGTCGAGGTCGACGAGGATCATCGCGTAGCCCTCGTAGTGGGGCGTGGTGTAGAACGCCGGGTCGGCGGAGGCGAGCAGGGCGGCCTTCTCGCCCGGTTCGCAGACGATGGCGAGGCCGCCTTCGGCCTCGGTGCGGAGGCGGGCGAAGAACTTGCCTTTGACCTTGAGGGATGGGGTCTGCCAGCTGGTGGTCTCCTCGACCTCGGGCATTCGGGAGGCGATGGCCACGACGTCGTCCCAAGTCGGCATTGAGGGCTCCTTCCGTCACCCCCATGGTCTCGCATGGGTACGACAAAACGGCCGAATCCGTGGTCTAGGGGTTGATCCAGTTGCCGATGGCGATGAGGCTGGCCGCTGAAGCCCCGAGGACCGCCATGGCGACCACGGCGGCGGCGAGGAGGCGCAGCGGTGTCTGGGTCCAGTCGGGACCGATCTGGTGGCGCATGGCGGGCATGGAGCCGGTGCCCGGTTCCGGTTGGGGCGCTTGCTCCGCGGGCGGGAGTTCCTCCTCCTGCGGGCGCATGAAGTTCGCGGTGGGAAGGAGCTGGGTGTCGCCGCTGGTGCCGCCGTGCATGCGGACGTGGTCGACCTGGACGGACACCGGTCCGACGGAGCCGCGGACGCCGTCGCCCACGCGGGCGAACTGGGCGGTGTCGCCGGGGCGGTAGCCCGCGTCGCTCGGTCGCGAGTGCTCGCCGGTGAGGCCGGAGCCTTCACGGCCGACGCGGGGCACGGACCAGCCGCTCGGTCCCGGTTCGGGGGCCGAGCCTTCGCTGCGCGGTTGCGAGAGGCTCTGGTACGGGTCCGGAGCGCTGAAGCCGGGCTCTGCGGGCCCTTGGCGCGGTTGCGAGAAGCCGCTGCGCGGCGCGGGGTCGTTCGGCGCCGAGGACTCCCAGCTGTAGCGGTAACGCGAGCGCGATTCCTGGCGGGGCGGCGGCTCGGCGACCGTGTCGACCTGGATCGTGCGCTGCTCGTCCGTGCGGCCGTCGCCGACCCGGGGGAGTTCACCGGTGGTCGGGTGCGACGGATCGCCGTATCGAGGTCCCCACTGGTCCTGGCTCACAGCGGCGTTCCTACTCTTCGACGGCGTTCAGGATGTTGTCGCGGTGGTTCTCGAGGTTCTCGATCTCGGCCTGCTGCTGGCTGATCGTGCGCCGGGCCGCGTTGACCACGAGTTCGTTGTCGGTGCGCTCGAGCGCGGCCTTGGCCATGTCGACACCGCCGATGTGGTGCGCGATCATCAGGTCGGCGAACATGACGTCCGCCTCGGCGCCGGTGAGGGACTTGAACTCGGTCATCTGCTCTTCGGTGGCCATGCCGGGCATGAGCCCGCCCGTGTCCTCGCTGTCGTGGGCGTGCTCGTCGCCCGCCCACGCCATCGGCTCGCCGCTGGAGAGCTCGACGCCCCAGTCGCGCAGCCACGTGCGGTACATGCCGATCTCGGTGCTCTGCGTCGTGGCGATGTCGTACGCGACGATCGTCATCGCCGGGTCAGCGCCGTTCTGCCACTCGTACATGGCCATCTCGACGGCCTGCTGGTGGTGCGTCTGCATGTCGCGCGCGAACCCGGCCTCGACCGAGTCGTTGCCGGGGGCGGAGGTGCCCACCACCCAGCCGACCAAGAGCCCCGCGGTGAGCATGAGCACCGCGGTGATCGCGATCAGCACTGCGGGCCTGCGCCACAAGCGGCTCATTCGTCGTCCTCTCCTGACGGGCGCTCCCCGATTGAGAGCGCCCGTTGTCTCACTTGCCTAACGAGCGTCGTCCCGAAAGGTTCGCGTCTGTCAGCCCGTGGGCATCTGCTGGTCGGCCGTGGTCGTGGTCAAACCGTTGGCGCACTGGGCGCCAGGCTCGGCCGCGTTGTCGGCGTTCTGGATGTAGAAGTCCATGAACTCGTCGATCTTCGGGTCGTTCAGCTTGTTGGTCTGGTATTGCACGCCCCAGGCCTGGACCGAGACCGCGACGCCCATCTCGGGGTACGGGCTCATCAGCGAGAAGTCGCGGCCTTCGACCTTCGAGGCGAGCTTCTCGATGCCGTCGCCGTCGACCAGCGCCGGGTCGTAGGTCAGCCAGACCGCGCCGTGCTCGAGGGAGTGGACGGCGTTGCCGTCCATGATCGGCGCGTCGTAGACCGAGCCGGTGCAGGTCTGCCACTGGCTGAGGTGGTCGCCGCCGGCGGGCGGGGTGATCTCGTACTCGGGGACCGCGGTCGGGTCCTCGCCGTCGATGTGGGTCTGCTGCACGACCCAGGGGTTCTCGAGGTCGTCCTCCTTGACGTCGCCGTCCTGGAGCGCCTCGGTGACCTCGGAGTAGTTCGCATACTCGCCGTAGAAGTCGGTGATGCCCTCCGGCGGCTGGCTGCGGTCCCAGACGACGAACACGGCGGCCCCGATCAGGCCGAGCGCGACGACGCCGACGCCGGTGAAGGTGAAGATCAGCCCCCACGGTTTCGGCTGCTTGACCTGGACGGCGCGGCCCTTCCGGGAGGCGGTGGGCGCCGAGGACTTGCTCAGGCCCGAGCTAATGCCCTTGCCGGAGTCCTTGGCCGGACCTTTTTCAACGACTGCGCCTTTGCCAGTGCTCTTGCCGGAGCCCTTGCTGGCGGTCTGCTTTTTCGATGCCATTCGCGGGGAGAGCCTTATTTGTCGAGGTCGGGATGAGCCGGAGCGGAGCCGGGGAGGGCCCGGTGTGATTTCCACTCGCGTACGCCACCTTACCCGGTCGCGCCGGGGCACTCCTTTAGAGCGCACCTCGAAACGGACGAACCGCGCCCCGCCTACTCGACGGTGGTCGTCACACCGCCCGCGCAGGTCGCATTCGGCTCCGGGTTGAACCGCTCGTTGAGGATGTACGAGTCCAGGTACTCGTCGATCTTCGGATCCGCCGGGTCCTCGGTCTGGTACCGGTTCCCCCACGACTGCAGCGAGACCGCGACGCCCTGACCCGGGTACGGACTCATCAGGCTGTAGTCGCGCGCGCTGATGACCTGCGCGAACGCATCGATGTCGGCCTGGTCGACCAGCTCGGGGTCGTAGGTCAGCCACACCGCGCCGTGCTCCATCGAGTGGACCGCGTTGCCGTCCACGATCGGACCGTCGTAGACCGAACCGGTGCACGTCTGCCACGCGGACAGGTGGTTCCCGCCCGCCGGCGGCGTCACGTCGTAGACCGGGTTCGTCCCGTCCCAGGTGTTCAGCACGTCCAGGTGCTCCTGCTGCGCCACGAACGGGTACTCCAGCTCCTCGGCCGTGACCTCGCCGTTCTGGATCGCGGCCATCACCGTCGTGTAGTCGCCGTACTCGCCGTAGAAGTTCTCCACGCCCTCGACCTCGCTCGGGGCCGCGGTCGTGGCGTCGGCGGCGGCCGAGCCGTCGCCGTCCTCACCCTCCGGTGAGGCGGTGCATCCCGCCAGCGCGCCGAGCGCGAGCGCGGCGGCGAGAGCGGTCCAGCGGTACTGAGGCGGGCGCATGTTCGAGGCCTTCCGTCGTGGTTGCACAGAAGCAACCTACCGGGGCAGGCCACAAGGGCGTTTATCACTCGCGGGCGGCGAAGCGCGGAGTCTACGATTACCCGGTGACTCCTGAGACGCTCGCAGAGAAAGTGCTGTCCGCTACGCGCGCCGCCTTCGAGGCCCTCGGCCTCGACACCGCCGTGCTGCCCGCCCATACGGCGGTCGAGCGACCCAGGGACCCCAAGCACGGCGACTACGCCTCCAACATCGCGCTGCAGACCGCCAAGAAGGCCGGCACGAACCCGCGCGCGCTCGCCGAGAAGATCGCCGAGCTGCTCGGCGCGACCGAAGGCGTCGTCAAGGTCGACATCGCCGGCCCCGGCTTCCTGAACATCACCCTGGACGCGGCCGCCGCGGGGGAGATCGCCGGGAAGATCGTCGTCGCCGGGACCACCTACGGCACCAACAACTCCATGGAAGGCGTGCTCGCCAATCTGGAGTTCGTGTCCGCGAACCCGACCGGGCCGATCCACGCGGGCGGCGTCCGCTGGGCCGCGATGGGCGACTCCCTGGCCCGCGTCATGCGCGCCTCCGGAGCGAAGCTCACCGCCGAGTACTACGTCAACGACGCCGGTGCGCAGGTCGACCACTTCGCCGGTTCGCTGCTGGCCCGCGCCAAGGGCGAGCCGACCCCCGAGAACGGCTACGTCGGCGAGTACATCGACGACATCGCCGCCGACGTGCTCAAGCGGCGCCCCGACGCGCTCGAGGCCGAAGACCCGTTCTCGGTCTTCAAGACCGTCGGCCTGGAGCTGATGCTCGAGGACATCAAGACCACCCTCGCCGACTTCCACACGCACTTCGACGTGTTCTTCAGCGAGAAGGGCCTGCACGAGCGTGGCGAGCTGGACAAGGCCGTCGAGCGGCTGTCGCAGCTCGGCCACGTCTACGAGGCCGACGGCGCGACCTGGCTGCGCACCACCGAGTTCGGCGACGACAAGGACCGCGTCCTCAAGAACTCCAAGGGCGCCTGGACCTACTTCGCCTCCGACTGCGCCTACTACCTCGACAAGCGCGAGCGCGGCTTCGACAAGCTCGTGCTCATGCTCGGGGCCGACCACCACGGCTACGTCGGCCGGATGCAGGCGATCAGCCAGGCCTTCGGCGATGAGCCGGGCACCCTGGAGATCCTCATCGGCCAGTTCGTGAACCTGCTGAAGAACGGCGAGCCCTTCCGGCTGTCGAAGCGGGCCGGGAACGTCATCACGCTGAACGACGTCGTCGAAGCCGTCGGCGTCGACGCCGCCCGCTACGCGATGACCCGCTACTCGGCGGACTCGACGATCGACCTCGACATCGAGGTGTGGACCAAGCACAGCAACGACAACCCGGTCTACTACGTCCAGTACGCGCACTCGCGGACCCACGGCGTACTGCGCAACGCCGCCGACCGCGGTGTCGTGAAGGGCGACTCCTACGACGCCTCGCTCCTGGCCGACCCGCGCGAATCGGACCTGCTCAAGGCCCTCGCCGAGTTCCCGGCCGTGGTCGCCACCGCCGCCGAGCTGCGCGAACCGCACCGGATCGCCCGGTACGCCGAAGAGCTGGCCGGGGCCTGGCACCGTTTCCAGAACAGCGGCCTCCGCATCCTCCCGTATCCCGACGAGGAAGCCACGCCCCTGAACATCGCCCGCCTCTGGCTCACCGACGCCACCCGCGTCGTGCTCGCCAACGCGCTCGGCCTCCTCGGCGTCTCGGCCCCGGAGCGGATGTAATGCGGACTCACGAAGCCGGTGCACTGCACGGCGACTTCGACTACTCCGCGCTGCGCCCCGGCTGGCTCGGCGTGCCCGACGACGTCAACACGCTCATGCCGCAGCTGTGGTCGGCGAACGTTGAACGCGCCGACGACGGCGTCCTCTACATCGGCGGCCTCTCCGTCGAGGAGCTCGCCGCCGAATTCGGTACGCCCGCGTACGTCTTCGACGAAGACGACTTCCGCGCCCGCTGCCGAGCCTGGATCGAGGCCTTCGAAGGCGCCGACGTCTTTTACGCCTCCAAGGCCTTCTGCTCCAAGGCCGTGCTGCGCGCCGCCGCCGAAGAAGGCCTCTTCGTCGACGTCTGCACCGCCGGCGAACTCGCCGTGGCGCTGGCCGCCGGGCTCGACCCGGCCCGCCTCGGCCTGCACGGCAACAACAAGTCGCTCGCCGAACTGCGCCAGGCCGTCGAGATCGGCGTCGGCCGGATCGTCGCCGACTCCTTCACCGAGATCGAGCGCATCGAGGCCCTCGCGGCCGAACTCGGCAAGCGCCCGAACGTGATGGTCCGCGTCAACGTCGGCGTCGAAGCCCACACGCACGAGTTCATCGCCACCGCCCACGAGGACCAGAAGTTCGGCTTCTCCCTCGCCGGAGGCGCCGCCTACGAGGCCGCCCGCCGCGTCATCGCCGCCGAGCACCTCGAACTCCTCGGCCTCCACTCGCACATCGGCTCCCAGATCTTCGACACCGCCGCGTTCGAGATCTCCGCCGCCCGCGTCGCCCGCCTCCACGGGAAGCTCCAGACCGACTTCAACGTCGTGATCCCGGAGATGGACCTCGGCGGCGGCTTCGGCATGGCCTACACCAGCCAGGACGACCCGCAGCCGCCCGCCGACATCGCCGCCTCGCTCCGCAAGATCGTCGCCGAGGAGTGCACGGCCGCCGGCATCGACCTCCCGCGCCTCTCCATCGAGCCCGGTCGCAGCCTCATCGGCCCGACGATGTTCACCCTCTACGAGGTCGGCACCGTCAAACCCGTCACGCTCTCCGGGGCCGCCGCGCGCCTCTACGTCTCGGTGGACGGCGGCATCAGCGACAACATCCGCACCGCCCTGTACGACGCCACCTATTCGGCGACGCTCGCCTCGCGTTCGTCGAAGGCGATCCCCGCGCTGGCCCGAGTAGTGGGAAAGCATTGCGAAGCGGGCGACATTGTTGTTAAAGATGAGTTCCTGCCGGCCGACATCGCGGCGGGCGACCTGATCGCGGTCCCCGGAACCGGCGCCTACTGCCGCTCCATGGGCTCGAACTACAACCACGTGCCCCGCCCGCCCGTCGTCGCCGTCCGCGGTGGCGAGGCCCGGGTGATCCTGGCCCGTGAGACCGTCGAAGACCTGCTCCGACTCGACGTCGGCTAGGCACTCGACTCCAAACCAAAAGGAAGAGGGACACCAGCGATGAAACTCGCGCTACTCGGATGCGGCACCGTCGGCAGTGAAGTCGTGCGCCTCATGCGAATGCGCGGGGAGGAGCTGGCGTCCCGGGTGGGCGAGCCGGTCGAGATCGTCGGGATCGCGGTGCGGCGCATCGACCGCGACCGCTCGCACCTGCCGGTCGAGAAGGAGCTCTTCACCACTGACGCGCTCGGCCTGGTCAAGCGTCCGGACGTCGACATCGTCGTGGAGGTCGCCGGGGGCATCGAGCCCGCTCGCACCTGGATCACCACCGCGCTCGCCGAAGGCAAGTCGGTCGTGACCGCGAACAAGGCCCTGCTCGCCGAGGACGGCCCGGCCCTGTCGGCCGCCGCGAAGGCCGGCGGCGCGGACCTGTACTACGAGGCCGCCGCCGCTGCGGCGATCCCGCTGATGCGCCCGCTGCGCGAGTCGCTGCACGGCGACACGATCAACCGCGTGCTCGGCATCGTCAACGGCACCACGAACTACATCCTCAGCCAGATGTCGCAGACCGGCGCCACCTTCGAGGAGGCTCTGGCCGAGGCCACCGAGCTCGGTTACGCCGAGGCCGACCCGACCGCCGACGTCGACAACTACGACGCCGCCGCGAAGGCCGCGCTCATCGCCTCACTGGCGTTCCACACCCACATCGACCTGGGCGAGGTCTACCGCGAGGGCATCCGGGGCGTCTCCGCCGCCGACATCGCCTCCGCGGCGGCCCAGGGCCGCGTCGTCAAGCCGCTGTGCATCGCCACCCGGGAGGCCGACGGCGTGTCCGTGCGCGTCCACCCGGCGATGATCCCGGCGACCCATCCGCTCGCGAACGTCAACGGCGCGTACAACGCGGTGTTCGTCGAGGCCGAGTCCGCCGGCCGCCTCATGTTCTACGGAGCGGGAGCGGGCGGCACCGAGACCGCATCGGCGGTGCTCGGCGATATCGTGGCCGTGGCGCGCAACAAGCGCGGAGGGATCACCGCCTTCCCGCCCGAGGCCGCCTACCAGGACCTGCCGGTGAAACCCATCGGCGGGGCCCACACCCGCTATCACGTGAGCCTCGACGTCGTCGATGAGCCCGGCGTGCTCGCCCGTGTGGCGGCCACCTTCGCCCACCACGGCGTCAGCCTCGCCACCGTCCATCAATCCGGCCAGGGCGACGAGGCCCGGCTCGTGGTCGTCACCCACACGGCCGCCGACAAGCAGCTGTCGGACACCGTGAAGGAACTGTCGCAACTGACCTCGGTGCACCAAGTCACCTCGGTCATGCGCGTCGAAGGAGAATAGGACGACATGTCCGCATCTGCCATGCCAATTTATGGCTCGCAAGCGTCGCCAAGCGGGCGCCCGGGGTGGCGCGGCCTCATCGAGGAATTCCGTGACCGGCTTCCGGTCTCCGACGCCACCCCCGTCGTGACCTTGCAAGAAGGCGGCACGCCACTGCTGCCCGCCCCGGTCCTCTCCGCGAAGACCGGCTGCGACGTCTACCTCAAGGTCGAAGGCCTCAACCCGACCGGCTCCTTCAAGGACCGCGGCATGACGCTCGCCGTCTCCAAGGCCGTCGAGGACGGTTCGAAGGCCGTCATCTGCGCCTCCACCGGCAACACCTCCGCGTCGGCCGCCGCCTACGCCGCGCGCGCGGGGATCACCTGCGCCGTGCTGATCCCGGCCGGGAAGATCGCCCTCGGCAAGCTCGCCCAGGCCCTCGTCCACGGCGCGAAGGTCCTCCAGATCGACGGCAACTTCGACGACTGCCTCATGATCGCCGACAAGCTGGCCCAGGACTACCCGGTCACGCTCGTCAACCACCTGAACTACAACCGCATCCTCGGGCAGAAGACCGCCGCGTACGAGGTCGTGCAGGTCCTCGGCGACGCCCCGGACATCCACTGCCTCCCGGTCGGCAATGCGGGCAACATCACCGCCTACTGGCTGGGCTACAACGAGGACCACACCGCGGGCAACTCGACGAAGCTGCCCCGGATGCTCGGCGTCCAGGCCGCAGGCTCGGCCCCGATCGTCGACGGCCACGTCGTGGAGCACCCGCAGACCATCGCCACCGCGATCCGCATCGGCAACCCGGCCTCCTGGACCAAGGCGCTCGACGCCAAGAAGGAGTCGAACGGCGACATCATCGCGGCCACCGACCGCGAGATCCACGCCGCCTACATGCTGCTGGCCCGTTCCGAGGGCGTCTTCGTCGAGCTCGCCTCGGCCGCCTCGGTCGCCGGTCTGCTCAAGCAGTCCGCGGCCGGTTGGGTCGAGAAGGGACAGACGATCGTCTGCACCGTCACGGGCAACGGCCTCAAGGACCCCGACTGGGCCGTCTCCACCGCGCCGCAGCCGCACACCGTCCCCGTGGACGTGGTCAAGACCGCCACCGCTCTGGGACTTTAATTGGAGGCCTTTGCAACCGGGCCCCGCGCCACCGTGCGCGTCCCGGCCACTTCCGCCAACCTCGGTCCCGGCTTCGACTCGCTGGGCCTCGCCCTCGACCTCTGCGACGAGGTCACCGCCGAGGCCACGAGCGGCACCGCCGTCATCGTCGAAGTACAAGGTGAAGGCGAGGGCACCGTCCCCCTCGACGAACGCCACCTCATCGCGGCCACGATGCTGCGCACCTTCAAGCACCTCGGCCTCTCGGCCCCGGGCCTGCACATCAAGTGCCGCAACAGGATTCCGCACGCGCGCGGTCTCGGCTCCTCTTCGGCTGCGATCGTCGCCGGGATCATGCTCGCCGACGCGCTCGCCGGCGCCGGCATGACCCGCACGGAGAAGCTGGTGCTCGCCGGCGAGATCGAGGGCCACCCGGACAACGTGGCCCCGTGCCTCCTCGGCGGCTTCACCATCGCGTACACCAGTGAGGACGGTGCCAAGGCCGTCAGCCTCACCCCCTCGCCGCGCGTCCACCCGTGGGCGTTCGTGCCGCAGTCCAAGGGTCTGACCGCGGTCGCCCGCGCGGCCCTGCCCGAGAGGGTCCCGCACGTCGACGCGGTGTTCAACCTGTCGCGGGCCGCGCTCATGGCCGCCGCGATCACGCACCATCCCTCGCGCCTCTTCGAGGCCACCGACGACCGGCTTCACCAGTCATATCGGGCGAAGGGAATGCCCGAGAGCACCCATCTGCTGAGAGCATTGCGTTCCGCCGGAATCGCCGCTGCGATCTCCGGTGCGGGGCCGACCGTGCTCGCCTTGACCGTCGACGACGCGCGCGTCCCCGAAGCCCCGCCGGGTTTCGAGGCCATGCGCCTCGAAGTGGCGGACGGGGCCGTCCAGGTCGCGAGCACCCCGAACGAGTGATCCTCGGGTCCGTTGTTGTGAATGGGAAGAGTGCGCTACCATTCCAGTTAGACGACCACCCGGTGTCGTGACTGCTCGAAGCCTTGCTTATGCTTGTGGTCACAACAGCTGCGGCGCATCCAGCGCACGCCTGATCTCTTGTTTGGGTCATCACCCTCAACCATGGATTTGTGACTTTGCATAGCTCCAGCGTGGCATGGCACGGTTTCGACCAAGGAACAGTCGCTGTCCGCTTGTGGCGCCGGGCCTTCGCCCGGATCGGATCGCAATGGCGAGGATCGCAATCAGCGGAGATCGCAATCACGTGTCTCAACGTGCACGATCATTCATCGCAAGCCGTCCAGTCGCAGGCCCAGAGGCTGTCACCACGATCAGGACCGTCTGCTCAGCGGACAGCCCAGGGGTGTTGCACCCAGTGTCAACCGTCGTCTTCCAACCGTCGAGGCCGCATCATGGCCGAAGACGGCCGAAGCGATGGCGGGACGCAGACCAGAACATCGGCATTGCGGCTATTTGAAAGACGCGGAAACTCCTCGAATCCATTTCGAAGTTCCGCCAGGGAAGGAATCCATTGAGCGACACCACCGGCACGACGTCGGACCGGATGAGCGATGCCGCTGAGGCTTCGGAAGAGATTCCGGAAGCCAAGAAGCGTCGTCGGGCAGGAACCGGTCTGGCCTCTATGCTGATGCCCGAGCTCCAGCAGATGGCGCAATCGCTCGGCATCACCGGCGTTGGCCGGATGCGCAAGAGCGAGCTGATCGCCGCCATCCAGGAACGGCAGGATGCGGGCTCGCAGCCCGGCGGTGCCAGCGCGGAAAAGGAGGCCCCGCCAGTGCCTGACTCTGACCAAACGCCCATCGCCGAAGCTCCGTCGACCACAGTCGACTCCGCGCCCGGCGACAACGGCACCGAGAGTGCAGAGGCCAAGGGCGGCACCGCCGCCCGTCGGGCTACCCGCCCGGCCGGTCCGCCGCAGCCGCGTCGTCGTGAAGAGCGTCAGACCGAAAGCGTTGAGTCCGAAAGCCAGTCGACCGTCATCGTGGCCGAGTCCGATGAGGACCGTCCGCAGCGTCGCCGCCGCACCCGTGAGAACGGGCGCGACGGCCGCGAAGGCGGTCGTGACAGCCGCGAGGGCGGCCGCCGCGAGGAGCGCGCCGAGCGCCCCGAGCGTGTGGAGCAGTCCGAGTCCCGGACCGAGACCCGGACCGAGCGTCGCAATGACGACGACTACGACGACCGCGGTCCGCGCGACGGCGACGGCGAGAACCGCCGCCGCAAGCGCCGCGACCGCTCCGACCGCCGCCAGCGCGGCGGCCGGGACGAGGTCGAAGGCCGCGGCGAGCAGCGCGGTGAGCAGCGCAGCGGACAGTCGCAGCAGAACGACGAGACGCTCGTGCCCGTCGCCGGCATCCTCGACATCCTCGACAACTACGCGTTCATCCGCACCACCGGCTACCTCGCCGGCCCGGACGACGTGTACGTCTCGATGTCGCAGGTCCGCAAGCACCGGCTGCGCCGCGGTGACGCCATCACCGGCGCCGTCAAGCCCAGCCGCGGCGAAGAGCCCGGCGGCAGCAACAACAGCAAGCAGCGCCGCGAGAAGTACAACCCGCTGGTCCGCCTCGACACCGTCAACGGGATGAGCCCGCAGGACGCGACGAAGCGCGACGAGTTCTACAAGCTCACACCGCTGTACCCGCAGGAGCGCCTGCGGCTGGAGACCGAGCCGAATGCGATCACCACGAGGGTCATAGACCTCGTGGCCCCGATCGGCAAGGGCCAGCGCGCCCTCATCGTCTCCCCGCCGAAGGCCGGTAAGACGATGGTGCTGCAGGCGATCGCCAACGCGATCACCACGAACAACCCCGAGTGCCACCTCATGGTGGTCCTCGCGGACGAGCGGCCCGAAGAGGTCACCGACATGCAGCGTTCGGTGAAGGGCGAGGTCATCGCCTCGACCTTCGACCGCCCGCCGTCGGACCACACCACGGTCGCCGAGCTCGCGATCGAGCGCGCCAAGCGCCTGGTCGAACTCGGCCACGACGTGGTCGTGCTGCTCGACTCGATCACCCGACTGGGCCGCGCGTACAACAACTCGTCGCCCGCTTCGGGACGCATCCTGTCCGGTGGCATCGACTCGACGGCGCTCTACCCGCCGAAGCGGTTCCTCGGCGCGGCGCGCAACATCGAGCACGGCGGGTCGCTGACCATCATCGGCACGGCGCTGGTCGAGACCGGCTCCATGGGCGACACGGTGATCTTCGAAGAGTTCAAGGGCACGGGTAACGCCGAGCTCAAGCTCGACCGCAAGATCGCCGAGAAGCGCACCTACCCGGCCATCGACGTTCACCAGTCGAGCACCCGCAAGGACGAGCTCATGATGAGCGCCGAGGAGCAGGCAGTGATGCTGAAGCTCCGCCGGGTCCTGTCTTCGCTGGACCCGCAGCAGGCGATCGATCTGCTCATCGACCGGCTCAAGAAGACCCAGACGAACGCCGAGTTCCTGATGCAGATCGTCAAGAACACGCCCGGCGAGTAGTCGCGCCGCCCGGAGCGAAGCGAAGGGCGCAGGAAAGCACAGTGCGTGAGGCCGCTCTGGTTGAGAGCGGCCTCACGCCTTAATATTGAAAGCTGGTGCGCAGGTCGCGCACTGACCGAGAGCCCTTTGGGGCCCGAACCGGTTCCGGTTCACGGCCGTTTCGACGGCCGACCCGGCGACCGACATGAAAGGGAAGTCATGAAAGACGGGATCCACCCTCAGTACGTCGTCACCGAGGTGACCTGTTCCTGCGGGAACGCCTTCACCACCCGGTCGACGGTGGCCAGTGGCAAGATCCAGGCTGCGACCTGCAACAAGTGCCACCCGTTCTACACCGGTAAGCAGCGCATCCTCGACACCGGCGGTCGCGTGGCCAAGTTCAAGGCCCGCTACGCCAAGACCCAGGAGAAGGCTCAGGCCGGTAAGTAGCTTTGCCGCGCAGCGCTCGTGTCGTATGACGCGGGCGCTGCGTTTTTTCGTATCGAATGTTCGCTGGCACTGCTCTCTTTAAGGAACCGCAATGACGACCGCTGCCGACAACCGACTGGATTCGCTGCTCGCCGAGTTCCGCGACCTCGAAGTCCAGATGGGCGACCCCGCGCTGCACGCCGACCAGGCCCAGGCCCGGCGGGTCGGTCGCCGCTATGCGGAGCTGTCCCCGATCGCGAAGACCGCAGCGGACATCGCGACCGCCAAGGACGACCTGGAGACCGCCGAGGAGCTCGCCAAGGAGGACTCGGACTTCGCCGAAGAGGCCGAGGGGATCCGCAAGCGCATCCCCGAACTGGAGTCCAAGCTCGCCGAGCTGCTCGTCCCGCGCGACCCCGATGACGCGAAAGACGTCATCATCGAGATCAAGGCCGGTGCGGGCGGCGAGGAGTCCGGCCTGTTCGCCGGGGACCTCATGCGCATGTACCTGCGCTTCTTCGAGCGCATGGGCTGGGCCGTCGAGACCTTGGAGATGGTGCCCACCGACCTCGGCGGCATCAAGGACTCCTCGATCGCCGTGCGCACCAAGGGCACGCCCGAGGGCGGCAACGGCGTGTGGTCCCGCATGAAGTTCGAGGGCGGCGTGCACCGCGTGCAGCGCGTGCCCGTGACCGAGTCGCAGGGCCGCGTGCACACGTCGGCCGCCGCGGTCACCGTCATGCCCGAGGCCGAAGAAGTCGACTTCGAGCTGAACATGAACGACGTGCGCGTCGACGTCTACCGGTCCTCCGGTCCCGGCGGCCAGTCCGTCAACACCACCGACTCGGCCGTGCGCCTCACGCACGTGCCCACGGGAGTCGTCGTGACGAGCCAGAACGAGAAGAGCCAGCTGCAGAACAAGGAAGCCGCGATCAAGGTCCTGCGCGCCCGCCTCCTCGCGAAGCAGCAGGAAGAGGCCGCCGCGGCCGCCGGCGCCGCCCGCCTCCTGCAGGTGCGCACCGCCGACCGCTCCGAGCGCATCCGCACGTACAACTTCCCGCAGAACCGGCTCACCGACCACCGCGTCGGCTTCACCGCCTACAACCTCGACCAGGTCATGGACGGCGCACTCGACGAAGTCCTGGACGCCCTCGCCGCCGCCGACCGGGCCGAGCGCATGGCTCGTGGAGCAGAATGACCTGGCCTCAGGCCATCGCCTCGGCGGCGAAGCGGCTCGAAGCGGCCGGCGTCCACTCCCCGCGGAACGACGCCGAGCTGCTGGCCGCCCACGTCTCCGGGCTCACCCGGACGCGCCTGCTCATCGCGGACGCGCCCACCGCTGATCAGCTCGCGGTGTTCGACGCGCTCGTCGAACGCCGCGCCGCCCGCGAGCCGCTCCAGCACCTGACCGGTTCGGCCGCGTTCCGCTACGGCGAACTCGCCGTCGGCCCCGGCGTCTTCGTGCCCCGGCCCGAGACCGAACTCCTCGTGGACTGGGCGCTCGAACACCTTCCCCAGGGCGGCACCGTGATCGACGCGTGCTCCGGCTCCGGAGCGGTCGCGCACGCCATCGCGACCGAACGTCCCGACGTCCGCGTCTGGGCGATCGAGATCGACCCCGACGCCTTCGAATGGCTCGAATCGAACCTCAACGGCACCGGCGCGATCCCGGTCAACGCCGACGCCACCGCGGCCGGGACCCTCGCCGAACTCGACGGCATCGTGGACCTCGTCACCGCCAACCCGCCGTACGTGCCCTTCGAGATCGAGGTCGCGCCCGAGGTCAAGTTCGACCCGTCCGGCGCGGTGTACGCCGCCGCATCCGGGCTCGCCGTGATCCAACCGCTCGCCTTCCGCGCCGCGGCCTGGCTCAAACCCGGCGGCTGGTTCGGCTTCGAACACGACGACACCCACCAGAAGGCCGCACCGGAGATCCTCAATGTCAGCGGATTCACCGAGACCGAGGACCACGACGACCTGGCGGGCCGACCGAGGTTCGCAACCGGAAGGCTAGGCTTGCTGCCGTGAGGCTGTTCAATTGCAGGAAGATCAAGGACCGCGCGACCGGGCTGAAGTCGGCCACCAGGGCCGTGACCGGCGGTCGGCTGGTCGTCATCCCGACCGACACCGTGTACGGCATCGGATGCGACGCGTTCAACCCCGCGGCGATCAAGGCGCTCCTGGCCGCGAAGGGCCGCGGGCGCGACATGGCGCCGCCGGTCCTCATCGGCTCGAAGCGGGCCCTCGACGGCATCGCCTCCGACATCCCCGACTCCGCCAAGGAGCTCATCGAGGCCTTCTGGCCCGGGCCGCTCACCATCGTCGTGCCCTACACCGCGTCCCTGACCTGGGACCTCGGTGACACCGACGGCACCGTCGCGGTGCGCATGCCGCTGCACCCGCTCGCGCTCGAACTGCTCAAGGAGACCGGCCCGATGGCCGTCTCCTCGGCGAACAAGCACGGCCAGCCCCCGGCCGAGTCCGCCGCCGACGCGAAGGCCCAGCTCGGCTCCGACGTCTCCGTGTACCTGGAGGCCGGGCCCAGCGAGGACAACCTGCCGTCGACCATCGTCGACTGCGTGGCCCACCCGCCGCAGATCCTCCGCGAAGGCGCACTGAGCCTGGAGCAGATCCGCAAGATCGTCCCCGAGACCCTCGACCGCGACGGCTACGGCCCCGGCCAGGGCCCCGAGGACGAGGAAGCTGCCGAGGAAGCGGTCGAAGAGCCCGAAACCGGCGAGACGGCCGAGCCGAAGGCCGACGAGGAGTCGGCGTGACCTCGCCGTTCTCCGTGCTCCACGTGTGCACCGGCAACATCTGCCGGTCGCCCATGTCGGAGCGCATCCTCGACGGGCTCACCGGCGATGACGTGTTCAACCACGGCGCCGGGACCGGCTCCTGGCATGTCGGCGACGACATGCAGGCCGGTTCGCGGCACGAGCTCGACACCCGCGGGTTCGTCTCCGCCGGGCACCGGGCCCGGCACCTCGAGCGCGCCCACGTCGAGGCCTCCGACCTCATCCTGGTCGCCACCGAGGACCATGTCGACTACATCACCGAACGGTTCCCCGAGGTGCTCGGCCGCACCTTCCTGGTACGCCAGTTCGGGTTCATCGTCGCCGACCTCATCGAGGAGGGCTTCGCGGCGCCCGCCGGCGGCGACGCCGCCGTGCGCGGGAAGGCCCTGGTGAATGCGGCCGCCGAGCGGACTGTCGATTATCCTCTTGTCGGCCTCAGCGACCCGTGGGGGATGGACCAGGCCACATACGCGCGCATCGCAGACCAGCTCGAAGAGGCGCTGAAGCCCGTCGCACTCGCATTGGAGTCGCGCCTGTGAAGATCGCCCGAGGTTTCCTGAAGCCGTGCTTCATCGTCGCGGGGATCGCGACGGTCTTGGCCGCCGTCATCGGCGGAATCACTTCCGGCGCCACCGCCGCTTGGGCCGCTCCGGCGGGAGTAGCGTTGGCGGCCTTGGGGTTCGCGGGTTCCGTGTGGGCGATCGCGCTGGCCGAGAAGTTTGACCTGCGTCTCACGTTGCCTATGGCGTTGATCACGTATTCGGTCAAGCTCGCGCTCGTTCTGACCCTGCTCACGATCGTGAATTCGGCCGTGCCGAATGCCTTGCTGCCCTTCGCGTACGGCATCATCGGCGGCGCCGTGGCGTGGCTCGCCACCCAGGTCGTCTGGGCATACAAGGCGAAAATCCCCTACATCGAGCTCGATCAGCGTTCTTGACGAAATCTTGACGCCCCTCGCGACACACGGTGTTTCTTGGAGGTTGACAACCCCGCACTGATGGCACTCATCTCAGCGAACCCGCTGGGCAGTTCCTGTGTAGTAGCTGTTAGAGTTCAGCTCGACATGGCCGACAAACACCCCCCTGACCACAAGCCGCAGCCGGATGGCTCGGATATGGGCTGGCGTGCGCTGGGGTACCTCATTTCCGGGATCGTCTTCTGGGGTGGTCTCGGATACCTCGTCGACCTGTGGCTCGATCTGCCCAGAGTCGGGCTCCTGGTAGGGATGCTTGTCGGTGCTGCAGCAGGGATGTACCTGCTGATCAAGCAGATGTCGCCGTAATTTTGACCGACACTGACTGAGAGGCGTGGCTCGCGTGACCGACTCAGCCATCGTGCTGGCCGAAGGGGAGTCCCACTTCCCGCCCGGTATCCACAGCTTTGACTTTGCCGACTGGTTCTCCGGGCTCAGCGAGACCGCCCTCGCCCACATGTTCACCACCCTCACGATGGTGGTCTGGGCGACGGTCGCGATCCTCATCGCCTTCTTCCTGTGGGCCAACCGGAAGCCCCAGATCGTCCCCACCAAGAAGCAGTGGATCGCCGAATCGGCCTATGGCTTCATCAGGAACACCGTCGCCATCGACCTGATGGGCAAGAAGGACGGCGTGCGCTTCGCCCCGTACCTCGCGACCCTGTTCCTGTTCATCGTCCTCATGAACTTCTGGGCCATCGTGCCCGGCATCCAGGTCTCCCCGAACTCCCACATCGCCTTCCCGGCGATGCTGGCGGTCCTCTCCTGGGTCATGTACGTCTGGGTCGGCATCAAGCAGCACGGCCTGGTGAAGTGGCTCAAGATCACCGTCGTCCCGCCGGGCGCCCCGATGTTCATCTACCCCCTGCTGATCCCGATCGAGATCCTGCAGAACATCATCCTTCGCCCGGTCACCCTCGCCCTGCGACTCTTCGCGAACATGTTCGCCGGCCACCTCATCCTCCTGGTGTTCATCCTCGGCGGGTTCGAGATGCTGAACTCGAGCAACCTCTTCATCCAGGGCCTGTCGGTCTTCTCGTTCGGCATGGGCATCGCGATGACGCTCTTCGAGCTCATCGTCATCCTGCTCCAGGCGTACGTGTTCACCCTGCTGACCGGCATGTACATCCAGGGGTCCCTCGCGGAAGAGCACTAGGCTCCCCGAGCTTCCACCCCACCCACAGATTTCGCAATTGAACAAACAACATGGCGTGACAGTCACGCCATGCTGACACCTAGGAGAAAGCCTGATGGAAGGCTCCGTCAACGTCATCGGTTACGGTCTCGCTGCGATCGGCCCCGGTATCGGTGTTGCCCTCATCTTCGCCGCGTGGATCACCGCCACCGCGCGTCAGCCCGAGTCGGCCGGCATCACCCGCCCGATGCTGTTCATGGGCTTCGCCCTCGTCGAGGTTCTGGCCCTGTTCGGCCTCGTTCTCGCCTTCGCCATCGGCGGCGGCAACTAACTAACCCTTCAAGGGAGTCATCATGATTCACGCCGCCGAAGGAGGGGCCGGGATCCTCTTCCCGATCTGGCAGGAAATGCTGATCGGTGCGATCGCCTTCGGTCTGCTGTGCTTCGTCCTCATCAAGTTCGTCTTCCCCGTCATGGAGAAGACCTTCGAGGCACGAGTGGACGCGATCGAAGGCGGTATCGAGCGGGCTGAGCGGGCTCAAGAAGAGGCCAATCAGACGCTCGAGGAATACCGCCGCAAGCTCGCCACCGCGCAGGAAGAGGCCGCCGCGATTCGCGACGAGGCTCGTGCCGACGCGGTAGCGGCCAAGGAGGAGATCCTCGTCTCCGCCCGTGAAGAGGCCAACCGCATCATCGCGGCCGGTCACGCACAGGTCGAGGCCTCGCGCCAGCAGCTCGTTCGCGAGCTGCGCAGCGAGGTCGGCAACCTGGCCGTCGACCTGGCCGGGAAGATCATCGGTCAGCGCCTCGCCGGCGACGCCGACACGACCGCGACCGTGGACCAGTTCCTGGCCCAGATCGCGGACGAGACGGCCGAGACGAGCGGAGCTCGCTGATGTCGACGACTGGACGCGAAAGCATCGAGGCCGGCCGTGAAGTGCTGGAGGCAGCCGCCTCCAGTGCCTCGGCCGAGCAGCTCACCGAGTGCGGCGATCAGCTGCTGGGAGTGACGCGGTTCCTCGTCGACCAGCCTCGGCTGCGTCGCGCCCTGTCCGACCCCGCCCGTACGGCGGACGACCGGGAGGGCCTGATCCGTGGGCTCGTCGCGGAGCAAGTGGGCGAGACCGCCGCTGACGTGGTGGCCACGCTCGTGCGCGGCCGCTGGGGCGCCCCGTCCGAACTGGTCGACGGCACCGAGCAGCTCGCCGTCAAGGCACTGCTGCTCGCCGCGGCCAAGGACGGCAGCCTGGCCAACGTCGAAGACGAGCTGTTTCGCTTCGGGCGGCTCGTCGACGGCGACGCCGACCTGGCCTCGGCTCTGGGCGCTTCGGGTTCCGACCCGAAGGGCCGGGCCGAGCTCGTCGAGCGCCTGCTCGACGGCAAGGCCGAGCCGGTGACGGTGAAGCTGGCCTCCGCCTCGTGCTTCGGCATCGGCGGGCGCAGCTTCCACGCCTCGCTGGCCTACCTGGTCGAGGTCGCAGCCGCGGCCCGCGACGAGGCCGTGGCCTACGTGACCGTTGCGAAGACCTTGGACGAGTCCGGGGAGCGCCAGCTCGCCGCCAAGCTCACCCTGGTCTACGGCCGCCCCGTGGCGCTCAAGGTCACGGTCGACCCCGCGATCGTCGGGGGCATCCGAGTGCAAGTCGGCTCGGAGCTGTGGGACGGTTCCGTCTCGCGCCGCCTCGACGAAGCCCGCCAAGCCTTGGCCGGACGCTGATCCAGCCGGTAACAACAGAAAGGTAAACGTTCAGATGGCTGAATTGACCATCTCCTCTGACGAGATCCGTAGCGCGCTCGACGCCTACGTCTCGTCTTACCGGCCGGAGATCACCCGCGAAGAGGTCGGTACCGTCACCTCCGCCGGCGACGGCATCGCCGTCGTCGAGGGCCTGCCCTCCGTCATGGCCAACGAGCTCCTGGAGTTCGAGGGCGGCGTGATGGGCCTGGCCCTGAACCTCGACGTCCGCGAGATCGGCGCCGTCCTCCTGGGCGACCCGGTCAAGGTCGGCGAGGGCCAGTCCGTCAAGCGCACCGGCAAGGTCCTCTCCGTGCCGGTGGGCGACAAGTTCCTGGGCCGCGTCGTCGACGCCCTGGGCAACCCCATCGACGACCTGGGCGAGATCGAGGCCGAGACCGAGCGCGAGCTCGAGGCCCAGGCCCCCAACGTCGTCAGCCGCCAGTCGGTGTTCGAGCCCGTCGAGACCGGCATCAAGGCCATCGACTCGATGACCCCGATCGGGCGCGGCCAGCGCCAGCTGATCATCGGCGACCGCAAGACCGGCAAGACGCAGGTCGCGATCGACACGATCATCAACCAGCGGGCCAACTGGGAGTCCGGCGACCCGAACAAGCAGCTGCGCTGCATCTACGTCGCAGTCGGCCAGAAGGGCTCCACCGTCGCCGGCATCAAGGGCATGCTCGAGGCGCACGGCGCGATGGAGTACACCACCATCGTCGCGGCGAACGCCGACGAGCCGGCCGGTCTGAAGTACCTGGCGCCCTACACCGGTTCGGCCATCGGCCAGCACTGGATGTACGGCGGCAAGCACGTCCTCATCGTCTTCGACGACCTGTCGAAGCAGGCCGAGGCCTACCGCACCGTGTCGCTGCTGCTGCGTCGTCCCCCGGGCCGCGAGGCCTTCCCCGGTGACGTCTTCTACCTGCACTCCCGTCTGCTGGAGCGCTGCGCGAAGCTGTCCGAGGAGCTCGGCGGCGGTTCGATGACGGGTCTGCCGATCATCGAGACCAAGGCCGGCGACATCTCGCAGTTCATCCCGACCAACGTCATCTCGATCACCGACGGCCAGGTCTACCTCGAAGAGGGCCTGTTCAACTCGGGTGTGCGTCCGGCGATCAACGTCGGTACGTCCGTCTCCCGTGTCGGTGGCGCCGCGCAGACCAAGGGCATGCGCTCGGTCGCCGGTTCGCTCCGTCTGGACCTGGCCCAGTACCGCGACCTGGAGGCCTTCGCGGCCTTCGCGTCCGACCTGGACGCCGCGTCCCGCGCGCAGCTGGACCGCGGTCTCCGCATGGTCGAGCTCCTCAAGCAGGGTGTGGCCGAGCCGCTCCCGATGGGCGAGGAGACCATCTCGATCTGGGCCGGCACCGCCGGCGAGCTCGACGACATCCCGGTCGGGGAGGTGCGCCGTTTCGAGGTCGAGTTCCTCACCTACATGCGCGCCAACCACAAGGACGTCGTCGCCCAGCTCACCGCGGGCAAGGACAAGGTCACCGGCGACATCGAGGACACCCTCAAGCGCGCCGCGGCCAAGTTCAAGAAGATGTTCAAGGCCGCCGCCGACGACCTGCACGTGACCGACACCGCTGAAGACGCCCTCGAGGGCGAAGTGGACGTCGAGACCGTCAAGCGCGTCAAGAAGGGTTAGCCATGTCAGCGCAGCTTCGTACCTTGCGTAAGCGGCTGAAGTCGACCCAGTCCATCAAGAAGATCACCAAGGCGCAGGAACTGGTCGCGACCAGTCGCATCGCCAAGGCTCAGGAGCGGGTGGCGGCTTCACTGCCGTACTCCCGCGCCATGACCAGCGTGATGACCTCGTTGGCTTCGAACGCGTCGATCAACCACCCGCTGCTGCAGCCGCGCAAGGCGGTTCGGCGTGCGGGCGTGCTGGTGGTCACGGCGGACAAGGGGATGTGCGGCGGCTACAACGCCAACGTCATCCGCACCGCCGAGCAGCTGGTCTCGCGCCTCGCCGAAGAGGGAAAGCAACCGATCCTGTACGTCGCCGGCCGCAAGGGCGTCGACTACTACAAGTTCCGCTCGCGTGAGATCGAGCAGTCCTGGATCGGGTTCTCCCAGCAGCCGAAGGTCGCGGACGCGCAGGAGATCACACGGACGCTGCTCACGGCGTTCATGTCCGGCGCGGACGACGAGGGTGACGACGCGGGAGCGGACGGTATCCTCGGAGTGGACGAGCTGCACATCGTGCACACCAAGTTCGTCTCACTGCTGACGCAGACCCCTGAACCGCGGCAATTGGCTCCCCTCGAAGTCGAAGAGGTGGAAGAGGAAGAGCTCGACGAGCACGTCCTCCTCCCGGACTACGAGTTCGAGCCGAACCCGGAGGCGCTGCTCGACGCGCTGCTGCCGAAGTACTTGACGACTCGCATCTACGCGGCGTTGATCGACGCGGCGGCAAGCGAGTCGGCGTCGAGGCGTCGCGCCATGAAGGCCGCGACGGACAATGCCGATGAAATGATCAAGACCCTGCGGCGGAGCGCGAACGCGGCGCGGCAGGCGGCGATCACGCAGGAGATCAGCGAAATCGTGGGCGGGGCTTCGGCCCTTTCCGCCGCAGGAAGAGAGTAACGATGACTGACACTCAAGGAGTGGGGCGCGTCGTACGGGTCATCGGGCCGGTCGTCGACGTCGAGTTCCCTCGAAACGCCATCCCGGCGATCTTCAACGCACTCCACGTTGACGTCGTCTACGGCGAGCACAACAAGACCCTGACTCTGGAAGTGGCCCAGCACTTGGGCGACAACCAGATCCGCGGCATCTGCATGGCCCCGACCGACGGCCTGGTCCGCGGTACCGAGGTCCGCGACACCGGCGGCCAGATCAAGGTCCCGGTCGGCGACGGCATCAAGGGCAAGGTCTTCAACGTGCTCGGCGAATGCCTCAACCTCGCCGAAGGCGAAGTGCTCGAGGCCGACGACTACTGGGAGATCCACCGCCACGCCCCGGCGTTCGCGCAGCTGGAGCCGAAGACCGAGATGCTGGAGACCGGCATCAAGGCCATCGACCTCCTCGCCCCGTATGTCAAGGGCGGCAAGATCGGCCTGTTCGGCGGCGCCGGCGTGGGCAAGACGGTGCTCATCCAGGAGATGATCATCCGTGTCGCCCAGAACTTCGGTGGTTCTTCGGTGTTCGCCGGTGTCGGCGAGCGCACCCGTGAGGGCAACGACCTCATCGCCGAAATGGCCGAGGCCGGCGTTCTCCCGAAGACCTCGCTGGTCTACGGCCAGATGGACGAGCCGCCGGGGGTGCGTCTCCGCGTCGCCCTGTCGGCCCTGACGATGGCCGAGTACTTCCGCGACGTGAAGAACCAGGAGGTGCTGCTCTTCATCGACAACATCTTCCGGTTCACGCAGGCCGGTTCGGAGACCTCCGCGCTGCTGGGCCGCATGCCCTCGGCCGTGGGTTACCAGCCGACCCTGGCGGACGAGATGGGTGAGCTCCAGGAGCGCATCACCTCGCTGCGCGGCAAGGCCATCACCTCGATGCAGGCCGTGTACGTCCCCGCGGACGACTACACCGACCCGGCGCCGTTCACCGCGTTCACCCACCTGGACGCGACGACGAACCTCGAGCGGAAGATCTCCGACAAGGGCATCTACCCGGCGATCGACCCGCTCGCCTCGAACTCCCGCATTCTGGAGCCCGAGGTCGTCGGTGCGGAGCACTACGCGGTGGCGTCGACGGTGAAGCAGATCCTGCAGAAGTACAACGAGCTGCAGGACATCATCGCGATCCTCGGCATGGACGAGCTTTCCGAAGAGGACAAGCTCGTCGTGGGCCGCGCGCGTCGCATCGAGCGCTTCCTGTCGCAGAACACCTTCGCGGCGAAGCAGTTCACCGGCGTCGAGGGCTCGTTCGTCCCCGTCAAGGAGACCGTCGAGGCCTTCAAGAAGATCGCTGAGGGCGAGTACGACCACTTCCCCGAGCAGGCGTTCTTCATGTGCGGTGGCCTCGAGGACCTGCACAAGAACGAAGAGGAGCTCCGCAAGAAGGGCTGACCTTCCTGCAGCGCTTAATGAAAGCGGCCCCGGAACCGAATGGTTCCGGGGCCGCTTCCTTTCCCCTGTTCTCCCCAGGTGGTCAGTCGCAAGGGCCTCAGTCGTCGGCGTCGTCGTCGCCGGATCGGAGTGCCGCGGCGGGCACGCCGTCGACGCATGTGACCTTGTAATCGAGGCCGTCATCGTCGTCATCGTCGGCGGTGAACCCGAACGTGGCCGCAGCGGCGGGGCCGGGTTCGACGGCGGTGGCGCGCCAGCCCTGCGCGGGGACCCACCACACCAGCTCCACTTCGCCGCCGCTGCAACGGGCCAGGACCGTCCCGCCGTCGGTCGCGATGAGTTCTTCACCGGAAGCGGCGTCCCCGGTCGGGACCTCTTCCAGCGGGCCGGTGGGCGCGGCCGAGGAGGGTACGGCGCTCGTGTCGGCCGATGCGTCGGTCGTCGGCGTCGCGTCGTCGGCCGCCTCGTCCAACGCCGCCCGGACGCTCTCCTCGGACATCGGCTCGGTCGGCGGCGCGAGGGAGCCGCCCTGCGCCAGCGCCACCGCGCCGATCCCCGCACCGACGGCCACCACCGCGGCGGCCACCCAGCCGCTCACTACCAGGTTCCTCTTCATGGTCACCACTCTGCCCGGCGGAACCTTAAGGGCGCGTTAAGGCCGGTCTAAGGCTCACGGAGGGACCCACGCGATTGGTCCCTCCGGCGTTGCGCCGCATAGAGTGCCCGCATGGCCCACCTGCTCCTGATCGAGGACGACGAACGCGTCCGCACCGCGCTCCTGCGGTCCCTCAGGGACCTCGGACACCAGGTCGCCCCCGCCCCCGACGCGATGACCGGACTGCGCGCCGCGGTCGACCACCGGCCCGACCTGGTCGTGCTCGATCTCGGGCTGCCCGACCTCGACGGCGGCGAGATGCTGCGGATGCTCCGCGGCGTCTCGGACGTGCCGGTGATCGTGGCGACCGCCCGCGACGACGAGAACGAGATCGTCCGCATTCTCGGCGCGGGCGCCGACGACTACGTGGTCAAGCCCTTCACCGCGAAGCAGCTCGACGCCCGCATCCAGGCGGTGCTGCGCCGTGCCGGGGCCGGTGCGCCGGTCGATCAGACCGTGACGGTGGGTCCGTTGCGGATCGACCCGAAAGGCCGCATGGCAGTGCTCGACGGCAGCCCGCTCGAGTTGAGCCCCAAGGAGTTCGACCTGCTGCACTTCCTGGCCTCGCGCGCGGGGGAGGTGGTCGCGAAGCGCCAGTTGCTCACCGAGGTGTGGGACCTGCCGTTCGGCGGCGCGGACAAGACCGTGGACGTGCACCTCGCCTGGTTGCGCCGCAAGCTGGGCGAGACCGCGCAGACGCCGCGGTTCCTGCACACTGTGCGCGGCGTGGGCGTCAAGCTCGTCAATCCCCTGGAGGACGCATGAGGGCCCGCCTGACGCTTCTGGTGGTCGCGGTCGCCACCCTCACGCTGCTCGTGTTCTCGATCCCGCTGGCGATCCTGCTGCGCAACGCCGCGGCCGAACGCGTCGTCTCCGCCGCGGAGCAGGAGGCGCAGGTCCTGTCCTCGATCGTCGCGACCACGCCGAAGTCCGACATGGAGAACAGCGTCGAGCAGCTGAACGCCACGAGCCCCTACCTTGTGACGGTCTTCTGGCCCGACGGGAGCGTCATCGGGGTCGAGGCGCCCCGCTCCTCGGCCGTCGATCTTGCGGCCCAGGGCCATTCGCTGACCGCGGCGACCGCTGACGGGCGAGAGATCCTCTTCGGCGTGCGCATGCCCGACGACGGTCACGCAGTGGTCAGGGCCTATGTGGACGACAGCCAGTTGACAGCCGGCGTCGGCCGCTCTTGGCTGCTGCTCGGCGCGATCGCCTTGGTGCTCTTGGGCTTCGGTCTGCTCCTGGCCTCGCGCCTGGCCCGCGTCCTGCTCGTGCCGCTCGCCGACCTGGCCGCCGTCTCGAACCGCCTGGCCGACGGCGACCTCGACGCCCGTGCGAGCGCTGAAGGTCCGCCCGAGATCAAACGTGTCGGCACCGCCCTGAACGCCCTCGCCGACCGCATCCGCGACCTCCTCGAGGCCGAACGGGAACGCGAGCGCGAACGCGTCGCCGACCTCTCGCACCGGCTCCGCACCCCGCTCACCGTGCTCCGCCTCGAAGCCGAGGCGATCACGAACCCGACCGAGCGAGCCACAGTCGACGAAGCCGTCGGCGAGGTCGAGCGGGCGGTGAACGCCGCGATCCGGGACGCCCGCAAGCCCGGTCGCGGCGCGACCGAGTGCGACGCGGTCGCCGTCGTGGCCGAGCGCTTCGAGTTCTGGTCGGCGCTCGCCGAGGACACCGACCGCGCGTGCAGTGTCTCGCTGGCGCCGGGTCCGCTGCCGGTGAAGGTGTCGGCCGAGGATCTGGCGGCGGCGATGGACTCGTTGCTGGCCAACGTCTTCGCACACACCCCGGACGGGACCGCGTTCGAGGTCCGGCTCTGGGCCAGGTCCGACGGCGGCGCGATCGTCGACATCGCCGACGAGGGCCCGGGACTGCCGGACGCGGCCGTGTTCGAACGGGGCCGTTCCGACGGCGGTTCGACCGGGCTCGGCCTTGACATCGCGCGCCGCGCCGCCGCGGCCTCGGGCGGCCAGGTCGTGTTCGGCGCCGGCCCCGGCGGCAAGGGCGCGCTCATCAGACTCGAACTCGGCTGAGGCCGAAGCACTCCTTGTACGCACGCGCCCAAGGGTTCGCGCCCAGCCACGGGTAGAGCGCGGCGGCGGCGAGGCAGTACTTGCTGACCGACACCGGCCGCGCCCCCGACCGCCACAGCATCCGGTCGACGGGTCCGCCCGCCCGCGCCGACTTGACCTCGACCAGGCACAGCGGCCGGGCCGCCGCCGAACCTGTTGCGCCGCTGACGCGGAGCTCCTCGTCGCAGGTGATCCGGGTGGCCGCGTCCAGGTCCACGAGCGTGTGGCGGCGGTAATCGGTCCGCACTCGCGGGGCCATCCCCAGCGGCACCGCCATGCCGTAGGCGCGGTGCAGTGTGGCGGCGAGGAAGTCGGCGGCGTCCGGCGCGAGCCGTCCGGCGTCCGCGGCGCGGTAGTCCATGCGCTCCTTCACCGTGTCCGCCCGCGCGCCTTTGAGTTTGACCTCGAACGCGCAGGCCCCGGAGTCGGCGTAGGTGCGCGAGCGCACCTTGAACCGGAGTCGGCGCCCCTGGCGGTGCTGCCGGTAGGTGAGCAACTCGGGGGTGTCGAAGTAGATCGACTCGTACGCGAATCGGCGGCGGCCGTCGATCTCCAGGCACCGCCAGTCGCCGACCAGCGCGAGCCGGTCGCGGAAGCGCCCGTACGCATCCGGGGTCAGCAGGTACTTCGAGTCGACGCGCGTCTGCAGGTTCGCCGAGTCGACGACGCTCGCGAGGTCGATGGGCGCGAACCGGTCCAGTCCAGCGGTGCGCATCAGACCCTCGCGATCGGGTAGGTGCGGTCGGGGGTCGCCGCAGCGGCGCTCTGCGCGTCGCCGAGGCCCGGCTGCGGTCGGAAGCGCACGTCCACGGTCATCGTCTCGCGCACGTAGTCGGTGTCGACCACCTCGAACTTGCGCACCGTCCCGCCAAGGCGCCGTTCGAGATCCGCCTGCAGCGCGGCCTCGTCGCGGTGCACGGTGTCGAGCACGACCATGCGGTGCCGGGAGCGGTTGGCGAGCCTGGGGTGGTCGGCGATGTACATCGTGAGCACCAGCAGCACGCTGAGCCCGATCATCACCGCCGGGCGCGAGGCCCCGATCCCGTTGATGAGGCCCAGCGCCAGCGCCGTGAAGTAGTAGCCGACGTCGCGCTGCGAGATCTGGTCGGACCGCAGCCGCAGGATCGACAGGACCCCGAAGAGGCCGAAGGCCAGGCCGAGGCTCACCTGCTGGGAGAGCATGAGCGCCGAGACGGCGAAGACGCCCACGTTCAGCGCCACGTACCCGAGCGCCAGGTCGGTGCGGTGGTGGCGGCGGTAGTAGATCGCGCACGCGAGCACGGTGATCGCGAACAGGTTGACGGGCAGTGCCAGGGCGAGTGCGAGACCCACGGTGTTCCTCCTCGGTGACGGGCTCTTGAGCTTGCCGCTCAAGCGGTCTGAGCAAGAAGGTATTGCCGCGGGCGTTAAGGCACCGCTAAGGCGTGAATAAAGCGGGGACAAATGCTGAACGCGCGGTTACCGCGGTTCAGATGCCGCGGCCGCGGCGGTGCAGGGCCGCCATCACCGCGGGGACCCCGACGATGCCCGCCGCCGCCGCTGCGGCGACGGCCGCGCGTGGTTCGCTCGGGTTCGCCTTGGTCGCCCGCACCGCCCATCGCAGAGCCTCTTTGCGGTCGCCGATCGCGGCGTGCCAGCAGGCGATCTGCCCGTAGACGCGCGCGGCGCCCTCGGGGCTGCCGTGGATCTCCGGGTGCCGGTCGAGTATCCACCGCAGCGAGGAGATCTTGGTGTCCCAACGGGTCTCGAAGTGCGAACCGGCCCAGTTGACGAGCGCGTACGGCACGTCGACGTGCGCGATCGGGCGCCGCCGCGAGGCGCGCAGGAGCATGTCCCAGTCCTCGTTCTGGCTCCCGGGGGCGTCCTCGGCGACCATCCCGAGCCCGCCGAGCAGCGCCGAGCGGCGGAACAGGAACGTCGAGGAGTGCAGCATCATCATCCGCGACCGGAGCAGGTCCGAATGGCGCACCATGGTCTTCTGCGCCAGCCGCGAGTTCCGCCTGCCGCGGTAGTCGACCTCGATCGCGGTGGTGCACAGCTCGGCCTCGGTGCCGAGCGCGGTCACCTGCGCGGTGAGCTTCCCGGGGAGCCATTCGTCGTCGTCGTCGAGGAACGCCACGAGGTCGGTGTCCAGTGCGGTGATCCCGGTGTTGCGGGCCCCGGAGAGGCCCGGGGTCCGGTCGTTCTTGACGACCCGCACGGGCCGCTTGCCGTCCGCGGCGAGCTCTTCGTCCACTTTGGCTCGGTCGAAGACCACGACCACTTCGATCTCGCCGGGGTAGAACTGGGTCAGGACCGAGCGGATCGCCGCGCGCACCTGCTGGGGGCGGTTGTGGGTGGGGATCACGATGCCCACCGAAGGCCAGTCAGTCACGGGCGATCACTTCCTCGAGCAAGGGTTCGTCCACGGGGGCTTCCTCTTCGTCGAGGTAGCCGTAGCGGTTCAGGAGGGGCCGGGTCAGGGTGGAGACCATTCGCCGGGTGCCGTCGGGCAGGTCCGCGGTCCAGGCCTCGTCGGGGTAGATCGGGATGCGCCCCACGGTGAACCGCATGGGGTTGCCCGCCGCCGAGTGGCTCGGGCCGAGGTCGGCCCAGCCGTCGCCGATGAAGTTGTAGTCCGACTCGGTCAGGTCGAGCCCGCAGAAGCGGCCGAGCGAGGCGATCACCTTGCGGGGGCGCTGGATGATCCGCTCGTACCGGACCCGGCGCACCGGCACGCCGCGGCGCGCCAGCAGGCTGAACGCGGCGTTCTGCGCGTTCCACAGCATCGCGGCCTTCGCGGGGGAGTAGCGGGTCATCTGGTCGCCGTTGGGGGACTCGGGGCGGGCCACCTTCTTGGTCCACGAGTAGGCGACGCCCCGCGAGTCGCGCACGACGTGCAGCACGCGCAGGTCGATCTTGGGGGACCAGCGCAGGCAGTACGCGAGCGAGGCGTGCTTGGAGGAGTCGACCACGACCTGCGCGCGCGTGTCCCGCGCGGCGGCGGTGTAGATCTTCTCGAAGTACTCGGCGTACTCGGTGACGAGCTGGTGCTGCGCGGGCGCGAGGCGCTTGGCCGCGAGCGCCGGGATGTGCCGGGTGCGGTCCACGGTGGCCTTCAGGGCGTTGAGGCGCTCGACGTCCACGTCCTCCCAGGAGCCGAAGGCGCGCTTGCCGATCCGCTGCCAGAACTCGCAGTACGAGAAGGTCGCCCCGCAGGCGCACATCTCGTTGCCGACCAGGTCCCGTTCCCACAGGTGGGTGATCTCGCCGAGCGGTACGACGCCCGGTAGCTGGCCGAGCAGGCGTTCGAGGAGCGTCGTGCCGCTGCGCCCGAGACCTCCGATGAACACCACTTTCACGCGGTTCTCGGACTGCTCGGCCGTGTCGGCGATCTTGACGCTCACTGATCCCTCGCTCACCCTGGTGCTGTACTGCGATGGGGGACGTGATCCGAGTCGAACTCGGAAACCTGCACATGCCCCTTGATGATTCGTATAACGACTCGGGGTGGGGTGGGGGACACGCCCTGCGATGAAAAATCCCGGAAAATCGCACGCCGACCTCTAACGTCTGATCGCATGGAGCGTTTGGGCCCTTCGCGCGCGGACACGGGCGACGCGTTCGCCAGCCTCGAGACCGGCGCGCCGTCGCCGCGTATTCGATTGGGCGGCATCGGCATCGACCCGGTCACCGAACTGGGGGCGGTGGCACGGGTGCTCGACGCGCTCGAGAGCGGGCGCGGCGGCCAGATCATCACGCCGAACGTCGACATCGTCGCCGCCGCCAGGAAGAGCCGGGAGCTGCGCGCCATCATCGCCGCCTCCGACCTCGTGGTCGCCGACGGCGCGCCTCTCGTGTGGGCCTCCAAAGTGGCCGGCAACCCGCTCCCCGCCCGCGTGGCGGGCTCGGACCTGGTCTGGAGCCTCTCCGCCGCCGCCGCGTCGCGCGGCCTGCGCGTGGCGCTCCTGGGCGGCACCCCGGACGGGGCCGCGCGCCCGACCGAGCGCGCCGCCGAGATCCTCGAATCCCGTTACCCGGGCCTGAAAGTGGTCGGGGCCTGGTGCCCGCCGATGGGCTTCGACAAGGACGACTCGCAGTGGCGGGCGCTGGTCGAGCGCGTCGAGGTCGCCGCCCCCGACCTCGTGTACGTGGGCCTCGGCTTCCCCAAGCAGGAGCACGTGATGGTGCGCCTGCGGGCGGTCGCCCCGAAGGCCTGGTTCCTCGGCTGCGGCGCGAGCATCGACTTCATCGCCGGATACCGCCGTCGCGCCCCGAAGTGGATGCAGCGCACCGGTACCGAATGGCTCTTCCGGATGCTCTCCGAACCGCGCCGCCTCGCCCGCCGCTACCTCAGGGACGACGTGCCCGAAGCGGTGCGCCTCCTCGCGGAGGCCTACCGCGAACGCCGAAGCGAGGCATGAGGCGACGCCGTCCCCGGGCCGCCTCGGCCCTACCGCCGCCGGGCGATGTAGACCACGTCCGTGGCCCACTTCGACATCGGCGAAGCGAAAGCGGCGTCGGCGGCCTTCGCGGCCCAACCCCACGGCGCCCGGTAGCACCCTTGCGTGAACAGCGTGAAGCCCTGCATGCCGACCAGATCGAACCCGTGCCGGGCGAACAGGTCCCGCATCTCCTGGTGCGACAGCTCCTGGAACCAGGTGCTCACGTCCAGGCGCCCGAAGGTCTTGCGCAGGTGCCGCAGCGAGGACGCGTTGCCGTGGTTCTCCACCAGCAGCAGGCCCGCGTCCGCGTCCGGCAGCGCCGCCGACGCGAAGTCCATCAACTGGTCCCGCAGATGCAGGTCCACATTGAGCACGAACCGGAACGCCGTCACCAGCGCCGGCCGCCCCGGGTCGACCTCGGGCGCGGCCAGGCCCGGCCGCACCAGGTGCGCGTACCCGGGCGTGCCCAGCTCGCGGCCCTTCTGCAGCATCGCCTCCGAGGTGTCGTAGCCGTGCGAGCCCGCGACCATCCCCGCCAGCATCCGCGCCACGCGCCCGGTGCCGCAGGCGAAGTCGTGGTGGACCGGCTTGGTCCCGAACGCGTTCGGCACGAACCCGCGCAGCCAACAGGCCTGGCGGCTGGAGATGATCGAGGAGAACGTCCCGGGTGCGTACGTCCGCTCGGCGTACTTCTCTACCGCGGTCGGGTCCTGGAACACCTCGGTGTAATTGCTGGCCACGAAGTCCCCTTCAAGTTCAGATCCTGGTCCGGTAGCGCAGCAGCGCCACCGCCCACGCGAGGCCCGCGGCCGCGAGCGCGGCCGTTGTCCATAGTGGTCCTAGCGGCATGACCGCCGGCGGCAGCACCCCGAATCCGAGACCGGTCGCAAGCAGCGCCCGCCTCGTCAACGCCCCGAACGGGTGCAGGCCGAATGTGCGCCACAGTTGCGCGAGTGGAATCAAATTATTGACCAGAACGGCCGCCGACCACGCGATCGCCGCGCCGACGACCCCCATGGAAGGGATCAACGCCAGGTTCAACCCCACATTGACCAGGAGTGAAATCGAGACGTCGATCAGCTGCCACGAGGTCTTCCCCGCCATCGCCAGCATCGAGTCGACCACCCCGCACGCCGAACTGAACATCATGGCCGGCACCAGGATCCACACCACCAGCCGCGCGTCCCCGTTCACGTACTCGCCGCCGAACAGCCGCAGATACCAGTCCGCCAGGAGCCCGACGCTCATGTACACCGGCCACGTCAACGCCACGATCCACGCCGTCGAGGCCTGGTACAGCGCCCGCGCAGACGCCGGCTCCCCGGCGGCCATCGCCGCCGCCGCCCGCGGCTGCACCGACTGGCCCACCGCGCCCGAGACCATCTGGCCCACGATCACGAACCGCGTCGCCACCGTGTACACCGCCGCCGGGCCCAGCCCGGCCAGCGCCGCCACCATGATGATGTCCAGCCGCTGCAGCCCCAACTGCGCCACACCGGCCGCGGCCCGCGGCGCCGTGAACCCCCAGAACGCCCGGGCCGAGACCCGGTCGGGGAACCCCGGATCCGGACGCGACCTCCGATGGCGCCGCAGCAGGTACCAACCCGCCGCCAGCGCCGCGGGCAGATACGGCACCACCCACGCGAACGTGATCGTCAAAGCCGAAGCCGTGCCCGCCAACGCGATCGCCGCGAGCCCGATCAGCTGCGCCGCGGTGCGCCCGAGCTTGTCGATGACCACGGAGGGACCCATGAGCCGGTAGCCGCGCGTGGCCGCCAGCAGGGCCTCCATCGCCACCGACGCGGGCAGGAACACCGCGAGCAGCCGCACCAGATCCGGGTGCGTGAACATCGGCGCCGCCAGCAGCAGCCCGAACGCGGTCGCCGTCGACACGATCGCCGCCGGCCACAACCCGAGCCGCAGTACCGAACCGACCGCACCGTCCCGGCCGTTCTTATGGAGCCGCGCCACCCAGTACACCAGGCCTGTGGGCGTGCCCAGGCGCGCGATCGCGCCCGCCAGCAGGAATACCGACGTGGCCGCGAAGAACGCGCCCGCCTCGGCGGGGGAGAGTGCCACGGCCGCCAGCCAGGTGACCGCCAGGCCCCCGAGACCGGAGACCGCCGCGCCGACGAGGTTGACGAGCCCGCCGCGCGCGGTGCCGCGCAGCTCCTCCCGACCCGACTGCTCCGCAACGGCCGAGGTCGTCAGCGACGCCAACTGGGCACGTCCCCAAGCCATTCGGCGAGCCGCTCGTCATAGGGCCCGTAATGCGCCGTCAACCGCTCCCGCAGGCCGGCGGACATCGGGGACGGACGCCCCCGCGCGTTGTGCCGCGCGAAGGCGAACTCCCCGAGCCACGGCAGGCCCAGGAACCGCAGCACGCGCTCGAACGCGTCCTCCGGCCTGGAGAAGAACTCCCCGGAGTCCAGCACCAGCACCCGGTCCCGGCCCACCTGCTCCGCAAGAGGCTCAAGGTAATCCGTGTACCGGCCCCGAGCCGTGTACGCATGGTGCTGGTGGTCGAAGTCGTACAGCGAAGGATCGGCCCGGAGCCGCGCTTCCTTCCCGGCCAGCCGCGACGCCTCGGCCGCCACCGCCTCCTCGAAGTCCCCGATCGGCTCGAAACCGCGCGCCACCTCGTGCGCGTGGTGCGACCACGCCCGCTCCACCGGGTCGCGCACCAGCACGATCACCTTGACCCCCGGCAGGTCCCGCGCGAAGCGCATCGCCGCCAGCGGGTGGTACAGGTAGTACGGGCTCGACTCGAACGCGACCGGCGCCAGGCCGGTGTGGTCGGCGATCCGCCGTGCGGCCGCCTGCGTCGGGAAATGCCCCCGGTACCAGGCCATGCCCTTGTCGTAGTCGGTGTCGAAGTAGTGCACGCCCTTGTGGAACACGGGCTTCAGGATCGCCGGGTGCTGGGCCAGGGCCCGGTACAGGGACGTGGTGCCGCAGCGCTGGCCGCCGCACACGAGCAGGCCCGGCAGGATCCGCGAGTTGGCGGTCAGGCGCCCGAACGTGCGGGACGAACGCCCGACGACGGTTTTCAGCTGGCTCGGGAGGCGCTCGTGAAGCGCCCGCCGGCTCACGGCTGGCCCCCCGTCTCGGTGGCGGTGCTGCGCTGGCGGGCGATGTGGCGGAGCAAGGTGGGCAGGAGCCAGCGGCCGAGGGCGCCGAGGGCCGCGCCGGCGCGTTCGGCCTGGTCGCCCATGTAGCGAGCGGCGAGGTCCACGAGGTACAGCAGCGCGGTCGGCTCGGCCTCTGCGGGCGCGATCCCCATGGGCGCCAGTACGACCGGGGCGTCGGCGACGAGGCCGAGCACGGCCGTGGTCGGGTCGGCGCCGTGGGTGACGATGTGGTCCTGGAGCCGGTAGTGCGCGGCGTCGAAGCCGTAGGGCACGCCGGTCTCGAAGCGCTCGAGGTCCCACAGGTAGACGATCGCCTCGGCCTCGCGGGTGTTCCACGGGGACCAGTCGCCGTGCCAGGCGCCGAAGGTGAATTCGGTGGCGGCGTAGCGGTCGAGGAGCGTCTCGCCGGCGGTCTGGAGCATGTCGGCGTCGGGCTCGCCGCGGTCGGTGAGGTTTTTGAGCCGCGAGCGAAGCCTTGCGGCGTAGTCGGATTCGCCGAGCGGGGAGCGGACGGTGCCGCAGGCGTCGGCGAGTTCGCGCATGGCGGCGGTGCGGCGGGTGGATCCGAGGTCGGCCGGGGCGTCCCAGGACGGGAGCGCGGAGGTCACCATGAGGTTGTGGCCGTTCCAGTTCCCGGCGTGCAGGAGCTGCGGCACCCGCAGCAGCTTGAGGTCGCAGAACTCGCTGAGGCGCCTCGTGGCGTTCGTCTCGGCCGCCACGAGTTCGCGGGTGAGCGGGTTGACGCCGAGCTTGGCGAAAGCGACCGTGTTCGCGTCCCCGTCGAGGATCTGCAGGACCGGCTTGCGGTTCGCCCGCGCCGGTCCGATGTGGATACTCAGGTGGACCTCGTGGCCGAGCACCGACGCGAGGTGGTCGTCGATGCCCTCGCTGCCGCCGACTTTGACGCGGTGGGGCAGCAGCATCCGGTCGAGTCCCAGCCGCAGAGCCCATACGGCGGCGTCGCGTTTGAGGCGGGCGCCTCGCGCGGCGGGCCGGGCGTAGCGCGCCAGCGCGGCCGCGGCGACCTTGCGGTCGGCGGCCGGGATCAGCACGCGCGGTTTGCGGCGGCCGGGCACGACGATGTAGGGCCGTAGCGCGTCGTCTTGCGCCGTTCCGGGATAGAGCTGATCGACCACCTCTGCGAGATAGGTCGCCCGCCTTCTCAGATCGTCGGCGGATTGCAGGGCTCGACTCATCGGTTCTCCGTCTCTGGGCCTTGGTGTGACACCTCGGGCATTCGATTGGCTGCGAGGAGGACGTAACTGAGCAGGGTGAGGAGGAGGGGCGTGACGAGGGCGTTGTAGTAGAACATCGAGATCAGCGAGAAGCCGACGACGGCGCTGCCGGCGATGCCGACCGCGGAGTGGTCGCCTCGGAACCGCCACAGCACGGCGAGCGTGAACCCGAGGTACGTGATCGTGCCGAGGAGTCCGTGGGCGAACATGACCTGCCAGAGCTGGCCGTTCCCGCCGAGGGTGCGCCCGCCGCAGCGCGGGCACTCGGGCGTGGGGCCGACGGCGATCGATTCGCCCGAGCCGAGGGTCTTCCTCGTGGAGCCGAAGCCGATCACGGGGGAGTGCTCGACCACGAGTTCCGTCGCGGTTTCGGAGGAGAAGGCCCGGCCGTCGTCGGAGTGGCCGTTGTCGAGCCTGGTCTGCACCACCGTCCCCAGTGGTGTGAGGATCACGAGGAGGACTGCGGCGCAGCCGGCCCCGCCGAGGGCGAGCATGCCGCCCGGCCGTCCGGAGATGAGCAGGCGGAGGGCCGCGAAGACGGCGATGGCGGCGAGGCCGAGCCACAGGCCGCGGTTCATCGAGTACACGGCGGGCACGAGCGAGGCGACGAGGAGCGCGACCGCGACGACCCGCCATCTGGTACGCGTCGGCGTGCAGAACGCGGCGACGACGAGCCAGACCGAGGTGATCGCGAAGTTGTTGCCCCAGGTGTTGGTGTAGCCCCAGGGCGCGGCCGGGCGCGGGGTCTCGTAGCCGAGGAAGTCCATGGTCTGCGCCGCGGCCGGGTGCACGAGCGACTGGACGAAGCCGTCTTCGGCGACGGCCTTGGGCAGCAGCGCCTCCACCGGCGACGTGTACTCGAAGTGACCGGCGACGGTGCCGAGGAACCCGCCCGCGACGGTGACGACGAAGAGCCAGGCGAGGAGCCGGACGAGCTTGTCCCGCTTGAGCTCGCCTTCGACGACCAGGTTGTAGGCCCACAGTGCGATGAGCGTGCAGCAGCAGTAGAAGCCGAGCCGGAAGGTCGCGCCGGGCAGGCTCGAGAACCAGGTCTCGGCGACGGTGCCCGGCGGGTCGACGCCGAGGTTCGCCAGGCTCAGCGTGACCGCGAGGAGGAACAGCAGCCACCACCCGAACGCGGGCGGGACGGCGATCGACCTGCGGCGCACCAGTTTCACGGCCGCGACGGCCGCGACGAACGGGATGACCAGCACGCCCATGCCGAGCGCCCACCACAGTGGGAACCCGGCGAGGAGCCAGGTGAGCGAGGCGCCTTCGCGCGCGCCTTGCAGAGAAGGGGCGATCCGGCCGCGCCCGGCGGAGCGGGCGGCCGCGAGGAGCGTCATCTCGGCTCAGCGGCGGGGACGACGGGCAGCACCAGCGTGGTCGCCTCCTGCCCGCGGTCCTCGACGGGTTCGAGCGAGTCCGTGGGGGTCTCGTCCTCGGAGATCCTGTCGCGACCGCGCGCGTCCGCGGCCGTGAGTTCACGGCGCGCCGCCGGCAGCGGCACGGTGTTCATCGGCCCGAGCACGGCCGGGAGCAGCATCGCCCCGAGCAGCGGGGTGTCGATCTGGCGCATGGCGAGTGCGGCGGCGGCGGTCTCGGCGATCGAGTCGCGCCCGGACTGGACGGCGAGGATCACCGCGTCGGCGTGCCCGGCGAGTAGCTGGGCATCGGCCGAGCAGGACAGCGGCGGGGCGTCGACGATGACGAACCGCCCGGCTTCGGCGAGCTTCGAAAAGGTCTCGGCGGCGGCCTCGCTGGTGGGGCCGGTGGCCCTGGCTGCGGCGCCGGGGCCGATCACGTTGAGGCTCGGCTGCCTCGGCGCGGCGTGCGTGGCCACGGCGAGGTCGACGCGGCCGGACCAGACATCGGCCAGGCCCGGCACCGAGTCCGTGCCGAACAGTTCCGGCAGGCCCACAGTGGTGCTCGGGTTGGCGGCCACGGCGGTGGCGCGGTCGCCCGCGCGGGCCATCGCGGTGGCGAGGTTGGCGGCGACGACGCTCGCGGCGGGCCCGGGGGCCACGCCGGCGACGACGATGACCCGCTGCTCGTGCGTGAGCTGCGAGACGACCACGTTGCGGAGCTGGGAGAAGACCCGGCCGCCGGGGCTGTAGGCCCCGAAGACCTCGCGGCGCTGGAACTTCACGGCCGGGGGCACGGAGGCGAGCACGTCGAGTTCGCATCGATCGACCAGGTCGGCCGGGTAGGCGATCCTGCGGGCCAGGCGGTGCCGGGCCCAGGCGAGGATGAGGCCGAGCGGCAGGCCGACGCCGAGCGCGGCGGCGAGGTTGAACATCGCGTTCGGGCTCACCGGGGCCTTCGGCACCGAGGCCTGGTTGATGACCCGGCCGGGCGAGATCGCGCCTCGCTGGGCCTCGATGCCGGCGATCTCGACCTCGATCTTCTCGGCCTGCTGCCGCAGCCCGTCGAGTTCGGATTCGAGCCCGGACCGGCCGTCGTCGCCCGAATCCATCCCGGACAGTTCGTCCTCGGTCGATGCGATGCCGGCGTTGACCGCGTCGAGTCCCACGGTTGCGGTGGCGATCGCGCTCTCCAGCGAGGCGGTCGCCCCGGACCGGCGGTGGTCGAGGTACGCCTCGCTGAACGCCACGGACCCGGCCCGTGCGGACTCGGCGTCTCCGGCGCGGAAGGTGACTTCGAGGACGGCGGTGTTGGGCGGCACGGTGACCGACACGCGCGAGACGAGGCCGTCGGGATCAGCCGAGCCGAGCGCTTCGGCGGCGGCCACGGCCACTTCGGTGGACTTCACGAGCTGGGCCTCGGTGTCGAGGTTGACCTGTCCGGCCGTGCGGGCGCCGGCGACGGCGGTGTCGCTCGCGGTCGGCAGCACCAGGATCGCGGACGTGGACTCGTAGACCTCTTCGCTCTGCGCGGTGTAAGCGAACCCGCCGGCCAGAGCCGCGGCCACCGTTCCGATGATGAGCCACCAGGAACGGCGGACGATGACGCCGTAGTCGGCGAGCGTGCGGGCGGCAGGGGTCCTCAACGCGAAGGCCTTTCTCGTTCTAGGGATCTCAACTGAGTAACGAGCGGCGCGAGGTATAGGTGACGGGTGCGGCACGCCCAGGGCCTGTTCACCGCGAGGTGGGGGTTGTGTTTGCGAGAGCAGACAAGTAAAAACCATTTTGTTCGCTAATATGGTGGATCGCTGCATTTGAGCGCGGATCACATTGGACGGAGGAAGGTGGGCGATGAGCGACACCGACGTGCGCCGAAGTCTCCGGGCTGGGCGCGGCATCGTGACCATCCTGGCGGTGCTTCCACTCGTATTGGTGGGCTTCGTCATCGGGTACGGGGTCGGCGGGGGCGGGGACCGCCTCGACGGCACCGTCGACGAAGCCTGGCTGGACGGGAACGGCACTTACGACCACAAGCCGCTCGCGGCCTCGTTCACGGCCACCGCCTTCACGAATCCGGCGCCCGATTCGCCCGTCGTGCTGCCCGTCGGCTTCTCCGCCGACCTCGGCATCGCCGTCACGCACCTCCAGTTCGTCCTCGACGAGTCCACGGTCCGGCCCGACCACACCGCCGAGCTGCGCCTGCCCGTGGCCGTCCCGCCCGACAGCGAGGCCATGATCATCGAGGTCGCCTCCGTGCGCCCGGTGGCCTGCCTGTGCGCGCTGACGGCCGACAACGCCCCGCCCTACGGCACCGTGTGGGACTCGGTCGAGGTCGACGCGGGCACGACGGAGGTCGTCTTCGACGTGACGGGCGCGATCAACGCGCCAGGCCGCTACGGATTCGCGGTGACCACCCCTGAGCGCGATGCGTACCTCGAACTCGCGGGCCCCGATTACGGCGAGGGGCCGAGCCTGCGCACCGTCTCGGCAGTGCCGCCGGTGGGCCCCGTGTCGCCGAGCCCGGACCCGGCCACGTCGCCGCACTCGCCGGACCCGAACGGCGCGCTCGACCCGACCGCCGCACCGGGACTCACGGCGCCTTCTGGTCCGACGCTCCCGTCCGATCCCGGCTCCGACCAGTGGCCGACCCCGTCCGCGTCCGGCCCGCCGTTGCAGCCGGAGTCCGGCCAGGCCGCGGACACGCTGACCGAATGCGTCACGAACGAGAAACTCGTGCCCGACTGCGGGGCCTTGATCGGCGCCGCGGCCGGAGGGAAGACCAATCTGGACAAGGAGGACGCCTTCCTCGATTTCGAGGCCACAGTGGAGCGAGCGCAGCAGATCTACCACGCGTATGAGCGAGCCGATGCGCGGTTGTTCCCGACCGATGAGCAGATCGCGCTGACCGAGGACCCGGAACGCCCGCGGACCCTCTTCATCAACTGGAAGCCGCAGATGGCGAAATGGGCCGAGATCGCCGCAGGCGACCCTGAGGTGGACGCCTACCTGGACCGGCTCGCCGCGCACATCAACCAGAACTTCGACAAGCCGTTCTTCTTCACCGTCCACCATGAACCCGAGAACGACGTCGTCCAGCGGCCCGGCTCGGGCATGGAGGCCGAGGACTACGCGGACATGTACCGCTACGTCATCGAACGCCTGCGTGCGAACGGCGTGGACAATCTGGTGTCGGTCATGAACTACATGGGTTATCTCAAGTGGGTCGAGGTGCCGTGGCACGCGGCGCTGTATCCCGGCGACGACGTGGTCGACTGGGTCGGCCTGTCGGGCTACGGCCAGACCCTCAAGGACGACGGCCGGTTCGACTTCGGTGAGCTCCTGGACACGGCCCATGCCCCATCCGGCTGGCCCGGCTACTACCACTGGGTCGCCGAGCAGCATCCGCGGAAACCGATGATGCTCGCCGAATGGGGCGTCTTCACCGACGACGATCATCCAGGCCATCAGCAGACGGTGTTCGAGGCCGCGATGGACCAGATGGCGCACTATCCGCGCTTGAAGGCGATCGTCTACTTCTCGTCCCCGAACGCCGAGGGCCGCAACTCCGAAGTGGATCAGGATGCGGAAGCGCTGGAGTCCTTCCGGGCCTTGATGCGCTCGCCGTATCTCAATGTGCGGCTCGATCTGGATCACGCCGAACCACCGAAGTAGACGCAGAGCGGTGGTGTGACGATGCCGACGATCGCATGCCGGGAACCGGCTTTTCGTCGGACCAGGGAGGGATGCTGGTGGGGAACCCACCCGCCCTGGACGGGCAGATCAGCTCTCGGCCGGCGGGGCCTTCGGGTGGCGCTTGTACGCGGACACGAACCGGTCGCCCGGAATCCAGAAGCGCCAGGCCGTGTCGGCCGCCTTCGTGATCCCGGTCCTCGGCCCCGCGAGCACCGCGGCCGCTCCGCCACTCTGTCGCACTGAGCCGATCATGTCCCGTCCGTCGTCCCCGCGGTCCCAGCCCATCGCCTGGGCCAGCCGCGCCGGACCCCGCGCCAAATCCCGGTCCGTGACGCGCTCGCCGCGTCGCTCGCGCGCCGCCTCGAGCCCGTCCACGACCTCCCCGGCCCGCAGCAGCACCGCCGCCCCCGAACCGTCGGGGCCGCACACCAGGTTGGCGCAGTAATGCATCCCGTACGTGAAGTAGACGTACAAGAACCCCGCCGGGCCGAACATGACGGCCGTCCGGTTCGTCTTGCCGCGGAAGGAATGCGAGGCCGGATCGTCCTCGCGGTACGCCTCGACCTCCGTCAACCGCACCGTCACGCCGTTCGCGGTCACCAAGCAGCCCAGCAATTCCGGGGCCACCCGCACCGAATCACGTGAAAAGAACGAGCGGTCCAGAACCCCGCCGCTTCGCGCCGGGGCAGAGCGGGGGTTCCCTTCGCTCACGCGCACCCGGTCGGCGACTCCGCCGAAGCCGGGACCTTGTCGGCGATCACCGTGGACAGGTCGTTGAGCACATCCACCGGCTGCTCGTTCGCCTCCGGGACGCTCACGCCCACCGGCACCTGCCGGTCGAGCGTCGTCCACTCCAAGCCCGCCTCGTCCGAATACCAGCAGACCCCGTTGAGCTTGTAGACCAGCGCCGTGTCCTCCACCGCGACCGGCTCGACCCCGCAGGTCGCCACCGTCGCCGGATCCCCGTACGCCATGACCGCCTCGGCCGCCCCGGCACCGCCCTCGACCGGCCGTGCATGCAGCCCGCCCGCAGCATCCGGCGCAGTCGCCGTGAGCGCCAAGCACACCACGGCCGCGTCCTCACTCAGCTCGGGCACCGTCACCGACACCGGCGACAGATCCTCCCGCGCCGGGTCCGCATCCGCCTCGGGCGCGATCGCATTGAACACCGCGATACCGGCGACGACCGCGACCGGCACCGCCACAACGGTCGCCACGATCGCCGGCAGCCGCGACTTCTTCTCGGAACCCACCAGGACCCCGCTCCTCAGGCGTTGAGAATCGAACAGGTCAACGTGCGGGTAATGCCCGCCACCCGCTGGACTCTACTCACCACCAGCTTCCGCAAATGCTCGCTGGAGGCGGCCTCGGTGAGCACGACCACGTCGTAAGGGCCGGTGACGATGTGGACCCGGACCACGCCATCGATCGCCGACACGCCCTCGGCGACCTCATCGGCCATGCCGACCTCGGTCTGGACCAAGATGTACGCCTGCACCATCACAGGCCTCCTCAGGAATCGGGCAGAGCGGCGATTCGGTGGCAGAACCCGACACGTGCCGGGCCTGACCGCTTCGCGAACCCCGTTGAGCGAAGATTACCCAGTGATCCACCGACCTTCAAATGCCCGAGGAATGATCCTCACGTGAGCGAGACCGTCGCCGAAGTGGGCGAATTCCGCCTCATCGAACGCTTCACACGCCACTTCGCCACCACACCCGCCGTCGTACTCGGCCCCGGGGACGACGCCGCCGTCGTCACCGCCCCCGACGGCCGAGTGGTCGCCTGCACCGACATGCTCGTCGAAGGCAACCACTTCCGCCGCGACTGGTGCTCCGCCGCCGACGTCGGCCACAAGGCCGCCGCCGCCAACCTCGCCGACATCGCCTCCATGGGCGCCAAGCCCACCGCGCTCCTCGCCGCCGTCGCCGCCCCGCAGGACATGCCCGCCGAATGGCTCGAAGGCCTCGCCTCCGGGCTGGCCGCCGAAGCCGCCGCCGTCGGCGCGGCCGTGATCGGCGGCGACACCACCCGCGGCGAGCTGCTCACCGTCACGGTGACCGCCCTGGGCGACCTCGAAGGCCGCGAACCGGTCACGCGAGGAGGGGCGAAACCCGGCGACGTGCTCGCGCTGGCGGGCCGGATCGGCTGGGCCGCAGCCGGCCTCAACGTCCTCACCCGCGGCTTCCGCTCCCCGGGCGCACTCGTCGGCGCCTACCGCAGGCCGCAACCGCCGTACCAGGCCGGACGTGACGCCGCCCTCATGGGCGCGCACGCCATGATCGACGTCTCCGACGGACTCCTCGCCGACGTCGGCCACATCGCCACCGCCTCAGGGGTCGCGATCGACGTCGACACCGCGGCCCTGCCGGTTCCCGAGACGATGCGCAACGCCGCCGAGGCCCTGGGCGCCGACGCCCGCGGATGGCTCTTGACCGGCGGCGAGGACCACGCCCTGGCGGCGGTCTTCCCGCCCGACGTGATCCTGCCCGAAGGCTGGCGGCGCATCGGCGCGGTCGCCGAAGGCAGCGGCGTCACGGTCGACGGCCGCCGCTGGACCGGCCCGACCGGCTGGGACCACTTCGCCAACCCGAAGTAGCCGGGCGCGACAGCGCCGCAGACACGACCGCGTCGCAGAAACGACAAAGCGCCGCCGGGGCGAAGCCCCGGCGGCGTAAGTCTTTCGCGGCGTCAGCCCCTAGCGGGTGACCTTGCCGGCCTTGATGCACGAAGTGCAGACCTTGGCGCGGCGCTTGTTGTCGCCGGAGCCAGTCGCGATGCGGATGGTCTGCAGGTTCGGGTTCCAACGACGACGGGTCTTCTTGTGGGACCACGGGACGTTGTTGCCGAAGCCGGGGCGCTTCGCGCAGACTTCACACACGCTCGACATAATCCAAAACTCCTGCATTGACGTTCATTCGGCCCACCCCGACGGCGGGCAACCCGGTAATTCTAACGGACCCGGCGGAGCGCCGGCCATCCAGGTCGCGGGACCTGCGCCACAGGCGCCGGAAGCGTCGCCTCCGGCAGTCGCGCGGACCCGCGGACGGGTCCGGTCCTCCCCGGGTGGAACACTGGCGCGGCATGCGACAGATCTTCTGTGCCGCAACCGGGTCTGAGCCCGGATCGCGCCGGTTCGTCGGTCCTCCCAGGACGTTCCGCGGCGGCACTGTGCTGTGGTGGCTGCCGCGGTCGGCTACCGTCGGTGACTCTAGGATGGGTGCGGATCCCGTAGGCTAGCCGCATACACATGATGTGCCGATGCCCATATCTTCTTTGGTGAGTCGAACATGAGCCACACCCCGCAGCAGCCTGCCGACGGCTGGCAGCCGCAGCAGCAACAGCCCCCGGTGTACCGCCCGAACGAGCAGCCTCCCCAGGAGGACCCGCCGCCGTGGTCACCGGAGAGTCAGCGCATGGCGCAGTCGGGCCAGCAGGGCCCGGTCGAGGAGGACGGGACCGTCAAGTACGTCGGCGGCCCCGGTCAGCCGTCGCCGCAGCAGTTCGGGCCGCCTCCGGGTGTCCCGGTCTCCCCGTTCGACGCGCCGCCGCAGCAGGCCTTCCAGGGCCAGCAGCCGTTCGCCTCTCCTCCTCAGCAGCAACCGCAGCAGCCGTTCCAGGCGAGCCCGCCGCCGCCTCAGGCCGCGGACCCGTTCGGCCCCTCCGGCGGTTTCCCCGTCTCGGGCATGCCGGTCTCCGGGATGCCGCCCGTGTCCTCGATTCCCGCCTCCGGGATGCCGGTTTCGGGCATGCCCGTCTCCGGGATGCCGGGCGGTCCCGGCCAGCCGCCGTTCGGCGGCGGCCAGTTCGGCCCCCAAGGCGGCCAGCTCGTCCCGGTGTCCGGCGGCGGCGCCCAACCCTGGGGCGCCCCTGACACGATCCAGCGCAGGAACAAGAAGAAGGGCGGCAAGGGCCCGATGTGGCTCCTCGTCGCCGGGATCGTGGTCATCGCGGCGGCACTCGGCGTCGGCGGCTTCATCCTCTTCAACCCGCAGGACGAGCCGAAAGACGAGCAGACCGGCACCATCGAGAGCAACGAGGCCACGCAAGAGGCCTCCGAGGCAGCGCCTTCGGGCGAAGCGTCCGCCGAGCCCGAGGCCCCCGCGGCGACCACTGTGGTCGCCAACGAGGCCTCCGGCCTGAGCATCGCGGCCCCCGAAGGCTCGACCGAGGCCGCGACCCCGCCCGCCGGGATCACCTCGCCCACCGGCCTGGTCCTGGGCGGCACGGGCCCGACGGTCTTCTACGGCGCGCTCGACGCCGCCGCGATCGGCGCCGGCGAGGACGTCAAGATCAAGGACCTCGGCACGAACCTGCAGAACCTGGCAGCGACCTGGGCCGGCGGCGCCGCCGAAGGCGCCCAGGGCTCCCAGTACCGCGTGGACGCCCGCTCGGCCTTCTTCAACACCTTCACCGTCGGCGAGCTGACGGTGATGACCGCGGTCATCGAGAACGGCAGCGGCTACGTGGGCTTCGTCGGGTCGGCCACCGCCGACCAGGTCGACGCGCTCACCGCGGCCCGCAACAGCCTCAGCTTCGGCGCTTAAAGAAATATCGGCATCGACCGGCCCGCACGCGGAAGCGTGCGGGCCGGTGCGCGTTCCAAAGGGCCGACACCGCTCGCGCGACCGCGTTGGGGCGTATTCTCATGACCCGTGGTGGATATCCCTGAGACTGGACGCCAGCTCCTCGACGCCGGCATCATGCGCGAGTGGGCCGCGCGCGGCATCGACACGTTGACCCGCCACCGGCGCGGCGTCGACGAACTGAACGTGTTCCCCGTCGCCGACTCCGACACGGCGACGAACATGGTCGCGACCCTCCAGGCCGCCTTCCAAGGCGGTACGCCCGGCCTCGGCCTCGAAGCGCTCCTCGACGAGGCCTCCGATCGGGCGCTGCTCTCGGCCCGCGGCAACTCCGGCGTGATCCTCGCCCAGATGCTCCGCGGCCTCGCCGACGTCTGGAACAGCGACGCGATCGACGCGAAGGGCTTCGCCGCCGGCCTGCGCGCGGCCACCGACGCCGCCACAGCGGCCGTCGCCGTCCCGACCGCCGGCACGATCCTCACCGTCGCCGAGGCCGCCGCCTCAGCCGCCGGCAAGGCCGCCTCCTTCGGCCTCGTCTCGGCCGCCCGCGCCGCCGCGGAGGCCGCCGCCGCGGCCGTCGCGGCCACGCCGGGCCAACTGCCCGCGCTCGCCCGCGCCGGGGTCGTGGACGCCGGGGGACTGGCTCTCACCGTGCTCCTCGAGGCGCTCGTGGAGACCCTCACCGGTTCGGTGTCGACCGGCGCGCTCGACCTCCTCGAACGCCACCGGGTGCGCGCGGTCTCGGAGGTCGAGGAGGTCCCGCGCGAGACCGGCTCGGAGCTCTACGGCTACGAGGTCCAGTACCTCCTCGAAGCGAACGCCGCGGCCGCGGCCGACCTGCGCCACAGCCTCACCGCCCTCGGCGACTCGGTGGTCATCATCGGCTCCCGTGCCGCCATGGACGTCACCATGTTCAACGTCCACGTGCACGTCAACGACATCGGCGCGGCGATCGAGGCCGGCATCGAACGCGGCCGCGTCCACCGCATCTCCGTGACCCGCTTCGACGACTCCGCGCACCGTGAGCCCCCGCCGGTCGCCGATGCCGCCGAGACTCCGAAGCGCGCCGTCATCGCGGTCACCGAGACGGGCGCCGTCCGCGGCTTCCTCGAAGGCGAGGGCTGCCGCACCGTCGTGCTGGAGGGCACCGTCCTGTCGGAGAGCCCCGTCGTGGTCAAGAGCACCGCCGCCGCCGAGAGCCATACCGGCTTCCTGCGAGCGGTCGAGCGCATCACCGCCGAACTCGCGGACCTCCGCGCCGCCGGTCGCCCGAACGCCGTGGTGATCGCCGACGGCACCGAGGCCGCCCGTGCCGCGCGCAAGGCCGCGCAGCACACACGCGGCGACGGCTTCCGGATCACGGTGGTCCCCACCGCCTCGGTGATGCAGAGCATCGCGGCCTTCGCCGTCCACGACCCCGACCGGCGCTTCGACGACGACGTCATCGCCATGGCCGAAGCCGCAGCCGCATGCCGCACCGGGGAGCTCCGCGCGGCTGCCGACGGCGTCACCGTCGCCATCGGCGCAGAGATCGTCCACGCCGCCGAGGAGCCTCTGGCGGCCGCCCGCGACCTCGCCGACCGGTTCTGCAACGCCGGCGCCGAACTCCTCACCGTCCTGCCCGGTCGCGGTTCGAACGCCGGGATTGTCACAGCCTTGAGCGATCATGTCCACGAGGCGTGGCCGCTCGTGGAGATCCAGCAGCTGCCCGCCTCGGAAGACGAGCCGCTGCTGTTGATCGGAGCCGAATGACCATTGGGCTGGACACCCGGCTGCGCGAGGTCCTGGGGAAGAAGACCGGGGACAAGCTCAGCGAGGGACTGGGTCTGGAGACCGTCGGGGACCTCCTGGGCCACTACCCCTTCCGCAACGCCACCCGCGGCGAGAGCACCGACCTCGGCTCGCTCCGCGTGGGCGACGAGGTCACCGTCGCCGCCCAGGTCCGCGCCGCGACCGTCAAGAAGTTCTACCCCAAGGCCGGCCGCGCGGGCTCATACGGCCGCAAGCCCCGCGAGAAGCCGCGCGAACTCCTGGAGGTCATCGTCTCCGACCAGTTCGGGCGCACCCTCTCCCTGACGTTCTTCAGCCAGAGCTGGCGCGCCAAGGAACTCGTCGCCGGACGCTGGGGCCTGTTCGCGGGGAAAGTGGCCGACTTCCGCGGCCGCCTGCAACTCAACTCCCCGCAGTACCAGCTCCTGGCCGAGGACGCCGCCGACCCGTCGAGCGCCATCGAGGAGTTCGCCGGGGCCCTCATCCCCGTCTACCCCGCCACCGCCGACCTGCCGTCCTGGAACATCGCCAAGGCCGTCAAGACCGTCCTCGACCTCGTCACGGACCTGCCGGACCCGCTGCCGCGGTCGATCCGCGCCGAGCGGCACCTGATGGGCTACACGACAGCCCTGCGCCAGATCCACCGCCCCGAATCGCACGAACTGAACGGCGCGGCCAAGAAGCGCCTCAAATGGCAAGAAGCCCTGGTGATGCAGGCCGTGCTCGTACGCCGAAAAGCCGAATCCGCCGGCGAGGCCGCCACCGCCTACGCCCGCGGCGGCGCCCTCCCCGACGCCTTCGACGCCCGACTCCCCTTCACCCTCACCGAAGGCCAGCGGCAGGTCGGCGACGAGCTCGCCGGCGAACTCGCCGGGGTGCACCCGATGCACCGCCTCCTCCAAGGCGACGTCGGCTCCGGCAAGACCCTCGTGGCCCTCCGCGCGATGCTCCAAGTCGTCGCCCACGGCGGCCAGGCCGCGCTCCTCGCCCCCACCGAAGTCCTCGCCGCCCAACACCACCGGTCGATCGTGGACATGCTCGGCGACCTCGCCAAGGGCGGCGAGCTCGGCGCCCCGCCCGAAGCCACCCGCGTCGCGCTCCTCACCGGCTCCGCCACCGCCGCCCAGCGCCGCACCTTCCTCGACGAGGTGAAGACCAACACGGCCGGGATCGTCATCGGCACCCACGCGCTCCTCTACGACGGCGTCGACTTCGCCGACCTCGGCTTCGTCGTCGTCGACGAGCAGCACCGCTTCGGCGTCGAACAGCGCGACGCCCTGCGCGCCAAGGCCGACCGGACCCCGCACACGCTCGTCATGACCGCCACCCCGATCCCGCGCACCGTCGCGATGACCGTCTACGGCGACCTCGAGACCAGCCGCCTCACCGAGCTCCCGGCCGGCCGCATCCCCATCGCCACCCACGTCGTGCCCTACACCGACAGCCGCTGGATGACCCGCGCCTGGAACCGGGTCCGCGAAGAGGTCGCCGCCGGACGCCAGGCCTACGTCGTCTGCCCGCGCGTCGGAGGCGAAGACGCGGAAGAGAAAGAGGGCGACAAGCGCCCGCCCCTCGCCGTCACCGACGTCATCGAGCAGCTCCAGAACGGCGCCCTCCAGGGACTGCGGCTCGCCCTCCTCCACGGCCGCCTCGACGCCGACGAGAAGGACCGCGTCATGCGCGCCTACGCCGCGGGCGAGATCGACGTGCTCGTCGCCACCACCGTCATCGAAGTCGGTGTCAACGTGCCCAACGCCACCGCCATGGTCGTGCTCGACGCCGAGCGTTTCGGCATCTCCCAGCTCCACCAGCTGCGCGGCCGCGTCGGCCGCGGCGCCCACGCGGGCCTGTGCCTGCTCGTGAGCGAAGCCCCCGAAGGCTCCTCGTCCCGCGAGCGCCTCGACGCGGTCGCCTCCACCACCGACGGTTTCGCGCTGGCCGAACTCGACCTCGAGCAGCGCCGCGAAGGCGACGTGCTCGGCGCGGCCCAGTCCGGCATGAAGTCGCACGTGAAGCTCTTGTCCCTGCTCAAGGACGCCGACATCATCGAGGCCGCCCGCGCCGAGGCCGCGGCGCTCATCGAGGCCGACCCGACGCTCGCGGGCGAGCCCGCCTTCGCGGCGCTCGTCGACGACCTCGCCGCCGACCGAGGGGACTACCTGGAGAAGGGCTGACCGCCGCGGCAGGTCTGCCGAACGCGCCGCACCGGATTATTGTTGTGGCAAATGACTAGGATCATCGCCGGCAGCCTCAAGGGCCGCCGCCTCGCCACGCCTCCGGGGGACCGCACCCGGCCCACCTCCGACCGCGTCCGAGAAGCGCTGTTCAACTCGCTCGCCCCCGGCGGCGACCTCGACGGCCTGCGCTTCGCCGACCTCTACGCCGGGTCCGGCGCGGTCGGTCTCGAAGCGCTCTCGCGCGGCGCCTCCGCCGCCCTCTTCGTCGAGTCCCATGCGCTCACCGCGAAGCTGTTGCGCCGCAACATCGCCGATCTCGGTGTCACCGGCGCGGACGTGATCTGCGCCCCTGTCGAGAAGGCGCTCCAGACCAACCCGGCCGAGCCGTTCGACATCGTCTTCGCCGACCCGCCGTACGCCGTCACCGACGCCGCCATCGCCGAGGTGCTGGAAGCGCTGGTCGGGCAGGGCTGGCTCGCTGAGGACGCCGATGTGGTGGTCGAACGCGGCGACAAGGCCGCCGCGGTGCCGTGGCCGGAGAAGATCGCAGAAGACCGCGTCCGTCGTTACGGCGGCACGGCACTTTGCTACGGTCACGCCCTGTGAAACCTGAAGCTCGCATCGCCGTGTGCCCCGGTTCATTCGATCCGGTGACCTACGGTCATCTCGACATCTTCGGACGCGCCTCCCAGCTGTACGATGAGCTGTGGGTCGCGGTCTTCCACAACGCTTCCAAGAACGCGATGTTCAGCGTCGAGGAACGAGTGGAGCTCCTCCGCGAGACCACCGCGGACATCCCCAACGTGCGAGTGGCCTCCTTCCAGGGCCTCGTCGTCGACTTCTGCCAGAAGCACGGCGCCGGAGTACTCGTCAAGGGCGTCCGCGCGGTCTCGGACTTCGACTACGAACTGCAGATGGCTCAAATGAACTACGGGTTGCGAGGCATCGAGACCGTCTTCATCCCGACCAACCCTCTCTACTCCTTCCTGTCGTCTTCGATGGTCAAGGACGTGGCGAAATGGGGCGGCGACATCTCGCCCTACGCGCCTGAAATCGTCCAATCGCGACTGATCGAGCGTTTGGGACAGGATTAGCCACGTTTCAGACCCTCATCCGGGACAATCGTCCCCATGAATGACATCGACGGGAGCAAATCGGTGGGTGCGCTCGACCGGATCGAAGAGATCATCGCCTACGTGGAGCAGGCCAAGGCCGTTCCCATGTCCCGGGCCTGCAAGGTGGACCGGGCCGAGATGATCGGCATGCTCGAAGAGCTCCAGAACGAACTCCCCGGCGACCTGCGCCGTGCCGAGGCCATGCTCCAGGAGCGCGACAAGATCATCGACGCCGGCGAGCGCGAGGCCGAGCGGATCATCACCGAAGGCGAGACCGAGCACGCGCGGCTCGTCTCCCGCCACGAGATCACCGTCTCCGCCGAGCACGAGGGCAACCGCATCATCGCGGAGGCCCGCGGCGAGGCCCAGCGCCTGCGCGACGAGGTCGACGAGTACGTCGACACCACCCTCGCGAACTTCGAGCAGTTCCTGCACCGCGCCCTCTCCGGCGTGGAGCGCGGCCGCGACAAGATGAGCACCCTCCGGGAGATCGGCAGCTTCGCGCCCTCGCAGCAGGAGTCCGTCGAAGAAGAGAAGCCGCTGCCGCAGCTCTGACGCCGGGTGGCGGGCGGTCGACCGGGTGCCCGGCCGACCCACCCGCCCAGGGCGGGTAAGCGACCCTGCCCGCCAAGCCTCGCGCCCGGGTACGACAGAAACGGCCCGGTCGAGAGCCGGGTGTCGGTGAAATCACTCCGCCGCCGCGTCCCCGCACTGCCCGCTACCTGGGTTGGGGCCGCTTCCGTCGCTGATGTAGCATTACCGGTCGGCCTCGATCGAGGCGCACCTCCCTATCGAAGGACCGCAGTACACCCATGACGACGACCGCTCTGGATCCCACCGCGCCGCTGGTGTTCGACACCGCGGAGCTGCGTGGCGCGGGCACGACGATGCACGTCGCCCGCGAGATCCCCGCACCCGAGGCCTACGGCCTCGAAGCGGTGTACGCGGTCCCCAAGGGCGCGGTCCTCGACATCGACGTCCACTTGACCGGCGTCAGCGAAGGCGTGCTCGCAACCGGGCAGGTCGAAGCGGTCGCCGAGGGCGAGTGTGCGAGGTGCCTCGCACCGGTGCAGGACGCTCTCAGCGTCCAGGTGCAGGAGCTGTACGCTTATGAAGGCTCCGTCACCGAAGCGACCACTGAAGCCGATGAGATCATGCGGCTCCAGGGGGACCTGCTCGATCTGGAGCCCGCGGTCCGGGACGCGCTGGTGCTGGCGATGCCAGTCACCCCGCTGTGCCGACCTGACTGCCCGGGATTGTGCGCCGAATGCGGCGTCCCCTGGGATGAACTGCCCGACGACCACGGCCACGAGGTCGTGGACCCCCGTTGGGCGGGCTTGGAGAAGCTTCGACTCGCCGATTCTGACGGCGAATCGAAATAGCACAGCGTAAGCGTATAGGTATGGAGTTCTGAAGTGGCTGTTCCGAAGCGTCGTATGTCGCGCAGCAACACCCGGCACCGTCGGTCGCAGTGGAAGGCTGTGGCGATCCAGCTGGTCGAGTGCCCGCAGTGCCACGCCAAGAAGCGCGGCCACCAGGTCTGTGAGGTCTGCGGCACGTACAGGGGCCGTCAGGTCCTCGAGGCCTAAGTCCTCCCGCGCATGGGCGACAAGGCAGTTCAACATTTCGAAGCGGTGTTCGGGGTCCGAGATATCGACCCCGAACTGCTGCGTCTCGCCCTGACGCACCGGTCCTACGCCTACGAGCACGGCGGACTGCCCACCAACGAGCGCTTGGAGTTCCTCGGGGACTCCGTGCTCAGCCTGGTGGTCACCACCGCGCTCTACCAGGAGCACCCCGACCTGCCCGAAGGGCAGCTCGCGCGCTTGCGCGCGTCGGTGGTGAACATGAAGGCGCTGGCCGGTGTGGCGCGCCGCATGGGCGCGGGCGGTATCGGTCCGCATCTCCTGCTCGGCAAGGGCGAGGAGACCTCGGGTGGCCGCGGCAAGAACTCGATCCTCGCCGATGCGGTGGAGTCGCTGCTCGGCGCCGTCTACCTGCAGTACGGGATCGAGACCGCCAAGAGCGTGGTCCACCTGTTCTTCGACCCGCTCATGGAGGCCGCGGCCGGTCAGGGCGCGGCCCTGGACTGGAAGACGAGTCTCCAGGAGCTGACGGCCGACTCCGGTCTCGGCGTGCCCGAGTATCGGATCTCCGAGTCCGGCCCCGACCACGCCAAGCAGTTCACGGCGTGGGCGGTCGTGGCGGGCGAGGAGTTCGGCGAGGGCTCCGGCGGTTCCAAGAAGGACGCCGAGCAGATCGCCGCCAAGCTCGCTTGGCAGGTGCTCTCCGAGCGCTTGGGCGTCAAACAGCGATAAGAGCTTTGCGAAAGGGCGGAACCGGGTCCCCGGCTCCGCCCTTTCGCGTTTGCGTTGCCGCCGAAGGCCGTCCACAAACCCCCACCCACCACGAGAGGGGAACGGTAGCGTCCATCGTTTCGCGGGGGTCCGACAAGACAGGGGTCCCGCGGCGCTCGTGTCACCCGAAAGCGTGGCTCAACACCGGCATTTCGGGCATGGGCGTGATCAGCGCTGGCATTTCGGGCAGTAGTGCGCGGACCTGTCGCCGATGACCTCGCGTTTGATCGCCGTGCCGCAGCGCTTGCAGGGTTGGCCCGCTCGGCCGTAGACCGCGAGCTCCCGCGCGAAGTACCCGTTCTCGCCGTTGGTATCGACGTACAGCTTGTCGAACGAGGTCCCTCCCACTTCGAGCGCCTCGGTGAGCACGTCCTTGACGTGGCCGAGCAGCTCCAGGGCCTTGCGTTTCGAGAGCGATTCCCCGCTCCTCCTGCCGCGCAGGCGCGAGCGCCACAGTGCTTCGTCGGCGTAGATGTTCCCGACGCCGCTGATCCAGCCCTGGTCGAGCAGGGCCTTCTTGACCTCGATGCGCCGCCGCAGGAGCTTCGCGGCGCTGGCTTCCGCGTCGAACTCGTCCTCGAACACGTCGGGGGCAATGTGCGCCAAGGTCTTCGGCACGGGTCCGTCCATGTCGGCGAGATCCAGGAATCCGAAGGTGCGCTGGTCGATGAACCACAGCTCGCGTCCGTCGTCGAAGCGCAACCGGACCCGCAGGTGTTTGTGGGCTTCGCGGCCGTCCGTGACGATGAGGAAATGGCCGCTCATGCCGAGGTGGCAGACGAGCGAGCGGCCGTCGTCGAGTTCGAGCCACATGAACTTGCCGCGCCGACCGCTCCCGGTGATCCGGAGGCCCTTCAGGTGGGTCTGGAAACTGGCGGCGCCGGGCGCGTGGCGGCGTACGGCCCGCTGGTTGTAGACCTCGACGGTACTGATGCATCCGCCGCGAAAGGCCTCGTCGACCCCGCGGCGGACCGTCTCTACTTCGGGAAGTTCTGGCACGCCTCAAGTATGAGCCCTCAGACGTGCCCGCTCCCGCTCCGGTGCCTCAGCTGAGCTGCGGGTGCTTCTCCCTGACCGTGTCGAGCCCGTAGTTGATGGCGAACGCGATGGCCGCGAGCCGCGAGTTCACGCCGAGCTTGCCGAGCACGTTCTGCACGTGCGACCGCACTGTGGAGACCGAGACGCCCATCTGCGTGGCCATCTGGGCCGTCGGCTCGCCGCGCACGATGCGGCGCAGCACGTCGTCCTCGCGCGGTGTCAGGTGATGCGCCAGTTCGAGCGCGTCGTCGTCACCGAGCAGCGGCGCCGGTTGGAGGGCCGCCCGCAGCAGCTGCGGGTCGTAATAGGGCGGGCTGAGCAGCCCGCGGTCGATGGCCCGGAGCAGCTCGCCCGGCATGATGTGGGTGTTCGCTATGCCGGCGGCGGAGACCGAGACGGCTTTGCGGAGGACCGAGCCGTCGTCGCGGTCGGTGATGAGGAAGACCGGTCGCTTGCAGTCGGTCAGGACCCGGTTCCGGGAGACCGCTTCGAGTGCGACCAGGCAGCAGTCGATCTGCGCATCCGCCGCCAAGAGCGCCTTGGCGCTCCTGGCCTCGATGGGGAAGTCACCGCGTCGGTGAAGCAGGGGTCGAATGCTGGCGGAGAAGACCTGATTCGGGTCGTACAGCATGACACGCACGGTTGGCACCTCGTCCTTCAGGTTTTTTGGTCGCCTCCCCAGATGCGCGCCTCAGCAGGCGGCCATACCAGCATGACTGTTGGTAATCGCCCAGTCCAGCGTTGAGTCGGATGGACGACAGTAAGAGGTTCCAGCGCCTTTCACCTGCGATAATGCAGGACCTTCAGCGGCCTGCCCGGTCTTGGCGAAGCTTGAATCGGCGAAGTGTCGACTACCCGAAGTTCTGGACCCAGTAGAGCGTGCCGTCGCGATCGGCCACGCCGATGCCGATGACGCTGTAGTCGCAGTTGAGGATGTTGGCGCGGTGGCCTTCGGAGTCCATCCAGCCCTCCATCACGGACGCGGCGTCCGGGTAGCCCGCGGCGATGTTCTCGCCGACGCCGCCTTCGTAGCCCTGCTCGGCGGCCCGGTCGGTGGGGCTGCGGCCGTCCTGCGAGGTGTGGTCGAAGTAGTCGTTGACGGCCATGTCCTCGGCGTGGAGCCGCGCCGCCGCGTCGAGTCGCGAGTCGCGTTCCAAAGAGCCGCAACCGGCTTCGGCGCGCTCGCCGGCCACCAGGTCGGCCACGGCGGCTTCCACGTCGGCGTAAGGGCTCGATTCGGCCTCGTCCTCGCCGCCGCCGGATCCGCCCCCGTCCTCTTCGGCCGGCGCCTCGGTGGTCTCCTCGGGCTCCTCAGTGGTGGGAAGCTCCTCCGGCTCCTGCGTGCGGAGCCCGGCCTCGCCGGTCGCGAGGTCCGACAGGGCCTCGGCGGAGGTCGACTCTTCCGGTCCGGTGGTTTCGACCGTCCTGGTGGTTGGTGCGTCGTCCGATACCGCGAGTCCGTCGAGTGGCGATCCGAGCGCCCACAGTGACGTCGCGGCGGCCGTGAGGCCGAAGACCGCCGGGATGAGAAGGAGCATCCGTCGGCGTTGCTCGATGCGGTCGCGGTGGCGCCCGCCCTGGAGTCTTCGCATGGGGGTACGGCCTCGTCACGTGGGGTTACGTGGAAATCATTCGGATTTGCGGGGACCCTATCAGGTTTGCGCGCCTCGTGCACGGAGCAGCAACCGCCGCGGCGACCGTGAGGGACCCCCACGGGTGTGACCCCCGTCGAATCCAGTGGGCAAAGCATGTGCAAAGCTTGACGAAGACCGTCGATCAGGCGGATGATGTCTAGAGACGGCCAGTGTTCACGAGCCGTGCTCCACTGGTCCGGCGAGGGGCAATCGGCCCCAGCGGCTAAAAGAATTCACTCAGAAAATGCGACGTTATTCATGGTGCGTAGCCAACGCCACCAGACGACGTGATCGCAAGGAGAAACCATGGCGAAAGCCCTCTATGGCCACATCGGCCAGGCACCCGACAAGCGCCTGCTCGAAGAAGTGGTCCAACTACGCGCGCGAGTACGTAACCTCGAATCCGAGCTCGCCGAGCTTCGGGCCCGGGAGGACGAGATCGAGCACGATCATGTCGAGGAGTTGATGCGGCTGCACGAGCCCGCGTTGACCTAGTTCGTCACTCGCGACAACGAAACATCAGCGCGCCTGCTGCACGACAGCCGGCGCGCATTGCCATGTGTGGGCCCTGAACGCCCTGCGACTGCCGCCGATCCCTCCCCGGTTCGCCCCCTTTGGGGCCTTTGATATGCCCCTCTTCCGCATGACGGCCTTGTAGGCTGGGACGGTCCCGCACCCTAACCGACGTACACCAGCCCGGAGCGACCGTTGTACCTGAAGAGCCTCACACTGAAGGGCTTCAAGTCCTTCGCCTCGGCCACGACCCTGCGCTTCGAACCGGGGATCACCTGCGTCGTGGGTCCCAACGGCTCCGGGAAGTCCAATGTCGTCGACGCCATCGCCTGGGTCCTCGGCGAGCAGGGCGCGAAGTCCCTGCGCGGCGGCAAGATGGAGGACGTCATCTTCGCCGGCACCACCGGCCGCCCCGCCCTCGGCCGCGCCGAGGTCACCCTCACCATCGACAACTCCGACGGCGCCATCCCCATCGACTACTCCGAAGTCTCGATCACCCGCCGCATGTTCCGCTCCGGCGAAGGCGAATACGAGATCAACGGCGACCGCTGCCGCCTCCTCGACGTCCAGGACCTCCTCTCCGACGCCGGCATCGGCCGCGAGATGCACGTCCTCGTCGGCCAGGGCAAGCTCGACTCCTATCTGCACGCCCGCCCCGAAGACCGCCGCGCGTTCATCGAAGAGGCCGCCGGCGTCCTCAAGCACCGCAAGCGCAAAGAGAAGGCCCTCCGCAAGCTCGAAGGCATGCAGGGCAACCTCGACCGCCTCGCCGACCTCACCGGCGAACTCCGCCGCCAGCTCAAGCCCCTCGGCCGCCAGGCCGAACTCGCCCGCCGCGCCCAGACCATCCAGATGGACCTGCGCGAGGCCCGCCTGCGCCTCCTCGCCGACGACCTCACCTCCCTGCGCGGCAACATCGCCAAGGACCTCGCCGACGAAGAGGCCCTGAAGGAACGCAAGGACGTGCTCGCCGACGAGCACGAGCGCCTCTCCCTCCAAGTCAACGAGATCGAAGCCGCGCACACCGCCGACAAGCCGCGCCTGGCCCGCCTCCAGGAGACCTGGTACCGGCTCCAAGCCGTCGCCGAACGCCTCCGCTCCACCGCGCAGCTCGCCGCCGAACGCCGCCGCTACCTCTCCGAGGGCACCGGCGACGACCGCGCCGGACGCGACCCCGAAGTCCTCGAGACCGAAGCCGAACGCATCCGCGAGCAGGAGATCGAACTCCGCGAGTCCATCGCGGAGGACTCCGAACGCCTCGCCTCCGCTGTAGAGGCCCGCGAGGAGACCGAGACCGCGCTGGCCGACGCCGAGCAGCGGATCGTCACCGCAGTCAAGGCCGCCGCCGAGCGCCGCGAAGCCCTCGCCACCCTGCGCGGCCGCGTCGACTCCCTCCAGACCCGCACCGCCGCAGCCGCCGAAGAGCTCGAACGCGCCGCCGTCGCCCTCGCCGAAGCCCGCGAACGCGCCGAGACCGCCGCCGAGGCCTACGCCGAGGCCGAGGCCGAGAACGAAGCGGTCGAATCCAACACCGAGTTCGACGAGGCCGTCACCGAAGCCAAGGCCCGCGTCGCCGCCGCCAAGGCCGAAGTGGACCGCCTCCAGGCCGCCGAACGCGAGGCCGACCGCGAAGCCTCCCAGTGGGCCGCCCGCGAAGAAGCCCTCGCCGTCGGACTGCGCCGCAAGGACGGCGCCGCCTCCCTCCTCGCCCGCGACGACGTCGTGCCCGGCGTCCTCGGCTCCGTCGCCGCCCTCCTCACCGTCGAACCCGGCTTCGAGCCGGTGCTCGCCGCCGCGCTCGGCCGCCTCGCCGACGCCATCGCCGTCACCGGCCCCGCGACCGCCGCCGGTGCGCTGCAGCTACTCCGCGACGAAGACGGCGGCCAGGCCTCGTTCCTCATCGCCGGCGCGCAAGCCCACGCTGACGTCCCGCCGGGCCTCAAAGCCGTCGCCGACACCGTCGCCGCCCCCGGCGAACTCGCCTCCACAGTGCGCGCCGTCCTCGCCGGCATGGTCGTCGCCGACGACCTCGACGCCGCCCGCGCCATCGTGGACGCCCACCCGCAGCTCACTGCCGTCACCCGCGACGGCGACGTGCTCGGCGCCGCCACCGCCCACGGCGGCTCCGCCAAAGGCCAGTCCTACATCGAGATCCAGGCCGCCGTCGACGAGGCCCGCGACCGCAAGGTCGCCGCCGAATCCCTTGCCGCCGGGCTCCGCGAGCAGTTCGAGGCCGCACGCGAGGCCCACGCCGAAGCCGAGACCGCCGCCGAGGAGGTCCGCAACGCCCAGCGCCAGGCCGAGGCCGCGCGGAGCGTCGTCGCCCGCCGCCTCGCCGAACTCGGGGCCGCCGCCCGCAGCGCCGAAGCCGAGGTCGCCCGCCTCCAGCAGGCCAAGGACCGCGCCCAGACCGCCCGCGAGACCGACACCGCCGGACTCTCCGACCTCGAAGCCCGCCTTGAGGAACTCGAATCGCTCCCCGCGATCGAGGAGCCCTCCACCGACGAGCGCGACGTCCTCTCCCGCGAACTCGAAGCCGCCCGCCAGAACGAGATGGAGACCCGCCTCTCCGTCCGCACCGCCGAGGAGCGCGCCTCCGCGCTCGCCGGACGCGCCGACGCCCTCGCCCGCCAGGCCCAGTCCGAACGCGCCGCCCGCGCCCGCGCCGAGGCCCGCCGCGACGCCCGCGCCCGCGGCGCCACCGTCGCCGCCCTCGTCGCCGAGGCCGCCGCGAACGCCGGCGTCGAGCTCACCGACTCCCTCGAAGCCGCCGCGATCGAACGCGACCGCGTCGCCGCCGAGCAGACCCGCCGCGAAGCCGCCCTCGCCGACCTGCGCAACCGCGCCGGCGCGACGGCCGCCGAGCTCGAACGGATCACCTCCGCCGCCCACCGCGACGAGGTCGCCCGCGCCGAGCAGCGCATGCGCATCGAGCAGCTCGAAGAGAAGGCCGGCGCCGAGTTCGGCGTCGACATCGAGACGCTCCTCGCCGAATACGGTCCCGACCAGCCCGTGCCGCCCACGGCCGAAGAGGTCGACGCCGCAGCGGAGAAGGGCAAGGGCGAACCCGAGCCGTACGAGTTCGACCGCGCCACCATGGAGAAGCGCGCCGCCCGCGGCGAACGCGAACTCAAACTCCTCGGCAAGGTCAACCCGCTCGCGCTCGAAGAGTTCGCGGCCCTGGAAGAGCGCTACAAGTTCCTCAACGAGCAGCTCGAAGACGTCAAGAAGACCCGTGCCGACCTCACCACGGTCGTCAAGGAAGTGGACGACCGGATCCAGCAGGTCTTCGCCGAGGCCTTCGCCGACACCGCCCGCGAGTTCGAGAACGTCTTCCAGACCGTCTTCCCCGGCGGCGAGGGCCGCATCCTGCTCACCGACCCCGACGACATGCTCCACTCCGGTGTCGAGGTCGAGGCCCGCCCGCCCGGCAAGAAGGTCAAACGGCTCTCGCTGCTCTCGGGCGGCGAGCGGTCCCTGACCGCGCTGGCGCTGCTGGTCGCGATCTTCCGGGCCCGCCCCAGCCCGTTCTACCTGATGGACGAGGTGGAGGCGGCGCTCGACGATGTGAACCTCGGCCGCCTGCTCGACCTCCTGCGCCAGCTCCAGGAGAACTCGCAGCTGCTCATCATCACGCACCAGAAGCGCACGATGGAGATCGGCGACGCGCTGTACGGCGTGACGATGCGCGCGGGTGTCACGCAGGTCATCAGCCAGAAGTTCTCCCGCGAAGAGGACTGAGGGCCTCCCAGTACAGTGGTTGTCGGTCGACAACTCGTGGAGGACTTTCCTGTGGACAACCTGTGGATCTGGCTGGTCGCAGCCGTCGTCGCTATTGCGGCTGTCGTCGGCATCGCTCTCGCGGTGCGCGCGTCCAGGTCGAAGTCGGCGCCGGTCGCGACCGTCGAGCCGAAGCCGCAGGTCGAGGCGGAGACCGAGACCGCTGAGCCCGAGGCAGTACCCGCGGTACCGACTATCGAGAAGCCCGAGCCCGTCGAGGGCCGTCTCGTGCGGCTGCGTTCGCGCCTGGCCCGCTCGAACAGCGCGCTCGGCAAGGGCCTGCTGGCCCTCCTGGCGAGCGACAAGCTCGACGACGACGTGTGGGACGAGGTCGAGGAGACGCTCCTGACCGCCGACGTCGGCATGGCCGACACGACCGCCGTGGTCGAGAGCCTTCGCGAGCGCGTCAAGGTCCTCGGCACCCGCGACCCCGAAGAGCTGCGCCGCCTGCTCAAGGCCGAGCTCACCGCCGTCCTCGAGCCCGGGCTCGACCGCTCCATCGCCACCGTCTCGCCCTCGGGTGAGGGCCCGGCCGTGATCATGATGGTCGGCGTCAACGGCTCCGGCAAGACCACGACCTGCGGCCGCGTCGCCCGGGTGCTCATCGCCGAAGACAAGACCGTGCTCATGGGCGCGGCCGACACGTTCCGCGCCGCCGCCGCCGAGCAGCTGGAGACCTGGGGTTCGCGCGTGGGCGCCAAGGTGATCCGCCGCGGCGAGGGCGCCGACCCCGCGTCCGTGGCCTTCGACGCCGTGAAGGCCGGGGCCGAGGAGGGCGCCGACATCGTCCTGATCGACACCGCCGGGCGGCTCCAGAACAAGGCCGGGCTGATGGACGAGCTCGGGAAGGTCAAGCGGGTCGTCGAGAAGCAGGGCCCCGTGGCCGAGACGCTGCTCGTGCTCGACGCCACGACCGGCCAGAACGGACTCCAGCAGGCGAAGGTCTTCGGCGAGGTCTGCGACGTCACCGGCATCGTGCTGACGAAGCTCGACGGCAGTGCCAAGGGCGGGATCGTGATCGCGGTTCAGCGGCAGTTGGGGGTACCGGTTAAGCTGGTCGGACTCGGGGAGGGGCCGGACGACCTGGCCCCGTTCGAGGTCGAAGCGTTCGTCGACGCGATTGTCGACGGCGCCGAGTCCTGACGACCCCCTTTCATCGAGACGGCAGGCACAGCGGGGACCGGTGAGCCAAGACGAGATTCCGCTGATCGGCGGTAACACGAGCACGGTCATCCGGCTGGGGGACACGGTCCGCCGGAACACGGGACCCTGGACTCCCGCGGTCCATGCGCTGCTGCGGCACCTCGACGGTGCCGGATTCACGGGTTCGCCGAGGGTGCTGGGCATCGACGAGCACGCCCGGGAGGTGCTCTCGTTCGTCGAGGGCGAGCCGGGCAAGTATCCGCTGGCGCCGCACTGGACGACCGACGAGACCATGGTCGCGGTGGCGAAGATGCTGCGGATGTTCCACGACGCGCAGTTCGGTTTCCGGCCGCCTCCGGGCGCGACCTGGCGGTCCTTCGGGCCGCCGCCGCCGGACACCGAGGTGATCTGCCACCACGACGCCGCGCCGCACAACGTGGTCTGGCGGCCCGACGGGACGCTCTCGCTCATCGACTTCGACCTGGCGAGCCCCGGCGCGCGGATCTACGACGTGGCGTACGCGGCCTGGACCTGGGTGCCGGTCTTCACCGACCGGGACTCGATCACGTTGGGCTGGAAGAAGCCCGACCGCGCGCGGCGGCTGCGGATGTTCGCCGACGCCTACGGGCTCTCCGACCGCGACCGCCAGCGCTTCATCAAGGTGATCCGCAAGCGGATCGTGGACCACATCGAGGGGATCCGGCGGATGGCCCAGGCGGGCGATCCGGCTTTCGAGCGGATCGTCGAGAAGGGACACCTGCGCCGTCCGGCGCGGGACCTGCGTCTGCTTGACGCCGAGCGCTACATCCTCGACGAGGCGCTGCGCTAATTTACGTCTCCGCAAGCGTTCGACGAGGGTGCTAATTTACGTCTCCGCAAGCGTTCGACGCGGCTGCTAATTTACGTCTCGGCAGGCGTTCGACGAGGCGGCGTTAGCCAAGGAGTCGATCCTCCGCGACGAAGACCCGCCGACGAGCCGGGAGCCGGGGGTCTTCGTCTGTCCGCAAGGCCTTCAAGGGAAGGCTGGAGCGGCACCGCAGGAATGGAGCGCTCCCAGTGACGGCGGACCTGGTCGGTCGCCGTTCGCGGATGGGTGGTGCGCCGCCGAGGTGCGGCTTCTCGATGGATTTGAGGGAAGTGAAGCAAACGTACCGTGCGAGCGCTTGCCTGTCAATAGATAGGCAAATGTCAATATCCAGAGTATTCGGGCGCCCCGGCCTGCCTGCACAACATGGCGCGTGCCAGGTCGCATACGCCCGGTGCGGTCGGACTCGGGTGTCAGGCCGCGGTCCAGCGCAGTTCACGGGAGGCCAACGGACCGTACGGGGTCACCGCCGCGATGTCGGCCCGGTGCTCACCCGGGTCTCGGTCGAGGGCCCGAGCGAACCGACGCTTGCCCTGCGGCCCTTGCACCACGATCATCTCGCCGTCCCAGGTGCCGCCGATCGCGAACGGGTGCACCGGCTTCAGCTCCACCGCCGGAACGCCGTCCAACGCCGTCACACCGACCGCGAGATCCGACAGCCGCGGATAGGCCTCGGCGCTGTCGCGCACGAGCCGCTCGGTGGCGAGCACTTGGCCGTCCTGGAACACCGGCACGAAACCCGCGGGCTCCCAGGCGATCCCGGTGACCGAGGCGTGCGCGAAGTACGCCGCCCACAGTCCCGGGTCCCTCATAGGCGCGCGCGGCCCCACGTGCACCGGCCGCGCGGGACGTTCGCGCGCCTGCAGTTCCGGCAGGCTCAGCGGCCTCGCGTGCTCGTCGGCCCAGTACGCCCCGTGCTGGCCGTCGAGCAGCACCCACTGGTCGAGGTCGTCGATCCAGGCCTCGGCGACGGCGTGGCCCTGGCCCACCCCGTCGTGGTAGTCCCCGCGCCGCAGCCAGACCCGCCGCGCCGGGATCCGCAAGGCATTGAGCCCCTGGGCGAGCACGATCGAGTATTCGACGCACGAGTAGCGCGCGCCGTTCGCGACCTGCTCCAGCACGTCGAGCGCGTCACCGGCGTTGATACGGGCGTTGGCGTGCCGCCACAGACCCGCCGTCCACCCCAGCAGCGCCTTCGCGGTCTCCCAGGCCCCCGCGGCGGGCCGCGGGAGGCGCGGCAGCAGTTGCGGCTCGCGGTGGGCCTCGGCGCGGTCGAGTCGCAGCGGTGCGGCCGGTCCCGGCTCGGGCCAGGCCGTCAGCCGCAGCGCCGGCCGGGGCACGTTCGTCCGGGCGCGTTCCAGCACGAGCGCCCAGTCCGGGTCCGTGCCGAACGCGTTCGAGAGCTCGGGCTCGAACAGGTCGATCTGGTGGAATCCGGCCTCGATCGCCTCGTCGAGCCGCGACCGCGCGTTCTTGAGCCCCACTTTTTGGGCGGCGATCGCGAGCGACGGCGCCCAGAGGTCGCGCCAGAACTCGGTGTCGGCGCGCAGGGTCCGTTCGAGGTCCAGGAGCGTCCACCAGCGGGCGCCGCGCATGGCGTCCTGCGCGACCGTGCGGACGCGCGCGAGCTTCGCGGGGCTGTGCGGCGGGCCGGCCTGCGAGGGGCGCCGACTGGTCTGGGTCATGCGTATGAGGGTAGTCACCGGTTCGCGACGCGCAAAGCCCGTTGTGCCGGGGACGCGCAGACGCTAGAGTGGGCGGCATGATCCTTTAGAAGAGATTCGGCCGCCCTCTACGATGGGGCCGCCAATACGACTGAGTGCCAAGTTCTCGAGACGTCGAGTTTGACTCCGTTTCGCGCTCACGTCTCTTCACTCTCTACCCGAAAAGGGGAAGCGTATGACCGCCGAAGCTCCCGAGCCCCAAGAGGCCGAAGAAGAATCCGCCGCTGAAGAGCCCTTGAACCGCGAGCAGCGCCGTGCGCTCGCCCGCGGCAAGAAGGCCTCCAAGACCACCGGCCACCAGCCGATCGCCTCCAAGAAGGGGAACGTGCGTTCCCAGATGGCGAAGGGCGGGCCGGCCAAGTTCCAGCTCCCCACCAAGAACGGCTGATCTGACAGCGCAATGGGCGGCGGACCACTTGGTCCGCCGCCCGTTTTCATGCTCTGACTAGATCGCTTCGCAGGTCACGGCCGGGGTTCCGGTCGGGCCGGACGCGATGAAGCCGAAGACCTCGCGGCTCTGGCCGCTGGCGACGGTGGCGTTCCAGCCCACGTCCTCCGCGGTCACGTTCGCTCCCGACGTCGTGAGGTCGGCGTTCCAGCTGCTCGTGATCGTGGTGCCGCCGGCCCACGTCCAAGTGAGCCGCCAGCCGTCGACCGCCGCGCCGGTGGCGGTGATGACGGCTTTGCCCTGCCAGCCCGAGCCCCAGGTGCTGACGACGCTGACGGCCGCCGCGCAGTCGCCCTCGGCAGGACCGCCCGTGGTCGGGTCCTCAGAGGGGCTCGTGGTCGGGTCGGTCGGGTCCGGGTCGTCGCCGTAGACGCTCGCACGCTCGGCGGTGTTCCCGATGCCGTTGGCGGAGTTGAAGATCCGCTCCCCGTAGGTGGTCATCTGGTTCGGGTCGAAGTTGAGCACCTGGTCGAGGATCGGGTCGGTGTTGCCCGAGTAGGACCAGCCGATCCAGCCGATGCCGCGCGCCTGCGCCTCCGACTGGATGGTCTCCCAGGCGACGACCTGGCCCTGGTGGGTGTCGGCGTACTCGCCGACGATGAGCGGCAGGTCCATCGCCTCGAAGGCGTCGAAGTAGTCGATCACCGACTGCGCGGTGCCGTAGACCTGGTACATGTGCACCGAGAACAGCGTGTTGCCGAGCGGGTCGGCCGCCGCCACAGTGGGTGCGTTGTCGCGCATCACGTAGGCCCAGTCCTGGCCCCAGGACGGCGCGTCCACGACGAGGGTGTGCTCGAAGCCGATCGAGCGCATCCGCTCGACCGCGTCCACGGTCGCCTGCGTCCACTGCTGCGGGTTGGTGTTGCCGATCGGTTCGTTGCCGATGTTGATGAGGGTGTAGGCCTCTTCGCCCTCCAGGACGCTGAAGACGCTCTCCCAGTAGTCGACGGCCTGGTCGAGGGTGGCCGCGGCGGCGTCCTCGCCGTATCCGGTGGTGTCGTGGACCTCCAGGACGCAGATCAGTCGCTGCGCCTTGCATTCGTCGACGATCTGCTGGAGCCGGGCGGCGCTGGTGGCGCCCCAGGAGCGGTGGCCGGAGCCGAGGACGACGCGGACGGTGTTGGCGCCCAGGTCGCTGATCTCGCCGAAGCTCGCGAACTCGCCTTGGTACCAGACGTCGGGGTGGGTGGAGCCGCGCATGACGAACGGGTTGCCGTTGGCGTCGATCAGCTGCGTGCCGTCGATCGAGAAGCCGCCCTGCTGCTGCGCTCCGGCGGGGACGAGCTGCCAGACGCCCGCGAAGACGATCGCGAGCGTGGCGGCGGCCGCCATGAGCCACTTGCGCATTCGGCGGCGGTGTGACAGTCGACGCCGTGCCGGGGCGGCGTCGGTCGTGTCAAGTTCCATGTCGATCCCATCTGTAGGTTCGGGTCTGAGGTGAAGCGGTTAATCCCTACCTCAACATAGAGAACCATAAATATCGATGGGGTTCAAGACGTGTCGTGGGTTCGTCCTGAGGGGCGAGTTGAAACCGATGCTGGAGCGTCGATCGTGACGTGTTGGGGCCCTAAGCTGGAGCCGGCCCCGTCGAACCGCGTGGGGACAGCTGCGCGGGCGCGCACTGAACCGCGAAAGTTCGGGGTTCGGCACCCGCGGGCTCGCTCGCCTTGTTGGCGCCGATCAGCGTCAGCAGCACTTCGGCGCACTTGGAGCCGTACGCCGGTATGTCCCGCGTCAGCGAGGTGAGCGCGGGGTGGGTCAGGCGGCACAGGGGCGAGTCGTCCCAGGCCACGATCGAGAGCTGCTCGGGGATCTCCAGGCCGAGCTCGTGGGCGACGCCGAGTCCGGCCACGGCCATCACGTCGTTGTCGAAGATGATCGCGGTGGGGCGCTTGGCAGAAGAGAGCAGCCGCCTTGTGATCTGGGCGCCCTGCTCACCCGTGTAGTCACTGTGGACGGTGGTGAGCGATTCGAAGTCGAGGCCTGTCGCGGTGTCGACGTAGGCCTTGTCGCGGATCGCGGTGTGCAGCAGCCCGGGGATGCCGGCCACGCGGGCCACGCGCCGGTGTCCCAGCGTGTACAGGTACTCGAGGATGTCCTGGGACGGTTCGGCGTCGTCGTGCCAGACCGCCGGGATCCGCGCGCCCTCGATGGGGCCGCCCACGGCGACGGCGGGCAGGCCCAGGTCGGCGACGAAGTCGAGCCGCCGGTCCGAGGTGCCCACGTCGCACAGCAGCACGCCGTCGACGCGCCGCTCGGCCCACCAGCGCCGGTAGACCTCCAGCTCCTCCTCGACGGTGCCGACGATCTGGAGGGTGAGGCCGAACGATCCGGCCGACAGCGTGGCCTCGATGCCGCTGATGAGCTCCATGAAGTACGGCTCGATGCCGATGGTGCGCGCCGAGCGGCGCAGCGCGATCCCCACCGCCTGCGCGGACGCGACCGACAGGGACCTGGCGGCCCGGTTCGGGACGAAGCCCATCTCGGCGGCGATGGCGAGGATCTTGGCCCGCGTGGCCTCCGAGACGCCGGGTCTTCCGTTGAGCGCGTAGGAGACCGCGCCTTTCGACACGCCGGCCGCTGCGGCGATGTCGGCGATGGTCACTCGCCTGGTCATCGGCGGTCCTCTCTGGGCTCGATCTCGGTTTCCAGACTGTAGCGCACGACGCAAGCGAACCGGTTCAGCCACAGTCGTTCGAGACATCGACATGCATGATTTCAATTCGGTCACGGTGCGGTCAAGGGATTGACTGACTGTGATCTGGGATATAGGTTCGGGTCACTTATCCGGTTAAGCACTGCGGCCTCACGAGGCCCATGGGACCCGCCGTGCGCGCCGGTGAACCCCTTCCCCTGAACGGAGTGAACGTCACCGTGATCTCGAGAACCAAGCGTTTCAGCGCGGCCGCCGCGGCGGCCGCGATCGCGCTCACCGCAGCCGCCTGCTCCGACGGCGGCGGGGGCGGCGGCGGCACCACGATGGAAGAGGAGAACGTCGACTCGATCACCATCTGGCACACCGGCGACGCCTCCCAGCAGCCGATGATCGAAGCCGTCGGCGTCCTCTTCGAGGCCGAGCACGACGTCAAGGTCGAGGTCGAGATCGTCGACTGGGCCGACGCCCACACCAAGTTCCTCACCGCCATCCAGAGCGGCGACGGCCCCGACATCTTCACCGGCGGCCTCTCCTGGGGCATCGAGTTCGGCGAGCTCGGCGGCCTGGTCGACCTGCGCCAGTACGACACCCAGAACCTCGAGGACAACGTGATCGAAGGGCTCTGGCAGTCCATCGAGTCCCCGGGCGGCGAGCTCTACGGCGTCCCGCTCAACATGACGACCTACTCGATGTTCTACCGCTCCGACATCCTGGAGGCGGAGGGCATCGCGGTCCCGGCCACGTGGGACGAGATGGACGCGGCCATCATCAAGCTCCAGGCCGCCGGCTACGAGACCCCCTTCGCCGCCACCTGGGAGCCCATCGGCTGGCTCGACTGGTTCAACTACATGCACCAGGCCGGCGGCAGCCTCTACAGCGAGGACTGCTCCGAGATCACCATCGACTCGCCCGAGGTCGTCGAGGGCACCGAGTACTGGGCCAAGCGCTTCAGCGAGCAGAACGTCCCCACCGACCAGCCCGACCTCGGCGTCGGCATGTCCGCGGGCGAGTACGTGTTCGCCACCGGCGGTTCCTGGAACTACGACACCCTCACCGTCGGCTTCCCCGAACTCGAAGGCAAGTGGACCTCCGCCCCGCTCCCGGCCGGCCCAGCCAACGCCGGTTCCTTCATCGGCGGCAACGTCATCGGCGTCATGGGGCAGTCCGAGGCACCGGGCACCTCCGCCGCGTTCATCGACATGGTCTACTCCGACGAAGGCGTCGCCGCGATGCTGGCGACCGCCGCCGAGAACAACGTCCTGTGGCTGCCCCCGCGCACCGACAAGGTCATGGACACCCACCTCGACGACGCCAACAAGACGACCCTGACCTCGATCTTCGAGACCTCCGTCGGCCCGCCCAACTGCTCCGGCTGGGAGCCGTCGTCCCCCGACGTCCAGCTCGCCCTGCAGTCCATTGTGCTCGACGGTGTCCCGGTCAAGGAGGCCCTCGCCGCCGCCAAGACCGCGATGGAAGCCAACCAGAAGTAGCAGTCTCCCGGGTGGGGCGCGGCGCCGAAGCGCTGCGCCGCCCCCGCCCGCCTCACCGCCTCGGAGAACTCCCTTGACCCTCAAGCAGACCGCAGGCCCCGAGCGGGCCGAAGCGCCCGGCCCGGACGCCGGGCCCGCACCGCGCCGCGGCCGACCGTCCCACCGCCTCCAGCGCTACGGCCCCGCCTACGCCATGCTGCTGCCCTTCGCGCTGCTGTTCACCGTCTTCCTGATCTACCCGCTCGGCCGCTCGTTCTACTACTCGCTCACCGACTTCAACGGCATCAAGGCCCCCGAGTTCGTCGGCTTCGACAACTTCACCGAGCTGTTCCGGGGCGACGACCGCTTCCACAAGGCCATCTGGAACACCCTCAAGTACGTCGTCTTCTCGGTGGTCCTCACCATCGCCCTCGGCCTGGTCCTGGCCGTCGCCTTCAAGACCACCTCGATGCGCGACCGCCTGATGCGCACCATCCTGTTCCTGCCCTCGGTCTCCGCCGGCGTCGGCGTGATCCTGGTGTGGCGCTGGATCTTCATGGTCGACTCCTGGGGCCTGGGCAACACCGTCGTCCGCTTCTTCGGCGGCGAGAACCGCGCCTGGCTCGCCGAACCGGCCGTGAGCATCCCCGTCCTGGTCGCCATGGCCGTCTGGGGCGGCGCGGGCTACGCGATGGTCCTCTTCGTCGCCGGCATCAACGCCATCCCCGACGAGCTGTACGAGCAGGCCTCCATCGACGGCGCCTCCAAGGGCCGCCAGTTCTGGCACATCACGCTGCCGCTGCTGCGCCCCGTGCTCGTCTTCGTCATCATCACCTCGACGATCGGCGCGTTCCAGATCTTCGAGCCGGTCTACCTGCTGTGGCGCCGCTCCGCCTCGATCGTCGGCGGCCCGCTCGACAGCGCCCTCACGATCGTCCCCTACCTCTACGACATGGGCTTCAACCGGTTCCAGCTCGGCTACGCCTCCGCCATCGCCTGGGTCCTGTTCCTCATCATCTTCCTGGTCACCCTGGTCCAGTTGCGAGTCACGAAGACCTTCAAGGAGTTCGAGAAGTGAGCGCCAAGACCCTCGCCGCAGCAGATCAAGTCTCTCAAAAGCCCGATACCAAGCGGCCCAGGAAGTTCAACCTCGCCGCCGAACTGGTCCGCCTCCCGCTCTACCTGTGGGCCGCCGTGGTGCTCATCCCGTTCTGGTGGATGATCATCGCCGCGTTCAAAACCGTGCCCGAGCTGATGCAGAACCCGCCGACGTTCTACCCGAAGGACCCGTCCCTGGACTCCTTCTACGACCCGTCCCTCGGCGACAAGGACAGCGTGCCCGGCGTCTTCCAGCGCTGGGAGGAGGTCGCGGGCGGCTTCTTCCGCTTCGCCGCCAACACCTTCGGCATCACCGTGGTCGTCACCGTCCTGAGCCTGCTCATCGCCTCGCTCGCGGCCTACATGCTCACCAAGACCCAGGCCCCCGGCCGCCGCGTCGTGTTCGTGGTCATCATCTCCTCGATGATGATCCCCTGGCAGGTCAGCCTCATCCCGAACTACCTGCTCACCTCCGACCTCGGCATGACCGACTCCTACCTCGGCTACATCATCCCCGGGCTCGCGAAATCCTTCGTCGTGTTCTTCCTGGTGCAGTACCTGCGGTCGATCCCCGACGACCTGGTGCACGCCGCGCGCGTTGATGGGGCCAGCGAATGGCGGATCTGGTGGCAGATCGTCCTGCCGCTGCTGCGCCCCGCGCTGGCGGCGATGGCGATCTTCGTCGCACTGGGGGAGTGGAACAACTTCCTGTGGCCGCTCATCATCATCCGCACCGACGAGCTGTTCAACCTGCCTGTGGCGCTGTCGAACCTGAACAACACGATCGTCTCCAGCCCGGGGTCGATGGGCGTGGCGATGGCCGCCTCGATGCTGGCTACGCTGCCGACGGTGGTGTTCTTCTTCCTGTTCCAGAAGCACTTCATCAAGGGCATCGCCCTCTCGGGAATCAAGGCGTGAGCAACGCGGCGATGCCCTTGATGAAGCAGCAGCGCAGCATCATGGGCGAAGCCCATAAGGGCATCGCCCTCTCGGGAATCAAGGCGTGAGCAACGCGGCGATGCCCTTGATGAAGCAGCAGCGCAGCATCATGGGCGAAGCCCATAAGGGCATCGCCCTGTCCGGTATCAAGGCATAGGAGTCTTTTTGATCGCCAAGCGAACCCTGCACGAGGGCTGGAAACTCTCCGGCGACATCGAGGCGCCCGTGAACGTCGGGGGCCGCACCGTCACCGGAGACGACGACTCGCCGGTGAACGTCGAGTGGATCCCCGCCACGGTCCCCGGGGAGGTCGTCGCCGATCTCCTCGCGGCCGACCTCATCGACGACCCGTACGTCGACGACACCGAGCGCGAACTGGCCTGGATCGGCAGGACCGACTGGACCTACCGCACCGTCTTCGAGTACGAACCCGAGGCGTGGGACGGGATCGACCTCGCCTTCGACGGGCTCGACACGATCGCCCGGATCAGCCTCAACGGCACCGTCCTCGGCGAGACCGCCAACATGCACCGCCGCTACCGCTTCGACGCCCGCGAGGCGATCCGCGAGGGCGCCAACGAACTCGAAGTCGCCTTCACGTCGCCGTACGCCTACGCCGAGGTCCAGCGCGACCGCCTCGGCGACCGGCCCAACGCCTACCCCGAGCCCGGCAACTTCATCCGCAAGGCCGCCTGCAACTTCGGCTGGGACTGGGGACCGAACCTCGCCGGGGCCGGGATCTGGCGGCCGGTGCGCCTGGAGTGCTGGAACACCGCGCGCATCGCCGAGGTGATCCCGCGCGTCGACGTCGTTGACGGGCGCGGCATCCTCGATCTCGCCGTGCGCCTTGACAAAGCGGCCGACACCGACCTCGAACTCGTCTGCATGCTCGAGGGCCGGGGCCACGTGGCCGCGGTGCCCGCCGGAGCGGACAGCGCCGAGATCCGCTTCGAGGTCGACGACGCCGAGCTGTGGTGGCCGCGCGGGTACGGGAAGCCGCGCCTCTACCCGGTCAGCGTCGACCTGGTTTCGCGGCCCGATGTGCTCGACAACTGGCACAGCCGGATCGGTTTCCGCACTGTCGAACTCGACACCGAACCCGACGAGCACGGCCGCCCGTACCAGCTCAAGGTCAACGGCGAACCGATCTGGGTCAAGGGCGTCAACTGGATCCCCGACGACGTCCTGCCCAGCCGGGTCGACCTCGACCGCTACGGGCGCCGCCTCTCCCAAGCCGCGGCGGCCAACATCAACTGCATCCGCGTGTGGGGCGGCGGGATCTACGAATCCGACGACTTCTACGCCCTCTGCGACCACCTCGGCCTCCTCGTCATGCAGGACTTCCTGTTCGCCTGCGCCGCCTACCCCGAAGAGGAACCGTTCTGGTCCGAAGTGGAGGCTGAAGCCCGCGACAACCTCGCCCGCCTCGCCCCGCACCCCAGCCTGGTCACCTGGACCGGCAACAACGAGAACATCTGGGGCTGGCACGACTGGGACTGGCAGGGCGACCTCGGCGACCGCACCTGGGGCGCCGGCTACTACCACGACCTGCTGCCGAAGCTCGTGGCCGAAGTGGACGGCACCCGGCCGTACTGGCCCGGCAGCCCCTACTCCGGTGAGCGCGAACTGCATCCGAACGAGCAGGCGCACGCGTCCGTCCACATCTGGGACGTGTGGAACGACGAGGACTACACCCGCTACCGCGACTGGAAGCCGCGCTTCGTCGCCGAATTCGGCTACCAGGCCCCGCCCGCGTGGGCCACGGTGCGGCACATGGTGACCGATGAGCCGCTCGAGGCCGAGACCCCGGCGATGCTGTGGCACCAGAAGGCCCAGAACGGGCAGGGCAAACTCCAGCGCGGCCTCGACGCCCACCTGCCGCCGGTGCGCGACTTCGACGACTGGCTCTACTTCACGCAGGTCAACCAGGCCCGCGCGATCCGCCTCGGCATCGAGTACTTCCGCTCGCTCCAGCCCTATTGCACCGGCGCGATCGTGTGGCAGCTCAACGACTGCTGGCCTGTCACCTCCTGGGCCGCGATCGACGGCGAAGAGCGCCTCAAGCCGCTGTGGTACGCGCTCAAGGACGTCTACGCCGACCGCCTCGTGACCTTCCAGCCCGAGGGCGACGGCCTGAACATGGTGGTCGTCAACGACTCGGCCGACGCCTGGGCCGGCGTGATCGGCTTCTGGAAGTGCAACGCCGAGGGCCGCATCATCGGGCGCGCGCTCGTCCAGATGGCGATCGACCCGCGAGACAAGGCGGTGCTGGAACTCGAGCCCGGCTCCATCCCCAAGGACGGGGAGTTCCTCCTGACCGGCCGCGAGGACTTCCCCCGCGCGACTTGGTTCACCAAGGAGGACAAGGACATGGACTGGCCGACGGCCCGGTACACGACCGAGGTCGCCGTCTTCGACGGCGGCGTGGCCGTCACCGTCACCGCCGACAGCGTGCTGCGCGACCTGTGCCTGTTCGCCGACCGGCTCGACCCGGACGCGTTGGTGGACAAGGCCCTGATCACGCTGGTCCCCGGCGAGACGGTCACGTTCATCGTTCGCAGCAGGGCGATCGCCGCCTCGCCCGAACTCCAGCAGGCGCTGGTCGCCAAGCCCGTCCTGCGGGCGGTCAACGACTGACCGAGCCGGCGCGCGGGTGGAACGGTGAGACCGCCCGCGCGCCTCTTTCCATGCCTTAAGGCGGCCACACTTTGGGAATCAGATTCCCAACAGCCGGTGGGCGAGTAGAGTGTCAGCCGTCCCGCGTCCGTCCGCCACCCCTCGCTCCCCTGCTCAGAGGCAACGACGTCCCAAGCGGTCCAAGCAGAAAGCGACTCCCCCTGATGTTGAAACGGATCAGCGACCTCACCGGAACGTGGCTGCCCGCCATCGTGTTCGCGGCGGCGGCGGTCGCCTTCGCGACCCCGAGCACCTTCGCCCCGCTCGGCGCCATCGTCCCCCACCTCCTCATGATCATCATGCTCGGCATGGGCATGACATTGCAGCCCAAGGACTTCGCGATCATCGGCAGGCGGCCCTGGCCCGTGGTCATCGGCGTCATCGCCCAATACCTGGTCATGCCCCTCGCCGGGTACGGCCTCGCGGTCGCCTTCGACATGGAGCCGATGCTCGCGGTCGGCATGATCCTGGTCGGCTCCGCTCCCGGCGGCACCGCCTCGAACGTCATGGTCTACCTGTCCAAAGGCGACACTGCGCTTTCCGTTGCCATGACCTCGGTCTCGACCCTGCTCGCCCCGCTGCTGACACCGGTCCTGGTGCTGTGGCTCGCGGGCGAGTTCCTGCCGGTCGACGCGGGCGACCTGTTCGTCTCGATCATCCAGATCGTGCTCGTCCCCGTCGTGATCGGCCTGCTGCTGCGCCGCTTCGTCCCGCGCCTGATCGACAAGGTCCTCGACGCGCTGCCGCTCATCTCGGTCCTCGGCATCACCCTCGTCGTGATGGCGGTCGTCGCCGGCAGCGCCGGCTCGCTTCTCAAGGTCGGTGCACTCGTGGTCCTGGCCGTGGTGCTGCACAACGGCTTCGGACTCGCGCTCGGGTACACGCTCGCGAGGCTGGGCCGCCTCCCGGTGACCGGTCGACGCGCGGTGAGCATCGAGGTCGGCATGCAGAACTCCGGCCTCGCCGCCGCGCTCGCCACGGCCCACTTCAACCCGGTCGCGGCCCTGCCCGCGGCGGTGTTCTCGGTGTGGCACAACATCTCCGGCTCGCTTCTGGCGGCCTACTGGTCCCGTCGCCCGACCAAGGACGCTCCGGAACCGGACCGCGAAGCGGCCGAGGCCTGAGGTTCGGACTCCAGCGGCCCGGCGGCTTTCGCTGCGGGGCCGCTTTGTGCTGCGCTCCAGCAAGATCGACCCATAGAAGGTCTTGAATGTAATGAGGCAATCGGTTACCGTGATCGAGGTAAGCGCTGTCACACATCCTGAAAGGGTTGACATGGCCCCTCCCCTCACCCGCCGACTCCTGCTCACCGCTGGCGCCGCCACGGCCGCCGCTACAGCGATCCCCATTGCGGCACACGCGAATCGCGGCACCTTCGGCCGCTACGGCTCACCAGACGACCGCCTCACCCCGGACACCCTGTACGTCGACGCGAACGGCCGAGGCGACCACACGACAGTGCAGGCGGCCGTGAACGCGGCCGTCCCCGGCGCCACCGTCGTGATCGCCCAAGGCACCTACCGGGAGCTGGTCCAGGTACCGGCCGCCCAGACCGACCTCCGGTTCATCGGCGCGACGAACGACCCCCACGACGTCGTGATCGTCTACGACCTGGCCGCAGGCACCCTCAACCCCGACGGCACCACCGTCGGCACCGCCGGATCGGCCACGGTCAAACTCGACGCCGCCGGTTTCACCGCCCACGCCATCACCTTCGCCAACGACTGGCTCCGCGCCGACCACCCCGGCACGAGCGGCACCCAGGCCGTGGCCTGCCGCGTCCGCGGCGACCGCACGGCCTTCTACCACTGCCGCTTCCTCGGACACCAGGACACGCTCTACGCCGACAGCTCCGCGGTGACCGCGGCCGCCCGCCAGTACTACCGCCGGTGCCACATCGAAGGCGACGTCGACTTCATCTTCGGCCGCGGCACGGCAGTCTTCGACCGCTGCGAGATCCACTGCGTCGAACGGGACGTGACCTTCACCCCCAAAGGCATGCCCTGGGCCCCTTCGACCTCCCGCGAGTTCGAATACGGCTACCTGGCCACCGGCTGCCGCGTCACCTCCGCGGCCGGCGACGCCGAGTACAAGCTCTCCCGGCCTTGGGTCCCCGGCTCCAACACGACCGCCTGGCCCTCCCTCACGATCCGCGACAGCTGGCTCGGCCCCGGCATCGACGCCGCCGCGCCGTACACGGTGATGAGCAGCGGCTACCCCTGGCAGGATCAGCGGTACGCCGAATACGCCAACATCGGCCCCGGCGCCGCGATCATCGACCCGACCACCCGGCCGCGCCAACTTGCCGAAGACGAAGCGGCCGAACACACCACGGAGGCCTACTTGGGCGACTGGACCCCGCAGAACGAACCGGACGCGCCCGCGCCGAAGACCCGCGACTTCACCATCTGGGTGGCCGGAGACTCGACGGCCTCGACCTACGCCGAATGGCGCTCGCCGAGGGCAGGATGGGGCCAGGCCTTGGAGGTCTTCACGACTCGCGATGTCGCGGTGGAGAACCGGGCCTGGTCGGGGGCGAGCTCCAAGAGCCACACGGACAAGGGCGTCCTCGACGCGATCGCAGCGAAGATCCAGCCTGGGGACTGGCTCCTCATTTCTTTCGGCCACAACGACTCGAAGATCGAGGACCCGAACCGCGGCACCGACCCTTACACGACTTACCAGCAATACCTCCGCGGCTACATCGATGCCGCCAGGCTCCACCGCGCAAACCCGGTCCTGGTCACCTCGGTCGAACGCCGCAGGTTCAAGGACGGCAAGCCCGTCGAGACGTTGGGGGAGTACCCCGAGGCGATGCGAGCGCTGGCGGAGGAAGAAGACGTCCCGCTTATCGACCTGCAGGCGGACAGCCTCGGCCTCTGGAACCGCCTGGGCGAGGAGGAAACGAAGGACTACTTCCTCTGGATCGAAGCGGGCCACGAGAACTACCCCGACGGCATCCAGGACAACACCCACTTCCAGGCGAAGGGCGCCATCGAAGTGGCGCGACTAGTTGCGAAGGCGGCGGCAAGACAGCAGCTGATGAGGGGCGGCCTCGAAGGCCTCCACCAGAACCCGGACCCAGACGAGATCACCTGGCCCGAGGAAATCAGCGAGCCCCCGCTCTGACCGCAATGGATTCGGGCAGGGGTTGGGCCGTGTTTGAGAATTGAGGAAGCCTCCGGTTGAATCTATTGTGTTGCAACAAGGTTCATCCGGGGGCTTAGCAGTCGCCGGTACCCTCGGCGGCAGTGGACGGGGCGTCGGCAAGCTCGGCAGCCCACCGCCGCGACCACTCGATGACCGGCCCGAGGGACTCGCGGGCGTCGTGGCCGAGCGGGGTGAGGGTGTAGCTGCCGTCGCGCAGCACCTCGGCGAGCCGAGCCTCTTGGAGTTCTGTGAGCCGTTGCTGCAGGACGCTTGACGACATGTCGTCGCAGCGCCGCTGCAGGAGCCGGAAGCCGAGCGGCTCGTTCCCCAGCTCCCAGATGATGCGCAGCGTCCAGCGGCGCCCGAACAGGTCCAGTGCCGCCATCAGCGATCGTCCCGTGGTGGAACCGCGGACCGGCCGGCCCGGCATGGGCGTCGGCGACGCGTTCATAACTCTCCGTCAACTCTTGTGCTTCGGATTCCGAAACGGTAGTCTCGCACATCGCAGCAGTGCTTCGGAATTCGAAGCACCCATTTCAACACTGGAGGTTCCATGCCCATGGGCTACTGGGTCAGCGTCTACCCCGCCATTACCGACCCTGAGGGGCTCGTCGTCTACAACGAACTGGCCGGTATAGCCGTCAAGGCCTCAGGCGGGCGGGTGCTCGCCAGCATCGGCAGCCGGGTCGTCGCACACGAAGCCGGAATCGCCGAGCGCGTCGTCCTGATCGAGTTCGACAGCTTCGAACAGGCGGTCACCGCATACGAGAGCGCGGCCTACCAGGAGGCGCTGGCCGAACTCCCCGACGGCTTCGAACGCGACTTCCGCATCACCGAAGGCCTCGCCTGACGATCGAGGCTGCGTCGGCGATGGACAACGCCTCCGAACATGAGCGCCAGCGCCCCCAGCGCTGGTCGGATCAGGGGGCTTGCCGCGGCCTGAGCAACAGTGGTGCCCCCGGTGCTATTGGGCTTGGTCGGCGCTTCTCCAGGTGTGGACGGTCTCAGCATCGATTATCAGGAGTGCGTCCCGGGCGAGGCTGCGTCGGTGCAGATCGGCGAACACTTCGTGGTAGCGCTGCTTGAGGCGGTCCGCGTCCTCGAATGCCTCGAAATGGCCTTCACCTGCGTCTTCGGTCCAGAGCAGCTCTCCGTGTCCGACGCCGTCGCGGCGAGGATCCCAGGCTCCGCGGACCAGCCCTGCCCATCCCTCCTCGCCCCACACCGAGCGCAGCAGATCCGTTGGCGTCGGGGTCGACTCCGGCTTGAACCCGAAGACTGTGCCCGAGGGGCCTTCGATGTAGATGCGGCCGCGTTCCTCGCACTGCCGGTCGCCGCGAATGGCCGGGCCGGTGCCGGTTGGCGTAGCTTCCACGATCGCGCGTGGCTGGCCGACGATGCCCGCGCAGCCTCCGGGGCGGTGTCGGTAGTCGGTTCCCGCTCGGCCGCAATTCGGGCAGGCTTCGAGCCGTCAGCGACAGCGAGGCGGGGGCTGACCGGGGAGTTCGCGGCCTGGCTGTGGTCGGGCGGTGTTGGGTCCGAGCCGAATGGGCAGTGCCGGTCGGCAGCGCCTCTCGGTCTCACTGTGCTTGCGCCGCAGGCGGTCAGCGACGGCCAGGTCGGATCCGGGCCTGGGTCGTGTCCCCGGTGCCGGGGCGGTCGATGCCGATGCTTGATTAGGTGCGCAGCTGTGGTCACTGGTGCCATCGATCTCGATTCGATTGCGCCACAAGCGGCGAGCGACAGCGACAGCGGCGCCGGATCGGGCCCTGGGTCGTGTGCTCGGGGCCGGGTCGGTCGTTGCCGCCGCCGGGCTGGGTGTGTGTCGGTCGGTGCGGCCTGTTCGGACCCGTTCCGGTTGGGTCGCAGCCAGTTGGCGACGGTCCGGTCAGAACCGGTCCCGATGTTCGGGGCGGCGGTGATGGCCGCCGCGCCCTCCCCGGTGCCAGTCGCCGCGCTCAGGGCAGCCCGGCTCGCCGTGGCGGTGCCAAACGGTGCCGCCTGCCCGGTTGGGCGGGTTCGTTCCCGCCGCCGAGCACCCGGCGGGGTCGTGTCGGTCGCATCAGTCATGGTCATGGTGTGTTCACCTCCTTCGTGCATGGTCGATTCGGGTGTCGGGCCTGGTAGGTCGGGTCGCTGTTGATCGTGGTCGCGAACCCAGGGATCGTCGTGCCGTTGGCGGCCTGCTCCATCAGGCGCCCATGTTCTTGCTGTCGTTGTCGTGACCGGCCGGATTGCCACGGGCCGTTCGTGTCCGGCAGGGAACCACACCCACCGGTCGCCGTCGGCCGGTCCATACCTGCGAGGACCCGTCACCTAAAGCAATGGCACAAGCAAGGAAGCAGATCTGTCCAGCTCCCAATCTGGCTGGCGCAACTTGGCTTCTACGAGGTGAACGGAGTATCTGGCCAGAGGCTCATGTCGTAGTCTGCTTACCACCAGACTCTACGTTCATCTGCTCGGATTTCGCATCCTTGTACGTATCTTCAATTATCCGCAACCCCAGACCACACGGCAACACCCACACGGCGCGAAAACATTCACGTTTCCCGCCCCCACCACCACCAGAACCGCTGCGCCCCAACCCAAACCGACCCGCCACCCGAGAACCGACCCTACCCATCCACCTCCTCGTCGCCGCCCGCTCGAACACCGGGCCGTCCTAACCGCAATGCCGGTGCGCAACCGCCAGCCCGGCTTTTCCACTCCCGCATAAGGATCGAGTCGAGGGCTCTCAGTGCACAGAGCCGCCATGCGGCACATACGCCATACAGCCGGTTCGGCGGGCTTCAACGGCCAGGTTGAGACGAGGCCCGTTGGTGGCGTGGAACCTGGATGCGGCCTCGTCGGCGGGTAGGAACGCGAAGGCCTCGAGCTCGTCTTCCTGCAGGCGGATCCGATCTGGGTCGTCGACCGTGCCGCAGTCGAAGATGTAGATCGTCATTGGGGCCGAGACGAATGCGTGGTCCGGGACGTAGTCCAGCACCAGCAGGTCGCCAACAGTGAGGTCGATGCCGATCTCCTCCTTGACTTCCCGCGCGCATGCCTCGTGCGGGGATTCGCCCCGGTCGACCATGCCGCCCACGAACTGCCATTCGTGCCTGTAGGTCGGCTTGACGATGAGCGCGCGGCCTTCGGGGTCGGTCGCGAATGCGCACGCCACGGCGTAGCTGGCCGCGAAGCCGTCGAGTACTTCTTGGGGGAGATGGGTCATGTGCAGACGCTATCGGCTGCAGGCGGTCTTGTGGGAACGCGTTTGCCGGGGGGTTTGGTGGTCCGTAGCATCGGGCGCATGACGTTGCTGATGATGGATCTGGACAACACGCTCATCGATCGGGATGCGGCTTTCCGGATGGGGGTTGTCGAGTTCTTGGCCGCGCATGAATTGCCTGCTGAGGACGTTGAGTGGGTAATGTCCGTCGATGGTTCGGGCTATGTCTCGCGAACCGTTGTCTCGAAGGCGATCATCGAGCGGTATCCGATTGGGATCGATCAGGGCGAGGTCATCGACTTCTTGCGGCGTGGGGCGCGGGAACACGCGCGGGTCGCACAGGCGACGGTGGACGCGCTGCGGGAGGCTCGGGCGGCCGGGCATCAGCTGGTGATCGTCACCAATGGCGCTGTGCCGCAACAGACCGGCAAGGTCATTGCCTCTGGGTTGGATCGCCTGGTCGATGCGACCGTGGTCAGCGAGGGTGTGGGGTCGCGCAAACCCGAGGCCGGGATCTTTCGTGCGGCTGCTGACTCTGTCGGCGCTTCTCTTGACGGGGCTTGGATGATCGGCGATCGGGATGACGCGGACATTCTCGGTGCGCACCGGCTCGGCCTGCGCAGCGTTTGGCTCCATCTTGGACGTGAGTGGTCGCGGTCCGAGTACGGGCCTGCACACACCGCGGATTCGGTCGCCGAGGCCATCAAGCACGCCGCAAATTCACTAGGCTGAGCCGATGGAGCAATTTGACGGCGAAGTAGAGAAAGCACTGAACCGGGCCGGAAAAGCCTCTGGCGGGTTGACGATCCTGGCAGTGGTGATCCTGATCCTGGGCATCGGGGGCGGGTTGATCGGTGGTGCAGGGATGTTCCTCTCCGCCCTCGCGGGCGCGGCGCTGCTATACGGCGTCGCGGTGATCATCAACCTGCTCGGCATGCAGCTCGTGGTCTCGTGGGGGCAGATCCGCAAGTCGGGGAGTGACGGAGCCTCTCAGTGAGCCGCGAGGTCGGCGAGTAGATCGATTGCGGCCCTTGACGGGTCGTCGTCGTAGGCCGATGGGAAGGCCTCTTCGATTCGCCAGCCCGCCCGGTGCAATGCCCGGTGGCGCGCGATGTGTGCTTCGGGGCCCTCAGGGTGGACCTCGGCGACTACGCCGATTGCCTGTTCGGCTTCACCGAGCACCAGGTCCACCGTCCAATGGCCGACCGGATATGCCTGGCGCACTGGCACTTCCGCGCCTTCAAGCGCGTCCGCCAGTTTCGCCGTCCACTCGCCCACCGACTCGCCGTTGCCCGGCGAGCGCGGTGGTTGGTCGGCATACCGCAGGAACTCGCCGATGAGACCGTCCGGTTCGCCGATCGCGGTCACCACGTGCAGGTGCTCCCGTGCCCGGGTGACCATCACGTTGAACAAGTTCGCCCCTGCTGCGAAGCGCCGGCGTCCCGCCGTGTCACCCTCGGCCACGCCCAGCGCGATGATCACGGTCGCTGCCTCACTGCCCTGGAACGCGTGCACAGTGCCGGTCCGAAGCCGGTGGCGGCGAATGGTTTCGAGGTCGAAGCGCTTCAGGATGGCCGCCTCGATCGCCTCGGCCTGGGCCCGAAACGGGGAGATCACGGCCAGCCCGGTCGCGCCGGAGTCGACGAGTTCCGCCAGGAGGTCGATTGACCGTTCCACTTCAACCGGGATTACCCCGTCCTTAGAGGACTTGGCATTGACCCGGTGGACCGTGATGGCATCCGCCTCGTGGTTGCGCGGATGAGTAGTGATCGGTTTGACCCGCCCGTGGTAGAACTTCGCCGCCGAGAACCCGATCAAATGCGGCACGCTGCGGTGATGCTCGGTCAGTTCGACCACCGGCCCGGCCCCGCAGGCGAGGTCGTAGGCGCTTACTTTGCCGATGTCCAACTGCCCCAATCGATCGGACAGGTCGTGATTTGCCAGGACGTCCTCGGTCTTCGCGGCGCCGGTGAAGGAGACGAACCGCAGCTGCCGGGGATCGCCCGCGACTACCGCGCGGCGGGCGCGGGCAAGGACCGGGGCGGCCCGCATTTGGTTGATGTGGGAGGCCTCGTCGAGGATCACCAGGTCGAACATGCCCGGGCGGGCGGGGAGCACGTCCTCGACGTCGGCGACCGTGCCGATCCACAATGGCATGGCCTGGAGCAGCGCCTTCGCGTTCACCTGCTCCAGTAGCGTGCGCCGCTGCGGTCGGCCGCCCCGTCGCAGGGCGGCGGCGAGTTCGGCGACGGCGCGGCGAGAGGCGGCGTCGTGGCGCTGCGCCGATTCGGTCTCGATGGTCAGGGCCTGCCCGATCGCCTGGGCTGCTTCAGCGTCAGCGGTTTCGAGGCTGCGCCAGAGCGGCGCGAGACGCAGCCCGCCCGCGGACGCCAGGCGGGCGGCGTCACGCTGGTCGCGGGCGGCACGAAGCGCCCGAGCGATCGAGGCCGTGGCGCCGTCGCCTCCGGCGATGCGGCGCAGGCGTCTCCGGGCGACGCCCGCTCGCAGCCGCGGCCACCAACCGTCATCGGCGCTGTTCGCGATGGCGAGCAGTCGCTCCGCGCGGTCCAGATCGGCTTCCCGCAGGCCCGGGTAGTCATCGAGGAGGAACGACGGCAGGTCCTCGGCCCGGCTACGACGGCTCTCGATGTTCAGCCACTCGGCGACCTCGGCCTCGACCCGCTGGACATATTCGGTCGCCTCGGTCGCGGCCTGCCGTTGCCGTTCCACTTCACGGGCCTTGCGGCCCTTGGCAGTGCCGCCGCTGATGCGCGTCAGGAACCGATCGCGCCGCTCCGAATCGCCGAAGTGGACCGGCGGGGGACCGGGGTGGCGGTCGAGCAGGTCGGCGAGGACGTCCGCGGCGTGGACCGATTGGGTGGCGATGAGCACCGACTGCCCGTTCGCCATGGCGTCCAAGGCGATCGCGGCGAGAGTGTGGCTCTTGCCGCAACCCGGGGCACCGGCCACCACCGTGACCGGTGCGGTGCGGGCCTCTATCACGGCTGCGGTCTGCTCGCGGCTGAGCGGCAATGGTGACCAGAGTGGACGATCGTCGGTCGCGGGCAGGTCGTCGGACGGGTCGTACATCGCGGTGAGCGCGGTGCCGTCGACACCAGGACGGACGGCCCAGCCGCGCAGACCGCTGGCCAGAGGGGTCGGCGCCTGGTCGGCGGTAATGTAGACGACCGCTTTGACCACCACCAGGAGTCGATCCGGGTCGCGTTGCGCCGGAAGGTGCCAGAGCGTGGTGTCGGCGAACCCCGCTGCTTCGGCCGCCCGCTGGAGCCAGGTCAGGTCCTCCAGGACCGCGCTGCTGCGTTCGGGGTCGAAGACGGCTTCGAGCTGCGCGGCGAATTCGGTGCCCGCCAATGCCTCATGCACCTCGACATCACCCGCCGCGATCACCTCCTGCACTTCGGATCGCGCCGCGTCCGCCCGGAGGCGCACCGGGCGGTTGACGAGCGGGACGCGGATGCGCCGCTGCTTGCCGTCGACCTCGGTGCGGCCCACGACGACACCCCAGCCCTGACGCAGCAGCCGCTCGTCGCGGTGCAGCTCGTCGTACTTCGCCAGCTCCGCGGCTCCCCGGACATTGTCGAGATCCTTGCTCCACACGCACTGCTCCCCGAGATGGTCGCGCAGCAGCCGCTGCTGCGACGGCTGCGAGGTCGGGGCGAGATCGGCGAGGGCGTGGAGGAGCCGGGAGGCGCTCATGAGGGCCGAGTCTACTGGGGGACAAATCATTCCCGCTGGTCACACCTTCCGAGGCCACGGCCGACCGTGCTCCTGCCCACTTCGGTTTGCGTTCGAGCGCGCTCGAAGCCATAGCGTTCCCGGCATGAACGACACCACTGCCCGAACCTGGATCATCACCGGCGCCTCCCGCGGACTCGGACGCGCCATCGCCACCGAGGCACTCGCGGTAGGCGACAACGTCGTCGCGGCCGTGCGCCGCCCCGAAAGCGTCGCCGACCTCGAAGCCGCTCATCCGGACACGTTCGCCGCCATCGCCTTCGACGTGCGGGACATCGCGGCCGCCCCCGGACTCATCGGCGCGACCCTCGACCGCTTCGGACAACTCGACGTCCTGGTCAACAACGCGGGCCGCGCCGTCGTCGGCGCGGTCGAGGAGATCGCCGACGCGCAGCTGCGCGAGCTCATGGACCTGCACCTGTTCGGGCCCGCCGCGCTCGTCCGGGCCGCACTGCCCGTGATGCGGTCGCACGGCACCGGCACCATCGTGCAGATGAGCACGCAGGGCGGCCGCACCTCCTTCCCCGGCGTCTCCACCTACTCCGCCTCGAAATTCGCCCTCGAAGGCTGGTCAGAGGCGCTGGCCGGAGAAGTCGCCCCGTTCGGGGTGCGCGTCATGCTCGTCGAACCGAGCCGGTTCAGGACCGATTTCAACGCCGCCGACGTGCTCGAATTCGCCGAGGTCTCCGAGACCTACCGGGACGTGCTCGAAGCCGTCCGCAAGGACATGGCCGGGGCCGACGGCCGCCAGGAGGGCGACCCGGCGAAGGCCGCCGCGATCATCGTGTCCCTCGCCCACGGCGATGACGTGCCGCTGCGACTGCCGCTCGGGTCCGAAGCGGTGCAACGGCTCTCCGGTGCCTACCGCCGCGACCTGCAGGAACTCGAACGCTGGGCCGAGACCGCCCGCTCGGCCGATTTCGAGGACGTGCCCGCCTCGGTGCGGCCGGTCTAGGCTCGCCGTTATGGCCACCGATGAACTGATGGCGCGCGTCCTGGACATGCTCGGCGAGGACGGCCCGGTGTCGGTCGAGGCGATCCACAGCCTCATCGACCCGGCGGACCTCCCCGAGGCGATGACGATCGCCGAGGTCGCCGAGCTGCTGGACCTCTCCGCGCACACGCTGCGCTACTACGAGCGGGTCGGACTGGTCGAGGTCGCCCGCGACGGGCTCGGCCACCGCGTCTACGACGCAGAGGCGGTGCGCCGCCTGGTGTTCCTGACCCGGATGCGATTGTCGGGCATGCCGATGCGCGACCTGCAGCACTACATCGCGCTGGTCGACGCGGGGGATGCGACGGAGCCCGAGCGGCTGGACATGCTCGTGGAGCACCGTGACACCGTGCGGCGCCAGATCCGGGAGTTGACGCTCTCGCTCGTGGCGACCGAGTACAAGATCGCGAAGTACGGCGGGGCGACGGGCACCGATCTCTGAGGTGCCGTGCCTTTACGCTTCGGCCGGCTTCTCCGCGGCCGCTTCGGATTCGGCGTCGGCGGACACCTCGGGGCCGTCCGCGACCGGGGTGGTCTCGGGGGCCGCGGCCACGGGCTCGGGTTCCGGCTCGGGCTCTTCCTTGACCGGCATCGGGAGGGCCTGGGAGATCCGGAGGCTCTGCTGGAGGAGGTCCAGGCCGAGAGGGAGCGCGGCCGCGTCGGGCAGGTCGAGCTCGAAGCCGAGGTCGTCGGCGAGGCCGCCCTGCTTGGCGAGTTTGACCACGACGGGGTGCGCGGAGCGGTTCGGCGCGTAGCACCACTTGGGCGCGGCGAGGCCGAAGTCGCGGGCGATCATCATGGCGGCCATGGCGGCCGGGCCGTCGATGAGCATCGCGGTGGAGCGGGTCGCGGCGGTGAAGATCGCGGCGGCCATCGTGCCGAGCTGTGCCCCGCCGAGTCGCGACACGAGCGCTTCGGGGCTCCTCTTGAAGCCGCGGTTGAAGGCGAGGTGGTCGCGCAGGGCGGCGATGCGGCCCATCCAGGCCGAGTCGTAGACCGATCCGTTGGGGGCGTGCAGCTGCGGCATGTACGTGGTGATGTCGTCCTTGGCGATGAACGAGCAGACCGCGACGGAGGCGGTCGAGGCGCCGGCGCCGAGTCCGGCGATGAGGAGAAGGTCCGCGCCGCCGTCGATCGCCCGGTCGGCGGTCTCGCGGCCCAGGCGCAGGGCCTCGGTCAGCTCGGTCTCGTCGAGCAGCGGGCCTTCGACGCCTTCGCTCACAGGGGTGCGGACGACGGTGACGGGCAGCCCGGCGCGGGCGGCCTGCTCGGCGAGCGGGCCTTCGCCCTTTTCGAGTGCGGTGGCCTGCTCTTCGACGGGCGCGTAGTCGCCGGAGGCCCAGCCGTCCGGGTACTCCCCGGCGAAGAGGAGCATCTGCGGGGCGGTGAACGGTTCGGGGGCTTCGGTGGCCTGCATGCGGGCGGCCCAGCCGACGGCGGGCTGGAGGCGCCCGAGTCCGGCGCCCTCGATGAGCGCGTCCTGCAGCCGCGCGTTGGCGCGGGTGGTCCACACCCCGTTGGGGAACTTCGCTTTCAGGTCGGCGAGGGGCCCGGCGTCGGTCGTCTCAGTCACGGCATAAGGCTAGCGCGGGAGCCGTGGGGCACAATTGCCTAGTGACGACCATCGACTTCGCCAAGGGACACGGCACCGGGAACGACTTCGTGATCGTGCCCGACCTCAAGGACGCCCTGCCGTTGAAGGACGCCCAGGTGGCGCTCCTGTGCGACCGCCGCTTCGGGATCGGCGGGGACGGGCTGCTGCGCGTCGCGCCTTCGGAGGACCCGGCGGCCGAGTGGTTCATGGACTACCGCAACGCGGACGGCTCGATCGCCGAGATGTGCGGCAACGGCGTGCGGGTCTTCGTGCGCTACCTGCTGGAGCAGGGGCTGGCCGAGGGCCCGGAGGTTCCCGTGGCGACGCGCGCGGGGATCAAGACCGTGTACGTCGAGGGCGATGAGCTGCGGGTCGACATGGGAGCGGCCGCGTTCGGGCCGGTCTCGCAGGCTTCGGTGGAGGGTTTCACCTGGCCCGGCCAGTCCGTGTCGATGGGCAACCCGCACCTGGTGTGCCACCTCGGGGACGACGCGGAGCTGGAGGCTCTGGAGCTGTTCCACCAGCCGCGCTACGACGCGGGCGTGTTCCCTGACGGCGTGAACGTCGAGTTCGTGGTGGGCGCGGCGCCGCAGGTGCGGATGCGCGTCCACGAGCGGGGCGTCGGCGAGACCGCTTCGTGCGGCACCGGCGCGTGCGCGGTCGGCGCGGTCGCGCTGCGGCACGCCGGCCAGGACACGGGTGTGTGCAAAGTGGACGTCCCGGGCGGGACGCTCACCATCACCGTGACCGACGAGACGCTGTACCTGACGGGCCCGGCCGTGATCGTGGCCGAGGGGACCTTCCGGATCTAGCGCCCCGCGAAACGTGAATGTGAGGCGTGTCTGCCACAGGCCGTCCACAAACCCCCACCCTCCCAAGAGGGGACAGCCTCGGCGAAGCTTGCGAGCCGTAAATTGGCACAGCGGCGATCTTCGCGCCCGGGTCCGACAAAACGCCCCGGAAACCAGCGGTCTCCGGGGCGTCAAACGCGTCACGTCAGCGCATGGCCTGCTTGACCGCGGCCGCCACGGCCGGGGCCACGTTCGGGTCGAAGACGCTCGGCACGATGTACGTCGCGTTCACCTTCTCGGTGCCCACGCAGTCGGCGATCGCCGTCGCCGCCGCCAGCGCCGCGTCGTCGTTCCAGTCGTGCGCCTGCGCGTCCAGCAGCCCCCGGAACACGCCCGGGAACGCCAGCACGTTGTTGATCTGGTTCGGCTGGTCCGAGCGGCCGGTCGCCACGATCGCCGCGTACCGGGCGGCCTCCGTCGGGCTGATCTCCGGGTCCGGGTTCGCGAGGGCGAACACGATCGGGTCCTTGGCCATCTTCGCCACGTCGGAGCCCTTGAGGATGTTCGGCGCGCTCACGCCGATGAACACGTCCGCGCCCTCGACCGCGCCGGAGAGGTCACCGGAGTAGTCGGTCTTGTTGAAGTGCGTCCCGAGCCACTGGTGCGTCTCGTTGTCGGTCTCCATGTCGCTGTGCAGCGCACCGTCGCGGTCGACCGGGATGATGTCGCCGATCCCGGCCTTCTCCAGCAGCCGCATGATCGCGGTCCCGGCGGCGCCGCAGCCGACGATGGTCGCCCGGACGTCCTTGAACTCCTTGCCGACCACGCGCAGCGCGTTGGTCAGCGCCGCGAGCACGACGATCGCGGTGCCGTGCTGGTCGTCGTGGAACACGGGGATGTCGAGCCGCTCGCGCAGCCGCGCCTCGATCTCGAAGCACCGCGGCGCGGCGATGTCCTCGAGGTTGATGCCGCCGTATGTGGGCGCGAGCGCGGCCACGATGTTGACGATCTCGTCGGTGTCCTGCGTGTCCAGGCAGACGGGCCAGGCGTCGACGTCGCCGAACTTCTTGAACAGGGCGGCCTTGCCCTCCATGACCGGCATGGCCGCGGCGGGCCCGATGTTGCCCAGGCCGAGCACCGCGGAGCCGTCGGTCACGACGGCGACGGTGTTGCGCTTGATGGTGAGGCGCCGGGCGTCGTCGGGGTTCTCGGCGATCGCCATGCACACGCGGGCGACGCCGGGCGTGTAGGCCATCGACAGGTCGTCGCGGTTGCGCAGGGGCACTTTGGGGGTGACCTCGATCTTGCCGCCGAGGTGGACGAGGAAGGTCCGGTCGGAGACCTTCTTCACGTCGAAGTCCGGCATGGCCTCGAGGATCTGCGTGACCTGCTCGGCGTGGGCGGCGTCGGAGGTGTCGCAGGTGAGGTCGACGGTCATCCGCTTGTTGTCGGAGGCGACCACGTCGAGCGCGGTGACGATGGCGCCGGCCTGGCCGACGACCGTGGCGAGGCGCCCCGCCGCGCCCGGATCGGCGGACAGCGCCAGCCGGACAGTGATGGAGAACCCGGCACTCGGAAGACGCGCAGCAGTCATGCCACTCCTAATCAGTCACCACGTTGTGGACTCACGGTCGGTACCTCTGAATCATGCCACCGCGCCCGGGGGGTCTGCCCGCGCCCGGTCGCGGCGTGACGGCTCCTACCAGCGACTACGTCCTCGCTGGTCCGAATCGTCGACCAAGGGCCCCAGAGATCAATAAGAACAAATCTCCGCCCCGCCCCGCCGGATGGAGTGCGCGGCCATATTCGGTCGCCCTTTGTCGGCCGCACGTGTCAAGCTTGTGGTGATGCACCAAGAGCACATGAACTCCCAAGAAGACTTTCCGTCCACCGCCGCCCCTTCCGCGGGGGAGCTGGACCTGGAGGCCCGCCAAGCATTGCGGCGCGTCTCCGGTCTCGCCTCCACCGAACTCGCCGACGTCACCGACGCCGAGTACCGGCGACTGCGCCTCGAGCGCGTCGTCCTGGTCGGCGTCTGGACCGAGGGCACGATCGACGACGCAGAGAACTCCCTCGCGGAGCTCGCGCAGCTGGCCGAGACGGCCGGCTCCGAGGTCGTCGACGGCCTGATCCAGCGCCGCAGCAAGCCTGACGCCGGCACCTTCATCGGTTCCGGCAAGGTTCGCGAGGTCAAGGACACCGTCGAGGCCCTCGATGCCGACACGGTCATCGCCGACGGCGAGCTGTCCCCGGGCCAGCTGATCGCCCTCGAGAAGGCCATCAACGTCAAGGTCATCGACCGCACCGCGCTGATCCTCGACATCTTCGCCCAGCACGCGAAGAGCGCCGAGGGCAAGGCCCAGGTCGAGCTCGCGCAGCTGCAGTACCTGCTGCCGCGCCTGCGCGGCTGGGGCGACGCCATGAGCCGCCAGGGCGGCTCGAACGGCGGCGTGGGCCTGCGCGGCCCCGGTGAGACCAAGCTCGAGACCGACCGCCGCCGCATCCGCGCGAAGGTCGCCAAGCTCCGCCGCGAGCTCGCGAAACTCACCGTGACCCGTGAGACCAAGCGCGACTCGCGCACCCGCAACCGGGTCCCGGGCGTCGCCATCGCCGGGTACACCAACGCGGGCAAGTCGAGCCTGCTCAACGCCCTCACCGGCGCGGGCATCCTCGTCCAGGACGCGCTGTTCGCGACCCTCGACACCTCGACCCGCCGCTCCCGCACCGCCGAGGGCCGCGAGTACACGATCACCGACACGGTCGGTTTCGTACGCCACCTTCCGCACCAGCTCGTCGAGGCCTTCCGGTCGACGCTCGAGGAGGTCGCCGAGGCGGACCTCATCGTCCACGTCATCGACGGCTCGCACCCCGACCCGCTCGGCCAGGCCGACGCGGTCCGCGAGGTGCTCGCCGAGGTCGGCGCCGAGGAGGTCCCCGAGCTCGTCGTCGTCAACAAGCTCGACCTGGTCGCGCCGGACGACATGCTGCAACTGCGCTCCGACTGGCCTGACGCGGTCTTCGTCTCCGCCCACTCGGGCGAGGGCATCGACAAGCTCCGGGCCGCCATCGAGCAGGCGCTGCCGCAGCCGCACACGATGCTCACGGTCTGCATTCCTTACGTGCGCGGCGATCTCGTCTCCCGCCTGCGTTCGCGCGGCGAGGTCCTCGAGACCGACCACCGCGGCGACGGCACCGTGATCACGGCACGGGTCGACGAGGCACTGGCCGGGGAACTGCGAGCGTTTGTCCTGGAAAAGGACTGAATTCTAGTGGTCCTGAACATGTCTCACGGGGGTCCTGGCCAATACCCCCCGTGTTCTGGAACACTTGCGTGATGCGAGAGCGCCGTGTGGGCCGCAGGGTCCTACCTGCGCGGATCGTTGCCGGGGCTGCCGGAGCGGCTGTCCTGGTCACGGCCGCGCCCCCCGTGTACGCCCAAGAAGAGGGCGGCGGGGAAGTGGTGTGCGACCTGCACGACCCCCGACTGGCGAACCCTTCGGGCATCGCCGCCGCCGAAGACGGCGACGGCTGGTGGATCGTCTCCTCCGCCGACAACCAGGACTCGACGCTGTCGGTCCTGCGCGTCGGCGGGGACTGCAGTCCGCGCGACGCCGACGAGGTCTTCATCGAGCACCCGCCGATCGACCCGCAGGCGCTGGCGCTCGACGGCGGCGGCTTCATCTGGGTCGGCGACACCGGCGGCGCGACCGGCCGCGACTGGATCACCGTCAACCAGATCGAGATCGACTCCCTCGACAACAACGTCACCTACCGCTACGTCTTCCCCGATGCGGCCGAAGAGGTCGAGACGTTCCTCATCCCCGACTCCGGCGACAAGAAGCCGCTGTTCTTCTCCGCGGCCGACGGCGAGACCAACCTGTACTACCCGCCGGGGGAGAACCAACCCGAGAACACGCCGCTTGAGAACGTCGGCACCGTCGCCCTCTCCGAAGGCGGCTCGGTCACCGGCGCGGCCCTGAACGCGGACGCCAGCAAGGTCGCACTGCGCACCGAGACCGCCGTCTACGAGTGGACCGTCGACGGCGACGTCATCTCGACGCTGACCGAAGGCACCCCCGTGGTCACCCCCATCACCGATGCGGGCGGCGCGGAAGGCATGGCCTACGACGCCGACGGCAACTTCGACGTCCTGTCCTCCAGCGAGAGCGACGGCACGGTCGGGACCATCACCTCGTACGCCCCGGCCACCGCGGCCGCCGAAGAGCCCGCCGCCGACGACGGCGGCGACGAGCCCGCGGCCGAGGAAGAGGGCCCGAGCCTGGTCGACCGCATTCTCGACCTGGGCTTCGGCACCATCGTGAAGATCTTGGCCGCCATCGCGATCCTCGGCATGGCGACGATGGTCTTCGGCATCGTCATCATCCGCAAGTACCGCAAGCAGCAGGGCGAGAACGGCACCGAGGACGACGGGACCGAGATGGGCTTCGCCCGCGAGGAATCGGTCTTCGGCCGCGACCGGCACGCCGCTTACGACGACGACCCCGTGGACCTCGGCCTCGACTCCGGTCAGCCCGATCCCGACCTCGGGCAGATCGCCCGCGGCGCCACGGGCAGCGTCTACGGCGGCGCGCGCCCCGAGCCTTCGGGGAACGTCTACGGCGCCGCAGCCCCGGCCCGGCCCGAAACGACCGGCTCGGTCTACGGCGGTGCGCGCCAGGAACCCTCCGGGAACGTCTACGGCGCGAGCCCGGCCCGTCCCGAGGTGCCGCGGCCGAGCCCCGGCACCGGTTCGGTGTACGGCGGCGCCCGCGAGGAACCGCAGTACGGCGCGTTCGAAGGCGGCGGCCACGGCAGCGTCTACGACAACGCCGGCCCGGGCCAGTCCTTCGCGGCCCGTCCCGAGCCCTCAGGCAACGTCTACGGGGCTCGACCCGCCGCCCCGCCCACTGGTCAGGGAAGCGGGCACGTAGGCCCTCAGGGCGGCGTCTACGGGGCCGGAAACGCGGACCGGAGCCCGGAGCCGGAGGACGGCTTCTGGGGCCAGCCCGAAGGCGGCACCTACGGCCGGGGCCGCTGACACGACAGCGCCCGGAGCAGCGCATCGAACGCTGCTTCCGGGCACGGCTGTACTGCAGGGAGTACCAGTCGATCTAGGGGTACTAGATCTTCCGGAGGACGGCCACGACACGGCCGAGGATCTCGGCCTCTGAGGCGTCGATCGGGTCGTACAGGGAGTTCGCCGGGAGCAGCCACGGCTTGCCGTTCTTGCGCTTCCAGGTCTTCACCGTGGCCTCGCCGTCGATCATGGCGGCCACGATCTCGCCGTTGAGCGCGTCGGGCTGCTGGCGCACGACCACCCAGTCGCCGTCGGTGATGGCCGCTTCGACCATCGAGTCGCCCTTGACGCGCAGGAGGAAGTGCACGCCTTCTCCGACGAACTCGGCCGGCAGCGGCATGACGTCGTAGTCGCGCTCCTCGGCCAGGATCGGCTGCCCGGCGGCGATCTCGCCGACCATCGGGACGTACCGCGGCCGCGGGTGCTGCGAGCAGGTCTGCACGCCGCCCGGGGTGGACTGGCGGACGCCGACCGCGCGCGGCCGGCCGGCCAGGCGGTTGAGGTAGCCCTTCCGCTCGAGCTGCTTCATCTGGTAGGCGACGGACGAGGCCGAGGCGAGCCCGACTTCGGCGCCGATCTCCCGGACGCTGGGCGGGTAGCCCTTGTTGTTGATGAACTCCTCGATGTACTCGAGGACTTGCTGCTGCCGACGCGTGAGCTTGCGCGTTTTCGGTCGGGCTGTTGTGGTCTCGCTAGCCACAGGAGGCTCCCGTTAGACAAATGGGACGGTATGTCTGATTCCGACAATGTAACTCAGGTGCTGTGTCAAGTCAAACATTCGTGCGACTCCGGCGTGTCGTCGCGCTGGTTGGAATGTGTTTTGGCGCGGATTCACTCGAACGAGTGAACGATAGGCTTCCGCACGCTGCTGAAATATCGGCCCCGGCCCGAGTTTTCCGGGTGCTCGATTCAGCGTATCCTTGACACAAGATCTTGTGGTTTGTTGTATCGTCTCTCACTAGGTGTTGGGGTTTCCACACCTACTGGATTCGGTGGAGGGCAGACTGTCCCCTCCGCATCGCGCGCCGCAGGCGCGCCGGGATCCGGAAACTGTCAGACCCCAGAGCGACGATGGCGTGTGAAGGAGACTCTAGCGATGCGTTGCCCGTACTGTCGCCATCCCGACAGCCGCGTAGTGGACAGCCGTGAGGCAGAGGACGGGAAGATCATCCGCCGTCGCCGGGTCTGCCAGCAGTGCGAGAAGCGCTTCACCACGGTCGAGGAGTCCATTCTCGCTGTCGTGAAGCGAAGTGGCGCAACCGAACCGTTCAGCCGCAGGAAGGTCGCCTCCGGCGTTCTCAAGGCCTGTCAGGGCCGGCCCGTGGACGCCGACGACGTGGCGAAGCTGGCGCAGACCGTCGAAGACGAGATCCGCTCCCGCGGCGTGGCCGAGGTCCCCGCCAACGATGTCGGCCTGGCCATCCTCCAACCGCTGCGGCAGCTCGACGAAGTCGCCTACCTTCGCTTCGCCAGCGTCTACCGCAGCTTCGACTCCCTCGAGGACTTCGAGGCCGCCATCGCGCAACTGCGCGAAGAGCACGCCGCCCGCACCACCGTCGCCAACAACGACTGACCCCCAGCACGAACACCCATCCGATTCCCAGACCAGGCATGAGCAGACAGGGGCGAGGAACATGCCGAAGACCACGAAAGCCACTACCGCGACAGCACCGAAGCAGACGAAGCAGGCCAAGGCCGGCGGCCTCAAGGTGGAGCGCATCTTCACCAAACCGGGCGTGCACCCGTACGACGAGGTCAAGTGGGAGTCCCGCGACGTCGTCATGACCAACTGGCGCGACGGCTCGATCAACTTCGAGCAGCGCGGCGTCGAGTTCCCCGAGTTCTGGAGCATCAACGCCACCCAGATCGTCACCTCGAAGTACTTCCGCGGCGCCCTCGGCACCCCGCAGCGCGAGACCGGCCTCAAGCAGGTCATCGACCGCGTCGTGCGCCAGTACCACCTCGCCGGCGAGAAGAACGGCTACTTCGCCTCCGCCGAGGACGCCCAGATCTTCGCCGACGAACTCACCTGGCTGCTCCTCCACCAATACTTCAGCTTCAACTCGCCGGTCTGGTTCAACGTCGGCACCGCTGCGCCGCAGCAGGTCTCCGCCTGCTTCATCCTCAGCGTGGACGACACCATGGAGTCGATCCTCGACTGGTACAAGGAAGAGGGGATGATCTTCAAGGGCGGCTCCGGCGCCGGGGTCAACCTCTCCAAGATCCGCTCCTCCGCCGAGTTGCTCTCCTCGGGCGGCAACGCCTCCGGCCCGATCAGCTTCATGCGCGGCGCCGACGCCTCGGCGGGCACCATCAAGTCCGGCGGTGCGACCCGCCGAGCCGCCAAGATGGTCATCCTCGACGTCGACCACCCCGACATCGAAGCCTTCATTGACACCAAGGCGCGCGAAGAGGACAAGATCCGTGCCCTGCGCGATGCCGGGTACGACATGGATCTGGGCGGCGAGGACATGTTCTCGGTCCAGTACCAGAACGCCAACAACTCGGTCCGTGTCACGGACGAGTTCATGAAGGCCGTCGAGGAAGGCACCGACTACGCACTCAAAGGTCGACTCGACGGCAAGGAACTCTCCCGCCGCGACGCCCGTGAGGTCTTCCGCCGCATGGCCCAGGCCGCATGGGAATGCGCCGACCCGGGCATCCAGTACGACGACATCATCAACGATTGGCACACAAACGCCAATACCGACCGAATCTTCGCATCTAATCCTTGCTCGGAATATATGAGTCTAAATGACTCATCCTGCAATTTGGCGAGCCTGAACCTCATGAAGTTCCTCGGCGAAGACGGCTCGTTCGACGTCGAGCGCTTCGTCGCCACGGTCGAGTTCGTCATCACCGCCATGGAAATCTCGATCTCCTTCGCGGACTTCCCGACCGAAAAGATCGGCCAGACCACCCGCGACTTCCGCCAGCTCGGGATCGGCTACTCGAACCTCGGCGCGCTGCTCATGGCATCGGGCCACGCCTACGACTCCGAGGACGGCCGGGCCCTGGCCGCCGCCATCACCGCGCTGATGACCGGCGTCTCCTATCGTCGTTCCGCCGAGCTCGCAGGCGTCGTCGGTCCCTACGCGGGCTACGAGCTCAACGCCGAACCGCACCAGCGGGTCATGCACAAGCACGCCGCGGCCGCGGACGAAGTCCGCACCTTCGGCGACGTCGACGCCACCGTTCTCGACGCCGCAAAGGCCGAGTGGGCCAAGGGCAACGAGATCGGCGCCGTCAACGGCTGGCGCAACGCCCAGGCCTCCGTGCTGGCCCCGACCGGCTGCCTCACCGGCGACACCCTGATCACGACCGACCGCGGCCTCACCCGGCTCGAGTCGCTCGGCGACCCGTTCGGGGGGAAGTGGCAGGACCTCGACGCGACGGTCTCCACCGATGAAGGCCCGATGAAGGCGACGAAGTTCTTCGTCAACGGCGAAGAGCCGACACGTCGGATCACCACCGAGGCCGGATACCGGATTCAGGGCACACTCGTCCACCGGATCAAGGTCGTCGACGACGCGACCGGACAGTGGGAGTGGAAGCGACTGGCCGAGGTTCAGGCCGGCGACCTCGTTCCGATGCAGCTGCGGCAACTCGTCGGCGAACCCAACCGAGTGCCGCTGCCCGTGCTCGACCAGGCTTACTACACCGAAGACGGCGAACTCACCGTTCCGGACTCGGTGAGTGAAGAGTTGGCGGAGCTCGTCGGCTACTTCATGGGCGACGGCAGCCTGCACGCCAAGGGCATCCGCCTGTGCGTCGCCGAGGACGACCAAGACGTCACGGACCACCTCTGCCGACTCAGCGAGAAGCTGTTCAATCTCACTCCGCAGCTCGGCCAGCGCGAGGGCTATACCGAGGTCACGCTCCAGTCGGTCCGTCTTGCGCGTTGGTGGCAGGCTGCCGGCTTCGCCAAGGGCCGCCCCAGCGAAGACCACAGCGGGAAGGGCTGGAAGCCGCGCATCCCGGCGGCGATCCTGGAGACGAACTCCGAATCGGTCTACGAGGCTTTCATCCGCGGACTCTTTGAGGCGGACGGGACTGTCGGGGAAGGGGTGCAGAGCGTTTGCACCTGCACGCCGGAATTTGCCGACGAGATCCGGACCCTCCTGCTCACGCTCGGCTTCGCCACGACGACGCGCATCACTCCGACCGGCTGGGGCGGCGACGCCTCCGTCGTTCGGATCCGCAACATTGACCACGCGCTCAACTTTGCGGAGCGGATCGGCTTCATCGGTGGCCGCAAGAACCAACTCCAGGCTTGGGAAGAGCCGGAGCGCTCGGCCAAGCGGGACCGCGTGTACCTGCCCCGAGCCGCCTGGGACGAGATCGTCCCCGCCGGACACCCGTACCGGAACCGCATCGTGCTGTCACTCCGGAAGCACGGCGGCGTCGCGAGGCAGGCCGCAACGGATCTCTATGCGCACACGCGCGACGAGCGTCTGCGCTTCGCACTCGGCTACCTGTTCGAGCGTGTCGAAACCAACGAGGACGGCGGCGTCGTTCCGACGTACGACCTTTCGGTCCCGGAGAACGTCACGTACGTCGCCAACGGCATGGTCAGCCACAACACCATCTCGTTCATGATGGACTGCGACACAACGGGAATCGAGCCCGACCTCGCACTCGTCAAGCACAAGAAGCTCGTCGGCGGCGGCTCCATGGAGATCGTCAACCAGACCGTGCCCCGGGCGCTGGCGAACCTCGGTTACAACGAGGAGCGGCGGACCGAGATCGTCGACTACATCGCTGAGCACGGGTACGTGATCGATGCCCCGCACCTTGCGAAGGAACACTATTCGGTGTTCGACTGCGCCATGGGGGAGCGTTCGATCTCTCCGATGGGACACGTCAACATGATGGCCGCCGTGCAGCCGTTCTTGAGCGGGTCGGTCTCCAAGACGGTGAACCTGCCCGAGACCGCCACGGTCGAGGACATCGAAGAGGTCTACTTCCAGGGCTGGAAGCTCGGCCTCAAGGCGCTCGCGGTCTACCGCGACAACTGCAAGGTCGGGCAGCCGTTGTCCGCCAAGAAGAAGGAGATCGAGAAGGCCGTGGAAGCGGCCGTCGAGGAAGTGGTCGCCACGGTCGCCACGCACGGCCCGGTCCGCCGCAAGCTCCCGAAGAAGCGTCCCTCCCAGACCATCTCGTTCACCGTGGGCGGCGCTGAGGGCTACATGACCTCCTCGTCCTACCCGGACGACGGCCTCGGCGAGGTCTTCCTCAAGATGTCCAAGCAGGGTTCGACCCTCGCGGGCGTCATGGACGCGCTGTCGGTCTCGATCTCGATCGCGCTCCAGTACGGGGTGCCGCTCGAGAAGTACGTCGAGAAGTTCACCAACATGCGCTTCGAGCCCGCCGGCATGACCGACGACCCGGACATCCGCATGGCGTCGTCGCTGGTGGACTACATCTTCCGGCGCCTGGCGCTCGACTACCTGCCGTACGAGGAGCGCGCCGCGATCGGCATCCTCACCACGGCCGAGCGCACCGCCGAGCTCAACGGCGAAGACCCGTCCAAGGTCTCGCAGCCGGACGTCGACCTCGACGCACTGCGCGCGTCCGCGCCGATCGAGGAGGCCGTTGAGGACCGTGTGCAGATCGAGTCGAAGAAGTCCCGCAAGGACATCCTCAACTCGGCCCAGGCCCGCAGCGCCGACGCGCCGCTGTGCATGAACTGCGGTACGAAGATGCGCCCGGCGGGCTCCTGCTACGCCTGCGAAGGCTGCGGCGCCACCAGCGGCTGCAGTTAGAGGATATGGCTAAGCCGGGCCGCCTCGCGAACGCGAGGCGGCCCGGCCTTTTGTGGAGGCGCATTTGCAGATATCTAGGCATCACGCCCTGACCTCGTGATGTGATTCGGGCGCAGGCCCGGCCACCCGGCCGCCCACGAGAGGGGATTGACCCATGTCCGACATGTCCGCCGAACCGCCGCGCTACGGCCAGTACCCGGGCAACCAGCCGCCGGGGCGCTCCAAGGCCATGGGTCTGCTCGCTTTGATCTTCGGCGCGATTGCCCTGCTGCTGGGGCTCATTCCCATCGCGGGGGTATTTATCGCCGGGATCTTTGGCATCGCCGCGATCGTGCTCGGCGTCATCGGCATCTTCAAGTCGCACAAGGTGATGTCGATCATCGGCATTGTCCTGGCAGTGATCGCAATGATCGTCTCGAGCGCCATCTCCGGCACCTTCGTCGACGAAGTCGACGATGCCCTGGAGGACACGACCGACGAGACCGGCCCGGCCGATTCGGGAGATGACTCCGATGCCGGAGTGGGCGAGCCCGTACGCGACGGTAACTTCGAGTTCACGGTCGGGGATGTCGAGCAAGGGGAAACCACCATTGGCGACGACATCCTCAGCGAGGAGGCGCAGGGCGAGTTCGTGATCATCGACTTGACGGTGAAGAACATCGGAGACGAGGCCGGCACGTTCTTCGACAGCGATCAGAAGTTGTTCGACACTGACGGGAATGAATACTCCGCCAGCTCCGAGGCCGGGCTCCTCTTGGAGGGCAACGACGTTTGGCTCACCGAGATCAATCCCGGCAACCAGGTCGAGGGCAAGATCGTCTTCGATATCCCGACCGGGACGACGCCTGCCACGCTGGAACTGCACGACTCTGCCTTCTCCGGAGGGGTCGAAGTCTCGCTGGAATAGTCGCCGACGCGCCGCTGTGCATGAACTGCGGTACGAAGGTGCGCCCGGCGGGCTCCTGCTACGCCTGCGAAGGCTGCGGCGCCACCAGCGGCTGCAGCTGAGGACTGACCGCGAAGCGGGGCCGGAGGGACGCGTCCCTCCGGCCCCGCTCGGTGATTGCGCAGCGTAAGTGCCTCAAAACAGATCAAGACAGGTCGAAGTCGTTCGATGCGACGTGCATAGACTCGGCTCTATGCAGAACGTCCCCCCGGCCGCACTGGTCCGGATCGACCCCGGGGCCGCCGCGGCAAGTCTCAAGACCGCAAGCCCCCTCGAGCCCGACGCCGTCTTCGCGGTCTACCGGCTCGGCCGGTCCTCGTTCCACGCCGCCGCGATCCGCCGCGTCGGCGACGTCCCCGTCGTCGTCGCCGAGCGCACCGAGCCCATCGGCGGCGCCGAGTTCGACGGCCTGCTCTTGGCCTACCTCTCGGGCCGCCACCCTGACGCCGGCGCCCGGCTCTGGTCCCGCATCGAGAACCCCGTCGAGGCCACCGACCGGCAACTGCGCGCCCTGCTGCTCGAGAAGATCACGAGCGCAAGGGAACAGCTGTCCGAGCGCGACTTCACCGTGATCACGGTGCCGACCGCCGACATCAAGATGCCGCTGACGCGCGACGAGCTCGAGTCCCGCATCGAAGAGCTGGTCGAGTCGACCGCCGACGTCCTGGAGGAGACCCTCACCGAGGCGGGCGTCCACCCCGCCGAGCTCGCGGGCCTGCTCCTGGCGGGCGGCGCGGCCCGCACCCCGCTCGTGGCCACGACCCTGCGCCGCAGGTTCGGCATCGAGCCGATCCTCGCCTCGCCGAAGGCCAAGGTCCTCGCGGCCGAGGCCGCGCCCGTGGCGACCCGGGAACTGCCCTTCGTCGACGAAGAGGCACCGCCGCGCCGGCGCGGCCCCGGACGCACCGTGGTCATAGCCGCGGCCCTCCTGGTCGTCGTCGCAGCCGGTGCCGCGTTCGGCTCCGGACTCGGCGACGGCGACACCGATGACAACGACGCCCTCGCCGATGAGAGCGCCCCTGCCGCAACGGCATCGGACTCCGCTTCGGCCGCCTCGACGGAGCCCGGCGGCACGCCGTCCACTGAGGCCAGCGCCAGCCCCTCGGAGTCGCCGACCCCCGAAGAGGGCCAGCAGGGGCCGCAGGACCCGGTCGAGGACGAGACCTCCTCTGCGGATGCGCAGCCCACCACTGAGAGCGCCCCGACCGGGACGGTCCCGAACCTGGTCGGCCTGTCGACCGCCGACGCGCACCAGGCCGTCGAGGAGGCCGGTTTCGCGGGCGTCGAGCAGACGGGGGAGCAGCGCGACCTCTTCGACTGGTCGTACGAGGACTGCGAGATCATCGAGCAGTCGCCCAGGTCGGGGGCGAAGCGGGCGCTGTCCGAGACGGTCCAGGTGACGTTCTCGTACTCGGGCGAACCGAGCGACTGCGACGTGTAGCTCCTGCCCGTAGAGATTCCAGCACGATCGTGCTATTTTAGGTCGTGCGCAAAGGCGAGATGACGCGGCAGGCGATCCTCGATGAAGCGGTCCGGATGGCCCGCTACTCGGGGCTCTCCGGGCTGACCATCGGATCGCTCGCGGCCGCGGCGGACATGTCGAAGTCCGGCCTGTACGCCCACTTCAAGTCCAAGGAAACCCTCCAGCTGGCCTGCATGGAGCGCAACGGCGAGCAGTTCATCGACGAGGTGATCCGGCCCGCGCTGGCGAAGCCGCGCGGGATCACGCGTCTGCAGGCCCTCGTGGAGTACTGGATGCAGTGGTATTCGCATCCGGGCGGCTGCCTGTTCCTGGCCGCCGCCGCCGAGTTCGACGACCTGCCGGGCCCGCTCCACGATTTCATGGCCTCCGAGCAGCGCGACCTGCTCGAGTCGCTCGCCCGGATCGCCGGTACGGCGGTCGAGCAGGGCGAGTTCCCCGAAGACACCGATGTCTTCCAGGTGGCACAGGAAGTGTTCGGCATCCTCTTGTCCTACAACTGGATGAGTCGCATCCTGTCCTATCCCGACGCCGCCGACCGCGCGTGGACGGCGTTCAATCGACTGATCGACAGTCTCCGGTCCTGACCAGGAAGGCCGACACCCATGGCGTCCACAACCCCGACCACTGCGGCGAAAAAGAAAAGCACGACCGTTCGTGCTCCTTGGTATGTGCGCAACGGCTTCGCGGCCGCTGAGCACCTTGCGCCCGCCCGGGCCGCGAAGGTCCTCTGCGACCTGTGGTTCCGGCTCCCCGCCGGCCCTGAGAAGCGCCTGCGGGGCGAGGCCCCCGCCGGCGCCCACGTCTTCGAGCTCGAGTGCCTCGGCACCACGGTGTGGGGTTACGACTGGGGCGAGGGCCCGCTGGTCTACCTCGTGCACGGCTGGGGCGGCTCGACCGGCGACTTCAAGTTCATCGCCGCTAACCTGGTCGCCTCCGGCTACCGCGTCGTCGCCTTCGACGCCCCGAGCCACGGCAACGCCGGGCCCGGGCCGTGGGGCGAGCGGCACGCCAACGGCCTCCACCTCATCGAGTCGATGAACGTGGTCCTGGAGAAGTTCGGCACGCCCTACGCGGTCGTGTCCCACTCGATGGGCTCGCTCAGCTCGGTCCACGGGATGCTCCAGAGCGGCATCGACCCCCAAGGCATCCGGCTCGCGATGCTCGCGCCGTTCATCGGCGGCCAGGAGGGCTTCCGCGACACGATCGGCGCGATCGTCCCGGTCGGCCCGCGCATCTTCGAGCGCCTGGTGCCGCTCGGCGAGGCCAAGTCGGGCGTGAAGCTCGACGACTTCACCTTGCGCGGCATCGAACTCGAGGGCCCGGTGCTCATCGTCCACGACCGGGGCGACCGGCCCAACCCGTTCCGCCACGGCAAGGCCCTCGCCGACGCCTGGCCGAACGCCGAGCTCATGGCGACCACGGGTCTGGGCCACCGCAAGGTCCTGCTCAACCCGGCCGTCAGCGCCAAGGTCAGGGACTTCTTGAAGGGGCACAGTCTGAAGGGCGAGTAAGCGAAACGAATGAGGGCCCGGTCCACTGGACCGGGCCCTCATTCGTACGTCTTAACCCTCGTAGTGCACCGTCAGGCGCGTCCACGCCCCGATGTTGATGTAGGTGCCGTCGCCCACCGGGAACTCCACGTTCGGCGCCAGCGGCTCGTCGGAGCCGTTGAGGAACGTGCCGTTCGAGGAGCCGACGTCCATGATCGTCCACGAGCCGTCGGGCTTGGAGAACAGCTTCGCGTGCTGCGCGCTCACGCCGGGGTCGGCCACATCGCCGGACAGGTCGATGTCCGGGGTGATGCCGCGCTTGGCGCTGTAGCGGCCGATCGACAGGTCGCCCTTGTCGAGCGGGAAGCGGCGCGGCTTCGCGAACGACGGGTACTGCAGCTGCGAGGCCCCGTCAGAGGCCGCGACCTTGTTGAAGTAGCCCTGGTCCGCCGTGACCGCGACACCCCAGCGGGAGGCCTGGCCGGGCGGGGCGTAGTTCGAGGCGAGGTCGCTCGGCTGCGCGTCCGGCATCGAGAACCCGCCGGTGCCCGTCGCGGGCGGTGCGGAGGTCGGGGCGCCGAACGGCGCGGACGGGACGCCCGGAGGCGGCCCGGGCGGGGCCGAGGTCGGCGCGCCGTAGGCCTGCTGCGCATACGGGTCCTGGCCGTAACCCTGCTGGGGCTGCTGGCCGTACGGGTCCTGCTGCTGCGGTTGACCGTAGGGGTCCTGCTGCCCGTAGCCCGGCTGCTGCCCGTAAGGGTCCTGCTGCTGCGGCTGGCCGTACGGGTCCTGCTGCCCGTAACCGGGCTGCTGCTGCGAGTAGGGGTCCTGGGGCTGCGACGGCTGCCCGTAAGGGTCCTGCTGGCCGTAGCCGGGCTGCTGCTGTTGCTGCCCATACGGATCCTGCTGCCCGTAGCCCTGCTGAGGCTGCGCGTAGGGATCCTGCGGCTGCGACGGCTGCCCGTAGGGGTCCTGCTGCCCATAGCCCTGCTGGGGCTGCTGGCCGTACGGGTCCTGCTGCTGCGGCTGGCCGTACGGGTCCTGCTGGCCGTAGCCCGGCTGCTGCCCGTACGGGTCTTGCTGCTGCTGCTGCCCGTAAGGGTCGTTCGGCGCGTAGCCCTGGCCGAAGGCCGGTGACTGCGGGGGCTGGCCTTGCTGCCACGCCGGGTTGGGCGTCCCGCACTGCTCGCAGAACTGGGCTTGCGGGAAAGCCCCGCAGGCGCACTGGTACCCGCCCGGCTGTGGGGCACCGCCGTAGGTCGGCTGGTAGGTCAAGGTCGTCCCCCTCCAAGCATTTGGGTGTACTCGGCCTCGCTGACGACACCGAGCAGCGGGGCGGACTTCTCACCCTGCTCCGGAGGGTCCTGGCCGACATGCTCCTGCGCATGCCCTTCGGCCTGGACCGAACCGGGGGATTCGAGTTCCACCACCGCGACACTGATGTTGTCATGCCCGCCGTTGGCGAGCGCTTGTCGTGTCAACGCTACCGCCTTGTCGCCAACGCTGCCGTCCGGCAGTGGCAGAAGGTCGTGATCGTCATTGAAATAGCGCGACAGACCATCGCTGCACACTACGACATGTCCCCCTCCCAGATCCACACGGAGGAGGTTCGGGTTCAGGGCCGGAGCATCCGCCCCGAGCCACGCGAGCAGGGCTTTGGCGTACGGATTCTTGTACCGCTCGTCCTCGGGGTCGACCCCTTGGTACTCGAGCCGGGCCTGGATCGTGTCGTCCACCGTGAGGCATCTCGCCTCTTTCTCGCCGGCCCAGTACGCGCGGGAGTCGCCCACCCAGCACAGGATCGCCTGGTTCCCCTCGACCACCGCCGAGACGTACGTCGAAGACGGCGGCGAGTTCGGGTACTGCTTGCCCACCGCGGCCACCGCCGAGTGGGCCGCGCCCACGCCGCGCCGCGAGGCGTCCTCCGCGGACAGGCCCTCGCCGAGCGCCGACCGGATCTCCGTCACAGCGGCTTCCACCCCTGCGAGTGACGCGCGCTCAGAGTCCGAGGCCCCCGAGACCCCGTCGCAGACGACGACGATCTTTCGCCCGTCCTCGGCGACCGCGATCGCGATCGAGTCCTGGTTGTAGTGGTGCCGCTTGCCCACGTCGGTCGCGGCGCCGATGCCCGGCAGCCCGAACGACAGGTGGTCGTCGGAGCCGCCCGGGTGGTCCGGGTTCTCCTCCACGGCAGCCGAGGACAGCCACGCGGCCTCCTCGGCCGGGACCGCGAACTCCTCCAGGTCGCCGCCGCAATCCTCGCAGTAGCGGCCGAGGTCGGCGGGGAGACCGCAAGCGGTGCAACGCTTCGCGGCGCCCAAAGTGGGTGAGGGCTGCATAGGGCTCCTTCGCTACAGCATCGTGCGGGGGCGGTGGCGGTTGGCCAGGTCGAAGTAGTACACCTGGTCCTCCCGGCGGGTGCAGGCGTGGGCGAGGTCCCGGTAGGACCGCTCCAGCGCCAGGCGCAGCTCCCGCTCCTCCGGCTGTGCCCCGAACACGCGCGGCTCGTGCGCCGGCCCGGTGCGCAGCACCGTGTCCAGCGCCAGGTGGAGGATGCGGGTCGACACCAGGTGCCGGCGCCGCGGTTCGAGTTTGAGCTCGTCGAGCCGCCCGGCCATGTGGTGCAGGTCGAGCAGCGACGGCGGCGAGGTCCGCGAGTGCAGCGCGGTCTGGATGGCCGCGGTCTGCGCGATCCCGTACTGCGCCGAGGTCTTCGGGACCTGGTGCAGCGCCGTGATCGCCTCGGTCGAATGGCCTTCGAGGTCCAGCAGTCGCGCCCGACCGTATGCGGCCGAGACGAACCGGTGGTCGCAGGTCCAGATCCGCGTGTAGTGCGGCAGCGCCAGATCCCGGCGGCCCGCCATCTCCGCGCACGCCGCCAGCGCCAGGCGGGGCGCCAGCTCTCCGGGGAGGTGCGAGTAGACGGCGTCGAAATGCGCTGCGGCCGTGTGGAAGTCGGCCGCGAGCAGCGAGATCGTGCCGCGCAGCCACGTGACCTGCCAGGTGTTGCCCTCGCGCTGCGCGAACTGGTCGAGCGCGGACGCGGCCTGGTTGAGGTCCCCGGCGTTGACGAGGGTCCGCACGCGGCGCAGCTGCACCTCGGGGCTCTGCACGGGCGCGGAGTTCAGCTCGGCGAGGATCCCGCCGGCGTCGGTGGCCTGCAGCGTCGCCATGAACGCCGCCATCGGGTCGGCGAGGTCCACCATCGGCGTGGGCAGCGCGTGCGCCACGTCGAACGGGTCGCCGACGGCGTGCACGTCGTAGTCGAGGTCGGGTTCGCCGAAGACGGCCTGCTCGCCGCTGAACAGCGTCGAGGGTTCGAACCTGGGTTCGCCCTTCTGGACCGACTGCACCTCGTGCAGCACGCCGCGCACCTGGGTGCGCAGCTCGTCCGCGTCCTGGAAGCGCGAGCGCGGGTCGGCGTGCGTGGTGCGCATCAGCAGCCGGTGGAAGGACCCGAACTCGTTGAACACGGGCACTTCGGAGGCCGGCGGCAGCTTGTCGCGGTACGTGCTGGTGAAACCCTTGAAGTCCAACGCGAGCACGGCCATCGAGCGGCCGATCGTGTACAGGTCGGAGGTCACCGAGGGGCCGACGGACAGGATCTCGTCGTTCGGCACCGAGTAGCCGGGGGTGCCGTAGATCGCCGACTCCATGTCGTCGACGTGGCGCACCGCGCCGAGGTCGATGAGCTTGAGCCAGGTCTCGACGTGGATCATGTTGTCGGGCTTGAAGTCGCAGAACAGCAGGCCCCGGTCGTGCAGGTAGCTGAACGCGGGCAGCAGCTCGGCGGTGTAGGTGAGCACCTGCTCCAGCGGGAGCGGTTTGCGCTCGCCGTTCTCGTCGACCGCGTCCCTGATGTCGCGCAACGACTTCCCGGCCAGGTACTCCATGACGATGTACGACTGGAGCTGGCCCGAGCGCGGGTCGGCGGCGGTGACGAAGTCGTGGATGTCGACCACGTTGGGGTGGTCGATGCCGACGAGGAAGCGCCGCTCGTTGATCGCGGCCTCGATCGCGTCCTCGTCTGAGGTGTTGATGAGGCCCTTGATGACGACCCACCGCTGGGTGAGGTCGTCGGCGAAGTTCCGGTCGTTGGCGAGGTAGATCCATCCGAGACCGCCGTGGGCGATCGCGCCGAGCACCTCGTAGCGCTCCGAGAGCACGTCGCCGGGGCTGAGCGCGGGCGTGAACCAGTAGCGGGTGCGGCAGTGGGCGCAGTAGCCCTCCACGCGCCCGCCGCGCCCGGACTGGGGCCGGCCGACGGGCTTGCCGCACGCGGAGCAGAACCGCTTGTGCTCGGGCACTTGCGGGTTCGCCATGACCGCTTCGGCGGGGTCCCTGGGGGGCACCGGCGGCATGTCGGAGAGCCCGCCGCGCTGGCGGGTGCTCGAGGTGACCGATCGCGTGACGGGGCCCGTGATCGGCTGCGGCAGGAGCGCCGCGGGGGCCCGGTGCGGAGCGGGCGGCGGCGAGTGCATCGCGCCTGCGGGCACCATGCCCTGCGTGCCGGGCTGCGGCATCGGCGGTGAGGCCGGCGGCGCCGAGACGGGCGGTGCCGAGACGGGCGGCGGCGCGTACGCGGGCGGCACCGAGTTGGTGCCGTGCGGGCCGGGCGGCGCGGGCGCGAAGCCCGGCTGCGGCGGGACCGCTGGGGGCGTGTTGAGGCGCTTGCGGATGCTGACGGTGTCGGTCGCTTCGCCTTCGGGCTGGTAGGCGCCCGGGAGGTACCGCTGGGTGTGCTCGGGCGGCGGCTGCTGGTCGCTCATGTCGCTCCCTTAATCCCGGTACTGGGGGCTCGGCGGGGCGCCGGCGACGCCCAGCGGTCCTTTGAGCCACTTGTCGTAGGAGGTCTGCCAGGTGCCGTCCGCGATGAGGGCCGCGAGGGCGGAGTTGACGTAGCGGGCGAGGTCGGTGTTGCCCTTCTGGAACGCGATCCCGTAGGGCTCCTGGGAGAACGCGTCGCCGACGACTTCGAGGGTCGGGTCCTGGGCGGCCATGCCGGCGAGGATCGTGTCGTCGGTGGTGATGGCGTCGACGGTGCCCTGCTGGAGCAGGATCATGCAGTCGTTGAAGTCGGGCACGGTGACCGGCTGGGCCGCGGACTGCTCGGCGATGGTCCGCACGGAGGTGGACCCTTCACCGGTGCACACCAGGTGGTCTTCGGCGAGGTCCGCGAGGCTCTTGATGCCCGAGGTCTTCGGCACGAGGAGGCGCTGGCCGGCGTGGTAGTACTCGGCGGAGAACTCGACGTCGGCCCAGCGCTTGCAGTTCATGGTCATGGTGCGCACGACCATGTCGACCCGGTCCTCGTTGACGGCGCCTTCGCGCTGCTTGGAGGTCATGGGGACCCAGCGGATGTTCGCGTCGGGGCCGAGGATCGACTCGGCGATGGCGGTCGCGATGTCGATGTCGAAGCCGGTCGGCGTGTTCGTCGCGGGGTCGATGTAGCCCATGAGGTTCGTGGACTGGCTGATGCCGATGCTGATCTGCTCTTGGTCGTCGAGGCCCGCGCGGGCCTTCTCGACGGTGGCGGAGCCGGGGTTGTAGGACGCGAGCGGCTGGCAGCTCTCGTCGACCGGGGCGGTGTCGATTTCAGGCTCGAAGTTGATCCCGGCGGGCAGCGGCGTGGGGACGTCGACCTGCGGGGGCTCCATGCCGGCCGGCTGCGAGCAGGCCGCGAGGACGAGGCAGGCGGCGGCCGCGGCCGCGAGTCGGATCTGGTGTCGAATCATGCGTAGTACTCCGCCACTCGCAGCTGGATGCCGACCGCGGCGCTGATGAGCGCGCCGAGCGCCAGGGCCGCGAGCCCGACCGCGGCGCCCGAGAGGGACCGCTGGGCGTCGTGGGTGGCCTCGATGAATCGGTCGGCGCTGACTTCGGTCGCTTCGGTCAGGGCGTCGTTGAGGGTCGTGAAGGACGCCCACAGGCCGGTCTCGTCCTCGCCTTCGCCTTCGCCGACGACGAGCGCGACGGCTTCGCCGTAGCGGCCTTCCTGGGCGAGTTTGACGACCTCGTCGTGTCCGGCGCGCCAGGTCTCGGCGGCCTCGCGGGCGGTGTCGATGTTCTTCGACAGCTCAGGGTCGGAGGCGAAGGCCTCGTCGAGCTGGTCGAGCAGCTCGCCGGGGTCGGCCAGCGCCTTGAAGTGCTCTTCGAAGCGCGCCGCGGCGTCGGGGTCCTCGCCGCGGGCGATGAGCACGAGGGATTCCTCGGCGCGGGCCTGCTGGGCGGTGATCTCGGCGTCCGCGAGCAGTTCGAGCGGCCCCGCACCGTCCTCATGGGACCGGTTGGTGTGGTTGGCGGACGCCAGGGAGGCCATGCTGAGCCATCCGGCGAAGACGACCAGCAGCACGGTGCTGCCGACGAGTCCGAGGTTGAACACGCGGTTGGTCTTGCGCGACAGCCACATCTGGGCCCACACGAGGGTGCCGAGCGCGGCGATCGTCAGCGCTGCGGCCGCCCACGGGAACGCCGCGGCGTCCGCGCGCGACTCGCTCAGCTGCCCGAGGGAGTTCTCCTGCAGGTCGTGCGCGGACGGCAGCATTTCCTCGCGCATGAGGGTGGAGGCCTGCTCCTGGTAGGTCGCGCCGACGGGCTCGCCGAGGCGGTTGAAGGTGCGGGCGGTCTCGACCAGCCCGGTGTAGACCGGCAGCCGCGCGTTGAGCTCGGCGACGAGCTCGACGTCGGCGGGGGTCTTCACTTCACCTGCGGCGGTCGCGAGCGCCACGGTGGCGTCGCGCATGGCCTCGCGGTAGGTGTCGTTCATCTCGTCCGAAGGCGTACCGGCCGTCAGATACGAGGACGCGGCGGTCGCATCGGCCTGCGAAAGCGCTTGGTACAGCTGGAGAGCCGCTACCGAGAGTCGTCCTGACTGGCTGGTGGTCTCCTCGATGACGGCGGACCTGGCGAGGATCGCGGTCATGCCGGTGATCCCGGCGCCGAGGATGAGGGCGGCGACCACGGCGAGCACGCCGCGGAGCTGCCCGGGCGTGAACCGCAGCGCGGCCAGCATGCGGTCGAACCGTCGCTGCCCGGGCGCGGCGCCGGCGGGCGGTGCCGTTTCGCGGATCGCGGGCGCCGCCGGTGGGGCGGGCGCCTGCGTCTGAGCGGGAGGGGACTGGACGGACAACTACTGCACCTCACTTGATCGGCGACCCGCGGGCCTTCTGACTCGTTCGCCGCGCGCACGTCTGACGTGGCTGGAGTGTCGGGGGACTCCCACATGGTATCGGCCCGCGGCAACGGGCGGTGACTACCGCCTCGTGGCGGTTCGGCACGCGTCCGCGAAGGTACGGTGGGACCGTGCCGAACGCCGAAGATTACTCCACAGAGGATGACGCGCGCTGGATGGCGCGCGCCGTCGAACTGGCCGAACGCTGCCCGCCGTCCGCCACCGCCTTCAGCGTCGGGGCCGTCCTCGTCGTCGACGGCCGCGCGGTCGGCGAAGGCTGGTCGCGCGCCGAGGACCCGAACGACCACGCCGAGGAGGTGGCCCTGCGCCAGGCGGGCCCGGCGGCGCGCGGCGCGACCGCCTACACCTCGATGGAGCCGTGCGGGCACCGCGCCTCACGCCCCGACCCGTGCGCGCGCCTGCTCATCGCCGCCGGGATCAGTCGGGTCGTCTACGCGCTCGGGGAGCCGCGCAACTTCGTCGACGCGCCCGGCGGTGACGCGATTCTGCGCGAGAACGGCGTGGTTGTGGCCGTGATGCCCGAATTCGCGGCGGCGGCCGAGCGGCCCAATGCACATCTCCGTTAATCTGAGACCCATGAGGCCAATGATCGATGCCGACGAGGCCAGCGACCTGCGTGACGCGGTCCGCCTCGACGTCCGATGGACCTTGGGCGGGCCGTCCAGGGAAGCCGACTACGCGGCCGGGCATCTGCCCGGCGCGGTCCGGCTCGATTTCGACCGGGACGTGTGCGGCCCGGTCGGCGCCGTGGGCGGCCGGCATCCGCTGCCCGAACCCGAAGCGCTGCAAGCGGTCCTGCGGGCCGCCGGGATCGACGACGGCACCCCGGTGCTCGTCTACGACGACGGCGAAGGCATGGCCGCCGCCCGCACGTGGTGGACGCTCCGTTGGGCTGGACTCGAGCACGTCCAGGTCCTCCAGGGCGGCATCAAGGCCTGGACCGGCGCCGGCTTCCCGCTCGAGACGCAGACGCCTGAGCCCAAGCCGGGCAACGTGACCGTCAGCCCTGGCCACCTCCCGGTGCTCGACGCCGAGTCGGCCGCCGACTGGGCCCGCGACCGCGAACTGGTCGACGTGCGCGCCCCCGAGCGCTACCGGGGCGAGATGGAACCGGTCGACCCCGTCGCCGGCCACGTCCCCGGGGCTATCAACCTCTTCCTCGGCGACGACGACCTCTCGGACCCCGACCGGCTGCGCGAACGCTATGCGCCGCATCCGGAAGCGGCCTACTACTGCGGCTCCGGCGTCGGCGCGGCGCGCACCGCGCTCGCCGTGACCGCGGCCGGACTGCCGACACCGCCGGTGTACATCGGCTCATGGAGCGACTGGGTCTCAAGGGGCCGCGACGTCGCCACAGGGGAGAAATGATGAAGCGCGCACTGATCGCAGTCCCGGCCGCATTCCTGCTGGCCCTGGCCGCGTGCAGCGACGAAGGCACGCCCCAGGTCGAGGACCCGGTGGACACCGCCGTGAACGAGTCGAGCTCGGAAGGCGAGCCGACCGCGCCGGTCGAACTCGACCTGGCCGACGCCGGGGGCGCCTGCCCGTTCATCGATTCGGAGACGCTGAACTCCGTGACGGGGGAGGACTTCCGGTTCGCCTCCGGCGGTCCCGGCGAAGCCGCCGAGGAAGAGGACGCCCCGGCGCAGCTCACCTGCGCGGTGCAGACCGGCGAGGCCGCCTACCCGGACCTGACGCTGTTCGTCATCGGCACCGAGGCGACCGCCGAGGTCTACGAAGAGGAGCTCGCCGACGGCACCGAGGCCATCGACGGCCTCGGCGAGGCCGCGTACTGGATCGTCCACACCGAGGACACCGGCGCGGGCCCGGCCATGGAGATGGGCTGGTACGAGGGCGGCACGATCTTCGAGATGCGTTACACCACACCGCTGGACACCGACCCGGCCACCGTGAACGGCCTCGTCGCGGGCTTCACCGAACTCGCGAAGGGCATCGCCTCGGCCCACTCTGCCAATTTACGGCTCGCAAGCTTCGCCAAGATTGAGACAGCGGGCTGGGCCGAAAACGAATGAAGGCCGCCGGGCGAATGCCCGGCGGCCTCTTGCTTACCGCTTAGTGAGCGCCCTCCCCGCCGGGGGTGCGGGAAGGGCGCTCAGGTGCGGAGTGCAGTTTTCGGGCGCGAACGTCCCCAATGTTCAGCCCCGAAACGGGACAATTGGAAACGTTTGCAGCGCTTTGGACAGCCTACTCTCCGGTAAGGCCTCGGTCAAGACTCGAACGCATGCACTTCCAAGGCGCGCATGCCGTTGCGGCTCAGCGCGGTTGGAAGTACGGTGCGGTCGAAGACCCGGCCTACTGGACGGGAGTGGCGAAGATCTTCGCGGCGTCGTCGGTCGAGAGCCGGATCGTCGCCGCGCCCGAGGTCACCGCGACCTCGCCGTCGAGGCGGTCGATCGCGACCTCGGCGCCCGGGTCCACCCCGGCCTCGTGCAGCGAGGCCAGCAGCTCCGGGTGGGTCTGGGCCGATTCGCACAGGCGCGTCACGCGCACCTTCGAACCGGGGGAGACCACGCTCAACGGCCGCTCGTCGACCTCGTGGCCCGCGGGCACCGCCGAGGCGTCGAGCTCCTTGAGCCCGGGGATCGTGTTGCCGTACGGCGAATGCGTGGGGTGCTCCAAGAGCTCGTACACGCGCTTCTCCACCGAGTCGCTCATGACGTGCTCCCACTTGCAGGCCTCATCATGGGCCTCCACGTAGGACATGCCGATGACGTCGACCAGGAGCCGCTCCGCGAGCCGGTGCTTGCGCATCACCGCGACCGCTTGACTGCGGCCTTCTTCGGTGAGCTCCAGGTGCCGGTCGCTCTTGACGTTGAGCAGGCCGTGGCGCTGCATCCGGCCCACGGTCTGCGAGACCGTCGGGCCGCTCTGCTCGAGCCGTTCGGCGATCCGGGCGCGAAGCGCCGGAACGCCCTCCTCCTCGAGTTCGAGGATCGTGCGCAGGTACATCTCGGTGGTGTCGACGAGGTCCGTGGTCACAGCTTCGTTCCTTCACTTAGTCCGCCCGCAGGGCACCGAGCGGGGTGGGTCGAGTAGCCGCCAGACCCCCTGTCAGCACCAATGGTATACGGCGTGAAGGCCGCTCCTGCCATCAGCCATCCGGACGTACAGGGCGCTCACGCCCCATAGCGACGCCGTGAACCGGACCGTCAGGCTCGATCACGCCACATACTCGGCCAGGCGCCCGGCGTAGTCGGGCTGGCGCAGGCGGTGCAGCGCGTTCTTCTCGATCTGCCGGACCCGCTCGCGGGACAGGCCGAAGTCGGCCGAGACCTCTTCGAGGGTGCGCTGGCGCCCGTCGTCAATCCCGAAACGCAGCCGCAGCACGGTTTGTTCCCGCTCCGGCAGCGAAGCCAGCACGCTCGCGATGTGGCGGCGCAGCAGCGCGTACGACACGGCGTCGTCGCTGCCGTGCTCGCGCGGCAGGTGCGCGACCAGATCGCCCAGCGCGGTCGAGTCGTCCTCGCCCACGGTCTGGTCCAGGCTCACCGGCTCGCGGTCGTAGGACATGAGCTCCAGGACCTTGCCCGGAGTCACGTCGAGCTCCTCGGCGATCTCCTCGTAGCGCGGCTCGCGGCCCAGTTCGGCCATGAGGTCCTGGCGCACGCGGTTCATCCGCTTGATCTGGTCCACGGTGTGCGCGGGCACCCGGATCGTGCGCGACTGGTCGGTCACGGCCCGGTTGATGGCCTGGCGGATCCACCAGGTGGCGTACGTGGAGAACTTGTAGCCCTTCTGGTAGTCGAACTTCTCGACCGCCCGGATCAGGCCCAGGTTGCCCTCCTGGATGAGGTCCAGCAGGCTCATGCCGGCGCCGGAGTAGCGCTTGGCGACGGAGACGACCAGGCGCAGGTTCGATTCGAGCATGCGCTGCTTGGCCGCGCGGCCCTCGGCCGCGATGCGGGCCAGGTCGCTGCGGAAGTCAGGATCGGTGATCTCGCAGATGCGGCACTCGGCCATGAGGCCGGCCTCGATGGCCTTGGCGCACTCGACCTCCTCGGAGGCGGTGAGCAGCCGGTGCTTGCCGATGCCGTTCAGATAGGCGCGAACGGGGTCGCCGGAGTATTCGGCCGCGCGCTGCGCCGGGCGCCTCGCCGGACGCTGGCGGATGCTGTCGACAGGTGCCATCGAATTCGCCTTTCGCTGCAGACCCTCGGCGCGTGGGTTGATCCGCGCCATACCCGGTGGGCACCGGGCTTCGGGTTACCAGCTTGCAGCGGAATTCAAGGATTCTGATCCCCCAGATCGAAGGGTGGCACGAACCGGGGAGACACGATCAGAATTTCGGTTTCGGTGCTTCCCACCGATACCTGATGGCCACCAGCCGTACAACGAAGATCGTCGCGATGGCGATCAGCGAGAGCGTCCAGTGGCCGATCACGGACTCCCACCGGGCCCCGATCCCCACGATCACCGCGCCGATCAGCGCCGCCATCGCGTAGAAGTCCTCGCGGAGCACCGCCGGGATCTCCTGGACCAGGACGTCCCGCAGGATGCCCCCGCCGATTCCGGAGAGTACTCCCACGATGCAAGCCGCGTAGACCGCGAAACCGAAATCCAGGCCCTTCACGGTTCCGACCACGGTGAACAGGGCCAGCCCGGCCGCGTCGAGCACGAGCATCATCGGGCGCATCCGCGAGAGCGCCGGGTGGAACCGGAAGACGAACAGGGAGGCGACGAGCGCCACGAGCGGGTAGCGCCAGTCGGTGAGCACCAGTGGCTTGGCGTCGATGAGCAGGTCGCGGATGGCGCCGCCGCCGAGGGCGCAGATGACGCCGATGACGACCACGCCGAACAGGTCGAGCCGCTTGCCCACCGCGGCGCTGGCCCCGGAGGCGGCGAAGACCGCGGTGCCGACCAGTTCGGCGACCAGGCTCAGCACGCTCGGGTCGATATCGAGAGAAGGCTCCACCCGTGCGTTATAGCAGGTAGAGCCCCATCACAGTAGTGGTCCGCGGAAAGGTGAGAGCCGCGCTGCAGGCGTCAGCCCTTCATCTTCGCGTAGATGTCCTTGCAGTTCTGGCACACCGGGAAGCGGTCGGGGTCCCGCGTGGGCACCCACATCTTCCCGCACAGCGCCTTCACCGGGATGCCGTCGACCATCGCGGCCATGAGCTTGTCCTTCGGCACGTAGTGCGAGAAGCGCTCGTCGTCGCCGTCCTCGAACACGTAGTTCGGGTTGGTCTTCGTCTGCTCTTCGAGCAGGGTGGAACCGGAACCGCCGACTCCGTCGGAGCCACCAGTGGTGGGAAGTTCGCTCACGTCAACTCACTCCTCATTCGCGCGCAAGATCCCGTCAATCTTGCCACGGTCCTCTACAAATCTACGACTCGCAAGCATCGTCGAGGGGGCTGCTTATTCCGAATCGATCATGCGGCGCTCGGGCGCTTCGAGGGTCTGCGCCCGCCGCTGGTGCTTGATGAACCTGCCGGGCTTGCGCGCCAGGGCGTCGTTCGCCAAGATGACCGCCAGCCACGGCAGCACGGCCATGCCGACCACGCCGAGTGCCAGCCACAGCCACAGCATCGGCGCTTCCGCCATCACCAGGATGCCGATCACGATCACGAGCACGCCGCGGATCGACATCATCACGACGTACCGGATCGTCCGGTACCGCCGCTCCTCATCGAGGGACATCGCCGCATCCGTGATGCTGGTCGCCTTCTCACGCCTTGCCACCCTTCGAGCCTACGCCTGGCGGGTGCGGCAGGATCGGTGGCATGAAAGCAGTCGTGCAGACCGTCAGCGAAGCCGAAGTCACCGTCGAAGGGGCGACCGTGGGCGCGATCGGCGAGGGCCTCCTGGTCCTTCTCGGTGTCACCCACACGGATGGACCTGCGGAGGTCCGCTGGATCGCCGAGAAGATCTGGTCCCTGAGGATCATGCGGGACGAACTCTCGGCGTCCGATCTGGACGCACCGATCCTCCTGGTCAGCCAGTTCACCCTCTACGCCGACACGCGCAAGGGCCGGCGCCCGTCCTGGAACGCCGCCGCGCCCGGTCCGGTGGCCGAGCCGCTGGTCGAAGCCGTCGCCTCCGACCTGCGCGACCTCGGCGCCCGCGTCGAGACGGGAAAGTTCGGCGCCATGATGCAAGTCCGCAGTGTCAACGTCGGCCCCAACACGATCCTCCTGGAGCGATGAACGTGATGTCGCTCGCGGCCTAAAATCAACCGGGTCCAGTCCCGTCCGAGAGGAGCCCGCATGATCCCGGCCGCCCCACCCGAAACGCTTCCGTCGCTTCGGGTCTGGCAGCGCAAGGCCATGGTCTCGTACCACCGGGGTCAATCGCGCGACTTCCTCGCCGTCGCAACGCCCGGCGCTGGAAAGACCACGTTCGCACTGCGCATCGCCTATGACCTGCTCGCCGACGGCACCGTAGACACGGTCACCGTCGTCGCCCCGACCGAGCATCTGAAAGTCCAGTGGTCGGCCGCGGCCGCCCGCTTCGGCATCCAGCTCGACCCGGTCTTCCGCAACTCCGACGTCCACAGTGCAGCCGACTACCACGGCGTGGTCGTCACATACGCGCAGATCGGCGCCGACCCCGCGGTGCACCGCCGCCGCACGCTCGCCCGCCGGACCCTCGTCATCCTCGACGAGATCCACCACGCCGGCGACGCCCGCACCTGGGGCGAGGGCGTCCAGACCGCCTTCGACGAGGCCGAGCGCCGCCTGGCCCTGACCGGCACCCCGTTCCGCAGCGACGACAACCCGATCCCGTTCGTGGAGTACGAGGAGGACCCTGACGGGACCAAGCGCTCCCGACCCGACGCCCTCTACGGCTACCGGGACGCCCTCGCCGACGGCGTCGTCCGCCCCGTCATGTTCATGGCCTACTCCGGTCAAGCCAAATGGCGCACCAGCGCGGGCGACGAGCTCAACGTGCGCCTCGGCCAACCGCTCACCAAAGACCTCACGAGTCAGGCGTGGCGCACCGCGCTCGACCCGGAGGGGGAGTGGATCAAGCAGGTCATCAGGGCCGCCGACCGGCGGCTCTCCTCTTTGCGCGCGGCGGGCATTCCCGACGCGGGCGGCCTCATCATCGCCTCGGACCAGAACAGCGCCCGGTCCTACGCGGGGATCCTCAAGCGCGTCACCGGGAAGAGCGCCTCGATCGTCCTCTCCGACGACGTGGGCTCGTCGGACAAGATCGCCAAGTTCGCCGAGTCCGATGAGGAATGGCTCGTGGCCGTCCGCATGGTCTCCGAGGGCGTCGACATCCCGCGCCTCGCCGTCGGCGTCTACGCCACGAACGCGCACACGCCGCTGTACTTCGCGCAGGCCATCGGGCGCTTCGTGCGCTCCCGCCGGCCCGGCGAGACCGCCTCGGTGTTCCTCCCGAGCGTCATCCCGCTGCTGAGCCTCGCCGAGAACCTCGAGGCCGACCGCGACCACGTCATCAAGCCCAAGTCCCCGGACGAGGACCCCGAGCTCCTGCTGGAGCAGGCGCAGCGGGTCCTCAACGAGGGCACCGAACTCGGCGGCCAGCGCGAGACCCTCGAGTCGAACGCGGAACTCGACCAGGTGATCTTCGACGGCGGCTCGTTCGGCCTGCCGGTGGAGGCCGGGAGCGCCGAGGAGCAGGAGTACCTGGGCCTGCCGGGCCTCTTGACACAGGAGCAGGTGCACCTGCTGCTGCAGAAGCGCCAGCGCGAGCAGATGGCGAAGCAGAAGAGCGGGGCGCGCACGGAGACGGTGGAGCGGCCCGCGGCCGAGCCGGCGATGACGAACGCGCAGAAGCGACTCAAGCTCCGCAAGCAGCTGAACGCGCTGGTGGGCGCCCGCTCGTTCGCGACGAACGAGCCGCACGGGAAGATCCACGCGAAGCTGCGGTCGACGTGCGGCGGTCCGCCGAGCGCGCAGGCGACCATCGAGCAGTTGGAGGAGCGGATCGCCGCGATCCGGTCCTGGTGACCGAGGCATCAAGTGAACGACAGCGGGCCGCCATCTCTGGCGGCCCGCTGTCGTATCAAGGAACTGCTTTGGAATCGAACAGTCTTGACGGTGCTTACTTGACGCTACTCACTTGACGGTACTCACTTGAAATTTGATCAGGGCCCGAGCGGAAACCCGCTCGGGCCCTTACGATAAGCCTGTGCGCGCTAGTTCTCCGAGGCCATGAGGTCGGTGCCGCGCCACTCGAATTCGGGGTCGGCGGTGAAGTCGATGGCGATCGGCACGAGCTTCTCGGCGAACTGGTTCGCGTGGTGGCCGCAGAAGACGAGGTCGCCGCCTTCGGCCAGGGTCACGCGGAGTTTTGCCGCGGCGCTACACCGATCGCAGCGCTCGCCCGCGATCGGACGTTCCTCCGTCTGGGGCGGGGGCGTCAGGGTGGATGTCATACCAGGTCCTCCGCTGCGTTCGGTCGAAATGAAATCTGATGTCGGCCTGTTGACCGGCTCGTTCCGTTCAACGCCTGCACTGTACTACCTATGCCCGACACTTTCGGACTGAGACTGGCCTCACTTCTTGAGGGCCCGCCCGGTCCTTCGGTCGGGATAGTTGCTCCACACCGTAGCCCACGGAACGAGGATCGACAACCCGGCACGAGTCGTAGGTACCCACCCGTTCGGGTGATACACCACTGCTCGGAGCCTTGCTGCGCCTCTTCGGCTTCCGTTACGCCGGGAGCGAAACGGACCTAGTCGAGGTAGTCGCGCAGCACCTGCGAGCGCGACGGGTGCCGCAGCTTCGACATGGTCTTCGACTCGATCTGGCGGATGCGTTCACGGGTGACCCCGTAGACCTGGCCGATCTCGTCGAGGGTGCGCGGCTGGCCGTCGGTGAGGCCGAACCGCAGCCGCACGACGCCGGCTTCGCGCTCCGAGAGGGTCTGCAGCACCTGCTGGAGCTGCCCCTGCAGGAGCGAGAAGGAGACCGCGTCTACGGCCACAATGGCTTCGGAGTCCTCGATGAAGTCGCCGAGCTGGCTGTCGCCCTCGTCGCCGATGGTCTGGTCGAGGCTGATCGGCTCGCGCGCGTACTGCTGGATCTCGAGGACCTTCTCCGGGGAGATGTCCATCTCCTTGGCCAGCTCGTCGGGGCTGGGCTCGCGACCGAGATCCTGCAGCAGCTCACGCTGTATGCGGCCGAGTTTGTTGATGACCTCGACCATGTGGACTGGTATACGGATGGTCCTCGCCTGGTCGGCCATGGCCCTGGTGATGGCCTGGCGGATCCACCAGGTGGCGTACGTGGAGAACTTGTAGCCCTTGGTGTAGTCGAACTTCTCGACGGCGCGGATGAGACCGAGGTTGCCTTCCTGGATGAGGTCCAGGAACGCCATGCCGCGGCCGGTGTAGCGCTTGGCGAGCGAGACCACGAGTCGGAGGTTCGCCTCGAGGAGGTGGTCCTTGGCGCGGTCGCCGTCGCGGACGATCCATTCGAGGTCCCGGCGCATCTGCGTGGGGATCTCCTCGCCGCCCTCGCGGAGCAGCTTGAGACGCTCGACGGCGTACAGGCCGGCCTCGATGCGCTTGGCGAGCTCGACCTCCTGCGCGGCGTTGAGGAGGGGGACCTTGCCGATCTGCTTGAGATAAGCGCGGACCGAGTCGGCCGAGGCGGTCATCTCGGCGTCCTTGCGAGCCTGCTTGAGCGCCTCCGAGTCCTCCTCGTCCCACTCGAAGTCGTCGCCCTCTTCGTCGTCTTCGCCGTCCTTCTTGGACTTCCCGCGGGTGGCCTTCTTGGCGGCCTTCTTGCGGGTGGCCTTCTTGGCGGGGGCCGCGGCTGCGGCCTCTGCCAAGGCGTCGTCGTCGGCGGCCGCGGCGAGTTCGGCCTCGTCGGGCTCCTCGCCGTCCGCGGGCTTCTTCGCGGCGGCCTTCTTGACCGCCTTCTTGGCGACGGCCTTCTTAGCGGTCTTCTTGGCGGCCTTCTTGACCGGGGCCTCTTCGCCCGCCTCTTCGGCGGTCGGTGCGGCGGCGGCCTTCTTGGCGGTCTTCTTCACCGCGGTCTTCTTGGCGGCCTTGGCGGTGGTGGTCCGGGCGGAGGTGGCGGTGCGGGCGGCGGGGACGCGCTTGCGGGTGGAGGCGGAGCCGTCCACGACCACGGTCACGTCGGCCTCGGCCAATGCGCGAAGCACCTTCTTGCCATCGGCGGGGGAGGCCTGCACCGACTCCAGAACCTGGGCGACCGTCGCGGACGTCAGCTGCCCGTTGCTCTCTCGGGCCAGAGAGAGCAGCGAGTCGGTCAGGGAATTGACGTCTGTGCCGGTGGGACGTGCGTCAGTCACGAGCAACCTTCCGAGGCAATGGCGGGCACGGCGCAGCCGGGCTCCATAGCGGGTGAGCGTTGGATATTGGGTCGGCAGCCCAGGTCGGCACAACGACCGGGCAGGCGTGAATTGTAGCGCCGAAAATCGCCTGCGGCCCGTCCGTGGTGCCGTTTCGAGCTGTGTTTCCGCATTTTCAGTGTCAATGTGTCGCAGCACGTGGGGTGTGACGGCGGTCTATTCTACCGTGCAAGTGCCCTCGGGTGCTTCGCCGATGCCGCCTTGCGCGAAAGACTGGCGCGCGTCGGATGCCGAGCGTACCTCCGCGAAGTCGTCCCCCAGCACAATGGTGATCGGCTTGTCCCAGTCGAGATCGAAAGCCTCGTGCCCTTGGTAGAAGTACGCGTGCGTGTGGAGCCCGGCGGCGTACTGGTCGGGACCGAAGTACACCAGCGCGGTGCCGTCGTATTCCTCGTCTGCGTCGCCCGTCTCGGTGACGACGAAGCCGCGGTCCTCGAGCTGCGCGGCGGCCTGCTCGGCCAGTCCGTCGCTGTCGGTGCCGTTGAGGACGACGACCTCGATGTCCTCGGGGGCCGGGATCGGTGCGGTCTTGATCTCGACCGCGCCGGGCGGGCAGTCGTCGCTCGCCGACAATTGCGAGTCGTTCCGAATGGCCCACAGCGTGATCAAGCCCGCGACCAGCGCCAATGCGCATAGAACCGTCAAAGCGCGGATACGAGCGATACGCACGGCTGCCTCCCCGAGTCTCCAAAAAGTGCAAACGACCGTCTGCGCCTTAGACGAGCCGACGGCCCGCAAACGTTGCCATCCGAAAGGCTATCGTGCGCGGGTCGTCTCCGTGGGCGAGAGGCGGTACACTCGCTGCCCTCGACACAGAAGTGTTTCTCGCCACAATGGGGATGAAAAACCCTGGGGCATCGTGTATAGGAATGGACTGCACGCGGTAAGGTACGCCGCCTGCAGGGACGGAACCGAACCCGCCAGGAACCAGAGCCGGGCCGCTGTATCACCCGAATGCCCCAGCGGCAACCCGCCGCGCTCGGTTCCGGAGCCGCAAGAGAAACCAATGGGAGTGGAAAACGATGGCAACCGACTACGACGCCCCGCGCCGGGACAAGGAAGAGAACGCCGGGACCGACGGCATCGACGCCCTTGCGAAGGGCCGCACCGATCAATCGGGGTCGGTGGACGTCGACGAGGCCGAGGTGGCCGAGAACTTCGAGCTGCCGGGTGCCGACCTGGGCGATGAAGAGCTTTCGGTGAAGGTCCTGCCGATGCAGCAGGACGAGTTCCGATGCTCCAGCTGCTTCCTGGTCCACCACCGGAGCCAGTTCGCCAAAGAGAAGAACGGGCAGCCGATCTGCAAGGACTGCGCCTAGCCGCAGTCCGCGTCCACGGCTCGCAAGCTTTGCCGAGACCGCTGACATTCAGCTCGGAAGCTTTGCCAGGAACGGTGCCCCTCAGATAGCGCACGGCTCGCAGGAGACCTCCTGCGGGCCGTCTCGCTTGTCCGGGGCTCTAGGCCTCCACCGGCTCCCGCGCGGCCGTCAGCGCCGCTTTGAGCCGCTCGGGACGGCGCGAGGCGACGATCCAGTAGGGGGTCGGATCCGCAGGGTCGTCGAGGACGATCCGCAACCCGCGATTGATCCAGGGCCGCTGGACGATGAACGCCAGCGGATGCAATGCGACGCCCATGGCGTCGGAGTAGGCGACCGGCTCCAGGACCTGGACCTCGGCCACGGCCGACATCGGCAGCCGCGCGTCGTCCACGTGGAGCCACACCTCGCCGTCGACTTCAGCAACGGCGACCCGCAGGCGACTCAGCCACCACGCGCCGACGAACACCGCGACCATGAGCGCGACGCTCGCGGCCACACGCCACCAGCGCATGTCGCCGAAGTTGGACAGCGCCCCGGCGAGCACCGCCACCACGATCACGGCCAGCCAACCCGCCAATGGCAACCTCATGCGCTCGGCGTACCGTTCCGTATTTCTCATCAGGTCCTCTCGCGGGGTGGGATCAGACTCCTAACCCTAGTCTGAGCGATCGACGCCGCGAAGAACATTCTGGCCGCCGGGCTGGCGGTTGCAGCCTGTGGAGACGGTGTAAGACCGAAACGCTCCTAGCGTGGAGGCGACCGCCCGCGAAGCAGGAACCAGCAGGAAACCGCAAGGGATTACCGCCTGATCGGGAAACCGGTCAGAATCCCCTTCTCCAGCAGTAGGGGAGGATGCCAAATCTGAGACCATAACCCTGCCAGTCGCACAACCTCAGGGGCGTGCTTCCGCGAGTGAGAGGAACCCGACGACGATGTCAGCCGACGTCCCGGTCGCCATCCGGCGGCTCGACCCCGACCTGCCGCTCCCCGGCTACGCGCACCCCGGCGACGCCGGAGCGGACCTCTACGCCGCCGAGCGCGTCGAACTGGCCCCCGGGCAGCGGCACCTCGTCGGCACCGGCGTCGCCGTGGCGATCCCCGAAGGGCACGTTGGCTACACGAACCCGCGCTCCGGACTCGCCCACAAGCTCGGCGTCACCATCGTCAACGCCCCCGGCACGATCGACTCCGGCTACCGCGGTGAGATCAAGATCAACCTCGTGAACCTCGACCCGGAGCGGACCGCCGTCATCGAACGCGGCGACCGTGTCGCACAATTGGTGATCCAACCGGTCGTACGAGCCCGTTTCACCGAGGTCGACGACCTCGCGCCGACGCAGCGCGGCGCGAGCGGCCACGGATCCACCGGCGGGCACCGCCGACTTGCAGAGGAGAACGAACGTGTTTAAGCGGCGAAAGTCGAAGAAGCAGCGCCCCGCCGAGGGCGCCGTCCTCGACTCCCTGGCCGAGAGCGGGGAATCGTTCGAGCACGAGGCCACCGAAGGCCCCTTCGACGTCAGCGACGCCCCCGACGACGACATCCGCCGCATCGACCTGGGAGCGATCCGACTGCCCGTCCCCAAGGGCGTGGGCTTCCAGGCCCAGACCGACGCCAAGGGCAACATCAGCCAGGTCCTGCTGACCACCGGCGCCTCCGCGCTCCAGCTGCTCGTGCGCGCCGCGCCGCGCAGCGAGGGCATCTGGGAGGAGTTCCGCGGGGAGCTCACCGCCCAGGTCACCGGCCAGGGCGGCCAGGTCGAGCAGGTCGAGGGCCGCTGGGGCACCGAGCTCATCGCCAAGGTCGCCTCCAAGAAGGGCACCAACTCGGTGCGCTTCTGCGGCATCGACGGCCCCCGCTGGTTCGTGCAGGCCACCTTCCAGGGCCAGAGGGCCCTCGACGAGGCCGCCGCCCCCGAACTCGACGAGGCCCTGCGCCTCCTCGTCATCGACCGCGGCTCCGGCGCCATGCCGGTGCGCGAACCCCTCCCGCTGAAGCTGCCGCCGAAGATGGCCGAGGAGGCCGCCGCGCGCATCGCGCAGCGCAAAGCCGAAGGCGGCGACGGCAACCGCGCCATCATCGCGGCCGGCGACACCCCCAGGCCCCAGGTCCGCCGCAAGCCCTCCCCGCGCCCCAAGCGGTAGGGGACCATGCCCGCCGGGTCCCGCGTCAAGGACTGGTTGAAGCGCCTCGCCGTGCCCTCGCAGGAGTTGTTCGCCGACGAGATCCGCCGCACCTCGCTCGGCGAGCTCCTCGACGCCGACACGACCCCAGTCGAGCGGCTCGAACCCCGGCAGCTCGCCGCGGTCGCCGGCCGCCTGCGCACCGTCGTGCTGCGCACCGACGGCCGATCGCCCTCTGTCGAGGCCGAACTCTTCGACGGCACCGGTCAGGTCGCATTGGTCTGGATGGGTCGACGGCGTATCGTGGGCCTTGAGGCCGGGACCAGGCTCGTCGCTCGCGGCCGCGTGGCACAGCTGAGTGACGGACGACTCGTCGTCTACAACCCGACCTACGAACTGCGCCCCTGAGCGCGGACCAGCCACACGATCCGGAAGGCCCGCATTGAGCACCGAGACGCCGGCCCGCGAACCCGCCGACACCGAGTCCCGCGCGACTGACACCGAGCTCCGCGAGCGAGAGGGCACCGCCCCTCGCGAGGTCGATCCGGACGAGCTCCCGCCGTTCACCGAGCAGCTCTCGCAGCAGCTCGGCGGCGTCAAGGGCGTCGTCGAAGCCGCAGTCCCCATCACCCTGTTCGTGGTCCTCAACCCGCTCCTGCCCGACCAGATGGGGCCGCTCACCGGACTCCAGTGGGCCATCGTCATCTCGGCCGCGAGCGCGCTGGGCATCGCCGCCTGGCGCGCGGCTCGCAGGGAATCGGTCCGCCACGCGCTCAACGGCCTGTTCGGCATCGCGCTCGGCGCGTTCCTGGCCTGGCGCTCGACCGACGCCCGCAACTTCTACCTGCCCGGGATCATCCAGGGCTCGGTCTACGGTGTCCTGCTCATCGTCTCGGCGCTGGTGCGCCATCCGATCATCGGGTGGATCTATGCCGTTGTCGCCCAAGGCGGCAAGAAGGAATGGCGGCAGAACAAGCCGCTCGTGGACGTGCTCAGCCGGATCACGATCCTGTGGGGCGTCGTCTTCCTCCTCAAGAACGCGCTGCGCATCTGGCTGTACGCGATCGACGCTGACAACGCACTGGGCCTGGTGACCCTCTTCGGCGGCTGGCCCATCACGATCGCGCTGACGGCCTTCACGATCTGGGCCGTGCGCCGCAAGATGAAAGCCGTCGAGGACGCAAAGGCTTGATGTGCATGAAGGCGCGGCGCCCGAGCGCCGCGCCTTCGCCTTGCTCATTCATGGCTCGCAAGCTTCGCCAAGACTCGCGCCCCCGTTAACTCGGAAGGCAGGCGAACTCCGGTGCGCTGGCGAGCGATCCGGAGACGTTGAGTCCGAACTCGACGGAACCGCCTACGGGGATCGCCTTGTTCCAATCGACCGGCTCGGCCATCTCCATGGTGCCCATCGTGGAGTGCTCGGCGTTCCAGATGTTGCCGAGTGTCACGCCGCTCGGCCACTCCCAGTGCAGCATCCAGTTGTGGATGGCCTGCGTCCCGGTGTTGGCCACCTTGACGGTGACCGTGGCGCCTGAGCCCCAGCTGTTGACGGCTGCCGTTGCAGTGCAGGCGTATCCGGCGGGCACGGTGGGCTCGTCGGTCGGGTCCTCGCTGGTCGGGTCGTCGGTGGGCTCGGTCGGCGGCGTGGTCTCCTCAGCGGGCTGGCCCTCGCCGAACCACACGTCCGAGCACGAGTAGAAGGACTGGTCGAAGTGGCTGGCCTGCCAGATCATGTACACGACATGGTGGCCGGTGCGGCCGGGCGCCGAGACGGGGATGTCGACGAGGGTCCCGCCGCCTGAGGCCGGCGGTCGCCCGACGCCGGGATCGATGTCGCCGGTCTCCTTCACCAGCTCGAGGTCGGCCCAGTCGAGTGCGTCGGTCTGGGCGTCGTAGCCCTGTTTCGTGACGTAGATCCGGTAGTAGTCGGCGCCGTGGTTCGCCTGGTCCCAGTTGGTGAACGTGAAGTTCGCGTCCACCTTCGTGGTCTTCCAGGCGCCCGGGTCGTCGAGGGGGGCGTACCGGGTGCCACCCGTCTGACCGCCGGAGCACAGCTGGTTGTCGGGGACGGCGCCCTGGTGGTCGCCGCCGACCTGCTCGCGGTAGAGGCCGTTCCAGTTCCACATGGCGTTGGGGTCGTTCTGCCATGCGGCCCAGCACATGGGGTCTTCCTGCTCCATGGCCGGGTTCTGGAAGTCCGAGCCCCAGCGCTCCCAGCAGCTGTAGTGCCTCGAGGGCTGGGCGATGGACGTGCCGTGGCTGGCGGCGGGCTGGATGAAGAGGACCGAGGCGGCCCCGGCCGCGAAGAGCGCGGCGACGAGGACGATCAGGGTACGGAGGTCGAGCCGTTTGAGATGTGTCATGAAAGCGCTCCCAAAAAGTAGGAACATTGAGAACTTTCAATGTATCGCGGCGTACTCGCGCATGTAAAGCCCGAACGGCCGGGTTTCACGGGGTTTCCAGAAGGAACCCAGGCGCTTCAGCGCTTGAAGGTGCTCGAGTCCGGGGTGACCATGCCCGCACCGGTCGCGGTATCGGCGTGGAGGATCTCGCCGGTATCCGTGACCGGGTACGGCTCGCAGCCGCCCAGCGAGGCGTGCCACGAGCGACAATCCGCCGGTTTCAGCCGGTGGTGGTCGACCGCCGCTTTCCGAGGAAGACCGAGCGGGTCGCCTCTTCAGCGTCCTCATGGCACACGAACACCAGTTCGTCGCCGGCTTCAAGCGTGTCGTCCGGGGTCGGGGCGATGACGCGGCGGCCGCGGATGATCGCCACGAGCGCCACGTCGTGCGGCAGCGTCACCTCGGCGATGCGCTTGCCCACATGCGGTGCCTCGAGCGGCAGTGTGATCTCGACGAGGTTCGCCTGGGACTGGCGGAAGGTCAAGAGCCGCACCAGGTCGCCGACGCTCACGGCCTCTTCGACGAGCGCGGCGAGCAGTCGCGGCTTGGAGACCGAGACGTCCACGCCCCATTCCTCGTTGAACAGCCATTCGTTCTCGGCGCGGTTGACGCGCGCGACCACGCGCGGCACCGCGAACTCGGTCTTCGACAGGAGGCTCACCACGAGGTTCACCTTGTCGTCTCCCGTGGCGGCGACGGCCACGTCGCAGCCCTCCAAGCGGGCTTGGCGCAGGTTCTCCAGCTCGCACGCGTCGGCGAGGAGCCATTCGGCCTCCGGGACGCGTTCGGGCCGCATGGAATCGGGGTCGCGCTCGATGAGGAGCACCTGATGGCCGTTGCCGACCAGCTCCGCGGCGATCGACCGGCCGACGTTGCCGGCCCCGGCGATGGCGACCCTCATGCGGCACCTCCACGCGGGGCGGCGCCCGCGATCTCGCGGATCTTGCCTTCGTCCCCGTCGGCTACCAGCATGAACACCTGGTCGCCGTCTTGGAGCACCGTCGAGGGCGTCGGCAGCGTCGCGCGCCCGAACCGGGTGATGTACGCGACCCGGTGGCCCGTCTCCTGCTCCAAAGCGGACAGCGCGGTCCCGTACCAGGCTTCGGCGCAGATGATCTCGACCATCGACAGCGTCGCGGTCGGGTCCCGCCACAGCGGCTCCTGTTCCTCCGGCAGCAGGTGGCGCAGCAGCCGGTCGGCCGTCCACCGCACCGTCGCCACGGTGGGGATGCCGAGGCGCTCGTAGACGCTGGCGCGCTGGGGGTCGTAGATGCGGGCGATGACGTTCGGGACGCCGTAGTTCTCGCGGGCGACCCGCGCGGCGATGATGTTCGAGTTGTCGCCCGAGGAGACCGAGACGAACGCGTCGGCGCGGTTGATGCCGGCCTTCGCCAGGACCTCGCGGTCGAAGCCGACGCCGCGGACCGTGGTCTCGTCGAAGTCGGGGCCCAAGCGGCGGAAGGCCTTCGGGTCCTGGTCGATGATCCCGATCGTGTGCCCGCGCTCCACCAGGCTGCGCGCCAGGGACGAGCCGACGCGCCCGCAACCCATGATCACCACATGCACCCGGCTTCACCCTTCTCCTCGATGCTGATCCCGTGACCTTACCGCGCCGCCGCGCACGCTCGGGCCGGACGCTTCGAGTCCGGTGGACACCAAGAAAAACCGCTCAAGGGGGTACGGAAACGAACGTCCTATGCGTCTAGTAGACAGAACCTCGCCAACCCGAATGCGCCGGGGCCCGCTTCGGACGGTTCCCAGCCCGCGGCACGACCGCACGCCCGACGGCTCGTCACGAAGTAGGTCCGGACCCGGCCGACGGTCCTGCCAGGGCCCGCCGCCCGGTAATGTCGACATCTGTGACCCGGTCCTTGTCCGTCTTCAAACGACTGCTCGTGGGCGAGCCCTTCGCCTCCGGGCAGCGCCCGCCCTCGCTGGCGCTGTCCAAGCGGTACGCCATCCCCCTCCTCGCGGTCAACCCCATCTCCTCGCTCGCCTACGCCCCTGAGCAGGTCTTCCTCGTCCTCGGCGTCGCCGGGACCGCCGCCTACGCGTATTCGGTGTGGACCGGCCTCGCCGTCGCGGCCGTCATGGTCACCGTGATCGCCTCCTACCGCTACACCGTCCAGGCCTACCCGGGCGGCGGCGGGGACTACCGCGTCGTCGCCGCCAACTTCGGGCCCGGCGCCGGGCGCCTCGCCGCGGCCGCGCTCGTCCTCGACTACATCCTCACCGTCGCCGTCTCGGTCTCCGCGGCCGTCGCCGCCCTCGACGTGCTCCTGCCCGGCCTCCACCCGTGGCGCGAATGGATCGGCGCCGCCGCGATCGTGCTCCTGGCCGCCTTCAACCTCCGCGGCCTGCGCGTCTCGGGCCGCTTCGCCGCGGCCGTCACCGTCGCCTTCGTCGCCGGCATGGCCGCGCTCCTCATCGCCGGGTTCCTGCGCATCGGCGCCGGCGAAGACCTCACCGCCGCCTCCGCCGACGCCGTGACCGCCGAGAACCAAGAGTGGACCTCAGCGGCCCTGTTCATCCTGTGCGCCAGGGCTTTCGCCGCCGGATCGGTCGCCGTCACCGGCATGGAGACGTTCACGACCCGCGTCCGCTTCTTCCGACCCCCGCGCGGGCGCAACGCCGCCGCCGCGATCACCGCCGTCGGCGCCGCCACCGTCGCCCTCTTCACCGGCGTCGTCGTCCTCGCCTACCTCGTCGGCGCCCAGTCCTCCGCCGAGCCCGGCGCCGCCGACTACCTCCAGCACCCGCTCCTCGCCCAGCTCGCCGACACCGTCTTCAACGCCTCGCCCGCCGCCATGACCCCGATCATGCTCGCCACCGCCGGCGTCCTCATCCTCGCCGCCAACACCGCGTTCGTCGGGTTCCCCCAGCTCGCCTCGATCTTCGCCGAGGACTCCCTCCTGCCGCGCCAGCTCCACAAGCGCGGCGACCGGCTCGTCTACTCCAACGGCATCCTCATCCTCGCCGTCGCCGCCGCACTCCTGGTGATCCTCTTCGGCGGCCGGACCTTCGAACTCATGGGCCTGTACATCGTCGGCGTCTTCCTCTCGATGGTCCTGGCCAACGCCGCGATGGTCCGCCACTGGCGGCGCGTCCTCAGCGTCGAACGCGACGCCACGCGCCGCTCCCGCGCACGCCGCGCCCGGGGCACCGCGCTGCTCGCCGCGCTGGCGTGCGCGGTCGTGCTCGCGATCGTGGCGCTCACCGACTACCGGCGCGGCGGCTGGATCGCCGTGCTCATCATCGGCGGCTGCTACCTGCTCATGCGTTTCATCGCGCAGCACTACTCTGCCGTGCGCGACGAGATCGAGCTGCCGCCGGGCAAGCCGCGGCTGCCCGCGCGCAGCCACGCGATCGTGCTCGTCTCGAGCGTCAACCTGCCGCTCATGCGGATGCTCTCGTACGCCAAGGCCACCCGGCCCGACACCATCACCGGCCTGTCGGTGAACGTTGACGCCGCCGCGTCCCGCCAGCTCCTCGCCGAATGGGAGCGGCGCGGCATCAAGGTGCCGCTCACCGTCGTCGACTCGCCGTACCGGGAGATCACCGGGCCGATCGTCGACTTCGTGAAGGCCCGCCGCCGCGACGCCCCGAGGGACGTCGTCACCGTCTACCTGCCCGAATACGTGGTCGGCCAGGGCCCGCAGCCCGGGCGGCTCTCGCGCGGCTACTTCCACTGGACGACGACCCTGCTGCACAACCAGACCACCAAGGCCATCCGCCGCCAGCTCAAGTACGAACCGGGCGTCATGATCTGCATCGTGCCGTGGATCCTCGGCGAGAGCACCGAGCCCCCGCCGCTCCGCCGCATCCGCAAATGAGGCACCGCCGGCAGGCCGCGCAGGGGCGCGAGACGCGTTCACTGCCGGGCCCTCCGGACACGGTTTCACCGGGGCCCCGAGAGTCGATGTCACACCCGCGCGGTAAGCGCCGATGGCGGAGCGGTCCGACCCCGTATCCTGGCGTGCGGCCCGCTACAGCGGTGCCGCCGGTAAACCCAGAGGATGTGGACGATGATCGTCACCGTTGAAGACGTCGCCGCAGGAGGCCACTGCGTGGCCCGCGTCGACGGCGAGGTCTACTTCGTCCGGCACGCCCTGCCCGGCGAAACCGTCCGCATCGAGGTGGGCGAGCGCAAGAAGAAGTTCGCGTTCGCCGACGCCGTCGAGATCATCGAGGCCTCGCCGGACCGCGTCGAACCCCCGTGCCCTTACGCCGGGCCCGGCAAATGCGGCGGCTGCGACTTCCAGCACGCCACCCCCGAAGCGCAGCGCCGCCTCAAGGCCAAGGTCCTCTTCGACCAGCTCACCCGCATCGGCGGGATCGACCCCGTGAAGCTCGAAGGCGTCGAGGTCGAGGCCCTGCCCTGGGACGAGGGCGCCCTCGGCTGGCGCACCCGGATGCAGTACGCCGTGGACGAGAACGGCAGGCCCGGCCTGCGCGTCCACAAATCGCACGACCTCGTCCACATCGACAAGTGCGCCATCGCCACCGAGCGCATCCAGGAAGCCGACATCCTCACCAAGACCTGGGACGGCATGGGCGCCGTGGGCGTCGTCGACTCGAACGACGACGAGCTCGCCGTCTACACGCAGCTGCGGCGCACCGCCCGCCCGCACCACAAGAGCGGCCCCAAACTCGTCCACCAGACGGTCGGCGAGAACGAGTTCACGATCGACTTCGACGGGTTCTGGCAGGTCCACCCGGCCGCCGCTCCCGCCTTCCTCGAATGCGCGCTCGACTTCCTCGCCCCACGCGAGGGCGAATCCGCCTGGGACCTCTACGCCGGCGCGGGACTCTTCGCCGCCGGACTGGCCGAAGCGGTCGGCGAGACCGGACGCGTCGTGGCCGTTGAGAACGCGCGGTCGTCCCGCACCGCCACGAACCTCTCCGCGTGGAAGAACGCCGGGGCCATCGAAGACGACGTCGCCTCGATCACGCCCAACCTCGGCACCGTCGACCTTGTCGTCCTCGACCCGCCGCGCAGCGGCGCTGGCCCCGAAGTCATTGTGGCCCTTGGCGAAGCCCGCCCTCGGGCGATCTGCTACGTCGCCTGCGACGCGGGTGCGCTGGCACGCGACGCGAAGGACCTCGCGATCGAGGGCTACGAGCTGACCCGCATCCGCGCCTTCGACGCGTTCCCGATGACGCAGCACTTCGAGACGATCGCCCTCTTCGAACTCGTCGACTACTGACCGGGGCAGCGGTCACCGCGGCTTTGCGATAACTTGATTGCCGCCACTGACAGCATCCTCGGAGCCGATCGATGACCAACCCTCCCTACATGACCGGGCCTGCGAACGACCCGAACCCCCACCAGCCGGCCGGGTCCGCCGGGCCGCCGCCCGGACCCGCCGCGCCGTCCTTCCAGTACCGACCGCACGACCCGTACGGGACGTTCGCGGCCGCCCAAGGCGCCGAGCAGGCCGGACCGGTCCTTCCTCCCGCGCCGACCTTCGGGCAGCGCTGGGGGATCCTCGGCATGGAGGGCCGCCCCAAGCAGGTCACGTGGATCCTGCAGCTGCTGTGGATCTACCTGGCCGTCGCCGTGCTGCTGTCGCTGCTGTCGATCGCGTTCTCGGCCTTGATGGCCGGGCTGTTCTCGTCGAGCGTCGGGCTGGTCGTCAACCTCGTCTCCGGGGTGCTCGTCGCCGCGGTCGTCCTCGTCCTCATCTGGGCCGTCGCCAAGGAAAGCCTGGGCCGCTTCGGTTTCCAAGACCCGCGCATGGTCTTCTACATCGGACTCGGCTTCCTCGGCCTCGTCTCCCTCTGCGGGTTCATCGGGGCGATCAAGGTCCCGTTCGCACTCGTGCAGCTCCTCGCCGTTCTCCTGGTGCTCGCGCTGCTCTTCACGCGCCCGGTCGCGGCATGGCTCAAGGAACGCCCCGGCAACCAGCCCAAGGGCTCCGAGCAGCGGCCCGGCGACGGGCAGCCGGTCGTGGGCTACCAGCCGCCGCAGTGGAGGGACGCGGCGCACCCGCCCGCGGTCGCACCGCCGACGCAGCAACCGCCGAGCCCGCCCGCGAACCCGGGCTGGCCGCAGCCGCCGCGCTAGCGGATCAGTCGCAGCTGCAAGGGCAATCGCACCCGCTGCAGCAGCCGCCGTCACCTTCCGAGTCGCCGCAGCACTGGCAGCACTGGCAGCATTCGCACTCGCAGCAGTCACAGCAATCCCGGCAGCAGCCCTGGCGCGGCTGCCCGGTCCACGGATCGTTGTAGTGCTCGGCGCAGCACATCTGGCACGTGCAGGCCAGCACCGCGAAGCTGCACAGGCCCGCCCAGAACCCGCGCCGACGCGACCCGTATTCGTGGTCGTCGTAGCGCGGGCGGCGGTGGTCGTGGCGGTGATCGGACCTTCGGCTCGACGCGCACGTCGTGCCGAAGGTCTTCGAGAACGCATGGCGCGCATATCGATCCAGCAGCAGCTCGGTCAACGTCGCGTCCACGATCACGGCCGAGTCCAAGGCGCGCTTCATGTCCGCCAAAGCGCCCTTCGCCAGGGTCCGCGCGTCCACGATCGTAGAACCGGTGACCGCCAACGGGTTCCACGCCCCGCGCTCGGCGTCCTCCTCGAAGTCGTCCGCCGCATCCAGCAGGTGCGCCAAGCGGCCGAACGCCGCCCCCGCAGTCCGGAACGCGTCGGCGTTCTCCGGCCGACCGCCGATGAACGCGGCGTGCGCGAACAACTCGGCGGTGGCCGCCTCGGTAGGGGCGGTAACGGCGGTGAGCGGCGTGCCCGTGCCGCAGTCGGCCTCGATCTCGCGCTGGCCCTCGATCACCGCGAACAGCGACGCGGTGTCCAGGTCGATCGAGTCGCCGATCGCGGTGGCCTTGGCGCGCAGTCGATCCGCAGTCAAGCCCGCGATGCCGCGCGCTCCCGGCTTCGCCGCGAAGCCATCGCCGTCCTCCACGTGGTCGCGGATCTTCGCCGAGGCCAGCACCAGCGATGCGGCGGCGGCGAGGCGCGGGCCGCCGCCGATGGCGACGCGCTGGCGTCGCATGCCGCGCAGGGCGCAGGGCCCGGCGTTGCGGCTGTCGGCGTCGTCGCCCTGCTGGGCTTCGACGAGCACGGAGAGCGCGAGCGCGTCGTAATTGGTGGTGAGCCGCGCGAAATGGCCGGCGTCGTCGCGCAGTTCCAGGCACAGGCCGCAGAAATGTCCCATCCATCTGGGTTTGAGGTCGTCCGGTGTGCGGGAGGGACAGGGAGCGAGCATGCCGAACAAGAGGTCTCCTAGCGCTCGATGGCACGTTTCGGGACCGAGATCCGAGGCGTGCCTTAGGGGGCGTGTCTCCGCAGATGGTATCGGTCGGACGCAACGCGACCGCCGAGCGCGGGTCGGCGGTCGCGTGCGGGAGGCCTGCAGTGTCGAGGCGCTCAGCGAGGGGGGCGGCCCGCAAAGCGCACCAACATATTAGCACATACGCATGAATCCGGACGCGTTTTGCGAACCGATCAGCGGGCGAAGGTGAGGGTGCCGAAGCCCAAGGTGTCGTAGCCTCCGGAGTCGTCGCCGTAGTCGCCGCCCCCGCCTTCGGCGCCGTTCTGGGCGATCATGTCGGCGACGTTCGGCATGGACCTGCCCTGGCGACCCGCGTAGTGGTGGTAGATCGACTCCCACACCGGCCTGACCTGCCCGCGCGCTGCTTCGGAGATCACCGTCTGCTGCTCCGGCTTGCAGCCCTGCCCCGAACCCCACGCGTACGCCGTGAACGGGACGTCCCTGCCGAGGTTGAAGCGCGCGACGTACTCGGCGCACTTGGCGAACCTGCTGTCGTCGTAGCCGTACAGGTCCACGCCCTGGTTCCAGGCCATCTCGCAGATCGTCGCCAGCAGCCCGGTGGCCATGAGCGTGTGCCCCTGGTCGCGCCCGCTCTCCTGCTGCTGCGCCAGGCCCTCGTCCTCGTGGACGAACGGGATGGCGTGGTCGAGCGAGCCGTTGCCCTCGCCGTTGTACATGTAGTCGACCGCCCGGTCGAACAGGCCCTGGTCCTCGTTGAACACGCCGATCGCCATCACCGAGGCGACGGTGCACAGATCCCAGTTCGACCAGTAGTTGGTGATGCAGGCGTCGTTGTGGCCGTTCAGGAACTGGTCGTTGAGCGGGTAGAACACGTTCGCCAGCATGTCCTGGAACCGTCCGGCCTCGAAGCCGTCGACGTCGCGGACGAGCTCGGCGGCGTTGGCCGCCTGGTAGCCGTAGATCCCGGCGGCCAGGAACCGGTCGGCATTGCCGTTGATCTCGGTGAGGGTCGCCGACCAGGCGTTGAGAATCTCGACCGCCTTGTCGCGGTGGGCTTCGTCGCCGCTGATCCTCCAGCGCAGGGCGTTCTGGTAGGCGGCGTGGAGGTCCTTGTACAGAACCGGGTAGTTCTGCCCGTCGCCCCCGCGGATGACGACCGCCGTCGGCCGGGCCCACCAGTCGGCGTGGGAGCGGCCGTTGCCGGTCAGGCGGTTCCAGCCTTCGATCCACGGGGACTCGCCCGCGGCCACCTTCTCCGCCATGCGGTCGAAGTCCTCCTGCGTGTGCAGGAGTCCGGGGTGGCCGCCGTTGCCGGGTCCGGCCTCGCCTCTGGTGTTCTCCGCCGCGCCGCCCTCGCCGTCGGGGTCCGGGCTGGCGCTGGCGGACGGATCGACGGATGGCGTCGCGGCGTCCTCTGCAGTCGGGGGAGTGGAAGGTTCGTTGTCGCGGGTGAGCCAGTACCCGGCGGCGCCCGCCGCGGCGAGACCTCCGGTCGCGGCGGCGCCGACGATGATGTGGCGGCGTTTGATGTTGTTCGCGCGGTGCTTCGACATGGTGCTCCTGGCGATGGGGCAGCGCGCTGTGCCGGGGGAGGGCCCGCTGCCGGTCGGGAGGTAGTCGTGGAAGCCCCAATGCTTCCGAACTGATTCTCACACATCACCGAGAATGCTCGAAATCGAACAATGCGTGGCCCAAAAAAGCGCCGACCCGACCGGAGCCGGGCCGGCGCTGGGGAGCTAACCGAGCGGCGTCAGGTTGTCAGGAATCTCGTCCCAGGTGAGGCGCACGTGGGCGAGGGTCCCGAAGCCGAGGGTGTCGAACCCGCCGGAGGCGGTGCCGTAGTCTCCGCCGCCGCCTTCGGGGCTGTTGGTGCCCGCGAGGGCGCTGACGTTCGGCAGTGCGAAGCCCTGGCGCGAGGTGTAGTGGTGGAACACCATCTCCCACACCGGCCGCGCTTGGCCGCGCCCGCCCGCGCCCATCACGGTCTGCTCCTGGTAGGCGCAGTTCTGGCCGGTGCCCCAGGTGTACTTGGTGAACGGCAGGTCGTCGTGGCCGGAGTTGTAGCGCGCCACGTACTCCGCCGCCTTTGCGAAGGCGTTGTCGTTGGCGCCGTAGAGGTCGACGCCCTGGTTCCAGGCCATCTCCATGATCGTCGACATGAGCCCGATGCCCATGATCGAGTGCCCCTGGTCGCGGCCGGACTCCTGCCACTGCGCGAGCCCGCCGTCGTAGACGAACGGGACGGCGTTGCCGATGGAGCCGTTGCCCTCGCCGTTCCAGAAGTAGTCGATCGCCTGGTCGGTGATCGTGGCGTCGTCGCAGATGATGCCGATGGCGAGCTTGCTCGCCATGTTGCAGAGGTCCCAGTTGGCCCAGTAGTTCGTGATGCACGCGTCGTTGTGGTTGGTGAGGAACGATTCGTTCATCGGCAGGAAGATGCTCGTCATCATGTCCTGGAACCCGCCGAGGTCGAAGCCCGAGACGTCGCGGACGATGTCGGCGGCGGCGCAGAACTGGTAGCCGTAGATGCCGGCGGCCAGGAACCGGTCGGCGTTGCCGTTGACGGCCTCCAGCGTGGAGGACCAGGCGTTGAGGATCTGGACGGCCTTGTCGCGGTGCGCGTTGTCGCCGGAGACCTTCCAGCGCAGCGCGTTCTGGTACGCGGCGTGGATGTCGTTGTACAGCTGCGGGTAGTTCTGCCCGTCGCCGCCGCGGATGATGATCGCGGTCGGCCTTGCGGCCCAGGTGGACTGGGAGTGGCTGTTCGCGGTGAGCCGGTTCCAGCCCGCGACCCACGGCTCCACGCCGCCGTCGACCTTGGCCTTCATGCGGTCGAAGTCGGCCTGGGTGTGCAGCAGGCCCGGGTGGGTGGCCTGCGCGGTGACGTCGTCCGCCTCGTCCTGCGCCGCGGCGATGCCGAGCCCGCCGGCTCCGGCTACCGCGAGGCCGCCCGCGGCGATCGCGCCCTTGATCAGGCCCCGCCGCTTGAGGTTCGGGCCGTGCCCTGCGGTATTCGGTTCGATGGTGTTGTCCCTAATAGACATGGAGCTCCTTTGCGCCATGCGGTGTGCGATGCCGGGGAATGCCACCGCGAGTGTTCGGCGGGGGATGCCGGGGCGACTCCCGCCGCTGGCCAGTCTAAAGGCCATATAAACAAACATCAATCCCAAAGCGCATTTTTCCCAACTTTCCTACGTAATCGGACAATTGCAAAGCGCTACGGCACAAGGCAATGCAAGGGGCCGGGGCAGGCCCGGCCCCTTGCCATGTTCGATTACGCGACCCGCTTGAGGTTCCAGCGCTGCTGCACGCCGCCGGTGCCGGTCCACTGGATCGTGCCGCCGCCGTCGGACTCGCCGTTGCCGTTGTCGAGCACCTTGCCCGAGTGCTGGCAGGTGAGCTTGACGGCCCCGCCGCCGACGTCGGTGATCTGCCACCGCTGCGCCGCGACCCCGTTGTCGGTCCACTGCACGACCGCCGAGCCCTGGGTGGTCACCGAGTAGTTGTCGAGGGCCTTGCCGGAGTGGAGGTTCACGAGCTTGAAGTAGCCGCCGCCGACGTCGGTGATGCGCCAGCGCTGCCAGTTCCCGCCGTTGTCGCCCCACTGCTTCACTTGGGCGCCTTCGGTGGTGACCGAGCCGTTGTCGAGGCACTTCCCGGACCGCTCGGCCATGAGCGTGTAGACGCCGCCGGAGACGACCGCCGGGGTGGGCCTGGTGTGGGCGACGGTGCCGAAGCCGAGCGTGTCGAACCCGCCCGAGGCGGTGCCGTAGTCCCCGCCGCCGCCCTCGGCCCGCACCAAGGCGGCCATGCGGGCGACGTTGGGCATCCGGAGCCCGCGCCTGACGCTGTAGTGGTTGTAGACCATCTCCCACACCGGGCGCAGCTGGCCGCGCCCGCCCGCGCCCATGACGGTCTGCTCGGAGTAGGCGCAGCTCTGGCCGGTGCCCCACGTGTACTTGGTGAAGGGCAGGTCGTTGTAGCCGAGGTTGTAGCGCGCCACGTATTCGGCGGCCTTGGCGAACGCGAGGTCCCTGGCGGAGTAGAGGTCGATGCCCTGGTTCCAGGCCATCTCCATGAAGCTCGACATGAGCCCGATGCCCATGATCGAGTGGCCCTGGTCGCGGCCGGACTCCTGCCATTGGGCGAGGAATCCGCTGTGGACGAACGGGATGGCGTTGTAGATCGAGCCGTTGCCCTCGCCGTTCCAGAAGTAGTCGACGGCCGCGTTGATGATGCCCGCGTCGTCGCAGATGATGCCGATGGCGAGCTTGCTCGCCATGTTGCACAGGTCCCAGTTCGCCCAGTAGTTCGTGATGCAGGCGTCGTTGTGGTTGGTGAGGAAGTGGTCGTTCATCGGCAGGAAGATGCTGGTCATCATGTCCTGGAACGCACCGAGGTTGAATCCGGGCGCGCCGCGCACGAGGTCGGCGGCGCAGCAGAACTGGTAGCCGTAGATCCCGGCCGCGAGGAACCGGTCCGCGTTGCCGTTGACGGCCTCCAGTGTGGAGGACCACGCGTTGAGGATCTCGACGGCCTTGTCGCGGTAGGCCGTGTTGCCGGAGACCCTCCAGCGCAGGGCGCACTGGTAGGCGGCGTGGATGTCGTTGTAGAGCTGCGGGTAGTTCTGGCCGTCGCCGCCGCGGATGATGATCGCGGTGGGCCTTGCGGCCCAGGTGGACTGCGCGTGGCTGTTCGCGATGAGCTTCTCCCAGCCGGCGCGCCAGGGCTCCTGGTTGGTGCTGACCTTCGCGTACATGCGGTCGATGTCGGCCTGGGTGTGCAGCATCCCGGGGTGGACGGCCTGGATGCCGATCTCGTCGGTCTGCGCGTGCGCTGCGGGGACCGCGGTGCCGAAGGCGGCGAGGCCGCCGACCGCGGCGGCGCCTTGGAAGAGACGCCTGCGGGGGAGTGAGGGTGTCGGGTTATGGGGGTCTGAGCTGTTGAACGACATGGTGCTCCAATGCGCCATGCGGTGCGCGATGCCGGGGAATGCCACCGCCAACCTGCGGCGACCGGTCCGGGAACCGGGTGCCATGTGTCATATTAAACTAGACATCAACATATATCAATACGAGCGAACAAAGACGGTGCGGAACCGGCATCCCGGTCCCGCACCGAAGCCGCCTCCTGTGGGGGAGACAGCCTGATCGCGCATGGGCGGATCGCGCTGGAGGTCGGCTGAGTCCTCGTTCCTGCCGTGGTGCGCCGACCCGCGCCGCGCGCGTTCTTCAGGTGTGGCTAAGCGACCAGATCGGTGAACTTGTTGTCCTTCAGCCACGCCGTCACGCCGGCCTCGACATCGCCCTCGTTGTCGGTGAAGACCGTGTTCTCCAGGCTCGCGAGCTGCTCGTCGTCCATCGCGAACGTGCCGAGTGCCTCCGCCACGTCCGGGAACTCCTCGCCGAAGCCCAAGCGCGCCAAGGTGTTGATGGTCTCGGCCTCGCCCAGCGTGGTCTCCGGGTCCGCGAGGTTCTTCAGGTCGTACTTGGCGTACGCCCAGTGCGGCTGCCACAGGGTCACGACGATCGGCTCCTCGGCGGCGATCGCCGAGTCCAGCTCGGAGAGCATCGCCGAGGTCGAGGAGGTCTCCAGCGTCAGGTCCGTGATCCCGTACGTCGGAATGGAGCTGTTCTGCACCGCCTCGGTCAGGCCCGCGCTGGCCTCGATGCCGACGATGCGTCCGCCGAACAGGTCCGCGTTGGCGTTGAGGTCGGCCAGCGACTCGACGTCCACATAGCTCGGAACGGCGACCGTGAGCGCCGCGTTCTCGTTCCAGGCGCCCAGCTGCTCGAGCTGGTCGCCGTAGGTCTCCATGTACGTCTGGTGCGTGATCGGCAGCCAGCCGTCGAGGAAGATGTCGAGGTCGCCCGAGGACAGGCCCTCGAACAGCGGCCCGACCTCGGTGAACTCCTGGGCGGTGACGGTGTAGCCCGAGGCCGTGAGCGCCTGGCGCCACAGCTCGGTGGCGACGACCGCCTCATCCCAGTTGATGTAGCCGATCTTGATCTCGCCCTCGCCCTTCGGCAGGCCGAAGTCCACGCCTTCGCCCGTGGCCGCGCCGGGCTCCTCTTCGACGGAGCAGCCGGCCAGCACGAGCGGTGCGATGGCGCCGGAGGCGATGGCGCCCTTCATGATCGAACGTCGTTCCATGTTTCCTTCTTTCCGGCGCGGGGGCACACGCCAATCGGGGAGTGTTGGAGGCTTAGCGGGCGAGCTTCGCTGCGCGCGCCACCGGAGTGCGGTCGGACAGGCCCTGCGTCACGCGGTCGAGCAGGATCGCGAGGAGGACCACGGCGAGGCCGGCGTTGAAACCGGCGGCGATGTCCAAGCGGCCCAAGGACCCGGAGATGACCGAGCCGAGGCCGCCGCCGCCCACGAGACCCGCGATGACCACCATGGACAGTGCGAGCATGATGACCTGGTTGAGCCCGGCCATGATCGTCGGCAGGGCGAGCGGGAGCTTGATGCGGGCGAGGATGCGCGCGGGGGAGGCCCCGAAGGCCTGCCCGGCCTCCACGACCTCGCGGTCCACCTGGCGCAGGCCGAGTTCGGTGAGGCGCACGCCCGGCGGCATCGCGAAGATGATCGTGGCGATGATGCCGGGCACCACGCCGACGCTGAACAGCATCACGACCGGGATGAGGTACACGAACGCCGGCAGCGTCTGCATGAAGTCCAGCACCGGCCGCGCGATCGCCGAGACCGCCTTGTTCTCGGCCGCGGCGATGCCCAACGGGATCGCCAGGAGGATCGCGATCGCGGCGGAGACGAGGACCATCGACAGGGTCTGCATCGTCTCCTCCCAGTACGGGGTCCAGGCGACGACGAACATGCCCAGGCCGATGCCGACGCCGAGCTTCCAGCCCTTCGCCGCCCACGCGATCAGGGCGAACAGCAGCACCATGACCCCCGAAGGGAGCCACAGCAGCCCGTCGGCGAGATTCGAGTAGAGGAATTCGAGCCCGGTGTCGACGGCGTCGAAGCCGGTGGCCCACGCGTCGCGGGCCCAGCGGATGAACGTCTCCATCCAGTCGCCGAAGGGCATGTCGGGCAAGGGCTTCCAGATGTACGTCCAGAACCAGTCGCGGAGGTAGTCGATCATGCGGGCTGACGCTCCTGTTCGGCGTCGCCGGCGGGGTCGGGCGACAGCGACTTGATGATGGACCTGGGCGTGACCACCCCGAGCGGATCCGAGTTGTCGTCCACGACCAGCAAGGGGGCCTTGGAGCTCAGGACCGGCTCATAGAGCTCGTTCACGGGCACGTCCGATTCGACCTTGGGGAACGCGCTGGTGTCCCGGGTCCCGCACGGTTCCATGACGGCCTCGGCGGTGAGCACGCGCGAGCGGTCGACGTCGGCGGTGAAGTCCGCGACGTAGTCGTCGGCCGGGCGCATGAGGATGTCCTCGGCGGTGCCCAGCTGCTTCACCTGGCCGTCGCAGATGGCGATCCGGTCGCCGATGCGCATGGCCTCGTTGAGGTCGTGGGTGATGAACACGATGGTCTTGGCGAGCTTCGACTGGAGGTCGAGCAGCTGGTCCTGCATCTCCTGGCGGATGAGCGGGTCCAGCGCGCTGAAGGCCTCGTCCATGAGCAGGATCTCGGTGTCGGCGGCGAGGGCCCGGGCCAGGCCGACCCGCTGCTTCATGCCGCCCGAGAGCTGGGCGGGGAGCTTGTCCTCGTGCCCGGACAGGCCGACGAGCTCGACGGCCTCCCTCGCGCGCTCCAGTCGCTCGGTCTTGTTCAGGCCCTTGATCTCCAGGCCGAACGCGACGTTCTCGACGACCGTCCGGTGCGGAAGCAGCGCGAAGTGCTGGAAGACCATGCTGATCTTCTCGCGGCGCAGGCGGCGCAGCTCTCGGGCCGAGAGCGAGCCGAGCTCGACGTCGCCGATGCGGATCGTGCCGGAAGTGGGCTTGATGAGGCCGTTGAGCATCCGGATCAGCGTCGACTTGCCGGAGCCGGAGAGGCCCATGACGACGAAGATCTCGCCGGTCTCGATCGACCAGTTGTGGTCGATCACGGCGGCGGTGACGTTCTTCGCGCTCAACTGATCGCGCGCGACGCCGGACTTCAACTGGGCGACGGCGCTTCGGGCACCTTTGCCGAAGACCTTGTACAGGGAATCAACTGCTATCGCTGACATCTCGTCCTTTCGCAGCAGGGGGTTCCGGTTGGGGGCGGCAACCGATGAAACACTAGCCAATGCCGGTGTTTTTTCAACCCGAGCAGCGCGTGAGAAGGTCAACACGGGACGTTGATATTCCGCGTAATCGCAGGTCATAGCCTCAAGTTTTGATGTCGACCGGAGGCTGGTTTGATTGTCTACAATCCGACGTTCTGAAGAATTGACGCCTCCAGGAGATCAACCTGAGGCCTATTTGTGACCGTTCGGCACTGTGCGCAGAAAAGCGGGCGAGATCAGAGCCGGGCCGCCAGCGCCCGCGTCGTCATGACCGCCAGATCGGCCTCGCTCAGCCCGAGCGTCCGCGCCTTCTCGTACTCCCCGGCGATGTCCGTGCCCATCCGCATCGGCGAGTCGGTGCCCAGCACCACCGCCATCCCCGCGTCCAGGAACCGCGGCAGCGGGTGGTCCTCCAACTTCGCGACCATGCCCAGGATCACCGCCGAGGTCAGGCACACCTCCACGGTCACGCCGCGGTCGGCCAGCAGCCGCATGATCCCCGGATCGCTCGCCGCCCCCACGGCGTGCCCGATCCGCCCGATCTGCTCGATCTCCGCCAGCGACGCCAGGTTCGAGGCGTTGAACGCCCCCGCCGGCACGGTCACTCCCAGTCCGGCCGCGCCCGCGGCCTCGGCCACGATCCGTCCGCGCGTCCAGTCCGCTTCGGCCGCATAGGGAACGTAGATGATCTCGATGCCCGCCAGGCCTGCCGCCGCCGCGTCGGCGAACGCGTCGCACAGCTCCCGCAGCATCGGGTCCCACAGGTTCATGCTCAGCACCGCGCCCGCGTCGAACCCCGGAAAGAGCGCTGCGACCCTGGCGCACGCCGCGGTGAACCGCTCCATGAACTGCGGGTACACCACGGACTCCTGGGGCAGGCGCAACTCGGTGTAGACCGCGCCACCGCGCGCGGCCGCGATGAGCGCGTCCTCCAGGATCCCCTCGTACACCTCGGGGGCGACCGCGTCGAGGTCGAACCGCGGTACCGCGGACATCCGCTGGAGCCGCGCCAGTCCGGGCGGGGCCGTCGTCTGCGCGCTCTCGCGCCGGTCTGCCCAATTGACCGGGGAGGAGCTCAACACCTGATCGAGGCGCGCGGGCCATTCCGTGTTCTGGTGCAGGTCGATGAGGTCCATGTTGGGATGATCACATTTCGATCACGAACCGGACCGGCTTTCGACCGGCGTGTCCCTTTCGGGGAGTGACAGCTATCCGACACTCACGCCTGCATGGCAAGTGCGGGCTCCGAAAGCCGAGCCGGCGTCCCCCTCACGGATGAATTCCCGCGGTTCCGGAACGGGCCCCGAGCGCCGTCCGCCCCCGTCACGGTCCCCTATGCGAACCGTGACGGCCAGGTCCGTCCCCTGAAGCGCGGATCACGGCCTTCGCACGCCCATGAGACAGGTCCCAGGCGCGCTCGCGCGGCTACCGCCCACACGGCGTCACCGATAGACTTCCCCCTTATGAACTCGCACGACGAAACCGAGATGGGCCCGCTGCTGTCAGGCATCGGCAGGCTGGCCGATTTCAAGTCGCTGGACGAGGACGACCTCCCGCGGCTCGCCGAGGAAATCCGCGAATTCCTCGTCGGCGCCGTCGCCAGGACCGGCGGCCACATCGGCCCGAACCTCGGGGTCGTCGAGCTGACCATGGCCATCCACCGGGTCTTCGACTCCCCGCACGACCAGATCGTCTTCGACACCGGCCACCAGTCGTACGTCCACAAAGCACTCACCGGCCGCGCCGGTCAGTTCGGCGGACTGCGCGGGCGCGGCGGCCTCACCGGCTACCCCAGCCAGGCCGAGTCCCCGCACGACCTCGTCGAGAACTCCCACGCCTCCACCTCCCTCTCCTACGCCGACGGCCTCGCCAAGGCCCACGCGCTCAGCGGATCCAACCGGCACGTCGTGGCCGTCGTCGGCGACGGCGCGCTCACCGGCGGCATGTGCTGGGAGGCGCTCAACAACATCGCCGCCCGCGACGACCTCAAACTCGTCATCGTCGTCAACGACAACGGCCGCTCCTACGCGCCCACCGTCGGCGGTCTCGCCAAGCGACTCTCGGGCCTGCGCCTCAACCCCGGCTACGAGCCCACCCTCAAGAAGATCCAGGAACTCGTCGAGCGCATCCCGGTCTTCGGCCGCGCCGCATACGCGGGCCTTCACGCCGCCAAGACCGGCCTCAAGGACGCGCTCGCCCCCCAGGGCATGTTCTCCGACCTCGGCATCAAGTACGTCGGACCCGTCGACGGCCACAACCTCGAAGAGCTCGCCGAGGCCCTCGACCGCGCCAAGCGCTTCGGCGGGCCCGTGATCGTCCACGCCCTCACCGAGAAGGGCCACGGCTGGGCCCCCGCCCGCGCCGACGAGGCCGAGCAGATGCACGCCCCTTCGGCCGCGTTCGACCCGATCACCGGCGAGCCGATCGCCGCCTCCAAGCGCCGCTGGACCGGCGTGTTCGCCGACGAGCTCGTGGCGCAGGCGAACCTGCGGCCCGAGGTCGTGGCCATCACCGCCGCCATGCCCGGCCCCACCGGGGTCGACAAGCTCATGAAGCGCCACCCCGAGCGGGTCTTCGACGTCGGCATCGCCGAGCAGCACGCGGTCACCTCGGCCGCCGGGCTCGCGATGAACGGCATGCACCCGGTCGTGGCCGTCTACTCCACGTTCATGAACCGCGCGTTCGACCAGACGGTCCTCGACGTGGCGATGCACCGGCTGCCGGTGACGTTCGTGCTCGACCGCGCCGGGATCACCGGCCCGGACGGCCCGAGCCACTACGGCATCTGGGACACCTCGATCTTCCGCGTCGTGCCGGGTCTGCGCATCGCCGCCCCGCGCGACGCCGCCTCGCTCCGCGAGGAACTCGCCGAGGCCCTCTCGGTCGACGACGGCCCGACGATGCTGCGCTTCCCGACCGGGGCGATCCCCGAGCACGACATCGAGGCCATCGAGGTCCACGAAGGACTCGACCTGCTCGTCAAGCACGAGGACGACGAACTGCTGATCGTCGCCTGCGGCTCGTTCGCCGCCACCGCGGTGCGGGTCTCGAGTCTCCTTGCGGAGCAAGGCATCCGCGCCACCGTGGTCGACCCGCGCTGGATCTCGCCGGTCCCTGACGCGCTGGTGAAGCTCGCGGGCCAGTACCCGCTCGTGGCGACGCTGGAGGACGGCGTCCGCACCGGCGGCTTCGGCGACGCGCTCGCCCAGTCGCTGCGCGACTCGGGCGACGAGACGCCGCTCGTGGACTTCGCGGTCGAACGCGGCTGGCACCCGCACGGCACCCGCGCCCAGCTCCTCACCGACCTCGGCCTGACGCCGGAGGCGATCACCGAGCGCCTCGCCGCCGAAGTCCACCGCCGCGGCGAAGCCGAAGCGCACCACCACCACTAGGACCCACTCGTTCGGGTGACATCGCGGCCGCCGGCCGCGGTTCTCGTCGTACCCGAGCGGGAGGATGGTGACCACGGTCCCCGGGGTGGGTGGGGGCTTGGGATGGCAAATCTCGAACATCGCCCCAACCGCACCGCAGGCGAAAGCGGCACGCAGGATCGCCGCCCGGAAACGAACAGCGGCGCGGCGGGTCCTGTTGGACCCGCCGCGCCTGGTGCTGTGTCAAAGAGACGCCGCGAGCGCGGCATCCGGTTGCACCGCTACCGCATCGACTTCAGGCTGTCGCGGATGCGGCGCACGTCGCGGCGGCGGCGTTCGAAGGTCGCGCCCGCGCCGATGAGGATCGCGCCGCCGATCGCGGGCGGGATCCACACCGGGATGTGGTGCCACAGCAGCGCCAGCTCGTTGATCGTCATGATCGCCAAAGCGATCGAGCCGAGCACGAGCGGCGCCTGCCAGCGGCGCATGAGCCCGGCGATGATCACCGCGACGGCCGCGGCGCCGACGCCGACGCGCCGGAGCTCGTCGCCATCGTTGAGGGCCAGGAGGAGGCTCGGGCCGATGCCGACGAGGATCGGCAGCGCCAGCGTCGACCACGATCCGGTCTCGGGCCGCTGCTCCAACCGCCACAGCCCGATGAGGAACACGATCGCCGCGGGCGGCGCGGTGTAGAACTCCAGCGTCTCGACCTCGAGCGCGCCCAGCATCCACCACCAGCCGAGCGAACCGGTGGACAGCGCCGCGATCACATAGCCCCACTTGCGAACCGGCGCCATGAACGCCGCCCCGACGAGGGCCACGGTGTAGACCCCCAACTGGGCGGCCGGGAACAGTTCGACGTCGCTGTCCCCGAAGCCCCAGTCCGCCACGAGCAGCAGCGCGCCGATCCCGATGGAGAACCCGGCGAGCACGTGGGCCAGCACGGCCGCGAGCACCCGGTCGGGGCGGCTGCGGCGCGGTGCGCCGACGGCGACCGAGAGCATGGCCGCCGCGGTGACGGTGAGCCAGAACGGGATCCAGCCGTCACCGGGGTTGAACGTGGCACTGTCGGCGGCGGCGAGCCCGGCGAGCGGGGCCCACACGGCCAGCGCCACCCAGCCGGTGCAGCGCCCTGGCAGAGTGCGGGAGGCCATCGCGGCGGTCAGGCCGATGAGCGCGCACAGGAGGAACCCGAGGGTCGGGACGGCGTCATAGCGCGCCGGGTCTTCGCTCCACAGCAGGATCGAAGCCGAGACGATCGCGAACGTGACCGCGAGCGCCACCGCGTCCACCCGGAAGCGCTTCGGGAGGAGGATCGAGCCGGCCGCCAAGGCCAGCAGGACGATCGGGACTTCCCAGCTGAACGGATCGGTGTGCGGGTCGAGGAGGACCCCGATGCCGCCGAACAGGGCGATGCCGGAGGCGATGACGGCGGTGCCGGCGCCGATCACGTAGGACCCGGTGCGCAGCGCGGTGCGCATCGGGTCGGCGGGCAAGGCCGAGGCGAGGCGGGCGGTGAGGAACACGACGAGGTAAGCGGTCAGATCGGGCGCGTCGAACGTGACCGTGGCGAACGCGGCCGCTGCGGTGAGACCGGCGGTCGAGTATGCGCTGAGCGGCCAGAAGTCGTCACGGGAGTCGAAGTGCACCAGTGCGACGATCGCGGCGCCGAGCAGCGCGATCGACGGCATGGCGAGTTCGGGGGCGTCGGACCGGATCGCGAGGGTCCACGCGGCGAGCACGAGCGAAGTGGCGGCCGAGGCGGCGACGAGCACCGCGGTCAGCGAAGCGCCGAGCTTGCGTGCGAAGTGGACGCTGAAGAGGTTCGCGGCGGCCAGGACCGCGACGGCGCCGGCGACGGGCGGGACGACCGGGCCGTCGAGCCCGAAGGCCGCGCGGAGTCCGGCCGAGCAGGCGGCGACGACCGCGGCGCAGGTCAGGAACCGCGAGACCCACAGGTCCGAGCGCTCGTAGTGGCTCGGACGCGTGGCGGTGATCCAGGCGGCGGCCCCGAGGGCCACCGCGATGGCGAGCATGAGGGCCACGGCGACGGCGAGGTCGCTGGCGGCGGCGTACGCCAAGCCGACCGCGGCGAGCGGCAGCATGGCCCAACCGGTCGCGGTGAGTCGCGCGGCGGCGCGGTAGATCGCGAGGACCGCCAGGACACCGGCGGTCCAGGCCCCGACGGACTGGGGCCCGAATTCGACGTCCGCGGGCCGGTACAGGTAGTACCCGGCGAGGGTGGTGCACCACAGCGCGAGCGCGGCGAGCGCCGCGAAGGTCTCGGCGGTGGCCCAGAGGCGGAACCGCTTGAGCGGGATCGGGACCGCGAGGAGCAGGAGGGTGACGCCGCCGAGGGTCGCGGCGCGGCCGCCGTTGCCCATGTTGCGCCAGGCGACGGCGGTGAAGATGATGAGCGCGGCGGCCACGAGCAGGCCGCCGAGGCCCAGCAGCATGGTCTGGACGGTCTTCGACCCGACCTCCCCGCGTTCGCGCGGCATCGGGAACGCGCCCGCGGGCGGGGTGTGCGGGTACGGCTGGATCTGCGGCGGGGCGGCGCTCTGCAGAGGCATGGCCTGCGGGGCGCCGCCCGGCGGCGTGTCGGGCGCGGTCTGAGGGGCGGCGACCGCGCCGGTTGAGGTCGGCGCCTGCGGTGTCGTCTCAGGGACGCGGGCCTGGCGTTCGGCTTCGGCAAGGTACTGGGCGGCGAGCTTCGTCAGGTTGTCGAGCACTTGGCGGCGCTCGACCTCGACGGCCGCGCGGCTGCGGAGCGTCGCCGGCATCACGGCCAGGACGGTGTCGAGTTCGCCGAGGCGCGCGAGCAGCGGTTCGGGTCCGCGTCCGCACACCTGGCACCGCTCGGCCGTGCAGGGGCTTCCGCAACGGGGGCAGTTGTATGTGGTCATGTGCACAGTGTGGTGGTCCTGTCAAATCCTGATTCGGGCAAAACGGACGCGTTTTGTATATCCGCCACAATGGTCGGCATACGCGGGCCACGCTTCCGGCCTGAATTCTTGCAGGTTTCCTCTAAACGGACCGCACACGGAAATAGGAACGGGACCCCGCTCGCAGCAGCGGGGTCCCGTTCCGTCGGGAGGAAGGAAAAAGTCTTAGCTCGCGCTCTCGTAAGCGTCGATGATGTCCCAGGCGAGGCCTTCCCACTGGGCGTAGTAGTCCGGGTAGGCCGAGACCTGGACGGACTGGGCCGCTTCGGCGATCGACATGTCCTGCCAGCCGTCGACGTCCTCGAGGGTGCCGTAGAACTTGCTCGCGGAGGTGCTCACGTCCATGAGCTCCTCGACCGAGCCCCAGCCCATCGAGGGGCGCTGCTGGAAGATCCCGACCGAGTCGTGGTCGGAGTACGAGACCTTGGAGTCGGTGTACTCGAAGCTCTCAGGGACGGCCTCGGAGGCGGCGTTGTACAGCTTCGCCTCCTGCATCGCGGTGGCGAGCGCGACCGCCCAGCCGTTCTCGTCGAAGCCCATCTCGGCGCCGGTCTCGATGATCGTGACGGCGTTCGCCTCCTGCTCGTCGTCGATGTCGGCGACGTCGATGTCGATCGTCTTGTCCTCCACGACGGGCTCACGTTCGGGCTCGGGTTCGGGCTCGGGCTCGGTGGTCGGCTCCGGCGTCGGCCTCTCGACGGCCTCCTTGTCGACCTCCTGAGGCGCCCTCATGGCGGCCGGGGCTTCGGTGGTGGCCGGGGCCTCGGTCGCGACGGCGACCTCTTCGGTGGGTTCCTCGGCGTTGCTGATGGCCCACGCGGCGGTCGCACCGGTACCGGTGAACACGGCGGCTGCGACGCCGACGACCGCGATGCGGCGGACGCGGTGGTGCTCGCCGTCGCCGGTGGTGAAGAAATTGCTCGACCTGTGGGAGATACCGGCCGCGGCGGCCCGGACCGTGCCGGTCACGCCTTCGATGATCTTGCGAATATGCACCGGGCAACCGTAGGGAGCGAAAAGCCCAGCTCAAGGCCGTGGTTCCCAGGGATCTCCCAGGTCGGCAACGGGTTTCTTAACTCCTCGGTTGGACCGCGGCATTTGCCTGGCATCGGCCCTATCGTGGCAATCGTGCGCGGTCCCGGCGTTCCCGGCGGCGTTCGTCTCCGCCGTTCGGCGGGAGCACCGCCGCCTGTCGGATGAAAATCAAACGGCCGAATGTTGATGTGATCGCGCTCATGTCGCCGGAGTAGTTGTTTGGCGACCGAATGTGTTGGTTACGCCTGCGGTGCCAACGGGAACGGGCCCCGCAGCGAAGCTGCGAGGCCCGTTCCTCTGGGAGGCGGGAGAAAAGTTTTTCGGTGTGCTAGGACTTGGCCTTCTCGTAAGACTTGACGATGTCCCAAGCCAGGTCCTCCCACTGGGCGTAGGCGTCCGGGTACGCCGAGACCTGCACGGTCTGCGCCGCCTTGGTGACGGACATGTCCTCCCAGTCGTCGACCCTCTCGAGCGCCTTGTAGAACTTGGAAGCCGACTTCTTCGGGTTCATGAGATCCTCGACCTCGCCCCAGGAGAGGCGCTGCTGGAAGAGGCCGACCGAGTCGTGGTCCGAGCCCTCGGCCTGGTAGTCGTAGTCGTAGGACTCCGGGACGTTCACGTTCGCGTAGTTCCGGAACTTGGACTCCTGCATGGCCGTCGCCAGGGCGACCGCCCAGGCGTCCCGGCCCAGGCCCTCGTCCTTGCCGGCCTCGATGATGGCGATGGCGTTGTCCATCTGGAGCTCGCTGAGCCCGCCGACGGGCTTGGGCTCGGCCGCTTCCTTGGCCGCTGCCTCGGCTGCTGCCTGGGCTGCTGCCTGGGCTGCGGCCTCAGCGGCCGCCTGCTGGTCAGCCGCGATCTGGTTCGCGGCGGCCGCTGCGGACTCGTCGGAGAGTGCGGCCTCGGCCGCGGCGACGGTGCTCGAGGACTGGTCGAGGGACGGCTCGTCGATACCGGTGATGGCCCACGCGGCGCTGCCGGTGGAACCGACGAAGATCGCGGTGGCCGCGCCCATGACGGTCATGCGCAGACCGAATCGGTCGACGACCTTCTTGACCAGCGGCCGTGCCAGGTCGGCGGCCTTCTTGACCAGCGGCCTCGCCAGGTCGGCGACCTTGGAGGCGACGATGGCGGCCACGTCCTGCAGCAGGGCGGTCCAGGGCTGGATGTGCCGGGCCATCCAGGAGAACATCGGCTTGGTCCGCTCAATGGCGGGAGCCGCGGCGACTCGGAGTCGTCTCACGAGGGTCGCTATGGCGGGAGCCGCGGAGTTATTGAGAAACGCGACGAGGGTCGCGATGACTGCGCCTACACGGGCGGAGATGACTGCGCCGAAACGGGCGGTCAGGATTTGGAATCGTTCGCTCAAGCCATTGGCCAGCGGTTTGAGTCGCTTGCGGATGGAGAGGGCGGCGCTCTGGGCGAAGCCAGTCACGCCTTCATTCGTCTGGCGGTTTCGCACTGGCCAAACGTAAGAGCAGAAATACGAACACGAAAATCGGTCATATCAAAGGAAGGCCAATTTGGAAAGCGGTACATAACCACGCGCTCTACTTGAGGGATTCGCCAGGAAGTAGAACTGTAGTGATTACAATCCGTTTCATTCCCGTTACTGCCGTGTTATCGCCGACCCCAGTGGTACAGGGGACGAGCCCGGCCTCATCCTTTCGGACAAGACCGGACTCGACTGAAAGATAATGAGACCGGGCCCACTTAAACGTTCGCCGCGAACGGTGATCCGGACACCGCGGTCGAAATTCCCTCGCGGTCCAGGTACGGCGTCAGCCCGCCCAACCAGAACGGGAAGCCCGCGCCCATGATCATCGCCAGGTCGATCTGCTTCGGTGAGGGCACCACGCCCTCATCGAGCATGAACCGTACCTCCTCCGCCAGCCCCCTCAGCACCCGGTCCTTGACCTCCTCGGCCGACGAAGCCTCGTCGCCGAGCTCGATCAGGCCCTTCGCCTCCTCGGTCAGCCTCCCCTTGCCCTTCGCCGCGGCGTCGAACACCGGGAAACCGGCCTCGGCCATGCGCCGCAGGTTCTGCGACGCCGGGAACCGCGGCCCCAGGTCCTCGTTCAGGTGCTGGCACAGGTGCCAGGCCACCTGGAGACCCACGAGCTCCAGCAGCGCGAACGGCCGCATCGGCAGCCCCAGCTCGTCGAGCGCCACGTCAGCGACCTCCACGGGCGTGCCCGCGTCCACCGCCCCCGTGACCTCAGCGAGCATCCGGCCCAGCAGACGGTTCACGATGAACGCCGGCCGGTCGGCCGAGCCCACCGCGGTCTTCTTCAGCTTCTTCGCCACCGCGTACGCCGTCGCCAGCGTCTCGTCGTCGGTCTTGTCGGTCGCGATGACCTCCACCAGCGGCATCACCGCCACCGGGTTGAAGAAGTGCATCCCCACCAGGCGCTCAGGGTGCGCCAGCTGCGAACCCATCGCCGTGATCGACAGCCCCGACGTGTTGGTGACCAGCAGGCACTCGTCCGTGATGATCGACTCGACCTCCGCGAACACCGCCTGCTTGACCTTCAGCTCCTCGAAGACCGCCTCGATCACCAGGTCGCAGTCGGCGTAGACCGCCTTGTCGGCGCTGGCCGACACGAGCGAACGCAGCTTCGCGGCCTTGAGCTTCGACGTGCGGCCCTTCGCCTCCAGCTTGTCGATCTCGGCCCGCACGTACGCCAGGCCCTTCTGGGCCCGGTCCTCGTCGAGGTCCGTCATCACGACGGGCACTTCGAGGCGGCGCGCGAACATGAGCGCGATCTGCCCGGCCATGAGCCCGGCTCCGACGACGCCGACCTTGCCGATCTCCTTGGCCAGCCCCGGGCTCGGCGCGCCCTCGGGACGCTTGCCAAGGGCCCGAACCAGGTTGAACGCGTAGATGCTCGACTGGAACTGCGGCGCGGCCTCCAGGTCGGCGAGCGCCTCGTCCTCGGCGAGCGAACCCTCTTCGAAGCTCGCGGACTGCGCCAGCTCCAGCAGGTCCAGCGCCCGCACGGCCGCGGCCGAAGCATTGTGGACCTTCTCGTCCACGAGCTGCCGCGCCCCCGCGATCACCGCGGGCCACACCGACCGGTCCACCTCGGGGCGCTCCACGGCGGTCTTGCCGGTGACGACGCCGACCGCCCAGTCGAGCGACTCCTCGAGGAAGTCCGCGGCCTCGAACTGCGCGTCCGCGATGCCCAGCGGCACCAGGTCGGTGCCGCGCAGCATCTTGTTCTGGTTCAACGGGTTTCCGACGATGACCTGCGCGGCCTTCTCGATCCCGATGAGGTTCGGCAGGATCTGCGAGCCGCCCCAACCGGGGATGAGCCCGATCGAGACCTCGGGCAGGCCCAGGCCCACGGCGCTGGCGCTCACCGTGCGGTAGTGGCAGTGCAGCGCCAGCTCGAAGCCGCCGCCGAGCGCGGTGCCGTTGACGAACGCGAACGTGGGGACCGCGGAGTCCTTGAGCCGCTTGTAGAGCGCGTGCCCGGCCTGGGCCAGCATCAGGCCCTGCTCGCGGGACTCCAGGCTCGGCATGAGCTTGATGTCGGCGCCGGCCAGGAAGATGAACGGCTTCCCGGTGACGGCGACGAGCTTGACGTCCTCTGCGGACTCGACCTCGTCCAGTGCGCGCCACAGGTTCTTGAGCCCGCCTGGCCCGAACGAGCTGGGCTTGGTGTGGTCGTAGCCGTTGTCGAGCGTGATGATCGCGGCCTTGCCGCCGAGCCCGCGGGGCTCGAGGTAGCGGACGTGGGCTTCGGTGACGACCTCTTCCGCGAAGTCGGGAAGGTCGAGCGGCGTCGCGTACATTACTTGGCCCCCTTGAAGTTCGGGTTCTCCCAGATGACCGTGCCGCCCTGGCCGAGGCCGACGCACATGGTGGTGATGCCGTAGCGCACCTCGGGGTGCACGGCGAACTCGCGGGCGAGCTGCGTCATGAGGCGCACGCCCGAGGAGGCCAGCGGGTGGCCCATCGCGATCGCTCCGCCCCACGGGTTCACGCGCGGGTCGTCGTCGGCGATCTTGAAGTGGTCGAGGAACGCCAGCACCTGGACGGCGAAGGCCTCGTTGATCTCGAACAGCCCGATGTCCTCGATGGACAGTCCGGTGCGGGCGAGGACCTTCTCCGTGGCCGGGATCGGGCCCGAGCCCATGGTCTCGGGGTCGACGCCCGCGAAGGCGTAGCCGACCATCTTCATGGCCACCGGCAGCCCCAGTTCGGCGGCGGTCTCGGCGTCGGCCAGGAGGCACGCGGTGGCGCCGTCGGTGAGCGGCGCGGCGGTCCCGGCGGTGACGCGGCCGTGCGCGCGGAACGGCGTCCGCAGGTTCGCGAGGCCTTCGAGGGTGGTCCCGGGGCGCGGCAGCTCGTCGGCGGTCGCGACGGTCCAGCCCTCGTCGACCGAGCGCGCGGCCATCGAGGTGATGTCCCCGCTCAGCTGCTCCACGGCGGCGGCGTAGCGCTGCTGCGTGCCCACGGCGTACGCGTCGGCGCGCGCCTTGGTGATGTGCGGGTAGAGGTCGTGCAGGTTCTCGGCCGTGTTGCCCATGTTGAGCGCCTCGGGGTCGACCAGCCGCTCGGCGATGATGCGCGGGTTGGGGTCCACGCCTTCGCCCATGGGGTGGTTCGACATCGACTCGACGCCGCCGGCGATGGCGATGTCGTACTGCCTCGCGGCGATCGCGGAGGACACGCTCGTCACCGCGGTCATCGCGCCCGCGCACATGCGGTCGATCGAGTAGCCGGGGACGGACCGGGGCAGCCCGGCCAGGAGCGCGGCGGTGCGGCCGAGTGTGAGGCCCTGGTCGCCGATCTGCGTCGTGGCCGCGAGGGCCACTTCGTCGACCCGCTCAGGCGGCAGCCCCGGGTTGCGGCGCAGCAGCGACCTGATGCAGCGGATGATCATGTCGTCAGCGCGGGTCTCTTCGAAGAGTTTGCCCGCCTTGCCGAACGGGGTCCGTACCCCGTCGACGAAGACGACATCGCGGATGGTGTCGTTCACGCCAGCCCCTCCTTTGGGTATGCAGCGTCGTATTGAGTGCTACGTCACGACCGATGTTACTCGCTAGTAAGATCAATGTCACGGCCCCACCCAGCCTAGTGTCCGCCGACCCCGATGCGCCCTGTCAACGCAGGTGAAAGCCCTGGATTCAACTCGCTTCGCCGCGCCCGAGCGCGCCGCCGCTAGCCTGTGCCGGATGAGCGACCCTGAGCCGTCCGAAAGTCACCGCCGATCGATTCCGACGCGGCTGTGGGCCGTTCCCCTGGTCCTGGTCCTGGCCGCCGCTGCCGGCGTGACGATCTTCTTCCAGAGTTCGTTCTTCGACCCGGTGGACTGCGCGGCGACCGTCGCCTGCGGTGAAGGGGACGTGTGCTGCGAAGGGGACCACGGCCCGGTCGAGCCCGAAGATCCCGCGGCGGTGCAGTTCACCGATGCGACCGACCTGACCGCCGGCGCGGCCGCGTTCACCGCGACCGACGGCTACCTGGCCCTCGCCGCCCCGGGCGTCTGGGTCCCGGATCTCGAACGCGAAGGCTGGACGCCGATTCCGGACGGGGAACTGGTGGACGCGCAGTTCGGTTTCACTTCCGGCGACGTCCGGGTCGACTGCTACGGGCCCGGTGAGCGCCCCGTGCTGATCGTCGACACCGACGTCTTCAGCGCGATCGCCGTCGCGCAGCGCGCCCGCAACGACGAGGCCTCGGTCTACGAGCGCACCGGCGCACCGGAATTCGGGCACTACCGCGTCGACGGCCGCGCCGTCCTCGCCGCCGAAGCCGAATACACCTGGACGACCCGCGTCGACCCCGACACCGGCGAGATCACCGAAGGCGAATGGAACGAACGCTGGGGTTTCGTCGCCGTCTACCTGGGCGACTCGAGCGCCGCCATCTGCTCATACGGCGGTCCCGCGGACGCCGAACCCCTAGACGACGTGCAGGACCACCTGCTCGGCGTCCGCTTCGCCGGCTAGCGCCGCCGCCTCAGGCGTTGAGGGCCTCGGCGAGGCCTTCGGCCAGCAGTTCGATCTGCCATTCGCGGGCGCCGCCCTCGGTGAGCACGGTGCGGACGTACTTGGCGGAGACCTTCTTCGGGGGCTCCCAGGCCAGGCCGCGGACGAGGGCGGGGGCGATGAGGTTCTCGGCGGGGAGGTTGTGCTTCTCGGCGATCTCGGTGACGACCGCGCGGGCGGCGGCGAGGCGTTCGGCCGCGACCGGGTCGCGGTCGGCCCAGCGGTGCGTGGCGGGCGGGCCGTCCTGGGGCGGGGTGGTCGAGGGCAGGTCCTCGGTGGGCACGGTGCGGGCGTCGGCGAGGGCCGCGAGCCACAGGCGGGCGTTCGTGCGCCCGCCGCGTCTGCGGAAGCCCGGCAGGCTCATCATCTCGGCGAAGTCGGTCGGGTCCGCGGTCGCGGCCTCGACGATCGCCGCGTCCGGCAGCACCTTGCCCGGCGCCCGGTCGAGCTTGCGGGCCAGGTTGTCCCGGGCCTCCCACACCGCGCGCACCCGGCCGAGGGCCTTGGCGCCGCGCACCTTGTGGATGCCGCTGGTGCGCCGCCACGGCTCCTTGCGGGGCTTGGGCGGGCCGGCGAGGCGCACGTGCTCGAACTCGGCCTCGGCCCAGGCGGACTTGCCCTGCTTGGCGAGTTCGGCCGCGAGCTTGCCGCGCAGTTCGATGAGGAGTTCGACGTCCAAGGCGGCGTAGACGAGCCAGTCGTGGGGGAGCGGGCGCGAGGACCAGTCGGCCGCTGAATGCTGCTTCTCGAGGCGGTGGCCGAGGAGCTGTTCGGTGATCGAGGCGAGCCCGACCTTCTCGAAGTTGCACAGGCGCGCGGCCAGCTCGGTGTCGAAGAGCTTGGTGGGGCGCAGTTCCAGCTCTTCGAGGCACGGGAGGTCCTGGCTCGCGGCGTGCAGGATCCACTCGGGTCCCGTCAGCGCCCGGCGCAGCGGCGCGATGTCCTCGATCGGGATGGGGTCGACCAGGACCGATCCGGCGCCGGCGCGGCGCAGCTGGATGAGGTAGGCCCGACCCGAGTAGCGGAAGCCGGAGGCGCGCTCGGTGTCGATGGCGATGGGACCGGACCCGGCCTCGAGGCGTTCGGCCGCCTCGGCCAGTTCGGCGGAGGTCTGGATGAGCGGCGGCATGCCTTCACGCGGCTCGGTGAGGAGTTCGGCTTCGGCTTCGGGCTCGGGCTGGGGATCGGTCACCCGTTCACCGTACGGCCAGGTAACCTGCGCGCGCTACTGCCCCGCCGCACAGGAGACCGATTTCCACCCGATAGTGGCTTAATCGACCTATTTGACCTCCATGATGGACGGCCGCTCGCAGGGTGGCCCGCCACAGTCCGTGCGCGAGTGCGGGGCACATCGCAACCGGACCGATGCGGGCCACATCGCACTCGCCGCTGCGGGCGAGTGTGCGATCGCCGTGAAAGGATTGGAGCGTGTCCAACGCAGCAGCAGCCGTACCCGCAGAGTCGCCGTTCCTCGCCGCCTGCCGCGGCGAGGAGCCGAGCCGTACCCCCGTCTGGTTCATGCGCCAGGCCGGGCGGTCGCTCCCCGAGTACAAGCAGGCCCGCGCGGGCACCTCGATGCTCGAAGCGTGCAGCACCCCCGAACTTGTCGCCGAGATCACGATGCAGCCGGTGCGACGCTACGGCGTCGACGCCGCGATCTTCTTCTCCGACATCGTCGTCCCGCTCGCCGCGATCGGCGTCGACGTCAAGATCGTCCCCGGCGTCGGCCCCGTCGTCGCCGAGCCGTTCCGCACCGAGGCCGACGTCAAGCGCCTGCGCAACCTCGACCCGTGCGACGTCCCCTACATCACCGAGGCCATCGGCCTGCTCGTCAAGGAACTCGGCGACACGCCGCTCATCGGCTTCGCCGGCGCCCCGTTCACCCTCGCGTCCTACCTCATCGAGGGCGGCCCCAGCCGCGACCACGCGAAGACCAAGGCGCTCATGAAGTCCCAGCCCGAGGTCTGGCACGGCATCGCCTCCCGCCTCGCCGCCATCTGCGGCGAATTCCTCCGCGTCCAGGTCGAGGCCGGCGCACAGGCCGTGCAGCTCTTCGACTCCTGGGCCGGGGCCCTCTCCGAAGCCGACTACCGCCGCTTCGCGCTGCCGCACTCCACCGCCGCGCTCGCTGGCGTCGCGAACTCCGTGCCGCGCATCCACTTCGGCGTCGGCACCGGGCACCTGCTCGAGGCCATGACCGAGACCGGCGCCGAAGTCAGCGGCGTCGACTTCCGGATCCCGCTCGACCAGGCCGCGAAGCGCCTGCCCGACAAGGTCCTCCAAGGCAACCTCGACCCGGCCCTGATCCTCGCCGACGACGCCGCGCTGCTCGCCGAGACCGACGCCGTCCTCGACGCCGCCAAGGGCGCCAAGGGCCACATCTTCAACCTCGGCCACGGCGTCCTGCCCGACTCCGACCCCGCGAAGCTCAAGCTCGTCGTCGACCGCGTGCACGAGACCACCGCCCGATGAGCCCGATGACCCCCGCCCGCCTGACGGGCACGCCGGGCCGGACCCGGGTCCTGGTCATCGGCGGCGGCATCACCGGCCTCGCCGCCGCGCACCGCCTTCGCGAACGCCTCGGCCCGGAGGCCGAGATCATCGTCGCCGAGCAGGCGATGCGCATGGGCGGCAAGATCCACACCGTCGACTTCGCCGGACGCCAGGTCGAGACCGGCGCCGAATCGCTCCTGGCCGCCCGGCCCGAGGCGACCGCGCTCGCACACGCGGTGGGGCTCGGCGACGCGATCGTCTACCCCTCGGACGCCAAGCCCGCCTTGAGCATCGGCGGCGAACTCGTCGACTTCCCCGCCGGGCACATGATGGGCATCCCCGGCGACCCCGCCGACGTCGCGGCGGTCGCCAACGCCAAAGAGCGCCCCGACAACGGCCTCCCGATCCTCGAACCCGGCCAGGACATGTCCGTCGGCGCCCTCGTGCGCGACCGCCTCGGCGACGAGATCCTCGACCGGCTCGTCGCCCCGATGCTCGGCGGCGTCTACGCCGGCGACGTCGACCGGCTCTCCGTTCGCGCCGTCATGCCGCAGCTCGCCGCCGCCCTCGAACGCCATGCGCGCCTTACCGACGCGGTGAACGAGATCAAACGGCCGCCGAGCGACGGCCCCCGCAGACCCGTGTTCGCCACCATCGACGGCGGCCTCGAACGGCTCGTCACCGCCACGTCCGCCTCCGCGCGCGCCGAGATCCGCCTCGGCATGACCGTCCGCGAACTGCGCCAGACCCCCTACGGCTGGGAGGTCATCGCCGGGCCCGTGCCCGACCCGATCAAGATCACCGCCGACGCCGTGGTCCTCGCCGTGCCCGCCTCGCCCGCGACCCAGCTCCTCCGCGCCGTCGAACCCCAGGCCGCCGCCGCCCTCTCGGGCGTCGCCTACGCCTCGGTCGCCTTGGCCGCCTTCGCGTTCGACCAGGTCGACCTGCCCGACCGCTCCGGGTTCCTCACGCCCGCCTCCGAAGGCAAGACCGTCAAGGCCGCCACCTTCGCGAGCAAGAAATGGCCGCACCTGGGCCGCCGCCGCCAGATCGTGCGCGTCTCCATGGGCCGCCTCGGCGAAGAGGCCCTCCTCCAGCACGACGACGCCACCCTCGCCAAGACCGCCCTGCGCGAACTCGGCGAGCACCTCGGCCAGCGCCTGCCCGAACCCGTCGCGCAACGCGTCGACCGCTGGGGCGGCGCCCTCCCGCAGTACGCTCCCGGCCACGGCGCCCGCATCGCGGCCGCTCGCGAAGCGCTCGCCGAGCACCGCGGCATCGCGATTGCCGGCGCCGCCGTCGACGGCGTCGGCATCGCCGCGTGCATCGCGTCCGGGCAGCGCGCCGCCGATACGGTCGCTGACATGCTGAACGACTCGAACTAGAAGGGCCGCAACGTGGCTGAACACCAGGGGAACAACCCGAACGCGCAACGCATCAAGGAACTGAACGAGACCATCCGCTACACCCTGTGGTCGGTGTTCCGCGTCCAGGAGCCCATGCCCTCGATCCGCCAGGACCTCGCCAGCGACACCGAGGCGTTCTTCGCGAAGCACTGCGCCGACCACGGCGTCACCGTGCGCGGCACCTACGACCTCACCGGCATGCGCGCCGACGCCGACCTCATGGTCTGGTGGCACGCCGAGTCCAGCGACCAGCTCCAGAAGGCCTACTCGGACTTCCGCCGCTCCGCCCTCGGCCGCCACCTCGCCCCCGTCTGGTCGAACATGGCGCTGCACCGGCCCGCCGAGTTCAACCGCAGCCACCTCCCGGCGTTCCTCACCGAGGACCCGAAGGGCTACGTGTCCGTCTACCCGTTCGTGCGGTCCTACGACTGGTACCTCCTCCCGGACGAGGAGCGCCGCGACCTGCTGCGCGAGCACGGCCAGATGGCCCGCGACTACCCGGACGTGCGGGCCAACACCGTCCCGGCCTTCTCCCTCGGCGACTACGAGTGGATCCTCGCCTTCGAGGCCGACGAACTCCACCGCATCGTCGACCTCATGCGCGAACTGCGCGCTTCCCGCGCGAGACTCTATGTGCGCGAAGAGATCCCGTTCTACACCGGCAAACGCCGCACGATCACCGACATCATCAACGACCTCCCGTAGAGTCCGGGGATGGATTCCACGAACCCGGACAATCTCGACGGCTTCGGAGCCGCATGGGTGACGATCAACGTCGTCGTTGTCGTCGCAGTGGTCGTCGCGCTGGTCTACGGGGTGCTCGTCGTGATGGCCGCCCTCGGCCTGACCTCGTTCTCGGTGTTCGAGCGCTTCCGCAAGAAGCGGCCCGAGGAACCCGAAGAGGGCGGCATCGATGACCTCTTCTGACTGGCTCTCCGCGCTGGCGCTGATCGCGGTGTTCGCGCTCATGATCGAGTCGGTGCGGCAGCTGCGCCGCCGCTGGGTGCTCGTCAAGGTCGAAGGCGTCTCGATGGAACCGGCGCTACGCGAGGGCCAGGAAGTGCTGGCCAAGCGCACGCGCCGGATCGCCGCAGGCGACATCGTGGTGGTGGCCGCGCCCGACTCCCAGCTCGGCTGGGCCGACCTGAAACGCGCCAAAGCCCCGTGGTGGGTGAAACGCATCGCAGCCGGACCGGGCGAGCCCATGCCGGGCTCGGGCGAACCCGTCCCGCCCGGGCACTACTTCCTGCTCTCCGACAACCCGGCGGGGGAGGACTCCCGCCGCCACGGGCCGTGCCCTGCGAACCTGATCGTCGGTTCAGTGATCCGCTCGTTCTGACCGCGCTCACCTGCGCGGACCTTAGGGAGTCCTAAGTTCCGGGCGATTCTTCCCGCGATTCGGGACGTGGCAGACTTGATCCATGCCAGCGCTACGTTCACGCACTTCCACTCACGGCCGCCAGATGGCGGGCGCTCGCGCGCTCTGGCGCGCAACGGGCATGACCGACTCCGATTTCGGCAAGCCGATCGTGGCCATCGCCAACTCCTACACGCAGTTCGTGCCCGGGCACGTGCACCTCAAGAACATGGGCGACATCGTCGCCGAGGCCATCGCCGAGGCCGGGGGCGTGTCCAAGGAGTTCCACACGATCGCCGTCGACGACGGCATCGCCATGGGCCACCAGGGCATGCTCTACTCGCTGCCCAGCCGCGAGATCATCGCCGACTCCGTCGAGTACATGGTCAACGCGCACTGCGCCGACGCCCTCGTGTGCATCTCCAACTGCGACAAGATCACTCCCGGCATGCTCATGGCCGCGCTGCGCCTGAACATCCCGGTCGTCTTCGTCTCCGGCGGCCCGATGGAGGCCGGCAAGACCGTCGACAAGGACGGCATCGTCGTCCAGAAGCTCGACCTCGTCGACCCGATGGTCGCGGCCGCGAACGACGACGTCTCGGACGCCAAGCTCCGCCAGATGGAACTCGACGCGTGTCCGACCTGCGGTTCCTGTTCGGGCATGTTCACCGCGAACTCCATGAACTGCCTCACCGAGGCCATGGGCCTGTCCCTCCCGGGCAACGGCTCGACCCTCGCCACGCACACGGCCCGCCGGGCCCTGTTCGAGGAGGCCGGGCGCACGGTCATGGACCTGGCCCGCCGCTACTACGACGAGGACGACGAGTCGGCCCTGCCGCGCAACATCGCCACCCGCGAGGCCTTCGAGAACGCGATGGCGCTCGACGTCGCCATGGGCGGCTCCACGAACACGATCCTGCACCTCCTGGCCGCGGCCCGCGAGGCCGAGCTGGACTTCAACGTGGCCGACATCGACGCGATCTCGCGCCGCGTCCCGTGCCTGTCGAAGGTCGCGCCGAACTCGCCGAAGTACCACATGGAAGACGTGCACCGCGCCGGCGGCATCCCCGCGATCCTCGGCGAGATGTACCGCGGCGGCCTGCTCAACGACGGCGTCAGCACGATCCACTCGTCCTCGATGGCGGAATGGCTCGGCAAGTGGGACATCCGCGCCGAATCGCCTGCGCCCGAAGCGATCGAGCTCTACCATGCCGCGCCCGGCAACGTCCGGACCACGCAGGCGTTCTCGACCTCGAACCGCTGGAAGACCCTCGACACCGACGCCGAGGACGGCTGCATCCGCTCGGTCGAGCACGCCTACACCAAGGACGGCGGCCTGGCCGTGCTGTTCGGCAACCTCGCGGTCGACGGCTCCGTCGTCAAGGTCGCGGGCGTGCCCGAGGAGAACTGGACCTTCACCGGCCCGGCCCACGTCTTCGAGTCGCAGGACGACGCGGTGCAGGGCATCCTCGACAAGTCCGTGGTCGAAGGCGAGGTCGTCGTCATCCGCTACGAGGGCCCCAAGGGCGGCCCCGGCATGCAGGAGATGCTGTACCCGACCTCGTTCCTCAAGGGCCGCGGCCTGGGCCGCAAGTGCGCGCTCATCACCGACGGCCGCTTCTCGGGCGGCACCTCCGGCCTGTCGATCGGGCACGTGAGCCCCGAGGCCGCCGGCGAGGGCCTGATCGCCCTGGTCGAGGACGGCGACATCATCGAGATCGACATCCCCGGCCGCAGGCTGGAGCTGAAGGTCGACGACGCCGTGCTCGCCGAACGCCGTGTGGCCCAGGAGAAGCGCGAGCATCCTTACACGCCGGTCGACCGCGACCGCGTGGTCTCCCGCGCCCTCCAGGCGTACGCCGCGATGGCCACTCCGGCCAGCGACGGCGCGGTCCGCAAGGTCAACTAAGCACTAGGCCACAGGCGGCGGGGTTCCCACATCGGGAACCCCGCCGTTGGCGCGTTCCGGGCACAATGAACCCCGCCCACGATCCCTCACCCCCCCGGAGCGCCCGCCATGAGCGACAGCTACTCGTCAAACGACAACTCCTCTTACAGCGAGTACTGGTCCTCCAGTGACGTCCTTCCCACCTGGTACTGGACCGAAGCCGGCCGCGAGCGCGCCCAAGAGCAGGCCATCGAGCAGCAGCGCGCGCGGACCCGCCGGCTCGAACGGGAGCGCCGAGCCGCAGAGGCCGAACTCGCCGAGCGGATCTCCTCGACCGCCTCCCTCATGAACTCGCGGCTCGACACGGTCATCCAGTGGACCGAGCTGCGGTTCCAGCAGCTCGAATTCGACGAATACCAGGCGCGCAAGGAGATCCGCAATACCGTGCGGGCCCTCGCCGAAGGCCGTGATCCCGTCCTGCACGGCTTCGACGACGTGCCCGGGTACTGGCTCCCGCCCGCCGCGGCCGCAGTGCTGCCGCTCGTGCTCCGCGACAGGGTCCCGCAGCAGCGGACCGCCGGGAACTCGTTCGCCGACCTCAAGACGGGCCTCGAGGCCGCGCGCGAACGCGACGCGGTCCGCGCCGAACTGTTCAGCCTCGCGGTCGGCCGCTGCTTCGACCAGCCCGCGTTCATCGACGCGGCCGTGCTGCGGCTCCTCACCGAGCCCTCCGACCTCGGTGTGGCCGAACCGGGCCAGGTCGCCGCGGGTTGGCGGACCCTGTGGGAACAGGCCGCGCTCGGCGCCTTCGGCCCCAGTGCCGAAGCGCAGATCGCCTCGCTGCTGCGCGAACGCTTCGACGCCCAGTCGCTCGACGAGGCGGCGCTCGCCTCCTGGGACACCGCGATCGCGGACTTCGGCGCGACCGAAGCCCGCCGACTCACCCCGGCCGAGGCCTACGAGGCGCTGGCCGCCCACTTCGCCGCAGAGCCCGATGCGCCCGCGCTGCCGGCTGACGAAGCGAGCCTCAGCGCGTCCGCCTACGGCGAGGTTTCGGCACCCAGCGGCCCTGCCCCCGACGCCGCCTGGCGCTCCTACCTCCAAGAACTCATCGAGGAACCGAGCCCCGCCGAACTCCCGCTCGTGCTCCGGATGGCCGAGTTCAACCCGCTTCCCGAAAGGCGCGAAGGCGACCGCCGCTCCTGGACCGCACCGGCCGGGACCGTCGCCGACCTCGTGCGCCGCGACCTCTTCGACCCCGAGACGCCCGTACCGCTGCGCCGCCTCGCCCTCGACCTCGCCGCGCCGGTCCTCCGCTCGCGTCTCGACCACCGCGAAGCCTCGCTCGGCACCACCGAGAAGGTCACGGTCAACGTGCGCCGTCGCGGCGAGACCATCGGCGTCACCCGCGACGGCCACGACCCGGAGCAGTTCGCGGCCGTCGAACGCCGCATCGACGCGGCCTTCGCCGCCGTCGCGCCCTCGACGGCGGTCACCGCCTCCTTCGTCGCGGGCATCGGCGCGTTCGCCGTGCTCATGCTCGTCCTCGGCCAGTGGTTCCTCGCGGCCCTGTGCGCCGCCGCCGCCGTCATCCCGCTCTGGAAGCACCGCACCGACGCCGCCAAGGCCGCCCAGCAGAACGTCCGCCGCGACGACCAGCTCGCCGACGTCCGCGCGGCACTCCTCAAGGCCCGCAAAGACGCCGAACTCGAAGAACGCACCGAGACCGAACGCGACATCGCCACCCGCCAAGCCCTCAAACGACTCCGGTCCGCGCTGCCCGCCGAACCGAGACCGAACGTCCTGAGTGAGTCCCGATAGGTCGTCGCCTCAGTCGCCCCACGCGGCACATCCGGAGGGCCCGATACCGATCGGTACGGCCATGCGGCATCCTGTTAAGCACGAGGCTTCCAACGATTGGGTCAGTGGATGGCGCCAACCCCCCGCCGGATCCGGCAGCGACTGTCTTGGATCGCGGCCGCCGCCGTGTGGTGCTCAGTCCTGACGGCGGCCATCGTCGTGGGCGCGCATTCGGCGTTCCCGCGCATCGACCCCGCCAGCGCAGCCGCCCTCGGCAGCTTCGGCGCAGCGAGTGCCGGCCTGCTCATGTGGCGCGCGGCCGGCCGCATCAAGCAGGGCCGCCGCGTCACCTACCAGCTCATGGCCGCCGGCATACAAGTCTCCGCCGCCGGCATCGCCGCCGCCTGCTGGGCCCCCGGCGGCGCGGGCACCATAATCGCCGGCATCGGCTCTTCCACCGCCATCGTCCTCTGGTCCCTCGCGCTCCTGCGCCTCCCCGACAACGGCTGGGACCCGCAAGCGGTCCAGCGCCGCCTCGTCGACGGCGCGTTCGTCGGCCTCTGCGCCCTGTTCGCCCTCTGGCTCCTCGCCGCCCGACCGCTCTTCCAGGCGTACCGCGGTCACCTCGACGACGGCGACCTCGCCATCGTCATCCCCGCCATGATGGGCGTCGTGATGCTCGGCGTCGGCTTCACCACCACCTTCCGCATCCAGCGCTGGCGCCGCCGCCACGCCTTCGCGTACGTCGCCGTCTTCGCCGTGCAGCTCACCGCCACCGCCACCTACACCACCTGGCAGTGGGACCGCCCCGACGTGCGCATCCTCTGGTGGTCCGTCGCCTGGGTCGCCACCTGCGCCGCGCTCCTCGGCGTCACCTACCTGGCCCGCACCCAGAAGCCCGCCCCGATCGACAAACCGAACTACCCCGGCGTCCACTACACCGTCATGGGCGGCGCCGCCGGGCTCGCCGCCGCAGCCGTGCTCTTCAACGGCGCCAACGCCGGAGCACTCCCCCTCGACGCCGCGCTCCTCGCCCTCGCCGCCGCCGGAGCCCTCGCCGCACGCCTCGTCCTCACCTACTTCGACGTCCGCCGCGTCACCGGCGAAGCCGCCGCCCGCCAGCGCAAACTCTCCGCGATCGTCGGCGTCGCCTCCGACACCGTGCTCGTCCTCGAACCCGACCTCACCGTCACCTGGCTCCCCGAGGACTCGGCCTGGCGGCCCGCCACCGACTCCGGCGGCTGCGTCGGCGCGTCCTTCCTCGAACTCGTCCACATCGACGACCGCCGCGGCGCCGAAGAAGACCTGCGCACCCTCCTCGACGGCATCAGCCACACCCGGCAGGTCTCCCTGAACATCCGCGTCCGCGACTCCGCGCGGCGCTGGCGCCACACCGAGACCGTCGTGACCGACCTCCGCGGCAAACCCCAAGTACGGGGCCTGGTCGCCCGCGTAGAGGACGTGGGCGCGCGCCGCAGCCTGGAGACCGAACTCGCGCGCATGGCCTACACGGACCCGCTCACGGGCCTGGCGAACCGTCGTGCGCTCCTCCAGAGCCTGGAGGACGGCGTCAGCCACCAAGACCACGAGACCGCCCTGCTGCTGCTCGACCTCGACGGATTCAAGAACGTCAACGACACCCGCGGCCACGACTTCGGCGACGAACTCCTCGTCGAAGTCTCCCGCCGCATCAAGGAACTCCTGCGCCCCACCGACGTCGGCGCCCGCCTCGGCGGGGACGAATTCGCGATCCTCCTGCGCGCCAGCTGGTCCGAAGCGGTCGCCACCGCGAAGGCCCTCGTCGCGCGCCTCGGCGAACCCTACGAGTTCCACGACGAGTCCACGGTCTTCACCACCGGCTCGGTCGGCATCGCCACCGCCTCCGAAGGCCTCGGCGACCCCGAGATCCTGCTGCGCAACGCCGACCTCGCCCTGCGCGCCGCCAAGCAGGCCGGGAAGAACCGCCACGCGACCTACGACGCCGAATTCGACCGCAAAGTGCGCCGCCGGAACGAACTCACCCAGGAGCTGCGCGGCGCCATCAAACGCGACGAGCTCCGCCTGGTCTTCCAGCCCGTGTTCTCCACCGCCGACCGCACCATCGTCGGCGCCGAAGCCCTCATGCGCTGGCACCACCCCCGCCTCGGCCACGTCAGCCCCGGCGAGTTCATCCCCGCCGCCACCGAATCGGGCCTCACCCAGGACCTCGCGGTCTGGACCGTCAACCGCGCCGCCGAACAGCTCGCCACCTGGGCCGCCGCCGGGATCAAAGCCTGGATCTCCGTCAACGTCTCGGTCAAGGAACTCCACACGCACCTGTTCGCCACCGAGGTCAACACCGCGCTCATCGCCGCGGGCGTCCCGGCCCGCCGCCTCGTGCTCGAAGTGACCGAGCACGACTTCTCCCACCAGATGAACACCCTCATCGCCCAGCTCGGGGCACTGCGGGGCGCGGGCGTGCGGATCGCCTTGGACGACTTCGGATCCGGGTACTCCTCGCTCGGCCAGCTCGAACGCCTCCCAGTCGACATCATCAAGATCGACCGCGACCTCATCGCGAAGGACGACGGCGGCGTCGGCGCCCTCGCCGCCGTCACCGTCGAGCTCGGCCGCATCCTCGGCATGGAGGTCATCGCCGAAGGCGTCGAGACCGACACGCAGCTGAACGCCATGATCGCCGCCGAAGCGCCGCTCGTGCAGGGCTACCTGCTCGCCAAGCCGATGGACCCCGAGGACCTGACGCGCTGGCTCACCGAGGAGCCGCGGGCCCTCCCGCCCTCGCCCCGGCCGCCGATCGACGGCGCCATCGTCGCGGCGGAGGTGGACGATCCCGGCGACACGCCGAACGACGTCCCGAAGTCTGAGAAAAGTTGACTCACGGGCCGGAATCAGGCATCCTGGGGAGCGTGCCGAAGCAGAACTACGACCAGAGCATCGCGACCGCGCCCGCCGCGCGGCCGCTCGTCGTAGTACTTATCTAGCGCACCGTCGTTCTCCGACGGTGCGCTCGCCCCGTGCGTCTTAGCACGCGGGCGATTTTTTCTGCCCGGGGAACGACGCCACATGTCGAACCAGCCACATCTCCCTATTGGACGAAGGACATGAGCACACCAGTGAAGGCACCGAAGCCAGGGCCGCAGGCTGCCAAAGCTCAGCCCGCCAGGCCTAAGGCTCCCAGGCCGGCTCCTCCGATCGGCGCTTCCGCCGCCGCCCCCGTCCTCACCGGCGCGCAGGCCGTCGTCCGCGCGCTCGAGGAACTCGAGGTCGAGGCCGTCTTCGGCATCCCGGGCGGCGCGATCCTCCCCGCCTACGACCCCCTCCTGGACTCCGAGCAGGTGCGCCACGTCCTCGTCCGCCACGAACAGGGCGCCGGCCACGCCGCCCAGGGCTACGCGCTCGCCACCGGCAAGGTCGGCGTGTGCATGGCCACTTCCGGTCCCGGCGCGACCAACCTGGTGACCCCGCTGGCCGACGCGCACATGGACTCCGTCCCGATCGTGGCCATCACCGGCCAGGTCGCCTCCTCCGCGATCGGCACCGACGCGTTCCAGGAAGCCGACATCTGCGGCATCACGATGCCGATCACCAAGCACTCCTACCTGATCACCGACGCGGCCGACATCCCGCGCGTGATGGCCGAGGCCTTCTACGTGGCCGCTTCGGGCCGCCCCGGTCCGGTCCTGGTCGACATCCCCAAGGACATTCTGAACGCCAAGGCGCCCTTCGTGTGGCCGCCCAAGATGGACCTGCCGGGCTACCGCCCCACGACGCAGCCGCACGGCAAGCAGATCCGCGAGGCCGCCGCGCTCATCGCCGAGGCCAAGAAGCCCGTGCTGTACGTCGGCGGCGGCGTCATCAAGTCCGGCGCGCACGCCGAACTGCTGGAGCTCGCCGAGCTCACGGGCGCTCCCGTCGTGACGACCCTGATGGCGCGCGGCGCCTTCCCCGACTCGCACCCGCAGCACCTGGGCATGCCCGGGATGCACGGCACCGTGCCGGCCGTCCACGCGCTCCAGAAGGCCGACCTCCTCGTCGCCCTGGGCGCCCGCTTCGACGACCGCGTCACCGGCAAGCTCGCCTCGTTCGCGCCCGAAGCCAAGATCGTGCACGTCGACATCGACCCGGCCGAGATCGGCAAGAACCGCGAAGCGGACGTGCCGATCGTGGGCGACTGCAAGGCCGCCATCGCCGCGATGATCGAGGCCTATGAGGACGGCGAGCCCGAGCGCCTGAAGACCTGGTGGGAGACCCTCGACGATCTGCGCGGGCGCTACCCGCTGGGCTACGCCGACATCGACGACGGCCTGACCTCGCCGCAGTACGTGATCGAGCGCCTCGGCGTCCTCGCGCCCGAGGACACGATCTGGACGACCGGCGTCGGCCAGCACCAGATGTGGGCCAGCCAGTTCGTCAAGTACGAGAAGCCCGGCACGTTCCTCAACTCGGGCGGCCTGGGCACCATGGGCTTCGCCGTCCCGGCGGCCATGGGCGCCAAGCTGGGCCAGATGGGCCGCACCGTGTGGGCCATCGACGGCGACGGCTGCTTCCAGATGACCAACCAGGAGCTGGCGACCTGCGCGATCGAGGGCATCCCGATCAAGGTCGCGGTCATCAACAACGGCAACCTGGGCATGGTCCGCCAGTGGCAGACGCTGTTCTACGACAAGCGCTACTCGCAGACGAACCTGTCGACGCACCACTCCGACGCCTCGCCGCGCGTCCCCGACTTCGTGAAGCTCGCCGAAGCCCTCGGCTGCGTCGGCCTGCGCGCCGACACGGTCGACGAGGTGGACGCGGTCATCGAGCAGGCCAACGCGATCAACGACCGCCCGGTCGTGGTCGACTTCACCGTCGGGCCCGACGCCATGGTCTGGCCGATGGTCCCGGCCGGCGTCTCGAACGACGAGATCCTCTACGCGCGCGACGTGCGCCCGAACTTCGACGACGAGGGGCAGATCTGATGAGCGTCCACACTCTTTCCGTCCTCGTCGAGAACAAGCCGGGCGTCCTCGCCCGTGTCGCCGCCCTGTTCTCCAGGCGCGGCTTCAACATCGACTCCCTCGCCGTCGGCGAGACCGAGCACCCCGGCGTCAGCCGCATCACCATCGTGGTGGACGTCGAGGCGGGTTCGCTGGAGCAGGTCACCAAGCAGCTCAACAAGCTCATCCACGTCCTGAAGATCGTGGAACTGGAAGCGGGCTCCTCCGTGCAGCGTGAACTGCTGCTGGTGAAGGTCCGCGCCGACGCCGCCACCCGCGGCCAGGTGATCGCCGCCGCCGAGCTGTTCAAGGCCCGCTCGGTCGACGTCACACCCGACACGGTCACCTTCGAGGTCACCGGGAACTCCGACAAGATCGAGGCGTTCCTGGAAGTCCTGGAGCCGTTCGGGATCAAGGAGCTCGTCCAGTCGGGGACGGTCGCGCTCGGGCGCGGCGCCAAGTCGATGGCGTCGCTGTCGCGCTATGTCTCACCGAATAGTTAAGTTAAGGAAGAAGCAACGCATGTCCGCTGAAGTGTTCTACGACGACGACGCCGACCTGGCCCTGATCCAGGGCAAGAAGGTCGCCGTCCTCGGCTACGGCTCGCAGGGCCACGCCCACTCGCTGAGCCTCCGCGACTCGGGCGTCGACGTGGCCGTCGGCCTGCAGGAGGGCTCGAAGTCGCGCCCGAAGGCCGAGGAGGCGGGCCTGAAGGTGCTCACCCCGGCCGCCGCAGCCGAGTGGGCCGACGTCATCATGATCCTCGTTCCGGACACCGTGCAGGCCAAGCTGTACGCCGACGAGATCGCCCCGAACCTGTCCGCCGGGAACAGCCTGTTCTTCGGCCACGGCTTCAACATCCGCTACGACCTGATCCAGGCCCCGGCGGACGTCAACGTCGCCATGGTCGCCCCGAAGGGCCCGGGCCACATGGTCCGCCGCCAGTTCGTGGACGGCAAGGGCGTCCCCGCGCTCGTCGCGGTGGAGCAGGACCCGTCGGGCGACACCCAGGCCGTCGCCCTCTCCTACGCGAAGGCGATCGGCGGCACCCGTGCGGGCGTCCTGAAGACCACCTTCAAGGAGGAGACCGAGACCGACCTGTTCGGCGAGCAGGCCGTGCTGTGCGGCGGCGCCGCCGAGCTCATCAAGGCCGGCTTCGAGACCCTGGTCGAGGCGGGCTACGCCCCCGAGGCCGCGTACTTCGAGTGCCTGCACGAGCTCAAGCTCATCGTGGACATGATCTACGAGGGCGGCATCGCCAACATGTGGTACTCCGTCTCCGACACCGCCGAGTACGGCGGCCTGACCCGCGGACCGCGCGTCGTCAACGCCGACACCAAGGCCGAGATGAAGCGCATCCTCACCGAGATCCAGGACGGCACCTTCGCCAAGGAATGGGTCGCGGAGTCCGAGAAGCGCGAGAACTACAAGAAGCTCCAGCAGGAGCAGGCCGATCACCAGATCGAGGAGACCGGCAAGAAGATGCGCGACCTCATGCCGTGGGTTCAGCGAGAGATCACTGAGACCGCTTAAGGCGTGTAAGTGTTTTTAAAGGCCGGGAACTGCGAAGCGGTTCCCGGCCTTTGTCGTGCCCTGCGGCGCTGTTTCGATCGCGGTTCAGGCGGCAGCGACGAAGAGGTGTGAGGATGCTGCGGTCTCGTGGCGGCGGAGATGCCGAGTTGGGTCGCGGCCCAAGCGAACTGGGGCGGCGTGTTGATACTCCTCAATGGAATATTCACCCCATCGGGTGATGCGCCAGGAGCATTGCCGTGTCATGATTGATGTAGTACAAGAAGAGGAAAACAGGACGATAGTTCGATAACACCGAGGAGGTGAGATCCAGTGGCCCGATGCAACACCACCACTCTCGAAGCCCGTGACGAGCAGCGCGGGCACGCCATCGCCACTCGGATGCTCCTCGATGACACCGCAGCGGTGATCAACGCCCACAACGCGACGGCACTGCGGATCGTGATGGACGCCTTCGACGCCAACGTCCACCGTGACGTGGACGGGTTCTCGGCCCAGCGGGACTGGCTGCTCTCCCACTTCGACTTCCCGTTTCAGACCGCCGGGAACATCGCCTCGATCGCCAAGCTCGCCAAGAAGTTCAGTGTCCTGTCCGAGGCGGCCCTGTCGGGCAGTGCGCGGATCGACCAGGTCGCCTACGCCATGAACCAGTTGAACCGGACCACGGCAGCGGCCCTCTTCGCCCGCACTCCCTTCAGGGCACCGGCGACTTCCCCCTTCGATGCCGACATCCTCTGCGCGACCCCTGAAGCCCTGGTGGCCGAGTATGCCGCCCATGCTTCCTTCAAGATGCTGAAGCGGCACTTGGAAGAGCTCCACGCGAATCTCGCCGAGGACGCCGAACTCCTCGACTCACTCGGTGAAGAGTCCCTGCAGCGCCTGGAACTGACCGAGGACTGCAACGGCGGCATGTGGACCCTCTCAGGAGTCCTGTCCTCCACTACGGGCATGCTGCTCGACAAGTACTTGAAGACCGCCGTTCCCCCGCCCCGCCAAGACGAGGTCGACGCCTACGGTGTGCTCCCTCCCCAGGCGACTCGCAACGCTGAAGCCCTCCACCAGTTGCTCGCGGGCTACGGGTCTTCCCCGCAGGCAGCGACCCGTCACGGGCACACCGCCACCCTGGACTTGACGGTCGATATCGAGACGTTGCAGGGCAAGGACACCGGCCGCCTCCCGCTGCTGGAAGGCGACCCGATCTCGGTTCCCAGGGCGCGCCTGCTCGCTTGTGAAGGCGTGGTGATCCCCTCGGTGTTCAACTACGCCACAGGCGAAGCAGTCGAACTCGGCCGGGCACTGCGCCTGCCGAACACGGCCCTGCGGCGGAAGCTGGAGCTTGAGCAGCCAGGAGGTTGCGCCTGGTCCGGGTGTGGGCGCCCGGTCGCCTGGACCGAAGCCCACCACATCCAGCACTGGGCCGACGGCGGCCCCACGGTCGCGGAGAACCTGATCCTGCTGTGCCGGTTCCACCACGGCCGCATCCACACCACCGGCTGGAGCGTGACGAAGACCGGCCCCGGTCAGGCGCTGATCGTCCACCACGAGGGCGGCTGCTCCCGCGGGGCTTCCAGGCCTTGCGGTCAGAGCGCTGACGGCCTCATCGACCCGACCACCCTTGCCGATGCCGCAGGCGAATGCGGGTGCTCTGACTGGCGCAGCGACGCCGACATGGAGACCATGTACCAGGGCGACGAGAAGGACCTCTTCTCCACTGGCTTGTTCCCCTTCGAATGGTCCGAGGCGATGACGCCCGACCTCGAATGGATCGCCGAACAGGTCGACGAGGCCCGTGATTACTTCGAACACGGCATCAACCGCCAAGGCTACCGATCAAAGGCCACCAGTCTCCTCTTCGAGGATGACGAAGCACCCAAGATCCGCGAAACCCCGGTCACCAGTCCGCCACCGATCCGCGGCGACAGGGAATCTTCAGAGGACTTGATCCCCTTCTTAGGCAGCCTGCCGGGGCGGCAATCCCGGCAGGGGAAGCAAGCAGCGCAGCACACCAAGGCCCAAATAGTAGGAGACAGGGCCGAACCACCTAACGCGCTCAGGCCTGGACCCATGCGGTCCGGGCCTTTCCCCTTGCCCGCCAAAGCGACTGAGAAGGCGCAGCGCCCCAGCGATCCAGAAGGCCGCGAAACCCGCCCCGCCCGTCTACTCACCCCTCGTCGCCGCCAGCTTTGACCGCGACCTTCACCAACCGGGCAGCCGCGAAGCCCGCCCGCCCCTCCACTCACCCCTCATCGCTGCCCGCCTTGACCGCGACCACCACCAACAAGCAAGCCGACGAAATCGACCCGACCCCAAGGCGCAGAAACAACGAGAGGCCGAGACCGTCATGGCCCCGGCCTCTCATCGCATATCGAATGCCTACTGGCGGTACTGCGCGGCGGCGACCTGGCGGGCTGCCGGGGTGAGGGCCGGGCCGACCTGGTTGATGAGGTTCGCCAGTTCGTGGCCCACCTGGCCAATGTCGCAGTGGAGCCCGGCGAGGGCGAGGAGGCTCGCGCCGCTGGAGACCGACATCGAGAACATGAAGCCGCCGTTCATCTCCGTCAGGTTGCTGATCACCGGGTCCGCCTGGAGCGAACGCGCGGCGCCGGCCAGCAGACTCGTCAGACCGGAGGCGATGGCCGACAGGCGCTCCGCCTCGTCGCGCGGCAGCGTGTTGTTCGACGCGATGAGCAGCCCGTCGGCCGCCACCGCGAGCACGTGCGTCACGTGCGGCACCCGGCCGACGAAGTCGTTGAGTAGGAAATCCAGTTGAGCGCTAGTGGTCATGGTCGATCCTCGGGTTATTTGTCATGTTGCGGTTGAGGCGTCCTACTGCCGGTGAGGCCGCGGGCGTACGCGGAGTACGTCGCCCCGATACTGCGCGGATTGCGTTCGATCGCCTTGCCCTCCTGGCCGGGGGAGGGCGCGATCGCGCCGGGCACCAGGTTCGACATCGGCCGCCGCTGCGGCAGACCGTTCGGCCCGGTCAACGGCACTGCCGACTCGGGCTGCGGCAGCGCCTGGCCCGCCCGCAAGGACGGGTCGGCGTGCACGACGGTCATGTCGAACTTGATCTCGGGGATCTCGGAGAGGAACGCCGTCGCGGCCGAGGAGAGGACCGGCAGGGGCCGCGTGTCCCCTTCGATCACCTTGGGACCGGACGGGCCCGCAGGCAGCGCACGCGGCGCGGCGGGAACAGGCCGCTGCACCTGGTTCGGCGGCACTTGATGCTGCTGTGCCGTGTTGCGCTGCACGGGAACCTGCATTGGAGCGGTGTTCTGGGCGAACAGCGGCGCGTTCTCGCGCTGGCGCGGCGCCGGCATCGGCACCGGGCGCGGCTGCTGCTGCGGCGGCGGCGCGGAGGCCATGATCGCCGCGGGCTTGGCCGGCGGCCGCTCGACCCGCGGCGGCGCGGTGAACGAGAGCAGCGAACCGGGGACCGCGACCTCGGCGACGACGCCGCCGCCGATCGAAGGCCGCAGCTCCACCTCGATGCCGTGCCGCCCGGCCAGGAAGCCCACCACCGTCAACCCCATGGCCTGCATGGCCTCCAGGTCGACCGGGGTGTCCCGGCGCAGGCGGTCGTTGAAGCGCTCCAGGCGTTCGGGCTCGATCCCGATGCCGTGGTCGCGCACCTGGATGATCACCTTGCCGGTGAGGACCCGCGCCGTGATCTCGGCCGCGGACTCCGAATACCGGGTCGCGTTGTCCATCAGCTCCGCGAGCAGCTGCACCACGTCGTCCACGACGTCGGCCTTGACCCAGGCGCCGTCGTCGGCCGCGGCCTCGATGCGGGTGTAGTACTCGATGCGGCTCTGCGCCGCCTGCAGCACCTCGTCCAACGAAGCGTCCGTGGTGCGCACCTTCGCCGCCGACGAACCGCCCAGCACGAGCAGGGAGTCGTTCGCGCGACCGATCAGCGAGGCCAGGTGGTCGAGCCGGAACAGCCGCTGCAGACGCTCGGGGTCCTGCTCGTTGCGTTCGGCCTCATCGAGTTCGGCGGTGAGCCGGCCCGTCAGGGAGTGGCCGCGCCGGGCCAGGCGCACGAAGATCGCGCCGACGTGGAAGCGCAGCAGCGCCTGCTGCGCCGAGACGCGGATCGCCTCGCGGTGCACGATGTTGAACGCCTCGCCGACCTCGCTCAGCTCGTCCTCGCCCTGCACCTGCAGCGGCGGGGTCGTGCGCGCCGCATACTCGAACGGGCTCAGCCCGCCCAGGCCCTGCTGCTGGTCGACTCGCTTGACCGCCTGCGGCAGGTCCACCATCGCGATGTGCCGGGCCGAGCCCGACAGGTCCCGCAGACCGCGCGTGACCGAACGCCCGATGCCGTACGCGATGAGGACCGCGAGCGCCAGGGCCACAACGGCGATGGCGCCCTCGATCGCCAAGCGCTGGAGCGCCGCGGTGCTGACCGCGTCCGCCCGCGACGTCGCCTCGTCCAACGACTCGCCGACCAGCGCGACCGTGGCCACATGCCGGGCGTCGTACGCGGGCATGAGCGCGACGTGGTTCACCGTCTGGATGTCGTCCGAACGCGAACCGGCGACCTCCGACTCGAACGCGTTCGCCGGGCGCGCCTCGGCGTCGCCGATGCCGCCGACCTTGAACACCGCGGAGTCGGGGTCGGTCTGCGCCATGATCCGGCGGTACTCGTTCAGCGACTCCTCGCGCGCCGCGGCCAACCGCATGAACATGCGGTGCTTCGACGCCAGCGGCTTGCCGTCCTCAGAGGACAGGATCAGGAGGCGCAGCTGCTCGGAGTACTCGTCGATGCCCGCGAGGAGGCTCGCGGTGCGCACGACCCGGGTCAGTTCCGCGGTGCCCGCCTGGTCCACGGCGTGGTCGAGCACCGCCGACAATCGCGAGACCACCGAGTTGTACACGGTCAGGTGCACCGCTTCGACCGACCCGTCCAAGACCGCCTCCCGCGCCGTCGCCAACCGCTCCAGCGGCGCGTCGGCCCGGTCCAGCAGCGACGCCGACTCGTCGTCCAGCGAGAGATCGCCGCGCGTCGCCGCCAGCGCCTCCAATGCGGACCCGGTCGCCGCCTTGTGATCCTCGAACGCGACCAGCAGGGACTCCGCGTCCGTGAGCCCGGTGTCCCCCAAGTACACCAGCATCGCCGCGTCCGTCCGCTCGGCCTGGATCGCGGCGATCACGTCGCTCACGTCCCGGGCCAGCTCGACCGCGTCCGCGGTGGCCCCGATGTTCCGGGCCTCCTGCGCCGACTCGACCAGTCGCAGCACGACCATCCCGGCGAGGGTGAGGGCCGGGACGAGCAGCATGATCGTCAGCTTGGTCCGGATCCTGACGCGCGACCACATCCGGCGGCGCGGCTTGGGCCGCTTCGCGTCCGCTGGTTCGACGGCTGGCTCATCGTTCATTTCAGGGGTTCCTTCATTGGGCGTGCGCTATTCGACGCCCAGATAGGCTTTCACGACTCGGGGGTCTTTCAGCAGGTGGGCGGCGGGGCCGCTGTGCGCGATCGCCCCGGTCTCCAGGACGTGCCCGGTGTCGGCCGCGCGCAGCGCCCGGCGGGCGTTCTGCTCGACCAGGACCACGGTGACGCCGGAGGCGCGGATCCGCTCGATGACGGCGAAGACCTCGTCGACCATCTTGGGGGCCAACCCCATCGACGGCTCGTCCAAGAGGACGACCCGCGGCCTGGCGATCATCGCGCGTGCGATCGCCAGCATCTGCTGCTCGCCGCCCGACAGCGCGCTGGCGGGGAGGGCCCGCCGTTCGGCGAGGACGGGGAACAGTTCGTACATCTCGGATTCGGGGGCGGCCTGGCGGCGGCGCCGGTGGGCGCCGAGGCGCAGGTTCTCGGCGACGGTGAGGGTGCCGAGGATCTGGCGGCCTTCGGGGACGAGGACGAGTCCGGCGCCGACCCGCTTGTGCGCGGGCCAGCGCGTGATGTCCTTGCCTTCGAGGCGGATCCGGCCCGAGCCGGGCCGGACGAGGCCGGAGACGGCGGCGAGCACGGAGCTCTTGCCGGCGCCGTTGGCGCCGACGAGGGCGATGAGGCCGCCTTCGGGGACGGAGAAGGAGACGTCGCGGACGGCCTGCACGCGCCCGTAGGCGACGTGGACCGATTCGACCTCGAGGATCGGGTTTTCCTTGGCTTGCTCAGACATGTTCGACCTCACCGTCTTCGATGTCTTCGGTGCCGAGGTAGGCCTCGACGACCGCCGGGTCCGCGGCGACTTCGCTCGGTTCGCCTTCGGCGATGACCTCGCCGAAGTTGAGGACGACGAGCCGGGTGCAGGCTTCGAGGACCATCTTCACGTTGTGCTCGATGAACAGGACCGTGATGCCGTCTTCGGCGAGGCTGCGGATGAGCCCGGCGAGTTCGGCGGCCTCGACGTGGTTCATGCCCGCGGCGGGTTCGTCGAGGATGAGCAGGGTCGGGTGGGAGGCGAGCGCGCGGGCGATCTCGAGCCGCCGCTGGTCCCCGTAGGACAGGGCGCCGGGCCGCAGGTTCGCGCGGTCGGCGAGGCCGACGCGTTCGAGTTGCGCCCAGGCCAGGGCGAGCGCGCGGCGCTCGTCGCGGCGGGCCGAGGGGAGCCACAGGAGCCGGCGCAGGTAGGTCGACTTGCTGACGGCGTGGGTGCCGACGAGGACGTTGTCGAGGACGGTGAGGCGGTCGAACAGCTTGGAGTGCTGGAAGGTCCGGCTCACGCCGGCCTGCGCGAAGCGGTGCGCGCCGCCGGTCGCGCCGAGTCTGACGCCGAGGACTTCGCCTTCGCCCGAGGTCGGTGCTTCGAGTCCGCTGATCATGTTGACCAGTGTGGTCTTGCCGGCGCCGTTGGGGCCGATGACGCCGAGGACTTCTCCGGAGCGGATCTCGAGGTCGACCCCGCGCACGGCCTGGACCGCGCCGTAGGCCTTGCCGATCCCGTGCAACTTGGCGATCTCGGTGCCCTTGTCGGGCAGGGGATCGAGCCCGTCGAGCGGGGCGTAGTCCGGGTCGGGTGCGGCGGGTACGCGGCGGAACCGGCTGAAGATGGTGGACAGTCCGCCGGGCAGGAACAGGATCACGGCCAGCAGGAGCACGCCGGTGACGAGCGGGTGGATCCATCCGGCTTCGAGGCCGACCGCGTCCTGGATCTCGGGGACGGCGGTGAGGAAGCCCGAGCCGAGGATCGGCCCGAAGAACACGAGGTAGCCGCCGAGGACGGCGGTGATGAGGCCGTCGACGGTGAGTCCGAAGTCGAAGGTCGCGGGGGTGATGCGGCCGTAGAAGTACGCGAACATGACCCCGTAGACGCCCGCGATCGCGCCGGAGGCGGTGAAGGAGAGCATCCTGGTGCGGACCACGTTGACGCCCATGGAGCTCGCGGCGAGTTCGTCTTCGCGCACGGCGGCGAAGGCGCGGCCGGTCCGGGAGGGACCGAGCCGCCAGAACAGGTAGGCCAGGACCGCGACGACGATCCACGCGAAGTCGAACGTCACCCATTTCTCGACGCGGAGGCCGAGGGCGCCGTTGGTCCATTCGGCGTTGTTCATGAACACGCGGACCATCTCGCTGAAGGCGATGGTGCCGATGGCGAGGAAGACCCCGCGCAGGCGCAGCACGGGCATCCCGACGAGGAACGCGGCGGCCGCGCCGACCGCCGCGCCCACGGGAAGGCCGATGATGACGGGGGAGAGCGAGCCGAACAGCGGCTCGGTCGGGACCACGAGGGTGGCGACATACGCTGCGAGCGAGGCGAATCCGGCTTGGCCGAGGCTGAGCTGCCCGGCCATGAGGACCACGTGGAACGAGTAGGCCAGGATCGCGCCGAGTGCGATCGTGGTGATGAGCGTTTCGTATCCGGCGAACATCAGACCTCCCTGACCTTGACGTGGCCGAAGAGGCCGCGCGGGCGCAGCACGAGCACCGCGAAGAGCAGCGCGAAGGCGACCAGGCTCTTCCAGGTGGAGTCGAACAGGTGGATCGTGAGGGCCTCGGCGAGGCCCAGGATCACCCCGGCGGCCATGGCGCCCCAGAGGGATCCGAGGCCGCCGAGGATGATGACGGCGAAGCCGATGAGCTCGATCGAGGCGCCGAGCTCGCGTCCGGCCTGGCCGAGGTTGAGCGCCAGCAGGGCCCCGGCGATGGTGCCGAGGCCGGAGGACAGCGCGTAGGTCCCGGCGGTGACGCGGCCGACGTTGACGCCGACCACGGTTGCCGCCGTGGGGTTCTCGGCCACGGCCCGCATGGCCCGTCCCAGCGGTGTCGCTGAGACGAGCCATGCGAGTCCGAGCATGAGGACCAGGGCCAGGCCCAGAGTCACCAGTTGCGTGAGGGTCACGCGGATCCCGGCGAACTCGAACAGTTGGTTGGGGAAGTACTCCTGCGGGAAGCTCTGCGGTTCGGTGCCGTACCGCGCTTGGAGGAGCGCGATGACGACGCCGCCGAGGGCGACCGAGGAGATGAGCCCCGCGAAGTGCTCGTCGTCCCGACCGCGGAGCGGCCGGAACGCGATGCGCTCCACCAGGACCCCGGCGAGGGCCCCGAACGCGGCGACGACCGGGAACAGGATCCACACCGGGATCTCGGTCCGCGTCGCGACTTCGATGCCGATGAACGCGCCGGCGGTGAAGATCGCGGGGTGGGCGAGGTTCAGGTGCCGGAGGATCCCGAACACGAGGGTGAACCCGATCGCGAAGAGCGCGTAGATCGAGCCTGCGAACACGCCGTTCGCCAACTGCTGTGCCATCTCTGGATTCCCTGTACGGAGGTTGGGACGAGGGCTACCGGGGGCCGGTACTGCTTAAAGGAGGGTGAAGGCGCCGTCGCGGACGATCTGGACGACCGGGGTCTGGGTGACCTCGCCGCCCTCGTCGATCGAGATCGGGCCGAGGACGGAATCGTATTCGAGGATCTGGCCGAGGTTGTCCTTGATCGACTCGCGGTTCGCGTCGCAGTCGGCGCGGATCGCCTGGTCGATAAGGTAAGCGCCGGTGTAGGCCTGGGCGGCGAACTGGTCGGGCGCGCGGTCGTACTTCGCGTTGTAGGCCGCGATGAACTCGGCGTTGCCGGTGGTCTCGGAGGCCGCGCTCCAGGCACCGCCGACGATGAGGCCTTCGGCGGCGTCGCCGAGGGCGCCGATGAGGACGGGGGAGTTGAAGGCGTTGCCGCCGACGATCGGGGCGGTGATGCCCAGGTCGCGGGCCTGCTTGACCAGGGGCACCGTGGCCTTGGGCAGGGCCGAGAGGATGACGGCGTCCACATCCTCTTCCAGGACCTTGCCGAGCTGGGCCGCGAAGTCGGTGTCGTCGGTTCCGAAGCTCTCGTCGACGGCGATCTCGATGCCTTCTTCGCCCAGCTCGTCGGTGATGGTGCGGTAAGCGGAGACGGTGAACTCGTCGGCGCTGTCGTGCAGGACGGCGACCTTCTTCATGTCCAGGGTCTCTTTGGCGGCCGGGATGCTGGCGGCCAGAGCGGAGACCTCGGGGAGCGAGGCGCGGAAGATGTAGTCGCCGATCTCGGGGATGCCTTCGGCGGTGGTGGAGACGCCGAGCGCGGGGACGCCGGCGCTCTGTGCGTCGGTGTAGGTCGAGAAGGCCATGTTGGAGAGGGTGGGGCCGATGATGGCGCTCACCTGGTCGCGGTTGATGAGCTTCTCGAACGCGACGGTGGAGCCTTCGACGGTGGAGCCGTCGTCCTCGAGGACCAGTTCGTACTCGATGCCCTCGGCGGCGTTGAGCTCTTCGATGGCGAGCTCCAGACCCTCTTTCTGGTACTCACCGGCGAACGCGGCGGCCTCGGTGAGGCTGAAGACGGCCCCGAGCTTGACGGTCTCGTCGATCTTGCATTCCTCGCCCGCGCCGGAGCCGGAGAGCGCGCTGTCGGCGGTGGTGTCGGCACCGCTTTCGGAGACGCACGCGGCGGTCGCGAGCAGGGCGGCTACGGCCAAGGCCGCGCCGGAGGAGGTTTTGAGGCGCATGTGCTTCCCTGAGTGATGAGGCAGGTGGGGCTACTGGTGGGGTGCGCCGGCGTCCGATCGTGGACGCAGCGGCACGGTGGTCACCTTATAAGGACGATCAGTGAGGCACAAGAGCGGCCAAGAATAAGTTTCCGCAAATAGCTCGCATTGCGGGAAACATTGAGCGCGAACGCATCTCATTCAGTGAAATGTTGCGGTCCTCGTCCCGACGAACTGTGCACTGTGGGCGATGAGGAGGTCGCAGCGGGTCGGTTTCCCGGTCCCCGGGATGCTGGTCGTGGACGGCCGCATTCCACTCGTCCGACGTGGACCAGGCAATTTACCGGAAAGTCACCCAAGTTCCGCATACTGATTGTGCCTCACGATGTTCAGCGCGTGAACACGCCCTCCTTCGCCGCGGCCACGGCCGCCCGCGCGGCCCGGTCGGCGGTGCCCTGGTTGATTTCGTCGCCGCTGACCAGCAGTCGGTAGTACAGCGGCGCCGACACGGCGCGAATCACGTCGGCCGGGTCGGTCCCCTCCGGGATCTCGCCGCGCTCCACGGCCTCCGTGACGCACGGCGCCCACTCCTCGGTCCGCACGCGGTAGAACCGGTGCAGCGCGGCGGCCGTCTGCCGGTCGCAGCTCGCGGCGGTGACGAGTGCCCGGAACAGCGGCCCTTGCCGCTGATCGTTCAATGTGGACTGCACTAGGCGTGCCTGGGCGGTGAGGTCGCCCAAGAGCGAGCCGGTTATCGCGCGCGGCAGTGAATCGGCGGCCATTTCGCCGAGCAGATCGGCGACGAGTCCGGGCACGGTGCCCCAGCGCCGGTACACCGTCGTCTTGCCGACGCCGGCGCGGCGCGCGATCTCGGCCAGATCGAGCCGGTCGAAGCCGTCCTCGGCGAGGGCGTCTCCGGCCGCGCGGAGCACGGCCTCGCGCACCTTCGCGGTGCGGCCGCCGGGGCGGACGGTGCCGGGCTCGGGACGCTCGTCACTCATAACGGGACTCCAGTTGCGTTAAGGGTGTTCCGTGGGTTAGCTTAGTCGAAGTTCTTAACGGAACTATAGAACCTTTAGAAGGGAACCGTCATGGAATACCGCAGGCTCGGCGCTTCAGGCCTCCACGTCCCCGCCCTCAGCTTCGGCGCGGGCACCTTCGGCGGGCGCGGCCCGCTCTTCTCCGCCTGGGGCGACACCGACACCGATCAGGCCCGCCGCATGGTCGACATGGCCCTCGACGCGGGCGTCACCATGTTCGACTCGGCCGACGTCTACTCCGACGGCGAATCCGAGCGCGTCCTCGGCCAGGCCCTCAAGGGCCGCAGGGGCAAAGCCCTCATCTCCACCAAGGCGGGCCTCCCGATGGGGGCGGGGCCGCAGGACGCCGGCACCGGCCGCGCCCGGCTCATCGCCTCCGTCGAAGCCGCGCTCAAGCGCCTCGACACCGACTACATCGACCTCTTCCAGCTGCACGCCTTCGACGCCGGGACCCCTGTCGAGGAGACCGTCGCGGCCCTCGACGACCTCGTCCGCGCGGGCAAGCTCCGCTACATCGGCGTCTCGAACTTCGCGGGCTGGCAGCTCATGAAGTCCCTCGCCGCCGCCGACGCGCACGGCTGGACCCGCTATGCGGCCCATCAGGTCTACTACTCCCTCGTCGGCCGCGACTACGAATGGGAGCTCATGCCGCTCGCCCATGACCAGGGCGTCGGCGCGGTCGTCTGGAGCCCCCTCGGCTGGGGCCGCCTCACCGGCAAGATCCGCCGCGGCCGGCCGCTGCCCGAAGGCAGCCGCCTCCACGAGACCGCCCAGTGGGGCCCGCCGGTCTCCGACGAGCTTCTCTACGGCGTGGTCGACGTCCTCGACGAACTCAGCCAGGAGACCGGCCGGACCATCCCCCAGATCGCCCTCAACTGGCTCCTGCGCCGCCCCACCGTCGCCTCCGTGATCATCGGCGCGCGCAACGAAAAGCAGCTCGAGGACAACCTCGGCGCGGTCGGCTGGGAACTCACCGCCGAGCAGGTGGCCCGCCTCGACAAGGCCAGCGCCAGGACCGCGCCGTACCCCTACTACCCCTACGAGGGTCAGGAAGGATTCGCACGGCTGAACCCGCCCCTCGTCCCCTCGGGCAGGTGAAGCGGCTTGGCTGCTCTGGCAACTGAACGGGAGAGCCCGGAGTCGATCGGCGGCTCCGGGCTCTGCCGGACTTGGGAGCTTGCGCCTTGTTTTGGGGGCTTACGCCGAGAAGTCGAACTCGCCGGTCGGATCAATGCCAGGTTCGACCGGGCAGCGACAACGAGGTGGGGACCTCCTCAGCCGGTATTCCGGCTTGAGGGTTGGTTGTGGTCGGGGCTCAGGCGGGCAGCGACAGAAGGGTGATTGGGAGGGTGGCGTGGGTTGTGCGGCCGCCAGGCAGCGCGGGGGGTCGGGGCGCTGGGCGTCGGGTCGGTTGTGGGCGCTGGCCGACACGCCCGACCCCGGGGGACAGTGCCGTTGACCTGCAGGAACATCGATGATTCACCCGATTGGGTGATGACAGTCGACCCCTGCCCGATCTATGCTTGATACAGCACAAACAAGCGAAATCAACCGGATAGTTCGAGGAGGTGTCAGATGGCCACTACGTCCCCCACTCAGGATCGCCGTTCCCAGGCCCAGGCCATCCGCTCCACCCTCGACCACGCCGCCGAGGCGATCAACTCCCACCACGCCCAGGTCCTGGCCGCGGTGATCGAGATGAAGGCCTCTGGGCTGCATCGCTCGGAGTTCGGGTTCTCCGCCCTGCGGGATCTGTTGTTGTCGCAGTTCGACTTCACGTTCAACACCGCAGGATCCATCGCCGCCATCGCCAGACTCTCCGGCAAGTTCCGTCTCCTCGCGGAAGCGGCGACGACAGGGAAGGCCCGGATCGACCAGGTCGCCTTCGCTGTCCGCCAGTTGGACAAGACCACCGCGATGCGCCTGTTCGCCCGCACCCCCTTCACGACACCAGTCCCCTCCCCCTTCGACGCTTCAGTCCAGTGCACGACACCGGAAGCCATGGTGGCCCAGTACTGCGCCCATGCCTCGTTCAAAGACCTGCAACGCCACCTCGACGAACTCTGGGCCTCCATCGCCGAAGAAACCGAACTGCTGGACGAGTTGGGTGCACAGTCCCTGCAGCGCCTCGAACTGATGCCGCAAGACAACGGCATGTGGAGCCTCTCCGCCGAACTCTCCGACACCACGGGCCGCCTGTTGGACAAGTACCTGCAGACCGCCTGCCCGCCACCCCGTCAAGAAGACCAAGACACCGACGGTCTCCTGCCCCCGCAAGAGCACCGGCACGCCGAAGCCCTCCACCAGCTCCTCGCCGGCTACGGTTCCTCCCCACAGGCAGCGACCCGCCACGGCCACACCGCCACCCTGGACTTGACGGTCGATATCGAGACGTTGCAGGGCAAGGACACCGGCCGCCTCCCGCTCTTGGAGGGCGAGCCGATCTCGGTTCCCAGGGCGCGCCTCCTGGCTTGCGAAGGCGTGGTGATCCCCTCGGTGTTCAACTACGCCACAGGCGAAGCAGTCGAACTCGGCCGGGCCCTGCGGCTGCCGAACACGGCCTTGCGGCGGAAGCTGGAGCTTGAGCAGCCAGGAGGTTGCGCCTGGTCCGGGTGCGGGCGCCCGGTCGCCTGGACCGAAGCCCACCACATCCAGCACTGGGCCGACGGCGGCCCCACGATCGCGGAGAACCTGATCCTGCTGTGCCGGTTCCACCACGGCCGCATCCACACCACCGGCTGGACCGTGACGAAGACCGGCCCCGGCCAAGCCGTCATCACCCACCACGACGGCCACCACATGACGAGCGCCCCCGGTGGGAACACCGGGTGCGGCTGCTCCGACTGGCGCACCGACCAGGACATGGACATTGAGCACCACGGCACCGACTGGGATGTGTTCCCCACCGGGCTGTACCGCTCGGAATGGTCCGAGGCCATGAAACCCGACCTGGATGCCCTGGCCGAGGCCATCGACCGGGACCGGGCCCTCAAGGCCATGAAGGCAGCGAGAGCGAAATGCCGAGCAAAGTTCACGACACCGAACCCGACGAGCCAGGCAAGTCAGGCAAGTCAGGCAAGTCAGGCAACACCATCACAGGTCACGCCGCCGATCGTCAAGGCCCCCAAGCCTTCCGAACCCAGCAAACCTCTGAAGGTGATGGCTGAGGCAACCGGTGAGGTCGACTACGGGGAACCACCGTTCTTACGCTGCCCTCAGCGGGCGACTGCTGAGGGGAAGCGCCGCAACACCAGCAGCGCAGCCCGACACCCATATGGGTTCGGGCCCCTCAGCATGCCCAGCCAACAAACCCACCGCGGCAAGACCCGCGCCGCATACCGCACAGAGCCGAAGACTAAGGCCAGCCCCGCACGCACCTCTTTGTCGCTGCCCGCCCGAGCCAGGGCCCAAACGGATCCGAAGGCCGACGTTCGGCCCCCGGGATCGAGAGGCCTCGTTGTCGCTGCCCGTCTGAAGCTGGACTGGACTCAGTCAGGTCGGGAAGCCGAGATTGCGGCTCCGGAGAAGCGAAACCTTTGTCGCTGCCCTGACTGTCCGCAAGTACCCGACGCATCGAAGCCGAAGACCAGGCCCGAGAGGATTCGGCCTCTTTGTCGCTGCCTGATCAAACCAGCGCCCATCCCGGATCGGAAGCCGAAGTCAGGCCTCACGATGAGCAGCCCTGGGTTGTCGTCGACTGCTTGAACCGGGACTTGATCAGACCCGAGGCCCGAAGACCGGCTCCGCCGGAACGAGACTTCTTCGTCGCCGCCGGCTCTGACCGCCATCATCCGCTACCTGCAAGCGGGAGAACGCCCTTGTCCATCCCCGCATCTTGACCGTCGCCGTCGTTTCTGCGGCCGAACCCTATGCTTGCTTCGATGATCCATTCACTCGACACACTCGCTCCCCGCCAGCGCGCACTGGTCGAAGCCTGGTTGCCCGCTGTCGAGGTCGAGGCCGACATGAGCTGGCGGTTGGTCGAGACCACGGTCTTGCGGGCAAGAGTGGGCGAGCAGGTCGTCGTCATCAAGGCGGGCGGCGCCTCGGATCATCACATCGCACGGGAGATCCGTGCCCACCGGGAGTGGACCGGACCGTGGGTGCAACACGGTCGGGCCGCCCGGATGCTCTACGCCGATGTCGACGCCAAGATACTGGTGACGGCATACGTTCCCGGGACGCTGGTCCAGGGAACGACGGCAGCCGCAGAGATGGACATTTACGTGCAGGCAGGCGAGCTCCTGCGTGAGTTCCATGCGCAAGCGGCAATCGAGGACCCCGACTACGAAACTCGGATGAACGCCAAAGCGCTGGCGTGGCTTGACGGACCCCATCGGATCGCGCCGGACGTCGTCGAAGTGCTGCGGGCCTTCATCCGGTCCTGGCCGCGGCTCACCGTCACTTGCGTTCCCACTCATGGCGACTGGCAGGGTCGAAACTGGCTTCTCGACAACGGGGTGCTGCGAGTGATCGATCTGGGGCGCGCGGGCCTGCGACCGGCGGCTGAGGACCTCGAACGCCTCGCCGTCCAAGAGTTCGTCTGGCATCCCGGCGCGGAGGAGGCGTTCTTGTCCGGCTACGGCGCGGATCCGCGCGAGCCCGATCTGTGGGTCCGCCAACGCGCCCGGGCCGCGATCGGCACCGCATGCTGGGCCCATCAGATCGGCAACCAAGACTTCGAGGCGCAGGGGCACCGGATGATCGCGGACGTCCTCACCCAAGCGGCGTTAGCTGGGGCAGCCGCGGTGAGGGGTCGACCTTCACCGATGGTTGTGTGTGGCGGTGAGCACCGATCACTCGATGTGGTGCCGTCGAAAGCGCTGGCTAAGCTAGTTGGGTGGTTGACCAAGCGGTGAAGACGTACCAGGTGAAGACGTACGGCTGTCAGATGAACGTGCACGACTCCGAGCGCATCGGGGGCCTGCTCGAGGAGGCCGGGTACGTGCCGGTCGCAGCCGATGCCGCGCCGGACCTCGTCGTGTTCAACACCTGCGCGGTGCGCGAGAACGCCGACAACAAGCTCTACGGGAACCTCAGCCACCTCGCCCCCGCCAAGCGGGAGAACCCGGACATGCAGATCGCCGTCGGCGGCTGCCTGGCGCAGAAGGACCGCGGCGAGATCGTCAAGCGCGCGCCCTGGGTCGACGCCGTGTTCGGGACCCACAACATCGGCTCGCTGCCGGTGCTCCTGGAACGTGCCCGGCACAACCAGGAGGCCGAGGTCGAGATCCTCGAAACCCTGGAGACGTTCCCCTCGGCGCTCCCCACCAAGCGCGACTCCAACTACTCCGGTTGGGTCTCGATCTCCGTGGGCTGCAACAACACCTGCACGTTCTGCATCGTGCCGTCGCTGCGTGGCAAGGAGAAGGACCGCCGCCCCGGCGAGATCCTCGCGGAGGTCCAGGCGCTGGTCGACGAAGGCGTCACCGAGGTGACCCTGCTGGGCCAGAACGTCAACACGTACGGCGTCGAGTTCGGCGACAAGCTCGCCTTCGGGAAGCTCCTGCGCGCCTGCGGCGAGATCGAGGGCCTGGAGCGGGTGCGCTTCACCAGCCCGCACCCCAAGAACTTCACCGATGACGTGATCGCGGCGATGGCGGAGACGCCGAACGTGTGCCACTCGCTCCACATGCCGCTCCAGTCCGGTTCGGACAAGGTCCTCAAGGAGATGCGCCGCTCGTACCGCTCCGAGAAGTACCTGGGGATCATCGACGACGTCCGCAAGGCGATGCCGGACGCGGCCATCACCACCGACATCATCGTCGGCTTCCCCGGCGAGACCGAGGAGGACTTCCAGGCCACCCTCGACGTCGTCGAGAAGGCCCGCTTCTCCAGCGCCTTCACCTTCCAGTACTCGATCCGCCCCGGCACCCCCGCGGCGACGATGGAGGACCAGATCCCGAAGGCCGTCGTGCAGGAGCGCTACGAGCGCCTGGTCGAACTCCAGGAGCGCATCTCCTGGGAGGAGAACCGCAAGCTCGAGGGCATCGAGGTCGAAGTCCTGGTCACCGTTGGCGACGGCCGCAAGGACGCCGCGACCGGCCGCCTCTCGGGCCGGGCCCGCGACGGCCGCCTGGTGCACTTCAACGTGACCCCGAGCGAGACCGACCCGACCGGCAACGCCGAGGGCGTGCGCCCCGGCGACGTGATCACCACCAAGGTCACCTACGGCGCCCCGCACCACCTGGTGGCCGACAGTAAAGTGCTGACGCACCGCGCCACCAAGGCCGGCGACGCCTGGGCCGCGGGCAAGGCCACGAAGCTCCCCGGCGTGAGCCTCGGGATGCCCTCGATCGGCCGCAAACCCCAACCGAAGGCAGAAACGCCTGGCTGCGCCTGCTGATATCATTCTTATTTGAGTGCTATCATCGAGGCATGAAACAGCTTCTGCTCCGCGTTGACGACGATTTGCACGCTCGGCTCACCGAGCGGGCGAAGCGCGAGCACCGGTCGGTCAACGCCATCGCCAACGAAATCCTCGCCGTTGTCGGCGAAAGCAACGGCCGCACCGAGACCGAGAAGGTCCGGGCCCGAGCCGCCGCGCTCGGCATGCTCGCGGCCCCGCTCAAGGCCGTCGAGCACGGCAGGCAGGTCAGGGACGTCGAAGCCCTGCGCGCCGAAGTGCTCGAGTCCATGCGCGGTGTCGGCGAGATCCTGGACCGGATCCTCGACGAGGACCGGGACCGCCTGCTGTGATCGTCTACGCCGACTCCTCGGTGCTGGCGCGCTCCTACCTGCCCGACGAGCGCGGCCACCGCGAAGCCCTGAAACTCCTGCGCGACCCCGAGATCCTGGTGGTCACCGGCTCCTGGACGCGCATCGAGGTGGCGGGCGCCCTGGTCCGCACGGCCCGCGCGAAGAGCCGTGACAAGGGCCCGCTCCTGGACATCTGGGAGGCCGACACCGGCCCGGACGGCCCGATCACGATCATCACCGCCCCGCAGGCCGAAGTGGAGGCGCAGGCCTTCGAGATCGTGGCGACCCACGGCATGAGGGCGATGGACGCCTGGCACATCGCCACGGCCACCCTGCTCCTGCCCGAACTCGCGGCGGGCGAACCCTACGCCTTCGCCTCCCGCGACAAAGAACAGGCGGCGGTCGCCGAACTTAGAGGCTTCACCCTCGTCTGAGTGCCAGAATCGGTCGGTATGAAACCGGAACCTGATGCTCAGGCACAGCGCGATCTCATGTACGGTCCGTTCGACCTCGGATCGCTGTCCATCTTCTCGGGATCGTTCATCAATTTCGGGTACTGGGGCGCCCTTGAACCCGATCGTGAGATCACCGTGGAGGAGCGCGTCGCGAGCCATGCCGAGCTGTACCGGCAGGTCGCGATGAGTCTCGAACCCGAACCCGGCGACCGCCTCTTGGAGCTCGGCTGCGGTCTCGGCGTCGGCGCCGCACTGGTCGCCTCCGAGTACGACATCCACGTGTCCGGCTTGGACCGTTCCGCAACCCAGCTTGAACGGGCGCTGGCGATCAACGCCGACGCGATCAAGGCACTGGGCGGCGCGCTCTCGTTCGTCCGGGGCTCGGCCACCGACATCCCCTTGGACGACGTCTCTGTTGACGGCGTCTTCTCCGTCGAGATGCTCCAGCACGTGGACGACCTCGCCGCCGTGGCGCGCGAGGCCCACCGGGTCCTGCGACCCGGCGGGCGCTTCGCGGCCGCGACGTTCTTCGCGCCCGACGGCGCGGATGCGGCCGCTGTCGCCGATCTCCTCGAGACCGTCGCCTCCGGTGCCGACGTCATCCGTCCGGTGGGGGAGTTCGCCGCTGACCTGACCGCCGCCGGATTCGCCGACGTCTCCGTCGAGTCGATCGGCGAGCACGTGTGGCACCAGCTCGACCGGTGGATCACCCAGACCGAGTTCCGCATCTCCTGGGCTCGGAACTGGCTGCGCTGCTACGAGGAAGGCTTGATCGACTACTACCTCGTCACGGCGCTCCGCCCGGAGTAGGCCCTCAGTCGGCTTCGGCCTCGATGCCGGCTTTGACCGCTTCGCCGATCCCGCACAGGTGCTGAACCTGTCGCTTGCTCAGCCGGTCGATGACCATGCGCCGCACTCCGCGGCACCGAGCTCGGCGAGCGCACCGTCACGTTCGAGAAGACCGAGAACGGCGAAGTCGTCGAACGCCTCGTTTCGCCGAGGTCTGAGACGAGGCGTCCCGCGGATCCGATCGGATCCGCGGGACGCCCGCTAGACCAGGGAGTCCGCCCACTGGCGGTGCAGCGTGGCGTACTCGCCGCCGTGGTCGATGAGCTCGTTCGGGTGGCCGTCCTCGATGATGCGGCCGTGCTCCAGCACGAGCACCCGGTCGGCGATCTCCACCGTTGACAGGCGGTGGGCGATGATGATCGCCGTCCGGTCCGCCAGGATCGTGCGCAGCGCCTTCTGGACCAGCCGCTCCGACGGGATGTCGAGCGAGGAGGTCGCCTCGTCGAGGATGAGCACGCGCGGGTCGGCCAGGAACGCCCGCGCGAAGACCACCAGCTGGCGCTGGCCCGCCGAGAGGCGCCCGCCGCGCTTGCGCACGTGCGTGTCGTAGCCCTCCGGCAGCGCGTCGATGAACTCGTGCGCGCCGACGACCTTGGCAGCCTCGATGATCCGCTCCCGCGTCGCCCCCGGCTTGCCGAGTTCGATGTTCTCGGCGATGGTGCCGTTGAACAAGAAGTTCTCCTGCGTGATCATCACGATGTTGGCCCGCAGGTCCTGTTCGGTCAGCTCCCGCAGGTCGACGCCGTCGAGCGAGACCGTGCCCGCCTTCGGGTCGTAGAAGCGGCTCACGAGCTTCGCGATCGTCGTCTTGCCCGCGCCCGTCGCGCCCACGAGCGCCGTGGTCTGGCCGCCCGGGATGCGCAGGTCCAGGCCCGGCAGGACCACCTGGTCCTCCCGGTACTGGAACCGCACGTCGTCGAAGCGCAGCTCGCCCTTGGGATCCTCGATCGAACGGGGCTCCTCGGGCTCGGCCACCTCGACCTTCTCGTCCAGGACGCCCGAGATCTTCTCCAGAGCCGAAGTGGCCGACTGCAGGACGTTGTAGAACTGCACCAGCTCGTTGAGCGGGTCGAAGAACCGCTTCATGTAAAGCAGGAACGCCGCCAGCACACCGAGTTCGGTGTTGCCGTGCATGACCTGCCAGCCGCCGAACAGCAGCACCACGACCGTGGCGAGGTGCCCGATGCCGCGCATCCCGCCGGACATGAACGCGTTCTGCTGGTGCCCCTTCGCCTGCGCGAAACGGTTGTCGACGTTCAACCCCGCGAACAGCTCCCGGTCGCGCTCCTCGCGCCGGTACGCCTGCACCGCGCGCACCCCGCCCATCGACTCCACGAAGTAGACGATGAGCAGCGCGACGGTCTCGCGGGCGCGCCGGTACGCGAGCGTCGACACCCGGTTGAACCAGCGGCCCAACAGGATCATCAGCGGGAACGTCAGCAGCGTGACGGCCGCCAGCCGCGGGTCGATCACGAGCATGACCACCGTGATCGTGACGACGTTGAGCCCGGCGAGCACGAGGTCGTCGACGCCGTTCTCGGTCATCTCCCGGATCGACTCCATGTCGGAGCTCTGCCGGGCCGTCACGCGCCCCGAGGTGAACCGCTCGTGGAAGGACACCGACAGGTCCTGGAACTTGCGGAACACCCTGTTGCGCAACGTGAACAGCATCGCGTTGCCGACCTTCGCCGACTGCGCGATGTACAGCCGCACGGTCACGTACTTGAGGATCGAGACCACCGCGAACGCGACCGCGATGCCGATCAGCACCGAGTAGTCGCCGCGGTCGCGGATCGCCGGGATCGCGTTGTCGATCCCGAACATGACCAGGAGCGGCGTGGCCATGCTGGTGAAGTTCTGCACCACCAGGATCCCGCACAGGAACGCGATCGCCTTCTTGTGCGGGCGCAGCATCGAACCCAGCAGCCGCCGCGACTGGCTCCGCAGCTCCTTGATCGACTCGGCATCGTCCACCTCGGCGCTCGTCCGGTCGGCCTCCGCCGACTCGGCCTGGCCCCGCCAGTGCACGTGCTTGTCACCGGGCTTGTCTGTGGTCTGCTCAGTCGCCTTGTCCGCCACCGTCATGCGGCCACCTCTTCCGCTGCGCTCTCCAACGACGCCGCCGAGAGCACGTCCACGTACTCGGGGCTCGAGCCCATCAGCTCCGAGTGCCTCCCGAACGCCGCGATCCTGCCCTCGTGCAGCAGCGCGACCCGGTCCGCGAGCGCCACGGTCGAGGGCCGGTGGACCACGACGAGCGCGGTCGTCTCCTGCAGCACCTGCGCCAAGGCCCGCTCGACCAGTTCCTCGGTGTGCACGTCGAGCGCCGAGAGCGGATCGTCGAGCACCAGCACGGCGGGCCTGACGACCACGGCGCGCGCGAGCGCGAGGCGCTGGCGCTGGCCGCCGGACAGGGACAGGCCCTGCTCGCCGATGCGGGTGTCCAGGCCGTACGGCAGGTCGTGCACGAACTCGGCCTGCGCGACCCGAAGGGCCTGTTCGAGATCGGCCTCGTCGGCGTCGGGCCGGCCGAGGGCCAGGTTCTCGCGGACGCTCATCGAGAAGAGCGTCGCCTCCTCGAACGCGGTGGTCACCACCGAGCGCAGGTTCGCGAGCTGCAGATCGCGGATGTCGGTGCCGTCCAGGAGGATCCGACCGCCCGTGGGGTCGTTGAGCCGCGAAGGCAACGAGACGAGCGTGGACTTGCCCGAACCGGTCTTGCCCGCGATCGCGACGGTCTCGCCGGGCTTGACCCGCAGGTCGACGCCGCGCAGGATGTCGCGGGTGTCGTCCTCGTATCCGAAGCGCACGTCCTCGAAGACGAGTTCGCCGCGGAGCGCCCCGCGGTCGATCGCCTTGGCGCCGGGCCGGTCCTTGATGGCCGGTTCGGTGTCGAGGACCTCGTAGACGCGGTCGGCGGCGGTCATGGCCTCGTTGCCGTGGGCCATCACCCAGCCGCTGGCCTCGATCGGCCACAGCAGCGCCAGCTGCAGCATGACGAACGCGGTCAGGTCGCCCACCGACAGCCGTCCTTCGGCGACCATGATCGAGCCGAAGGTCAGGACCGCGCCGATGGCGGCGGTCGCGATGGCGTCGTAGCCCGACCAGGAGCGGGACGCGATGAGGCTCTTGCGGATGCCCCGGTCGCGCAGCTCGGCGGCCTCCTTCTCGAAGCGGGCCGCCATGAGCGGGCCGCGCCCGAGCGCCTTGATCGCCCGGATGCCGAGCGCGGACTCCTCTGCGGCACTGGAGACCTCACCGGACTGATCCTGCTCGGACCGCGCCGCGGGCAGATAGCCCCGGAAGAACTTCCGGCCGATGAGGAACAGCGGCACGGCCGAGGCCGCGACGATGAGGGCCAGCCGCCATTCGATGAACAGCAGCTGGCCCAGGATGATGACGATCATGCCGATCGAGGTGATCGCGAAGACCAGGCCGCCGGCGAAGAACCGCCGGATCATGCCGAGGTCGGAGGTGACGCGGGCGAGGAGCTGCCCGGTCTGCCAGCGGTCGTGGAAACCGGTGTGCAACCGCTGGAGGTGTTCGTAGAGCCCGGCCCGCATGTCCGCCTCGATCGCCATCGCGGTCGTGGTCTGCATGTAGCGCCGGGAGAGCTGGAGGATCGCGTCGGCCGCGCCGAGGAGGGCGATGAAGCCCACGATCACCCACAGGCCGTGCATGTCGCGGTGGCTGATCGGGCCGTCGATGGCCCGGCCGACCAGCGGGGGAATGGCCAGGCCGGAGGCGATGTTGAGGAGGACCATCGTCCACAGCAGTGCCAGCCGGTACCGGTAGGGGTACAGGTACTTCTTGATCCGCCACAGGTTCGTCAGCGCCGTCTTACGGGCCGGTGCCGAATGCTGCGGCTCGAGATCGTCTGTTTCGGACAGTTCTGGAGTTTTCAACCGCTCTGAGCCCACTGATCCACCGTACGAGCAGGGTACGACACCGGGCAATCGAATTTCACCTGCCGACCGGTAGGCGGTCGGCAGGTGAACGGTCCGCGTCCTAATGGAGCAGCAGGTCGCGCAGCGCGTCCGCGCCCTTGAAACCGATCGCCTCGGCGTACGCCTCCATGGAACCGAATCGGGCGTCAATCTCCTTGATGGTCTGGAGCATCGCCTCGGCGGGGGTGGCCAGGCCGCCCTCGACCTCGGGCTTGCCGAACTTCTCGTCGCGCCACGCGCGCCAGCGCGCCGACCCGAACGAGGTGAGGGCGTAATCCGCGGCGATGTCCTCGTCGTCGACCCCGAGAATCGAGAGGAGGACCGCCGCGACGATCCCGGTGCGGTCCTTCCCGGCCATGCAGTGGAACACCACCGGCTCGCCGCTCGCGATCACGTCGAGCGAATCTCGAATGGACAGGTATCCGGCCTCCATCATCCCGGTGTAGCGGTGCCGGAGGAACTCGATGAGCTCGTCCTCGTCCGAGAAGCTGGTCGTCCGCCGCCCGATCTGCTCCCATTTGATGTGGAGCAGTTCGAAGTGGTGGAAATCGACGCCGTCGATCTCGGGGAACCGGCCGGACTCGTCCCATTCCTCGGCCCGTCGCAGGTCGATCACGTGCTTGATCCCGAGGTGGTTCACGACGTGGTCGATGTCGGCCTCGGTGGCGTTGCCGAAGTTGTCGGAGCGGAAGACCTGACCGGTCTTGACCTTCTTGCCGCCCAGGGCGTTCCAGCCGCCCACGTCGCGGAGGTTGAAGACGTTCTCGGTCGGGACGAACTGCTGGGGGAGCGTCTCCGGATCGGTGTGTTCCAGGACCATGGCGGCTGCCTTCCTTTCGACGGGGTACGCGTAGGGGATCGGCCGGGGCACAAGCGAACGGCGTGAACCGTATCGGTCCACGCCGTTGTAGCCCTGCTCCATTATCCCGATTCGTCCGCGAACGCGCTCATGCGTTCTCGCGAATCCAGGGACAACGGCAGGTTTCGCTTACTTGGCGCCCTCAGCCAGCGCGAGGAACTGCTTCTTGCCGGCCAGGTCGGCCTCCGCCTTCTTGATCCGGCTGGCGTTCCCGTCGGCCTTGGCGCGCTCGAGCTTCTCCTCGGCCTCGGCGACCTGCTGGCGCATCTGGAGCAGCAGCGGGTTCTCGTCGACCGGGACCTTGCGCCAGGCGGTGTCCAGCGCGTCGCGGAGCTTGTCCTCGACGTTGCGCAGGCGCCGCTGCAGCTTGGCCTGGTTCTTGCGCGGGACCGCGCCGATGTCGTGCCAGCCGGCCTGCAGCTCGCGGAACGCGTTCTGCGCGGCCTTCGGGTCCTTCTCGATGTCGAGCGCCTCGGCCTGCTTGAGCAGCTCTTCCTTCGCGGCCTGGTTGGCGTCCAGCTCCGCGTCGCGGGCCGAGAACACCTCCGAGCGGGCGTTGAAGAACACGTCCTGCGCGGCACGGAACCGCTTCCAGGCCTTCTGCTCGGCGTCCGGCGCCAGTCGCCCGGCGTCCTTCCACTCGGCCATGAGGCCCTTGAGCGCGTCGGCCGTGGGTCCCCAGTCGGTCGAGGTCGACAGCGCCTCGGCGCGGGCGATCAGCTCTTCCTTCTTCGACCCGATCACCTTGCGTTCGGCGTCGAGCTGCGAGAAGTAGGCGCCGCGGTGGCGCGTGAACGTGTCGCGCGCGGACGAGAACCGGCGCCACAGCTTCTGGTCGGTCTTCCGGTCGACCCCGTGGATCGCCTTCCACTCCTCGATGATCTCGCTGAAGCGGGCGCCCGAGGCCTTCCAGTGGCTGTCCTTCGCCGCGAGCTCTTCCGCCTCGGCCACGAGGGCCTCCTTGGCGGCGACGGCTTCGGCGCGTTCGGCGTCCTTGGCGGCCTTGAACTCGCCGAGCTTGTCGTCGGCGTGCTTCGACAGGCCGTCGAGGCGGGTGGCGAGGCCGTCCACGTCCCCGACCACGGCCGCGGTGTCGAGGCCCTCGCGGAGCTTGCGCAGCTGCGAGGCCGCCTGCTCCACGTCGGCCGACTCCGAGTTCAGGCGGGCGGCGATGAGATCGACTTCGACCACGAGGTCGGCGTACTTCCGCGCGAAGTGCGCGAGGCCCTCCTCGGTAGAGCCGGCCTGCCACGAGCCGACCGCGCGCTCGCCGGAGGAGGTTTTCACATAGACCGTGCCGTCGGCGTCAACGCGGCCGAAGCTGGTCCAGTCTCCGAGGTCACTCATCGCGGTAATCTCAAATCCTTCACACGAACTTAGGGACGTATTTCCCGTACCTTACGGTGGTTGACGGGTAGCCGCCAGTCGGGTGGTGCCGACACGAACCGAAGGGGTCGTTCAGTTGGGCTCTGCATCGCACGCTGGCAGCCTCCCCACCCTACAGCCGCCGGTGATCGCCGTCGTAGGCCCCACCGCGGCGGGGAAGACCGCCCTGTCCATTGCGCTTGCCGAGGCACTGGACGGCGAGGTGGTGAACGCCGACTCCATGCAGCTCTATCGTGGCATGGACATCGGCACCGCGAAGGTCACCGAGGCCGAGCGGCGCGGTATCCCCCATCATGTCTTCGACGTCCTGGACGTCACCGAACCCGCCGATGTGGCCAGTTACCAGCAGCTCGCCCGCGCTGCCATCGCCGGCATCCGCGCCCGCGGCAGGCGCCCGGTCCTCGTCGGCGGCTCCGGCCTCTACGTGCAGGCCGCGCTCGACGAGATGGACTTCCCCGGCACCGACCCCGTGATCCGCGCCAGGCTCGAAGCCGAGCTCGAACGCGACGGGTCGGCCGCGCTGTGGGAGCGACTGAAGGCCCTCGACCCCGCAGCCGCGAAGGCGATCCTGGCCTCGAACGGCCGCCGCGTCGTGCGCGCCCTCGAAGTCGTGGAGCTCACCGGCTCCTTCACCGCGAGCCTGCCCGTGCCGCGAGCACACGTCGAGGCGATCCGCATCGGCGTCGACCTCGACACCGCGATCTTGGACGAACGCATCGAGCGGCGCGTCCGGCACATGTGGGACGCCGGGCTCCTCGACGAGGTCCGCGCCCTCGAGAAGCAGGGCCTCCGCAAGGGCCGCACGGCTTCCCGAGCCCTCGGCTACCAGCAGGTGCTGGCGCATTTCGCGGGGGAGTACGACGAGGCCGAGGCCTTCCGGCTCACCGTTCAGGGCACCCGCCGCTTCGTGCGGCGCCAGCGCTCCTGGTTCAAGAGAGACGGCCGCATCGAGTGGCTCGATGCGGCCGATCCTCAGCTCGTCCCGGCCGCGCTCGCGAGAGCGGCGGCGCGCGCGTAAAGCGATTACGCGCGCGGGTTCGGGGCCGTGGTCTCCTTCGGGTCGGTCACGGAGACCGGCTCGAGGAGCTTGTTGATCTCGTCCATGACCTCGGCGTCGAGCTTGACGCCGACGGCCTTGACGTTCTCGACGACCTGCTCGGGACGGGTCGCGCCGATGATCGCGGCGGACACGTTCGTGTTCTGCAGCACCCACGCCAGGCTCAGCTGGGCGATGGTGAGGTCGAGCTTCTCGGCGATCGGGCCGAGCGCCTGGACGCGCGTGAGCACGTCGTCGTTCATCCATGCCTCGACGAAGCGGCCGAACTTGGGGTCGGCGCCGCGCGAGCCCGCGGGAGCGGACTGGCCCGGCTTGTACTTGCCGGAGAGGATGCCGCCGGCCAGCGGGGACCAGACGATCTGCCCGATGCCGAGCTCCTCGGAGGCCGGGACGACCTCGGCCTCGATGACCCGCCACAGGGCCGAGTACTGGGGCTGGCTGGAGACCAGCTGGATCTTCAGCTCCTTGGCGAGCTCGGCGCCGGCGCGGATCTGCTCGGCGGTCCACTCGGAGACGCCGATGTAGTGGGCCTTGCCGGAGTGGACCACGTCGGCGAACGCCTGCATGGTCTCCTCGAGCGGCGTCTCGACGTCCCAGCGGTGCGCCTGGTACAGCTCGACGCGGTCGGTCTGGAGGCGCGCCAGGGAGTTGTCGATGGACTCCTTGATGTGCTTGGTGGACAGGCCGCGGTCGTTCTTGCCGGGGCCCATCGGCCAGTAGACCTTGGTGAAGATCTCGATACCGTCGCGGCGCTGGTCCTTCAGCGCCCGTCCGAGGACTTCCTCAGCGGCGCCCTGCGCGTAGACGTCGGCGGTGTCGAAGGTGGTGATGCCGGCTTCGAGGGCGGCGTTCACGCACGCGATCGCGGCGTCCTCTTCCACCTGCCCGCCGTGGGTGATCCAGTTGCCGTAGACCAGTTCGGAAATGACGAGGCCTGAGCGGCCGAGATGACGAAACTCCATGCCCAAGAGATTACCTGCCGTGCGGCTAGCGTCAACGACTCCAACGTCACACGCGGGCGAACGGGCAGTGCTCAGAGCGGCCCGTCGTCGATCGATACGGCCGCGTCCAAGGTGCGCAGTGCTTCGGCGCGGTCGACCCGCAGCGGCACGATCTCGTTGCCGTCCAAGCCGAGCACAGCCCACGAGTAGCCGTCGGTGGCGAGGAACCCGGACGGGTGGACTTCGACGCGCTGGTAGCGCGGGGGCACGACGACGCGCCCGGTCTTGTGGATGACGAGCGAGCGGCCGCGCTGGTTGGCGACGGCGACGCCGTTGACGAATCCGGTGACGGTGCGGCCGTCGGCGGTCGGAGTCTCCATGGCGGTGTAGAGCATCGGGACGACGACGGTGCCGGTGCGGTCGATCGCGCCCCAGTCGGCCTGGCACACCGCGGCGACGCCGCCGCGGAAGTCACCCGCCTGGCTGAACGCGGCCTGCACGACAGGCCGCCCGTCCGGTCCCATGTAGCCGAAGCGGCCGGTCTGCGGGTCCTGGAACCGTTCGGGCGCGGGGTGCCCGGCGCGTTCGGGCCAGCCGCGCGGGGAGGGCCCGAACCCGGCTTTGGCGGCGTGCTCTTCGATGAGCGAGAGCGCGGTCTCGACGATCTGCATGACGAACCCGTGCGGGTTCTGCTCGGAGGCGCGCTGCACGTGGATGAGCGATTCGGTGATGCGGCCCTGGGCGATGCACGACAGGCCCGCGTACGCGCGCACCGCGCCCATCAGGGTCCTTGGCAGCTCGCCGGCTTCGGCGAGCGCGAACAGCTGGTCGGCCTCCTCGTAGCGGCCGCGCACGCGCAGCACTTGCGCCAGGCGCGCCCGGGCGGGGGCCAGCAGCAGGTCGGCGCCGACGGCTTCGGCGTACTTCACGGCCGCCGCTGCGTCGACTTCGGCGCCGTCGAAGTCGCCGAGCACGCGAAGGATCACCGCGCGCACGCCGAGGAGCCGGGACTGGTCGGCCTCGGCGGTGTGCCGGGCCAGGCGCAGCGTGGCCTCCTCGCGGATCTGCTGGAGCGCCACGGTGTCGGCGATCGCGTGCCGCATGGTCGCGCGATCGAGCGGGCCGAGGGCGCGGAACAGCCCTGCCCGCAAGTCCACCGCGACATCCACCACGTTGACTACTTTCCGGGGTCAGAGAGGGCTACGACAGTTCGAGGGTAAGCCATGTCAGACCCGGGTACGACAGCAGAACGATCTCGGGCCTGATCGGTGCAAAGCGGGCGGGACGGGCATCCCGCCGCGCTTACTTGACGACCTTGCCGAGGTCGTCTTCTTTCGCCTTGTAGCTCATGCGGGCTCGCGGGTTGCGCATCGAGCGGGGCATGATGCTCCGCTGGATCGCGTACCAGTAGAGGCCGCCCTTGCGCTGCTCGGTCTTGGGGAACCGCTTGAACACGATCCGCTTGACGCGGCGCGTCAGGAACACCGACTCGACCACGATGACGGCCGTCAAGGCGATGAGCGCGATGAACAGGTAGCTCTGGAGCTGCACCGAGCCGGAGGTGGAGAGGATCAGGATGCCGAAGGCGCCGAACATGTAGTACTGGCCGACGGACCAGCGGGAGTCCACGATGTCGCGCACGAGGAGCTTCTCGGCCCCGCGGTCGCGCGGCAGGTGGTACTTGTCGAAGAGCGGGTCGCCCTTCCACTGGCCCTCGGCGATGCGCGCGCGCTCGGCGCGGAGGTCTTCCTTCGCCTGCTTCTTCTGCTCTTTGGTGAGCGGGCCCGACTTCTTCTGGGCTTCCCGCTTCTCCTTCGCCGTCATCGGCGGGTTGACCGGGGGCCGCGCTTTGGACTGGTTGGGCCGCTTGGGCGTGGCCTTCCCCTTCTTGTCCGTCGCGGCGGCGTGCCTCGTCGTCTCTGCGGCGTCAGTGTTCTCAACGGCAGGTGCTGCCTGGGTGGACTTCTTCGCCACGGACGTTCGGCCTTCCTCGACTCGCTGCGGGATGCTGCTCCCCAAGCATACCTACGCCGGTTCGACCCGCTCCGGCTCAGTTACGGGTCGCACCGGTCAGCGGGAATCAGACGCGGCTGGAGGCGCTGGGACGCTCGATCTTCGCGCCCAGTCCGAGGAGTTTCGCCTCGAAGTTCTCGTAGCCGCGCGTGATGTAGCGGTCCACGCCGTAGACGCGCGAGGTGCCCTCGGCGGCCATGGCGGCGATGAGGTGGCTGAACCCGGCGCGCAGGTCGGGGATCTGCAGGTCCGCGGCGTGCAGCTTCGTGGGCCCGGCGATGACGGCCGAGTGCAGGAAGTTGCGGCGGCCCCAGCGGCACGGCGTCCCGCCGAGGCAGTCGGAGTACAGCTCGATGTTCGCGCCCATGCCGCGCAGTTCGCGGGTGTAGCCGAAGCGGTTCTCGTACACGGTCTCGTGCATGATCGACAGGCCGTCGGCCTGGGTGAGCGCCACGACGATCGGCTGCTGCCAGTCGGTCATGAGCCCGGGGTGCACGTCGGTCTCGAGCGCGACCGGCTTGAGCGCGGTGCCCGGGTGCCAGAAGCGGATGCCGCCGTCGACCGGGTGGTCGTTCACCTCGTACGCGCCGCCGATGGAGCGGAACACGTTGAGGAACGTCATCATGTCGGTCTGCTGAGCGCCGCGCACGAACACGCTGCCCTGGGTGGCGAGCGCCGCGGAGGCCCACGAGGCGGCCTCGATGCGGTCGGGCAGGGCCCGGTGCTCGTAGCCCTTGAGCTCGTCCACGCCCACGATCTCGATCACGCGGTTGGTGTGGACCTTGATGATCGCGCCCATCTTCTGCAGGATGCAGATGAGGTCGACGATCTCCGGCTCGATCGCGGCGTTGCGCAGTTCGGTGGTGCCCTTGGCCATCACGGCGGTGAGCAGGACCTGCTCGGTGGCGCCGACCGACGGGTATTCGAGCTCGTAGCGGATGCCGTGGAGTCCGTTGGGGGCCGACAGGTGCGTGCCGTCGGCGTCCTTGTCGACGACCGCTCCGAACTTGCGGAGCGCGTCGAGGTGGAAGTCGATGGGGCGGCCGCCGATGTTGCATCCGCCGAGGTCGGGGATGAAGGCGCGGCCGAGGCGGTGCAGGAGGGGACCGCACAGGAGGATCGGGATGCGGCTGGTCCCGGCGTGGACGTTGATCTCCTCGACGCCGGCGGACTCGACCGAGGTGGGGTCCATGTAGAGCGTGTCGCCGTCGAGGTCGACGTCGACCCCGTGGACGCGGAGCAGTCCGGTGACGACTTCGACGTCGCGGATGGCGGGGACCGAGCGCAGCACCGAGGGGGAGGTGCCCAGGAGGGCGGCGACCATCGCCTTGGAGACGAGGTTCTTCGCACCGCGGACCTGGACCTCGCCTTCGAGGGGGGTGCCGCCGTGGATGATCAGCATGTCTTCGGAAGGCGCAGTTTCGGGGGTGGTGGCGTCGGTGCTGCTCAAGAGGTCTCCTCGGTGGGTGGAGTTCTGGGACTGAGGCCGGGAACCAGGAACGGAACGTTGGGCGTTCGGCTGTCGCGTGTTCGCCCGCAATTCGCTCGGCGGACCAACGATAACGGAATAGCCACAGGGAAAACGCCCAGGTAGCGGCATAACCCACGGTGATCATGCGCACCTGGAAGGCTGCAACGCACGAACCGGGCAAAGCGTGTTGAACGCCCGCGCGGGCCGCCGCGCGCCCCGTTAGGGACACGCGGCGACCCGCATCGGCGTTGCATTGGCTACGGCAGCGCGAGCATCCGGTCGAGCGCCTCGCGCGCGTATTCGGCGGTCGCGGGGTCGACGGTGATCGTGTTGGGCACCCGCCCGGCGACCAGCTCTTCCAAGGCCCACACCAGGTGCGGCAGGTCGATCCGGTTCATCGTCGAGCAGTAGCAGACGGTCTTGTCCAGGAACGAGATGTTCTTGTCCGGGAAGCGGTTCGCCAAGCGCCGCACCAGGTTCAGCTCGGTGCCGATGGCCCAGGACGAGCCGGGCTCGGCCGCGTCGAGCATCTTGATGATGTACTCGGTCGAACCGACGTAGTCCGCGGCCTCGACGACCTCGTGCTTGCACTCGGGGTGCACCAGGATGTTGACCTCGGGGTCGACCCGGCGCATCTCCTCCACGCATTCGAGCGTGAAGCGCCCGTGGACCGAGCAGTGGCCCTTCCACAGGATGATCTTGGCGTTCCGCAGCTCCTCGTCGGTGAGGCCGCCGCCCGGCTTGTGCGGGTTGTAGAGCACGCAGTCTTCGAGCGAGTAGCCCATCTCGCGGACCATCGTGTTGCGGCCCAGGTGCTGGTCGGGCAGGAACAGGACCTTCTCGCCCTGCTCGTAGGCCCACCGCAGCGCCCGCTCGGCGTTCGAGGAGGTGCACACGATGCCGCCTTCGCGGCCCACGAAGCCCTTGATCGCGGCCGTGGAGTTCATGTAGGTCACCGGGACGGTGGTCTCGGCGATGCCGATGCGCTTGAGGTCCTCCCAGCACTGCTCGACCTGCGAGGCCGTGGCCATGTCGGCCATCGAACAGCCCGCGGCGAGGTCGGGCAGGATCACCTGCTGGTGGTCGCCGGTGAGGATGTCGGCGCTCTCGGCCATGAAGTGCACGCCGCAGAAGAGGATGTACTCGGCGTCGGGTCGCGCGGCGGCCTGCTGGGCGAGCTTGAACGAGTCGCCGGTGACGTCGGCGAACTGGATCACCTCGTCGCGCTGGTAGTGGTGGCCCAGGATGAAGACGTTGCCGCCGAGGGCCTCCTTCGCGGCACGGGCGCGCTCGACCAGGTCGGGGTCGGAGGGCGCGGGCAGTTCGCCGGGGCAGTCGACGCCGCGCTCGGAGCCGGCGTCGGTACCGCGCCCGAGAAGCAGGAGCGCGGTCTGAGTGGAACCAGGTTCATTGAAGCCCGTCATGGCGGCAATGTTAGACCTTTGCGAGGACTTCTCGGTCGCCCTGAATCCGGCATGCGGACACCCGGTCCACCAGGTGGACCGGGGCGCCGCAGGCCACCAGGTCGGAAAGCGGTTACACCCAGGTTCCGGCCATCCACTACGCTCTGAGTGTGCGCATCCTCATAGCTCCCGACAAGTTCGCCGGCACCATGAGCGCCGCCGAAGCCGCCGACGCCGTCGCCGCGGGCTGGCTCCGCGCCCGCCCCGGCGACACCGCGGCGACCCTGCCGCTGGCCGACGGCGGCCCCGGCTTCGTGGACGTCCTCGCCCACGCCCTGCCCGGCGCGACCCGCCGCACGGTCGCGACCTGCGATCCCCTCGGCCGCCCCGTCCAAGCCGACTACCTGCGCGACGGCGAGACCGCCTACATCGAGTCCGCCGCCGCGTGCGGCCTCCATCTCCTCGAAGCCGCCGAACGCGATCCCCGCCGCACCACCAGCTACGGCCTCGGCCTCATCGTCTCGGACGCGATCGAGACCGGCGCGCGGCGCATCGTCGTCGGCCTCGGCGGCTCGGCCACCAACGACGCCGGAGCCGGGATGCTCACCGCCCTCGGCCTCACCCTCCTCGACTCGACCGGTGCCGCGCTGCCCTACGGCGGCGGCGTCCTTTCGGCTTGCGCCGCAATCGAAGGCCACGCCCGCACCCGCGGCGTCGAGTTCATCGCCGCCACCGACGTCGACTCCCCGCTGCTCGGCCCGCACGGCGCCACATACATGTTCGGGCCGCAGAAGGGCGCGACCGGCAGCGCCCTGCCGTTCCTGGAGATGTCGCTCTCGTCATTCGCCGAACTGGCCGAACGGCGGCTCGGTCCCGTCGGCGCCTCCGAGCAGCCCGGCGCGGGAGCGGCCGGGGGCCTGGGCTTCGCGTTCTTCCTCCTCGGCGGACACCGCGAGTCCGGTGCCCGCCTCACCTGCGAAGCCGTCGGACTCGACGCCAAGATCGCCGCATCCGACCTGGTCATCACCGGGGAAGGCTCCTTCGACGCCCAGAGCCTCCGCGGCAAGCTCGCCGCGGAGGTCGCCTCGGGCGCCGCCGTCCACGGCAAGCCCTGCCTGGTCCTGGCCGGCCGCTCCGACGTCGACGCCCACCCCGACCTCGCCGGCGTGCACTCGGTCACCGAACTCCTCGGCAGCCCCGAGGCCGCGATGCGCGAACCGGTCGAAGGCCTCACTTCGCTCGCCGAGAAGGTGGCGACGGAGTGGCGCGAATAGGTACGGTCGAGGACTGGTCATCAGAACGCGTCACATCTACGGGTAAGTGACCTCGGGAATAACGACACTTCCCGAGAGGTTGGGTACTGTTGACCTGTCGAAGAGACCCGATCGACTTGGATCTCGCACACACACGAGGGAGTTGCCAGTGAGCGCCACCCAGCAGGCCGAAGAAGTCAAGGACAACGCCACCAAGGTCGGCGTCGTGCTCACGGAAGCGGCTGCCACCAAGGTCAAAGCCCTGATCGAGCAGGAGGGTGAAGAAGGCCTGCGCCTGCGCGTCGAGGTCAGCCCCGGCGGCTGCTCCGGTCTGCGCTACGGCCTGTTCTTCGACACCGACGTGCGCGACGGCGACACCGTCCAGGACTACGAAGGCTTCGGCGTCGTGGTCGACAAGATGAGCATCCCCTACCTCATCGGTGCGAGCATCGACTTCGCCGACCGCATCGACGCCCAGGGCTTCACCATCGACAACCCGAACGCCCAAGGCTCCTGCGCCTGCGGCGACTCGTTCCACTAGCGGGATCGATCCGGATCAGCTGCCGTTAAGAAGGCATCGTCAGCCCGGTCGATCTCCGGATCGGCCGGGCTGAGCCATGCGTTAGGCTGGCCGATCCCACCACGGACCCCATCGTCCGCAATCTTTCATGCGCACGGCCAAAGCGCCGCGCGCGCTTCCATTCGCATCACCGCGTCCCCGACTGAACGAGGACAATCGCTGTGCCACTTGTCGTGCAAGGCATGAAGACCGCCGTCACCGGCACGACCGCGGAAGCGGTCGGCCACGGCATGAGCAGACTCGGCCAGGCGCCGGTCGTGCTCGACGGCGAAGAGCTCGACCTCATCGCGGTCATGGAGCGCGGCGGCTCCCTCGGCATGATCCACATCGGACCTGGCGACGCCAAGGCCATGCACGCCTACGCCGACCAGTGCCGCGATCTCGGCCTCGAGTTCAGCGCCGACCCCGGCGAGCTCGAAGGCGAAGAGGCCGTTGACTTCTTCACCGGCGCCAAGTTCCTCGTCTCCAGTCAGGACCGCTACCAGCTGCTCCAGGCCACCACCGGCTTGAACGACGACGAGATCCTCGAGCGCGTCCGCGTCCGCGTGACCACGCTCGACCAGGACGGCGTCGAGATCGCCGGCCACGACATGGACCGCATCCGCGTGCCGTTCCCCCGTGCGCGCGAGATCATCGACCACGCCGGTGCGGGGGACGCCTTCGCCGCCGGCCTGCTGGCCGGTCTCGGCTGGGGGATGGGTCTGCGCCGGGCCGCCGAAGTCGGCTCGCAGATGACCGCGCTGGCCCTCGAAACCGTTGGGCCGCAAGGCTATGCGGTGAATCCGGTGGAGTTCGTGCACCGGTTGGAGCAGTCGTACGGTCCCGCCGCGGCGGCAGAGGCCTCCGCGTACCTGCTGCCGGAGTGATCCCAAGCGCCTCTTGGGCACTCAGAGGAAACTTGTGTCTCACTAATTGGGATTACACCGGCAATACGGACGAAATGATTGCAGCCCAAGGTCTCTGCTTACCGTCTGCCGGGTAACGATTCCACAACGTACTCTTTCTTTTAGCTGTGTTGTGCGACATGGTGTGAGTTATCCCACGACCCACTCACATCCTGGAGCGACCAGTGCGACGAATGCGAATGACGGTGGCCGCAGTTGCCGCCGCCGGGCTGACGGTGTCCGCCGCGGCCTGTACCGGAGACGAAGGCGATCTCGACGGCGAGGGCGGCGGCAGCGGCGGCACCGTCAACATGCAGATCGGCGAGGTCCGCAGCCTCATCCCCGGCAGCTCCGGCGAGTCCGAGGGCTACCGGATCATGAAGAACGTCTACGACGGCCTGGTCTACTACGACCGCGAGACCGGTGAGCCGAAGAACCTGGTGGCCGAAGAGATCTCCTCCCCCGACAACCAGGTCTGGACCATCAAGATCAAGGACGGGCTGACCTTCCACAACGGCGAGCCGGTGAACGCCGACGCGTTCATCCGCTCCTGGGACCGCACCGCGTACGCGTCCAATTCGCTCCCGCTCAACTACTTCTTCGGCACGTTCGAGGGCTGGGCGGAGATGAACCCCGACCCGCTGCCCGAGGACCAGTGGGCCGACCCCGAGGTACCCGAATGGGCGCCGATCGAGACCACCCACCTCTCGGGCGTGACCGCGGTCGACGACCTCACCATCGAGGTCAAGCTGACCGCGCCGTTCATCGGCTTCCCCACGATGCTCGGCTACGAGGCGTTCTACCCGGCGGCCGAGGAGTGCCTGGCCGACCTCGAAGCCTGCGAGGCCAAGCCGATCGGTAACGGCCCCTTCATGTTCGAAGAGCCGTACGACATCGAGAGCGGCGGCACCGCGGTCCGCTGGGAGGACTACAAGGGTGACATGCCCGCCCAGATCGACGCCGTCAACTGGAAGGTCTACCTCGAAGGCGACGACTGCTGGGCGGACTTCCTGACCGGCGACATCGACGTCTGCCGCCCGACCGCGGCCGACTACGAGAACGCCATGAACGACCCCGACCTCGAGTCGCGCCACATCCAGCAGGACGACCCGAGCATCCTGATGCTCGGATTCCCGCTCTACGACGCGAAGTTCCAGGACCTCAACCTGCGCCGCGCCATCTCCATGGCGATCGACCGCGAAGGCGTCGCGAACGTGGTCGGCCCCGAGCGCTTCTACCCGCTCGACCAGTGGGTCCCCGAGTCCATCCTCGGCGGCGGCACCCACTCCTGCGGCGAGTACTGCACCTACGACCCGGCGGCCGCGGCGGACCTCCTCGCGCAGGCCGGCGGTTGGCCCGCAGGCGAGAAGATGAAGATCTGGGTCAACGACGCGAACGACAACGTCGACATCTTCCGCGCCATCGGCGACTCCATCAAGGACAGCCTGGGCATCGAATACGAGCTCGTCACGATGGACTTCCCCGAGTTCCTCGCCACCCGCGAGGAGCACAACCTCGACGGTCCGTTCCGCTCCGGCTGGGGCCCGGACTACAACCTGAACGAGAACTACCTGGAGCCGATCTACGGCGGCGGCGCCTCGGTCAACGACCAGGGCTATGAGAACGCCGACTACGACGCCAAGATCGCCGAAGCGGGTTCCGCTGCGACCCTTGACGAAGCCGTGGCCCTCTACGCCGAGGCCGAGGCCATCCTCGCCGCGGACATGCCGAGCGTCCCGGTCTTCGGCGAGCGCTTCAACTACTTCTACACCGAACGCCTCGAGAACGTGTACGTCCACCCGATCTACAGCGGACCGGGCGGCGACTGCGAACTCCGAGAAGTCACCGTCGTCGAGTAGCGCCTACAACTGAAGACCACCCGGGCGGACACCCGCCGCGGCTGCGCGAGCAGACCGCGGCGGGGCCGCCCGGGGGCTCTGGATTTGGAAAGAACCATGGGACGCTACATCATCCGACGCCTCCTCCAATCCCTCCTCACCCTCGGCATCGTGCTCTTCCTGCTCCACTACCTGACCGCCCTGTCCGTCCAGATCAGGGGCAACCCCGCCCTGCTGTTCTTCGGCGGGGACCGGACGCCGGACCCCGGGATGCTCGCCCAGGTCGAACGCCTCTACGGGCTCGACAACAAGTGCTACGAGCGCGTGGGCGACCCGTGCCTGACGCCGTTCGTCGACCGCCTCCAGAACTACGTCCAGGGCGACCTGGGCACCACCCTCAACGGCAACCGCGACATCGGGCAGCTCCTCGCGATCTACATCCCGAACACCCTGCGGCTGTTCATCTTCGCGACGATCACTCTCGTCGCCGTCTCGATGGTGCTCGGCACCTGGGCCGCCAGGCACCGCGGCAAGTTCATCGACCACACCGTGCGCGGCACCACGATCCTCGCCGACTCGGTCCCCGTGTTCCTCATCCTCTTGTCCTACGTGTACATCGTGGCGGTCCCGCTCACCCGCTGGGCCAGGGGCATCTGGGGCACCGAATCGTTCATGGGACAGGTGTTCAGACCCAACTACAACCCCGACTACCCGTGGACGACGATCATCATCCCGGGCATCATCGTCGGCACCGTCGGCCTCGCCACCATGACCCGCCTCATCCGCGCCTCGCAACTGGAGAACCTCGGGTCCGACTTCGTGCGCACCGCGAAGGCCAAGGGCCTCAAGCCCTTGCGCATCACGATCGTGCACGTCATCCGCAACTCGATGATCCCCATCGTCACCGGCATCGGCTTCCTGTTCGCGTTCATGCTCTCCGGGGCCGTGCTGACCGAGGGCGTCATGGGCATCCCGGGCATGGGCCGCATGATCTTCCAGGCGGTGCAGCGCCAAGAAGGCAACCTCGTCATCGTCGGGCTCACCGTCTCGGCCTTCGTCGTGGTCTTCGTGAGCCTCATCGTCGACCTCCTCTACGCCGTACTCGACCCGAGGATTCGCTATGAGTGAGCTGACCGCGCCCATCGTCGCAGAGGAACGCCAGGCCTCCCTGTGGTCGGACGCCTTCCGCACCATGCGCAAACGCCCCGACGTCATCATCGCCACCGCGGTGCTCCTGTTCGTGTTCGCCATGGCGGCGTTCCCGGGCCTGTTCACCGACAAGGACCCCACCGTGTGCCTGGGCCGCGAGGCGAAACTGCGGCCCGACACCTGGTTCACCGGCGAACACCCGATGGGGACCGACGCGTTCGGCTGCGACTTCGCCTCCACGCTCGTCCACGGCACCAGGCCCACGATCGCGCTGGCACTCAGCGTCATCGTCGTCTCGGTCCTGGTCGGACTGGTCCTCGGCATCCTCGCGGGCTACTACGGCGGCTGGATCGACGGCCTCATCTCGCGGTCCCTCGACGTGTTCATCGTCATCCCGATGCTCATGGGCGCCATCCTGATCCTGAGCCTGTTCCGCGGGCGCGTCTCGGCCGACACCCTGCTCGGGACGATCGCCGCGCCGGCGATCGCGCTCGCGCTGTTCGGGTGGATGGAGTTCTGCCGGTACACCCGCGCGGCCACGCTGGAGACGAAGAACCTCGACTACGTGGTGGCCGCCAAGTGCCTCGGCGCGAACGACCGCCGCATCATGTTCCGGCACATCCTGCCGAACGCGATCGTCCCGGTCACGGCCGTCGTGCCCACGACCATCGGCGGCATCATCGTCACCGAAGCCGCCCTCGCCGTCCTCGGCATCGGCGTCCAGCCCCCGGCCACCAGCTGGGGCGTGCTGCTCTCCAAGGGCACCGAATGGGCCGGCGGCGGCTACGTCTACCTGTTCGCCTGGCCCCTGTGCATGCTCATCCTGACCGTGTTCGCGTTCGCGACCTTCGGGGACGCGCTGCGCGACGCCCTCGACCCGAAACTGAGGTGAGAGAGCGATGGTCACCCAAGTACGCGTCATAGGCGACACCCTCCCCGGCGTCGACCTGAACACCCCACTGCTCGAAGTGGACTCGCTCCGCGTCGAATTCAAGGTGCGCGGCAAGCGGATCCCCGCCGTGCGCGGCGCGAGCTTCACCCTCGAGCAGGGCCGCACCCTCGCCGTCGTCGGCGAATCCGGCTCCGGCAAGTCCGTGACCTCCCAGGCGATCATGGGCATCCTCGACACCCCGCCCGCCCACGTCACCGGCGGCCGCGTCCTGCTCCACGGCGTCGACCTCCTCGCGCAGAACGAGGAGACCCGCAGGACCATCCGCGGCAACCACATCGCCATCGTCTTCCAGGACGCCCTGTCGGCCCTCAACCCGCTGTGGTCCGTGGGCTTCCAGATCGGCGAACTCTTCCGCGTCCACCGGGGCACCAGCCGCAAAGACGCCAAGGTCAAGGCGATCGAACTGCTCGACCTCGTCGGCATCCCCGACGCGAAGAACCGCGTCGGCCACTACCCGCACCAGTTCTCCGGCGGCATGCGCCAGCGCGTCATGATCGCCATGGCGCTGGCGCTCGACCCCGAAGTCCTGATCGCCGACGAACCCACGACGGCCCTGGACGTGACCGTGCAGGCCCAGATCATGCGGCTGCTCAAGCGCATCCAGGCCGAGCGGAACATGGGTCTGATCCTCATCACCCACGACCTCGGGGTGGTCGCCGACGTCGCCGACGACGTGGCGGTCATGTACGCGGGGGAGGTGGTCGAGCGCGCGGGCATCCGCGACACGTTCAAGCGCCCGGCCCACCCTTATACGAAGGCGCTGCTGCGCGCGATCCCGCGCGTCGACACCGTCGGTCGGGAACTCGAGGTGATCCGCGGCCTGCCGCCGAACCCGGCTGCGCTGCCGGGCGGCTGCCCGTTCCACCCGCGCTGCTTCGCGGCGGAGGACAAGTGCGCCGAGGAGGTCCCGCCGTGGATCGAACCCGCCGAGAACCACGGCAGCCGCTGCCACTTCGCCGAGGAGGTCTACGTCGATGAACGCTGAACTGGGCCAGGGGAACGCGGCCGCCGAGCCGGCCCTGGAAGCGAAGGATCTGGTGAAGCACTTCCCGATCCAGCGCGGCGTCGTCGTCAAGCGCACGGTGGGGCACGTGCAGGCGGTCGACGGCGTGGACCTGAAGCTCTACCCGGGGAAGACCCTGGGAGTCGTGGGCGAATCGGGCTGCGGCAAGTCCACGCTCGCGAAACTCCTGGTCGGCCTGGAATCGCCGACGTCGGGTTCGATCAAGATCCAGGGCAAGGAGATCGGGGGGCTCTCCGCCCGGCGGATCCGCCCGTTCAGGCGTGACATCCAGCTGGTCTTCCAGGACCCGTACACCTCGCTCAACCCGCGCCTCACGGTAGGCGACATCGTGGGGGAGGCCTTCGAGATCCACCAGAACGTCGTCCCCAAAGCCAAGCGGGCCAACGAAGTGAAGACGCTTCTCGACATGGTCGGTTTGAGCCCCGACCACATCAACCGCTACCCGCACCAGTTCTCCGGCGGCCAGCGCCAGCGCATCGGCATCGCCCGCGCCCTGGCGCTGCGTCCGAAGGTCCTCGTCTGCGACGAGCCGGTGAGCGCCCTGGATGTGTCGATCCAAGGCCAGGTGATCAATCTCCTTGAGCGCCTTCAGGACGAGCTGGGCTTGGCGTACGTGTTCATCGCGCACGACCTCTCGGTGGTGCGCCACATCGCCGACGAGGTCGCGGTGATGTACCTCGGCAAAGTGGTCGAGCGCGGCACGGGCCGGGAGATCTACGACCATCCGCGGCATCCGTATACGCAGGCGCTGCTCTCGGCCGTGCCGGTGCCGGATCCGGACCTGCGGGGGCACCGCGAGGAGATCATCCTGCAGGGTGACGTGCCGTCGCCGATCAACCCGCCCTCGGGCTGCCGTTTCCGCACCCGCTGCTGGAAGGCGACCGACCACTGCGCGGAGGAGGTCCCGACGCTCGACGTGGGGGACAAGGGAACCCATCCGACGGCTTGCTTCTACGCGGAGGAGCGGGACGTCACGCACGCGGTCAAGTAGCTGCCTCCCGAAGGCAAGGGCGTCCTCTGCTGCCCAAAGAGGACGCCCTCTTCGCTGCTGTGCGCGTTTCCCCCACCGGCCACGCGACTTGACTGCTCCTCACGATAGACTGAGCTGGTAACAATCTTGTATGAGTGACAATAAACTGGTCAGTAACATTCTATCGGCTACGGACGGTATTGCCGCTGATCGAACAGTTGTGCACTTTCTTCATCAGGTTCCGATTAAGGGAGTTGATTTATGACTACAAGCGACTTTGCGTCAGAGGATCGCCGACGCGACCCGTCCACACGCACCCTGCCCGAGATTCACCCGGCAACCGGATCGCGAGGCCGGTGACCGGACGCCGTCACGATGGGCGACAACACCTCCAGCCAAACCCTCGGACCCGGCGGGCCCGAGTCGGATCGCGGCAGCGATGCCACCACCAACCTCTCCGTGGCCGCGTACACGGACCCCGTATTCCGGGACAAGCTCCTCAACGACATCTGCTCCCGCCGCGACCGCGCGCTCGCCCCGAGCCCCGGTGTCGACATCTCCCTGATCGCCAGGCACGCGCGCCGGGCCCGGTCCATCGACGGCGTCACCATGGTGCTCGTGGTGTCCTACGTCGTGTGGCGCGTCATCGGCGCGACCGATCAGGAATGGGTGAACCTCCTTCTCACCCTTGGCTTCTGGCTGATCGCGGCCTGGATGATCCAGCGGGTCTCGGCCCGGTTGAACTCGCCGGTGCAGTACGAGGTGGGCCGGACGCTCAACGGCAAGGACATGGTGCTCCTGGGTCTCCTGCTCCTGCTCATCTGGAGCCTGCTGCGGATCTGGCGGCGCTATTTCGGTCTGCATTGGACTTACGAGTTCCCGGTGTTCGACGTCCTGGTACTGGGCGGGATCGTTGCGGCTCTGGCGCTCTACCGCGCGATCCGGGTCCTCCGGATCCAGACGAAGCGCCGGCCGTGGACGCTCTGGTCCCCGCGGGCCGACGACCTCGACCGCATCCAGCGCTCGGAGATCGTGATCCACCGCGACAACGCCGAGAACCGCTTCACCGGGTTCGGCAAGGAGGAGGATTTCGGCCGCGAGATTCATGTGCCGCTGGTCGACACCGAAGGACGGCCGCAGCCGGCCCCCGACATCGAAGGGCTCTTCAGGGCCGTCAAGGCCCGGTTCGCGTCGCTCATCGACGCGGACGCGGGCCCCGGGGCCACGACCTGCCTGGAGGTGATCGAGCAGGTCCATGTGCCGGACCGCCTGGTCACCAAGCCGGTGTACTGGCTCAAACGCTGGAAGGTCGGCGGCCGCGTGTTCAAGGACTTCGCCGAGGTGCGCGCCGACCCGGACTGGGGGCAGTGGGCGTACCTGCGGCTCCAGATGACCGACGAGCGCGGCGAGCTGGTGACCAACGTGCTCTGCCGGTTCCTGGTGAGCGCCGACTCGCTGTACCTCGAATTCCGGCCGCATTCCCTGTTCCGCACCGATCGCCGCCACGACCTGTTCAGGGGCGGCACGGGCAAACGGGTGGGGCTCGTGGCCTCGTCGGTGATCCTCGGCTTCCTCGCCGCGCCGCTGCTGATCCCTCAGACGCCGGTCAGTCTCCGCCGGACGGTGTGGAACGGCCTGAAGCGGATCGGCAGGTGGGCCGGGCGGAACCTCAAGATCGGATACGAGGACTGCGGGTCCCCGGACGGCCTGCGCGGCTTCGGGTCTGACCCGGTGCCGTCGATGAACCAGCAGTTCAAGACGGAGCGCAACGCGCTGAGCATGATCGAGCACTGCCTTGAGGCCGTGAAGGAGTACTGCGGGACCACGATCGACCCCACGGATCTCGAGCAGCACATCGGCAAGGTCGCGGGGGAGATCAACGTGGTCAATTCGTACACGGTCACCAGCGAAGCCGGGGGAACGATCAACGTGGCCGCCTTGGGAACCGGCGCCCGCGGCAACGTCGGGGCGATGGGCGAGGAGAGCCGCGGAACGATCCAGGGGGCGCCTGAAGCAGGGCGAGCCTAAGCGTCCGCACCAGCAAGCGGCCCCGCCTACGCGGGGCCGCTTGCTCGTCTTCGGCGGGAGCGCCGGGTCCCCTCCCGCGTTCCGTCGAGCGCTACCGTCGTCGAATGGCCTTCTTCCATGCGCCCTACCATCTCGACGAACGCCTACCCGACCTCGACTTCCCTATCCCGGACGGCACCGAGGCCACCGACATCCACGTGGAACTGCCCGGCGCCGACGTGTGGTCGCGGCTCGTGGCGCTGTACGAGGAGGTCGCGCAGGCCATCGCTGCGGCGAGCCGGGCCGGATCGACTCCCACCGTGATCTCCGGCGACTGCACGGTCTCCATCGGCATGGCCGCGGGCCTGCAACGCGCCGGGCTCGATCCCGCGATCGTGTGGGTCGACGCGCACGGGGACCTCCAGACCCTGGAGACCACTCCGTCCGGATACCTCGGCGGCATGGCGCTCCGCTTCCTCCTCGGCTACCGATCCGACGCCATCGCCGAGCCCCTGGGCCTCCGCCCGCCGGCCGAGGACCGCGTGCTGCTGGTCGACGCCCGCGACCTCGATCCGGCCGAAAAGGGCTACCTCGACTCGACACCGTTGCGGCGGAAGGCTATGGAAGATTTGACCGCCGACGACCTGCCCTCCGGTCTGATCCTGATCAACCTCGACCTCGACACCCTCAACCCGGCCGAACGCCTCAACGCGCGATACCGAGCCGAGGGCGGCCCCGACCTCACCGCGATGCTGCGCGCCGTCCGGACCATGATGGGCACCGGAAACGTCGCGGCCCTGAACATCGCCTGCACTTGGGACCCGGGCAATCCCGCCGATGAAGCGGTCCGCCGACGCACCCTCGCCGCGATCCTCGAAGCTACCGCGACGCCGACACCGTGAGAGGCCGCAGCGCGAAGGCATCGCCACCGCCCTCGACACCAAACAGCTTGCGCAGCCCGGCCTCCCCCGTTAGCTTCCCTTGGTGATCCCTGAATCGGAGCAGCCGAGCCCCGCCGCTCCGGCCGACCTCTTGGCCGCCGTGTACGAACTCGGCGCCGTCCACGAGGTCCGCTTCCTCCCCGACGGCCGGATGAACCGGAACTGGCGCCTCGACTGCGACCGCGGCAGCTTCGCGCTCAAGCACCTCACCGACCGCGACCCGGCCGTGGCCCGCCGCAACCTCGGCCTCCTCGATCGGCTTGCCGCCGCAGGCATCCCGGTCGCCGCACCCGTGGCCACGACCACCGGCGAACTCGTCTGCGAGATCGAGGGCAACGCCTACTACCTGTGCGAGTGGGTCGAAGGCGGCCACTTCGGTGCCGAGATGACCCTCGGGCAAGCCGAGCACATGGGCGTCATGATCGGCCGCATCCATGAGGTCCTCGCCGACCCGGGCTTCGGACTCCCCGCACCCCAACCGGTTCACGCCACGGTCAACGATCCCGAAGCCGCGCTGGCCGAGTCTGAGCGATTCCTCAAGCTGGCCACCCAGAACGCGCCCCAAGACCCGTTCGACCGCGCCGCCGTCCCGGTCCTGCACCGCCGCCTCGATCTCATTGCCGCCCATGCCCACCTCCGGCCGGAACCGACCACCGCCACCGGTCCCTTCGGCTGGACCCACGGCGACTGCCAGAATTTCAATCTCATCTGGTCCGGCGACCGCATCAAAGCCGTGATCGACTGGGACCGCATCCGCGTCGGCCCGTATGCCGACGAACTGGTGCGGGCCGCGACCTGGCAGTTCTGCGAGCCGAACGGCCACATCGATCTTCCGAAGGTTGCCGCCTTCCTGGCCGGGTACCGCTCGGTACGCCCGATCGACCGCGCCGTCCTCGCCGCTGCCGCGCGCCGCCGCTGGTGGAAGATGCTGTCGCATCCCTGGACCCTGGTCTTCCATTACGACCGCAAGGACAACTCCTGCGACGACCTCTTCTTCAACGACGACCGCCTGATGACCTGGTGGTCGACGAACCTGGCAGCCGTCGAAGCCACCTTCGGGGCCTGAGGCCGGCAAGTCCCTGCATGACCGGGGCCTTCACGGTCCGACGCGGGCTCAGTCTGCTTGTGCGCGTAGGCCGTCCATGAGGACCTCGATGCAGCGCGCCGTCGCCTTGCGGTTCATCTCGGCCGGGAGTTCGGGCATGCGGCAGGTGACGTGATGAACCGCAGCAAGGTCGGCGCCGCCGATGTCGCGGGGCATCGCGCCCTCGGCCTGGGCGCGGTGGACGGCCAGTTCGAACCGTTCGAGCCAGGAGGCGGTGAGCGCCCGCAGCTCGTCGTCCCGGACGCGTTCCCCGCCGGACCGCTCGGCCCCTGAACCGCGTCCGGCCGCTGCTACTTGCGGGGCTTGTGGTTCGTGGTCTTCTTGATCGTGCCGTCAGGGTTGTAGTAGTGCCACTCGCCGACCTTCTTGTCCTGCTCGTAGCGGCCGCTGTCGATGAGGGCGCCCTCGGCGGTCCAACGCTCCCAGAGACCCTGGCGCTTCTCGTGGTCGAAGTCGCCGCGTTGGAGCACCTGCTTGTTAGCGCGCCACCAGGTCCACCGGCCGTGGACGAGTCCGTCCGCGAATCCGCCCTCGGAACGCAGACGCCCGTCGTCGGCGTAGTGCCGCCAGATGCCCTCGCGCTGGCCCGCGACGTAGTCGCCGACCATGAAGCCGCCGTGCGCGTCCTCCTCGGCCCAGAGGCCGGTCTTGCGGCCCTCGTCGTCCAGGCGGTTCGGTGCGTCCTCAGGTCGCGGTCGGTCCTGCTCACTCATGTTCGGCCTCCCGTCGGCTCGACTGGCCGCGCTGATCGTACGGCCCTCCGCTGAGCCTAGGCGTGACGCGGGCACGGCGCGGCCCGTTCGACTTCGAAGCGGGCTCCACTCGCGCTGCGGGAGCCACTGGGAGAATCCTGATCATGACGACAGCGGCGCATGGCCCCAGAGACCACCGATTTCGCCCCATGACGGGGCGTGATCCGGAGGAGTCGCACCGTGCGGCGACTCCGCTCGAACTGCTCTTCGACCTCGCCCTGGTCGTCGCGTTTAGCCAGGCGGGCACGCAGATGGCACACCTGCTCGAGATCGGACACTGGGCGGCCGCGATCGGCTCGTTCTCGTTCGCGGTGTTCGCCATCTGCTGGGCGTGGATCAACTACTCGTGGCTGGCATCGGCGTATAACAACGACGACGTGTTCTTCCGGATCGCGACGATGGTGCAGATGATGGGCGTGCTCGTCCTCGCGCTCGGGCTGCCCCAGATGTTCCACTCCGTCGACGAAGGCCTTCACGTCGACAACAGCGTGGTCGTCGCCGGATACGTGGTCATGAGGGTCTCGACGATCGCGCTGTGGCTTCGCGTGGCCCGTCACGACCGGCAGCGGCGCCGGAGCGCGATGACCTACGCCGGCCTCACGGCGATCGCGCAGATCGCCTGGATCATCCAGATCTTCACCTACCCGTCGCTGGCCGTGTCCTCCGGCGTCTTCATAACGCTCGCGATCTTCGAGATGCTGATCCCGATGCTCGCCGAGCGCCGCGAGGGCGGCACCCCTTGGCACGCGTTCCACATCGCCGAGCGCTACGGCCTGCTGGTCATCATCACGCTCGGAGAAGTCGTGCTCGGCACGATCATCGCCGTCTCGGCGGTCGTCGAGGCGCAGGGCTGGTCGGTCGAAGCCGTCCTCGTCGCCTTCGGCGGCACCTCGCTCGTCTTCGGATTGTGGTGGGTGTACTTCATGATGCCCTCCGGTGAAGTGCTGGCCCGCCACCGCGACCGCGCATTCACCTGGGGCTATGGGCACCTGGTCATCTTCGGCTCGATCGCGGCGACCGGCGCGGGCCTGCATGTGGCCGCGATGGTCATCGAGCATGTCGCCCACATCGATTCGACGGCGGCGATCCTCACGGTCGTCATACCCGTCGCAGTATTCACCACCGCACTGTTCACGTCTTATTCGCTGCTGCTGCGGCAGTTCGATCCGTTCCATCTGCTGTTGTACGTCGGCGCGATGCTGGCGCTGGCCGCCTCGGCGATCGCCGTAGCGGCCGGCGCGACTGTCGGCGTCGGCATCGCGATCGCCGCGTGCGCGCCACTGGTGGTGATCGTCGGCTACGAGACCGTGGGTCACCGCCATCAGTCGGCCGCACTCGAGCGAGCGCTCGAATGACCGAAGTCAGGCCAGGGGCTTCGCGAAGCAGAGCGAGATCTCGGAGTCGGCGTAGTGGCCGAAGCGGGGGATCCGGTGGTAGCCCTCGCGCTCGTAGAAGCGGATCGCGTCGGGCTGGGCTTCGCCGGTCTCGAGCTTCACCGTGGTCCAGCCGCCTTCGCGGGCGGCTTTCTCCAGGGACGCGAGGAGCGCCGCGGCCACGCCGGAGCCGCGCGACCCGGGGTCCACGTACATGCGCTTGACCTCGACCGATGCGGCGTCGAGTTCGCGGAACGCGCCGCACGCGATCGCGGTGCCGTCGGGGTCGAAGGCCATGAGGAAGACCGTGATGTCCTCGGCGGACGGCACCGGGCCCGGCTCGTGGTCGTCGCAGCCGTACCGCTCGTCGAGTTCGGCGCGCTGGCGCGTGCGCAGTGCGATCCCCTGCGGGTCTTCCCAATGCCGGGGTTCGATGGTCCAGCTGGCGGTGGTCTGCATGGCGGGTCCTCGGGGTCGAAGTCTTTGTAACAGATGTTACGGTAACACTTGTTACGGAAACTTGGGAAGAGGGAGCGGACCATCGCACGCAGGGCGGATCACGAGGCGCAGCAGGAACGGATCTCGAAAGCGGTCTGGAGCATCCTCGCGGGCAAGGGGATCGAGCACCTGACGATCCGCGCCGTCGCGGCCGAGGCGGGCTGCACCACCGGCCTGGTGATGCACCGCTTCCCGGGCCGCAGCGCGCTGCTCGCACACGCCCGGGACCTCCTGCATGCCCGGACCCGCGAGCGCGTCGAACGCCTCGAAGCCGAAGCCGAGACCCCGAAGGCCGCGCTGCGCGCCATCCTGGCGCAGGGCATGGCGCTCACCGAGGACTCGACGCAAGAGGCACTGGTGTGGATGGGCTTCCTGGCGGCCTCAGTGGGGGACGAGGACCTGATCGAACTGCACCGCAAGAACAACCGTGCCTGGCGCGAGCGCGTGGCCCGGCTCGTGGCGGCCTCCGCCCCGGGCTGGGACGAGCCGCGCGTGACGACCGCGGTCTTCACCCTCGTGGGCGCCACCGAAGGCGCGGCCCAACTCGCCAGCTTCGACCCGCAGGCCTACGGCGCCGAGGCCCAGGAAGCCATGCTCGACAGCCTCCTCGAAGCGCTCGGGCTGGCCTGACCCCGGTCGGGCCGGCCCGAGCGACCGGTTCAGGCGGCCGTGGCCGCGGCGTAGCGCGCCGCGACGTCCTGCCAGTTCACGACCTCCCACATCGCCTTCACGAAGTCGGGGCGGACGTTCTTGTACTGCAGGTAGTATGCGTGCTCCCACGCGTCGAAGGCCAGCAGCGGGACCGAGGTCTGCGCGACGTTCCCGTGGTGGTCGTAGACCTGCTCCACGATGAGCCGCTTCGAGGTCGGCTCGAACGACAGCACACCCCAGCCGGAGCCCTGCACCAGCGTGGTCGCCGCCGAGAGCTGCCCGTGGAAGCCCTCGAAGGAGCCGAAGTACTCGTTGATCGCGTCCGCGAGCTCGCCCTCGGGACGGCCGCCGCCGTCGGGGCTCATGTTCTCCCAGTAGAGGGAATGCAGCACGTGACCGGACACGTTGAACGCGAGGGTCTTCTCCAGGCCGACGATCCCGCTGAAGTCGCCCTTGTCGCGCGCCTCGTCGATGCGCTCGATCATGTCGTTGGCGCCCTTGACGTATGCGGCGTGGTGCTTGTCGTGGTGCAGCTCGAGGATGTGCCCGTTGATGTGCGGCTCCAGCGAGCCGTAGTCATAGGGCAGGTCGGGCAGTGTGTAGACGGTCATCGTCGCCTCTCTCGCTCTCGGCAGTACGAACGTTGTCGCCACACTTTCACAACTGCAAGTTAGTGGCAATAGAACGCGGCACGGGTCGCCCGGTGATCCCGATCGTCTTAGGACCATCGTCTGAGAACTGCTCGAATGCGAAGGCGCGCAAGCCTTACCGCGCCGTACTCCCGGTCGCTACCGCGACAGCCGCCGGATGCCCTCCACGATGCCCGGCAGCACCTCCAGGAACCGGTCCACCTCGTCCTCGGTGGTCTCCCGGTGCAGCGACACCCGCACGTTCCCGTGGCTGAGCACGCCCATCGCCTGCAGCACATGCGAAGGCCGCAACCGCGTCGAAGCGCACGCCGAACCCGACGACACCGCGAACCCGGCCTTGTTGAGCTCGGTCAGCAGCACCTCGCCGTCCACACCGAGGCAAGAGAACGTGACGATGTTCGGCAGCCGGTCCACCGGATCACCCGGCAGCTCCACCTCTGGAATCGTCTCCTCGATGTGCTCCCTGATCCGCTCGGTCATCGCCCGCACCCGCTTCGACAACGCGTCGCGCTCAGCCGTCACCGCACGCAACGACGCCGCCGCGGCCACCGCCGCCGGTACGTCGACCTCGCCGATCGCCTCCCGGATCGAGGAGTCCTCCCCGGGAAACGGATTGCGCCAGCGCGTCCCCTTGCGCACCACCAGGATCCCGGCCCCCGCCAGGCCGCCCCACTTCCGGGCGCTGGCGGCGAGCACCGACCAGCCCGCGGGCACGGGCTCCCAAGGCAGGCTCGCGGCCGCGTCGCACACGAGCGGCACGCCGCCGGCGTTCGCCGCGATGTCCGCGATGGGCTGCCGGGTCCCGACCTCGTGGTTCGCGCTCTGCACGACCAGCACCGAGGCGTCGTCGATCCCCGCCAGAGGATCGGCGTCGATCCGGCCGAGCCGGTCCACCCCGACCGCCACAGCGGTCCCGCCCGTACGTTCGTGCCACTCGGCCGCGTGCAGCACCGAGGAGTGCTCCACGGCGCTGTAGACCAGCGGGCCCGGCTCGCTCCGCGCGGCGATGACGCCGAGTACGCCCGCGTGCACGGCCTGTGTCCCGCTCGATGTGAAAGTGACCTCATCAGGACTCACGCCCAGGGAGGCGGCCGCGGACTGCCGGGCGGCCTCCAGGAGCATCCGGGACCTCCGGCCCAATGTGTACAGTCGCCCGGGTCCCGCCCACCCCTCCGACAAAGCCGCAGCATAGGCGTCGCGGGCCGCCGGATGGGGCGGCTGCGCGGTCGCACCGTCGAAGTAGGTATCGGTCACTACTCAAATGTAGAAGACATTGCCTCGCGAACCCAACCCCTTGCACTCACGGGTGCGGGCCAAGCAGTAGGCTCTTGCCGTCAAGATCTGCGCCTTGCCGCCCGCCCGGCGGCGGACGCGGAGCCGAGCGCTGAGAAAGGCATGAGACAGGTGGTCGGAAAACCGTCCCGAGAACGTCGCGGCCGAGCCCGCCGCGCGATAGGTCTCACCGGGATCGCCGCGTTGCTCCCGATTGTGCTCGCGGGGTGCAGCCTTGACGACGCCTTCTACCTGGGCTGGCCGCGTACGCGCCCCACGACCCAGTCCGAGCAGATGTTCGATCTGTGGATCGGCTCGACCGTCGCCGCGCTCGCGGTCGGCCTCATCGTCTGGGGTCTGGTCTTCTGGTGCGTCGCGATGTACAAGAAGAAGGACAGCGACACCGAGCTGCCCCGCCAGACCAAGTACAACCTGCCCGCGGAGCTCACGTTCACGGCGCTGCCGTTCGTGCTCATCGGCATCTTGTTCTACTACACGGTCATCGTGCAGGACAACGTCACCGAGATGAGTGACGACCCGAAGGCCTGCACCGAGATCACCGCGTTCAAGTGGAACTGGCAGTTCACGTACACGGACGCCGAGTGCGAACCGCTGACCGGCGCCGACGGCCAGCCCGTCACCGAGGTCGGCAGTTCGGACTACATCCCGATCATCGTGGTCCCCAATGAGGAGGACGTGCGCTTCGAGGCTCACGCCGAGGACGTCATCCACTCCTTCTGGGTCCCCGACCTGCTCTTCAAGCGCGACGTGCTCCCCGGCAGCGAGGCGCAGACCACCCGCTGGGAGGTCGACTTCAACTCGGAGGGCACCTTCGTGGGCCGCTGCGCCGAGCTCTGCGGCGCCTACCACGCCTTCATGAACTTCGAGATGCGCGTGGTCTCGCCGGAGGACTACGAGACGTTCGTGAACGCCCGCGTCGAGGGCGCCTCGACACCGGAGGCGTTGGAGCTGATCGGCCAGGAGCCGTACGCGACGACGACCCATCCGTTCGACACCGACCAGGCCACTGGCGAAGCGAGCTAGGGGAGCGCCATGAAGACCGAGAACCGCCTCTTTTTCATCGTGATGATCTCGATGTTCATCTTCGCGGCCATCTACGGGTGGGTCACCTACATCAACGAGAACCCCGCCTACGGCGTGCCGAACCACGTCGAGTGGGTCGGGACGGTCGCCTTGATCTTCTCGGGCCTGCTGACCGGCATGGTCTGGCTGGTGTTCTGGGTGATCTCGCGCCGCATCGACCCGCGCCCGGAGGACCGCGCCGACGGCGAGATCTCCGACGTCTCGGGTGAGGTCGGCTTCTTCAGCCCCGGCTCCTACTGGCCGCTGGGCCTGGCGTTGACCGCCGTGCTCTCCGGTGTGGGCGTCGTGTTCTGGCTCCCGTGGCTCATGGCCGCGGGCGTCGTGGCGGTCCTGTTCGCCGTGGGCGGCCTGGTCTTCGAGTACTACACGGGCACGCGCAAGCTCGGCCCGCAGTAGCGATGGCGATTTAAGGGCCCGGAGCGTCGAGCTCCGGGCCTTTCGCATTGCCCCGGTACAACGTTGGGCATCGACTTCTCCTGCACGACAGGGGGACGCCGAGGTGCGGCACCTTTCCGCCGGATGGGTAGGGTGTGGCGGTGACTCCCTCTGTGCAGCGCCGGAAGGCGCCGCTGCTGCGGCGCCTGGCCGGAGTGGTGTTCTACAACCTGCCGCACCCGATGCGGCGGCGGATCGTCCGGATCGCCACGCCCACCTACACGCTCGGCTCGGTCGTCCTCGTCATGGACGCGGAACGCGAACGCCTGCTCATGCTGCGCCAGCCCCCGGGGAAGCGCTGGTCGCTCCCGGCCGGACTCCTGAACCGCCGCGAGCAGCCCATCGAAGGCGCCCGTCGCGAACTCAACGAGGAGACCGGCATCGAGGCCGACCTCGAAGAGCTGATCCCCGCCAGCCCGTGCGCGGTCGTCCACACCTCCGGCCGCTGGGTCGACAACGTCTTCCATCTGGAGCGCGATCCCGAGACCACGCAGGTCATCGTGGACGGCCACGAGGTCTGGGACGCCGGCTGGCACCCGGTCGACGACCTCCCGGAGATGACCCGCGCGACCGCGAAGCTCCTGGCCCACTACGGTCTCGGCCCGCTGGCCGATCAGGGCTGATCCCAGCGCAGCAGCACCCCGGTCGCGTCGTCGTGGCGCTTCGCCTCAGGGTGGAACCGCGTGTCGCGCTCGCCGTGATCCCGGACGAGATCGATCAGCCCCGCGACGCCGACCTCCGAGACCCGCTCGAACAACTCGGGCCACGTGTACCCGTACCGGTCCACGAGCCGGGTCAGTCCATCGCTGCAGACCATCAGATCACTGAGCCCGTCCAGCTCGATCGAACCGGTGAGCGCCTGCGCGGCGGCCCGGCTGTCGGCGTCGGCGACCCAGTACCCGCCCTCCCGATTCCTCACCGTGGCGACATAGCTGACCGGCCATCGCCGGACACCGCCGACCGATTCGACAGGGGGAGTACCGGAGAGATTCGCCAGCCGATCATCCGATCGAAATTCGACTCGGCCATCGCGGTACCGCCAGGCCACGGTGCAATCCCCCAGAAGCAGCCAGGCGATCCGATCGCGTTCGCGCCGCACCAAGCCCACGGTCGCCCCCGGCGTCACGGGATTGCTGAGGTCGCAGGTCGACTGGTGCGCCCCGCTGACTCCCCTGACGGCCTCATCGAGGATCGCCCGCAGGTCGACCTCCGCGGACCCGATGCGCTGCTTGATCTCGCGCCCGAGGTGCGCCACGTACCAGGGAACATCGTGGACGCACCCGTCGTCCGGATACCGGGTGATCCCGTCGAGGACCAGCGCCCACCGGTCCGAGACCAGGTAGAGGTCCTCATTCGGCGCACTGCCGCCGGGAGTGGAAGCCGCGGAGGTCTGCATCCGGCCATCATGCCGTGCACTGGCGGGAACGAGATGGCCGATACGCCGGGTTCTGTCGTTGAGCGGCCATCCATCTAGGCGCGCCGTTGCCGGCGTGCTCGAGCGGTCTACCCGCGAAGGCGCCCTTGCGGACTCGGGCGGGCAGCCCTCGGACCTTCGCGCAGAGCCTCGCGGCTCCTCTTGACCTTGCTCCGGGTGGGGTTTACCTAGCCGCTGCCGTCACCGGCGGCGCTGGTGGTCTCTTACACCACCGTTTCACCCTTACCGGCCGAAGCCGGCGGTCTGTTCTCTGTGGCACTGTCCCGCGGGTCGCCCCGGGTTGCCGTTAGCAACCACCCTGCCCTGTGGAGCCCGGACGTTCCTCGCCAGTGATGGTCTCCCGTCACTGCCGCGACCGCCTGGCCATCTCGTCCCAGCGCTCAAGCGTACGCTGCCTGAGCAATGAATCTGCTCCAGGTCTCCGCTCTGCTGCTCGCCGGCCTCGTCGGCGGCGGTCTCAATGCCGTGGCCGGAGGCGGCTCGCTCATCACGTACCCGACCCTGATGGCGGTCGGGGTTCCCCCGCTGCAGGCGAACGCCACCAACGGCATCGCCGTCGCGCCCGCCTACGCCGCCGCCGCGATCGGCTCCCGCGAGAACCTTCGCGGCCAGAAGCGCCGCGCGCTCTGGCTCATCCCCACGGCCCTGGTCGCCTCGGTCTGCGGCGCGCTCCTGCTGCTGAACACGCCGCACTCGGTGTTCGAGGCGATCGTGCCGTTCCTCGTACTGGCCGCCACCGTGCTCATGGCCGTGGGCCCCTGGATCAATCGGAAGGTCACGGCCCTCAACGGCGGCCGCGACCTGCATCCGGTCGCACTGCACGTCGGCGTCTTCGCCGGCTGCCTGTACGGCTCCTACTTCAACGCCGCCCTCGGCCTCATCCTCATCGCCGTGATCGCCATGAGCCTCTCGGAGAAGCTGGTCCGCGTCGGGGCGCTCAAGAACTTCTGCACGATGCTCGTCGGCATCGTCACGAGTGTCATGTACGGCATCTGGGCCGACGTCGCCTGGTGGGCGATCGGGGTGCTCGTGCCCGCGACCTTCATCGGCGGCTACCTCGGTGCGCGGGTGTTCCAGCGGATCCCCGAACGGCCGCTGCGCATGGCGATCGTGGTCTACGGGCTCGTCCTCTCGGCGATCCTGCTCGTCCGCTCACTCTGATCCAGACCACTTCGCGGAACTCCGGTGACGGAGGGCGTGCGAGCACGGAAGAATAGGCGTATGCCGACGCTCCGTATCGCACTCGCCCAGGACAACCCCATCGTGGGCGACCTCGACCACAACGCCGACCTCATCCGCCGGGCCGCCTCCGCTGCCACGGCCGCCGGGGCGCACCTGCTCGCGACCGGCGAGCAGTCCCTCACCGGCTATCCGGTCGAGGACCTCGCGCTGCGGCACTCCTTCGTGGAGGCCAGCCGCGAGCGCCTCGTCCGGCTCGCGGAGGAACTCGCCGCGGACGGGAACGGATCGCTGCCGGTCGCCGTCGGATATCTGGACGCCGACGGTCCCATCGGCTCGACCAGCGGACACGGTATTCGCAATGCCTTGGCGCTGATTCAGGACGGCAAGGTCCTGTTCCGCTACTACAAGCACCATCTTCCGAACTATGGAGTCTTCGATGAGGACCGTTGGTTCGTCGCGGGCCACGAACTGCATCTCGCGCGCATCGGCGGGGTGGATGTGGCCTTCACGGTCTGCGAGGACGTGTGGGGCGGCGTGCCGTTCACCGTCGCCGAGGAGGCCGGCGCCGGACTCGTGATCAATATCAATGCCTCCCCGTACGAGCAGGGCAAGCACGAGCGGCGCCTCGAGGTGGTCAAGGAGCGGGCCGCCGCCCTCGGTGCCCCGATCGCGTATCTGAACACCGTCGGCGGCCAGGACGACCTGGTCTTCGACGGCGGTACGACGATCATCGCCGCCGACGGCGCGATCCTCGCCAGCGCCCGCCGCTTCGGCTCGGAGCTGCTCGTCACCGATGTCGAGTGCCCCGCTTCGGGGGGCCGCGACATCGCGAACCACTCCTCGTCGCTGATGAGCGTCTCGCTGCATGTCCTCTCCGCGGAACCCGCGGCGATCGAGACGCGCATCGAGCCGTCGTTCGCACCCGACCTCGCTCGCCTGGAGGAGATCTGGGAGGCCCTGCGCCTGGGCCTGGGCGACTATGTGCGCAAGAACGGCTTCAAGACGGTGCTCATGGGCCTTTCCGGCGGCATCGACTCGGCGGTGACCGCCGTCCTCGCGCGCGACGCGGTCGGCGGCGACAAGGTCCACACCGTGGCCAACCCGAGCGAGTTCTCCTCGCAGCACTCGGTGGACGACGCCGCCGACCTCGCGGCACGCTGCGGGCTCACCCACATCGTCGAGCCGATCCAGCCGATCGTGGACGCGTACCTGTCCCAGATCTCGCTCTCGGGCCTGGCCCTGGAGAACCTCCAGGCGCGCGTGCGCGGGGTCATCTGGATGGCCCTGTCGAACCAGCACGGGCACCTGGTGCTCGCGGCGGGCAACAAGAGCGAGTACGCCGTGGGCTATACGACCCTGTACGGCGACTCCTGCGGTGGTTTCGCGCCCATCAAGGACGTGCCGAAGACGCTCGTCTACGAGCTCGCGACCTGGCGCAACGAGCACGCCAAGCGCTTGGGCGAGGTCGAGCCGATCCCCGAGAACATCATCCTGAAGCCGCCGAGCGCCGAGCTGCGCCCGGACCAGAAGGACTCCGACTCGCTGCCCGAGTACGAGCTGCTCGACCCGATGCTGCTCGCCTACGTCGACGGGGACGCCGGACGCGAGGAGCTCATCGCCCGCGGCTACGAGGTCGACCTGGTGAACCGGATCGCGAACCTGGTCGACGGCGCCGAGTACAAGCGCCGCCAGTCGGCGCCCGGCACGAAGATCTCGTCCAAGTCGTTCGGACGGGACCGGCGCCTGCCGATCACCAACCGCTTCCGCGAGAAGTAGGCGCGTCCCCCGCGGATTCCCCCGGGGGAAATTTGTCACATAGGTGTCGCGGAACCGTGACATATATATCGATGGGCGTTAGTTTGGTTCGGTAATGCCCGGGGACCGGCGAGGCCGGCCACGAGGAGATTCAGGAGTACCGACGATGACGTCTTCATCGAATTCGCCCCAAGCGCATGGCGCCGACGAGATCCCGAGCCTGTACGGGCCGGGCAAGAACGTCAAGCGCGTCCGCACCCGCCACCTCATCGAAGCCAAAGAGCGCGGTGAGAAGTGGGCGATGCTCACTTCCTACGACATGTACACGGCCGCCCTCTTCGACGAGGCCGGCATCCCTGCGCTGCTCGTCGGCGACTCGGCGGCGAACAACGTCTACGGCTACGAGACGACCCTCCAGGTCTCGGTCGACGAGCTGGTGCCGCTCGTCGCGGCCGTGGCCCGCTCGACCGAGCGGACGCTCGTGATCGCGGACATGCCCTTCGGCTCCTATGAGTCCGGTCCGGTCCAGGCCCTCGAGACCGCCGTGCGGTTCATGAAGGCCGGGGCCCACGCGGTCAAGCTCGAAGGCGGGCGCCGCATGGCCGAGCAGATCCGGGCCCTCACCAACGCGGGCATCCCCGTCATGGGCCACATCGGGTTCACCCCGCAGAGCGAGCACGCGGTCGGCGGCTACCGGGTGCAGGGCCGCGACGCCCAGGCCGCCGAGGTCGAGGCCGACGCGCACGCCGTCGCCGAGGCCGGGGCGTTCGCCGTGGTCCTGGAGATGGTCACCGCTTCGGTTGCGGCCGAGATCACCAAGCAGCTGCCGATTCCGACCGTGGGGATCGGCGCCGGACCCGACACGGACGCGCAAGTGCTGGTCTGGCAGGACATGGCCGGCCTGCGCCGCGGCCGCCCGCAGCGGTTCGTCAAGCGCTACGCCGAGGTCGCCGACGTCCTCCAGGACGCCGCGAAGGCCTTCGCCGACGAGGTCCGCGCGGGGGAGTTCCCCACGAAGGCGCACTCTTTCGAATAAACCCGGTGAGTCTGGTCGCCTCCCCTTCTGGGGGAGGCGGCTTTTCGCGTAGCGTTTCCGTAGTGAACGACGCCATCCTGCTGTTCGACTACGACGGCACCGTGCGGCTCGGCTCCGAGCACGCCACCCATTACGCGCGCTCCGTCGCCGCGACTCTCACCCCCGAGGACGAGCGGGCCTTCCTGTCCGCGCACGCCGCGTTCGTCGCCGGCAAGCCCACGACCGCCTCCACGTTCGACGCCTACGACGCCGACAACGCGGTGCGCCGCCTCGCGGGCGAGTTCGGCGTCGACGAGACGATCCGCCACGACGCGTACGTCGAGACGCGCAAGCGCATGGCCGCGGGCGAGTTCAAGATCTGGGCGCCGAAGGGCTTCCAGGAGTTCATCTGGAGCCTGCCGCGCAACATCGAGGTGGCGCTGGTGACGAACGCGCCGACCGCGGGCCTGGAGCCGACGCTCGAACTCCTGGGACTCGACGGCCTGTTCGACCACGTGATCGGCGACGCGGGCAAGCCCGAGGGCCTGGACGCGATCATCGACGAGCTGCTGGAGGAGCGGCCCGCCGAGGCGCTGCTGAGCATCGGCGACATCCCCCGCAACGACCTGGCCCCCGCCGCCGACCGCGGCTGCGCGACCGCGTACATCGACCACTACGGGCGGCCGTGGCCGCGCGCGACCGTTTCGGCCGCGTCCCTTGAGGAGCTGTACCCCTTCATTCACCGCTGGGTCACGGAACGATCGGCGTGAACCCAGCTTGTCGCACCCACGCTTTATGCTGGGAACGCGCCCTGAGCCGACCGATCCCCGGCTCAGGGCGCCCTATCGTCGAGTGGTGACTGTTCGTCAAGCGGCGACTGCGTCGCCGACCTTGATCGTCACCGGGTCGTTGATCCGCAGGTACAGCCCGAAGTGGTTGTCGAGCTCCTTGATGATGTGCTTGTGCAGCTCCATGTCGCGCTCGTTGGACCCGTTCGGGTCCCAGCTCGGGAGCACGCACCGCTCACAGGGCTTCTGCAGGGTGAATTCGTTGTCGCCCAAGCGGATCGCCGTCCCGGGTTCGATCCCGTACTCAGCGAACGGCTCCAGGTCGGTGTCAACGATCACGTTCGGTCGGAACCGCGACGCCTCGATCTCGCGGCCCAGCTGCTCGCTCAGACGGCGCACGCTGGCCTCGAAGACCACCAGGATCCGGCCGTAATCGCGTTTGACCTTCCGCAGCTCCACGCCGTTCTTGGCGTCGATCGTCTCGGCCAGCCGGTCCGCGAGCCCCGGTTCGCCGGCCGCCCACGCGGCCCCGCCCGGCTCGTACAGCACCGGCTCGCCCGCCACCGCGTCAGCGCAGCCGCACTGCGCGGGCCAGGCCGCCTCCCAGCCCATCAGCTTCGGGTGGCTGCCGCCCCACACCGACTTGTCGCCGCCGGGCTCGTTCAGCCCGAACAGCCGGTCCCCGGCCAGGCCGTCGAAATCGACCACCGCGGAACGCAGCGACTCGCCCCGGAGGCCTTTGACCGGGTATCGCCACAACTCTTTCACTACGCCTGCGAACATGCTCACCAATGTACCCAGCTCACGTTTGACAGCCCATCTGCCTGGGTTAACGTCAGTGACATAAACAGGTGAGACAATTGCGGCCCCAGGACCTAGGAGGACACACCATGGAACGGCAGAAGGAGTTCGTGCTTCGCACGCTCGAAGAACGCGACATCCGGTTCGTCCGGTTGTGGTTCACGGACGTCCTCGGCACGCTGAAGTCCGTGAGCGTCGCCCCCGCCGAGCTCGAATCGGCGTTCGACGAGGGCATCGGCTTCGACGGCTCCGCCATCGAGGGCTTCGCCCGCGTCTACGAGTCGGACATGGTCGCCATGCCCGACCCGACCACGTTCCAGGTCTTCCCGTTCGAGGGCCGCGGCATCGGCGAATCCGCCCGCATGTTCTGCGACATCCTCACCCCCGAAGGCGCACCGTCCTGGGCCGACCCGCGCCACGTGCTGCGCCGCGCGCTCTCCAAGGCCGCCGATCGCGGATTCACGTTCTACGTGCACCCCGAGATCGAGTTCTTCCTGTTCAAGGACATCTTCCCGGAGACCGGCGACAAGCCCGAGCCCGTGGACGACGGCGGCTACTTCGACCACACCACGCACTCCGTGGCCCGCGACTTCCGCCGCCAGGCGATCCTCGCCCTCGAGCGCATCGGCATCTCCGTCGAGTTCTCCCACCACGAGGTCGCCCCCGGCCAGCAGGAGATCGACCTCCGCTACGCCGACGCGCTCACCACCGCCGACAACATCATGACGTTCCGGCACACCATAAAGGAGGTCGCGCTGACCTCCGGCGTCACCGCCTCCTTCATGCCCAAGCCGTACAACACCCAGCCCGGCTCCGGCATGCACTCGCACCTCTCGCTCTTCGAAGGCGAGGACAACGCCTTCCACGACCCGGGCGACGAGCAGCGGCTCTCCAAGACCGCCAAGGCCTTCATCGCCGGACTCCTGCGCCACGCGCCCGAGTTCACCGCGATCACCAACCAGTGGGTCAACTCCTACAAGCGGCTCTTCACCAGCCCGCAGCCCGGCCAGATCTCCGAGGCGCCCTCGTACGTCTCCTGGGGCAAGGCCAACCGCTCCGCGCTCGTGCGCGTCCCGGCCTACGGCAAGCCGAACTCGGCCCGCGTCGAGATCCGCTCGCTCGACTCCGCGACCAACCCGTACCTCGCCTACGCCGTGCTCCTCGGCGCCGGCCTCAAGGGCATCGAAGAGGGCTACGAGCTGCCCCCGGGCACCGAGGACGACGTCTCGGCGCTCACCAACAAGGAGCGGGTCGCCGCCGGCTACCAGCCGCTCCCGGGGAACCTCTCCGAGGCGCTCGACGTCATGGAGTCCTCGACCCTCGTTCCCGAGGTCCTGGGCGAGCACGTGTTCGACTACTTCCTGAAGAACAAGCGCCAGGAGTGGGAGGACTACCGCACCCAGGTGACGGCGTTCGAACGCAAGCGGTACATCAACCTCTGACCGATTAGCATGGGGGAGTGAGCACCGCACTCGTCATCGAGAACGACCCCGCGCAAGGCCTCGGACGCGCCGCCGCATGGCTCGTCGAAGCCGGACTGGACCTCGACACGGTACGGCCCCACCTCGGTGAGGCCGTACCGAACTCCGCCGGAGGGCACGACGCCCTCATCGCGCTCGGAGGCGGGCGCGGCAAGGACTGGAGCGACGACCTCACCGGCCTCATGGAGACCGCCGTCGCCGACACCACCCCCGTGTTCGCGATCTGCTCCTCCGCCCGGATGCTCGCCGTCGCCTTCGGCGGGAGAGTCGAGGACCGCGAGGAGCGCTCCGGGCCCCGGATGCTCGCCAAACGCGACGCCGCCGGACGCGACCTGATCTTCGGGCCCTGCCCGATGACCCTCGACGTGATCCGCTGGCGACGCCAGGAACTCGTCGAACTCCCCGAAGACGCGACCCTCCTCGCCGCCTCCCCGCAAGGCGCCCTCGAGGTCTTCCGCATCCGCGACACCGCGTGGGGCGTCCAGTCCCACTTCGAGTTCACCCCCGAGCAGCTCACGGGCTTCGGCGCCTTCGACGAGGCCGCGCTCGCCCGCGCCGCCGACGTCGACGAGCACATCGTCGCCACCTGGAAGCCGATCCTGCAGCGGTTCGCACGAGTCGCCACGGGCGGGCGGAAGGCGTTGCCGGTACTCGATGCCTGAGAGCGAATCCGAGAAGAGCGCCGGAGCCGACGCGGCCCGCCTCGCCGTGGTCGAGGCCAGCAACGCGCTGGCCGATTTCATGCGCGCCCACCCTGAGACCGAGGCCGCGCTCACCGAGGACGAGGACGCCGGCCTCGGCCGCATCCGGGACGCGCGACCGTTCGAGCTGAACGCCGCGTGGAAGGCGAACCTGCTGCGGATCGCCGCCCGCGACCTCACCGGCCGGATGGACCTGCGGGCCACCTCGGCCGCCTTGTCCCGCTTGGCGGACGCCGTGCTCGCCCGCGGCCTCGAACTCGCGCGGGAGGAAATCCCCGGCGAGACCCGCCTCGCCGTGGTCGCCATGGGCAAGACCGGTGCCGAAGAGCTCAACTACGTCTCCGACGTGGACGTCGTCTTCGTCGCCGAAGGCAACCTGGACCTCGCCACCCGCCAGGCCGCCCGGATGATCCAGATCGTCGGGCCCGCGACGTGGCCCGTCGACGCCGGGCTGCGACCCGAGGGCCGCCACGGCGCGCTCGTGCGCTCGGTCGACTCGTACCTCGCCTACCTCAAGGACTGGGCTCGCACGTGGGAGTTCCAGGCGCTGTTGAAGGCCCGGCCCGCCGCGGGGGACCTGCAGCTCGGCCTCGACTGGCTCGCGGCCGTGCAGCCGTTCATCTGGGGCGCGGCCGACCGGCCCGGCGTCGTCGCCGACATCCGCGACATGCGCCGCAAGGTCGCCGACTCGGTGCCGCGCGCCGAACGCCGCTTCGAGATCAAACTCGGCCCGGGGGGCCTGCGCGACATCGAGTTCGCGGTGCAGCTGCTGCAGCTCGTGCACGGCCGCGGCGACGCCTCCCTGCGGGTGCGTTCCACACTGGAGGCCCTCGAAGTCCTTGTGGCGGCTGGATTCCTGTCGCGGCGCGACGGCGAGGAGCTCGCCGACACGTACGTCTTCCTGCGCACCGTCGAGCACCGGCTGCAGCTCCAGCGGCTGCTGCGCACCCACCGCGTGCCCGACGGCGGCGAGCCGCTCCACCATCTCGCCCGGACCCTCGGATACCAGACCGACGAGGCGTTCCTCGCCGCTTGGCGCGCCCACGCGACCACCGCGCGGCGCCTGCACGAGAAGCTGCTCTACAAGCCGCTGCTCGACGCCGTCACGCGCGTGCCCACGCACGAGCTGCGCATGACCGAGTCCGAGGCCGCCTCGCGCCTTGCCGTGCTCGGCTTCGCCGACCCCGCGAGCGCCCTGACGCACATCAAGAATCTCACTGCGGGCGTCTCCCGCACGGCCACCGTGCAGAAGGCCCTGCTGCCGGTCGTCCTCCACGAGCTCGCCGACTCGCCCGAACCCGACCGCGGGCTCCTCGCCTACCGGCAGGTCTCCGACAAGCTCGGCTCGACCCCCTGGTACCTGCGGCTCCTGCGCGACGGCGGGCCCGCGGCGATGCGTCTCGCCCGCCTGCTCGGCACTTCGCGGTACTTCACGGGTCTGCTGCTCCACGTGCCGCAGTCGCTGCGGTACCTCTCGGACAACGCCGACCTCACGCCGCGCTCGCGCGCCGAACTCGCGATGGGCATGAGCCAGGTCGTCGCGCGGCACGCCGAGCCCGCCGCCGCGATCGGCGCGGTGCGAGCCATCCGCCGCCGCGAACTCATCCGCGTCGCCGCCGCCGACCTCCTCGGACTCCTCGACGACCAGGCCGTGGGCCTGGCCCTTTCAGACCTCACCGACGCCGTGCTCGACGCGGCCCTGCACATCGCGGCCCGCGACGTGCCCGATGCCCCGCCGATCGCCGTGATCGCCATGGGCCGCTTGGGCGGTCGCGAGATGGGCTTCGGCTCCGACGCCGACGTCGTGTTCGTCCACACCGGTGAGGGCGACGCCGGGCGCAAGGCCGCCACGAAGATCGTCGAATCCGTGCGCAGCCTGCTCGCGGCCCCGACCGCCGACCCTCCACTCCAGATCGACCTCGATCTGCGCCCCGAAGGCAAGGGCGGCGCGATCGCCCCGAGCTTCGCCGCCTACCGGCGCTACTACGCCGACCGGGCGCGGCTGTGGGAGCGCCAGGCGCTGCTGCGCGCCCGGCCGACGGCCGGCGACCCGGAGCTGTGCGAGGCCTGGACCGCGTTCGCCGACGGCTTGCGCTACCGCGCCGGCGGGCTCACCGAGGCCGAGCGGATCGAGTTCCGCCGGGTGAAGGCCCGCGTTGATTCCGAGCGGCTCCCGCGCGGCGCGGATCCCAACGGCCACACCAAACTCGGGCGCGGCGGCCTGGTCGACATCGAGTGGACCGCGCAGCTGCTGCAACTCGAGCACGGCGAGGACGTCACGCTGCACACGACGCGGACGGTGCCCGCGCTCGAGGCCGCCGCGGCGGCCGGGTACCTGAGCGGCGATGATCTCAAGGCGCTGCGTGAGGCCTGGGAGTTCGTGTCGCGGGTGCGCAACGACATGACGCTCGCGAGGGGCGTCCCGCGCGACGACCTGCCGCGCTCGGGCGCGGAACTCGCGGGGCTGGCGCAGACCCTCGGCTTCGGCGAGGACACCGAGCGGTTCCTCAACCACTACCGCAAGCTCACCCGCCGCGCCCACGACGCGGCGCAGCGGATCGTCTACGAGGCCTGACGGCACGGCGATCCGCCGCCGCAGGCTGCCGGCGGCACCGGTCCCGACCGGCGACCTCCGACCGCACCGATCCTGACCGGCGACCCTCGGCCGCACCGATCCTGACCGTTGATCGCACTGATCCCGACCGTTCACTCGATGCGGTGAACTTCGGCCGCTAGGGTTCGTTCGGCGGCGAATTTTGTCGGCCGGGCGCGACATGATCGCGGCAGACTTCTTTCCCCTCGAGTGGTGGGTGGGGGTTTGTGGACGGCCATCGCCGTTGGCCGAAATCGCGGATGCGGCTGCATCGGAGGTGCGGATGATCGACTACACCGTGATCGGTTCCGACGGGGCCGAGGACAAGCGCGGCGACGCGGCCCAGCTCCGCGCGGCCGCCGAATCCGAATCCACCTTCGTCTGGGTCGAGCTCGACGTCCCCGTGCCCGAACTCCTCACGACGGTCCTGGAAGCCCTGGGCCTCGACCGCTTCAGCAGCGACCCGGCGCACACCGTGCACCGACGCCCCAAAGTGGAGACCGTCGAGGGCGCGGTCATGGTCCTGGTCAAGACCGTCTGGTACATCGAGGCGACCCAGCAGGTCGAGACCGGCGACCTCACCTTCTACACCGACGGCCGCTCGCTGGTGACCGTGCGCCGCGGCGTCGTCGATCCCGTTCCCGCCGTTCGCCGCCGGCTCACAGCCGATGCCGACTTCCGCGCCGAGGGTCTGCCCGGCGTCGTCCACGCCCTGTTCGACGCGATCGTCGAGCAGTACGACGGCGCGGTCGAGGACCTCGCCGACGACGTGAGCGATCTCGAGAGCGCGATCTTCTCCGGCGAGCGCGTCGACCGCAACCAGGAGATCTACTTCCTCATCCGCGAGACCCTCGAGTTCCAGAACGCGGTGCAGCCACTCGTGCCCTTCGCCCACTCGCTCAAAGAGCGCCAAGAGGGCACGGAGGTGCTGCGGCACGAGGGCTTCGGCGCGGTCGCCGGGCATCTCATCCGCGTCGACGCGGCGATCGAGACGTGTATGAGCCTCTTGACGACCGTGCTCACCGCCCACCAGGGCCAGATCGGGACCTGGCAGAACGAGGACACGAAGAAGATCTCGGCGTGGGCGGCGATCGCCATCGCGCCCACCATCATCGCGGGGATCTACGGCATGAACTTCGACCGGATGCCGGAGCTGCACTGGGCGGTCGGCTATCCGCTCTCGCTGGTCCTGATGGTCCTCGTCTGCGTGCTGCTCTACCGCGGCTTCCGCCGCAACGGCTGGCTGTAGGCCGGGCCCTCTCCAGAGGAGACGGGTGAGGGGCGGTGCCACCGCGTCGACGCCCGACTCGCGAGTGTCGCCGCGAAGGTGCCGCCCCTCTGGCCCTGCCTGCCTTCGAAGACCACTGTAGCGGTGCCCCGCAATGCGAAAGTGTCGAGGCAGTCGTCGCGCTCCGTGGTAAACGAGCGTTCCCATTTCCGACTTTCCCGACCATTGAATTTTTTCGATACGAATGCTTGACTTCACCCGGCGTTCCCGTAAAGATAAAGATACCTATCAGTTAAGTCTCTTTACTTTTGGGAGGAACATTGAGACAGCTGAAAACCAGACGGCTGATCGCCATCATCACCGCGGCCCTGGCCGTGTTGACCACCGGCGTGATCTACACCGTCGCCAACCCCTTCAGCGCTTCAGCCCAAACCGTCTGCTCCAAGGCCTGGAACGCCGCCACGGTCTACGTCGGCGGCGACACCGCCAGCCACGACGGCGTGGAGTACCGCGCCAAGTGGTGGACTCAAGGCGAGAAACCCGGCACCACCGGCGAGTGGGGCGTCTGGGAGTCCAAGGGCCGCTGCGGTGGCGACACCGACCCGACCAGCGAACCGCCGACCGAAGAGCCCACTGAGGACCCGACCGGCGACCCCGGCCAGTCCGGCGCGATCAACGCCGCCTACTTCACCGAGTGGGGGGTGTACGGACGCAACTACCACGTCAAGAACATCGTCTCCTCCGGCTCCGCCGAGGACCTCACCCACATCAACTACGCGTTCGGCAACGTCAAGAACGGCCAGTGCACGATGGACGACTCTTACGCCGCCATCGACAAGGCCTACACCGCCGACCAATCGGTCGACGGCGTCGCCGACACCTGGGACCAGCCCCTCCGCGGCAACTTCAACCAGCTGATCAAGCTCAAGGAGATGCACCCGGACCTCAAGATCGTCTGGTCCTTCGGCGGCTGGACCTACTCCGGCGGCTTCGGCCAGGCCGCGCAGAACCCGGCGGCCTTCGCCGAGTCCTGCTACAACCTGCTGCACGACCCCCGCTGGGACGGCCTGTTCGACGGGATCGACATCGACTGGGAGTACCCGAACGCCTGCGGCCTGACCTGCGACACCAGCGGCACCAACGCCTTCCCGAACCTCATGAGCGCCCTGCGCACCAAGTTCGGGGACGAACTGGTCACCGCCGCGATCACCGCCGACGGCACCTCCGGCGGCAAGATCGACCTCGGCGGCTACGGCGCCGCCGCCCGGTACGTCGACTACTACCAGGTCATGACCTACGACTACTTCGGCGCCTGGGACGCCGACGGACCGACCGCCCCGCACTCGGCGCTGAACGGCTTCACCGGCCAGCCCATCGCCGGCTTCGACAGCGCCACCGCCATCGCGAAGCTCAAGTCGCTCGGCGTTCCATCGGAGAAACTCCTGCTCGGCTTCGGCTACTACGGCAGAGGCTGGACCGGCGTCACGCAATCGGCACCGGGAGGCTCGGCGACCGGCGCGGCACCGGGCACCTACGAAGCCGGGATCGAGGACTACAAGGTCCTCGTGAACGAATGCCCCGCAACGGGAACCGTCGGAGGCACCGCTTACGCCTACTGCAACGGCGAATGGTGGAGCTACGACACCCCGGCCACGATCGCGACCAAGACGGCCTGGGCGAACAGCCAGGACCTCGGCGGCGCGTTCGCCTGGGAGCTCTCGGGCGACACCAGCGACGGCGACCTCGTCAGCGCCATCGCCTCAGGGCTCGACTAGCCCCGACCGCTCCTATTAGAACAAGCTGACCCGTCAGGTCGGCGGGACTCGACGCTGCCGAGTCCCGCCGACCGTTTTCACGGTTCAGGCGGCGATCATCAGCCACAGCACGGCGATGCTGAGGCCGAGGAACACCAGCGGCCCGTAGAAATTGTGGAAGACCCGGTTGCGGATGTGCAGGGCCGTCGCCAGGACGAAGAACACCACGAGCCCGACGCCGGCGGCGATTCCCAAAGGCCGCCAGAACAACCCGACCACGAGGCCGACAGCGGCGGCGCCCTTGACGAAGCCGAGGAACGGCAGCTGCGAGTCGGGCACGCCGACGGCGTGGGAGTTGCGCTTGACCCACTCGGCCTTCATGAAGTTCGCGACGGACTCGATCGCATTGAACAGGACGTTGACGAGCGTGACGGTGACGAGCGCGATGACCATGGTGCGCGGCTTTCCAGTGAGCGCCCGGCGGCCGTTCCACCGGATCGGCTCCAGTCTCGGCCGTCCCGGGAACGGCGTCCAATACATGCATCGATAACCTCCGGTTATGGACGTGGACACCAGGCTCCTGCGCTGTTTCCAAGCCGTGGCCGAGGAAGGCAACCTCACGAAGGCGGCGGCGCGGCTCTACCTCTCGCAGCCCGCGCTGACCAAGCAGATCCGCCGACTCGAGGACCAGCTCGGCGCGACCCTCTTCACACGCTCCAGATCCGGCATGGCCCTCACCGGACCCGGTGCGGCGCTGGCCGAATCGATGGAAGCCGTCCTCAATGCCTGGGACAGGGCCGAACGCGCGGTGCGCACCGCCGAGGCCGAAGCGTCCAAAGTGCTCAGAATCGGCTTCCTCGCCAGCGCCGCCAACGAGAAGACCCAGGAGATCATCGGCGCCTTCCGCGAACGCAGGCTCGCCTGGCGGGTGGAGCTGCGCCAGGCGAGCTGGGGCGATCCGATCGCGGGTCTCGTGTCAGGCGAGGTCGAGGCCTCTTTCATGCGGCTGCCGTTCCCGAACCAGGAGGATTACCGCCTGCTGGAGCTGCTGACCGAGCCCCGCTGCGTGGCGATGGCGGCGAACCATCCACTGGCGCAACGCGAAACGCTGGACTTCGCGGATCTCCTCGACGAACCGTTCATCGCGGCCCCGGCGGCGACCGGCGACTTCCGGGAGCACTGGATCGGCGGCGAGGCCCGAGGCGGCCATCCGGTGAAGGTCGGCGCGGTCACCGAGCACCCGGACGATTGGCTGACCGCGATAGCGAACGGCGACGGCATCGCCCTGGCCCCCGAAAGCGCGTCCCGCTACTACGCCCGACCCGACATCGCCTACCGAGAAGTCGAAGGCATCACCCCGAGCACCGTGGCCCTGGCCTGGTCGAAGAAGACGAAGCCGAGCCCCGCCTTGGCTGACTTCATCGCTGGTGCAAGGGAACTCGCCGACTGAGTTTCGATCCGCGGACGGGTCCTGATCGGGCTGCGGTTGGTCGGAGGAGGGAACCGCGGACCGGCCTTGGCCCCCCAGGTCGGGCCGGTCCGCGGTTCCCGGTCGGGAGTGAAGCGTTATTTGACGAGCTTCGCGGGCAGGGTCGACCAGTGCATGAGGTATTCGAGCGGGCCGCGCTTCAGGAATCGCTTCCAGAGGAGCGCGAAGGCCAGCATGACCACGACGAAGACCGCCCACATGCGCCAGCCGGTCGTGTATCCGACCTCGTTGACCGGGTGGTCGATCAGGTACCAGACGGCCGCGATGTGCGCGACGTACGCCGTCAGCGACATCGAGCCGACCGCGATCAGCGGTGCGAGCCAGAAGCGGAGCTTCGCGAAGCGGCCCAAGAGGAACACGAGTCCGGCGATGATCGTGAAGGCGACGCCGATGTTCCCGGCCATTTCGAACGTCGTGTTCGAGTGCGGGCTCGCGGCGGTCAGGCCGGTCCAGTCGAAGTCGCTGGTGCCCATGGAATTGTCGCCGGGCATCAGGTCGTAGAGAGAGGCGTGTTCGGCGTCGAAGGCCTTCCACTGCTCCTCGGTCCAGTTCTCCGAGTCCTTGCCCTCCAGGGCTTTCGACCAGGCCTGGTCGAAAGCCTTCCATTCGGCGTCGGACGCCGAGGTGTCCGCTGCGGGCTGGGCCTTCCCGATCAGCCACGCGCCGCCGTAGCCGATCAGGGCCAGTGCCGGACCGATGATCAAGAGCCGCACCTGGATCGCGAGCTTCGTGAGGTCGAGTCTGCCGATCGCCATGCCCGCGAACATGTACGCCATCCAGGCCAGGCCCGGGTACGTGCCGTCGAAGAGCAGCGAGACGAGTCCTTCGCCGCTCCACATCGCGAGCGGGTCCTTCTCGGAGAACGCGGTCATCCAACCGGTGTTCACCGTCCACAGCCACTGGATGAGCAGCGGCCCGCCGATGCCGACGACGACGGCGAGGATCGCCAGCGTCCGCGCCCGCAGTTTGATGAACGGGAGCGCGAGCAGGAAGAACAGGCCGTAGTACGCCAGGATCACCACGATCGAGGTGCCCATGGCGACCAGCCACGAGCCGAGGGCCAGCAGCAGGACCGAGCGGATCGCGATCCGCACGACCGCCTGGCGCATCGGCCGGCCGGTCTTCGGGCGGCTGCCGCCCGCGATGAGGACGAGCGAGAGCCCGGCGAGGGTCGCGAACAGCGCCGAGGAGCGCCCGTGGGGGATCTCCATGAGGAAGCTCTTCCATGTGCCCGTCTCGTCGGCCCACGGCCCGACGTGCGAGTAGTACATGCCGAACACGGCCAGGGCGCGCGCGGCGTCGAGGCCGACGATCCGGCCGAGCGACGCGTCCCGGGCGGGCGGGTCCTCCATTGCGGCCGCGGTCGGGCGCGGCTTGAAGTCGATGACGTTGGACATGAAGCCAGCGTGCGGCGGTCTGCGGCCCGTTCCCATCCGGCGATGCGCGGTACTCGGCCCGCTGCCGGGGAGCAACCGACCCGCCGTCCGGCCGGAACGCACCCGCCGATCGGCGGGTCTTGCCCACACCTTCCGCTTCGGAGGGGGCGGGGAGTGGCGTGAACGTGCTACCAATCGTCACAGCACCGAACAAGAGGAGGCCGCATGATCCGGGTACTGGTCGTCGACGACGAGGCCCTCATCCGCACCGGCTTCCAGCACATCCTCAACGCCGCCGGCGACATCGAAGTGGTCGCCGCCGTCTCGGGCCGCCAGGCCCTCGCCGAGGTCGGCCGCCTCCACCCCGACATCGTGCTGCTCGACATCCGCATGCCCGACGTCGACGGCCTCACCGTGCTCGAACGCCTCCGCGCCCTCCCCAGTCCGCCCGTCGTCGCGATGCTCACCACCTTCGACACGGACGAGTACGTGGCCGCCGCACTGCGCATGGGCGCGGCCGGGTTCCTCCTGAAGGACACCGACCCCGAGCACCTCGCCCTCCAGGTGCGCACGCTCGCGGCAGACGGGGTGGTCCTCTCCCCGAAGGTCACGTCCACCGTGGTCGACGGCTACCTCGCCGGGCGCACGCCCTCCGGCGGCCTCGTCGAGCGCCTCAGCGCCCGCGAGCGCGAGATCCTCGTGCTCCTCGCGGACGGCCTCTCGAACGGTGAGATCGCGTCCCGGCTCTACCTCGGGGTGGGCACCGTGAAGGACCACGTGAGCGCGATCCTCACCAAGCTCGAGGTCTCCGGGCGCGTGCAGGCGGCGCTCGCCGCCGAGCGCGCCGGGCTCCTGCGGGACCGCCGGTGAACCGGCTGCGCCGCTGGTGGCGCCCGTGGATGACCGATGTGGTGCTCGTCGTGGTGAGCGCCCTCGACGTCTGGTTCGTCTTCTGGTGGGGCGAGGCGACCTGGGACATGTGGCTCATCGGCGCCGGCGTCCTCGCGCTCCTGCTGCGCCGCCGCTGGCCCATGGCGGTGTTCCTCGTGACGCTGCCGACCGCGCTGTTCATGGGGCAGGCCGCGGCCCCGCTCATCGCCCTGTTCACGCTCGCGACCCGCACCCACCGCCGCTGGCTGCTCGCCGTCGCCGCCGCGGTGCTGGCGACCTGCATGATCTGGCCGATCGGGGTGCAGCTCTCCGAATACCCGCTCGACTCGTGGGTCCTCGCAGACGCGGCGTACGCGCTGGCCCCGGCCGCGGCGGCGGCGTTCCTCGGGCAGCTCGTGCAGTTGCGCCGCGAGCTCTCGGCGCGGCTGGTCGAGATCACCGAGGCGCGCGAGCACGAGCAGCTGATGGCGACGCAGAAGGTGCTCTCGGAGGAGCGCGCGCAGCTCGCCCGCGAGATGCACGACGTCGTGTCGCACCAGGTCAGCCTGATCGCGGTGCGCGCCGGGGCGCTGCAGGTGAGCACCGGCGACGCCGAGGCGAAGGAGGCTGCCGGGACGATCCGCACGTTGAGCGTGCGGACCCTCGACGAGTTGCGCCACATGGTGAACGTGCTGCGCGCCGGCGGCTCCGGCCCGACCGAGCTCGCCCCGCAGCCGACGCTCGCGCAGCTCGCGGACCTGGTGGCGGGCAGTGGCATCGAGGCGACCTTGCGCATCGGTCCGCACCCGGAGCTCGGCCGGCCCGCCGAGCGGGCGATCTATCGCACGGTGCAGGAGTCGCTGACGAACGTCCGCAAGCACGCCCCGGGCGCGAGCGCCGAGGTCGCGCTGGCCCACGGGAGCGGCGGCGTCACGGTCACGATCACCAGCACCGCGCCGACCCGCCCCACGGTTCCGTTGCCGAGCTCCCGGCACGGGCTCCTGGGCCTCCACCAGCGCGCCGCCCTCCTCGGCGGCACGCTGAGCTGCGGCGCGACGCCTGACGGGGGCTGGCGGAGCACGCTCACCCTTCCCGCCTGACCGGTTTCCGCTCAGCGCGGCCCGGGTACCTTCCGCCCATGTCGACACGGACCATGCACATCAACGGGCACGATTTCGCAGTGTCGAAGGCCGAGAAGGAGCTGTTCCCGGGCGATCACGTGAGCAAGGGCGACATGCTCGACCACTACCGGGCCGTGGCCGACGCGATGATCCCGCACCTGGCCGAGCGGCCGCTGACGCTGCGGCGCTTCCCAGACGGCATCGGCGAAGACGGGTTCTTCCAGAAGCACGCCTCCGACTATTTCCCCGACTGGATCCGCTCGGTCGAGATGCCGCAGGCGGGCGACGGCACGGTGAACTACGTGGTGTGCGAGGACGAGGCGACGTTGGTGTACTTGGCGAACCAGGCCACCGTCGAGTTCCACATCTGGCTCTCCACCTTGGATAAACCGGATCACCCCGACCGGCTCGTGATCGACATCGATCCGCCCGACGGCACCGAGGTGGCGACCCTCCGGGATGTCGCACGCCGGATCCGCGACCGCTACACCGCACTCGGCCTGACCCCGTTCGTGCAGGCCACGGGCGGGCGCGGCTTCCATGTGGTCGCGCCGCTGGACCGATCGGCCGACTTCGACTTCGTGCGCGGCTTCGCCACCGACCTCGCCGACGGCCTCGTCGCCGACGACCCCGACCTTCTGACCACCGCGCAGCGCAAGCAGCGGCGCGGCGACCGGATCTTCTTGGACTGCAACCGGAACGGCTACGGCCAGACGTTCATCGCCCCGTATTCGCTGCGCGCCCGGCCCGGCGCGCCGGTCGCCACGCCACTCGACTGGGACGAACTCGGCCGTGCCACCCCGGGCGGCCGCGACACCGCATCGATCAGCAGGCGCCTCGCCCGCAAACGCGACCCGTGGGCGGACATCGACGACCACGCCGCGTCGGCGACCGCCGCCCGCGAGCGCCTCCTCGCCCTGGGGGACTAGCACCTGAGCCCGAGGCCGCACGGGACACCGCCGACTAGGATCGAGTGGAACACCCCTTTGACCTCCGAGGACGCCACGTGAAGACAACCCTGGAAACCGACGCTCCGGCCCGCAGGCGCCGCTGGCTGCGCCCGCTCGTCATCACCCTCAGCGTGCTCCTCGTGCTCGCCCTCGGCGGGCTCGGCGCGGCCGGCTGGTACTTCTCCGGCGAGGTCCTCAACGTCACCCACGAAGAGGACCCGTACGAGCTCACCGTCGAGGCCGTCGACGACACCACTGTCACGCTCCCGCTGAGCGAGGCCACCGAGCAGCCCGGCACCTGGGGCCTCCAATGGGACGGCGGCCAGGCCGTGCTCGGCGAGGTCGTCGCCGGCGACGACGCCACGGTCACCCGCACGCTCGACGCGATCCTCTTCGGCGACCTCACCGAAGGCACCAAGGCCCGCATCGACAAGTGGACCTTCCGCGACGACCCGAAGACCGGCCTCGGCCTCGACTTCGAGGACGTCGCAGTCCCGACCGACCTGGGCGACATGCCCGCCTGGTACCTGCCGAACGACTCCGGCACCTGGGTCATCACCGTCCACGGCCGCAACGCCTCTCCTGCCGAGACCCTCCGCGGCGTCGGCGTCTACGCCGATCTCGGCTACCCCGTCCTCGCCGTCACCTACCGCAACGACGAAGGCGCCCCCAAGGCCCCCAACGGATTGCACAGCCTCGGCGAGTACGAGAGCGACGACGTGGCGGCCGCCGTCGACTACGCCCTCGCCAACGGCGCGCAGGACGTCATCCTGCACGGCTGGTCCATGGGCGGCGCGACGATCGCCAGCGCCTACCGCGAACTCGACGACACCGCCCCGGTCAAGGGCCTCGTCTTCGACTCGCCCGTCATGGACTGGAACTCCACCCTCGACATGCAGGCCGCCGACCGGGACGTCATCCCCCCGATCACCTGGGCCGCCAAGCGCATCGTCGAATTCCGCGCCGACATCGACCTCGACGAACTCGACCAGCGGAACTTCGCCGACGACTTCGGCCTCCCGATCCTCCTCTACGTCGACACCGCAGACGAGACCGTGGACCACACCGCCACCCTCGACTTCGCCGACATGCTCGACCCAGCGCAGACCACCGTCATGGAGACCGCCTCCGGCCACACCGCGTCCTGGAACGAGGACCCGGCCGCCTACACCGCGACACTGGAGTCCTATCTGGCCTCGCTCTGACCGAGCCGAGATTTCGACGTTGACCTGTGGGTTCGCGGGTTCGCAGCGGGCTGGAATGTCGTACCCCCCGAATAGAATCGGGGGTAGAACACGACGAACGGAGTAGATGCATGACCATCACCCCGAACCCGCACACCGACCTTCGCCGACCGCGAGGGCTCACCAACCGCGACCTCGCCCTCATGGTGCTGGAGGAGGCCGATCGCGCCGACACCGCCGAATCGCACCTCGAGGCGCTCGCGCCCGCCGCCGAGTCCTGGCACCGCCTCGCCTCTGCGCGCGGCACGTTCTCAGCCGCCGACGCCGCGAAGATCCTCTCTAGAGACCCAGCGATCGCCCTCGGCCAGAACCGTCTGTTCAGGGCGCTCGAGGACCTCCACTGGGCGTACCGCCAACGGCGCGACCGGGCTTGGCGGGCCCGCCAGTCCGCGGTCGACAGCGGCTGGCTCACCGAGATCCCGCAGTCCCACCACCACCCGAGGACCGGCGAGCTCCTGCTGGACGCACCGCAGCTGCGCATCACCTTGAAGGGCCTGTCCGAGTTGCGCCAGCGCCTCGGCACCTCGGACCCGTTGCCGCTCAAGGAGGCCCGCGACTCGGGCCGGGCCGTCCCGACCCGTCCCGAGGACAACCGGCCTTAGGGCCGGGCGGTCGCTATCCGGCCCGTTCGCCCGCTCGCTGCGTTGTCGGGCCACTGAATACAACACCGGTATTCAGAGGCCCTTCCGCCTTGCGAGCGAACAAATGGACTCGGATACCGCCTCACCGGGGATTCCCCAAGGGGCCCTGACAACGAGTGGGCCCGATCGCCTCCCGAGACGATCGGGCCCCGCCGTTTCGCGCGCACTGCGACACTGTGGCGGTGAACCGACCCCGCGTGATCGCAACGGATCTGGACGGCACCCTCCTCGCCCCCGGCGGCGTCCTCACCGAACGCTCCCGCATTGCGCTGCAAACGGCTCGCGGCCAAGGCATCGCCGTCCTCGCGGTGACGGCCCGCCCGCCCCGGGTCTTCGACGAATGGCCCGCGCTGGCCGCCTCGGTCGACGCCGCGATCTGCGCGAACGGCGCCGTCGTCTACTCGCCAGAGCGACGCGAGTTCGAAGCGTCTCGCACCCTCGACGCCGAGACCGCTGCAGCCGTGGCGAAGACGCTCCGGGCGGCGCTGCCGAGCGTGAAAGTCGCGGTCGAGACCGGCTTCGAAGTCGTCGCCGAGCCCGGCTATAGCAAAGTGGACAGTGTCGGCGACAAGCGCGTGTTCGTCGAGACCGCCGACGAGATCTTCACTGCCGCGACCCAGATCGTCAAACTCCTCGTGCACGACGCCGACGGCGGAGCCGACGCGATGCTCGCCGCCGCCCGCGCAGTGGCACTGCCCGGCGTGCACCTCTCCCATTCGGGCGGGGCGGGACTGCTGGAGATCACCGCCGCCGACGTCTCCAAAGCCGCCGCACTCGCCGCCTGGTGCGCAGCGCGCGGTGTGGACGCCGCCGACGTGATCGCTTTCGGGGACATGCCGAACGACGTGCCGATGCTCCAGTGGGCGGGCCGCTCGTACGCCGTCGCCGGCGCCCATCCCGAAGCGGCCGAGGCCGCCACGGACCGCTGCGGATCGAACGCCGACGACGGCGTCGCCCACGTCATCGAGCAACTGCTCGCCCTCCACTAGGGCTTTTGTCGGGACCGGTCCCGCCTCCGCCGTGGTCCCATCGGGGAACCGCCGGACCGAGGAGTTCCCGTGTACCCCGACATGTCGCCCCCGCCCCCACCGCCCGAGACGAAGCCGCTCACGCCGCGCAAGCCCGTCACGCGCCCGGTCGACCAGCTCGCCGCCGTCGCCGGGAACGCCACCGCGTTCGGCCTCGGCTACATGCTCCTGAATCGGCCGCGGCTCGCCGCGATCGCGCTCATCGGGACCGCCTTCCTCCTCTACGCGCTCGCCCTCGACCCCGAGAACCTGCCATGGCGGATCCTGTTCGGCCTGTGGTGGATCGCGATGACCCTCCACGCCTGGCACCTCACCCGCGGCACCGATGCGGCACTGCTCGACCCCGACGGACCCGGCCGCGTCCCGCGGGTGCGGCTCCTCGCCCTCGGCGCCGCCGCCATCGCCCTGCTCATGGTCGCCGGCCTGCGCCTCGACGCGTGGCTCACCGTCCGCGGCGCGGCGGCGGCCCAGACCGAAGGCGACTGCGCCGCCGCAGCGCAGTCCCTGGAGTCCCTGGAGGCCGCGCACCGGATCACCTCGGGCGCGGTCACCGCCGACGGCGAGGAGCAGCTTGAGGCCTGCCGCATCCTGCTCCAGGCGCTCAGCGAGGAGCCCCAGGTCGGCGCGAACACGATGGTCGACTACATGGACCACCCCGGTGCGCTCTGGGAAGGCGCCGGCCCCGAACGCGCCGACCTCCTCCTCGCCACGGCCCGAAGCGGCGAATCCGACATCGAATCCGCGCTCGAAGCCGCCTTCGCCCAGCTCGCGACCACCCTCGAAACGACACCGGGCCAATCAGACCGCGTCCGCGAAGTCGTCGAAGACCTCTTGACCGATCTCGCCGCAGACCGCCTCGCCTGCAAGGTCATGCAGATCAACACCTGGATCTACGCCCAGCAGTGGGACGCTCCCGAACTGGCCGAACCGATCGCGGACGCCGCCGGACAGGTACCGGTCAGGATGGTCGACTGCGCCCGCCTGCGCTCCGAGGCCGCCGAACTCGAGGACGCCCGCGACGCCTACACCGCGTTCCTCGCCGCCTACCCCGACCACGACCTGGCCGCCGCCGCCACCGATGAGCTGTACGCGGTCGAGACCGCGATCGAATACGACAACGTCGACGGCCTCCTCAGCGGCGGCGAATACTGCGACAACCCGGCCCCCTACCGGGCCGCCCCCGCCTACGAAGGCGAAGGCCCCCATGCGATGTGGACCTTCGGCCTCGACCCGTCCGAGTACGGCTTCCCCGGCTCCTGGCAGGCCGGCAGCGTGAACGAGACCGTCCTGGTGACCTGCGTCGAAGGCCCCGAGCAGGGGAAGCACCTGGAGACCTGCAGGTACGCCTGGGAGGACCCCTCGCCGATCCCGTACAGCTCGGTTTCCTTCCACGCCAGCCGATTCGAGATCAAGGTCTACGAGCTGCGGACCGGCGCGGAGGTCGCGTCCTACACCGAGGAGATCGGCTCCCCCTGTCCGAACGAGATGACGTACTACGGCGCCTTCCCGCCGAACGAGGCGCTGGCCGATTTCAGCGACAAGGAGGTCCGCGAGATGTTCTATCGGCTCATGGATTGAGCATGAACTGCATGACCTTGGGCACCCAAACCGACAAAATTCATGGACATACTCGGACAAATGGTCAAATGCGAGAATAATTTCCGCGCGGGCCGAGCGCATCGTGACGGGAGTGATGTAAGGTCCAATGGCCACCTCGGTTCGGACTCGTTCGATTCGAAGTGGTGAAGCGCCAGCAATGGCGGCAATATCAGACCGCACGGCGGCAAGAGTGCGACCAGGGATTCGTCCCGGGGAACACAGCCGCTGGTCTGAGCATCAACACCAAGGATATGTAGTAATGGCGCAAGGCACCGTTAAGTGGTTCAACTCGGAGAAGGGCTTCGGCTTCATCGCTCCGGAGGGCGACGGCCCCGACATCTTCGTTCACTTCTCCGCGATCACCGGCAACGGCTACAAGTCGCTCGAGGAGAACCAGCGGGTTGAGTTCGACATCGAGCAGGGCAACAAGGGTCCGCAGGCCGCTAACCTGCGCGCGCTCTAGCCTCCACAGCTCTTAAACACGAAGCCGCTGCCCTTCATGCGAAGGACAGCGGCTTTCATGGTGTCCGGGGCCGGTTTCAGTCCGGCACGATGATGACGATATTGCCGCGCGCGTGGTGTCCGAGCATGTGCGCGATGGCCTTCGGGGTCTCCTCGAGGGTGTAGGACCGGTCGATGACCGCCGTGATCGCGCCCGAGGCGAGCAGCCCGCCGATCGCGTTCAGATTCTCGCGTGTGGCCTCCGAGGGGGAGAACCGCACGTCCGCGCGGTGCGTCAACCCCAGCAGCTTGGCGCGCGCCATGCGCCCCAGTCCCGCGAACATCCCGCCGGAGTTCCCGACGCTGTTGGGGATGAGCACCCCGCCGGGCGCCAGCGCGCGAGCGGTCCGGCTCGGCGGATGGTTCAAGACGTTGTCGAGGATGACGTCGTAGCGTTCGCTCTCCCGGGTGAAATCGACTCGGCTGTAGTCGATCACATGGTGAGCGCCGAGGTCGCGGACCATCGCCACGTTCGACGGGCCGCAGACACCGGTGACCTCGGCGCCGAAATGCGCGGCGAACTGGACGGCGAAGGTGCCCACGCCGCCGGAGGCGCCGTTGACGAGCACCCGCATGCCCTCGCCGACCTTGACGGTGTCGCGCATGGCGCACAAGGCGGTCACGCCCGACATGACCGATGCGGCCGCCTCCTCGAAGCTCACCTCGGCCGGTTTCGGTGCGAGCTGATCGGCCGGCACGAGTGCGTACTCCGCGAAGGCGCCTGCGGTCGTGAGCTCGCTCGTCCACAACGACCCGAACACCTCGTCGCCGGGCTTGAGATCCGTTACGGCCGTTCCCGTCTGCTCGACGATCCCGGCGACATCGCTGCCGCGCACCGTGTCCTCCCGCCGCCGCGTGCCGCCGACTCGCAGCAGGTACGGGACGCCGGTGACGCCGATCCAGTCGGGGGTGTTGACGCTGCTGGCCCGCATGCGGACGAGCACCTGGTCCGGCCCGGGTACCGGCCGGTCGATCTCTTTGAGCTTGAGCACCGCTTCGGGTGCACCGTAGCGCTCCTGGACGATGGCTTTCACGGCCCCGCCTCCTCATCCTTACGTTGTAAGCCAGCCTAGACTTACGGCGTAAGACTGTCAAGCGGCAGCACGAACCACCAGCACGAACAGCGAGGACGAAGCTCAGGAACCGGCGCGCAACCGCTCCAGGCCGTCCAGGATCAGATCCAGCCCGAACTCGAACTCGGCCTGGTAGTCGCACCATCCGAGCAGTGCGCCGTCGTGCGAGGCGTCCGCGATCATCGCGACCAGATGCGGCACGTGCTCGGCCATGGCCGCCACCGCCTCCTCCGAGGCCTCGACGGCGTCGGGCTCGAACAACTCCTGCGAGAAGCCCAGCGCGCGGCTCCCCAGGGCGTGCAGCGCCCGGTGCCCCAGCTCGTAACTGAACCCGCCGCGGCGCATCAACCCGAGTACCCCGTCGAAGTACCGCGCCACCGCCAGGCTCGTGCCCGTCCGCGTCTCGAACACGCTTGGCGCCCAAGGGTGACGCACCAGCACCTCGCGTGCGGCGAGTACGCGCATGCGCATCGCCGTCTTCCAGTCGTCCTCGGGTTCGGGGGCATCCAGGCCGGCCACGGCCTGCTCGATCTCGGCCATGACGATTTCGACCAGCCCGTCGAGCACCGCCTCCTTGTTGGCCACATGGTGGTACAGCGACATCGCCTCGACGCCGAGCGACTCCGCCAGGCTCCGCATCGTCAGCGCCGCCAGCCCGCGTTCATCGGCGATCGCGACCGCGCCGCGCAGCACCCGCTCCCGGCTCAACCCGACCTGCGACCCGGCCCCCGAACCCGCACGCGTTCCCGCCATCGCCACCCCTCCCCGGCGTACCGTACAACGTAAGCCGCCCCGCCGACCACGCCCGCCGGTCATCCACCCCACGACCCCGCCGTTCACGCAGGTCAAACCGCGATCCCCACCAATGTGTCCCAACGCGTCGCACGAATACCTGAGAGCGCTCGAGCGCGGCTGTGCTGTACCCTGGCTACGGCCGCTCGACGGCGGCCGAATCGGGACGTGGCGCAGCTTGGTAGCGCACTCGCTTTGGGAGCGAGGGGTCGCAGGTTCAAATCCTGTCGTCCCGACCATGTAAGTAAATATGTGAATATATCTCAGTTCTGGCCAGTCGATGCATCGACTGGCCAGAACTGTCTCCGCGGAGGCGGCCTCGGTGCTTCCACGCCTCGCTGCGGGTGGGGCGCCGGCTGAGCCGTCTCCGTAGGCCGCTCAATCGGGCTCGCCGCTGCGGCCGTTTGATCAGGCTGACGGCATCTGCCTGCGCGCACAGATTTCGGGTCGGCCACTGGAAGGCTGGTCATCACGTCTTGCGCGACCAGCGCGGCCGGAGCCTAGCCAAAGGGACGACCACGGCGAGGGCGCCGACCTCGGCGGATTCGCTGAGCCCGGACCATGCGCCGACACCGGTTCGGATGGCACGCGCGGGCTTGCGCAGGATGTCCAGGGATGCCACCAGGCGTCGTCGACAAAGCGCGAGTGAGGACGCCGGTCGGCTGCGGAACGCAGGCCAGGTGGTCATGCTAGGGATATGAGTGAGCGGAGACGGATCGGCCGGCGCGCCAAGGCGCTGCGGGGGCTTCACATCGCGATCGCGGGGGTCGAACTCGGTAGCCTGGCGCATGTGTGGGTCTGCGCGTTGAGCGGGCGCCGTGACCGAATGCTCCCCTTCTCGATCGCGGCCCTCTCCCTGGAAGGAGTAGGCCTGTTGATCGGTCGGGGCGACTGCCCGCTTACACCGCTGCAACGACGAGTAGCAGATCCGGTTCCGCTGTTCGAGCTGGTGCTGCCGCCGCGCGCTGCGAAAGCAGCCGTGCCGGTGCTCGCTGCGGTCTCCGTCGGCGGCATCGTCACGGTCGCGCTGCGGTCTCGACCGCGACGCTGAGATCCCCTGAATCGAGCAGTCCTGGGCGCTGCGGCGGCTGCTTTGCGCGGAACTCGCGCACCTGCCGGACCTGTTGGAGATCGTGCAGGTTTGCGCCTCCGCGCGCGTCCATGGGGCCCGCGCCGAATGGGGCATGCGGCGCGTGTCGGCCGCCGAGATGCGGCAGGTCGAACATGTCGGTTTTGGCGCAGGAAGTGTCGGTCGGCGGTCGTATGGTCGAAGCCGATACTGAGGAGGGGTTTTCGTGCGCAGCGTGACCTATTCGATGAGCGCGTCAGTGGACGGCTACATCGTCGGGCCTGATGGCAGGTTCGACTGGACGGCTCCTGATCCGGACGTGTTCCGGTTCTGGATCGACGAGATCCGCGGGGTCGGCGTCCATCTGCTGGGGCGGAAGCTGTACGAGACGATGCTGTATTGGGAGACCGCCGATCAGGATCCCTCGCTCGGTGAGGCGGAGCTGGAGTGGATCAGGTTGTGGAATCCGCTGCCGAAGGTGGTGTTCTCCAGGACGCTGTCGAGTGTGGAGGGCCATGCCCGGCTGGCCTCCGGCAGTGTGGGGGAGGAGATCCAGCGGTTGCGGGCCGAGCCGGGGGAGGGCGAGATCGCGATCGGCGGGGCGACGCTCGCCGCCGAGGCGGCCGAGCTGGGGTTGATCGACGAGTACCGGGTCATCGTCCATCCGGTGCTGGTCGGCGGCGGCATTCCGTACTTCCCCCGGCAGGAGCGGCGGGAGGATCTCGAACTGGTCGAGACGCGCACCTTCAACTCGAAGTTCGTCTATCTGCACTACCGTGTGACGCGGTAGGCCACCCCGCAGCGCACTCTGCGAGGTGGCCGCTCCGATTCGGAGCGGCGGACGCGGGCTGGGGCCCGCGTCCGCCCCGGGGTGACGGTCAAGCGGCGTTCAGCGCGTCGAGGACGGCCTCGTACGCCTCTTTCTTCTGGTAGTTCCCGTCGAAGAGCAGCGGCGTCTCCTCACCGCGCCACGAGTACTTGTCGGTGATGCCCCAGACGGTGATGCCGGTGCAGCGGTCGACGTTCAAACACGCCTCGGTGACGGTGCGGTACACGTCGGCCTGGGCCGAGCCCGAGCCGCCGACGTCGAGTTCGGTGATCTCCACGTCCACGCCGAGGTCCCCGAAGCGCTGCAGGTTCTCCTGGTAGGAGCTGAGATCCGAGTCGGAGCTCAGGTGGGTCTGGAACCCGACGCAGTCGATCGGCACGCCGCGGGCCTGGAAGTCGACCACCATGTCGTAGATCGCGTCGCTCTTGGCGTTGACACCGTCGGTGCCGTAGTCGTTGTAGCAGAGCTTCGCGTCGGGGTCGGCCGCGTCGGCGGCGCGGAACGCGTCCTCGATCCAGCCGTCGCCCAACTGGGTCTGCAGGTTCGACTGGCGGCGTGAACCGTCCCATTCGAAGGCCTCGTTGACCACGTCCCAGGAGGTGATCTCCCCCTGGTAGTGCCCCGCGACGCCCGCGATGTGTTCGGTCATCGCGTCGTGCAGCGCCTGCCCGGTGAGGCCCTGCACCCATGCGGGCTGCTGCGCGTGCCAGACGAGCGTGTGGCCGCGCACCTCCATGTTCTGCTCCTGCGCGAGGGCGACGAGCTGGTCGCCCCCGGTGAAGGTGAACTGGCCGGGGCTGGGCTCGGTGGCGTCCCACTTCATGGCGTTCTCGGCCACGATGCTGTTGAACTCGGCGTTCAACGTGGAGGAGTAGCCCTCCTCGCCGAGGAAGTTCGGCGCGATGGCGGCACCGAAGTACCGGCCGTTCTCGGCTGCCGAAGCGCCGAGGGTCTCCGCTGCGGAGGCGCTGCCGGCGAACATCATCGCCCCGGCCGCGGCCAGGCTCGCGGCGGCCGTCGCGGCCGCTGCCGCGGTGATGCGGCGACGAATGCGCCGTGCTGACTTGTCGGTCATGGCTTTTCCTTCTCCGTGATTCAGGAGCTGTGGGCGAGGTCGGCGTCCCAGACGAGTCCCGGGGCGGCGGCGTCCTGCGCGAGTCGGTCGCGGGCGGCGGTGTCGCCGTAGAGGCTCCAGCGCATCCAGTCCACATAGGTGGCTACGGTCGCATCGTGGTTGGCATCGCCCCAGATGTACTCGTCGTGGCCGATGCCGAGGTGCGTCAGGAACGCCTTCGGCGCCGGCAGTTCGTCGTACGCCTGGCGTGCCAGGTCGTACCGGCAGATCCCGTCCTGGTCGCCGTGGACGAACAGGACGTCGGCCGCCACGGCGGCGGCCGGGTCGCCCATGTCCACGCACGCGAACGGGACCGCGGCGGTGATCCGGTCGTCCGGCCACGCGGTCAGCAGCCCGTGGGTCGTCATGCCGCCCAGGGAATGACCGGCCACGCCGACGCCCGCGTCGACGTTCAGGCGCCCGGCGAACGGGTCGCCCGCGGCGTCGTTCAGCGCGAGCGTCTGGGTGATGACCTCGGAGACGTCCATCGACTGGTTGCCGTTGTAGACGTCGCCGACGTTGCCTTCGGTACCGCTCGAGATGGTGGGGAAGACCGGCGCGGGGACGATGAAGCCCGCCGCGGCCAGCGGTCGCACCAGCGGCCCGTAGCTCTCGGGGTTGCCGCCGAGGCCGTGGCTGAACTCGCAGACCGGGAAGACCCCGTCGGCGATCGGTGCGTCCCGCACCGGCTCGCCGCCCGGGTTCCCCGTGGCGGGGTAGAAGATGCGGGTGGTGAGGCGGCGGTCCCCGCGGCTCCAGGCGAACTCGCGCACGCCGATCGCGAACGGGTCGGTCGGCGCGGCCTGGGAAGGAGCTAGGTCCATTCCGGACTGTGGATCGGCCAGGGCGTGGTTGGCGCCGAGCGCGAACGCGCCCGCGCTCGCGGCTCCGGCGAGACCGAGGCCCAGGACTTTCCGTCGTTGCATTGGCATGGCTTGGCTCCTTAACAGCTGGGGTTGCTCTGGGTCGCGAGGCCGAGCCGGTACGGCAGCTGCGAGTAGTCGCCGCCGGAGTTCGGATCGCGGCCCTGGTAGAGCAGCTGGAGGTTGCACGGGTCGATGGTCATCGTCTGGTCGTTCCCGGACCGGAGGAGTTCGCCGTGGCTGATGTCGCGGGTCCATGCGCCGTCGGGGAAGTCCACGTTGGCCGGTCCGGCGAACGGATCGTCCTGTGTGTCCGCGAGTGGCTGCCATTCGCCGGTGAGGCCCTGCGAGGTGAACGAGCGGTAGTACCGGCTGCCGTCGGAGGCGATGGCCTCCATGAGGAGCAGATAGGTGTCGGTGTCGCCGACCCGGTAGACCGCTTCGCCCTCGAACAGGTCGAACTTGTCGTCCTGCAGGACGATCTGCGTGTTGTCGAACCCGTTCGGGAACTCCCCGATCGTGGTCTCGGCCCGGTACAGGTGGCCGTTGTCGTCCGAGGAGAACAGGTAGCACATGGCGTCGTCGCAGATGACCCAGTAGTCGAGCCAGTTGCCGTCGCCCATGTTCTCCTGGACGATGTCGGGAACGCTGTCCTGGAAGTTCTTCGGCGCCGACCAGCTCTGCGGGTCGGTCGGGTCGTCGCTGGTGGAGTAGGACGGCAGGCCGGTCTGGTAGACGAGGTACCACTCGTCGCCCGGCTCGAAGTAGAACACGTGCGGAGCAGCGGCGTACCGGGTGCCGATGTTCGGGTTGGTGTCCAGGAAGGACTGCGGTGCGGCGGAGGCCTGGCCCCAGTCGGTGAAGCCGGTGTAGCCCAGGCTCCAGTTCCCGGCGGTGTTGGCGGTGGTCATGTAGACCAGCCATTCGTCGTCGTGCTGCACCACGGTCGGGTCCTTGACGGAGACGATCTGGTGCGAGGCATCGGGTTTGGGCTCGATGAGCGCGCCGGTGGAGGTCCACTGGTAGCTCTCGGGCAGTTGCTGGGCGGTGGGCGGGTCCTCGTCCGTGGCGGCCTCGGCCTGGAACGGCCGGGCGTGGACGGAGGTCACCCCGACCACCAAGGCCCCCACGGCGACCGAGGCCGCGAGCGCGACCCTGGTGCGGCGGCGGACTGGCATGCGGAGCATCGTGAGGCTCTCTCCTTCGTTTGAAACTTTCGGAATCTTCTCCGAAACTTACGGTTCCAAACTATAGATAGCGCTCGATATTGCGTCAAGACGTACGGGGCGAAAAACGCAAATCCAATCAAAACGAACGGAGCGTAGTCGACTGATCGGACTTTATGGGGCCGTTTAAGTTGCGCCCAGGACCGATACGCGTCAAGCCGTTCCGGACTGCCGTGTTAACTTTCGCTCCATGGAATCCCTTGACGTTCAGCACAAGGGCCGCACCCTCCGCGGCGCCCTGCACCTCCCGCAGTCGACCCCGGCCCCGGCGATCGTGCTCTGCCACGGGTTCAGCGGCACCCGCAGCGAGTTCGGCTACACCTTCGTCCGGCTCGCCAATCGCCTTGCGGCACAAGGTGTGGCGGTCTACCGGTTCGACTTCGCCGGAGGCGGCGAGTCCGACGGCGACTTCGCCGATCTCACCGTCTCCGACCAGGTCTCCCAGACCCTGGCCGTGCTCGAGGCGGTCGGGCGCCACCCGGGCGTCGACCCGGACCGGCTCTCACTGCTGGGCATGAGCATGGGCGGCCTGACCGCGTCGCTCGCCGCCGCGCAGCGCCCGGTCCGCTCCCTCACCTTGTGGGCCCCGGCCGCCATGGCGGTGGACGCCGGGGTCACCGAGCGGCGCCGGGCCGCGGTCGCCGAGCACGGCTACGACGAGTTCGGCGGCATGCCGATCTACGGGGCCTTCGCCGACGACGCCGACACCATCGATGCGTTCGCGGACGCGAAGGGGCACACCGGCCCGGTCCGCCTGGTCTACGGAACCGATGACGCCCTCGTGTCCCCCGAGGTCCTCGACGGCTACCGGCGCACCTACGGCGACCGGCTCGACGTCCAGATCATCGAAGGCGTCGGCCACGGCTTCGAGACCGTCCCGGCCCGCGAGCACCTGCTCGAACTGACCGAGGCATTCGTCCTGAGCCACGCCTGAGGACGGCGCATCGAGAAGTCGCGTCGGTGCCGCCGAGAGGTCGGTCAGCCTGAGGCGATGGCGTGGTTCGCGGTGCCGATGCCGGCGCGGATGTCAGGAATGCGAGCCGGAGGCGATCGAGAAGCGGCGGACGATGGGAAGCCAACGCCGATAGATGCCGATGTCCGACGGCGCCGCATTCGAGCCGGGATCGGCCTCTGCCTCGGGCGGGACCCGCTCCGGCCGTCGGGCTTCGGCAGGAGGTTCGTCGGCCGCGACGCGTTCAGTGCGTGCGCGGCCGGTTCGGCCGATCTGGTTCCCAAGTGGAGTCTCATACGAGAGTGTAGATCGATCTATTGACAAGGTTGGATGTTCAAACCTAGTCTGATTGCGCGGTGCGATGACAGCGATCTCCGCCGGTCGTCGGGCTGTTCCCTCCACTCGATCGCACACTTCCGGCAAGGAGACTCGCATGAGTCATACCACTGTGCACAGACCCCGATGGCGCCTCGGCGCGATCGTGCTCGCCGCCATCACCGCGCTCACCGCAGGATTCATTGGGGCGGTGAGTGCCCAAGCGGCCCAAGGCTGCCAGGTCGACTACGAGGTCACCGGCCAGTGGCCCGAAGGCTTCACCGCCGACGTCACGGTCACCAACCTCGGCGACCCCATCGACGGGTGGGACCTCGAATGGGTCTGGCTCGAAGGCCAGCACGTGACGCAGGCGTGGAACGCGACGTTCGCGACCACGGCCGAGCAGGTCAACTTCGCGAACCTGGGCTACAACGCCGAGATCGCCAGCGGTTCGTCGGTCTCCTTCGGGTTCAACGGCTACTGGGCGGGCGTCAACACCAACCCGACCGAGTTCCGCCTCAACGGCCGGGTCTGCGACGGCTCCGTCGGCGAACCGACCACACCGCCCACGAGCCCGCCGCCGACCGGCTCGGCCGCATAGCGGATCGGCGTTCATGAAGGCGGCGTGGGGACTTCGGTCCTTACGCCGCCTCGCGGCCGCCGACGAACACGGTCGCCGGGTGCCCGTTGACGAGCACCTCATGGGTCGAACCGATCTTGAGGTCGCCGCCCGTCAACGCCTTCTCGGCCTCCTCGGCGGCCTTCCTGGCGATGAGGATCACGAACCTCCCGGCCCGGGGCTCGAGGACCCGGTCGAAGGACCGTGCCATCGCGCCGAGGAATTCGGGCAGCGCCAGCGGCAGTGCCTCGTACTCGCCCCAGGGCGGATCGGTGACGATGACGTCCACTTCGTGGTCCTTGAACGAAGGCAGCGCCAGCGCGTCATCGGAAAGGAATTCGACGGCGCGGCTATCGCGCACCGCCGGAGGGAAATCCGCCTGCAGCCGTTCGAGCTCGGAGTCGGAGTAGACGATGCGCTTCGCCGGGAACGACATCCGGGCATTGGTGAAGGAACCCGAACCGGCGAACGGATCGAGGAACACGTCACCGGGTCGCGGCTTGGACGCCGCGACGAGCAGTGACGACATCTCATGTGAGATCGCGCCCGCGGCCTTGGCCGCGCGCTTGGGCCTGATGTGGCGGCGGCAGAGCATGAGGTAGTCGAAGTCGGTCCTTCCGACCACCCAGTACTCCTCGCCGGTGCCGCGACCGACCATGCGCTGCCCGGAGGCGTATCCGATTTCCGATTCGAGCGCGCGCTTCGCCCGGGGGCTCACGGGAATCAGCTCGCCGTCGACATGGAACATCACGCGAAACGTGTCGGCGTGACTGTCGAGTTCGTCGTATCGGAGGCAGTCCGCGAGATCGAGAACGCCTTCGTTCACATCGCCTCGGAGGACATGGGCGATGACGGTGAACGAGTTCTTCACGAAGGGCATCTGCACCACTTGCGCGTACGGGGTGTCCGACTCGAAGATCAGCGAACTGTCGTCGGCGTAGACGATCTCCGGCCGGTCGACGTACGAACCGATCGACTCGGCGACCAATTCGCCGGTTCCGGCAGGAAACTGAACATAGTAGCGCACGAAGCGCACTATACCGGCCGCCGCAGCACCGAACTGCGTGCTCGATACCGCCGGGCCCAGGCGACTCCATAGACTGGGCCCGCGAGATACACGTCGATGAATTGGGGGAACCGATGGAGCAGCGCGCATTCGGCAGGAGCGGCCAGCGGGTGTCGGTGGTCGGGCTCGGCACCTGGCAACTGGGGGCGGACTGGGGCGAGGTGCGGGAAGAGGACGCGCTCGCCGTGCTCGACGCCGCCGTCGAGGCCGGCGTGACGTTCTTCGACACGGCCGACGTCTACGGCGACGGGCGCTCGGAGCAGCTGATCGGGCGCTTCCTGAAGGAGCGCCCGGACGCCGGAGTCATGGTGGCCACCAAGATGGGCCGCCGCGTCGAACTCGACCCGGACCTGTACACGCTCGAGAACTTCCGGGCCTGGACCGACCGCTCCCGCGCCAACCTCGGTGTCGACCGCCTCGACCTGGTGCAGCTCCACTGCCCGCCGACGCCCGTGTACTCCTCGGACGCGGTCTTCGACGCGCTCGACGCCCTGGTCGAGGAGCAGCGGATCGCCGCCTACGGGGTGAGCGTCGAGACCTGCGCCGAGGCCCTCACCGCGATAGCGCGGCCCGGCACGGCCAGCGTGCAGATCATCCTCAACCCGTTCCGGCTCAAGCCGATCGAGCACGTCCTGCCCGCGGCCGAGAAGGCCGGAGTCGGCATCATCGCGCGCGTCCCGCTCGCCTCGGGCCTGCTCTCGGGCAAGTACACGAAGCACACCGTGTTCGCCGCGAACGACCACCGCACCTACAACCGCCACGGTGAGGCCTTCGACCAAGGCGAGACCTTCTCCGGCGTCGACTTCGCGACGGGCGTCGAGGCGGCCGTCGCGTTCGCCGCTCTCGCTCCCGAGGGCGCGACGCCCGCGCAGACGGCCCTGCGCTGGCTCATCCAGCAGCCCGGTGTCTCCACGGTGATCCCCGGGGCGCGCAATCCCGAACAGGCGCAAGCGAACGCGGCGGCCGCCGACCTCGCGCCGCTGCCGGAGTCGACCCTCGCCGCGGTGCGGGACCTCTACGACGCGAAGATCCGCGAGCAGGTCCACCACCGCTGGTAGCCGAATCCGGTGCCTCTCCGGAGGCACCGGATATTCGCGATCGTTGATATTGGCGGATCGATATCGTTGACTTTCGTTGGGTCTCTGCCTACTCTGTCAAAAGATTGTTAACGGTCACAAGTCGTGGTCGTCCGCTCATCGAGGAGTCCGCATGCAGTTCCCGCCGATCAGCCGCCGCCGGCTCTTCCAGGCCGCCGGAGTCGCCGCCGCGTCCACCGCCGGGGTCGGCTTCGCCGCCGGCGCCGCGCAGGCCGCCGACACCCCCGGCGTCCGGTACGTCAACCCGCTGATCCAGCAGCGCGCCGACCCGCACATCTGGCGGCACACCGACGGGTACTACTACTTCACCGCCAGCGTCCCGGCCTACGACCGCATCGTCATGCGCCGCGCGACCACGCTGCAGGGCCTCGCGACCGCGTCCGAGGCCACCATCTGGACCAAGCACGCCAGCGGCGAGATGGGCGCGCACATCTGGGCGCCGGAGATCCACCACGTGAACGGCAAGTGGTACATCTACTTCGCCGCCGGGCGCACCGATGACATCTGGGCGATCCGCATGTACGTGCTGGAGAACGCCAGCGCGAACCCCATGAGCGGCACCTGGACCGAGAAGGGCCGCATCGTGACGCCGCGGGATTCGTTCTCGCTGGACGCGACCACCTTCACCCAGGGCTCCACCCGCTACCTCTGCTGGGCCCAGAGCGACCCCGAACTCGGCTCGGGCACCAGCCTGTACCTGGCGGCGATGACGAACCCGTGGACCATCACCGGCACGCCCGTGCGCATCAGCAAGCCGACGCTCGCGTGGGAGACCATCGGGCACAAGGTGAACGAGGGCCCGGCGGTCATCAGCCGCAACGGCAGGATCTTCATGACCTTCTCGGCCAGCGCCACTGACGCGAACTACGCGGTCGGGCTGCTCACGGCCTCCTCGGGTGCGAACCTGCTCAACGCCTCCTCGTGGACGAAGAGCGCGCAGCCGGTGCTGCGCAGCAACGACGCGACGAGCCAGTACGGGCCCGGCCACAACTCGTTCACGACTTCGGAGGACGGGCAGAGCGACATCCTCGTCTACCACGCCCGGCCCTACAAGGCCATCAGCGGCGATCCCCTTTACGATCCCAACCGGCACACCAGGATCCAGAAGGTCTACTGGCGGGCGGACGGCACGCCGGACTTCGGCATCCCGGTCGCGGCCGGCGCGACCCCGTACCGGTTGGCCCTGTACGGCCAGGCCGACGCCTACCTGAACCACTACGACTTCCGGCTGCGGGCGGGGACCTCGGTGGCGATGCTGGCGGACTCGCAGTTCCGGATCGTGCCGGGCCTGGCCGGTTCGGGGACGGTCTCGCTGGAGTCGGCGAACTACCCGGGCCGGTATCTGCGGCACAAGAACTACGAGCTGTGGGTGGAGGCCGACGCCGGGACCGCGCTGTTCCGCGGCGACGCGAGCTTCTTCCAGCGCGACGGCCTGGCGGACGCCGCCGCGGAGTCCTTCGAGTCGTACAACGTTCCGGGCCGGTACATCCGCGCCGTCGGCGGTCTGGCCAATGTCCAGACGATCGCGACCGCGCAGGACCGCACCGACGCCACGTTCCGCCTGACCTAGCGAATTCGCAGGCGTCAATACGATCGCCCGGGGGCAGCCGCCCCCGGGCGGTCGTCGCTATTCCGCGAACCGGTTCTTCTGACTCTTGCCAAAGGCCCTTCAATCTCGGTACGGTGTACGGCGAACCGGTTCGCTGGGAGCGTCCTCCGAGCGGACTTCTCAATGACGAGAGGGAGTCGACATGAAGTCCCGAGCACCCGTGCGGGCGGCGAGCGTCCTCGCCGCGTTCGCGATAGTGCCGCTGGCGGCGGTGCCCGCCACGGCGCAGACCCTCGATGAGCACCTGGTCCTCTCCTATTCGTTCGAGGAGGGGCAGGTCGCCGACGGCACCGTGGACGACCTCTCGCCCTCGGGCCTCGACGGCACCGTGGTCAACTCCGGGCAGGCCCCCTTGGCGCCCGGCCGCGCCGACGGCTCTTCCGCGCTCGACCTCACCGGCGGCGCCTCGAACTCCACCACCGCGCCCTATGTGGAGGTCCCGCACGGACTCTTCCAGGGCCGCAACGAGATGACCATCGCGACCTGGCTCCGCTGGGACGGCGGCGCGGACTTCCAGTGGGCCTACAACCTCGGCCGCGACAACGCCAGCGCGACGTTCCTGACCCCCTCATACCAGGGTCCCGGCACGAACCGCTCCTCGATCAAGCCCGTGAACGGCGGCTCCGAGGTCGGCGTGGACGGCACCGGCAAGCTCCCGGCGGGGCAGTGGGTCCAGGCCGTCACCGCCATCGACGGCGAGGAGATCGTCTACTACCTCAACGGTGTCGAGGTCGGCCGCACGACGGCGCAGCTCGACCTCGATGCGGTCATGCACGACCCGAACGGCACGACCTCCGGATTCCTCGGCAAGGCGTTCTGGTCCGGGCATCCGTTCTTCGATGGCGCGATCGACGAGTTCCAGGTCTACGACCTCGCCCTCGACGGCGCGCAGGTCGCCGAACTCTACGGCGGTGAGCTGCCCGTCCTCGAAGGCCTGCAGCAGGACTCGTTCGAGGCGCGGACGATCGCGGGCGAGGCGCCCGAGCTGCCAGCGACCGCCCCGGCCGCCTTCTCCGACGGCATCGGCCGCACCGTGCGCATCGACTGGGACGACATCCCCGCCGAGCAGTACGCCCGGCCAGGCTCGTTCACCGTGTCCGGCAAGGTCGTCGGCCACGATCTCGCCGTGACGGCCACAGTGGAGGTCGTCGAGAACGCCCTCAACGTGGACCTCGGCAGTCCCACGGGCGACTTCCTCGGCGGCGCCTCCGGCACCCTGTACGGCCTCTACGACGAGGGCCTGCCGTCCGAGAACCTCATCGACGGCATCGATCTGACGACGGTGGCGACCAAGGCCCAGGACGGCCCGCAGCACCCCGGCGCCGACGCGCTCGAAGTGCTCGGCCCGCTCGTGGAGGGCTCCAACGGCGACGTCTACATCTACATGACCGACATCCACCGCGGCTTCCCGTACCAGTGGCCCGGCGACACCCCGGAGGAGAAGCTCGACACCTACATGGAGAAGCTGCGGGCGCAGGCCGAGCAGGTCGCGACCCTGCCCGCCGAGCAGCAGTCCAATGTGGTGTTCATGCCGTACAACGAGCCCGAGGGCAACATGTTCGGCACCGGCGAGTGGAGTTACAACGGCGTCAGCTGGCTCAGCGACCCCGGCGACTTCTTCGCGGCCTGGGACCGCGCCTACGCGGTGATCCACGACGTGCTGCCGGACGCCCGCATCGGCGGCCCGAACACCAGCGTCCTGTACAACCAGGTCAAGGGCTTCATGGAGCACGCCGTCGAGGCGGGCACCGTGCCCGACACCGTGGTGTGGCACGAGCTCTCCGACCCCGCCAACATCCGGGCCAATGTGGACCGGTATCGCGGCTGGGAGGCCGAGATCTTCGCCGGCACCGCACGCGAAGGCACCGAGCTGCCGATCAACATCACCGAGTACGCCTTCAACTACCACACTTCGGTTCCGGGCCAGATGATCCAGTGGATCTCCGCGCTGGAGGACAAGAAGGTCTACGGCGACATCGCGTACTGGAACATCGACGGCAACCTCTCCGACTCCGCCGTGCAGGCCAACCGCGCCAACGGCCAGTGGTGGCTCCTCAACGCCTACAGCCAGATGAGCGGCCAGACCGTCGAAGTCACACCGCCCCATCCCGGCGAGAGCTACACGCTCCAAGGCGTCGCCACCCTTGATGAGGATCTGCGGCAGAGCCGCGTGCTCCTCGGCGGCGCGAGCGGGAACTACACGCTGCGGCTCGGCAACGTGCCGACCGACGTGTTCGGCGAGACCGTGCACCTCACCGTGCGCGAGATCGGCTGGAGCGGCCAGATCGGCGACAGCGCCCAACCGGACGTGATCGCCGAGCTCGACGTGCCCGCCGCCGACGCTGACGCGGCCGTGCACTTCGGCACCGGCGACCTGCCGCCGCTCGACGCCGAATCCTCCTACGAGGTCATCGTGACCCCGGGCGCCGACACCGGCGCGAGCGCCGAGCCGCGCGCCGCCTGGGAAGCGACCTATGAGGCCGAGGACGCCGCGTTCCAGGGCTCCGGCCTGAACGTCAACGGCCCCGAGGGCTCGCCCTCGAACGTCTCGAAGTTCTACACCTCCGGCGGCTACAACGTCGGCGGCATCCGCACCGGCACCGACAACGGGCTCCGGTTCACCGTCGACGTGCCCGAGGACGGCGAGTACGACCTCAGCGTCTTCGCCGGATCGCTCAACACCGATGCCGAAGTGCAGGCCCAGGGTCCGACCAACATGTTCCTCAGCGTCGACGGCGCGGCGGAGCAGGAGGTCTTCCTTCCCTTGGGCTACAAGTGGACCGTGTGGGACCACACCGACACCACCGTGGAACTCACCGCCGGGGAGCACGTGATCACCCTGGCGTCCAAGAGCCTCAGCGGCGACGGCGCGATCACCGGCGACGTGCTCATCGACAAGATCGACCTGTCCCTGCCCAACGCGGCGCACGAATACGACGTGTACGAGGCCGAATACGCCGAACTCGACGGCGCGACCCCGGTCTACGGCGACACCAGCGGCGCTTCGATCCCCAAGGGCGCCAACGCGACCTTCTGGGTCTACTCGCCCGCCGATGCGGGTGCGCTCCTCGACCTCGGGGACGGCAAGGTGCAGCTGGAGGTCAACGGCGAGAGCGTGACCACCGCGAAGAACGGCACTGTCGACGCCTTCCTCCTGGGCGGCGTCAACAAGGTCGTCGTCAAGGGCGCCAAGGGCCTCCAGGTCGACCGGCTCACCGTGGCCCCGTCCGAAGCGCTCGACGCCCAGGCCTATGAGGCCGAGGACGGCACGCTCGCCGGGACCGCCACCGCCCAGGACCTCTCCCTCGCCTCAGGCGGCCAGGCCGTCACCGGCATCGGCGGCGAACCGGGCAACGGCAACACGCTCACCTTCGACGCCGTCGAAGTCCCCGAGGCCGGGAAGTACGCGCTGACCTTCCGCTACTCCAACGAGGAGCAGTCGCCGGCGACGCACTACAACCCCGACCCCGTGGCCCGCTACGCGCTCGTCTCCGTCAACGGCGCCGACCCGATCCGCGTGATCTTCCCGCATTCGTTCCACGAGAACAACTTCTGGGAGCTCACCGTAGTCGTCGACCTCGAGGAGGGGGTGAACGAGATCGACGTGAACGGCGAGGAGAAACCGCAGTTCGACGGAACCAGCTACAGCTCCGACACCTGGCCCGACGTCCTGCTGCGCTCGCAGTACGCGCCGAACCTCGACCGGATCACCCTCACCCCGCTGTTCGACTGAATGATCGGAGGCGGCCGGTCCTCCTCGGCCGCCTCCGACACCACCGCCCCGACCGGGCGAACCGATACACTCGCCGAGACATTGACCATGAAAGACAGCGAATGACCGTGAGGACGGGAGGAGGCGGCGTGGCGACGATCGGCGACGTCGCGCGCGAGGCCGGAGTCTCGCGCAGCACCGTCTCATCCGTCCTGACCGGGCGCAAGTTCGTGACGCCCGAGACGCGCGCCCGCATCGAGGCGGCCATCGCCAAACTCGAGTACTCCGTCAACACCGGCGCCCGCGCGCTCGCGACCTCCCGGACCATGACCTTCGGCGTCGTCGTCCGCTTCCACGAGGCCGAGTTCAGCCCCGCGCTGGCGACCTACCTCGTGGCCTTCTCCGACGCCGCGCGCGAACGCGGCTACTCCGTCATGCTGCTCACCGAACCCGACGGCACCGCCGCGGTGAGCCGCGCGATCGCGGGCCGCCTCGTGGACGGCCTCATCCTCCTCAACGTGCTCGACGGCGACCCGCGCCTGGAGCCGATCAGCCGCTCCGGGTTCCCCGCCGTGCTCGTGGGCATGCCGGGGGACACCCGCGGCATCGACGCCGTCGACCTCGACTTCGCTTCCGCCGCAATCATGCTCGTCGACCATCTGGCCGACGCCGGCCACCGCGAGGCGATGTTCGTGCGCTGGCCCGAGGAGCTGTACGAGAACGGCTCCACCTATGCGACCCGCTTCGAGCGGGCGGCGCTGCGGCGCGCGGCGGACCGGGGCCTGCGGCTCGTGCCCGTCCCGGTGCCGGTGGGCCCCGAGGAGGTGCGCGAGACCCTCCGGGCCGCGCTCCAGGACCCGGCGAACCCGAAGACGCTGCTCATACACAACGACGCCGCCGTCGCGATGCTGCCGTTCGTGCTGGGCGACCTCGGCCTGAAAGTGCCCGCCGACCGCAGCGTGGTCTCGCTGCATTCGGCCGAACTCGCGCGCCTGTACGTGCTGACGTTCACGGCGGTCGAATCCGAGCCGACGGCCGTCGCCGAGGCCGCGGTCGACGTGCTCTGCAAGCGGGTCGACGCGCCGCAGTCCCCGGCGCAGAAGCGGCTCATCGCGCCCCATCTCGAACGGAAGTCGAGCGTCACGTCCCTCGCCTAGCGCGGCGTCCGGGTGGTCTTCAGCGGGCAGTGCTCCTTGACGATCGCCCCAACTCTTGGCATGATCATCAGCGAACCGGTTCGCTGACCAGGGCCTCCCTCAGGTCGGCGGACCGTCAGTACTGTCTTGCGAAGCCTGCCGAGGGAAAGAGTGGACCGCGATGAACACGTTCGAGACGGCGAAGGACGCCATCACCTGGCGCGGCGACGGTGAGACCCTCGTCGTCCAAGCCTGGGGCCGCGACTCGCTGCGGGTGCGGAGCACCCGCGCGGGGGAGGTGCTCGACACCGACTTCGCGCTCCTCGAACCCGAGCCCGTCGAAGTGGCGATCGAGGTCGACGGCGACACCGCGACGCTCACGAACGGCGCGATCAGCGTCGTCCTCCGCGCCTCGGGCGGTCTCGACTGGCAGACCGGCTACGACCGCTTCTACTGCTCGCTCGAGTTCCGGGACGCCACCGGCAGGACGCTCTTGAAAGAGCTCGGCGGCGGCGGCGCGCTCAAGCGCACCGCCCGCGAGTTCCGGCCGCTGCCCGGCGGCGCGCACCGCCTCCGGGCCGCGTTCGAGCCGGTCGAGGGCGAGAAGCTGTACGGCATGGGCCAGTACCAGCAGGCGATCCTGGACGTGAAGGGCTCCACCTTCGAACTGGCGCACCGCAACTCGCAGGCCAGCGTCCCCTTCGTGCTCTCGAGCGCCGGGTACGGGTTCTTCTGGCACAACCCCGCGATCGGCTCGGCCACCTTCGCCGCCAACCGCACCGAGTGGATCGCCGAGTCGACCGAGCAGCTCGACTACTGGATCACCGCCGCGCCGACCCCGGCCGGGATCACCGCCGCGTACGCCGCCGCGACCGGCCACGCCCCGAAGATGCCGGAATACGGCCTCGGGTACTGGCAGTGCAAGCTGCGGTACTGGAACCAGGAGCAACTGCTCGAGGTCGCCCGCGAGCACAAGCGACGCGGCCTGCCGCTGGACGTGATCGTGGCGGACTTCTTCCACTGGCCCAAGATGGGCGACTTCCGCTTCGAGGACGAGTTCTGGCCGGACCCGGCCGCGATGGTGGCCGAGCTCAAGGAGATGGGCGTCGAGCTCATGGTCTCGGTCTGGCCGCAGGTCTCGCTGGAGTCGGAGAACTTCGCGGCGCTCAAGAAGGACAACCTGCTCGTGCGCACCGAGCGCGGCCTGGACGTGCAGATGAGCTTCCTGGGCCCCAGCATGTTCCTCGACCCCACCAACCCGCGCGCCCGCGAGAAGGCCTGGGAGATCTTCAAGCGCAACTACCACGACCTTGGCATCAATGTGTTCTGGCTCGACGAGGCCGAACCCGAGTACGGCGTCTACGACTTCGACAACTACCGCTACCACGCCGGCCCGAACGTGCAGGTGGGCAACATCTACCCGCAGGCGTTCTCGCGCCTGTTCTACGAGGGCCAAAGGGCCGCAGGGCAAGAGGAGATCGTGAACCTCGTGCGCTGCGCGTGGGCCGGCAGCCAGCGCTACGGCGCGCTCGTGTGGTCGGGCGACATCCACTCCTCCTATGAGGACTTCCGCAGGCAGATCACGGCGGGGCTGCACATGGGCGTGGCCGGGATCCCGTGGTTCACCACCGACATCGGCGGTTTCGGCGGCGGGAACATCGAGGACCCGGACTTCCGCGACCTCCTCGTGCGCTGGTTCCAGTTCGGTGCGTTCTGCCCGGTGATGCGGATGCACGGCGACCGGCAGCCGAGCGAGCGGGTGACCGCCGCCGACGGCTCCGGGCGCTGCAATTCGGGCGCCCCCAACGAGTTGTGGAGCTTCGGCGAGGACGTCTACGAGATCCTCGTGCGCTACGTCAAGCTGCGCGAGGCGATGCGCCCGTACACGCGCCGGCTCATGGAGGAGGCGCACACCGACGGCCAGCCGGTCATGCGCGGCATGTTCCATGAGTTCCCCGCGGACGCGGTCTGCTGGGATCTGGCCGACCAGTACATGTTCGGCCCCGATGTCCTTGTGGCCCCGGTGGTCCAGCCGCACGCGACCTCCCGCCGCGTCTACCTTCCGGAGGGCGCGTCGTGGACCGACCTCCACTCTGGAGCGGTGCACGAGGGCGGGCAGTGGATCGACGCAGCGGCGCCGATCGAGGTCATCCCCGTTTTCGCGCGCGACGGGGCATTGGCGGAACTGGTCGGTACCATCTGACCGACTCGACGGGTCTCCCTTGACAGGGCTCCAGAACGTGGCGTAGGTTACGCCTGACAACGTAGTCAGAAACGATGCTGGAGCCCTATGACCTCCCCGACCACGCCCGACAGTGCTTCGAACGGCGATGCATTGAGCGGCGATGCCCGGCGGCGACCGCCCGGCATGACCGACGTCGCGCGACTGGCCGGGGTCTCGCAGAAGACCGTCTCCCGCGTCGTCAACAACGAACGCTATGTGAGCGAAGCGGTCCGCGAGAAGGTCCTGCACGCCGCCGCCGAACTCGGCTTCCGCCCCAACACCGCCGCCCGGGCCCTCATCACCGGCCGCTTCAAGCGCGTCGGCGTCGTCTCCCTCGGCTCGGCCCTGTTCGGCCCGGCCTCCATGCTCGTGGCCCTCGAACGCGCCACCCGCGCCGCCGGGCTCTCCTTCATGGTCGCCAACACCATTGAGGGCCAACCGGACGCGATCCAGGACTCGGTCGACTGGCTGCTCGCCCAAGGGGTCGACGGCATCATCCTCTCCGAACCCATCGACGAGGGCCAGCGCCTGCGCCCGGACTCCGGCGTGCCGATCGTGAGCCTCGGCCAGGCCCCGGGCCTGCCCGACGAGCACGTCGCCCTCGGCCGCGGACGGACCGCCGCCGCCTGCCGTGAGGCCGTCGAGCACCTGCTCGACCTCGGCCACCGGCGGGTCTGGCACGTCGCCGGGCCCCAGGACTGGTGGGAGGGCCGTGAACGCCGCGAAGGCTGGGCCGCCGCCCACCGCGAGCGCGGCATCGAACCGCCCCCGCCGCTCGAAGGCGACTGGACCCCCGCCGGCGGTTACGCGGCCGGTCTCGTCCTGCCCCCTGAAGCCACGGCCGTGTTCTGCGCCAACGACGACACCGCGATCGGGCTCGCCCGGGCGCTCCACGAGGCCGGGCGCCGCGTCCCCGAGGACGTCTCGCTCGTCGGCTTCGACGACATCCCCGCCGCCGCCTATCTCTCTCCGCCGCTGACCACCGTCCAGCAGGACTTCGAAGGCGATGCGACCCACGCCCTCGACGTCCTCCTGCGGCTCCTGCCCGGGGCCGCACTGCAGGAGGCGAACGCGGCGGCACCGCGCCGACGTCTCGTCATCCGTGCCTCGACCGCTCCGCCCCATCAGTAGTGCCAGAGGACATCTCCTGATTCGCACTGGCGCGCAACAGGAAGGACCGACTCGGATGAATCCCCGTTTCAGCCGCAGGACCGGCCTCACGGCCGCTCTGGCGGGCCCGCTGGCGCTCGCGGCCTGCGGCAGACACACTGTGGACCCGCCCAAGAACGTCACGCAGGCCGAGATCGACGAGGCGATGCGGACGCCGACCGAACTGAACTTCTGGACCTGGGTGCCGGGCATCGAGAAGGAGGTGGCGCTCTTCCAGAAGGCCTATCCGCAGATCACTGTGGACATCGTGAACGCCGGCCAGGGCAACCCGCACTACGCGAAGCTGCGCACCGCGCTGCGCGCCGGCAACGGCGCTCCCGATGTGGCCCAGCTCGAATTCCAGATGATCCCGTCCTTCGTCATCACCGAAGACCTCCTCGACCTGGGGCCCTATGGAGCCGCTGAACTCGGCGACCAGTTCGTCGAGTTCGCATGGTCGCAGGTGACCGGCGCCGACGGCCAGGTCTGGGCGATCCCGCAGGACACCGGCCCCATGGGGATGCTCTACCGCGAGGACATCTTCCAGGCCCACGGCATCGAGGTCCCGGCGACCTGGGACGACTTCGCCGTGGCCGCACGGCGACTGCACGAGGCCGACCCCGAGGTCTACCTGACGAACTTCGCCCCCTCGCAAGGCGCGTTCTTCGCCGCGATGCTCTGGCAGGCCGGCGCGAACCCGTTCGGCGGCTCCGACGGCGCCGATCTCAACCTCGACCTCTCCTCGCCCGAGGCCGAGAAGGTGGCCCGCTACTGGGGCGATCTGTCCGAACAGGACCTCGTCTCGGTCGACGCCGACTTTACCGATCCGTGGTACCAGGCGCTCAACAGCGGCAAATACGCCACGTGGATCGCCCCCGCCTGGGCCCCGACGTTCCTCTCCTCGGCCGCGGCCTCCACCTCCGGCCTGTGGCGCGTAGCGCCGCTCCCGCAATGGGAAGCGGGCCAAGCGGTCTCCTCCAACTGGGGCGGCTCGACCTCCGCGGTCATGGCCACCACCCGCAACCCGATCGCCGCCGCGGTCTTCGCCCAGTTCATCAACACCGACCCGGAGTCGACCGACACCATGGCGAACGAGCAGTTCCTGTACCCGCCGACCAAAGCGCTGCTGGAGGACCCGGCCTTCACCGGCCAGAAACTCGAATTCTACGGCGGCCAAGAGGTCAACGGCCTCTTCGCCGAGATCGGCACCACCGTCGGCGAGGACTTCCAGTGGGCGCCGTTCCAGGACAAGGTCTACGCCGACTTCACCGCCACCGTGGGCACCGCCGTCGTCGACAAGACCGACGCCGTCGCCGCCATGGAGGACTGGCAGGCCCGCATCAAGGAATACGCCGAATACCAGGGATTCACGGTGAGGCAGTCATGACAGCGGCAACCGAGACCCCGATCCGCCGACCCGAAACCAAGCGCCGCCGCGACCGGCGCTCCCTCGCCGGGTACATGTTCGTGGCCCCGTTCATGATCGTGTTCGTCGCGATGTTCGCGGTGCCGCTCGCCTACGCCGCCTACTTCAGCCTCTTCCGCGAGCAGCTCGTGGGCGGCAACGTCTTCGTCGGCTTCGAGAACTACAGCCGCGCCTTCGGCGACGAGCTGCTGTGGACCGGCATCGGCCGCGTCGGCCTGTTCTTCCTCATCCAAGTGCCGATCATGCTCGTCTTCGCGCTCGCCTTCGCGCTCGCGCTCGACACCGGACTCGCCCGTCTCAAGAGGACCACCCGGCTCGGCATCTTCGTCCCCTACGCCGTGCCCGGCGTCATCGCGACCATGATGTGGGGCTTCCTCTACGGACCCGACTTCGGACCCTTCGCGCAGCTCGCCGAGAAGATCGGCACGGCCGCATCCGACTTCCTCGGGCCGAACCTCATGCTCGGCTCCCTCGCCAACATCGTGTTCTGGGAGTTCACCGGCTACAACATGGTGATCCTCTTCGCCGCACTGCGATCGGTGCCCACCGAGATCTACGAGGCCGCCGCCGTCGACGGCGCCGGCCAGTGGCGCATCGCCTGGAACATCAAGATCCCGGCGCTCAAATCCGCGCTCGTGGTCTGCATGGTCTTCTCCATCATCGGCGCCTTCCAGCTGTTCAACGAACCGCAGCTCATGCAGTCCTTGGCGCCCACCGTCATCGACGCCGCGTACACCCCCAACCTCTACGCGTACAACCTCGCGTTCGTGGGCCAGGAGTACAACTACGCCGCGGCCGTCTCGTTCGTGCTCGGCATGGTGATCCTGGTCGGCTCGTACGCGTTCATGTTCGCCGCCAACCGCAGGAGCCGACGATGACCGAAGCCGCAATCAAGCCGCGCCGCCGCAGGTCGGGGCGCAGCAACATCCTCACCATCGGGATGATCGCCGCCGCGGCCTACTTCCTGCTGCCGCTGTTCTGGCTCCTCGTCGCCTCCAGCAAGACCAGCGAGGACCTGTTCTCCACCTTCGGGCTCTGGTTCTCCGGCGACTTCCACCTCTTCGAGAACATCGAACTCACGCTCACCCAGGACGACGGCGTCTTCCTGAAGTGGCTGTGGAACACGCTGCTGTACGCGGTCACCGCGGCCGGCGGCGGTGCGTTCCTGGCCGCGCTCGCCGGATACGGCTTCTCCAAGTACCGCTTCAAAGGCAACGGCACGATGTTCATGATCGTGCTCGGCGCGGTCATGGTCCCGACCACCGCGCTCGCGATCCCGACCTACCTGGTGTTCAGCGAGATCGGCCTCGCCGACACCCCGTGGGCGATCATCCTGCCGTCCCTGGTGAACCCGTTCGGGCTCCTGCTCATGCGCGTCTACGTCGAAGCGGCGGTGCCCGACAGCCTCTTGGAGGCCGCCCGCATCGACGGCGCCAGTGAACTCAGGATCTTCTTCCAAGTGGTGCTGCGGCTCCTCGCGCCCGGCTTCGCCACGGTCCTGCTGTTCGCCTTGGTGCACACCTGGAACAACTACTTCCTGCCGCTGATCATGCTCAACGACCCTGAGCTGTACCCGATCACGGTGGGCCTGGCGCGCTGGCAGGGCCAGGCCGCGGCGGCGGGCGGCGCGAGCGGGGACCTGATCCCGCTGGTGATCACCGGTTCGCTGCTGTCGATCATCCCGCTGGTCATCGCGTTCCTGTTCCTCCAGCGGTACTGGCAGTCCGGTCTGGTCGCGGGCGCGGTCAAGCAGTGACATTGCGCCACAGAGGGGTCTGTTGGAACTTGTTCAAAGGTGAAGTTCTCATAACGAATCCGTAAGCACTCCTTCGTGTCACGGCACCGCCGTCCGTCTCCGGGCGGGCGGCGGTTTCGCGTCCTACCTGTTCAGCCTGGCCGGAGGCATCGAAATCCGTTGGTATCCATCTGATTACGTACATTCGGTGCGCCCGGTGCCGAACACCTGGATTCGGAAAGGTGTGCTTATTATTGGCGCCATCTCCGCTCCTAGTGCGCGCCAGCAGAGTCGAACCCTCGGCTGGCGTGCTCCCCAGAGAGCGCTCACCGACCCGCGACCGCGACCGCGCCGGCGGGGGAGGCGAGCGCCGCTCCCCAACGGATAGGCGACCCCATGGCTGAACGAGTAATCGACACCGAAGCGCTCGAGGAGTACCGCACCGTCGTGCGCGAGCAGCTGGACCACCTCGAATCCCTCATCCCCAGGCTCGAGAGCGGCCAGCGCCTCGGCCTCCTGCCCGCGTTCGGGCAGCTCGACGCGTCGGCGACCGCGCGCACCAACTACGAGACGTTCCATCAGACCACTTGGGACAATCTGCAGGACCTCCGCGAAGCCCTGCACGGGATGATCAAGACCCTCAACGACTCCGCCGACCTCGCCGAGGAGTCGGACCAGGCCGCCGAGGACGAGATGGACGGCTATGCCTCGCTCCTCTGATCTGCCGCACCCCCAGTCCGCCGCCAACCCTGAGGCCGAGAGCGAGTAGCAGCGATGTCCGAAGAGGAAGAGTTCGAGCGCACCGAGTACGGGAAGCTGTCCGAGGGCCAGAGCGGCGCGGACTACACGACGGCGCAGAACACCCTGCGCGTCAGCCCCCAGTGCAGCCATGACGAGTGCACCAACGCGACCGAGGACCCGGCCGAGCCGGCCTGGGTGAAGCTCATGTCGGCCGTCCCGACGGCCACCCAGATCGACGGCCTCAAGGCCGCGCGCGAGGGCACGATGATGCTCCCGCCGGGCCAGACCATCAAGAGCATGGTCGCCTCGATCCGGCCGCAGCCCGAGGCGGACTACGCGCTCGACACGATCCGGGACGAGTGGATCGAGTTCCAGGAGCAGTTCGCCTCCATCGCCCCCAAGCTGAAAGAGGGCCTGGCGACGCTCTCGGGCTTCTGGAAGGGCGACGACTTCGACGGCTTCGAGGAGCAGACCGAGACCGTCCTGAAGAACTGCAAGACCGTCAGCGGCGACATCGCGGGCGAGGACGGCAAGGGCGGCGTGGTGAAGCTCTTGGACGACAAGCAGGTCGAGATCTACGACCAGCAGGGCGGCACTTCGTGCGTCTACCCGGCGCCGAAGTTCTACATGCAGGGCACCAGCTGCGGCTCGCATCAGATCCACATTCGACCGCCGTTCTTCAAGAACTGCGAGATCCACAAGAACGACGAGATCGCCAAGGCCGTCGAGCTCGCCGGGTTCGACCCCACGGTGATCGACGAGGTCCAGGAGGGCCGCGAGACCACGTACAACCGGTGGCTCGAGTACGTGAACGCCAACCCCGAGTACGAAGTGGACGGGGTCAAGGGCGAGGAGCTGGCGCGCAAGAAGGCCGACGAGTACGCCGACGAGCGCCTGGTCTCCTTGGGGGCCGAGGGTTCCGAGCAGCTCGAGGAGGAGTCCGCGCGGGTCAACGAAGAGGTGACCGAGCGGCACGCGAACGTCGAGTCCCACGTCCAGGAGATCGCGCCCGACGTGCGCAAGGGCGAGGCGACCACGTTCAACGACGGCGAGACCGACAAGTTCGACCCGCCGGAGCTGGACGCGGGCGACGGGGGCGGCATGCCCGACCTCGACGGTGCGGGCATCGACGACCAGGTGCCTCCGGGGGACCTCAACTCCCTCGGCGGCAACGGCCTCAACGGCGGCTCCGACACGAGCGGTCTCAACAGCGCCGGTCTGAACGGCGGCAACACCCCCGGCGGCATCGGCGGCAGCACCGACCTCAATGGATTGAACGACGAGAACCCGTTCGACTCGGGAACCGACCCTGACGACCTGGCCCGCAACGGCGGCAACCTTCCCGGCGCCTACACCGGCGGCAACGGCCTCGGCCCGAACGGTGAGGGCCTGGGCCCCAACGGCGGCGGCCTCGGCCCGAACGCGGGCGGCCTCCCGCCGACCGACTACCAGGGCGGCGGCGGGCTCGACGGCCTCGACGACGACCCGTGGAACTCGACCCCCGACCCCGACGACGTCTCCGGCGGTCTCGCCAGCGGCGGTCCGACCACCTTGCCTCCCAGCAGCATCGGCGGCACCGGCCTCGGGCCCGGCAGCAGCCACCTGCCGCCGTCGATGATCGGCGGCACCCAGCCCACCGCGCCGCGCGGCATCACCCCGCCGCGGTCCTCCGGTCCGCGCAAACTCGATTCGGGCCGTAGCACGGGCATTCCGGGTTCGAGCGGCACCGGTCCCCGCAAGCTCGACTCGGGCCGCAGCTCCGGCCTCACGGGCAAGGGCCTTGGCGGCAGTGCACCGTCCGGATCCACCCCCCGCGGTGGCGGTGTGGGCTCGGGCCTCGGCGGCTCGTCCGGCGGGCGCGGCCTCGGCGGCGGCGTGGGCGGCGCCGCGGGCGGTGCCGGTGCAGCGGGCGGCCGCGGCGCGGGCGCTGGTGCGGCCGGCGGCATGATGGCCCCCGGCGCCGGCGCGCCTCGCGGCAACAACGACGACAAAGAGTCCGAGCGCCAGTTCTGGATCGCCGAGGACGAGGACGTCTGGGGCGGCGGGCCCGAAGACGAGGAAGCGGACCCGTACGCGTGAACCCCGAGGGCCGGCCCGTCGCGGGCCGGCCCCGACCACTGACCTTCATTCCATCGCAAGAGAGACCGGAGACCGCATGTTCGGTGAGGACAAGATCGCAGAGCAGCTGGCGGCGGCTCGTGCCGAGTTGAGCGCCGCCGCCCAGGCGCAGGCGGTCGCACCGCCCGAGCCGGTGACCGTCGAGAACGAGAAGGGCCGCATCCGCATCACCGTAGGCACGGACGGCCGCCTCCAGGAGCTCATGGTGAGCGCCAGGGCGATCCGCGACGGCTCGGACGACCTCGGCCCTGAGCTGATGCGGCTCGTCAACGAGGCGCTCGACAAGCACCGCGAGCACACCGTCACCGATGAGCCGGTGCCCGACCTGGGTGCCATCAACGAGAAGTTCGCCGAGATGCAGGACCGCTCGCTGCGCAACTTCGCGGCCATGAGCCAGCAGATCTCCGAGACCATGGCCAAGCTCCAGAACCGGGCCGGATAGCCATGGCCGGAGTGGACGTCAGCCACGAGGCGATGCACAAGTCCGCGGGGGACATGGACGCGGTCAAGGACCAGATCCAGGCGCTCATCGACAAGTTCAACGGGAAGGTCGCCGAGTACGCGGACGCGTTCGGCGGCGACGAGATCGGCTCGCTGCTGGGCATCGCGCACGAGGCCTGCACCGGAGCCCTGAACGACTGCTTCGCCAGCAACATCGAAGAGCTCACCCAGTTCGGCCAGAACATCCGGGAGATGGCCGACGACCACCAGGCCGCCGACGACGAGATCGCCAAGGGCTTCGAACAGCTCCTCGGCGAACTCAACCGCTGAATCCCTTGCAGAGGAAGGCGTTACGCATATGGGCATGGATCTACCCCCTGAAGTCGCGGGCCTGCTGAGCGCGATCACCGGCTCCACCTGGCCCGAATCCGACGAGGAGTCGATGTTCCGGTTGGCGGGGGAGTGGACGGCGATGGCCGACGAGCTCGCGCCGCTCATCGAACAGCTCCAGCAGGCGGCGGGCACGGTTCCGGCGAACAACGCGGGCGCGGACGTCGATGCGTTCCAGTCCCGTTGGGACGGCGAGGAGTCGGCCGCGCGCAACCTCGCCGACGCCGGCGACCCGTCCAATGTGATCAACATCGGCCTCACGGTCGGCGCCGGCCTGGTGCTCGCCCTCAAGATCCAGATCATCATCCAGCTCGTGATCCTGGCGATCCAGATCGCGCAGGCCATCGCGTTCGCCGCCGTGACCTTCGGGGCCTCGCTGGCGCAGATCCCGATCTTCAAGAAGATCGTGGGCACCATCATCGACCAGTTGATGGAGATGGCCACCAACCGGATCCTGAATGGCTAAGCGGAAACGCTCCGATTCTGACGGCGACGCCCCGGGCGGGCAGATCGTCTCCGGCGTGCTCCGCAGCGGCAGGACCTTCCGGCAGACCGACGGCCTCAGGGGCGCGGACCGCACCCCCGACCACACCCCGGACGGCACCCCGGGCGACTCGGGTTGGAAGCACCCGGACAACCCGGACATAGCGCTGTCCCGCGAGGACAACGCCGCCGTGGACAAGTTCCTCGACGACGCCCGGGACGCAGAGAAGCGCACCACCCCCTCGATCACGAACGCCATCGACGAGAACGGCGGCAAGCCGCTCGGCCTCGAATACCGTTTGAAGACCGACGACTCGACCAAACTCAAAGTCGCCAACATGCTCGACGAGAACCCCAACCTCGGTGTAGACGGCGCTTTGAAGAAGGTCAACGACTCGGTGCGGTACACCGCCGAATTCGACGAGAAGCGGTACACCGACGGCGTCAAGAACGTGCACGAGTCGCTGAAGAACGACGGCTTCGTACCGGACGGCGAGCGCGGCCGGTTCAACTGGGACAAAGGCCCTGGATACAAGGGCATCAACAGCACTTGGACCGATCCGAAAACCGGGACCCAGTTCGAAGTCCAGTACCATACGCCGGGCAGTTTCGCGGCGAAGCAGGAAACCCACGACCTGTACGACAACATGAAGCTGGTCGAGTACGAGGGTCCCGAGTGGCAGCGGTTGGCCGCCAAGCAGGGCGAGACGTTCGGCGCGGTGAAACTGCCCGACGGCGTCGAGAGTCTGAGGTGGATGGATGGAAAACGTTAAGTACTTCTTCAAGACCGACGCCGAATGGCCCAGGGAGAACCCCGCGGGGATCCTGCGACGCCACAGCGCCGGCGACGAGGTCTACAACTTCCGGCTGCGCCGCTGGACCGCGACCGACTTCTTCGAGAAGCACCGGCTGGGCCACCAGGATTTCGACTTTGTGGAAGTCCCCGAGGAAGAAGCAGAGCAGATGCTTGCGGTGAAACAGCGCGCCCAGGCAGAGCGGGAGCGCAATGGGTAAGAAGAAGAGCAAGGGCTCCAAACTCCTCTCCGGGGTCCTCGACGACGACAAGACCCTCCGGGAGGGCGGCGGCCTCTCCGGCAAGGCGAAGACCCGGCCCGACGGGGGCAGCTCGGAGTTCACGGACAAGGACCGCGAGGCCATCGCGTTCTACTCCGGCCCCGGGTTCCGGCCGCTGAACAAGTACCTGCTGGATCCGGACTCGGTCAAGAACCAGCGGGAGCGGGACAAGTTCGACGCCCAGGCCGCGAAGATCTCCAACGCGCTCGACAAGCTGCCGCCCGACCCCGGGACCACCTACAGGGGCACGAAGAACAAGCCCTTCCTCGACAGGTACCAGCCCGGCGACGTGGTCGACGAGAAGGCGTTCATCAGCAGCTCGAAGGACCGGGCGGAGGCGGAGAAGTTCGCCAGCTGGGACGGCGCCCTCATGGAGATCAAGGGCAAGAACGGGAAGTCCATCGAGGCGGACACCAAGTTCCAGGGCCAGGACGAGGTCGTCTTCGACCGGAACTCCAAGTTCAAGGTGACCGGCCGGGACGATTCGGACGACCTGAAGAAGATCTTCCTGGAAGAGGTCTGACGGGGCCGACCCGACCGCGGCTCAGACCAGGCCCTGCTCGGCGGCGTCGATCCCCAGGAGCGCTTGCAGCGCATCGCAGCCGCTCTCGGTGAGGCGCACGGCCCGGCCCGAGCCGACGCCGCGGGTCCAGCCCCGGTCGAACAGGGCCCGGCACAGGCTCTCGCCGGCCTGGCCGGCGAGATGGGTGCGGCGCTCGGTCCAGTCGAGGCAGGCCCGCGCCACCGGGCGGCGTCGGCCCCAGGCCGTCGTATCGACGCCGAGCGACGCCTCCATCCATCGGCGGCCCTTGTCGCTCAAGGCGAACCCGCTGTCGGTCTCCAGGTGCCCGTGCGCCGCCATGGCGTCGGCGAGCGCGACGCCGAGGCGACCGGCGAGGTGGTCGTAGCAGGTGCGGCCCCTGGCGAGCGCGTTCGAGGCCGCGGCGGACTTCAGGCCCGTGACCGGGGCGGGCACCGGCTGCAGGAGCGCGGCCATGTCCTCGATGAACGCGGCCACGCGCGCATCGGCCAACTCGACGTACCGGTGGCGGCCCTGCCGCCGTTCGGTGAGGACGCCGACCGCGGTCAACCGGTGCAGATGCTCGGTCGCCGTCGAAGCCGCGACTCCCGCGTGCCGCGCCAGTTCCCCTGCGGTCCAGGCCCGCCCGTCGAGCAGCGCCAGGCAGAAGGCCGCCCGCGTCGGATCCCCGAGGGCCCGCGCGAGCTCGGCCAGCCGATCCGCGCCCATTTCGTTCGCCACCCGCACATTGTGCGCCCTCGCCGTTTCGGCGCCCACCGAACCGTTCCGGACCTAGGGTTGCGCTCGTGACAGCGATCAAGCACGAAGCCGTCCAAGTGCTCACCGACCCGGCTTTCATTCCCCCTCCGGCTCAAGACGGCCCTCCCGGCGGCATCCGCTGGCTGCGTGCCCATGTCGCCCGGTTCTCCAGCGGTGCAACGCATCTGCGCAGGCGCCGATTCGCCACCGGATTCCTCGACGACGTCGATCCCGCGCTGCTCAGGAAGCGGGCACGCGACCGCACCGCGGCGCTGCTCGCCGAAGGCGCATCAGACCTCGCCGGGCACGTGCCGGTCGCCGTGCTGGGGGAGGCCCTCGGACTCGCCGACACCGACACGGCCGCCGTACGCCGGATCGCCGCCCACTACAAGCTCGACACCGACGACGCGGATGCCGATGCGGCCGTGGCGATCCTGGTCAAGGCGTTCGGGGGAGCGGCCGACGAACGGACCGCCGCCAGAATCGGGCTGCTCGTCCAGGCCTGCGACGCCACCGCCGGCCTGATCCGCAACGCCACGCTCCGGCACGCGGACACTCCCGAACTGCAGGTCGCGGAGACGCTGCTCGCCGATCCTCCAGTGCGATCGACCGTGCGCGCCTCGATCGCATCCGGGGCCCTCGTTCAGGTCGACCTCACCGCGCTGCCCTTCGGCGCTGGAGTGCATCACTGCCCCGGGATCGACCATGCGCTGGCGATCGCCATCGGCGTCTGCGAGGTGCTGCGCGATGAGTGACTTCCGCGCCGCGCACTACGGCGAGGAGCCGCTGCTGCTGCCGAACGCCTGGGACTTCGCTTCAGCGGCGGCCTTGGCCGCCATGGGGTTCGGATGCGTCGGCACCACGAGCCTCGGCGTGGCCGCCGCGGCCGGATTGCCCGACGCCACCGGGCTCGCCCGCGATGCGACCCTCGCCCTCGCGCGGGTGCTCGCGGTGCTGCCCGTCCAACTCTCGGTCGACATCGAGAGCGGCTTCAGCGAAGCGCCGGAGGAGGTCGCCGAGTTCACCGCGCAGCTCGTCGAACTCGGCATCACCGGGGTCAACATCGAGGACGGCCGGGCCGACGGCGCCCTTGCCGATCCCGGGCACCTGGCCGAGGTGATCGCGGCCGTGAAGGGGCGCTGCCCGGACCTGTTCCTGAACGCCCGCACCGACCCGTACTGGCTCGGACTCGACCGGCCGCTCGAACGCTCGCTGGAGCGCGCCCGGCGGTACCGCGAGGCCGGTGCCGACGGTGTCTTCGTCCCCGGGGCGGTCACCGCCGCCGACATATCGGCTCTTGTGGACGGCATCGACGGTCCGCTCAACATCCTCTTCTCGCCCGCCCACCTGCGTCTCGCGGACCTCGCCGAACTCGGTGTCGCGCGGGTCAGCACCGGATCGCTCCTCTTCCGCGCTTCCCTCGGCGCCGTGACCCGCACGGCCGCGGCGGTGCGCGACGGCGCCCCGGTCCCCGCCGACCTGCCGGCCTACGGCGAGGCCCGGGACCTCATCGAGCGGTACCGCGCGTGAGTCATTCGGGCACGATCTGCGCGACCGCGGCCGTGATGAGCTCCTTCGTGCGCTCGTCGCCGAAGACCTCCGGGAGCGTCAGCCGCTCCACGATGAGCCAGCTCAACGCCAGGTACAGCAGCACCACGGTGTCCGCGTCGCCGGGCATGCCCGCGTCCAGGTGGAAGCGGACGTTCTGCTCGACGTTCTCGCGGATCTGCTCGGTGAGCAGCTTGCTCAGCTCGGGGCGGCGCGTGGCCTCGAGCCGCAGCTCCAGCATCGCCAGGTAGCCCGAGCGGAAAGCGGTGATGCGCTCGAACATCTCGTGCATGAGTTTGTCCACAGAGGCTCGGGTGCGCGGCAGCGCGAGGGCCTCGCCCACCACGTCCGCGCCCGGGTCGAGCCGTTGGAAGACCCGCTGACCCGCTTGCGTCAGTAGGGCATCGCGGCCCGGGAAGTAGTTCGACGCTGTGCCGATCGGCACACCCGCCCGGGTGTCGACGGCGCGGAACGTGAGTCCGCGGGCCCCTTGATCTGCGAGTACTTCGATCGCGGCGTCGATCAGGGCTGTCCGGCGTTCGGGGTTCTGGCGCATTTCCACACTCCTCCGGTTGACACCACTTCATGTGTAGTGGTAAGTTCAAACCACTTCAATCATAGTACTTCAAACGGAGTGAACATGCGCGAACAGCACCGCAATCTCACCTACTACATCGGCGCTTCCATCGACGGCTTCATCGCCGGCCCTGAGGGCGAACTCGACGGCATCCCCGTCGAACCCGAGCTCATCGAGTTCATCAAGACCGAGCTGCCCGAGACGATCCCGAGCCACCTTCGCGAGCCGCTCGGCCTGGGCGACGCACCGAACCAACGCTGGGACACCCTCGTGATGGGCCGGGGCACCTATGAACCGGGCCAGGCAATGGGCATAACGAGCCCTTACGCCCACATGGAGCAGTACGTCTTCACCAGCACGCTCCCGGAGGACACCGACGAGGCGGTGCACTTCGTCAAGGACGACCCCGCCGCCTTCGTGCGGGACCTCAAAGCGCGCGAGGGCCGGGACATCTGGCTCTGCGGCGGCGGCAAGCTCGCCGCCGCGCTGATCGACGAGATCGACACGATGATCATCAAGCGCTACCCCGTCGTCCTCGGCAGCGGCACCCCGCTGTTCGACGGCCCCTACCGGCCGGCCCGCTTCACACTCACCGAGAACCGCACCCTCGGCTCCGGCGACGCGATCCAGTTCTACCGAAAGGCCTAGCCACCTTGCCGAACCGCACCTTGACCTACTACATCGGCACCTCGCTCGACGGTTTCATCGCCGGACCCGGCGGGGAGTTCGACGCCCTCCCGATCCAGCCCGACGTCACGGCGGCGATGAACGAGCTGCATCCCGAGACCGTCCCGACCGCCTACCGCGGCATGGTCGGCCTCGAGGATGCCCCGAACAAGCGCTACGACACCGTGCTCATGGGCAAGGGCACCTACCTGCCGGGGCTCAACGAGGGCAACCCGAGTCCCTACAGCCACCTGAAGCAGTACGTCTTCTCCAGCACTCTGGACCCGGCCCTCGCCGAGGACGTCGACTTCGTGACCGCCGACCCGCTCGAGACCGTGCGGGACCTCAAAGAGCAAGAAGGTCAAGGGATCTGGCTGTGTGGAGGCGGCCTGCTCGCCGGCGCGCTCGTCAGCGAGATAGACGAGATCATCGTCAAGCGCTACACCGTCCTCTTCGGCACCGGCATCCCCATGTTCGCCGGTGCCTACGAACCGGTGCCGTTTACGCTCACGGAGACCCGCACCTTCGACTCGGGAGCGGCGATTCAGACCTACCGGAAGGCATGACCCCATGCGACTCCTCCAACTCCTCGCCCTCCTCGCGTCAGTGCTCAGCGTCGGCCTCATGGCCGGGCTCTTCACCGGGTTCTCCTACGCGGTGATGCCCGGCCTCAAGATCCTCGACGACCGCGCCTGGATCGCGGGGATGCAGCACATCAACAAGGTGATCCTCAACGGCTGGTTCATGACCGCGTTCATGGGCGCGGTGCTCTTCACGGGCGCCGCGCTCGTCCTGAACTGGTTCTCGGGCGACCGCTCGGCGTCCCCGTGGATCGCGCTCGCCTTGATACTGGCCCTGGTCATGTTCATCGGGACGATCGCGGTGAACGTGCCGATGAACGACCGCCTCGAAGCCGCGGGCGACCCGGCCGCCATCAGTGACCCGGCCGCGCTCCGCGCGAGCATCGAGGCCCGCTGGACCGCCTGGAACACGGTCCGCGGCGTGGCCGCGCTGTTCTCGCTCCTCGCACTCGCCTGGGCCCTCGTGGTACACGGCCGCAACTCCTTACCGGCAGAAAAACGGGGCGACCAGCGATGGTCGCCCCGTTTTCGCTTGCGCCGCTTAGCAGCCGATGGTGCCGAAGCCGTCCTTCACCACGTTGACCACGGACGGGCGGGGGAGGGTCCCGTTCGGGCCGTCGGGCCACTGCGAGGCGGGGGTCTCGGCGCTGGCGCCGTCGATCTCGCCCGGGTGCTGCACGGCGACCAGGACGTGGCGGTCCTGGACGACCGGGCCGCAGGTCTCCGCGCCGATCGGCACCGTGAGGAACTGCTTGGTCAGGCCGCGGGTCGAGCCGGTGAGCGAGACGCCGAACAGGCCGTCGTTGTTGCCCAGGGCGTTGCCGTCGGTGGAGATCCACAGGTTGCCCTGCGGGTCGAAGGCCACGTTGTCGGGGCACGAGATCGGGCTGACCTGGTCCTTCGGGTAACCCGAGAAGTACGTGCCCGGGTCCTCGGGGTCGCCGCAGACGAGCAGCAGGATCCAGCCGAAGGTCGTGGCGGTGACGTCGCCGTTCTTCTCCGCGAGCTCGAGGACGTGCCCGTGCTTGTTGGCGCTGCGCGGGTTCGCCTCGTCGGCGGCGGCCTTGCCGGTGGCACCGCGCTGGGAGTTGTTGGTGAGCGCCGCGTAGACCTTGCCGGACTTCGGGTTCACCTCGACGTCCTCGGGTCGGTCCATCTTGGTCGCGCCGACCTTGTCGCCCGCGAGACGCGTGAAGACGTACACCTCTTCGGCGGTCATGCCGTCCACGAAGGACTCGTCACCGCTGGCGAGCTTGATCCACTCGCCGCCGCCGTCGAACGCGCCGTCGGCCGGGAGCGCGCCGGTGCCGTCGATCTCGGCGGCCGGGCTGTCGCCGGTGAACTTCGCGACGTAGAGCGTGCCCTCGTCGAGGAGCGTCCGGTTGTGCTCGCGGACGCTGCGGCTCGTGCCGGTCTTCATCTTGTTCTTGGAGACGAACTTGTACATGTAGTCGAAGCGCTCGTCGTCGCCCATGTACACGACCACGCGGCCGTAGCGGTCCACGCGCGGCCCGGCGCCCTCGTGCTTGAAGCGGCCCAGCGCGGTGCGCTTGCGCGGCGTCCAGTCGGGGTCGTACGGGTCGAGCTCGACGATCCAGCCGAAGCGGTTGGGCTCGTTGGGCTCCTGCAGCACGTCGAAGCGCGGGTCGTACTGCTCCCACTTGCGCTCGCTGGCTTCCCCGGTGAGGCCGTAGCGGGCGAGGCGGGCCTTCGCGGTCGCGTCGGTGACCAGCCCGGCGTTGGCGAAGTACTGGTTGAAGTTCTCCTCGCCGGAGAGGATGGTGCCCCACGGGGTGACGCCGCCGGCGCAGTTGTTCAGCGTGCCGAGCGCAAGGGCGCCTTCGGCATCGGCCGTCGTCTTGAGCAGGTCGCTCCCGGCGGCCGGTCCTGAGAGGACGAACTCGGAGGTGGCGGTGATGCGGCGGTTGAGGTCGTGGCCCACGACCGGGGTGAGGTCGCCGGAGTTACCGTCCTCCTTGAGGACCACGACCGACAGGCCGTGCGAGGCCCAGCCGATCTCGACCTGGTCCCGCGTGGGGGCCGCGGAGTCGTAGCCGTAGTGCATCATCTCTTCGCTGGTGTACTCGTGGTTCGCCACGAGCACCTTGTGGCGGCGCTGGCCGGGCAGGTCGAGCAGGGCCAGGAAGTCGCAGTTGTAGCCGAACTGGCCGACCGCGTCCTCGGGGGTCTGGGCCGTGGGGTCGAATTCGTTCACGCCGTCGAGGATCGGGTCGCCCCAGCGGATCACGACCTGCTGCTCGTAGCCGTCGGGGATGGTGACCGCGTCTTCCTTGTTGGGCTCTACGGCGTCGAACCGGAGGCCCCGGGGGGTCGAGCCCCAGAACGCCGAGGCCTGCGCCTGGTCCTCGGAGGCGTAAGCGGCGCCGCCGAGCGCCCCCGCGGCGCCGGCGCCGGCCGTCGCCACCACGCCGGCCTTGAACAGGGAGCGCCGGGAGACGGCGGAGGCGATGAGGTCGCCCATGTACGGGTTGTCCGAGGTGTTGGGCACCGGGTGGCTGCAGGCGTCGCCGCAGCGGTAGAGGCAGGTGAGCTGCGAGCGGCCTCCGATGTGGTCGGAAAGGAGCGGCAGCTTGCGCTGCTTTGCGGCGTCACGACGATTCATTTGGGACTCCTATGGCAGTACGTCCGGAACCAGGATCGCCGATGCGCGGCTCGGGGTGGCGGATCGGCGCGTTCCGATTCCGGAGGCTATTCGGTACGGGTACCCCGTTCACCAACCATAAGTGAACAAAAGGTGAAGGGCCGCTCTCGGATTGCGCAGCGCCCCGCGTTCGCACGGGCGTTTCGGCAACGGTTTCGGAGCCGGTCCATCAGCGTTCGCGTTTCGCAGCATGGGAACCGTGTACCGGTAAATCGGCGGCGCGGGTAACCTGGCCGAAAACCTTTTCCGTACCGTCCTCTCCGTCACGCCGAAGGAACCGACATGCCCGCTCCGCACCGGACCTCCCTCCCCATCGCCGACGTACAGATCGCGGACGAGTTCTGGTCCCCGCGCCGCGAGACCGTGCGCGCCAGGACCATCCCGCACCAGGAGCGGCGCCTCCGCGAAGGCGGCCAGTTCGACGCGCTGCTCCTCAAGCCCCGCAGCCACGACGACGACGACCGCGAGCGCTTCCCGATCTTCTGGGAATCCGACGTCGCCAAGTGGATCGAGGCCGCCAGCTACGTGCTCGCGAGCGAAGAGGACCCCGCACTCGATGCGGCCGTTGACGAAGCGATCGCCCTGCTCGCCGGAGCGCAGCAGCCGGACGGCTACCTCAACAACTACTTCACCGCCGTCAAACCCGGGAAGCGCTTCACCGACCTGCGCGACGCCCACGAGCTCTACTGCGCCGGCCACCTCATCGAAGCCGGCGTCGCCCACTACGAGGCCACCGGCAAGACCAGCCTGCTCGACATCGTGCGCCGCTACGTCGACCTCATCTGGCTCGAGTTCAGCCCCGGCGGCCCGTGCGAAGGCGGCTACGACGGCCACCAGGAGATCGAGCTCGCCCTCGTGAAGGCCTACCGCGCCACCAGGGAACGCCGCTACCTCGAACTCGCCTTGCTGCTCACCGAGAACCGCGGCAAGGCCCCGTTCTACTTCGACGCCGAGGCCGAACGCCGCGGCGACCCCGGCTACTTCGGCGGCAAGGGCGCGATCGTCCGCAGCAGCCAACGCGACCGCGAATACAACCAGTCCCACGCGCCCGTGCGCGAGCAGACCGCCGCCGTCGGCCACTCCGTGCGCGCCATGTACCAGTACAGCGCGATGGCCGACCTCGCCCTCGAACTCGACGACGCGGGCCTGCGCGAAGCCTGCGAACGGCTCTGGGACGACCTCGTCACCACCAAGCTCTACATCACCGGCGGCATCGGCTCCGATCCCTCGATCGAGGGCTTCGGCAAGCCCTTCGACCTGCCCGACCACACCGGCTACGCCGAGACCTGCGCCGCGATCGGCCTCATGTTCTGGGCCCACCGCATGATGATCCTGACCGGCGAGGCCAAGTACGTCGACGTCCTCGAACGCGCCCTCTACAACGGCGTGCTCTCCGGCGCCTCGGCCGACGGCACCAAATACTTCTACGGCAACCCGCTCGCCAGCGACGGCACCGTCGAACGCAGCGACTGGTTCGACTGCGCCTGCTGCCCGCCCAACCTCGCCCGCCTCCTCGCCTCCCTCGAGCACTACGTCTACGTCGCGGACACCGAAGGCCTCTGGGTCAACCTCTACGTCGCCGGCTCCGCCCGCTTCGCCCACGGCGGCCAGCGCGTCACCGTCACACAGGAGAGCGGCTACCCGTGGGACGGCACGATCGCCTTCACGATCACCGAAGCCCAAGCGCCCCTTGCCATGACGCTCCGCCTGCGCCTGCCCGAATGGGCCACCGGCGCACCGGTGATCAGTGTCGACGGCACCGTCCTCCCCTACACGACCGACAGCGGCTACGCGATCCTCGACCGCACCTGGGCCCTGGGCGACCGCGTGGAACTCACCCTCCCCATGGCCCCGACCCTGGTCCGCGCCGACGCCCGCGTCACCTCCGCCGCCGGCAAGGTCGCGATCCAGCGCGGCCCGATCGTCCACTGCGTCGAAGAGGTCGACAACGCGGCCCCGGTGCCGCACCTGGTGATCGCCCGCAACGGCGACCTGCGCACCGAGCACGCCGACGGACAGGACTCGATCGTCGCCGAAGGCCTGGTTGACAGGCCCGCCGAGGGCGGCCTCTACCGCTCCCTGTCCCCGACCGCCGAGCCGACCGCGATCCGCACGGTCCCGTATTACGCGTGGGCCAACCGCGGCAAGGGCACCATGGCCGTCTGGGTCCGCGAGGCTCCGTGACACGTTCGGCCGCGCCTTGTCGGTGCCCTGTGGCAACCTGGCCGCATGGGATACGACGAGGCGCTGGCCGACCGAGTGCGCGAGATCATGGACAACCGGCCGTACGTGTTCGAGAAGAAGATGTTCGGCGGCCTCTGCTGGCTCGCGCACGGCAACATGGCCTGCGCCGCTTTGGGCGGTGGCAGCATGATGGTGCGCGTCGGCCATGACGACTTCGCCGAGCGGGTCTTGGAACCGGGCGCGGAGCCGATGGTCATGGGCGGGCGCGACTCCAAGTCCTGGATCCGCGTCGACGAGGAGATCTGCGGCTCCGACGAACGCCTCCGCGAGTGGGTCGAACGAGGCCTGGCCTTCGCGGAATCGCTGCCACGCAAGTGAACTGAGGCCCGTTACTTCCCTGGGGAGAGCGGCAGCGGCAGCCGCTTGAGGGTGCCCGCGGTGTAGAGCGCCGCGGGGCGGCCGCCGTCGCGGGTGGTGGTGTCCCCGGTCGGCTGCAGGAAGTCGTCGATGCGGGTGACCTTGCGGTGGAAGTTGCCGGGGTCGAGTTTGGTCTCCCAGACGATCTCGTAGACGCGCCGCAGTTCGGCGACGGTGAACTCGTCGGGGCAGAAGGCGGTCGCGTCGGTCGTGTACTCGAGTTGCCGCTTGGCGTGGGCGATGGCGCGTTCGAGGATCTTGATGTGGTCGAAGGCCAAGGGCTCCTTGAGGGCCCGGTCGGCCGGCATCCACTGTGTCGAGGCGGCGTCGCCGCCCGCCCGCGACTCGCCCGGGTTGGGCACGAGCGCAGCGAAGGCGATGCTGATGACCCGCCGCCGCGGGTCCCGTTCGGGGTCGGAGTAGACGCCGATGCTCTCGAGTCGCGACGCGGACTTCGGGACCCCGGTCTCCTCGAACAGCTCCCGCGCGGCCGCCCGCTCCACGGTCTCGTCGGGCTCGACGAACCCTCCGGGCAGCGCGAGCATGCCCTTGAACGGCGGGTTGGCCCGCCTGATGAGCAGGACCGAGAGCGCGCCGTCCCGGATCGTCAGGATCGCCACGTCGGCCGCCACGAAGCTGTGCGGATTCGTGATGTCGCTCAAGGTAATCCCCTTATTGCCGTCTTGACAATTACTGACGACGCGATATACGCTCGTTCTTGTTGTTCCATGAACAATAACTGATCCGAGCGAGGCTGCCAACGTCGATCCGGCGATACGCAGCCCACGTCACCACCTTGGAGGCGCCATGACCGACCTGCCGACCGCCGTCCTCTGCACGCCGATCGACCTCGAACGACGCGCGGTGCTCGACCTGCTGGCCGGACACGAGTACACCGACCACGAGCTCGACGGCACCCAGTACCGCGAGACCGAGTACGAAGGCCCCAAAGGCGTCTGGAAGCTCGTCCTCGCCATGACCGGCCGCGGCAACGAGCGCGCCGCCGCCTCCGTCGAGCACGCGCTCGCGACCTGGCGCCCGCAGATCCTCATCCTCTGCGGCATCGCCGGCGGCCGCCGCGACGCCCGCGTCGGCGACATCGTGGTCGCCACCAAGGTCTACGGCTACGAGTCCGGCCAGGACACCGACACCGGCCTCCTGCAACGCCCGGAGTCCCTCCCCGCTTCCTATCCGCTGCTGCAACGCGCGCAACTGGTCTCCGAGAACCAGGACTGGGCCGCGAAGCTCGACGGGCCTCTGCCCCGGATCTTCCAGCGCCCCATCGCCTCCGGGGCCAAGGTGATCACCGGCAACCACTCGGCCACCGCCGAACTCCTCGAACAGTCCAGCGGCGACGCCCAAGCCGTCGACACCGAGAGCTTCGGCTTCCTGGCCGCGGCCAACCGCCGCACCGCCGTCGAAGCCACGGTCGTCCGCGGCATCTCCGACCTCATGGGCGACAAGACCAAAGAAGCCGACAAGCTCCGCCAACCCCTGGCCGCCCGCAACGCCGCGGCATTCGCCCTCGCCCTCATCGGCCGCTCCAAGCCCAAACAGGCCGAAATCCGCCGCCTCGCCGGAGGCACGAGCAACACCTACATAGGAGCAATAGGAGAGGGAGCCACCGCCAACATCGGCGCCATGGGAGACCACGCCCGAGTCCGCATGGTCTTCCCCGGCAATCGAAAGGACCTGCGATGACCGACCGGACCAGCGTCGGCGCGCACCGACACAGCCTCGCCACCAAGCACCTGTGCGCCGCCGCCTACCTCGACCGCGGCTTCCGCGACCGAGTCCTCGACGAGGTCTACCACCACCCCGAGCTCGCCGTCGCCCCGAACCCCGGAGCCGACGCCGAACCGGTCCTAGGACACATGCTCCACGCCCGACAGCTCGACGTCATGCAGCAGAGCCTCCTTGCCGCCCTGCTCCTGCTCGCTCTCATAATCCCTGAGATCGACAAGCGCGTCTTCATCATCGGCCTCGTCGTCTGGCTGGGTCTCGGCCTCGTCCTGGTCGCGCTCGAGACGACGCTGAACGCCACCCCGGCGCAGCGCCGCAACCGCGTGGCATCACTGCTCACCGGCCGCAACGCCTTGACCCTCATCATTTTCGGCGTCGCAGTCACCGCCGCGATCGCCTACGTTTCCAGCCTTTCGAACTACGACTGGCTGCAATCGGAAGACGGGACGATATTCGCGGTCTTCTGGCTGCTCTTGCTGAGCGGCTGCGCGATCGGATTCGGCGCCGCGCGTGCTCGCAGGCTCGCGGTGATCGCAGCGGGAACCGAACCGGACTCGACCGGAAGGGTGAAATCGATCGGAAGCGCGCAGCGGTCGACGGTCGTGACCTATGCCGCGAGCCGCCTCCCGTTCGTCGGCTCGGGCCAGAACATCACGACCTGGCAGTTCGCGCTGGTCGTGCGGTCGCGCGAGGAGGGCGGTCCGGATCCGGAGATCGACCCGGTCGACTTGAACCGCCACATCAAGGACCGGGTCGCGACGCTCGGCGAGGCGTCGAAGGGAAGCGAGCGACTGCCGGGCCTCGATCTCTCCGATCGGGTCTACGTATCGGGCCGAGACGTCGACGCGCCGGTACTGAGGCCTTCGCAGCTGCGGGATTCGGGATACGCCTTCAACGACATCGCAGGCGTACAGCGCGACCCGACCACGCCGGTACGGCACTACCTGCGCTGCGAACTGGTCTCCTGGGACGGCGAGCTGGTGACCACCATCTATTGCCACTTCGCGCTGCAAGGCGAGTGCCTGTATGTGGAGTTCTCCAGTTACCTGCTGCCGCCGACTCCCGACCGGTACCACGTCTTCAAGCGCGACGGCGGGCTTCGCGACCACGCACTGTTCTGGGAGGGAGCGCGCTCGAGCGCGATGATGCCCGTCGACTTGGTGCGCAGTCCGTTCGACACGATTGCCAGCGCCTTGCGGGGGATCCGGAACTCGATCCGCAACGGCTTTGGGGGCGATCAGTCGGAGCTTGAGGACTGCGGCGCCCTCGTCGGCGTCCGTGAACTCGGCATCGGGAGCGACCGCCAGAACTACTTCCAGTCCCGCGACTCGGTCAAGTACACCGGGATCTTGGAGCGTCAAATCCTGGCCGGGCTCACCGAATACTTGCGGGAGCACGGCGTAGACACCGCAGAACTGGAGGAGCGGGTCATGGCGATCGTGAACCACGGCGTCATCAACTACGGCGACATGGCCGCCGGTGCAGTCGGCCAGGGCGCGAACGTGACCGCCGGCTCGATCGGCGGCGGAAGCCAGGGCACCGTCAAAGGAGGAAGGCGATGAGCGACAGGATGAGCGACCAGAAGGACGGCTCGGGCGGGTACGTCTTCCGCGGGAATGTCCATACCGGCGCGATCGGGACCGGGGCTTCCGCGACCATCGGGGCCATCGGGGACGGCGCTCGCGGGACCGTCTTCGTCAATCGCCGCCATGCCGAGGAGCGGTTGATGGAGGAGATGCTCGAACTCGTCGTCCAGCTGCGCGAACGACTCGACGAGCACCGCGCGATCGTCGGCGACCGCTACCCCGTCATCAAGGACAACCTCGACGACCTCGAAGAGTCCCTTGAGGAGATGAAGCCGCCCGGGCGCATCCGCAGCAAGCTCAAGGCGATCGAGCAACTGGTGAACCCGTTCTCAATGCTGGTGGATCTCGTAGCCAAACTCCTCGAACTCGCCGACCACCACCAGGGTTGACGGGTTCGACCGGAGGCCGGGGCGCAATCGCCGCCCCGGCCTCCGGCTTTCTGCACGTAAGCGGCCCGACTCTCGAACGACCGCCCTCTCGCGGCGTCGACGCAGTTTGACAGCCAGGCCGGCCCACGAGACGACGATGACGGCGAAGGCGAGCCAGCGGGCCAGGATGGTCTGGTCGGCCGGATAGATGAGGCCCTCGATGTAGGTGTCGATGAACCCGGTCGGCTCCAGCCCTTCTTGGCCCGCGCGCCGGCGCAGATCGTGCTCTATGGGCGTGAGCGGACAGATGAGCCCGAACGTGACGGTCGTGAGCCCGTACAGGGCGAGCGGGGCATGGACGAACCAGACCTTAGGCCACCGCCACGTCAGGAATCCGCCGAACACGACGAACGCCAGGAACAGCAGGTGGAAGGTCATCACGACATCGGCAAGAACTCGGTACGACATGATGCGGCCCGCCTACGGGACGCCTCAATTATCCCTCGCCGGTGCGACCGCCGAGCCGATGCGCGATGCCCGGAAGCGCACGCGGACGGCCCGGGGCGCCTGCCCCGGGCCGTCCTTCGCAGAAGCGGCTTCGAGCCTCAGATGTTCGCCCAGGTGCTGATGTTCCCGGGTCCGTTCCACCACAGTCGCATTTGGTCGCCGGGTACCCGGAAGACCATGGTGTTGCAGCCGCGATCGCTGCCGTCGCTGGTGTCGCCGAGCGGGATGTGGCCGTTGCTCGTCTGTGTCAATACCTGTCCGGTGACCGAGTACCCGTCTCGCTGCGTGTCGCAGACTTTGAACTTGTCGGGCTCGACGTCATAGAAGACCATGTAGCCGAGCTGGCGCCCGTCGATGTCGCTCAGGATGATGGTCTTGTTCGCGGCCTGGGCCGGCACCGCGATGCCGACGACGATCGACGCCATCAGGACGCACACGATCATCGCGCGCTTCATGAGCTTTGTGAGCACTTATGGTCTCCAACTCTGTAGTTGCGACCGTTCTGGGAGCTCATATGGCCCATCGCAAGGCGGAACACCGGCGGGAAAGCGGCGGGGGTCCGGGCTCAGGCGCGCCGTTCAGCCGTGCCAGCGCTGCCACAGGGCCGCGTACGCGCCGCCTTTCGCGATCAATTCGTCATGGGAGCCGAGTTCGGTGATGCGGCCGTGTTCGACGACGGCGACGCGATCGGCGTCGTGGGCGGTGTTGAGGCGGTGCGCGATGCTCACGACGGTGCGGCCGGCGAGGATCCGGTTGAGTCCTTGCTCGATGTCGCTGGCGGCGTTGGGGCTCAGCATCGAGGTGGCTTCGTCGAGGACGATCACCTCGGGCGCGGCCAGGATGACGCGGGCGAGCGCGACCTGCTGGACCTCGGCCGGGGTCAGGGCGTGGTCGCGGCCGCCGACCTTCGTGTCGAGGCCCTCCTCAAGGCGCTCAGGGAGATCGCCCGCGCCGACGACGTCGAGCGCTTCGCGCAGCTGCTCGTCGCTCGCCCCGGGCGCGCCGAGGCGCAGGTTCGAGCGGAGGGTGTCGTTGAAGAGATGGTACTCCTGGGTCGCGAGGATCACGAAGCGCCGCAGCATGGTCTCGTCGATCTCGGCGGTCGGTTCGCCGCCGACGCGGACCGTGCCCTCGTCGGGTTGGTGGATGCCCGCCATGAGCCGCGCCAATGTGGACTTTCCGGCGCCCGTGGGTCCCACGAGGGCTAGGCGCTCACCGCGCCGCAGGGCCAGATCGACGCCTTTGAGCACCGGCTTCTCAGGGCTGTAACCGAAGTGGACGCCCTTGAGTTCGATGATCTCGTCCTCTTCGCGGTCCGGCTTCGCGTCCCCGGCGGCGATCGCCTCGCCGCGCACGCCGATGAGCCGCGCCAGCGAGACCGTGCCGTTCTGCACCCATTCGAGCGACAGGATCATCTCGATCGCCGGGGCCACCGCGAGCTGCATGATGAGCACGACCGTGGTCGTCTGCGCGATCGTCAGGTACCCGGTCGCGGTGAGGACGCCGCCGAGGAGCAGGGCGGTGAAGCAGGGCAGGAACGCCGAGAAGTCGAGCACCGGGAACAGCGTGCCGCGCAGGCGCATCGAACGCATCTGCGCGCCGAGGAGCCGGTCGACGGCGCGGTCGGTGTGGGCGACGCGGCGGGACTGCCAGCCCAGGGCTTCGACGGTCTTGACGCCGTCGATGGTCTCGGCCACCGCCGAGGTCAGGTCGGCCTTGGCCGCTTGCACGTCGTGGAAGACGTTGAACGCCCGCTTGAAGTACCAGCGCAGCACCAGCACCATCGGCGGCACCGCGACCAGGATCGCCGCGCCGAGCACCGGCGAGACGATGAACGCGCCCGCGACGTACACGAGCACCGTGACCAGCCCGGTGAAGAACTGCGGCGCGGCCTGCACCAGCGAGTGCTGCACCTGGTTCACGTCGAGGCTGGTGCGCGACAACAGTTCTCCGGTGCCGGCGGCTTCGACCTGACCGGGCGGGAGCGCGAGGGTGCGCTCCATGAACTCTTCCCGCACGTCGGCCACGATCTGCTCCGACAGGACCGCGAGGTTCCGGTACGAGGCCCAGGTCAGCCCCGCCTGCGCGAGCACGGCCGCGAGGATCAGCGGGAGCTGCCACCGCAGGTCCGAACCCGGGTCGGAGCCGTCGCCGCGGGCCCAGGAGGCGAACGCGTCCGTCATGAGCCCCACGATGTACGGCGTCGACATGCCCGCGAGCGCCGCGCCGATCGTCAGGGCCACGACGAGACTGAAGCGCACGCGGTGGCGGCCGACGAGCTCGCGCAGGTATCTGCGGGTCTCGGCCGCGGTGGCGATGGGGAGCGTCGCGCGGCTCATCGGCTGACCGCCTCTCGGTACTCGGCCTGCTGCAGGAGCTGGGCATGCGTGCCCGAGGTGACCTCTGCCGACAAGAACTGGACGCGGTCGCAGACCGCCAGGAGCTGCGGGGAGTTCGTCAGGATCGCCGTGGTCCTGCCGCGGCGTTGCCGGGCGAGGCGTTCGGCGATGCGGGCCTCGGTCTGGGCGTCGCACGCACTCGCCGGGTCGTCGAGGACCAGGATCTCGGGGTCGACGAGCAGCGCGCGGGCGAGGATGAGGCGCTGGCGTTCGCCGCCGGAGAAGTTCCGGCCCCGTTCGCCCGCAACGATGTCGAGGTCGTACCCGGTGGTCGGCACTTCGTCGCTCTCGATGAGCGAGGGGTCGACGCCGACGATGTCGACCGCGGAGGCGGTGTGCAGGGCCCGCATGAGGTCGGCGTCGCTGCGCCGCCCGTCCACGTCGAGCTGGTCGCGGAGCCGCCCGCTGAACAGCTGCGCGCGGGCCTCGAGCAGGTGCACGTGTCGCCGGACCGTGGCGGTGTTGAAGGCGTCCACCGGGGTCGAGCCGATCCGGGCGGGCTCGCCGGTCTCGGTGTAGCCGGTGAGCCGGTCGAGCAGTTCGGTGGCGCCCAGGCCGCTGCCTGTGGCGATCCCGGTGATGAGGCCCGGTTCGATCCGGACGCCGCTGGCCGGGTCGTGCAGCGTCTCGCCTGCGGGCCAGGGAATCTTGTCGGCCGTCTCGGGTTCGGGGTGCTCGTCCTGGAGTTTCTGGAAGCGCCAGGAGGCCACGATGGCCCGGGTCAAGGCGTCGACGCCTTGGATGGTGTAGCCGAGCGGCCGGGTGAGTGCGACGAGGTAGCCGAAGAGGGCCACGAATTCGCCTGCGGTGATGGTCCCGTTGAGGGCCATCTCGGCGCCCATCCACAGCACGAGCACGAGCAGCGTCCCCGGCAGTGCGAGGCGGGCGAATTCGAGCCCGGCCGCGGTGCGGCGCACCCGGATTCCGGCGTCGCGGGACGCCTGGGAGGCCGCCTTGTAGCGGGCGGTGAAGTGCGCTTCGCCGCCGATGCCGCGCAGGACGCGGAGACCCGCGACGGCGTCCGTGCCGATGCCGGTCTGCTCGCCGATGCGGGTGCGGAACTCGCGGCCGCGCGTCTCGAGGCGCAGGAACAGGGGCCGCAGGAGCATGAACATCGCCGGGACGCCGACGCCCGCGGCGAGCACGAACCACCACGAGAGTGTGGCGAGGATCGACAGGGCGAGGATGAACGCGAACTGTGCGGACACCAAGCGGCCGAACATCATCGAGACCGAGCTGAGGGCGTGCGCGTCGGCCGCCGAGATCGCCACGAGCTCGCCCGCGTCCGCCCGGGACTTGATCCGCGAACCGACCGCGACGACCGTGTCCACCAGGCGCCGTTGGACTCTGAAGTCGGAGTCCATGCCCGAGTACATCATGTAGTAGAAGCTCGCCACGCCCGTGATCGTCGCGATCCCGATGCAGACCATGAGGCCCGCCGACCACCAGTAGAGCGCGGCCCGGTCGCCCGCGACGAGTCCTTCGTCGACCGCTCGTCCAACCACATAGGGCACGAACTGCTGGCAGCCGAGGAACGCGAACGAGACGAGCGTGCTCGTCAGCAGCATCCGCCACTGGGACCGGAACAGCCACCCGAGGACGGCGACGGCCGGTCTCGGGTGGGCGAGGGGCCCGCCGGGGTCGCGCGGGGGAGTGAAGCGTGCCATCTGGGTGTTCTTTCGCTCTGGGGGATGCGCGAGTGAACGCTACCGGCCGCCGGTCAAGTCCCGATACTCTTTTTTCAACCATTGGACGATCCGTCGGTCACGTTTCTGTGGCATCAAGGCCCGCTTCGGCCGGGCGCCAAAGGAGTGGCGGTGCGACTCCTGATCCGGCGATACTGTCGTGATGCCTCGAGAGACCGCTTACCACGGCGCGCTCGGCGACGCCTTCGCCGCCCACTCCGCCCACGGCGCGTACAACGCCTACGTCGACCGGCCCGCGATGCTCGGCCTCGCCGGAGACGTCCACGGGCAGCGGGTCCTCGACGTGGGTTGCGGCGCAGGCCATTACGCGGCCGCGCTCCTCGAACGCGGCGCCGATGTCGTCGGCATCGACGGCAGCGCCGAACTCATCGCCCACGCGAAGGAACGGGTCGGCGACCGGGCCGAACTGCGGCTGCACGACCTCGAATCGCCGCTCGACTTCGCAGAGGACGCCGCATTCGACACGGTCCTCTGCGCCCTCGTCATCCACCACATCCGCGAGCGCGCCGCGCTGCTCGCCGAGATCTTCCGCGTCCTCGAGCCCGGCGGGCGGTTCCTGATCTCGACCACCCATCCGGCGGCGGACTGGCAGCACTTCGGCGACTCGTACTTCTCGAACGAATGGGTCGACCTGCACGTCGGCGAGGATCTGCCGCCCATCCACTTCCAGCGCAGCACGATCGAGGCGTTCATCGGCGAGCTGCTCGACGCGGGGTTCGCCATCGAGCGGCTCGTCGAGCCCCGCCCGGTCCCCGAACTGGAGGCCCTCGACCCGCAGACCTTCGCGAAGCTGAACGCGCGGCCGTCGTTCCTCGCGGCGCGGCTGCGACGACCTCGCGGCCGACTCGACTGAAACCGAGGCGCCGGTGAGTTCGCAGTAGAGTGGGGCCGCCCGATCCCGACCGAAGGCGCCCCGCTCATGCCCGCCTCCACGACCCGGCTCCGCGACCGCTGGAACTGGCGCGACACGCTGCTCGCGTCGGGCGGCGGCCTGTTCACCGCGGGCTTCGTCCTGACCCTCGCGACCGAACCGAGCGCCAAGACCGCGCTCGCCGCCGTCTTCGGGCTCGCGCTGTTCGCAAGCCTGCCGATCGCCCGCAGCGTCTTCCTCGCCCGCGGCGCGGTCGTGGCCGAGCTCGACCGCGACGGCATCCGCCTGTACGACGACACGCCGAACGTGGCCATGCACAAGCGCAACCGCACGCCGCTGGCCGAAGTCCGCTGGGCCGACGCGCGCCGGATCGTGCTCTGGCGCCGCGCCCATACGGCCCGCGGTCTGACCTACCGCGTCACCAGGCTCGGCATCGAAACGAACACGGATCCCGAACTGCACGGGGCCGATCTGGACGCCCTGCTCCTCGAACCCGGGTTCGGCGCGATCCTCAGCAAGGCCTTCGACAACGATCCGCGCGACGGCGTCCCCGCCCACGTCTCCGAGGCCCTGGCCCGCCGCAGCGTCGTCTTCGGCGCGAGCGGCCGCCGCGCCCTCGCGGCGGCGGTGTCGCAGTACGCGCCCGACGTCCCCGTGATCGACGCCCGCAAGGCGGGAGGCGAGCAGCCGATCGAGCCCGCGAAGCGCCTGCGAACCTACTGATTCGCAGGCCCGGAGTACCGTGGTCGCTCCCCTCGGCAATGCCCGAACGCGATCGGAATCCGCATGGCAGACACCCAGAACGCGCGGTCGGTCCGGCTGCGCGACCGCCCCCACTGGCGCGACGCGATCACCGCGCTCCCGGCAGCGGCCGTCATCGTCGTGACCCTCGCGGCCTCCCTCCAAGGCGCAGCGGTCGAGGAGCCCGAAATGGTGCTGCTCGTGATCCTGGTGCTCGGGGCCTTGCCACTTGTCAACGGCTACTTCCTGCTCCGCGGCACGATCGTCGCCGAACTCGACCCCCGCGGCGTCCGGCTGTACCGGCCCGCCACCCGATTCCTGCACCGCCGCCGCGAGACCCCCGAATTCGACCTGCCTTGGGCAGAAGTCGAGCGCTTCGTGCTGTGGCACCGGACCACGGCCCGGCGCGACTTCTCTTACAGCGTCACCATGCTCGGCGTCGAATCGCGGACCCCGCTGGACGAGCGGGGCAAGGCGACGGTCGAGAGCCTGCTCATCGAGCCGGACCCCACGCTGCTCGGGGCCCTCGGCGGCGGGAACCCGCGGGAAGGCCTCCCTGCGCACGTCCCCGATGCGACCATCGGCCGCTCGGTCGTGTTCAACGCGAGCGGCGCCCGAGCGCTGGCCGCCGCCGTCGCGCGGTTCGCGCCGAAAGTGTCGGTGATCGATGCCCGCAACGCGGGGCGCCCTCGCCGGGTCGAAGCGGTCGACAAGGGACCGAAGCGCTAAAGGTCCGCCAGACCCGCGTCGTGCACGAGCAGCGCGAGCTGCACGCGGTTGTTCAGGCCGAGTTTGCTCAGGGCCGCCGACACGTGCGTCTTCACCGTGGGGACGCTCAGATGCAGGGCCGCGGCGATCTCGGCGTTCGAACTGCCCCTGCCGACCTCGACCGCGACCTCGGTCTCGCGGTTGTTCAACGCGCCCAATCGCTCCCGGGCCTCGCCGCGACGGTCCGCGGGCGCGCCGCCCGCGACGATCCCGATGAGCCGTCGCGTCACCTCGGGCGACAGGACCGGCTCGCCGGCCGCGACCCGCCGCACCGCCGCCACGATCCCGACCGGCGGTGTGTCCTTGAGGAGGAACCCGCCCGCTCCGGCGCGCAGCGCGCGCCGTACGTGGCCGTCGGCCTCGAACGCGGTGAGCACCAAGACCTCCGGCGCTCCGGGGATCGCGCGAAGCCGCTCGGTCGCGGTCAGTCCGTCGACGCCGGGCATGTGCAGGTCCATGAGCACCACGTCCGGACGCAGCCGCGCCACCAGGTCCGGCACGTCGGTGCCGCTGCCGGCCTCGCCGACCACCTCGAGGTCCCCGGCCCCGCCGAGGATCATCCGAAGACCGGCGCGCACCAACGGATCGTCGTCGACGACCAGGACTCTCACGGAAGGCTCCTCGCTCATGCGGTCCAGGGTAGCCACGCGTGCACCCGCCATCCGCCATCGGAGGCCGGCCCGTATTCGAGCCGCCCGCCCGCGAGCGCCGCCCGCTCTTCGAGGCCGATGAGCCCGTGGCCCGAGCCTGGTCCGGTGTCGTTGCCCGGTCCGTTCACCACCGTGACGGTGAGTCCTTCGTCGGGTCTGCCGTCCACAGTGATCTGTACGGGAGCATTCTCCGCATGCTTGCGGGCGTTGGTCAACGCCTCCTGCACGATCCGGTAGGCGGTGCGCCCCGACCGCTCGGGCACGTCGCCCTCGACCTGCCCGGCCAGCTCGATCCGCATCCCGGGCCGCGCCTCCTCGACGAGCGCCCGGAGGTCGGCCATCGTGGGCTGCGGCAGTTCGCCGATCGGCGCGCGCAGGATCGCGATGATCTCGCGCAGGTCGCGCATCGCGAGCTGCGACTGCTCGCGCACCACGCCCGCCGCGCGGGTCAGCTCCGCGGCCGGGGCGTCGGGGCGGTACTCCATCCCGCCCGCGTGCAGGCTCAGCAGCGAGAGCCGGTGGCCGAGCATGTCGTGCAGCTCGCGGGCGAGCTCGTCGCGCGCCCGCTGGCGGGCCCGCTCGCGCTCGTCCTGCTCCGCTTGGGCCGCACGGGCTTCCAGCTGCCGCCGGTACCGCACGAACAGGCCCCAGCCGGCGACCGCCGCGTGCAGCGAGAGCGCGAAGCCGATCCCGCCCGCGACGCCCAACTCGTCGGGCCGGACCACCAGGTACACGCCCGCCGCGGCCAGCGACCCCGCGTACACCCACACCGCGGTGCGCAGCGGCCGCCGCACGACCACCGAGAAGAGCATGACGAGCAGCGGGAACGCGACGGTCTCGGCGTACGTCGAGACGACGACGAGCGCCACGGCGGTCTGCGTCGGCCAGCGCCGCCGGAACCACAGCAGCGGCAGCGCCAGCAGCCCGGTGATCATGTCGAGGTCGAACAACCAAGGGGGCGAAGGCATCTGGGCGTTCAGGCGCTCCCCGGCGATGAACAGCCAGGAGAACACCCCGACCGCGAGCACGCCCAAGTCCACCGCCAGGCCGCGCGCCCCGCGCCGTCCCGTCCCTTCGTCGCTCATGCGCCCGAACCTATCCGCCTCAGGCCCGTGAATCGACCTTCCGCGCCCGATCCGGTACTTTCGTCAGCCCGGACGGTCCCTTGGTCGCGCCGCACGCCGCGGAATCCATGCCTTGGACGGGCCGATCGCGACCGAGAGCCGATGCGCCGGGCAGGTACGGGCCCATAGCGTCGAAACCATGCAAACCACCACCTCCCTCGATGTGCCGCAACGGGTCGGCCCGGTCCGGCTGCTCCTCGTGCTCGCCCTCGCCGTGTGCTCACCGATCGCGGCCGAGAGCCTCGTCGGCTACGACGACACCACCGGGAACGCGCTCGTGCTTCTCTCCGGACTGATCATCTTCATCCCGCTGTACGGGGCCGCCGCGGTCCTCATCCGCGAGGCCGCCCGCCGCTTCGGGATCGGCTGGGGCGGCGTGCTCGCCCTCGCCGCCGCGTTCGGCGTCGTGCAGGCCGGGATCATCGACCAGTCGATGTTCTCCGAGGGCTACCGCGACATCGACTACTGGCAGGACATGGTCGGGCCGACCTGGATCGACCCGCTCGGCCTGTCCGCCTCGTCGGCGCTGACGTTCGTCCTCGGGCACATGATCATGAGCTTCGCCGCGCCGATCGCGCTCGTCGAGGGCTTCGGCCCGCGCTCGGCCGACCGGCCTTGGCTGCGCCCGTTCGGCCTGGTCGTGACGACGCTGCTGTACCTGGCCGGGGCGTGGCTCGTCCTCGACTGGCATTACCAGACCGAGTCCGACCACGCCTCGGCCGGCCAGCTGGCGGGCGCGGGGGCGGTGGCGCTCGCCTTGGCGGCGCTCGCGTTCACGTTCGGCCGCAGCAAGGCCGAACGCGTCGAACGCCGCATCCCTCCACTGTGGGTTCTCGTCGTAGCCGCGGCGGTCGGGGTGTTCTCGATCGGCTTCTACGAGACCTGGGCCGGGGTCGCCCTCACTGCGGGCGTCCTGGGTGCGTTGGGTTTCGGCGCCGCCTACTTCGCCCGCTCGGCCTCCTGGGGCGGACGCCAGGTGACCGCGCTCGCGGTCGGCGCGCTCCTCTCGCAGGCGCTCACCGGGTTCCTGGTGACCCCGATCGGCGACGTCGACCTCGTCGCCAAATACGCGCACAACACGGTCGCGACGCTCCTCGTCGCGGCCCTCGGCTGGTGGGCGCTGCGCCGTACCCGGTGATTCCGTTGCGCGGGAGGGGCCGACTGCGCGAGGCTGGAGGCATGCACGAGGCGCTCACCGACGGTACGGTCACGCTCCTCCCTCTCGGGCCCGCCGATTTCGCGGCCCATTACGCGGGGGAGGACGAGGAACTGGTGCGCTGGCTCAGCGGCGACCCCGCCAGTCCCGAGGGTCTGCGCGACTACCTCGACTGCTGCGCCCGCTGGTGGCGGGACGGCGGTCCCTTCCACAACTTCGGCATCCGCGTCGGCGAGGCGCTCCAGCTCGCGGGGACCGTGGACGTCCAGACCGGCCAGTACTACCTCAAGCCGGGACAGGCGAACCTCGCGTACGGCCTCTATCCACAGTGGCGCGGCAAGGGGTTCGCGACCCGCGCGGTCCGCCTCGCCTGCACGTACGCCGGGACCATCGGCTGCACCGAGGCGGTCATCCGCTGCGAACCCGAGAACACCCGCTCCGCTGCCGTAGCCGCCCGCACGGGGTTCGCGTTCCTCCAGCGCCGCAGCGAACCTGACGGCCGCGTCCTGGACTGGTACACCCTCGACGTGCGGACGTGAGTCACTTGCCTTCGATGGCCTGTTCGAGCCGCGATTCGAGCCGGCTGAAATCGGGGGCGGCGTCCTTGCCCAGGCTGGGGTGCAGTTCATCCTGGAACGCGCGGCTGAACTGGGTGTAGCGCTGCACTTCGGGCCGCTGCCCCGGGCCCTCGCCCGTCAGCGCCTCGTACATCGCCTCGGCCTCGCTCCTCGGGCCGCCTATCGACTCGCAATCGCTGCCCGAGGCCGGAATCCCATTGGCGATCTGCGCTATCGCGTCGAAGTACGGTTCCGGCCGGGTGGCCGCGAAGCCGCCGCGCTCGAACAGGAGCTGCTGGCTCGTCGGGCCCGCCAGGAACTCGATCAAGGCCCGGGAGACGTTCTTGCGCTTCGAATACGCGCTCACCGCCAGGCTCCCGCCGCCGAGCACGCCGCCCGGCATCGGCACCACGCCGACCTCGAACGCGGCCGCCGAGTCCGCGGTCGCGAACGCCCCGCACTGCTCCAGGGTCCGGACCGCCTGCGGCCAGTGCCGCAGGAACGGCGTCTTCCAGGCCTGGAACGCGGCCAGCGACTCGTCTTCGTTGTGCTGCAGCGCCCCCGGCAGGATCACGGACTTGCCCGGTTTGACCTCCTCGTGCAGGTCCCCGGCGAGGTCCTGGAGCAGACCGTGCGCGTCCCGCCCGCCGAAGTCGATCATGCCGTTGTCGCCGTCGACGTCGATGCCGTTGGCCAGCAGGTACTCCCAGACGTTGACCGTGAATCCCTCATAACTGGCCAGCTGCATCGCGATGCCGCCGCCGAAATCGTTGTCCTCCTTCAGGATCCACCTGATGGTCTCCCGCAGGTCGCTCCAGCTCGCGATCGACGAGGCCTCCTTCTCGCTCAGGACGCCCTGCCCGTAGTCGGACTCGGCGCCTCGGCGGTAGTAGAGCATGCCCACGTTCGTGTGGAACGGCAGCGCGAAGAGCTCGCCGTCGAAGCGTCCGGCCTCCAAGGGCCGCTTCAGGAATCCGTCGGTGTCGGGATCCTCGAACGGATGCAGCCGGCCCGCGGCGGCGAACTCGGCGATCCAGGGCACGTCGATCTCCACCACGTCGACGTCCGGATCCTCGGCCTGGAGCACGGCATGGATGGTGCTGTACTGCAGGTCGACGATGGGCGGGAGTTCCACCATCTCGACCTGGTGGTGCTCGTGCCACTCGTTCCACTGGTCGACCAGCAGCCTCCGCTGGCCGTTGGCGGTGTCGTCGCGGGAGCAGAGCAGCTGCAGCGGCCGGTCGCCGACGTCCTCCCATTCCCTTGTGGTCTCGCGCGCCCCGAGCAGGTAGGCGCCGCCGATCGCGCCCGCGGCGACGAACCCGCCGATCGCCTCGAGCACGGTCCGGCGGGCCAACGGCAGGTTCAGCGGCTTCTTCTCAGGCATTGCCGCTCCACAACTGGTTGAACAGGCTGTCGAAGGTCACCGTGATCCGCTCCTCCTCGGCTTCAAGGCAGGTGACGCGCGAGTCCGCGGTGAGGGCGGTGAAGGTCGCCGACCGGCAGGAGGCCTCGCCCACCGCGATCAGGTACAGGCTCGCCCGGGACTCGGCGAGCGCCGCCCGCACGCTCTCCACTGTGGTGTCCGAGGTGTCGGGGTCGTCCCCGTCGGTGAGCACCACCATCGCGCTGGCCCCTTCGGCGTCGCCGGCCGATTCGAGTGCGGCGATGCCGTCGACCACGGTCTGGTGCATGTCGACGCCTTCGCTCGTCTCCGTGGCGGCGAGCAGCTCGGCCACGTCGTCGCCGGGGTCCGAGGTCATGCCGAACACCTCGTCGTGCGATCCGGAGCCCGGCACCGGAAACGTCCACAGTGCGGCCTGGTCGTCCGCGTTGGCGCCCAGGTACTGCAGGGCGGTCGCCACGCCGTCCGTCGCGAGCTCGAAGCGGGTCCGGCCGCCCGCCACCGGCTCGTCCATCGTCACCGAGTGGTCGATGGCGAGCAGCACGGTCGTGGGCAGGCGGTTCTGGCCGTAGACGCCCTGCAGTGCGGCGAGCTCGCCGGCGCTGATCGGATCGGCCTCGACGTCGAACTCCTTGTCGAAGAAGTTGTCCCCGTAGAGCTCGCCGCCGTCGTAGTGCTCATCCCGCAGGCCCATCTGCATGGGCTTCCAGTCGTCCTCGCCCGCGAGCCAGGCCCGCAGGTCCTCGGCCACCGCCGCGCGCTCCTCGGCGAGGGGGTCGCCGCTCCAGTCGAGATGCACCCCTTGGTAGTCGAGCGCGCCGAAGTGGCCGCCATAGATCGGCACGAGACCTGAGCGCCCGTTCTCGGTGAGCGCGCAGTCGTCGCCGAGCGAGGCGCCCGAGTTGTAGCGGGCCAGCGCCGCCTCGGTCGTGAGCACTGCCGCACTCGGATTCACGCCCTGGGTCCGAGTGAGGTCGCAAAGGAGGTCGGTATCACTGGGGGACAAGGCGATGCCGATCGCGGAGGCCGCGTCGGCGAGCACGTTCTCCATGCGGGCGCCGACGCCGCCGGGCTCGGCGTCCGGGCCGTAGAGCGCGCGGAGGAACAGCAGGCCCGCGGTGGCCACGGTCGGGTCTGACCTGAGCACCTGGGTGCCGTGGGCTTCGCCGAGCTCGGCGATCAGCTCGGGGAGCGCCCGGTCCGTGGTCTGGGCGCCGCTGTTGAAACCCGCTTCGAGCAGCGCGTCCGGCACGGCCAGGACCAGCGGGGTGCGGCCGATCGGTTCGGCGTCGTCGGTTCGGAAGACCTCGTAGTTGAGCTCTGAATCGTCCAACCGCTGGTACGCCAGGTCGACCTGGGTCTGCGATTCGGCGATCCAGAAGTGGGGGCGGGGCCCGACGTCGCGCAGCGACTCGAACGGCCCGGTCGCCTCGCCGTCCTCCCCGAGCGACTCCCAGCCCGCGGCCATCGCCTGCTCGACCTGCGGCCAGGGTGCGCTGTAGGCGGTCACGTTCGCCTTGCGGCACCGGTTCTCGTCGATGTTCTCGCCGTTGAACGCGTTGATCGCCTCCTGGAATCCGGCGGCGCCGTCCACCGGCACCAGGACCGTGAGCTCCACCGGGTCGCCGCAGTCGACGAACCACTCCTGGTGGATCCGGTGCACCACCGGGCGCAGGACGTAGCCGAGGACGAGGAAGAACACGCTGACGCCGACGATGACGGCGATCATCGACCGGCGCTTGCCGCTGCTCGGGTAGAGCAGGTCCCACAGCCAGGAACCGGCCGCGAGGGCGATGCCCGCGATGATGAGCGCGGTCCGCCACGGCGGCGGCACCGCTCCGATGAGCAGTTCGAGGCACAAGAGCAGCACGCCGATGCCGGTGATCGCGGGCGCGGCCCGCCGCAGCGCGTCGGCCACCGCGCGGGCGATGGCGCTCTCGTCGGGTTCGGCCTTGTGCTTCGGGGCGGTCGAGTCGGTCCCTGGCGTTTCGGGAGCGTCGTCCGGTTCTGTCCGGCCGGGTTCGTCTGCGGGCACTGGCGGCTCCGTTGCCGTGTCGCTGTGGAGTGTCGTCCGAGAATGGTTCCGGGAAGGTTGCTGATCAGTATGCCGCAACCACGCTCCCATCGGGGGCTGTCGATATCCGCACCCGTGTCTCCGGCGCGTTCGCGACCCGTCAGAATCAGGGCATGATCACCATTCGAACCGTCGAACTCGACGACGCTGAGGCGATCGCGGCGCATCGCCGGGACGGCCGCGAGTACCTCGCCCCCTGGGAGCCGGCCAAAGACGAGGCCTCGTACTCCGTCGCGGGCGTGCGCGAGGCGATCGAGGCCGCGCTCGGGCGCGTGGAATCGGGCACCGCGCTCGCCTACGTGATCGAGCTCGACGGCGACGTCGTCGGCCAGATCTTCCTCAACTCGATCGTGCGCGGCCCCTACTTCCGCTCGTGCAGCGTCGGGTACTGGATCGCGCAGGCCGCGGCCGGACGCGGGATCGCGACCGAGGCCGTGCGGCTCGGCAAGCAGGTCGCCTTCGAGGAACTGGGGCTCTTCCGCGTCCAGGCCGAAACCCTCCTCGACAACCACGCCTCGCAGAAAGTCCTGCAGCGCAACGGCTTCGAACCGATCGGCATGGCCCCCGCCTACCTGAAGATCGCCGGAAAATGGCAGGACCACCTGCTCTTCCAGGTCCTCAACCCCGAAATGGACTGACCGTGGAGTTCAAGGTCAACTACCCCGAGGTCGGCGCGACCCGCACCGGCCCGCTCCCGGACGGCTACCGCCACCTCGTGCGCACCATAGAACTCGACGCACCGCTCCAAGAAGCGGCCGAACTGGTCATGACGTGGGGCCTCCAGGAACGATGCGGCCTCCACCCGAAATCCGCAGCCGAACGCGCCGCGCCCGGCGTCGAGTTCACCCTCCACTACCTCGGGATGCGCCTGCCTCCTTGGCGACGCATGCTAGCCATAGAGTTGCCTTGCCAGGTCGTCTGGGCCGAGGAGACCCCCGAGCGCGTCGGCTTCGGCTACGGCACGATGCCCGGCCATCAGGAACGCGGCGAGGCCGCGTTCCTCCTCGAAGCCGCCGACGGACGAACCCGCTTCACCGTGCGTTCCTTCTCGGTTCCCGGCACACTCCTCAGCAATCTCGGCAAGCCCGTCGTCCGGTGGCTTCAGGCCCGCGCCACCGACCGGTACGCCGCGGTCATGCGTGATATCTGCGGCCGATCGTGAGGCCTGCTTTTCTCTCCGATTCCCGGTAGCCTTTCGGCTCGGCCCGTAGATTTCGGGAAACAGCGCACTGAGTTGGAGGTGAGGTCATGGACATCGCGCTGCTGGGCGTCGGCCATCTGGGCGAGGCCGTCCTCGCGGGGCTCATCGACTCCGGCCTGCCGCCCGCGCAGATCTGGGCCACCGCCCTGCCCGCCGAACGCGCCGCCGAACTCGCCGACACCTACGGCATCGAGGTCGGCACCGACAACCCGAGCGCGGTCGCCGAGGCCGACATCGTGCTCGTCGCCGTCCCGCCCGTCGCCGTGGGGCCGCTGCTGTCCGCCATCGGGCCCTCCCTCGAACCGGACGCGATCGTCGTCTCCCTCGCCGCCGGCGTCCCGCTCGCGAAGCTCACCGACCGCCTGCCCAAGGGCATCACGGCCGTCCGCGCCATGACCAACATCGCCGCCCGCGCCCGCCAGGCCGCCACAGCGCTGGCCGCGCCCGAGGGCACCGACCTCACCGAGGTCGAGGACCTGTTCGACCGCATCGGCGTCACCGTCATCGCCGAGGAATCCATGATGGACCTCATCACCGCGGTCGGCGGATCGGGCCCCGCGTTCCTCTACTACCTGGCCGACGCGATGACGAACGCCGCCGTCGACGGCGGCATGGAGCCGGTGGCCGCCCGCGTCCTGGTCGACCAGATGCTCGTCGGCGCGTGCCTGCACCTCCAGGACTCCGACGCCGGACCCTCGGCGCTCCTGGAGCAGATCGCCACGCCCGGCGGCACCACCGAGGCCGCTCTCGCCTCGCTCGACGCATCGAATGTGGACGATGCGATCAGAGCCGCCGTCGCCGCCGCGACCGGACGCGGCGGCGAACTGCACGAGAGCTGATACGCTCCGGCACCGCCGCTTGGTTGCTCGGGCGCCGCTAGGACTTCCGTGAGAACTCCCTCATTGCGCCACAAAGGAACTCACGCCACTATTTCCAAATGAAACATCTTCGTCTCATGGTGGCCGCCGCAGCTGCGACGGTCATCGGCTCCCTCTTCCTCGCCGTTCCGGCGAACGCACAGGACGTCGCTCCGGTGAGCGCCCAGGAGCTCGCTCCGGCCGCCGAGGACCCGTGGAACGGCCAAATCTTCCTGACCTTCGACGACGGACCTGGAGGGTCCTACACCGACGAGATCCTCGCCGTCCTCGAGGAGAACGACGCCAAGGCGACGTTCTTCCAACTCGGAGTGAACGCCAATCGCGACCCCGCGGGGTCCCGGGCGGTCCTGGCGGCCGGCCACGCGCTCGGCAACCACACGTGGAACCACCCCGACTTGACCACCCTGACCCGCGCGCGGATCGACTCGCAGATCAACAAGACCCAGAACCTGCTGGAAAGCTACGGCGCCGAAGTGAACTGCTTCCGCCCGCCTTACGGGGCCACCAACACCAAGGTCAACAACAGGATCGCTGCCGCCGGCCTCCAGCGGCAGATGTGGAACGTGGACACCAAGGACTGGACCCGGCCGGGCGTGGACGCGATCGTCGACGTCCTGCTCGGGGCCACCCCCGGCGACGTGGTGCTCATGCACGACGGCGGCGGCGACCGCTCGCAGACCGTGGAGGCGCTGGAGATCGCGCTGCCGCAGCTGGCCGCGAAGGGCTACAAGTTCGGCATCAGCCCGAAGTGCAGCCCCGCTTAGGAAGCCTGCCTCGTTCGGCGCATGAACAGGATCGCCGCCGCCGCCGCCACCGCGAGGGCGGCGGCGATCACCAGCATCCAAATGTAGGTCGCCCGCAGGCTCTCCGTGAACGCGTCGTACGTCAAGGGCGCGAACGCCGCGTCGCGGGCCCGGCCCACGAACACCGTGCGGCCCTCGGCCAGCGCCCAGAGCGCACCGGCCGCCAAGACCGCACCGAGCAACCCGACCACCAGCGCCGCCACCCACCGGCGCGGCGCGAGCACGAACGCGATCACCAGCAGCGCCAAAGCGATCCAAGGCAGCCGGTCCGCAGCCCACTCCAACCGGTCGGTGTCGCGCTGCAGCTCGGGCACCTGCTCGGAATCGACCAGCACGTACTCGGCCTCGACCGCCGGGACGTCGGCGGCGAGCGCGAAATCGGCCTCGACCAGCCGCTCCTTCACGAGCTCGACCACCTGTCCCAGATCGAGCGTGAGCGTGTTCCCGTCCGCCGTCAGCGCACCCGCGTTCTCGCCCTTGAGCGCCGAGACGAGCGAAGCGTGCGCCTCGCTGACCGCCGTATCCCACACCTCGACGAACGCCGGGCTCGCCACGAACGCGTCCACTTCGCTCTCGATGTAGCCCTTCATGCTCTCAGCCGCCGAGGCCACGAGATCCTGGACGGCCTGCGGCGGGTCCTCGACGCCGACCCACCCGCTCGCCTCCTGCGTGATCCGGTCGACGTCGATCGCATCGATGATCTTGGCTGACACGAGCTTCGAGACGCTCGCCCGGACCTCCTCGTCCTCGGCGATCACCACCGTCCGGTCCGTGAACTGCCGGGTGTCGAGCAGTTCGAGCCGCGCGTAATACGCGGCCACCGCCCCGGTCACGGCCACGACCGCGAGCACGCACGCGAGCATCGCCACCACCCAGCGGACCGCGTGCCGCACGCCGTGGCGCTGCTTCTCGGGCACGGGCCCGGCCGCGGCCCCGCCCGCGGTCTCCCGGGTCGGCGTCTCGCTCACGCGAACCTCCCATAAGGCCAGATACGACGCGATCTTCGGGTAGATCAGGTCCATCCGCACGGCCTGGTTCGGGCACCCTCCGAAGTGGTGGAGGCCGACGACCTCGCCTGTCGCGCGGCTGATCACCGGCGAACCCGAAGAGCCGCCCTCGGTGTCGCACATGTACGCGAAGTCGGTGGCGTAGCCGCGACCGCGGCGCTGCTCGTCGCCGACCAGGCAGCGCGACCCCAGCCCGTCGGGTTCGGAGGTGCTGGCCGCGGCGATCCGCAGCGGCTTCCCGCCCGGGTGCTCGGGGATGTAGATCTTGTCGTGGAGTCCCACCTGCTCCTCGCTGATCGGCAGCGCCGGCAGGTGCGCGATCTTCGCCGGATCGGCCACCGTGAACAGCGTGAAGTCGAGCTTGAAATCGGTCTTGAGGACTCTCGCGCCCCTCACCTTGATCGGCGTGAGGACCTTCCCGCCGGAGCACCAGACGCACTCGTAGCCGAACTGGACCTCGGTCACGCGCGCCTCGGTGCTGTCGACGAAGCAGTGGTTGTTCGTCAGCAGCCGGTCGTCCCCGGCGATCCAACCGGTGCAGTAGAACTCGCCGTTGATGATCAGGCGCGCCACCGAACGGCTCGCACCGTACGCGGCCGGGTCGGAGTCCTTGAAGCAGGCGGCGTTCCGCGAATCGTCCGTGCCGCAGATGCTCTCCGGGCCCGCAGTCGTCGCGCTGGGGCGGCTCGCCAGTTCGGAGTCGTTGAGGCCTCGCGAATACTCGGCGACGCGCGCCGTGGCGGCCGTGCCGTCTGCGGCGTCATGGAGCCGGACCTCCGCGGCCTCGCCTTCGACGGACAGCGCCCACAGGCCGCCGTCCAACACATCGGCGGAACGGTATACATAGGACTCGTCGCCGTCCGGGCTCGCGACGGTGATCGTGTCCCGCTCACCGAGCGCCACCCGGTCGAGGCGCACCTTGACGAAGGCCGCCTCCGCGTACTCGATCAATTGCGTCCGACCGGCTTCCAGCTCGAGGTCGGCCGCTTCGCGCTGGCCGATCTGGTCGGCCCGGTACTGCGGCGTCTCGTTCGCGGCGGTGGTGTGCGGCGCCCATGCGAGCACGGCGGCGGCCGTGACGGCGATGGCGGCGGTTCGGGCGAGTGTGCGCTTCGTCTGCAAGGGACCCTCTTCTGTTCGAAGTGTCGGCTCGGTCTCGCCCGGTCTAGTTGTTGTACTCGTCCTTGTATTCGTCCACGCGGTCCATCCACACGTCCCAGCCGCCCGCGACCAGCGCGATGATGAATGCGGCGACCGCGATGATCGAGATCCAGCCGAGCACGATCGCCGTGGTGGCGAGCCCGCTGCCGGAGTTGTTGCGGGACTTGATCTGGCTCTTCGCGACGTAGCCGAGGATGAGCCCGAGGATGCCCAGCGGCGAGCACAGCCCGACGAACGCGATCACGAAGGACGCGATCGCGAGCCCGTTCATCTCTCTGGGCACGTTGACCTGCGCACCCGGCTGGCCGTATTGCTGCGTCATGACGCCTCCATTGCAGACGGTGAGTGAGCGCAGTCTACGGAGGGATTCGGCCCCTTTAGGGCGTTTCGGGGGAATCAGGCCTGGCGCTTGAACCAGGCGAGGGTCTCGGCGATCGCCTGCTCGTGCGGGGTGACCTTGACGTGCTGGGGGAAGGCGGCGCGGAAGGCGGTGTCGTCGACGACCCAGGGGCGGTCGCGCTGGTACCAGGTCTCGCCGAGTTCCTTGACGACCGGGTTGAACGCGCCGATGAGGCGCTGCATGCCGCGGCTGAGCCCGGCGCTCTTGGGTTTGCCGCCGGCGGCCTTCCAGACGAGGGCGAGGAACTCGTCGCCGGTGACGGGAGGCCCGGCGGGCAGGTGCCAGGCGTACCCGTCGGCCTTCGGGTGCTCGCCGAGGGTGACGAGCCCGGCGGCGAGGTCGGGGAGGTAGGCGACGGTGTGCGGCTCGTCCATCTCGCCGACCCAGCGGGCGGTCCTCCCGGCCGCCGCGGCGGCGAAGATCGTCGGCCCGAGGATGGTGTTGACGCCTCCGGGTCCGAAGTAGTCGGAGGCGCGGCCGAGGCTCGCTCGGATGCGGCCGTCCTTGTGGGCGTTGAGGATCAGCTCGGCGACCCGGGCGCGGGCCCGGCCCTTCGGGAACGTGGCCGCGTACGGCAGCTCCTCGGTCAAGGGCCCTTCGACGGGCCCGTACATGTACAGGTTGTCGGCCATGACGAGCCGTGCCCCGGCCTTCTCGACTCCAGTGAGCACGGTGTCGGTGAGGCCCACGAACTCCTCGGTCCACTGTGCGTAAGGAGGCTGCGCGCACTGGTAGACCACCGTGGCGCCCGCGCAGGCGGCGATGGCCCCTTCGGCGGTGGTGATGTCGGCGCTGAGGCTTTGCGGGCCTTCGGCATGGCGGCTCACGGCGCGCACCTCATGGCCGCGGACGGTGAGCTCGGCGATGACTGCCTTGCCGATGGCGCCGGTGGCGCCGAGGACGACGTGCAGGTCGGACATGGGTGCTCCTGATTCCTGGGCGGTGATGCTCCTATATAACTCCGGACGCCGCGCCGTTCGTTGCGCCACGTTCTCGAGGCCGTCGAGGAAGAGTCCGAGGCCCAGCTCGAAGAGCTCGTCGAGGTCGAGGTCGTAGCCGTCCGGCAGTGCGCCGAGCGCGCCGAAGAGTTCGGCGAAGTGCGGCATGTCGCCCATGAACGCCGCGTCGCCGGTTCGCGGCAGGTACTGGAGGTCGGTCCACTCCTCGGAGGAGAGGCCGGTCTCGGAGACCGCTTCATCCTCGGCCTCGAAGTTCGCGGCCAGGCCTACGACATGGCTGAACAGCAGCACATGCACGTTCATGTGCTGTTTGGGCGGCAGGCCGAGTGGTTCGAGCGCGCCGAGGAGCCGGTCGCCGAGCCGGATGATGCTCGGCAGCGGCAGGGGCCTGGTGAGCGGCTGGGTCCGGCCGAGCCACGGGTGCGCGCGGTGCAGCCGCCACAGCTCTCGCGTCAGCGACTCCACTTGGGACCGCCAGGGGGCGGACGCGTCGCGCTCGAACGCGGCCGAGCCGTACACGGTGTCGGCCATGGCCAGCACCAGTTCGTCCTTGTCCTCTACGAAGCGGTACAGCGACATCGGCGCCACCCCGCAGCGGCTGGCGACCGCGCGCATCGAGACCGCCGCCAGCCCCTCGCCGTCGGCGATCTCGATCGCCTCCGCGAGCACCCGTTCGCGAGTCAGTTCCGCGGCCTCGCCGGACTTCGCCGCGCGCCTCGGCGCGACCACCGTGCCCGAGCGGGGACGGGTGATCACCAGGCCCTCGGCCCGCAGCACGTCCAAAGCCTTCGTCGCTGTGGCCAGTGCCACACCAAATTCTTGGGCGACCTGCCGGGTCGACGGCACCTTGTCGCCCGGAGTCAACTCCCGGTCGGCGATGCGCCTGCTCAGCTCGGCGGCGATGCGAACGTACGGCGGCGCGATCGACTCGGCCACGGCGGCCCTCCCTCAGGTCTGTACTACGACAGATCCTAGCCGCGGCCGGCCCGCGAAGGCCCGCCTGTACTAGGGCAGATCGAGAGCGTATTTGCAGGTCAAGGCCAGGTTTTCTAAGTTGGTTCCAGACAGTCGAGTACAACGTATCCGGAGGAACCCCAATGACCGCCGTCCTCATCTCAGGCTCCAGCATCGCCGGCACCGCCCTCGCCTACTGGCTCCGCGAGCAGGGCCTCACGCCCGTCGTCGTCGAACGCGCCCCGGCCCCGCGCCGCGGCGGCCAGGCCATCGACGTCCGCGGCGCCGCCCTCACCGTCCTGCGCCGCATGGGACTCGAAGCCCGCGCCCGCGAACTCGAGAACCACACCGACGGCATGAACATGCTCGACCCCCAAGGCAACGAGATCTTCCGCTCCGAAGAGTTCGCGCTCTCCTCCGGCAGCCTCGACTCCGATGACATCGAGATCCTCCGCGAGGACCTCGTCGACATCGTCCACGAGAAGAACCACGGCATCGAATACCTCTTCAACGACTCGATCACCGCGATCCACCAGGAAGAGGACGGGGTCGCGGGTGAAGGGGCCACCGTCGAGTTCGAGCACGCCGCCCCGCGCCGCTTCGACCTCGTCGTCGGCGCCGACGGCCTCCACTCCAACACCCGCAAGCTCGTCTTCGGCCCCGAAGCGCAGTACGTCAACCATCTCGGCACCTACCTCGGCGTCTTCAGCCAGGAGAACTACCTCGGCCTCGACAAGTGGCAGACCTGGTTCAACGACGGCGTCGCCGGCGGCGCGGTCATGACCGTCCGCGACAACAAGGAGCTGCGCGTCTACCTCGGCTTCGGCTCCGAGCCGATCGACTACGACTACCGGGACGTCCAGGCGCAGAAGCGGCTCATCGCCGACAACGTGACCGGCTTCGGCTGGGAGGTCCCCGGCTTCATCGAACGCATGTGGAAGTCCGAGGACTTCTACTTCGACGCCATGGCCCAGATCAAGATGGACACCTGGTCCGAGGGCCGCGTGACCCTCGTCGGCGACGCCGCCCACTGCGCCGCGCCGACCTCGGGCCAGGGCACCAGCCTCGCGCTCGTCGGCGCGTACGTCCTCGCCCTCGAACTCGGCCGCACCGACGACCACGCCCTCGCCTTCGCCCGCTACGAGCAGCGGATGCGCCCGTTCGTCGAGATCAACCAGGCGCTGGCCCTGATGGATCCCCGGGAGACGCCCCCGGAAGTGCGGACCGCCCGCACCGACGAGGCCAAGAACGCGATCGACCTCGACGCAATCGTCGCTTAAGGACACTGAGGAGGCCGCGCCCGAGCGGGCGCGGCCCCTTCGCGTTCAGTTCTTCCTGGGCGGCAAGGGGAGCGGCAGCGCCGGGAGGCCGTCGATGCTCTTCGCGTTGAACTCCTTGGACTCGCAGTACGCGGCGAACTCGTCGTCGCTCTTGCGCCCGAGGAACTCCCGCAGCAGCGGCCGGTCCTCCCGGTAGTCCATGAGCGGCACCGCGAACCCGCAGGTGTCGGTGATGAGCTTGGCGCGCACGATGATCACGGCCCGCACGCCAGGCCCGTCGGCCTCGGCGAACAGAGGAATCAGCTCTGCGAAGCGCGGGTCGTCGCGGTAGACGGCCTCGCCGGTGCCGTGGACGCGAACGATGTTGGGCGGGCCGGTGAAGGCGCACCACATGAGGGTGATGCGGCCGTTCTCCCGCAGGTGCGCGTGGGTCTCGGCGTGGCTGCCGCCGAAGTCGAGGTAGGCCACGGTCCGCTCGTCGATCACTTTGAGCGAACCGTTGTGGCCCTTGGGGGAGAGGTTGATGTGACCGTCCTCGGCGAGCGGCGCGGACGCCACGAAGTACACCGGCTGCGCCTCGATGAACTCGCGCAGTCGACCGTCGATCGCAGGATACGTCTTTCCCATGGTTCGAACCCCAGCTCCCATTCCTCGGCAAACCCGCACCCGAACCTACGCCCGCCCCACCCCGCCGGCAACTTCCTTCTCACGGGCTAAACGCTCGGCATGATGACCGGATAGGAAACTCTGCCGAGGGCTGAGCCGCTATTCGCCGAACGCCTGGCGGCGTTCGAATTCGAGGATCACGCGGTCGAGGAAGGCGTCCACTTCGGTCATGTCGTAGCCTTCGCGCAGGCGCGTGATCGTGAACTCGGCGTTCTTGACGTGATCCGAGTGCATCTGCTGCACGCCATCGGCGGGCTCGGCCAGCGCGAGCGCCACCTTGTCGAGGAAGGCGTCGACCTCGTCCTCGTCGTACCCCTCGGTGAACCGCACGGTCTTGAACAGGGCATGGTCGATGTCGGTGGCGGTCAGCAGCGGGTCCTGGGAGACGGCCCGGGGATTCGGCCGTTCCACGATCTCGATGAGACCGGCCTTGAGGCGGTCCAATCGCTCATGAAACTCGCCGGCGGGAATCTGGTCCGCCGCGGCCTGCTCGTCGCCGGCGACGAACCGCCGGTTCCTCGCGAGCGGCAGCAGCTCGGCGGTGTGCGTCCCGACCTTCTGCGGTTCAGGCAGATGGTTCGCCTGGGCGTGATGGAGGAGCTCAAGGTAGAGGTCACCGAGGGTCAGCATCGCCCCCGCACGCGGGCTGCCGTTCTCGAGCAGTCGCAACAGCGAGCCGGTGAAAGCGGTGTAGCCGAAGCCGTCGACGGCGAAGGACGGCTCATTGGCCGGCGAAGAAGTGAGCGTGAAGGCCCCGTTCGCGGTGATCTGGCCGAGGATGTTGCTCTCCTCTGCGCCCAGCAACTGCGTGGCCCTCCCTGAGAAGCAGCAGTCCAGGATGAGCACCTTGGTCCTCGCTCGCGACAACTGGATCGCATGGTGCAGGAGTTTGAAAGGGATGCTGCTCCAAGGGAGGAGCCGCTGCTGGCGTGAGGTCTGGGGGAGCGCCAGGTGCAGGAGGCCGTCGGACGCGACTAGGCCGTGGCCGCTGAAGTAGATGAGGAGCAGGTCGGAAGCCGCCTTGGTGCAGGCTTCCACCTCGCGGCCCACCTCGACGAGGTCGTTCGGGTCGAGCACGCTACGGCAGTTGGCGGCCGGCAGGCCGGTGTGCCGCTGCAGCGACTCCTTCAATGCCCAAAGGTTGTTGCGGATCTCGGGCACGTCGGGCAGGGTCTCGTAGGTGCTCGTGCCGATGAGCAGGGCCCGGGACTCCGCGCCGTTGGGAAGCAGCATCGGCTACTCGCCCTTGTCGATCCGCTTCGGACCCTCGTTCCCGAACAGGTGCTTCGCCACGATCATCGCGGCGGGGCCGCTGGCGCTGACCTCCTTGACGGTGCCATCGGCGCGGAGCGAGACCTTGATGCCCGACTGGCGGGTCCCGAGCCAGACACCGATGGTTCGACCGAGGGCATCGAGCCCGCCCGCGGCGATCGCCGCCAGCAGGAATTCCTGCAAGGCGCCGAGCTCGCCTTCCTTGATCTCGGCGGGCGCGAAGTCGACCTGTCCCTGGTAGTCGCCGTCCTGGTTCAGCCACTGCCACAACGACTCCAGCTCACCCCGGGGGTCATCGGCACCCGTCACCGCGATCTCGACGTCCATCGATCCACCTCCGCTCCCGATTCTCCCAGACCGCCGCCACTGGGCGCGGTCCGGCGAATGCCGCCGGGGGGTCCGCAAATTTTCTTGGGTTCCGCGATGAATCCGCCGGAGTGGGGGAGTCTCTATGGGCGTACACCGGAACACGAACCGAGGAGAACTGCAATGAGCACCAACGAGACCAACCCGACCGGCTTCCCCTACACGCTCACCGCCGAGGCCGACGCACCCATCGCCGCCGTCTGGGCCGCCTGGACCGAGGACGCCCCGTACGAGGCGTGGAGCTACTCCAAGCCCGGCTCGGTCCAGATGGACCCGACGCCCAACGGCCGCTACACCGCCACCGTCGTGACCCCCGACGGCCAGGAGTTCCCGATCACCGGCCGGTACATCGAGGTCGTCGAGAACGAAATGCTCCTCATGGGCATGGACACGCCCGACGGCGGCGAAGAGGTCATGCGTCTCGACCTGGTCGACCTAGGCGAGGACCGCACCCGCCTCACGATCTCGCAGAACTGCGCGACCAGAGAGGAGCACGACATGGCCAAGGAAGGCAGCCAGATGCTGCTGGACTCCTGCCTCGCCTACCTCTCCAAGTCCTGATTCGCGCGGAGGCGTCGGGACCGGACCGGCAGGGTCCGGCCCCGACGCGACTTCGCCGCCGTTCAATTCCGGGCACAATGGGAGGCCCACCGCCCCGGCCGCACCAGCGACCGGGGCCGAACACTGAACGGAGACAGGATGATCGGCATCACCGGAGCGACCGGCGGCATAGGTTCGGGCGTCATCCGCCACCTGCTCGCCGCAGGACGGGACGACCTCGTCGCCCTCGCCCGGCGCCCCGAAGCCCTCCCGCCCGGCGTCACCGCCCGCCGCGCCGACTACGACGAACCCCCGTCCCTGACCGAGGCGCTCCGCGGACTCGACACCCTCGTGATGGTCTCCAGCGACGGCACCGCCGAGACGATGACCCGCCACCACCGCAACCTCATCGCCGCCTGCGCCCCCGACGTCCACATCGTCTACACGAGCATCATCGACATCGCCCCGGACTCGCGCTTCTACTACGCACCGGGCCACCAGGAGACCGAAGCGCTCCTCGCCGACCGCCCCCACTGCCTGGCCCGCACCTCCGTCTTCGCCGACTTCTTCGCCTCCACCTGGCTCGACCTGCCCCGCAACGACGCCGCCGCGGGCGAGCTCGCCCTGCCGCTCGGCGACGGCGCTCCCGGCACCTCCCTCGTCGCCCGGGAGGACGTCTCCCGCGCGCTGGCCGCCGCCGCGACCGCCCGCGTCGAAGGCGTCGTCGACCTCACCGGCCCCGAAGCCCTCACCGGCGACCAGATCGCCGCCGCCGCGGCCGATGCGCTCGGGAATCCCTTGCAGTACAGGCCGATCGACGACGCCGACTACCGCACCCGCCTCGCCGCCGACGGTGAGCCCGACTGGCTCATCGAGGCCTACGCCAGCATGTTCCGGTCCGTACGCGAGGCCCGCTTCGCCGCCGCGCCCGGCGACATCGAGCGGCTGACCGGCACGCCCCCGACGACCTTCGCCGAGTATCTGCGACGCTGACGGGCATGCAGCTCACCGCCGACCAGCTCAACCGCGCCACCCTCGACCGGCAGTCCCTCCTGCGCCGCCGGCCCGGTGACGTGCTCGCCGCGGTCCGGTCCCTCGTCGCCGTCCAGGCCCAGTCGCCGGCCTCGCCCTACATCGGACTGTGGAACCGCCTGGCCGACTTCGACCCGGCCGAGCTCGACGCCGCCTTCACTTCCGGGGACCTCGTGCGCGGCAACCCGATCCGCATGACGCTGCACGCCGTCGCCGCCGACGAGTACCGGTCGTTCCGCGAGGCCACCGAGCCGTCCCTCTACGCCGCGAAACTCGGCGGGCGCATCGCCGCATCCGGCATGGCCGCGGACGACGCCGCCGTGCACGCCGCCGACATCCTCGAATACGCGTCCGAGGTCCGCTCCGCCCGCGACTGCGAGGACCGGCTCGCCGAAGAACTCGGCCCCGAGCAGGCGAAAGCCGTATGGCCGGGCATCCGCCAGTACGCGCCGCTGCTGCGGGTCCCGCTCGGCGGACCGTGGGCCTTCAACGAGAAGGTCGCCTACCTCGCGGCCGCGGACCGTCCCGCGCTCGGCGACCGCGATGCCGCCGATGCGGCCCTCGAACGGCTCGTCCTCCGCTACCTCTCCGGGTTCGGCCCGGCCTCCGTCCCCGACGTCGCCCAGTTCGCGATGGTCCAGCGCGGCAGGGTGAAACATGCCGTCAAAGCCCTCGGCGATCGCCTGGCGCAGCACGAGGGCCCGAACGGCGAGGTGTACTACGACCTGCCCGAAGCCCACATTCCCGACTCCGACACGCCCGCTCCGCCGCGGCTGATGGCCATGTGGGACAACGTGTTCCTCGCCTACCACGACCGCAGCCGCACCATCCCGCCGGAAATGCGCACCACGGTGATCCGCAACAACGGCGACGTCCTCCCGATGATCCTGGTCGACGGCCGCGCCGCCGGCGTCTGGCGCACCACCGCCGAAGGCATCGAGGCCACGGCGTTCCGGCCGCTCACCGACGACGCCTGGGCCGGACTCGCCGACGAAGCCGCAGCGCTCACCGCGTTCCTCGCCGACCGCGACCCCGACGTCTACAGCCGCTACCGCCACTGGTGGCAGCGGCTTCCTGAAGGCGAGACCGTGCTGCTGTCTCCTCGGTTAGGATTTCGAGCCCGCCCCCGAGCCGGAAGGAGCCCGCCATGAGCGGCCGCGAACACCACTACAAGATCACGACGCGCTGGACCGGCAACACCGGCAGCGGCACCGCCAACTACCGCGACTACGGGCGCGACCACGACCTCATCGCCGCCGGCAAACCCGTGATCCAGGCCAGCGCCGACCCCGCGTTCCGCGGGCAGCCCGAGCGCTGGAACCCCGAGGAACTGCTGGTCGCCGCTCTCGCCGACTGCCACATGCTCACGTACCTGGCGCTGTGCGCGCGCGAGCGCATCGTCGTGACCGCCTACGAGGACATCACGACCGGCACCATGGCCGAATTGGCCGGCGGCGGCCGCTTCACCGAGGTGACGCTGGCGCCGGTCGTCACGATCACCGACCCCGAGAAGGTCGATCGGGCGCTGGAGCTCCACCACGACGCGAACAAGCACTGCTTCATCGCGAACTCGGTGAACTTCCCGGTGCACCACCGACCCACCGTCAACATCGAATAAAGAAGCGGATCAGGCTGCGGGAGTGCAGGGAACGGTCGCCGGCAGCTCGAAGTTCCCGTTGACGTCGGCCTGGAAGCCGGCGTCAACGCTCTCGCCGGCGTCGAGGGCGGCGTTGAGGAGGATGTCGCCGTAGCGGTCGCCCTCGATGTGCTCGAGCCCGAAGGTCGTCGTCACCGTGAGGTGCTTGATCTCGAGCAGGACCTCCCACCCCTCGATCGGATCGGTGCCGGTGTTGGTCACGGTCACCGTGACCGACACCGAATCGTCCCACTCGTTGTCGAGCCTGAGCGACGCGGTGCACTGTGGACCGCTGACGGCGGCCTCCGTGGGAGCGGCGGGCTCGCTCGCGGTCGCAGTGCCCGAGGCCGTCTCGGAGGCCGAGGCGGACACGGTCGGCGACGGCGTCGCCGAAACGCTCGCAGTCGCGGTGCCGGACCCGCCGATCACGTCAGCGTCGGTGAGCGCCCCGCGGTCGTCGATCTGCCCCCAGTCCGGGTCGTGATCCTCCCGGAGCATGCTGAACTGCCAGATCGCGGCGACCGAGGTGAGGACGGCGACGGCGACGAGGACGAGCAGGAGGCGGCCGTGGAGGCGCCCGCCCAGCGTCGCGCGGTCCATCCAAGGGCGCATGGCGAACTCCTCCAACGGGATCGGTCGATTCAGGGGTGGACGCGCCCTGGGTCTCCGGTCCAGAGGGGCCCGGTCCCTGTCGTGCAGCGCCAGGTGAAGCGTACAAGGCGCCGCCGCGCGGGCGGAACCGCTGAACGGCACACGTGATCGGTGTAGATTCAGGCGGAATGGAAGGGACACCCATGCGCGCCGTCGTCGTCACCGATTTCGATACCGAACCCCGCCTCGTCGAGCTGCCCGTCCCCGAACCGGGTCCCGGCGAAGTGCTCGTGCGCCTCGCCGCCGCGGGTGTCAATCCCTTCGACTGGAAGGTGATCGAGGGCGCGATGCGCGGCTCGGTCCACCACGCCTTCCCGCTCGTGCTCGGCTCCGACGGCGCGGGCACGGTCGAAAGCGTCGGCGAGGGCGTCTCGTTCACTCCCGGCGACCGCGTCTTCGGCCAGTTCATGGACATCGAACAGGGCCGCGGCTCCTACGCCGAGTACGCGGTCACCAAGGCCGCCAAGCTCGCCCGCCTCCCCGGTGACCTCGACTTCGACACCGCCGCCGCCCTGCCCACCGCCGGCGCCGCGGCCCACGACTTCGTGGAGGGCACCGGGATCGGCCCCGGGCAGACCCTCCTCATCAACGGCGCGTCGGGCGGCGTCGGCCAGGCCGCCGTGCAGCTCGCGGCCGCGCAAGGCGTCCGCGTCATCGCCACCACCGACCCCGACACCGCCGTATACCTGCGCGAACTCGGCGCGTCCGAGATCGTCGACTTCACCGCGGGCCCCACCGCCGACCAGGTGCGCGTCGCCCACCCCGGCGGCATCGACGCCATTGTGGACCTCGTGACGAGCCCCGGCCGGCTCGAACCGATCGCCGCGCTGCTCAAGCCGAACGGCGTCATCGTCTCCTCGAACGGCGCAGTCGACGCCGAGCTCGTCGCCGCCCGCGGCCTGCGCGGCGCGAACCTCTACGCCAACGCCCGGCCCGCGACCCTCGCGTCCCTCGCTGAAGCGGTCGAGCACGGGCAGCTGCGCTTTCGCATCGACTTCAAGGCCCCGCTCGAGGAGGCCGCGGACGCGCTGGCGCGCTCGAAGGCGGGCAAGGCCCGCGGCAAGACCGTGCTCACCATCGAGGCCGCATAAGCGGACCGAGTCCTCTATGGCATGACCAAGGGTCGTCACTCGATCGCTTTGCGCGTATTCAACCATTTTGCTGCGAGAGTTGACGAAAGACAGCATTTGTGGTTATCGTTTGCCTGCTATTGCATCGAACCTATTCGATACGGTAGATGACGGATCGCGTACTTCCCGGCATGGTCGCGCGCCCGTCGCGCCGCCGTGCCCTCCCTGGCCGGCGGCCCCTCCGAAAAGGAACGACCGCACTCCAGGAGCGAGCATGCGCACACGAAACCGCACGCGAAATACCAAGAGGGCCGCCCTCGTCGCGGGCCTGACGGCCTCGGCGGGACTGGCCACGGCCACCGCCTTCGCCGTGTCCCCCTTGGGGAACGCCGCCGAAGGCGATGCCGACGTAGCGCAGGCCGGCTACCAGATGGAAGCGCTCGGCCGCGGTGTCACCGTCGTCCCCACCGGGGAGGGCAACCTCGTCAGCTGGCGGCTCCTCGGGACCGACGCCGCCGACACCGGCTTCAACGTCTATCGCGACGGCGAACTGCTCAACGAGGCCCCGCTCACCGGCGCCACGAACTACCTCGACGCCGGAGGCGACGGCGCCTACACCGTCGAAGCCGCCGGAGGCGAGCCCGAAGCCGCCGAAGCGGTCTTCAATGACGCAGGCGCCCTTGACATCCCGCTCGACGTCCCGGCGGACGGCGACGGCTACACCTACTCCGCCAACGACGTGAGCGTCGGCGACCTCGACGGCGACGGCCGCTACGAGTACCTCGTCAAATGGGACCCGTCGAATTCGAAGGACAACTCCCAGTCCGGCGTCACCGGCAACGTCTACGTCGACGCCTACACCCTCGAAGGCGAGCGGCTCTGGCGGATCGACCTGGGCCGCAACATCAGGGCCGGACAGCACTACACGCAGTTCCAGGTCTACGACTACGACGGCGACGGCAAGGCCGAGATCGCCATGAAGACCGCGGACGCCACTGTGGACGGCACGGGCGCCGTGATAGGCGACGCGAACGCCGACCACCGCAACTCCGGCGGCTACGTCCTCGAAGGCCCCGAATTCTTCACCGTCTTCGAAGGCGCCACCGGCGCGGCCGTCGACACCATCGACTACCAGCCCGGCCGCGGCAACGTCGCCGACTGGGGCGACGACTACGGCAACCGCGTCGACCGCTTCCTCGCCGGCACCGCCTACCTCGACGGCGAGAGCCCCTCGATGATCTTCAGCCGCGGCTACTACACCCGCTCCGTTATCTGGGCCGTCGACTTCGACGGCCAGAACCTCGCCGAACGCTGGACCTTCGACTCCGACGAAGCGGGCAGTGAATACGAAGGCCAAGGCGCGCACAGCCTCTCGATCGCCGACCTCGACGGTGACGGCCGCCAGGAAGTGGTCTTCGGCGCCATGGCCGTCGACGACGACGGCAGTCCCCTGTGGAACACCAGGATGTACCACGGCGACGCCCTCCACGTGAGCGACTTCGTGCCGGACAACGAGGGCCTCGAGGTCTTCATGCCCGCCGAGCACTCCGACCAGCCGTCCATGCGGCTCATCGACGGTGAGAGCGGCGAGGCCATCTGGTCCGAGCCGGCGAGCGGCACCGACAACGGCCGCGCGCTGGCCGCGAACGTCTCAGCCGAGAACCCCGGCGCCGAGTTCTGGTCCGCCGCCGAGGACGGTCTCCGCAACGGCAGCGGCGACACCGTCGGCGACAAGCCCGGTTCGATCAACTTCGCGTCCTGGTGGGACGGCGACGCCGAGCGCGAACTGCTCGACGGCACCGCCATCTCGGATTACGCAGACGGCGGCCTGCTGAGTGGCGAGGGCGTGGCCTCCAACAACGGCACCAAGTCCGTCCCGGCCCTCTCGGCCGACCTGTTCGGCGACTGGCGCGAGGAGGTCGTCTGGCGCACGAGCGACAGCTCGGCCCTGCGCGTCTACGCGACCCCGCACGAGACCGAACTGCGGCTGCCGACCCTGATGCACGACGCGCAGTACCGCGTCGCCGTCGCCTGGCAGAACACCGGCTACAACCAGCCGCCGCACCCGAGCTTCTACATCGGATCGGACATGGCCGCGGTGGCGGCCCCGGAGATCCACACGCCTTGATGCACACCATGAGATGAGGGGCCGGAGGCGCACTCCTCCGGCCCCGCTTCATGTCCCGGTTCAGGCTGTGGCGGTCTCGGCGTGCTCCGTGTCCTTCGCGGCTTCCTTGGAGGCCTTGATGCGGTGCTCCAGAGCGTGGAAGAAGAAGATGAGGCCCACGGTCAGGACGATGTGCCCGAACCCGGCGGTCCAGGCCAGCGTCGTGTCGGCCGCGCCTTGGGGGGCGGCGTCGAGCACCGTCAGCGTGCCGCGCAGCGTCATGACGGCGACGGTGAGGATCAGTCCGCCGTTGTAGAGCAGGAAGAACCACTTGAAGAGGCGGCTCTCGGTCAGGGCGAAGAGCTTCTCGAGCGCGATGACTACGAGGAAGAACAGCATGCCGAGCGCGAGCAGGTGGGTGTGCAGCGTGTCGAGCGGGGTGTCGCCCTCGAAGTGGTTGAGGTGGGTCAATTCGCGGGCGTACAGGCCGCTGACCAGCCCGAGGATCATGTAGATGTTGGCGGTGCGGAAGAGCTGCTTCACGTGGGGTTCCTTGGGGGTCGGTGTCTGTCGAGGGGGATTGCCGAAGGGGTCAACGCGCGGGATGGGTCGGCTGTTCCCGTTGCGCGGCTCGAATTCTCGCTTCGGCGGGACGGCGACGCGGCCGTCCCGCCGAAGGCCTGAAATCGCCTAGGCGGACTCGACGGGCAGGCCCGCGTCGGTCCAGTCCTCGATGCCCTCCTTGTACTTGCGCACATTGGTGTAGCCCAGGGAGGTCAGCCGCTCGGCGACCTGGGTGCTGTTGGCGCAGCCGGGGTTCGAGCAGTAGGTGACGATCGCGGCGTCCTTGTCCGGCAGGAGTGTCGGCGCCTGGGCGTCGACGTCGGCGAGCACGAGCGGGACGGCCCCGGGGAGGTGCTGCTTGGCGTAGTACTCGCCGCCGAGGGCGTCGATCACGGTCACGGCGTCGGTGTCGATCGCGGCCCGAAGCTCGTCGCGGGTGATGAGAGCGGTCATGGCATCGCCTTCCAAGTAAGTGGACTATAGTCCAGATGTGTACGACGATAGTAACGGACCACAGTCCGGTTCTGCAATCCCCTTGGAACTGCTGCGCACGCCGCCGCCGAAGGAACGCGCCGACGCCGCCCGCAACCGGGCCGCGATCCTGGACGCGGCGGCCCGGCTCTTCGCCGAGCACGGCGTCGAAGCCGTCTCGATGGACCAGGTGGCCGCGGCCGCCGGCGTCGGCAAGGGAACGCTCTTCCGCCGCTTCGGCGACAAGGCCGGTCTTGCTGCGGCCCTATTGGATGCGCGCGAACGGATCCTGCAGCAAGGAGTCCTCGGCGGCCCGCCGCCGCTCGGTCCCGGCGCGCCAGAGCCTGAGCGGCTGGTGGCCTTCGCCGACGCGTACCTGGACTACGCGCTCGAGTACCTGCCGCTGCTGCGCATGTCGGAGACCGCGAGCCCCGGCGCGCGGTACCGGATCGGCGCCTACCGCTTCTGGCACCGGCACGTCACGATCCTCTTGCCGCACAACGAGGATCCCGAGCACACGGCTCACGCGCTCCTGGCGATGCTCGACGCCGAGCACCTCACCGCCGTCCTGCCCGAGGTGGGGGAGGAGCGGGTCAGAGCGGGCGTGCGTCGACTGTGGGGCGAAGCGGGTCGGGTGTGAGCGGGCACCCGGCGCCCGCCCGCTCGGCCAGTTCCTCCCGCAGGGCGGCGAGCTCGGCCATCCTCACGTCGACCACCGCGATCTTGTCCGCGAACGGCGCCGAGAGCGCCGCGGCCGAATCGGGCGCCTCGCGCAATGCGGCGCCGTGCGCGGCGATCTCCGCCAGCGTGAAGCCGAGCCGCTGCGCGGTGCGCACGTAGGCGAGCCACGGCTCCGCCGAGGGAGCGAACTCGCGGTAGCGTCGCGCAGCTCGGCCCGTGGTCGCGGGCCCGCCGGGCCTGAACCGCTCAGTCCTCGGGCGGCAGCGGCTCGAGCACGCGGTTGTGGTGGCGCTGGAACACCATCGAGGTCTGGAACCGTGCGACCTCGGGCCGCGTGCCGAGCCGGTCGACCAGGAACGCGTGCAGCCGTTCGACATCGCGCACGGCCACGTGGATCACGATGTCGCTGCCGCCGGAGACCACGAACAGCGTCACCACCTCCGGCCACGAGCCCACGGTCTCCCGGAACGACTCGTAGGAGGACCGCTGGTGCCGGCGCAGCTGCACCGACACCAGCGCCTCCGCGCGCCGGCCGAGCGCCGCGACGTCCACATCGGCCCCGTAGCCGCGGATCACCCCGCGCCTGGTGAGCGCCCGGACCCGCTCCAGCGCGGTCGACGGCGCGACGCCGAGCCGGCGGGCCAGTTCCCGGTTCGACAGCCGCGCATCCGACTGGAGCAACCGCACGATCGATGCGTCAAGTTCGTCCATCCGCTGATTATCGCGCCAATACCGGCCGAACGTTCGGTGAGGCCCGTGATCGACCGAACAAGCGAATAGCTTTGCTGCACATGAACGACCGAACACCCCCTCACGGCTCGCTCGGGACCGCGCGCGGCACCGCCCTCTACCTCGGCGCGATCCTCGGTCCCGGCGTGCTGGCCCTGCCCGGCCTGGCCGCGCAGGCGGCGGGGCCCGCCGCCCTGGTCGCCTGGGTCGCGCTCCTCGTCCTCTCGATCCCGGTCGCCGCCACGTTCGCCGAACTGGCCGCACGCAGGCCGGACGCGGGCGGCGTCGCGACGTTCACCCGCGCGGCCTTCGGCGACCGCGCCGCCGCCGTGTGCGGCTGGTGGTTCTTCAGCGTCATCCCGGTCGGCGCCAGCTCGGCCGCGCTCGTGGGCGCGGCCTACATCGCCGACGCCGCCGGGCTCGGCCGGACCGCCGTCACCGTCATCGCCGCGACGCTCCTGGCGATGGCCTTCGCCGCCAACCACATCGGCCTGCGCCTCTCAGGCGGCGCGCAGCTCGTCCTCATGGGACTGCTCATCGCGCTCCTCGCCGTCGCGTGCGTCGCCGCCCTGCCGCATTTCGACCCGGCGAACCTGCGCCCGTTCGCGCCGCACGGCGTCGCGGGGATCTTCTCGGCCGCCGCGGTCCTGTTCTACGCCTTCTCCGGCTGGGAGGCCGCGAGCCACCTCTCCGGCGAGTTCACCGATCCGACAAGGCAACTGCGCCGGGTCACGGCGCTCGCTCTGGCCATCGTCGCCACGGTCTACCTCGCGCTCGCGACCGCCACTGCGGGTGTGCTCGGCGGGAGCGCCGCCCATTCGGCCGTGCCGCTCACGGACCTGCTCGCGTACGGCTTCGGTTCGGCGGCAGCGCCCCTCACCGCCGTGTGCGCGGCCCTGCTCAGCTTGGGCGCCATGAACACCTTCATCGCCGGGGCGTCCCGGCTCGGTGCGGCGCTCGCCCGCGACGGCGCGATGCCCGCGTCGCTCGCCAAGGGCCATGAGCCCGGCCGGACGCCGCATCGCAGCCTCGCGGTGCTCGCGGTCCTCTCGGGGACCGCGTTCGCCGGGGCCGCCTGGTTCGGGCTCGGGCTCGACGTGCAGATGCGCGCGACCTCGGCGGTCCTCGCCGGTGTCACCGTGCTGGCGTGCGCGGCGGCGGTGCGGCTCTTGACCGGCCGGGCCCGCGTCCGGGCGCTGCTGGCGACCGGGTGCACGGCGGCCATCGGGACGGCGCTCTCCTGGTACCTGCTGCTGCCCTTGGGGATCGCCGTGCTCGCCCTCGCCTACCTGCACCTGAAGCGAAGGCGCCCCCTGCCGCACGCGGTTGCGGTGCGGCAGGGGGCGTAACTGGTTTCCTTGCAGGTCAGCGGAAGTCGTCGGCGTGGTCGGCGACCCAGTCCGCGTAGGTGCGGGCCGGGCGGCCGGTGACGGCCTCGGAGGTGGGGCCCCAGAGCTCGGTCGAGCCGCTGGCGAGCATGTCGAGCAGCGATTCGGGGAGGAACTTCGCAGCCACGGCGCGCGGCAGCTCCTCGACGGTGATCTCGCGGCCGACGGCCTCGCCGATCAGCTCGACCTGGCGGCGCTGCGCCAGGTGGCCCGGCCCGTCGATCACGTAGGTGCGGCCCTCGTGGCCGTCCTCGGTGAGCGCCGCGAAGGCGACCTCGGCGATGTCGCGCTCGTGCACCGGGTTGACCGGCGCGTCCGGATAGGGAAGGCGCACAACGCCTTCGTTGCGGATCGATTCGGCCCACCACAGGGAGTTGGTGGCGAACATGGCCGGGCGGACGAAGGTCCACGGGATGCCGGAGGCCTCCAGCGGGCGCTCGACCGCGAGGTGCATGCGGCCGATGTCGTTGTCCGGTCCGGCGGAGGCGGCCGAGGAGAGGAGCACGACGTGCTTCACCCCGGCTTCCTGCGCGGCGGTGACGAACGCGTCGATGCCCTCGTGGGCGGCGTAGAGGAAGACCTTCTCGACGCCTTCCAGTGCGGGAGCGAGGGTCTCGGGGGCGGTGAAGTCGACGCGGACGGGATCGACGCCTTTCGGGAGGTCGGTCGCGCCGGGGACGCGGCTGGCGGCGCGCACGGTGGTGCCCGCGTCGAGCAGCTGCGCGATGACGTTGCGCGCGATGGCGCCTCGGGCGCCGGTAATGAGCACGGTCATGATTCGGGGTTCCTTTCGTGGTGGTGTTCGGTTTCCTCGGCGAGCCTCGCGATGATGCGAGACAGGGTGTCGCCGTAGCGGGTTTCGAATGCGGGGTCGTCGATGTCGACGCCGAAGAGCCGTTTCGCGGTGCGGCGGAAGACGACCGGGGCGAGGGTCATGCCCATGAAGGCGATCTGGACGGCGGCGGCGTCCAGTTCGGACGCGATCTCGCCGCGCTCCTGGCGCTCGCGCATCTGGTCGAGCTCCCGGTCGGCGTCCGCTTGGGACTCCTCTTCGGGGAGCTCGTCGGCGAGGGCCTGCCACAGCGCGAGCCTGCCGATGCGCGGGTCCTTGAGGTTGTCGCGCAGGTACCAGCGCATGACGTCGGCGGCGGGCACGTCGGGGCCGGCCTGGTCGCGCTCGTCGTCGAGCCATTCGCGCGCCATCGCGCGGTACAGGCCTTCTTTGCCGCCGAAGTAGTAGCTGATGAGCTGCTTGTTCACTCCGGCGCGGGCGGCGATCCCGCCTACGCGCGCGCCGTCGTAGCCGTTGGCGGCGAACTCGGACAGCGCCGCGTCGAGCAGCTTCCGCTTGGTGCGCTCGGCGTCCCGCACCCGCTCGGCGGATTCGGGAGAACGCCGACCAGGCTTCTTCGGTTCCATGCCGAAGAAGCTATCATTTAGTCAACCAACTGGATAATTGAATTATCTGTGAGGATGATTACCTCATTCGGCCGTGTCGCCTCCCGGCTTGCGAACCAGCAGGTAGCCGTAGTGGAAGCCCCGCAGCTCGTCCTCCTCCGGGGCCAGGATCTGGCGGGCCACCTCCTGGAATCCGGTCTCCTGCAACAGATCCGCGACGCGGCCGACCGACAGCCGGTAGGCCGTCGTCACCGTGTGGTCGAACGCCCAGGCGAGCTGCGACGCGTCGGTGTGCGCCTGGAACATCAACAGCAGGTGCCCGCCGGGCGCGAGCAGCCGGTGGCACTCGCTGAAGACCTCGGGCAGTCGCTCGGGCGGCGTGTGGATGATCGAGGACCGCGAGAAGACCCCGCCGAGGCCGCCGTCCGGCAGGTCGACCGCGGTCATGTCGCCGACCTCGAAGGTGAGCTCCGGATACGCTTCGCGCGCCAACGCGATCATCTCGGGGGAGAGGTCGATGCCGCGCGCCTCGAGGCCGATGCGATGCAGATGCTCGGTCACGTAGCCCGGCCCGCAACCGATGTCGAGGATCTTCGGGTTCCCCGACTCCTTGACGAGTTCGGCGAACGCCGTGATCATGACGCGGTCGAAGAGCTTGTAGTCCAGCGAATCGCGGAACCGCTCGAAGTACTCGCCGGCGTAGAAGTCGTATCGTTCGCGCGTGGCGCGCTCATACCCGGTGTCTCCCATGGCGGGGACCCTACCGGTCGGTCGTCCGCTTGCGACCCCGCCATGTCCCCGCGGGCGGTACGCTTCGACGACTATGCAGGAGAACGCCGACCGCCTCGCCCGTCTCGCCCGCGCCTGGGACGAGTCCGCCGCCGGATACGAGGCCTACTTCGTTCCGCGCTTCGCTCCCTGGGTCGACCTCGCGGTCGCGGGCGTCACGGACGCGGACCTTCCGGACGGTGCGATCCTCGTGCCCTGCTGCGGGACCTTCCCCGAGCTCGACCGGCTGATCGACCGGTTCCCCGACCGCGAGATCGTCGGCATCGACCTTTCCCCGGGCATGGTCGAACTCGCCCGCGACCGGGCCGCCGGACGTCCGCACGTCGAAGCGATCGTGGGCGACGCCCAGGCGCTCGACGCGCGCTGGACCGGTCGTTGCGCGGCCGTCGTCTCCGTCTTCGGCCTCCAGCAGCTGCCCGATCCGCTTGCGGCCGTCCGCGCTTGGCTCGACGCGCTCCGCCCGGGCGGACGCCTCTCGGTCGTCTTCTGGCCCGACGTCACCGAGACCGACGGCCCGTTCGCGCTCGTCGCCGCAGTGATCCGCGCGAACCTCCCCGCCTACGACGACTCCCGCTGGGAATCCGAACTCGCGGCGGCCGTGACCGACCACGGCGCCGTCCTCGATCGCGACGAGCTTCCGACGTTCCCGATGACCCACGCCGCCGCCGCCGAGTACTTCGACGCGGCCGCCCACTCCGGTCCCCTTCGCTCCCTTGCCATCGCCAGAGGGGACGCCTTCATGGACCGCCTCCGCGCCGAGTTCCTCCGGCGGGCCCCGGCGGGCGAATGGCGGCACGACCCGCACGCCCGCCTGATCACCGCTCACCGCTGAGGGCGGCGACCGAGGTCGCAACCTCGCGGCGGTGGACCGGCGGTCACGAGTCCGGATTCGTAGGCGGCGATGACCAGCTGGGCCCGGTCTCTCGCTTGGAGTTTGGCGAGGAGGCGGCTGATGTGGGTCTTGACCGTCGCCATGCTGACGAAGAGCGCGGCCGCGAGTTCGGTGTTGCTCAGGCCCTTGGCGATCAAGGTCAGCACCTCCCGTTCCCGCTCGGTCAGGGCGTCGAGGCGGCGCGGGGTCGGGCCGCCCGCCGGGCGGAGGCTGAATTCCTCGATGAGGCGCTTCGTGACCGTGGGGGCGAGCATCCCTTCGCCCGCCGCGATCGAGCGGATGCCGGTCAGGAGCGTCGTCGGGGGCGCGTCCTTCAGGAGGAAGCCGCTGGCCCCGGCCCGCAACGCCGCGTAGACATACTCGTCCAGGTCGAAGGTGGTCAGGATGAGCACTCGGACGCTGCCCGATGCGGGATCGGCGCTGATCTGACGGGTCGCCTCGATGCCGTCCATTTCGGGCATGCGCACGTCCATGACGATCACGTCCGGCCGGGCGGAACGTGCGAGCGCGAGTGCCTCGGTGCCCGTGCCGGCCTCGCCGACCACGGTCAGGTCGTCTGCGGATTCGACGAGGAGCCGGAAACTGCCGCGCACGAGCGCCTGGTCATCGGCGATGAGCACCCGCACGGTCATCGCGGCTCACCGCCGTCGAACGGCACGACCGCCCGCACCGCGAAGCCGCCTTCGGGAACCGGTCCCGCGCTGAACGTGCCGCCGTACATCAGCACGCGCTCGCGCATCCCGATCAGGCCATGGCCGCCGGCCGAGGCCGCCTGGCGCACACCGTCGTCCACGATCGCGGCCCGGACCTCCGAGCGATCGGCTCGCACGGTCACCTCGCACCGGCCCCCACCCGCATGTTTGACCACATTGGTCAGCGACTCCTGCACCACGCGATGGATCGCCAGGGCCACCCCGTCGGGCACCCGCACGGGCACATCGATGTTCGCCTCGACCACCATGCCCGCCTCCCGCGCCCGGTCGACCAGTGCTTCCAGATCCGCCAGGCCGGGCACGGGCGCACGAGTGCCGGACGGCGCATCGGCCCGCAGCACGGTCAGCACGCTCCGCATCTCGGCCAGCGCGTCACGACTCGTCGCCTCGATCGAGCGCATCGCCTCGCGCGCCCGCTCGGGCTGCTCGTCGGCGATGTGGTTGGCGACGCCCGCCTGGACCGCGATGAGGCTGAGGCTGTGGGAGACGATGTCGTGGAGTTCGCGGGCGATGCGCATCCGCTCCTCGATCACGACGCGCGCCCGATCGCTCGCGGCGGCATTTTCCGCTTCCATTCGCTTGCGCCGCAACATGAGGCCCGCGGCCCAGCCGCCGCCCGCGATCGCCCAGACCGCCGCGACCAGCGTGGCAGTGCCCGACAGGGTCTCCGAGGGCGTGATCAGGTGCACGCCCGCGACGAGGCCGCCTCCCAGGACGGCGCATGCGCCTGCGAGCACGGCGATCGACCGGCGCCGGGGCACCAGCGCTCCGACCGAATACAGGACGAGCGCCGCCGGAACGAACGGCTCGCGGGTGAGGTCGAGGACCGAGGAGGCCGCGCAGCCGAGCACCACGACCGACGCGGCGCCGATCGGCCACAGTCGACGGACCGCGATCGGCAGTCCGACGGCCGCCGCGATGAGCCAAGCGAGCCAAGGCGGCCCGGAGAAGACCGGCGTGCCGTCCGATCCGTCGAACGCAGCGAACGAGAGGTAGGCGGCGCACACTGCCAACGCGGCGGCGGCGTCGACGAGGAGCAGGCGGCGGGAGGGCACCGGTGAACGGTATCGCTCCGGGGAGCGGGAGTCGTCATATCCAGGGCTGACGTGTGGTTCCAGACCGTGCTCCGATGCGGAAGTCCCACCGCGGCAACGATGGTTGTGGCATGAACGAAACGCACTTCCCCGGCCGCTGGCTCGGCGGCACCTCGCTCGTGCTCGGCCCGATCGCGCTCCTCTCCGGCGTCCTGCTCCGTGTGGGGCCCGAGTTCTTCTTCCCCGAGCAGTTGCGCGCCTACGCCGACCGTCCGGCGCTCATGACCGCCGCCTACAGCCTCGTACTCGCCGGGTACGTGCTCCTGTGGCCTGCGGTCATCATGCTCGCCCAACGCATCGGGAGCACCCGGCCGACCTGGGCGCTCTGGGGCGGCGGCCTGGCGGTCTTCGGGCTGTTCGCCCGGACGTTCTATGCCGGGGTCGATCACCTCGCGTTCCAACTGGTCGAGTTGCAGGGGCCGGCGAGTGCGACGCGGTCGGTCGCGGACGCCTACGGGGCCTGGCATCTGATGAGCGCGTTCTCGGTGGCGGTCATGGCCGGATGGGTCGTGCTCGCCGTTGGAGCCGTCCGTGCCGGAGCGTTGCGGCTCGTTCAGGCGATCGCGCTGGCCTGCATGGCGTTGATGCCGCTCGGTGTCTTGAAGGGCACGACGCCGTTGTCGGTCGTCGCGGCCCTCGGTCTGGCCGTCGCCTTGGTGCCGTTGGGGGTCGGGGTCCTTCGGGAGGGGCCGCGTCCGCGTCGCCTGTTCGCCGGGGTCGCGGGGATGCTGCTCCTCGTCGCGGCGGCGGTGTTCGTCGGGATGCTCGGCTAGGGCCTGCCCTAGGCGGGGAGGCGGCCGGTGAAGGCGGTCTGGAAGTAGAGGTGCTTCTCCATGTGGGCCACGTATCTGGGGTCGGCGGCCTCGATGGTGAAGCGGGCCTTCTCGCTGCCGGGGTCGGATTCGATCGTGAAGGACGCGATGATCGCGGTGGCGCGGCGCAGGAACTCGTCGCCGCGCGGTTTGAGGACGAGGTAGTCGTAGCCGCCGGAGCGGCCGCTCGACCCGTCGAGCCGGTCGGCGTAGTGTTCGGCCGCTTTGACCTTGGGCTGCACGAGTTCCTTCGTGGCCTCGTCAAGGAGGTAGCCTTCGGCGTCGGTCCAGACCTGCTTGCCTAGGAACAGTTCGAAGCACTCTTCGAACTCCTTGGCGGTGTCCTGGCCCATCGCCATCGTGCCGAAGCCCTGGAACCAGGCGTCCATGAGCAGCTGCAGCCCGAACTCCGCCCCGCGGGGGAATTCGACGCCGTAGCCGAGGCGACTGGTGAGTTGGCCGTCGACTTTGGTTCCCTCACGGCCCCAGGTCAATACCTCGAAGATGGTCGTCATGGTCGCGAATCATATCCAGTGAGGGCAAACCCGTCATCCACCACTCGCACTTAGTTACCGGCGAGTAGCGGCGATGGTGCAGGGCCGGGGCGCCGCCCCGGCCCTCCTCAGATTCCTTTGCGGCTCAGCCCCAGTTGTCGGTGTGCACGTCGCGCGGCCACGGCGCGCCCGTGCCGGTCTCCAACTGCTGCTTGAGGCTCATCAGGAACGACCCCCATTTGGTGCTGCAGTGGTGCATGAACTCGATCGGTTCACGCCACCCTTCGTGCTTGAACAGGACGACCGTGTAGTCGCCTTCGCGGCGCAGGTCCCAGTGGATCTTGGTGCCGATCCACTCGGGCACGTCGCCGCCGACGACCTCCCAGAGGACGCGCTCGCCCGGTTCGAGTTCGAGGACTTCCATCTCGAACTCGCCGTTCTCGAACTTGAAGGCGATCCGGCCGCCCACGTCCGTCGTGCCGGTCGTGTTCTCGGTCCACCATCCGGAGAGTCCCTCCAGTGTGGCCAGTGATTCGTATGCCTGCTCGGGCGTCGTGTGCTCGGCGCCGATGCGGTGCAGGATGTCCACCATCGCGGTGTTCCCTTCTATTCCTCGTTCTCGGTTGCCTGCTTCTGGCGTTCGATGGTCTCGGCGAGGCGCTTGATGCGCTGGAGCCGGGAGTCCCAATTGGTGCCGACCTCGTTCAGCTGGGCGACGGCGCGCGCCAGCTGGGCCTCGTCGACGCGGAAGTGCTTCTCGCGGCCGGCGGTCGCGGCGTGCACCAGGCCGACCCGGTCGAGGACGGCGAGGTGCTTGGCGACGGCCTGGCGGGTCACCGGCAGCCGTTCGCTCAGGCTGGTGGCCGTCCCGCTGCCCTCGCTGAGCAGCAGGTCGAGCATGCGGCGCCGGGTCGGGTCGCCGACGGCGGACCAGAGGTCGTCGTCGACCGCGGTGCTCATCGGCCCGCTCCGACCTTCTCCGCGTACGGCGCCAGGCGCGGCAGGAAGTGATCCCAGCCGGTGACGTGGTCGGCGTGCTCGGCCGCGACCTTGGACTCGGCCCAGCCGCGTTCGCGGAAACCGGTCTCGGTCATCCGAAGCAGGGTCCCGGTGTCGGTGGGCTCGAGTTCGAAGACGACCAGGTACGAGTTGCCTCGCGCCGCGGTCGTGCCCTCCTCGTGGGTCCACCGGAAGGAGAAGCGCCGCGGCGGCATCGCGTCGACCACGGTGAACTGCTGCCAGTCGAGGCCGTCGGCCGGGTTCCCGAAGCCGATCCGCCCGTTCTCGCCCGGCACGGGCGAGAACTCGGCTTCGTCGGGCCACCACTCCTTCAGGTGCTCGGGGCTGCTCACCACGTCGAAGACGACCTCAGGCGAGGCCTCGATGCGGATCTCCCGCTCGATCGATCCGAGTTCCATGACTGCCACCTTTCGCAACGTTTGGTTGCACATCACGCTACCGCAATCCGCGGGGATGTGCAACCTTTGGTTGCTAAAAGGTGGGGATGCTCAGGAACGCTGCGCGGCCGGGGCCGTCCAGCTGTCGAGCAGGCGCAGGGCCTCGGCGCTCTTGGAGGCGGGCTCGACGTTGTAGACGCACATCGTCTGGTCCGGGTCGTCCGGCAGCGCGAGCGCCTCGTACGCGAACTCCAGATCGCCGACCACCGGATGCCGGTACCGCTTGATCCCGTGCGTCCGCCGCAGCACCTCGTGGTCGTTCCACCACCCGCTGAACTCCGGGCAGCCGATCATCAGCTCGCCCACCAGGTCCGCGAGCTGGCGGTCCTCCGGGTGCTTCCCGGCCTCGTAGCGCAGCGCCGCCACATTGTCGCGGGCCATGGCCTCCCAGTCGATCAACCGCTCCCTCGCCTCCGGATCGAGCAGGCTCCAGCGGGCCACGTTCCGCAGCTTCGCGGGCATCGCCTCGAAATCGACCATCACCGCCTTCGCCAAGCGGTTCTGGGCGAGCACGTCCATGCGCCTGCCGAGAATGAACGCCGGCACGTTCTCCAGGCTCTGGAGCGTCAAGAGCAGTCCCGGCCGCACCCGCTGCGCCGCGATCGGCCCGCGCCGCCGCGGTTCGCGGCGTCCCGCCAGGTCGACCAGGTGATCGCGCTCCGACCGATCGAGCCGCAGCGCTTCCGCAAGGGACTCAAGCACCTCCGCCGAAGGATTGCCGGCCCGGCCCTGCTCCAGGCGCGTGTAGTACTCCACGCTCATGTTCGCCAGCCGCGCCACCTCGTCGCGCCGCAGCCCCGGCACGCGGCGCACGCGGCCGTCGTCGGGCAGGCCCGCGTCCTGCGGGCGCACGCGGGCCCGCCTGCTGCGGAGGAAGTCCGAGATCTCAGCGCGCTGGTCCATGCCGTCAATGGTGCCCCAGCCGCGACGGCCCCGCCGAGCCGAAGGTGGTACTGGCGGGGCCAGTCACGAGGGGGCGTTCTTAGGCCCGGTTTCACGCCCCGAACAGTGCTGTACTCGATTGCAGGACGGAGCAACCGCCCTGAACGCCGAGCACACCGAAGGAACACAATGTCCACTGTGAACACCGCCCTGCCGCTCGCGAACCGCGTCGCCGTCATCACCGGCGCCTCCAGCGGCATCGGCGAGGCCACCGCCGAACTGCTCGCCGAACGCGGCGCGAAGGTCGCCCTCATCGCCCGCCGCGCCGACCGCCTCCACGCCCTCGCCGAACGCATCGAGCAGCGCGGCGGCACCGCGCTCGCCGTCCCGACCGACGTCACCGACGCCGAAGCCCTCGGCGCCGCCGCCGCGCGCATCGCCGCCGAACTCGGCACCGTCGACCTCCTGTTCAACAACGCCGGGGTCATGCTGCCCTCGCCCGTCAACGAACCGCGCCCCGACCTGTGGCAGCGCCAGATCGACCTGAACATCACCGGCCTGATGAACGCCATCGGGGCGTTCACCCCGCAACTGCTCAAGGCCGCCGCGGACAAGGGCGTCGCCGACCTCGTCAACACCTCCTCGATCGCGGCGGTCGGCGTCTTCGCGAACTTCGCGGTGTACACCGGCTCGAAGGCGTTCGTCTCACACGCCACCCGCAACCTCCGGGCCGAGCTCGGCCCCCAGAACGTGCGCGTCTCCTCGATCCAGCCGGGCATCGTCACCACCGAACTGGCCGACCACGTCACCGACGACGCCGCCCGCGCCTGGATCGACGCGCAACGCGCCGCCTACGAGGTGCTCGAGTCCGCCGACGTCGCCGAAGCCGTGGCCTACCTGGCGCAGCAGCCCTCCCGCGTCAACCTCTCCGAGATCACCATCATGCCGACCGCCCAGGTCTGAGGGCCGCGCCCGCGATCGATTTGAAGACGATCGTTCATAAACGGGCGCTGCGCGCACGGGACGCGTGGCAGGATTGCCGTCGGAACAGAACGGCAAGGACGCCACGCGTCCCGGCAAGCACCGACACCACGGAGGTTCGACATGGCCAAGCTCGGCAGGACCGACATCGAGATCCACCCGCTCGTCCTCGGCACCAACACCTTCGGGTGGAACACCGAGGAGGCCGAAGCGCACGCGGTGCTCGACGCCTTCACCGCCGCCGGCGGCAACCTCATCGACACCGCCGACTCCTACTCGGCCTGGGCCCCCGGCAACTCCGGCGGCGAATCCGAGACCGTGATCGGCACCTGGCTCGCCAAGAACCGCGACAAGAACGTCCTGGTCGCCACCAAGGTCTCCCAGCACCCCGAGTTCAAAGGCCTCGCCGGACCGAACGTCCGCGCCGCCGCCGAAGCCTCCCTCAAACGCCTCGGCGCCGAAGCCATCGACGTCTACTACGCCCACTTCGACGACCCCGACACCCCGCTCGAGGAGACCGTCGGCGCCTTCAACGACCTCGTCACCGAAGGCAAGATCCGCCACATCGCCGTCTCCAACTACAGCCCCGAGCGGCTCCGCGAATGGCTCGACATCACCGAACGCCACGGGTACGCCCGACCGGTAGCCCTCCAACCGAAGTACAGCCTCGTCAGCCGCAGCACCTTCGAACCGGGACTGCGCGACATCGCCGTGGCCGAAGACCTCAGCGGCCTCCCGTACCACGCGCTCGCCTCCGGCTTCCTCACCGGCAAGTACCGCACCGAGGCCGACCTGCAGCACAGCGTCCGCGGCGGCTCGGCCGCCAAGCACCTCAACCCCTCCGGGCTCGCGATCATCGAGAAACTCGACCAGATCGCCCAGGCCCGCGGCGTCGCGATCGCCTCGGTCGCGCTGGCGTGGGCGCGCACCCGGCCCGGCATCACCGCGCCGATCGCCGGCGCCCGCACCGCCGACCAGCTCGGCCCGCTCCTGGCCTCGGCCGAACTGGAGCTCACCCGGGACGAGGCCGACGAACTCACCGCGCTCTCGGACGTCATCGGCGCCTGACGGCAAGCGAACGGGGCGACCAGACCTGGTCGCCCCGTTCGCATCCCCGTGGGCAATCGGGCCCGAGGCCGTAGGAGCGGGCGCCCCCTCCGCCGCGGCATACCGTCCTGTTCGCTCAGCCGACCTATCATGGCGGCATGCCCGACCCACCGTCCGACGCCCGCAGCAGTCTCCGGTCGCTCCGGCAGCGGGCGATGATGACCCAGGAAGAACTCGCCTTCAAGTCCGGTGTCGGGGCGCGCACCATCCGCGACATCGAATCGGGAAGGGTACGGCCGCAACCGAAGACCGTGCGCCTGCTCGCCGACGCACTCGGCTTGTCCGAGAACGAGTGGACACTGCTGACCAGCGCCGAGGACGCGCTCACGGCGGTGCCCCGCGAACTGCCGAGGACGCTCGCCGCGTTCGCCGGCCGCGAGCACCACCTGGACGCGATCGTCGCCGCGGTCGACGAAGGCACCGCCGTCATCGCCGTGCACGGCATGGCCGGCGTCGGGAAGACCTCCCTGGCGGTCCGTGCCGCCCATGCCCTCGCCCCCCGCTTCCCGGACGGGCAGCTGTTCGTCGACCTCCACGGGTTCAGCCACCCCGACGGCCCCCGCCCGGACCTGCGATCGGTGCTGACGCGCGTCCTGCGAGGCCTCGACGTCGCCGAACGGGCACTGCCCACCGACATCGACGAACTCACCGCCCGCTACCGCAGCGTCCTCGCCGACCGCCGCGTGCTCCTGGTGCTCGACAACGCCGCCGACGCCGAGCAGGTCGAGGCGCTGCTCCCGGGAACGTCGGGCAGCCTCATCCTGGCCACGAGCCGCCGCGGCCTCGACCCGCTGGCGGGCGCGCACTCCGTGCCGCTGGAACCACCGCCGATGCGCGAAGCCGTGGCGATGATCGGCGCCGCCCTCGCCGGCCGGATCACCGCCGAAGAAGCCGCCGCGATCGCCGAACGCTGCGGCTGCCTCCCGCTCGCGATGGGCCTGGCGGCGGCCCGCCTCCGCAGCCGTCCACTGTGGCGGGCACAGGACCTGCTGAACCGCCTCGCCGACGAGGACCGCCTCCTCGACGAACTCGACATGGGCCACCGAGGCGTCGCCGCGGCACTGCGCGCCTCCTACCTCGAACTCGACACCACCCACCGGCGCCTCCTGCGGCGGCTCGGACTCGTCCCCGGCGACGACGTGAACGCCTGCGCCGCAGCCGCACTGTGCGACGAGAACGAGGAGCGGGCGACCGCCATGCTGGAGTCCCTCGTCGACGTCCACCTCGCCGAGACGCGCTCCCCGGGGCGATACCGGCTGCACGACCTGGTGCGGCTCTTCGCGGCCCGACTCGCGGGGCTGGAAGAGACCAAGGCCGAACTCGACGCGGCCCTCCACCGGCTGCTCGGCGTCTACCTGCACTTCGCCTACCAAGCCGCGGCCCGCCTCCACCCGAACAAGCGCCGGTTCACCGAAGGCGCCGCCGCACACGACGCCGGACTCCCCGGTTTCACGGACCAGCCCGGCGCACTGGCGTGGTTCCAGACCGAACGCGCCAATCTGGAGGCCGCCGTAGTCGCTGCGGCGCACGCCGACCGGACCGAACAGGCCTGGCACCTCGCCACCGCCTTCAACGCGTTCTTCGTCCACGACCCCGACACCGGCCCCCACGCCCACGTCAACCGGATCGCGCTCGACATCGCCCGCCGCACCGGCGACGTCCGCAAAGAGGCCTTCACCCTCGGGGACGCCGGGCGCCAACTGCTGGCGGTCGGTCGGCACCGGGAGGCGATCGACTGCCTCGACCGGTCCGTCGCGCTCAAACGCGGCTTCGGCGAGTTCGGCGACGCGGCGCTTACGTTGGCCAACATCGGCATCCTGTACCGCCGGGCCGGCCGGTTCGCCGATTCGATCGAGGTGCACGAGGCGGCGCTGGCCCAGGCGGAGGAGGCCGCGGACGCCGCGGCGGCGGCGCTCATCCGGACGAACATGGTCGTTCCGCTGCTGCGGCTCGGACGCTTCGCGGAGGCCGAACACCGCCTGGCGGCGGCCGAACGGCGGCTGGACTCCGGCGACGAGCACAACCGCATCCGCATCGAGGTCTTCCGCGGGGTCCTCGTCCGCGAGCTCGGCGACCCGACCGAAGCCGTGACCATGCACGCCGACTGCCTCCGGGCCTACCGCGGGGAAGGCGTCACGGCCGACGTGACCGCGACGCTCATCGAACTGGGCGTGGACCTGCTGCGCGCGGGCCGGGCGGACGACGCCGCCGCCGAACTCGGCCGGGCCGTCGAGTACGCGGTGCGACTTGCCGACCCGTCGCTGGAGCGGTCGGCCCGCAACGATCTCGGCCGCGCGTTCACCGACTTGGACCGGATCGACGAGGCGATCGGCCAGCACGAGCGGGCCGCGGTGATCGCCGAGTCCCATGAGGACGCCTACGAGCTCGCGCGGTCGCACCACGGCCTCGCCGAAGCGCACCGCCACCAAGGCGACGGTGCCGCCGAGCGTCGGCACTTGCAAAGCGCCGCTGAGCGATACGAGGCCTGCGGCGTCCCCGAGACGGCGCTGGTCGCCGCGCGGCTGGGTGAACTCCGCGAGCGGTGAGACAGGGACACCACAGGACTTGACGCCCGCGACCCAGCCCTCACCGCACGGAAGCACCCGCCCGGCGTATCGCCGAGCGAGCTCTGAGCGAACCGTCGTCCGCGGTGGGGTGTTGTCGTCCGACGCCGACGCCGACGCCGACGCCGACGGCGCATGGCGCGGTGTTACTTGCGGCGGCAGGTGTCGTAGCCGCCATCGTAGATCCGGCCCCAGGTGACCCGGGCCGACTTCAAGAGCCCTTCGATCGAGTCGACGCCGTGCGCGCGCTGCTGGGCGACGAGGATGCCCGCCGCGGCGAGCGTGTCCGAGGCGGCCTCGTGGTGGCGGGTGAGGTCCACGCCCGCGGCCGCCGCGACGTCGGGCAGCCGGTACGAGGGCATCGGCCAGGTCTGCTTCGCGATGACCATGGTGCAGGCGTACCGCATCGCGGGCCACGGCAGCCCGGTCGCCGTGTTGGCGGCCCTGATGACCGAAGTGTCGAACGACGCGTTGTGCGCCACCAGCGGGTCATCGCCCGCGAACTCGCTCAGCCGTCCCCACACCTGGCGCCACCCCGGTGCACCGACCACATCGGATGATTGGATGCCGTGGATCTGGGTGTTGCGGTATTCGAACCGGTCGTGCCCGGCCGGCGGCCGGATGAGGCTCGCGAACCGGTCGACGACTTCGCCGCCCTTGACCCGGGCCATCGCCACCGAGCAGGCACTCGCCCTACTGCCGTTGGCGGTCTCGAAGTCGATCGCCACCCAGGAGTCCATGTGCCGCCCTTCGCGTCCGAGGAAGCCCGAAGGTTAGCAGGGCCGCCGCGCGATGCCGGTCTTCGGTTCGGCGGCGGCGCCGGCCGGGCCGTCAGCCCAGGGCGTTGAAGACCGCTTCGGCGCGGTCGCGCTTGCTGAACAGGTCCCAGGCGGTATCGGCGATGCCGTCCGGGTCGAGCGTGGCGATCTTCGTGTCCCCGAACATGTTCGGGTCGGAACTCATGGCCTTGTGGATGTCGCCGCGTTCGATGAGGCCGCCGATGGTGAGGGCCCCGGCGTAGACGCCGGTGGTGGAAAGGCCCGCGTTGAGGGTGATGGCGTAGTTCCGCAGGGCGGCTGTCATGACCGCGAGGGCGCCGAGCGTGGGCATGGGCACGACGGAGCTGAGCCCTCCGGCGAACAGGAAGCCGCCGGAGCCGCGCTCGATCATGCCCGGCAGGACTTTCCCGACCGCGTCGACTGCCGGGTACACGAGCTCCATCGCCGCGCGCACGTCCGCTGAGCCGGCCTCGGCGATGAGCCCGGGCATGGGGCCGTCCATCGCGGCCGGTCCGTAGTACGCCAGGTCGATGGTGCCGAAGCGGGCGAGGATCTCGTCGAGGACGGTGTCGAGCCGTTCCTTGTCGCTCAGGTCGGCGGTGAAGGCCGCCGCTTCGATCCCGGCCTCGGCGAGGGAGGTGAGGTAGGCGCCGTGGCGTGTGTCGCTGCGGGAGACCAGGGCGACTCGGTAGCCCTCGCGGCCGAAGCGGTGCGCGATGGACATGCCGAGGCCGGGGCCGGCCCCGAGGACGACGGCGGTCTTGGTGGTGGACATGGCGATTCCCTTCACGAACGTAATTTGAGGGTTCCCTCAAGTTAGTTGCGACCGTACCACAACTTGAGGGAACCCTCGACTTCGTATGATGGGGGTATGCCCGAGACCAGATCCCGCCGTTCCGACGCACTGCGCAACCGGGACCGGCTCCTGGCCACCGCCGCCGCGCTGTTCGCCGAGCGCGGCCTGGAGGTGCCGCTCGACGAGATCGCCCGCAGTGCGGGCGTGAGCATCGGGACGCTCTACAACCACTTCCCGACCCGCGAAGCGCTGTACAACGCGATCATTCCTGCGCGCCTCGGCGCTCTCGACAGGATCGTCGCCTCCGCGCTCGAGATCGAAGACCCGTGGGAAGGCTTCGTCGCGTACCTCGAAGGCGTGTTCGGCCTGCAGGCCCAGGACCGCGGCCTCAACGACGCGATCGCGCGACGCCGTCCCGCCAGCGACGAGATCGCCGCAATGTGCACCCGCAACGTCGACGACGTCCTGCAACTCATCGCCCGCGCGAAAGCGAGCGGCGGCCTCCGCGAGGACTTCCAGCCCATGGACCTCGCCATGCTCGGCGCGGCCATCTCCCAGGTGATCCAGGAATCGGGGGATTGGCGGCGCTTCCTGGCCTTCCACATCAACGGCCTGCGCGCGGACGCCGCCTGACACGACGAAGGGCCCTCACCGCCGAACAGCGGTGAGGGCCCTTGACTTCCTCCGCTCTGCCCTCCGAGACGTACAGGGCAGAGCGGCAGCCTCCTAAGCGGCAGGGGCCTTCGCGAAGACCTCGATCTCGCTGAGGATGATCCACCCGGCAGTGTCCCCGGTCCCGGCCGTCATGGCGACCCGGACCGCGGAGGTCGCGGCGTTCACCTCGACGTCGATGATCGGGGCCTCACCCGTCGGGACGTCGACGACGTCACCGGCGTTCTGCCAGTTGCCGTCCGCGTCCAGGTACTGCACCTGCAGCGTGTCGGCGTAGCTGTTGCGGCCGCCGTCGCTCCAGAAGTGCGACACCACGCGGGTCACGTCCCGGACCTCGGGGAGTGTCACGGTGATCGTGTCCTCGGTGTTGAACGCGCCCGACTTCCAGTTCGACCAGCCCTTGTCGGTCAGGTTCCCGTTGCGCAGGGCCTCAGTCGAATAGCCCGGCTCGGTGAACGTCGCCGACGTGGTCACGCCGTCCCCGAGCGCGACATTGACCTCGATCGGGTCGGTCACCTCGACGTCGATCGACGCCGGCAGTTCGGTGCCGTCGATCAGGACCGCCGTGCCCGCCAACGTGACGGTGCCGTAGTCGTCGAACGCGCCCTCGGGCGCCTCCTCCCACGTCACCGGCACCGAAGCCTCAGTGCCGCGCTCGCCCACGGCGATCACCGTGTCCGGCAGGTCCGGCGTGAAGCCCGGGTAGGTCTTCGCCGAGGCCGTCGCGGTCTCGGAGAAGTTGTCGATGCTGACGGTCACCTTGGTGCGGAACGTGTTTCCGAGCGGGTCGGTCGCCTTGCCCCGCACGGTCTCCGTACCCACCTTGTTCCAAGTGGAGTCAGGCGGCAGATCCCAGACGACCGGGAGCGCCCCGCGCGCGCCGTCGCGGTAGACGCCGGGCACGGTGTCCGGCAGCTCGGGCACGAAGCGCGGCACGGTGTAGGTCGTGACATCGGCCGTACCCAGCACGGTCTCGTCGACAACGGTCCAACGCTGGTTGCTCGCCGACGTCGGGGTGTAGGTCTGGACCGGCGAACCGTCCGCCGTCGCCTCGCCCCACACGTCCAGGACCACGCCGGTGCCGACGTTGACGGGCACGTACGTGCCGTCGCCGGTGGTCGACAGGTACCACTGGGCCGCCTCGGACGGATCCCCTTCGGCCCCTTCGAGGACCGCCAGGCCGTCGGCGACCGCCAAACGGGTCCCGGTGGCGGCGTTCACGATCTGGTACTTCTCACGGTTCGAGTAGCCGTCGGTCAGCTGCTGGATCTCCCACAGCTGCTCGACGCTGGAGGCGTCGTCGGTCTCGAGCACGATGCCGGTGCCGTCCGCCGACGGGGCGATCGACTTGCCGCTCTGCACGCCGTCGAAACGGTAGACGTGGCCGTCGAGCACCATCGCCGCGTCCTCGGCGACACCCGAGACGCCGTCGACCAGGAAGGTCGTCACCGACTTGCCCGGCACGGTCAGCGTCGCGGTGGAGCCGTCGACGACCACCGGCTCGCCCTCGACGAGCGCGCCGTCGGCGCTGGTGACCACCGGGGTCACGGTGGTGCCGGAGTCGACCGAGCCGAACTTCGACAGGTCGAGGGTCACGGCGACCGCGTTCTCGGAGTTGTTGGTGTACACGACGCTCGCGGCGTCCTCGGAGTCCTTGATCGCCGCCACGGTGGAGCCGTTGTCGGTGCCGATCATGTGGTCGCCGGGCTCGATGTAGTGCGTGAAGTTGCGGATCGTGTCGAACTTGGTGTTCGTCTGGATCTCGCAGGTCTCGAGGGTGTCGTCCGCGGTGCAGTCGAAGGGCAGCTGGATCTCGCCCCAGCTGTGGCCCAGGTTCTTGTCCTCGATCGGCTGCCACAGCACCCACGCCGACGGCTCGAGCTCGCGCAGGTCGTCGGTGATGCGGGTGGCGATGCCCAGGCCGTTCTCCATCGAGGTGTAGTCCTGGCCGTTGGTCCAGGCGCCGCCGACCTCGCTCATCCACAGCGGCTTGTCGCTGCCCTTGGCCAGGTCGCGGGCGCTGGTGCGCTGACCCGTGCCGTAGGTGTGGACGTTCATCTGCTCGACGTTCGCCCGGGACTCCTCGGTGTAGGCGTTCCAGTTGCTCGTGAACTTGCCCGGGTTGGTCTCGTCCATCGCCGAGACCACGGTGTCCAGTTCGGACTCCGAGAGCTGGTCGGCGAGCGCGTTGATGACCAGCTGCTGGAGCTCGGGCCCGGCGTGCGCGCCCTCCTGGCCGCCGCCGGTCGGCTGCACGCCGTCGGCGCCGAGCTGGGTGCGCCAGTAGTTGGTGTTGGGCTCGTTGAGCGGGTCGACGGTGTCGAACTCGATGCCGTGCTCGGCCTCGACGTGCTCCATGACCTCGGTCAGGTAGGTCGCGAACTCGTCGACCGAGTCGGTGCGGATCTGGTCGGCGTTGGCGTCGAAGCCGCCCGAGACGTAACCGGAGACGGTCTGGAAGTAGGGCGGGGAGTTGGAGAACGCCTCCCAGTGGGTGACGTCGTCCTTGATCTGGTCGATCCACCAGCGCTGGTTCGCGTCGGCGTCCCAGTTCCAGTGCTCGGGGTTCTCGGGGTCCCACCAGTCCTTGTCCTCCTGGGTGGTGCCCTCCGGGGCGGCCCAGTAGCCGGGCACGGCCGAGGCGCCGCCGCGGAGGTACTCGTTGTCGATGTTCGGGGCGTTGCCGCCGCCGATGTTGTACCTGGCGATGTTGAGGTTCAGGCCCTCCTCGCCGAAGACCAGGTCCACCAGTTCATCGCGGATCTCGTCGGGGTAGCCGCCGGTGGCGTTGGCGAACCAGACGAGGCTCGTGCCCCAGCCTTCGAATTCGGGACCCTGGTACGACGGGTCGAGGGTGACGCTGACGGCGGTCGCCGCGGTCTCCTGCGCGCCGGCGGTGTTCGCGTTCCAAAGGGGCAGCGCGGCTGCGGTGAGCGCGGCGGCGAGGCCGACAGCACCGGCCGCGGCCAGCGGGCGCCTACGCCTCGGTCGGGGAGATGACATCGTTGTCTCCTTCAGGGGGGTTGCAATCGAGTGACTTGAATATTGCACAAAAAACAACGCTTGTGAACACCCTTTGTCTAACGGATTGAAAAACCCTGACCTGGAATCGCTCCCGCAGGACTGAAAATGTCGTACCTAGAGTGCAGGGTTAGTACCGGGGGCCCACCAATGTCCGATTTATGCAGACCCTCCGCTCACATTCGAACCGAGCCGAAAACTGTCGTACCCATAGGTCAGGGTTTAGACCGGGGGGCCAACGATGTCCGATTTGCCGGGACCCTCCGCTCACGTTTCCTCGCGCTGCTCCACCCGCTCCGCCCTCGCCGCCTGCCGCCGAGCCGTCCTCGACAGCCGGCTGATCGCCAGGATGCTCACGTCGTCGTCCATCCGCGCCGCGAACCGGTCCGCGTCGTCCCACACGAACTCGATGAGCCTGCGCAGCGAACTCGGCACCACCAGCCCGTCCAGGTGCTCGGCCAGCGGATAGTAGTTCCCGTCCGCGTCGCGAGCCTCGACCAGGCCGTCCGAGAACGCCAGCAGCGTGTCCTCGGCCCCGAACGCCACCGAGGCCATCCCGACCGGCTTCACCGGCGCCGCCAACCGCAGCCCCAGAACCGGCGCGGGCTTGAGGTCGATCTCCTCCACCTGCTCGCCCCGCAGCAGCAGCGGCGACGGATGCCCGCAGGACAGCAGCCGCAGCTCCTCCGACTCCTCCGCGAACTCCGCCAGCAGCACCGAGGCGAACAGCTCCGGCACGTACCCGTGCGCCGCGTCCTCCAGGATCCGCCGCTCCAGCCGCCAGGCGATCGCGCCCAGTTCCGCCTCGTCGAGGATCGCTTCATGGAAGACCGACAGCAGCATCGAAGCGGTCCCCACCGCGTCGAGCCCATGCCCCTGCACGTCGCCGAGGATCAGCCGCACCCCGAACGGGCTAGGCCGCACGTCGAAGAAGTCCCCGCCGATCCGCGCCCCCCGCTGCGCCGAGTGGTACAGCCCCGCGCACGCCAGGTCGCCCACCCGCTCGGGCAGCTCCGGCAGCACCGCCCGCTGCGCCGCCTCTGAAACGCTGAACACCGTCACCAGGCCCGCCTCGAAGCGCTGGCGGATCCACGAGATGCTCACGGCCGTAGCGAAGATGATCGACACGACCATGATGTCGGGGAAGTCGAAGCCCTCGGTGATCGGCAACGGCGCGGCGATGAGGGTCAGTGCGACGGCCGAGATGATCGCGGTCCAGGCAGGGCCGAGCACGAACGCGGCGAGCAGCGGGACGACCGCCATCGCGATGCCGGCGTGGAGGGGGTCGCGCGAGAGGACCTGGGTGGCGGTGGCGATGCCCAGGGCTACGAGCGGCAGCAGCCGGACCCACCGCGGAATGGCCGTGCCCGGCCGCAGCTCGCCCAATCTCGGGACCTGCGCAGCCATGGCCCGAGTCTAGGTCTCTAGTGGCTCGCCACCTGCGATTTCGAACAGGTTGAGTGAAGAATCAGGACGCGCGGCGGGAGTCGTACTCGGCGTGCGAGTCGAGCACCCGGGGCATCTCGTCGTAGAGGTGCACCACGAGTTCGCGCAGCCGCAGTTCCAGGCCGGCGCCCACCTCGGTGAGGCGGTATTCGACGCGGGACGGGTAGCCGTCCGCCGGGGCGAGGCGGTCGACGATGCCGTCGCGTTCGAAGTGCTTGAGGCTCTGCGCGAGGGCCTTGTCGTTGACGCCCTGCACGGTCCGCCTGATCTCACTGAAGCGCATCGGTCCTTCATGCAGCGCCAGCAGGATGAGCGTGCCCCAGCGGCCGGTGATGTGGTCGAGGATGGTGCGCGACTCGCACCCCTCGGCCTGCACCTCGAAGCCGGGGAAGAGTTCGGTGGGCTGGGTGCTCATGACGTGATGTTACCTCGATAACAGTGCTTTCGAAATGATTGTACTTTCGTTTGGTAAGTGCAATGGTAGACCCACTCGACAGTTGAAGGAGCAGAAAATGATCGTCGTCACCGGTGCAACTGGACAACTCGGCACGTTCGTCGTCGAAGGCCTGATCAACCAGGTCCCCGTGGAAGAGATCGCCGTCGTCGTGCGCGACGCCGCCAAGGCCAAGCGCTTCGGCGAGCTCGGCATCGAGGTCCGCGTCGCCGACTACAGCGACCCGGCCACCCTCGTCGACGCCTTCCGCGAAGGCGAGAAGGTCCTGCTCATCTCCGGCAGCGAAGTCGGCCAGCGCGTCCCGCAGCACAAGGCGGTCATCGACGCGGCCAAGAACGCGAACGTCGCGCTCCTGGGATACACCAGCGTCCTCGGCGGCCCGGCCGCCGACTTCGAGCTCGCCCGCGAGCACCAGATCACCGAGCGGTACCTGATCGACTCGGGCGTCCCGTACGTGCTGCTGCGCAACGGCTGGTACCACGAGAACTACACCGCGAACCTGGGCCAGGTCATCGCGAACGGCGGCGTCCTGACCAGTGCCGCCGAGGGCGCGAAGATCGCGAGCGCCACCCGCGCCGATTTCGCGGCGGCGGCGGTCGCGGTGCTCACCACCGAGGGCCACGAGAACAAGGAATACGAGCTCAGCGGCGACCAGGCCTGGACGTACGAGGAGTACGCGGCGGAGGTCTCGCGCCAGCTCGGCAAGGAAGTCGGGGTCAGCCGCGTCCCTGGCGAGCAGCACCGCGAGATCCTGGTCGGCGCGGGCGTGCCGGACCCGTTCGCGGCGATCCTCGTCGGCGTCGAAGACGCGATCTCGCGCGGCCTCCTGGCCGTGCAGACCGGCGACCTGTCGAAGCTCATCGGGCGTCCGACGACCCCGATCGCGCACTCGATCACCGAGGGCCTCCAGGCCGCTCAGGCGTAAGCGAGCACGACGACGGCCCGCGGGGATCATCCCCGCGGGCCGCTTCGCGTCTCAGACCTCGATGTGGGCGCCCATGGTCACGGTGCGTTCGCGCGGCAGTTTGAAGTGGTCGGCGGCATCGGCGGTGATGTAGGAGGTGGCGATGAACAGGCGTTTGCGCCAGTTCGCCATGGTCGGCTCGGGACCGTAGCGCAGTTGGATGGTCGAGAGGAAGTAGGTGGCGTCCTTGAGTTTGAGCTTGCGGCCCTCGGATTGGCGCGACTTGACCTGCCGCAGGGCGGCGGGCACGTCCTGGGGTTCCATGTAGCCGAAGCGGGCGGTGACGTGGATGATGCCGTCGTGAGCGAGGCCGAGGTCGTCGACGAGGACGCGGTCGGCCTCGGCGACACGCGGGACCGGTTCGGTCTCGACGGAGAGGATCACGATCTGGGCGTGCCGCACGTGGTTGCGTTCCATGTTGGCGCGCATCGCGAGCGGGGCGGTCTCGGCGCCCCGGTTGAGGAAGACGGCGGTGCCGGGAACCTGCGCGACCTTCGGTTCCCCGGCGTGGAGCCGGGCGATGAACTCGCGCAGGGGCCCTTCGAGCCGGTCGCGCTGGGCGGTGACGATCTCGCGGCCGCGCTGCCAGGTGACCAGGACGGTGAACCCGGTGACGCCGATGACGAGCGGCAGCCATGCGCCGTGTGCGAGCTTGGTGGTGTTGGCGGCGAGGAACAGCAGGTCGAACGCGAGCATGAGGCCGCCGCCGGTGAGGACCAGCCACTTCGGCGCGTGCCACTGGGTGCGCGCGATGTAGAAGAACAGCAGAATCGCGATGCCGATGGTGCCGAGGACGGCCATGCCGTACGCGTACGCGAGCGCCGCGGAGCTGCGGAAGGCGAATACCAGCGTGAGCACCGAGACCATGAGCAGCCAGTTGATCCAGGGCACGTAGATCTGCCCGATCTCGTGCTCGGAGGTGTGGGAGATGCGCAGGCGCGGAAGGTAACCGAGTTTGGAGGCCTGGGAGGCCACTGAGTACGCGCCGGTGATCACGGCCTGGGAGGCGATCACGGTGGCGACGGTGGCGAGGAGGAGGAGTGGCACGCGGCCCCATTCGGGCGCCAGAAGGAAGAACGAGCCGTCGACGTTCGCGGGGCTGTCGAGGATCATCGCCCCCTGGCCCATGTAGTTGAGCAGGAGCGCGGGGAAGACCAGGAAGACCCAGCCGACGGTGATGTTCCTGCGCCCGAAGTGCCCCATGTCGGCGTAGAGGGCTTCGGCGCCGGTGAAGGTGAGCACGACGGCGGCGAGGGCGAAGAACGCGATATGGAAGTGGTCGAAGAGGAAGCCGACGGCGTAGGTGGGGCTGAGCGCTCTGAGGATGTCGGGGTTGCGGGCGATGCCGCCGAGGCCGAGCAGGGCGAGGGCGAGGAACCACAGGATGATGATCGGGCCGAACAGGCGACCGACCGCACCGGTGCCCTTCTTCTGGAACCCGAAGAGCAGCACGATGATCACGGCGGTGATGGGGATGATCCAGACTTCGAAGGTCGGGTCGATCACCTTGAGGCCCTCGACGGCGGAGAGCACGGAGATCGCAGGGGTGATCATGCTGTCGCCGAGGAAGAGCGCCGCGCCGAAGATGCCGAGGGCGGCGAGGACGAGCGAGGTGCGGCGGCCGCGTCGCGTGACGTGGCGGCGGATGAGGGTGATGAGGGCCATGATGCCGCCTTCGCCGTCGTTGTCGGCGCGCATGGCGAGCATGACGTAGAAGATCGTCACCACGATCATCATCGACCAGAAGATGAGCGAGATCAGCCCGAAGACGTTGTTGTCGTTGATCGGCACCGGGTGCGGGTCGGCGGGATTGAAGAGGGTCTGCAGGGCGTAGATCGGGCTGGTGCCGATGTCGCCGAAGACGACGCCGAGTGCGCCCACGACGAGTGCGAGTCGCAGGGCGCCGCGCGGGGTGACAGGGCCGTTCGCGGGCGCGGACATCGACTCCGGTTCCGGGGTGACATCCGGCGTACTCGCGTCGAATTGAGAGGTCACGACGGCTGCTCCTTCCGGAGGATCGGGCATCGGCGGTCCGGTCCGACCGGTGGACGATACCGCGCGAAACGGGTGCCCAGCTGCAGAGTGGGGTAATCCGAGAACACCTAGTGACCTGCGAGTCGGCCCCGGACAAGGTCGCCCGGGGCCTTCGCGTCACCGGAAGGAGTCGGCGTGGTCGCGGGCCCAAACGGCGAAGGTTCGCGCCGGACGGCCGGTGACGTCCTCCACAGTGCTGAAGACCTTCTGCGCGAACTCGGGCGGGTTCGCCCGCCAGTCGAGCACGTACTCGATGGCGTCCTCCTCGATGCCCATGGCGCGCATCCGGATCCGCGCGCCTTCGCGGTCTTCGGCCTCGTAGCGCACGTCCTTCCCAAGGGCGCCGGCGATCAGTTCGACCTGCTGGGGCGCGGTGAGCACTTCGGGGCCGGTGAGGGTGTAGGCCTGGCCGGCGTGGCCGTCCTCGGTGAGGGCGAGTGCGGCGACGGCGGCGATGTCGCGCACGTCGACGGGGGAGTGCCCGATCTCGCCGTAGGCCTCGCGGACCACGCCTTCGGTGCGGATCATCTCGGCCCAGCTGAGCGCGTTCGACATGAACTCGCCGGGCCGCAGGTGCGTGTACTCGAGTTCGGAGTCTTCGACGGCCGCCTCGACCGGGCCTTCGAAGCCGTTCCACAGCAGCGTCACGCGCCGCACCCCGGCTTTGACGGCGGCGGCGACCAGGTCGCGGCTGTTCGGGACGGTGGCGTTCGCCGGACCGAACGAGGTCATGAGGTGCAGTGCGGTGACGCCTTCGAGGGCGGCTTCGAGGCTCGTGAAATCGGTGAAGTCCCCGGCGCGCACGTCCACGCCCGCAGGCAGATGCGCATTGTCCGGGTCGCGGGTGAGGGCTCGTACGGGGCGATTCGCGGCGTTGAGCAGCTGCACGAGGTGGCGTCCGACGTTGCCGGTGGCGCCGGTGATCAGAATGGTCATCGCTGGTCCTTCTCGGTTCGCCGGGGCCGTGGCACGGCTCCTGTGGCGGCTGGGCCAACGGTAGATTCGCGCGGGGCGATCGGCATCGGACTCACGGCGTGGTCGCGGGTACGTCGCTGGTCCTAGGACCGTTAGATCACGACGACGAGCTTCCCCTTGGCGCCGTTGAACTCCATGAGGGCATGGGCATCGCGGATGCGGTCGAGGTCGAAGACGCGGTCGAGCGGCACGGCGGCCCGACCGGCCGCCACATCATCCAGATAGGACTGCAGGACCTCGGGTGCGAGGTCGCTCGCGTCGCCGGAGTAGGCGGTGAGCCGGACCCCGGTGGGCAGGTAGGCGATCGGATAGAAGTCCTTGACGGTCCACTTGTTGGAGAGCATCCCGGTGAAGCAGACGGTGCCGTGGATCCTGGTGGCGCGCAGCGTGTCCGGCAGAGTCGGTGTGCCCACGAGCTCCAGGGCCGCGTCGACCCCGTCGGGGAGGATCCGCCGCACCTGCGCGGCCACGTCCCCGTCGTCGATGAGCACGTGGTCGACGCCGGCCTTTTCGAGCGCGCCCGCTTTGGCGGCGTTGCGGGTCGTGGCGAGCACGGTCATGCCGATGCGCTTGGCGAGGATCGCGGTCGCCGTCCCGACCGAGGAGGTGCCGCCGCGGATGAGGAGGCTCTGGCCCGGCCGCGCGTCGAGGCCCACGGTGAGCGAGCCGTTCGCGGTCTGCAGCATCTCCGGGATCGCGCCGAGCACCGACCAGTCCAGTTCGGACTTGAACGGCACGATCTGCCCCAGCGGCACGCAGGTGTACTCGGCGTACCCGCCGTCGAAGGTCCGGCCCATGCCGCCCATCATCGTCACGACCTGCTGGCCGGGGGCGAACGTGCCGCTCGGGTCGGCGTCCACAATGCCCGTGGCCTCGATGCCGAGCACCCGCGGGAACGTGACGCCCTCGGCCAGGCCGAGCCGCGTGTGCAGCTCAGACCTGTTGAGCCCGAACGCCTTCACCTTGATCCGCACCCATCCCTCGACCGGTTCGGGGACCGGCAGCTCGCGGATCTGCAGATTGGAGACCGGTCCGGGGGCGTCGAGGACGACGGCTCGCATGGTCATGGACGGTGCCTTTCGGTCGTGATGTCGAGTTGTTGGCGCAGCCAAGCTCGTTCGGCCTTGCTGGTCGCCTTGGCGATCACGAGCATCCCGCGCCGGTACGGGTCCTCGATCTCTTTGGCGCGCAGCGGATGCCCGCCGTCGTAGAAGAAGCTCGCGGGCTGGTCGAGGAAGTCGAGGCGGCGGCGCAGCACCGCGCGGCGCTCGGCCTCGTCGGGCAGGTGCGACAGGAACGCCAGCACCACGAAGTACCGGCCCGTGTCCGTGATGTCGTACCCGTCCGCGTCCCGCAGGTGCTGCCGCAGCCGCTGCAGACCGAAATCGGTGAGCCGCAACGTCCCCTTCTGCGCCGCGGCCTGCCCGCGCCCCATCTCCCTGACGAGCGCTCCGGAGGCGACGAGCCGGTTGATCGCCGGGTAGACCGTGCCGTCGCTGAAGGTCCGGGCGTATCCGTGCAGCTGAGACATCTTGCGACGCAGCTCGTAGCCGTGCAGCGGTCCCTCCGCCAGAAATCCCAGGATCATCAGTTCGATCACAGGTACTATCCTATACCTCGATTCGTTGTATAGACTGATCGTGACCGCTTTGCCCACGTCCTGCAGGGAAGCCGCTGTGATCGAGTTCGAATCGGTGTCGAAGACCTTCTATCCGGGCCAATCCGTGGCCGTCGCAGACTTCTCGCTCGTCGTGCCCTCCCACCGCACCGTCGTGCTCGTGGGCTCCTCCGGCTCGGGCAAGTCCACGCTCCTGCGCATGGTGAACCGCATGGTCGAACCCACCTCCGGCCGCGTCCTCATCGACGACGAGGACGTGCGTGAGAGGGACCCCGTCGCCCTGCGCCGCTCCATCGGCTACGTCCTCCAGCACGGCGGCCTCCTTCCGCACCGCACCGTCCTCGACAACATCGCCACCGTGCCCATCCTCAACGGCGTCGACAAGAAGCAGGCGCGAAGCGCCGCAATGGAACTGCTCGAACGCGTCGGTCTCGACCCCCAGACCGCGCGCCGCTACCCCGGGCAGCTCTCCGGCGGGCAGCAGCAGCGCGTGGGCGTCGCCCGCGCCCTCGCCGCCGACCCGAACATCCTGCTCATGGACGAGCCCTTCGGCGCCGTCGACCCGATCATGCGCCGCGAACTGCAGGACGAGCTCCTCCGGCTCCAGTCCGAGCTGCACAAGACCATCGTGTTCGTCACCCACGACGTCGACGAGGCCTTCCTGCTCGGCGACGAGGTCGTGGTCCTGCGCGAAGGTGGTCAGATCGCCCAGCGCGGTACCCCGGCCGAGATCCTCGGCGCTCCGGCCGACGACTTCGTGCGCGACTTCGTGGGCGCCGACCGCGCCGAACGCGAACTCCACGTCACCACAGTGGACGGACGCACCATCGCCGTCGACGGCGCCGGCCGGCCCGTGGGGGTGCTCGCGCCTTGAACTGGCTGTCCCTGAACTGGCAGCAGGTCGTGGAGCTCTCCCGCGACCACCTGCTGCTCAGCGCCCCCGCGATCCTCCTGAGCGTGCTCATCGCGGTCCCCATCGGACGCCTCGCCCAGCGCCGCCCCCGCCTCGGCGGCGCCCTCCTCGGCGCGGCCAGCCTCATGTACGCGATCCCCGCGCTGCCGTTGCTCATCATCATCCCGGCGATCCTCGGCATCCCGCTGCGCTCGCCCGCCACCATGGTCACCGCCCTCAGCGTCTACGGCGTCGCCCTGCTCGTGCGCACCGCCGCAGACGCCTTCGCCTCGGTCGACCCGCGCGTGCGCGAAGCCGCTGTCGCCGTTGGCCACTCGCCCCGCAGCGTGTTCTGGCGCGTCGACCTCCCGCTCGCCGTCCCCGTTCTCCTCTCCGGGGTGCGCGTGGTCGCCGTGAGCACGGTCAGCCTCGTCACCATCGGCGCGCTCATCGGCGTGCCGAGCCTCGGCACGCTGCTCACCGACGGTTTCCAGCGCGGCATCCCCGCCGAAGTCGCCACCGGCGTCATCGCGACCATGCTGCTCGCCCTGCTGTTCGACGCGATCCTCGTCATCACCGGGCGCGTCCTCACGCCGTGGACCACCACGCAGCGCGAACGCCTGCTCCCGCAAGAGGAGACGACATGAACCTCTTCCTCGGCGCCCTCGCCTGGCTCACCGACCCCGCACAGTGGACCGGCCCCAGCGGTGTGCCCACGCGCGTCCTCCAGCACCTCGCCATCACGGCCGCCGCCGTCGGCGTCAGCGCCGTCCTCGCCCTGCCCGTCGGAGTCCTCATCGGACACACCCGCAAGGGCGCCGGCATCGTCGGCGCCGTCGCCGGGGCCGCCCGCGCGATCCCCACGCTCGGACTTCTCACGCTTCTCGGTCTCGCCCTTGGCATCGGCCTCAACGCACCCCTGCTCGCCCTCATCGTCCTGGCCATCCCGTCCGTCCTCGCGGGCGCTTACGCGGGCGTCCAGAACGTCGACACCGCCGTCACCGGCGCGGCCCGCGCCATCGGGATGAGCCCGCGCCAAGTGGTCTTCCAGGTCGAACTCCCGCTCGCCTCACCGGTCATCATCGGCGGCCTGCGCGCGGCCACCCTCCAGGTCGTCGCCACCGCCACGCTCGCGGCCTACACCGCCGACTTCGGCCTCGGCCGCTACCTGTTCTCCGGCCTCAAATCCCGCGACTACGCCGAAATGCTCGCCGGGGCACTCCTCGTCGCCGCCCTGGCCCTCCTGCTCGAACTCGCCCTCGCGGCCGCGCAACGCATGGCCGCCAACCGAATCGCCGCACCCGGCCGGGAGCCGATCCCGGCACCGCGATTCGAAACCACCCGAGAGAAGGAACCCGTATGAACCGCCGCACCAAGGCCTTGAGCGCCCTCGCCCTCGCCGGCGCCATGGCCGCCACCGCCTGCACCTCCAGCGACCCGCTCGACAGCGGTGAATCGGACGGCGAGACCATCGTGATCGGCTCGCAGGACTACTACTCCAGTGAGATCATCAGCGAGATCTACGCCCAGTCCCTTGAGGACGCCGGGTACACCGTGGACCGCCAGTTCCGCATCGGCCAGCGCGAGGCCTACCTGCCCGAGATCGAGGGCGGCTCGATCGACCTGTTCCCCGAGTACACGGGCCCGCTGCTGCAGTACTGGGTGCCCGACACCGAGGCGCGGCTGAGCGACGACGTCTACGCGGCGCTGCAGGAGTCCACGCCCGAGGGTCTGCGCGTGCTCGACCAGTCGGCCGCGACCGACCAGGACTCGTACACCGTCACGCGGGCGTTCGCCGACGAGTGGAGCCTGACCACGGTCGACGACCTCGCGAACGTGACCGTGCCGATGACCATGGGCGCCAACTCGGAAGCCGAGACCCGTCCGAACGGCCCGCAGGGCCTGCTCGACACGTACGGCGTCGAGGTCGGCTTCACGCCGATCGAGGACGGCGGCGGCCCGCTCACCGTGGGCGCGCTCAACGACGGCGACATCCAGCTCGCCATCATCTACACCGCGGACCCGTCGATCGCGGCGAACGACCTGGTCTCGCTGCAGGACACGAAGGGCCTGTTCCTGGCCTCTCACGTGGTGCCGCTCGCGAGCGACAATGTGGACGACGAAGCCGCCGCGGTCATCAACGCGGTGAGCGCCGCGATGACCCCGGAGGACCTCATCGCGATGAACTCCCGCAGCGTGAACGAAGAGCTGCCGGCGGCCACGATCGCCACCGATTGGCTCAAGGAGGCCGGTCTCGACTAGCACTGCCATGACAAGGGGAGCCGCCCCAGGCGGCTCCCCTTGCTGGTGTGCGTAGTGGCGGGACCGGGCCATCCTGTAGCGGTCCAAGCCGAACCGAACCTTGGAGTCGAACATGGCCCCAGCCGCTCGAGGCAAGGCCGTCAAGCCCCATCCCGCGGTGACCGCGGTGCTCCTGCTGCTCGTCGGCGGTGTACTCGCGCTCTTCCCGATCGCTTTGTACGCCAATGCGGTGGCGATGATCGACGGCTACCGCGCCGCACACGGCCAGGCCGGGACCCCGGGCACCGCGACCGTCGAGAGCGCGGTCGACGCCAGAGGCGGCCAGGTCTGCAGAGGCACGTTCGTCCCCGACGACGGCCCCGCCCGGGCCGAAGTCCGCATCGAGGTCCCTGGCAGTTGCGAAGAGGGCCGGCAGACCGAAGCGCACTTGATGGACGGCCGGTCCTCCATGTTCATCGGCTACGGCGAGCCCAAGGCCTGGGCGCCCGGCGCGAGCGACTGGGCCGGCTACCTCCCGCTGGTGATCCTCTTCGGACTCCTCAGCCTGCCGATCGTCCTCCTGATCGCCATGATCCTCGCCAGGCTCGCCAAGCGCCTCCTGACACCGGACGCCCCGAAGCGCTGAGTCGGGCCGCCACGACCACCGTTCGCGGGCAGCGGCGGCGGGAGCTATCGCGACGCGAAGGCGCGCAAGGCTTCGGCGAACGCCTTCGGCTGGTCGACCGGGATGAGGGTGCCGCAGTCGTCGAGTTCCAGGAGTTCGGCCCCGGGGATGAGTTCGGCCAGGCGGCGCCCGTGCTCGGGCGGCATCATCTGGTCCTGCCTGCCCCAGACGACGAGGGTCGGGCCGCTGAACTCGGACAGTTTCTCCGCCGCCTCGAGCATCTCGGACCGGCGCGTGGCCGTGAGGTACTTGACGAGATCGGCCCGCACGGCCTTGTCGGTCCGCAGTGGAGCGAGCCAGTCGTCGGTGAGGTCGTGCGGGACGCCTTTGGCGGTCATGACCGCGAAGCCGGTGCCCGGGATGCGGCGCAGCGGCCGCGGGGTGAGCGCCAGGGCCAGCAGGTGGATGCCGCCGGGGATCTTCGCGGCGGCGGCCATCATGGTGCCTCCGCCCTTGGGCGGGTAGTTGTCGAAGGCCTCACAGCCGGCGATCACCATGCGGCCCACGCGCTCGGGCCGTTCGGCGGCGAGCTGCTGGAGGCGTCCGGCGTCGTTCTCGACGAAGACGGTGTCCCGGGGCAGGTCGAGGGCGTCGGCGAACTCGCCGATGAGGAGCGCGGTGCTGTGGGGCGTGAGGTCGGCGTCGGGCCGCAGCGGGATCGTGTGGCTGCCGTAGGGGAGCGTCGGGGTGATGACGCGGTGATCGGTGGCCAGGTCGGCGGCGACGTCGCGCCACACGGTGGCGTTCTGCACGAGCCCGTGGAGGAGCAGGACAACCGGGCCGGAACCGGTGTCCTCATAGGAGACGGTGCCTAGGGAGAGGTCGATGGTAGGCATCAGTGCCCTTCTGTCGCTGGGTGCGGCGCTCGAATCGACCCTATCCCTTGCAGTGCAAGCGAGCCCGGCACCGCAGTGCCGGGCCCGCGTCTTGCAGTTAGCGCTTCAGCAGGGCGAAGACGCCCCAGCCGAGGTGATCGCGTTGGTAGCGAACGTGATTGGCGCGATCCACCTGCAGTTTGTTCCGCATCTCGTCCTCGAGCTCGTGGCCCGGGTTCGCGTCGAGCCAGCGGCGGATGTTGAGCCAGTGCGGGGCCGCGTAGCGGTCCCAGCTGTCCTGGTCGGCCAGCATCATCTCGACCACGTCGTAGCCGAGCGAGTCGAAGTGGTCGATCAGGCCCGGGAGCGAGAACAGCGAGTCCTTGCTCTCGATGTAGCAGCCCTTGACGGTGGCTTCGTCGGGCGGGTCGAGCCGCCAGTAGCACTCGCCGATGAGCATCAGCCCGCCCGGGCGCAGGCTGCGCTCGAGCAGTTCGACCGTGCCGGCGGTGCCGCCGCCGATCCAGGTCGCGCCGATGCACGCGGCGACGTCGACGGGTTCGCTCGCGATGTAACCGGAGGCATCCCCGTGGACGAATTCGGTCCGCTCGGCGACGCCGAGCTCCTCGGCCCGGGCCTCGGCCTTGGCGAGGAACGCGGTGCTGATGTCGACACCCGTGCCGCTGACGTCGTGGTCGCGCGCCCAGGTGCAGAGCATCTCGCCCGATCCGCTCGCGAGGTCGAGCATCGTGGATCCGGGTGCGAGGCGCAGCGCTTCCCCGAGGTCGGCCAGCTTGCGGCTATCGAGCGGGTTGTGGATGCGGTCGTTGCTCTCGGAGATGACGAACGATTGTGGGAGATCCACTCGTGTGGTCCTTTGCTTTCGATGAGGTCGTGACGGATTCGAAGAGCGGCCGGCCGTGGCCGACCGCGTGCAACTGGACCTTCATGAAATGCACCTCCACAGATTGGTTCACCTACTGATGGCCGCACCTTACGACCCGCGGGGCCGTCGTGTCGAACGGTTATCGACCGCCCTGATAGCGTTTGCTGCATGAGCGAGCCGATGCCGTCCGCCTTCCCGCTGCGCCTGCCCGAGATGCCGCTGCACGACCCTTACGTCGTCGCCGACACCGAGTCCGGCCTGTACCACCTGTACACCGCCAACCAGGGGTTCACGGCCGAGGCCACGGGGCCGGTGTCCGCAGCCGGGGTCGGCACCATGTGCTACCGGTCCCCGAACCTCCTGGAATGGGCCGAGCCCGTCCCGGTCTTCCTTGTGGCAGAGGAGGAAGCGCCGTGGGCGGTGCACGGCGCCTGGGCCCCGGAGGTCCATCGCTGGAACGGCCGCTGGTACCTCTTCACCACGCTCCACAACACCGCTGCCCCACTGCCCGTTCCAGAACCGGGGGAGTACGGCACGCCGTTCCCGGTCCCGAACTACCGCCGCTCCACGATCGTGGCGGTCGCCGACTCGCTCACCGGACCGTTCCGCATGGTCAAGCCGGAGGCGCCGATCCTCCCGGCCGAACTGATGACCCTCGACGGGACGCTGTTCACCGATGACGGCGGCCGTCCGTGGATGGTCTACGCGAACGAATGGCTGCAGCGCATCGACGGCACCATAGAGGCGTTCCCCTTGTCCGACAAGCTGGACGCCGTGGCAGGCGACGCGGTCATGCTGTTCAAGGGCTCCGACGCCCCTTGGATCACGCGCGAGATCCCGGCCGGCGTGCCGCACCAGATCCCGCCGTACGTCACGGACGGGCCGCAGCTGGTCCGCGCTCCCGGCGGCGCGCTGATCTGCCTGTGGTCGACCTACGAGAAGAACCGCCTCACCCCGGGCGGCGTGGACGGCGACTACGTCCAGACCTGGGCCGTGTCTCCTTCCGGACGCCTTGAAGGCCCTTGGGACCAAAGGGAACCGCTGGTTCGCGGCGACTCGGGGCACGGGATGCTCTTCACCACCTTCGAAGGCGAGCTCATGCTCGTCCTGCACCGCCCCTTCACCGGGGCGCGCGGCAAGCTCTACGAGATGGCCTGGGACGGCGACGAACTCCGCGTCGTCCGCCAGCGCACCGACCTCGACGGCGACTGAGCGACCGCCCGGTCGATCCGGAATGGAGCGACCGGGCGCATCGGGGCTACCAGGCGACCGGCCCGAGGCGGTCGATGAAGATCCCGCTCGGACCGTCCGCGTCGAGGGTCGCGAGCTCGATGAACGGGTCGGTGCCCTCGGTGACCGTGAGCTGGCCCCGGTGCCCGTTCATGTCGGTGGCGGTGAACTTCTTATTGACGACCTCACCGGGGGTGAGGAGGTTGAATTTGACCTCCGGGATCGCCTGGGCGTAGCGGACGGTGATCATGTTCAGGGCCGCTTTCGAAGAGGTGTAAGCGAGTTCGTGCATCTTCGACATCTGCTGCGCCGGGTCGGTGACGACCGAGAACGACCCGCCGCCGCTCGACACCATGACCACCCGCGGGTTCTCGGATGCCCGCAGCAGGGGCAGGAACGCGTGCGTGACCCTGACGGGGCCGTACACATTGGTGTCGTACACGCCGTGGATCTCCTCGGCCGTGGCCTCCGCGGGCGCGACCATGTGCCCCGGCGCTCCGGCGTTGTTGATGAGTACGTCGAGCCGGTCGGTGTGTTCCTGCACTAGCCCGAGCGCTCCGGCCACGGACTCGTCCGAGGTCACGTCGAGCGGCACCAGGATCACGTTCGCGCCGCCGGCCGTGAGCTTGTCGACGGCGGCCTGGCCGCGGCCGACGTCCCGCGAGCCGAGGAACACCGTCCAGCCCATCTCGCCCAGGCGGCGGGCCGCTTCGAGGCCGAGGCCCTTGTTGGCGCCGGTGATGAGGACCGTGGTGGCTGACGCGTCCGTCTTGTTCGTTGACATCGCTGGTCTCCTTCTTGCTTCGGTCGGAACTGCCCTTGCACTTGGTCTGACGGACGGCGAAGCGGGAACCAGACGGCTCAGCGGAAAGAATTTTGCGGCACCGGTCTTGAAGGAGCCCTCGGGTAATCGTTTGCATTGAGATATTGACATGTGGCAACCCCTTGCCTAGGCTCGGTGGACAAATCCCTTTTTACTCGCATTTCAACACAGGGTAGTGAAGCGACGACGAACGCGTCCCGCGCCATCCGGCGCGGCCGCATCGACGCAACCGAACAACACGCCCTTGAAGGAGCGATACGACATGTCCACGAGACGAACCAAGACCGCAGTCGCGGTCGGCGTGAGCGGCCTCGTCGCCGCGGCGACCACAATGGTCGCGATGACCACCGCGAACGCGTACCCGGTCGTCGACCCGGAGCAGGAGGGCGCGATCTTCGCCGCGCCGGACGGCACCGACGGCGCGGCCGGGACCGAGGAGGACCCGACCACCGTCGCCGCCGCCATCGGCATGGTCGAGCCGGGCGGCACGATCTTCTTGCGCGGCGGCACCTACGACCTTGCGGAAACGGTTGCCATCGAGCCCGGCAACGACGGCACCGAAGCCGACCGCACCGAACTGTTCGCCTACGAGGGCGAAGCGCCGGTCCTGAACTTCTCGGCGCAGGAGGAGAACTCGGAGAACCGCGGCCTCGCCGTCGGCGGCGACTGGTGGCACATCCAGGGCATCACCGTCGAGCACGCCGGTGACAACGGCATCCTGGTCGGCGGCAGCAACAACGTCGTCGAGCGCGTGGTCACGCGCCACAACGCCGACTCGGGTCTCCAGCTCTCCCGGTACACAGCTGGGGCCCCTGAAGCGGAATGGCCCGCCGACAACCTCATCGTCAGCGTCGAGTCCCACGACAATGTGGACTCCGACGGCGAGGACGCCGACGGGTTCGCCCCGAAGCTCACCGTCGGCCCCGGCAACGTGTTCCGCTACACGGTGTCGCACAACAACATCGACGACGGCTACGACCTCTACTCCAAGGGCGACACCGGCCCCATCGGCTCGGTGACCATCGAGAACTCCCTCGCCTACGAGAACGGCACGCTCTCGGACGGCTCGCAGGCCGGCGCGGGCGACCGCAACGGCTACAAGCTCGGCGGCGAGGACATCGGCGTCGACCATGTCGTGACCGGCAGCATCGCCTACGACAACGGGAAGCACGGGTTCACCTACAACTCGAACCCCGGCTCGATCACGGTGTCCGACAACGTGAGCATCGGCAACGCCGAGCGGAACTTCAACTTCGACGAGGGCTCGCACCAGTTCAGCGGCAACACCTCGTGCGACAGCGGCGACGAGGACCGGATCGTCGGCACCGACGACGGCTCGAACCAGTTCTGGGAGGGCTCGAACGGCTCCCGCTGCGCCGACTACGCCGGTGCGCTCGACTGGAGCTTCGCCGAGGACGGCTCGCTCGTCGTCACCTTCGGCGGGCAGCAGGTGATGGGCTAAACCCCACTCCCGCAACGCGGCACACGTCAGGGCCCGCTTCCATTCGGAAGCGGGTCCTGACGTTCCGTGTCGGGGAATTTCGTTTTTCGGTCCAAACCCCTATAGTTGGACAGACGGACGCGAGAAGGGGGAACGCCATGAGCTTGGCGGACAAGTTGAATGAATTGAAGGACCGGTTCTCAGGGGCCGTAGAAGACGTCAAGGGCAAGGCCGAGGAGTACATCGGCGGGGCGGCGGATCTGCCGGTCGACCAGGTCGGCGAGCAGGTCACCGGCGCAACCGAGGACCTCCAAGGCCAGGCGCAGGAGGGCGTCGAGAACGTCCAGGGCCAGGCCCAGGACGGGATCGAGAACGCCCAGGGCCAGACCCAGGAAGGCGTCGAGAACTTCAAGAACGACCACGGCCTCTAAGCGGAGGTGACGACCGGGGCGGGCGGGTTCAGCGATCCGTCTGCCCTCGGCGGTGCCGACTTCCTCAGCGGGAGTTGAGGGTGCCGCACAGGCGCGTGTAGTCGCCGAACGCGTCCTCCACGCCCTGGATGGTGAGGCCGTACCGCGACAGCGAGTACTCGTGGCGGCGGTCGCGCTGCGGACGGGCCAGGACGTTCTCGAGGTTGTCCGCGTCCTTTTCGGTCCACTTCGCGTCGATCGCCCGGTAGAGCTTCGGAACCTCGTTCACCGGGTCCGAGTTGAGCCGGTGATACGGCACGTCCACGATGGACTCGGACGGCAGCGTGATCCGCGACCGCCGACCCCGCTCGATCGATTCGACCAGCATCGACAGCGCCACCTGCCCGATCTGCTCCAGGTCCGGACGGCGCTGGTACAGCGACCACGAGGTCTCCATCAGCGAGCACACCGAACCCATCACGGTGGTCGGATCACGGTGCGTCCAAACGAACTTCGCGTCCGGGAAGACCTTGCGGATCACGTCGAGGTCGTTCAGGTGCGCCGGGTACTTCAGCGTCCAGCGCTTCGGTTCGCGGCCGTACTGCAGCACCTGCAGCGCCCGCTTCAGGTACACGTAGTCGGCGGTGTAGTCCCGCTCGCCGAGCCACTGCTTGTACTCCGGGAGCGCCGCGCGCAGCGCGAGGTGGTAGGTGCCTTGCGGCAGGATGAACATCGACTCTTCGGGCTGGCGGGCCCGGATGGGGTGGATGACCTCCCATGACGGCGCGAACCTGACCATCATCCGCGCCCCGGACTCGATCATCTTGATCGTCTTCTCGGACTCGGCCGGGTCGACTGGCACATCGGTCCGCAGCATCTCCCACAGCAGCGGCCCGCGGTGGTCGTCCGAGGCGGCGAGGATCTTGTGTGCCAACGTGGTCGCCGTGCGCGGCAGGCCCACCACGAACACCGGGGCGACGACCTTCTCGTCCGCGATCTCCGGGTGCTCCTGAATCCTCTGCCGGATCCGCAGCCGGTTCTCCAAGCGCGACTTGGCATCCATCAGGCCCGACTGCCAACCGAACGGCGTCAGACGCTTCTCGTCGGCCAGGCATTTCAGGTGGAAGCCGAGATCGGCGATGAACTGTTCCTCGCCCGCGACCGACCATCCGGTCGACGCCTCGACTTGGGCGACGGCCTTTTCCCAGGTCTCAAGAGGACGCTTCCGGCCGCCCGAGGAGGGCCTGAGCATGGCATTGACGAGCGTGGCGGTCAGGGTGGTCCGGCTCATGGGGGGTCCTTTCGGAGCGCTAGGCCCGCAAGGCGACAGCTGGCCCCGACAGATTACTACTGGTAGTTCAGGTTCGTCTCTTAGAGTTTGACCATGGTCATTCAGCGGCTCGCGCAGATGACCGGCATGAGTGCGGGACCCTCGATCCGACCCGACTGGAACGCGGTCAGGTCCGCGCTCGGGTTCGACGTGCCCGGCGACTACAAGGAGTTGATCGACGACTTCGGGGCCGGCGCACTCAATGACTTCGTGCTGCTGCTCGGCCCAGGTGAGCCGGTGAAGCTGTACAACTTGGTGGAGCACGGCCTGTACTGGGACGGGTATCTCAGGGAGATCTGGGAGAACTCCCCGAGGACATCCCCACGGCGCTCCAGGGCAGCTTCGCTCTCATCAGTTGGGCGCTGACCGAGAATGGGCGTCCAGATGCTCTGGATCGCCGAACCTGGTGTGCCCGCAGAGAAATGGCAGATCGCGTTCCTCCGGTACGCCGGAGAACGCTGGGAATTCCATCAGGAGTCGACCATCGCAATCCTCACGGCTTTGGCCGCCCGCGAGCTCTCGACGCCGCTCGTCCCGCCCTTCGAAGACGATGAACCAGTGGAGTTCATCTCCTACGATTCCTGACCAAGCTTGGTGGTTGACGTTTCGGGCGTTCCCGGCGTGGTGTAGACCAGGGGGCATGGTTCTTCCTGTTGAGGTTGTTGCGCCGGTGATGGTTGAGGTTCGCGAGGGACATCGGCTGGCGGTGCGGCGGCGTGGGGACGGCGGGGTGCCGTTGCTGCTGGTTCATGGGTTCCCGTGTACCAGCCGGATTTGGTCGCACAATCTCGTTCCCTTGGCCGAGGCCGGGTTCGACGTGGTGGCCGCGGACCTGCGGGGTTATGGCGACTCCGATCTCGCACCTGACGGGTTCTATGACTTCAACGCGTTCAACGAGGACCTGACCGGTCTGTTCGACGCGCTCGGGTGGGAGAAGGCGGTCGTGGCCGGGCACGATCTCGGTGCGATGATCGCCATCGACATGGCGACCCGCCACCCCGACCGCGTCGACCGCCTGGTGATCCTCGATGACTCCATGCCGGACCTGGACGAGGCGTTCGCGGCCGCCGGTATTCCGGCGGGCCGGCCCAAGCCGGCTGTGTACGACTATCAACGGCGCCAAGGTCGCCACGCTGAGGAACTGGTCGCCGAGCTGGATACGCCGGAGCGGCGCCGGCGGTACATCGGCGAGTTCTTCGGGCACCGCATGTGGTGCCCGCCCGACGCCTTTGACGAGGACGACCTGGCTTTCCTGACCGAGTCCTATGGGGATGCGGACCGATTGCGCGCATCCTTCGCCGACTACGAGGTCGTCATGGGCACCAGGAAGCTCTCAGCGCCGGAGATGATCGACCGGCCGGTCCAGCACCGGACCCTGATCCTGATCGGCGCCGACCAAGTGACCCTCGGCGACCACATTGAGCAGCGTTGCGTGATCGCCTTCCCCGAGGCGGTCGGGCCGTTCTGGGTCAAGGGCGCCGGGCACTTCATGCCTTGGGAGACACCTGAGATGGTCAATCGCGCCATTGCGTCCTTCTGCGGCGACCTGCTCGCGACCTGAGACAGCTCGGGACATGGGGCTTACCGGCGCATCATTGTCGTTGGAGGAGAACACCATGCACCTTGAAGCAGGACTGGAATCGGGGCGGTGATGTGCGGCTGCCGTCTGCACGGCGACGGATCGGTCGAGGCCATGATCGGCGTTGCGGGCCGGGACTCGCAAGGATCCAGGCCGAGCCCGTCGCTGAACGACGTTCGAGACGCCGTTCTGGCGGGATGCCGGTGCTCAGTCGTTGTAGTCGTGCTCCTTCGGTGCGGTGAGCATGAGTTTGCGAAGCTCCAGGAGTGTGCTTTTGAGCAGGCGGGAGACGTGCATCTGCGAGATGCCGATCTCGGTCCCGATCTCGGATTGCGTCTTTTCGCCGAAGAACCGCAGGGAGAGGATCTGCCGCTCGCGGACGGGCAGCTGCCGCAGGAGCGGGAGCAGGGACTCGCGGTTGTCGACCAGTCCGAGGGCGAGGTCGTCCGCCCCGATGGTCTCGGCCGGCGGGTCGCCGTCGGCAAACGCCGGCTGGTCGAGTGAAACCGACCGGAACGACTGGATCGCCTGCAGCCCTTCGAGAACTTCGGCTTCGGAGACACCCAGCCGTTCGGCGAGGTCGACGGCGGTGGCCGGACGGCCCAACGTTTGGGAGAGGTGGGCGCCTGCGGTGTTGATCGCCATGCGCATCTCCTGGAGGCGGCGCGGCAGGCGCACCGGCCAGGCGGTGTCGCGGAAGTGGCGACGCACCTCTCCCATGACCGTCGGAACGGCATAGGAGAGGAACTCGATGCCGCGTTCGGGATCGAAGCGGTCGACGGCGTGGATGAGGCCGACCGTGGCGACCTGGACCAGGTCGTCCTTGGCGATGCCGCGGCTCGCATAGCGACGGGCGATGTTCTCGGCGAGCGGGAGATATCCGGTGATGATCCGGTCCCTGAGTTCCTCGCGCCGGAGATCGTGAATTCCGAGTACGGCCATCTGTCCGAACAAGGGCGCGAACTCCCGGTATTCGTCGTCGCTGCGAGGTCTGCTGATGTCTTGTGGTGCCATGTGCGGCTACCGCCCTGCGACTGTCTGGTAGGGCAACCGGTGAATGCCGGTTCGGATCGACCAGGTTGCGCGTCCCGGGCTGGCACCAGCGCGTTCCGGCCACGCGTGCGGGGTAGGTCCCGCATCGCAGGCGATCGGAGCGCCGTCTAGCTGACACTTGCGGAGCGCTCGGGTCTTGGAGTGCAGTCCCGGTCCGCGCCTAGGCGGACCGTGCAGGCGCCCGAGTGGCTCCATCGATATGTTCAGCCTATACCGATTCGGTCTCAATGCGGCCGGGCTGACCACTGGTCATCTGTATAAACATGCAGGCAGTGCCAGTCTCGACAGGTCCGGCGGCACGCGGTTCGGGCCGGCGAAGGTCAGCCAGTGGTCGAGGGCGGTCGACGCGGCGCGGAACGAGTGATGGGAACCGAGGTTCTGGGCGTGCGGTCCGAATGTCGTATGCAGGTCTGCAACTGCTGCGACGTAGCCGGCGAACTCGCCGTCGAGCGTCGCCACGTACAGATCGGTGGCCGCGGGCTTCCAGACGAGGGAAGGCGGGGTACGGGAGGGCGTTGGGGCAGTGATGGTCACCTGATTCGTAGAGCGGAGCGGACGCACGGTCCGCTGGATGCGGGACGGCGTTTCGGGCTAGCGGCGCACTCGCCGCACCGCGGCTTTGCCGCGTTCGGGCAGTCCGGCAGCGGCGTGCACCAAGGCGTCCATAGCGTCCTCGGTCTGGGCTGCTGCCCGTTTAAGGAGCGTCTTTGCTGTCCGTCGCCGGCTGAGCTGCACCCCGATGATGGCGGCCGCCGCAATGCCGACCGCGACCGATCCCACGAGGATCGGGAGTATCGACCGGAAGACGTCCCTCTCGACGCGATCGTCGTCGGGTTCGTGATCGTGCCAGTCATCTGCGGGCAATTGCTCGGCATCGGTTCCTGGGGTCTTCGCCGGTGTGATCGCTGGGGCCATGGCCGTATCCTCCTTGGTTCGGGGTGGAGGCATGCCCGTTCGGGGCGGGGGCGAAACCCCGCCCTTACCGTCCGGGTCGGCGGTCAGGCTGCGCGGTGGCCGGCTCGTCGCCTGATGAGACCGAAGACGATGGTGCCGATGACCAGCACGATACCGACGGCGGCCAACCAGAGCAGGCCCTCGATGGCAAAACCGACGATCGCGAGCAGGACCCAGGCGACTACTAGGATCCATAGGACTGTACCCATATTTCGAGCGTACGCCCGCAAACGGCATAAATGTTCGGGACGTGAAGAAACTCCTCAATAGCTGAGCGTTCGACAGCCCTCAGCGGGCGAGGGTCACCGCGTTGACGTTGTAGTCGATGCGTTGGGGTTCTCCGCTGGTCACGAGCTCCAGGACGGAGTGGTTGACTTCGTCGTCGAGGTCGCGGATCTGGAGTGAGGTGTCGGCGTTGAGCGGGTACGTGTCGGTGGTTTCGGCGTCGACCCAGAGGCCGTCTTCGAGACGCTGGTGCACGGTCGCGTCGCTGTCGTCTTCGGAGTTGTGGCTCAACGACTTCGAGGATCGTGTGCGATGGAACGATCTCACTGCCAGATGGTGCGGGTATGGGTGATTCCGAACCCGTGGCGAGCGAGATTGTCGTGGCTGGGTGAGCCGAATGCGGCGGTGACCACCACGAGGTCGCTGCCCTCTGCCGCGGCGTCGGCCAGTCGCCTGTCGATGAGTGCGGCTTGGCAACCCCGCCTGCGGTATTTCGGCAAGGTCGCCGCCCCGGCGAAGTAGCCCACCTTGTTGTGCGTGAAGAGCGAGCCCGCCGCTGCCGGATGCCCGTCGATCAGGGCCACGTAACGGCGTAGCCCGGGAGTGGAATGCTCGATGGCGAGCATCCTCCGGAACACCACGTCGCTCGCAGGTGTTTCATAGCCGCCGTACAGAACTTCCAAATACCGTTCATCGTTCAGGCCCACCTCCTGGACCGCAGCTTGGGGAGCGGCAGCTTCCGGGCGCGGGCGCGCATGCAAGGTGACAGTGGGCGTTGAGGGCGCCAGTCCGGCGTCCAGGAGCGTGTGGTGCAACTCGGTAGTGGCGTCGCCCGCCCACACCTCGACCGCTGGGAGCAAGGCTTGTTCGGCATAGAACTCGAGGACTTCCTTCAGCGCCCTGCGATCTGCTGATCGATACCCCCGCACTTTGTTGTACGGCACGCGCTGCGGAAGCGTCGGAAGTCGTGTCGCCGCGGCCGCTCCAAAACGGCGGAGCGTCGCGTTCGGGTCCTCAACGGCGATCGCCGTGAAGTCGAGTTCTGCCTTGCGCGTGATCACTGCTTCGGCCTGCTCGACCAGGTCTGTCCACATGTACCCAGTCTCGGCTACGGCCCACGTCAAGTTGCAGCAGGCTCGGTGAGCGAGCGGGGGATGAGGTGAGGCCGGTCGGACTCCACCTTGTCCGACCGGCCTCGGAGTGGAGCTTAGTAGTCGAACAGGCTCGGCCTGTCGACCAACTCGCGGGCCTTCTCGAGAATCCACGGGCACCACGGATCGCCGTTCCACGCGCCGCGCCAGATCGCGGGCTCCTCGGTGTCGTCGCCGAACCGGCAGACTTCGCGAGGACCCACGCCGTCATCGCAGTCGACCCGGTACGTGTTCGGCGTGCCCGGGGGAGCCGAGACGAAGATGACGAAGAACTCGACCGGGCCGCGCCTGAACTTTCCGAGGCTGTGTTCGCCTTCGGGTTCGGCCGGGTCGGTCGGGTCGGCGAAGGTCGTCTCAGCCACGGCAGAACCGGATCTCGCTCGAGTGGGGCGTGGTCGCCTTGCGCGCGTTGGGGTTGTGGAAGACCCGGAACGCGCTGTTCCAGGCCCACTCCCGCCATTCGGGCCTGGACGAGCGCCACTCCTCGTTCCATGTGGCGTGCTCTTGCCCTGTGTTCAGACCCGAGACGATGAGGATGACATCCGCCCGGTTTCCCTTGGCGTACACCTGGAACGAGTCAGGCGCTTCCGCGCTCGAAGCGCAGACGATGAAGCAGCGTTGGCCGTCATCGAACTGCCCGCGCTCGAGTGGGTCCGGAGCGGACTGGGCGACTTCGGGTCTCGGCTTCGCGGCTCGGTTGTACATCGCGACCTCCAATGGAGAGAGTGTCAGATAGCCGACAGTGGAGATGCCGAAGAGCCGCCGATGACCTTTGGGAGGCAGCGACTCCCCGGTAATCCCACCGCTCGCGAGCCGGTACACGACCCGCGATCTATCCAACATAAGCCACGTTTTCGCAGTTCAAGAGGTATGCGCTGCAATGAGTCTCCGTGCACGGGGATGGTGTCACAAGATCGGGCCACAATATTCGGAGTCAAATGTTGTGGCCCAATGTTGTGCACCGATCTTGATGGCGGTGTTGATGACTGCCCCTGGCGTGCAACGTGGGATCATCGCTACTACCGGTTATCTGCACAGCGTTGGGAGCGCGCGATGGCATCCTCGACTCGATACGAGAAGCTCATTAAGGCCTATCTGACGGCCGAGATCAATGCGCTGATGAAGGAAAAGGGCTGGATCGCCCCGCATCTTGCCAAGGCGGTTGGCAAGCATGTCAACACGATCCGACCGTGGATGAGCGGAGCGCGGCTTCCCGATGCGGGCAACATCCTGCTCATCTGCGAACGGCTGGGTGCCGATCCGGCGCGCGCGGCCTACATGCAGCATGTCAGGGAACAGCTCACGATGGGACCGGAGGTCGTGTCTGATCTCGACAAGCGCAACTTGTTCATCGTCGAGGCGAGCGAGCGCAACTACGGCAAGTTGGTCAAGTGGAACCCGGTGCTGTTCCCCAGTTTTGCGCAGACCGAGGCGTTCCATATGGAGTTGCTGCCCGATCCAGAAGATCCGGCCAGGAAGATCGAGCACTGGAAGCGCAAAGAGCGTCGAAGCGACACGTTCTTCGGTCGAATCGGGAGCGACGATTCGCCAGAAGCAGAGCTTTATCTGCCTGCTACCGCGTTCACCTTCCTGGAGCGGCTCGCGTCCAGGGAGAGACACCGTCAGGTCGAGTGGCTTCTCGCGATCGATGCAATGCCGGGCTGTGAAGTGCAAGTGGTTCAGTCACCGTATCTCGTGCCGTTCGCGTTCGAGTGTTTCAAAGGTGAGGGCCGACCAGGTGCGGGGCCGGATTTCGTGTATGTCGAAACTCTTGACCAGAGCCGTCACCTTGTCGATCCCGAAAAGCTTGCCTTGTATGATCACAGGCGCAGCCTGCTGCGGGCTGATGCGCAACGGATTGGAAGGTATCTCGATGGTCGAGTTCACCAGCTGGCGGAAGAGCACCCGCAGTAGCGACACCGCCGAAGCGGATTGCGTCGAGTGCCGCCGGTCCTGGAGGAAGAGCACCCGGAGCGACAGCGACACTGATCCAAACTGTGTCGAGGCTCGGAACACTGTCGCTGGGTTCCAGGTTCGTGACTCCAAACTTGGACATGACTCCCCGGTCTTCGATTTGACCGCCTCGGACTTCACCGGCCTCCTGCGTGTCACAGACCGCGACTGAGCGACCAGGCCACCACAGACAAACCGCCCCCGCCTTCCGGTTGGAAGACGGGGGCGTTCTGCTGTACCGAAACTCAGCCGGTGGCGGGGAAGGCCCGGATCGAATCCTGTTGAGGTGCAAGGACAAGCATCAGTCCTTCCTGATCCATTGCGGCTTGACCTCGTGTTCGCTGATCCGCCAACCCAGAGGCGTCCGCACCGCGGCGCTGCTCGAGCGCAGGCCACCGATCTGGTGGGGCGGCGCGCCTTCGCGGAAGTAATACACGACCGAGTTCGCCGAAACGGCCGCCTGGTCGCCGTCGAGTTCCACCAGCAAGTCGAACTGCGTGTGCTGCGTGAGCTCACCCTCGACCTCCGCTTTCCGCATGAAGTCGACGAGGCTGTCGAGGCCGCGCATCTCTCCTCCTCGCGGCGAGTGCACCACCACGTCGGCGGCGAAGACGGCGCCGGCGTCGTCCCACCGGCGTTCGTCGAGCAGGAGCGCGAAACGAGTGAAGAGGTCAGTGATCTCGAATCGGTCGGCGATCATCGTCTCGTCGGGCATGTCATCCTCTTTCGTTCGTCTCACTAACGTTGGTGTCACCAACTATAGATGGATTCGTTGGCGATGCCAACCTTGTATCGTGAAGCGATGGAGCAGACTCCCGCACGCCTGATCGAGATGCCCAGCTGGCTGCTCACCCAGTTGTCGATCCACGCCCATCGGCTGTCGTCAGACGCGTTCGCCGAGGTTGGTGCGCGCGGATACCACTACCGGATTCTGTCCTCCCTGGACGAGTTCGGCATCGCCAGTCAGGCCGAGCTCGGGCGCTACTCCAACATGGACCGCAGCGATGTGGTGGCGGCGGTCAACGAACTCGCCGAGCAGGGCTGCCTCGAGCGCACCCCCGACCCCCACGACCGCAGGCGCAACCTGGTGTCCCTCACCAAGACCGGCGAGCGGCAACTGCGGCGACTGGACCGGGCGCTCGACACGGCGCAGGAATCACTGCTCGAACCGCTCGCCGCCGAAGACCGAGCAGCCTTGACTCGCATGCTCGGTCAGCTACTCGCACATCACCAGCGCGCCCAACGCTGAAGTCGGTTTCGGGATCAGTCGGACTCGGCCTCGAAGCCTAGGGAACGGGCGAGGTCGCGCAGTTCGGCCCGGTAGAGCCTCGCCGGGTCCTTCGTCTGGGCGCGCAGGTGTCCGTAGACCTCCAGTGCGACCAGACCGTGCATCCGCCCCCACGTGCGCAGCGCCAGGGCGACCGCGGCGGGCGGCAGGTCCGGGAACTTGTCCTTGACCAGGTCGGCGAGGCCCGGGTCGAAGTCGTCCCAGGTGTAATCGTCTTCGCGCCCTTGGTCTTTCAGCGGCCAAGCCGCCGCGACGAGGCCGGTGAGCCCGGCGCAGGCCCGTGACGCGGCTTCGGGTGCGGCGCCGCTCTCGGGCACCTTGTACCCGCGCACCGGGTCGCCGTAGACGAGCCGGAACCCGGCGGGGTGCGCGATCGCCCACGCCCGGAACGACTCGCCCCAGGCCAGGAGCCTGGCCGCGGGTGCGTCGGCCGGGTGCGCGTCGCGCGCGGCTTCCACCTCGTCCACCAGCGAGGTGTACATGTCGCTGGTCAAGGCGGTGATCAGGTCGTCGCGGGTGGCGTAGTAGCTGTACAGAGCCCCGGCGGTCATCCGCATCTCGCGGGCGATGGCCCGCAGCGAGATCGCGTCCGGCCCGCCCTCGGTCAGCAGCTCCAGCGCGACCCGCTTGATCTCGGCGGTGGTGTCGAGCCGAAGTTGTTCTCGCCGAGTCGGAGTCGCGTTCGTCACGTTGACAGTGTACCCCATGTAGAAACTATGCTCCGCAGGAGAATTGCACGGCGTTCAATGTTTGATCGCCGTTGAATCCGAGTTCTCGGAAGAAACGGAGACCCGCAATGCGGATCGGAGTATTCGGCGCTACAGGCGCCATCGGCGGCCGGATCGTCGTCGAGGCAGTGGACCGAGGGCACCAGGTCACCGCCTTCACGAGCGATCCGGCCCGGTTGGGCGACAACGATGAAGCGGTGACCTGGCGGGTCGCGGACGTGCTCGATCCCGAGAGCATCGCCGCGAACATCGGCGGACTCGACGTGGTCGTGCAGGCGATCAACGCGGGCCGTGGCGTCCCGGACACCATCGCCAACGCGGACGTGCTGCCCAGGGCCGCAAGCTCAATGGTCAAAGCGCTGGAATCGCACCCGACGGTCAGACTCATCGTCATGGGCGGAGCCGGGAGTTTGGAAGTGGCTCCCGGTCTGATGGTCGTCGACGTCGAGGGCTTCGCCGAGGGCCTGCCCGACGCACTCGGCGTCCCGGTGGAGTACGTGAACGCGGTCCGGGCGGGCGTCGAGGCGCTGGGCCTGTACCGCACCTCGAACCGGAAGTGGGCCTACATCAGCCCCTCCGCCGGTCTCATCAAGCCTGGCGAACGCACTGGGCGGTTCCGCATCGGCGGCGACCAACTGCTCGTGCGGTCCGACGGCACCAGCGACATCAGCCTGGAAGACCTGGCCATGGCGGCCGTCGACGAGGCGGAGACCGCGCGTCACGTGCAGCGTCGATTCACCGTGGGCTACTGAGGAAGTCGGCTTTGGTGGCCGCCCAGTTCAGGCCGGGCGGCCACCGGTCGATCGGGTCGGGCTGTGCGGTTGCGGTTAGGGTGCTTGGATGACGGACTTCCAGTTGAGCGATCTGGTCATCGACGAAGACCTCGTGCGGGCGATGCTGCGCGACCAGCACCCCGACCTGGCCGAACTCGAGCTTCGGGAGGTGGACGGCGGCTGGGACAACAAGATGTGGCGCCTGGGTGACCACCTGGCCGTCCGCATCCCGAGGACCCCGCGCGGCCCGTCGCTGCTCGACCAGGAGCACCGCTGGATGCCGGAGATCGCGAAGCGCCTGCCGCTGCCCGTGTCGGCGCCCGTGCGACTCGGAACGGCGACCGAGCGGTTCCCCGCAACTTGGCTCGTGACCACTTGGGTCGCAGGCGAACCACTCGACCACGCCCCGATCGAACGGGGTGCGGCATCGGCCGAGGCGCTGGCGAGTTTCCTTGCGGCCCTGCATCAGGAAGCGCCCGAGGACGCTCCGGTGAATCCGCAGCGGAGCGTGCCGCTGAAGGACCATGCCGAGGTCGCCGAGCGGGGTATCGAGCATTGGTCCACTGCGGAGACGCTCGCGCCGATGCGCGAGATCTGGAACGACGCGCTCGCCGCCGTCCAGTGGGATCGGGCTCCCGTGTGGATTCACGGCGACCTGCACCCGGCGAATGCGGTTGCGGCCGAAGGGACTTTGGCGGGTGTGATCGACTTCGGCGAACTGTGCGCCGGTGACCCGGCCACCGACCTTGCGGCGGCCTGGCTGCTGCTGCCCGAGGGCGCGGCCGAGCTGTGCCTTGACGCCTACCCGGACGTCGACGAGGCCACGGTGCTGCGGGCGCGAGGTTGGGCGCTGCTGCGGGCCCTGAACCTCTTGAGCATCGGCCACGCGGGGGAGCAGGGCTGGCCCGGCGGCAAGGTGAGCTGGAAGCCCGCCGGTGAAGCGACGATCGCGCGCCTGCTCGCCTAGCGCGGTTGCTTTCCGCCGCCTCGCGGGGACGGGGCGTTTACTGTTCGCAGGTGGATTCGTCGTACGCCCGCAAGGCCTCTTCGGCTTCCTTCACCTCGGGGGCGTACCAGATGTCGGTGATATCCGCCAGAGAGGCGTTGTCGGCCATCACTTCGGTCATCCGCGTCCCCGCTTCCGAGAGCGTGAGGACGTGCGATGCGATTTCGTCAGGCGCGAGAGAAACCGCCATCAGTCCGTCCATGGCAATGCTGTAAGTAAAGGTGGGCGCTGATGCATCGGGCACCATGTCATCGGTCGCACCCGGTCCCTGCTCGACGGCGGCGCTCGCGAATCCGAACTCCAGCATTGCGGCCGAAGTCAACAGGGACGACAACTCGGTGCAGAACGCCTCCGCGGCTTCCGCGCTGGACATCTCCGTCGGTGAAGCCACAGCGGACGTCTCCGGGGTGGTCGGGTCATCGGCGGGCGGCTCGCCCTCCGCGCAGGCGCTCAATGCTGCGGCAGTCGCGAGCACGGTGCGTATGAGGGCCGCGTTGAGGGGGCGCTTCGTGTTCATGCGCGAAGCGTAAGCAGGTTCGCACGGGACCGGTCCCATGCGCGTTCACCAGTTTTCGATGATCGGGTCGCGGTGCTCGCCGCGCTGCCACTGCTCCGTGACCCGCCCCAACCGGGCCGGGGCCGCGAGGCCGTGGACGGCCGCGACCTTGCCGTCCCGGACGTCGAGGATGCCGAGTCCCACGACCCGGTCCTCAAGGGCGACAAGGATCGCGGGCGCGCCGTTGACCATGGCCGCGTAGAACGACGGCGACCCGCCGACCATCTGGTGCTTCGCCGGGGTCGGCTTGAACGCCGCCCGAAGAGTGGCGGCGATCCGGACCGGGACCGACTCGTACATGAGCTTGTCGAGGAGGCCCGCGCCGTCGGAGACCGCGACCGCGTCGTCGGTCAGCAGGGCCACGAGCCGCTCGGTTCGGCCCGAGGAGGCGGCGTCGATGAACGCTTCGACGATGTGGCGGGCCGAGGCCGGATCGATCTGGGCGGCGTTCCGGCGCACGCCGACATGGCGCCTGGCCCGGAGCGCGTGCTGCTGGCTCGCGGACTCGGTGATGTCGAGGATCTCAGCGATCTCGCTGTGGCTGTAGGCGAACGCTTCCCGCAGGACGTAAACGGCCCGCTCGGTCGGCGGTAGGCGCTCCAAGAGCATGAGCACCGCGAAGCTCACCGATTCGCGCTGCTCGAAGGTCTCGGCGGGGCCGAGCATCGGGTCGCCGTCGAGGACCGGTTCGGGCAGCCATGCGCCGACCGCGCGCTCGCGGCGCGTCTTCGCCGAACGGAGCCGGTCGAGGGCCAGGTTGGTGACCACTTTGGTCAGCCACGCCTCGGGGACCTCGATGTAGTCGCGGTCCGCGGCCTGCCAGCGCAGGAAGGCGTCCTGCACCACGTCTTCGGCGTCGGCGGCCGAGCCGAGCAGGCGGTACGCCAACGAGGCCAGCCGTCCCCGGCCGGCCTCGAAGCGTTCCACAGCGGCGATGTCCATGAGCGCCACTCTAGGCGGCTGTGGCCTCAGTCGATCGAACGGTTTGGGCCGCGAGTCGGTGCTTGCGGGCCGGCATGCCGAACGTCGGGTGGCCGGCGCCCCATGCGGCGCCCTTGAGGATGCTGTTCTTGACGCGCGCGGTCGTTCGGCCGCGGAAAGCACCGGGCTTCGAAGTGGCGTCGCCGTCCACCAACTGGTAGATCGCATCTTTGCGACCGAGGCTGATGTGGTTGCCGAAGTAGAGCAGTCCGGTGTTGACGACCTCGCGGCCGGTGAGTTCGCCGATGATCGCCTTGATGGCCTGCTTGACGGAGAATCCCGCTGAGCCGCAGTTCATCGGGAGCGGCTTGCCGTTGTCGCCGAGGGTGAACACGGCGTCCCCGGCGGCGAAGACCTCGGGGTGGGAGACCGAGCGCATCTGGCGGTCCACGGTGATCTGGCCGTTCGATTCGACGGCGAGGCCGCTCTCTGCGGCGATGGGGTGGACGGCGAAGCCCGCCGCCCACACGGTCGCGTCCGAGGCGAAGAAGGTGCCGTCGGCGGCGTAGGCGCCGTCCGCCGTGACGCGTTCGATCGGCGAGTGCTCGTGGACGAGGATCCCGAACCGGTTGAAGGCCCGCAGGAGGTGGTCGCGGGCGACTGGGCCGAGCCAGCCGCCCAGTTCGCCGCTGGTGGCGACCTCGACGCGGAGTCCGGGGCGGGATTCGGCGATCTCGGTGGCGGCCTCGATCGCGGTCAGGTTGCCGCCGATGACGAGCAGGGTCCCGTCGCCGTTCAGCTCGTCGAGGCGGTCGCGCAAGCGGAGCGCCGAGGGCCGCGCGGCGATGTGGAAGGCGTGTTCCTCGACGCCCGGGACGGCGTGGACGGCGGCGGTGCTGCCGAGCGTGTAGAGCAGCGTGTCGTATTCGAGAAGGTCGACGCGCTGGCCGTCGGTGACGGCGACGGTCCGGTTGTCGGGGTCGACGGCGGTGACCCGGGCGATCTTCAACTGGATGTCGGTGCCCGCGAACACTTCCGTGAGCGGGCGGTGCTTGAGGTCCTGCCCGGCGGCGACCTGGTGGAGGCGCAGCCGTTCGACGAAGTCGGGTTCGGCGTTGACGACGGTGATCGCGAAGTCGTCGGAGTGAAGGTGGCGGGCGAGGTAGCCGGCGCCGAAGGCTCCGGCGTACCCCGCTCCGAGGACGATGATGCGGTGTTTCATGGTCTCGCTCCTGTCTGTCTCGCTGGTGCCCTTTGAACGGGGCGGCTTCGCGATCCATGACAGGTTCGAATGGTGACCTGTGTCACCGTATTTCGAGGAGGGCGGTGAGCGCTTCGGCGAACTGGCGGGGCCGCTCGATCGCGCCGAGGTGGCCGCCGGGGAACTCGGTGAGCGGCAGGTCGAGGGACGCGGCGAACGCGGCGACCGTGCGGTGGGGGAGTTGGCCGCGCGAGTCGATCCCCGCGGCGGGGACGAGGCGGTCGGCGGCGGCCCGCAGCGCGTCCGGGTCGGGCACGTGGGAGGTGAACGGGACCAGCACGTGCTCGATGAACGCGGGCTGGAGGCCGGCGAGGCGGGCGAAGACCGGGGCCAGTTCCGGGGCGGGCGGCTCGGGTTCGGTGTCGGCGTAGCCGTCGAGCCAGGTCCCGAAGTGGCGCAACGGGATCGACACTTCGGGCTGGGGTGCCGTGACGCCTTCGGTCATGATCTTGCCCGCGGCGGCCATGTCGCCGGTGCGCGCGGTGTCGCGCACGGAGGTGAACATGGCCTGCTGCGCTTCGGCATCGGGCAGGAAGTGCGTCATGAGCGCTTCGTGGACGACGGCGGCGCGCACCCGTTCGGGGTGGCGGAGCGTGAGTTCGACGGCGGCGATCGCGCCCGCGCTGAAGCCGAACACGTTCACGGGTTCGTCGGTGAGCTTGTCCAGCAGGTGAAGTGCGTCGTCGGCGGCGCTCGCGGGGTACTGGTCGCCGAGCTCGGCTGCGTGCTCCCGACGGGAGGCGAGTCGCGAGTAGACAGAGATGACGGTGTAGCTGTCGGCCAGGTGCTTGGCGAGCGGACCCATGACGCCGGCGTCGCCGGAGCCGCCGGGGATGAGCAGCAGCGGCGGGCCGTCGCCGCGGAGGTCGTAGTCGATCGTGGTGTCGGGCAAGGTGATGGTGCCGTCAGGCATCGGTGTCTCCTGTCTGCGTCGAGTGTTCGGACCAGGCGGTCAGGGTGTGGTGGATGGCGTCGATCGCGCGGCGCCAGGACGTGTCGATGTCGCGGTCGGCCGTGAACCCGCCCGCGAGCTGGAGGTCGCTGAAACCGTGGAAGGTGCTGCGCAGCAGGCGAACCGCGTCGGTGGCGTCAGGTTCGGGGAGGTCGTAGCCGCGCAGCAGCGCGTAGCAGGCCTCGATGATCCGGGCGACGCCCGAGGACTGCGCGGCCAGCTCGGGCGGCAGCGGCGCGCGCGTGGCGGCGTAGCGGCCGGGCTGGGTGGTCGCGGAGTGCCGGTAGGCGTCGGCGAACGCGGTGAGCGCGGCGCGGCCGGAGCGGCCCGCGATGGCCGAGCCGAGCTTGTCGGCCCATTCGTCGAGGGCCAGGAGGGTCACCTGTTCGCGCAGGTCGGCTAGGCCGCGGACGTGGGCGTAGAGGCTGGCGTCGCGCACGCCGAACCGCTTCGCGAGCGCCGCGAGGGTGACGTGCTCGAAGCCGATCTCGTCGGCGAGGTCGGCGGCGGCGGCCACGAGGTCCTTGCGGTTGAGTCCGACGCGCGGCATCCCGAATCCTTTCCTAGTCTTCCTAGTTTAAAACCTAGGATACCTAGGAACCGTCCCGGTGTCGAGGTGGACTCGGGTCGGCGGCCGGATTGCTGTCGACACTGGACCGGCACCGGCGGCTATGCGAGAATGACGCGCATTCGGCCCCCACGGACGGGAAGCACCCCTATGCGCCGCAAGTCCATGACCACCAGCGTTCTCAATGTGCTGTTGAAGCCCACGATGTCGAGCAGACGCGATCCCGACAAGGTCTTCGACGCGATCGTCGCGAAGTCCGAGCAGGCCACCGGCGGCGACCGGGCCGCGATCGGCGAGTTCCTCGACGGGATGCGAGTCCTGAACGAGAACTTCGCCGCGAGCCCCAAGTTGAGCCCGATGGGCTGGCAGAGCGTCCAAGGCGACCTGCGCCTGCGCATTGAGAACCGTTTGCGCGTGCAGCGCCTCGTCACCGACCACCCCGAGATCGCCGACGAGCCGATCGAGCGGCCCGTCTTCATCGTCGGGCTCCCCCGGACCGCGACCACATTGGCGCACAACATCATCGCCAAATCCGCCGAACACCGCGGCCCTGCGTTGTGGGAGTGGATGTTCACCGACATCGACCGCGGCGAGGAGGCGAAACGGCGCCGCGTCAAGCAGACCGAGCGCCTGGTGGGCACGTTCATGCGGCTCGCCCCGGCGTTCAAGGTCATCCACCCGCTCAACGCCGAGAAGCCCGACGAGTGCAACTACCTGCTGCCGCACGGCCACCAGCACCTGGCGCGGGTCCACATGCCCGGGTACCGCAAGTGGATCGAGCAGCACGACACCCTGCCCGACTACCAGTACTTGAAGCTCGCGCTGCAAGTGCTGCAGTTCGGCCGGGAGCGCAAGCGGTGGATCCTGAAGTCCCCCATGCACCTCGACCACCTGCCCGAGATCCGGAAGGTCTTCCCGGACGCCCGGATCGTGTGGACGCACCGGGATCCGATCACGGTGCTCGGGTCGCTGTGCTCACTCGTGGAGTCCTCGCAGGTGATGCACGAGCGCAACCCCGACCTGCACGCGATCGGGGAGACCTGGCTCGGGCTCCAGGTGAACGCGATCGAGCGGGCCCGCAAGGCCCGCATCGACTGGCCCCGTTCGTCGTTCATCGACGTCCCCTACCCGTGGCTGGCCGCCGAGCCGCACGAGAAGGTCCCGATCCTCTACGAACGCCTCGGTGCGAAGTGGACGGAGGCGGACGCGCTGAACCTCGACGGCGTCCTGGCCCGCCCCGGCATCGGCCGCCAGCACGAGTACGAACTCGCCCGGTACGGCCTCAATCCCGAGCAGGTCGAGTCCGCGTTCGGCGACTACCCGCAGCTGGTCGAGAAGATGCGGATCGACTAGGGCCTGTCCTGTGAATCAGGTCGGCCGGGAGCGCGTCGGTCCGGGTCCCGCTCCGCGCGTCCCCGGTGGCGTTCAGGCGCTGGCGGCGGGCGGTCATACTCGGTACCGACGCAGGCGCGGGGGGCAGGCCTCCGGCAGGGAGGCAGGAAGCATGAAGCAGCCGCGGCAGGCCCGGGCGGTCCAGTGGCACCTCACCGCGGACGGTTCGGCGGTCCAGGCGTACCCGAAGGCCCTCGACCACTTGGATCCGAAGCAGGAGGCGCCGAAGGGGCTGAAGTACGTCCGCTACGCGACCACGCGGCGCCTGGCGCTGGCGGACCTGTACGCCCTCGAGGAGGCCGTCGACAAGACCGTGGCGCGCGACGGCCGCGTGCACTCGGCGGCGGCCCTCACGGGTGCGATCGGGCTGGCCGCGATGATCGTCGGCTGGGTCGTCCCTATCGGCGTCGACGGCGGATGGTCGCAGATCCTGTTCATCGCAGCGATCCCGGTCCTGGTGGCCGGGGTCGCGGGCATGATGTTCAAGGCGCCCGGCTTGACGAACCGCAGCATCGAGGGCCTCCGGGCCGAAGCGGGCCTGGACGTCTCGACCCTTGAGGTCCTCAAGGAACCCGACGCGCTGGCCCTGCTCCACGCCCCGGGGACGGTCTCCGGGCCCGGCATCACGGGCGGCTAGGGCTTTTCCTGTGGATCGTTGAGCCAGATCATGGTCGCGGCGATGACCAGGCTCGCTCGGTAGATGGCCGCCCGCTTCGCATAGCGGGTGTCCAGATCCCGCCATTGTTTGAACCGGTTGAAGCACCGCTCGAGCCGTCCGCCTCTCCACCGGCGATATAGGTGTAGGCGAGAACGGCGATGGCGAGCGTGCCCGCGATGACCCTCGCGCGGTTGATTCCCTGCATATGAACACGCGTCGCGTTCGGAGAAGCCATGGCGGCCACCATGATCGCGCTTCGCCATGCCGGCCGGTCGCGGCTGTCACCGCGACCGGCCCGCGCGGTCAGCGGAAGGCGGCGGCGTTGCGCTTCGCCCAGTCCGCAAACGGGATCGGCGGGCGGCCGAGGACGCGTTCCACGTCCTCGCTGATCCGCTGCTCGGCCGCGTTCGGGTTGCCCATGACGTCGAGCGAGCCCTCCACGACCTCGGCCGGCCAGAACTCGAGCAGTTGCTCGAAGGCCTCGGCCCGCGTCTGCTCGACGAACGCCACCGGCTCGCCGATCGCCGCCGCGATCGCCGTTGACTGCCCGCGCGGCGTCATCAACGCGGGCCCGGTGAGCGAGTACGCCTTCCCGGCATGGCCGTCCTCGGTGAGTGTGGCCGCGGCGACTTCGGCGATGTCGAGCGGGTCGACCAGCGGCAGGCCCACGTCGCCGAACGGCGCGAGGACCTTGCGCTCCTTGCTGACCGGCTCGGCCCACAGCAGTGCGTTGGAGGAGAATCCGCCCGGCCGCAGCATCGTCCACTCGAGACCGGAGGCCTTGACGGCGTCCTCGAACACGCGCAGTTCCGGCTCCTCGGGCCGGGTGGCGACCCGCTCCGAGGAGAGCAGCACGACCCGGCCGATACCGGCGGCCCGGGCCGCATCGAGCACGGGCACGATGTCGAGATCCTGGTCGCGGGTGAGCAGGAAGAGTCGTTCGCCGCCTTCGAATGCGGACTTCAAGGTCTCGGGTGCGGCGAGGTCGGCCTTGCGGTGGACGACCCCGGCGGGGAACTCGGCTTCGCCGCGCGAGACGGCGACGACCTTCTCCCCTGCGGCGGCCAGGGCCTCGACGAGCGGGCGGCCCACGTTCCCGGTGGCTCCGGTGACAACGATCATCTTGGGTTCCTTTCGATTGCGGGTGTAAAACCGAAGGTAGAGCCAAGACTTACTTTCCGGAAGGGCCTACCTCGAGGTAAGCTCCTGGCATGCCGGGAGGAAAACAGATCACCGCATGGGCTCCGCCGGACGGTCGTGAGGTCTTTCACACCAACTGCCCCGCAAGGCAAGTGCTCGACCACATCACCAACCGCTGGGGCATCTGGGTGCTGCTCGGCCTGCGGGAGGGCGAACTGCGGTTCTTCGAGCTGCGCGACCGCATCGAGGGCATCAGCGAGAAGATGCTCTCGCAGACCCTGCGCCAGCTGGTGGCCGACAACCTCGTCTGGCGGCGCGTCGAGGCCACCGTGCCGCCCCAGGTCACATACGGCCTCACCGAGTTCGGCGAGGGCGCGGCCGACCACCTCGGCGGCATGTTCGACTGGTTGCGCGGCAACGCCGCCTCCATGATGGAGAAATGCGCGAAGGATGAGGCGGCGAAGGCACGAAGCTGAGCCCTTCCGAGGAACAGGCCCTGGTGGGTGCTCTGGTCGATTACGATCCCGACACCGTCGGGGTGGGCGGGAAACTGTGGACCGCCAAGAAGGTCTGCGTGCTGGCGCGGCGCCTGTTCGGAGCCGCGTTCACCGACCGCGGCATGCGCAAGCTCCTGCGCCGCTTGGGGTTCAGCTTTCAGCGGCCCGACCGCCGAGCTGTCGAGGGTGATGGGCCGCGCGATGGGACTGGGCCGAGCGGGCCTGGATCGAACTGTGCGGGCAGGCCGCGTCCGAGGGTGCGCGGATCATGTTCCTTGACCAGGTCGGGGTCTGCTCGGACCATCTGTCGGGTCGCACCTGGGGTCGCAAGGGGCACACGCCGCTGGCGACGACGAGCGGGAACCGGTTCGGCGTCAACGCCATGAGCGCCATCAGCCGCGAAGGCCAGATGTATTTCACCGTGTTCCGCCAGTCGTTCACCATTGAGGTGTTCATCGACTTCCTCGAGCGGGTTATCGGCACTTTCGAAGGCAAGACCCATCTGGTCGTCGACGGCCACTCGGTTCACCGCTCCAAACGGGTGCGGGAGTGGGTCGCGGCCCGAGACGACCGGATCGAGCTGCACTTGCTGCCGCCGTACTCCCCGCACCTCAACCCCGACGAGTTGGTCAACGCCGACCTCAAGCGGCACCTGGCCGACAAGGTGATCACCGATGTTCGAAGGCCTGGGAGTCGTGGAGGTTCGCTCCCGAGACGGCGAGGGCAAGCGGGAGTCCGTTGCGGTCGGTGAGCACATGGATCTTCGAGCCGGACTTGCCACGATCGACCGGGTTCGGGCCGGTCAGTGATCCCCCTTCTTGGCGCGCAGGCTCGCCCCGTCGACGATCGCCCGCGACCAGTCGATCTCGCCGACGGCGCCGAGCCGGTCGAGGACGGCGCGGTGGAGCTTGGCCCACAGGCCGGCCTTGGACCACTCCGCGAAACGCCGGTGCGCGGTCTGGTGGGAGACGCCGAAGGTCGGCGGGAGGTGGCGCCAGGCGCAGCCGGTGGTCAGCACGAACGCTATCGCTGCGAAGGTCTGCCGGTTATCGCCCGAGGAATCCCGCCGCCCTGCGCCCGCTTCGGTGCTATCGGGATCAACGGTTCGGTGATCTCCCACAACCCATCGGGCACCATGCGTCCGCCGAACTCATCCATGCCAGATCTAAACCAGATCGGTTGCACGGCAAGCGGGGCGAACTCAAGAGGCTGAGCTCGACGTGCCTGGAGGAGGTGTCCAGCTTCGATGCATGCCGGTGCTGTAGCCGATGAGCAGGTTCACAGCGGCCAGGACCAGGAGGAGAAACAGCACGTTTCCGGAGCCACTCGGGTTCGACAATGCCAGTAGCCAGACCAGATAGCCGGCGATGAAGGAGAGGCTGTAGATGCCGGGGGCGGCGAGTCGCAGCTTCACGGCTACTAGGGGTCCGATGATCATCGCGCTGAGTGGGGCGAGCAGCAGGAGGGCCAGCATGTACGGTATGCCCGCGCCGGGGGCGAACTCTTCTGAGCTGTCAGCCCAGGATGAGGAGACGGTATCGCCGCCGAACGTGATCGCAGCGGCAGCGGCAACCTGAGCGAGGCTGACCACAAGAGTCTTGCCCATGGCGACCTCGCGTCCCTTGCGCCGCAAGGCGGATCGGCTCTCATGCTCCTGGGGGTTCGCTTGTTCGCTCATGCGACCCAAGTTTACCGAGCAGTTTCGCCGCGGCTCTTCTCTGAGAGCAGCGAATACACCAACTGAGACACGCTCTAAATCCGGCCCAGTACCAGGGCGTTTCCCTGTGCCCCAACAGTTTGCCGTCGCCCTCCGTACCGATTACCTTGCGGGAAAATCTTAGTGGCGGCAATGGGAGGGGGTTGTGGTCATGATCTCGGAGAGCGCGATCCGCGTGCACGGAACAGGAGGAGGGGCTCCATGGGGGCGCGTGGTGCGACGCCGGTCACTATCGACAGGGCCAGTTTCGACGATATAGAGACCGTCACTGAATAAGGCTCCGGCCTCCAGGGAAGTAGCCGTTTCCTTTATCTCGGAGCGGCTATCCAGGGCTGACTCGATGATTTTGATCGCCAGGAATGCCGATGGGGCTGCCGTGGGATTCACGCAGGTCTATCCGACCTTTGCGTCCGTCTCCATGGGGCGGGTGTGGATTCTTAACGATCTATACGTCGTCCCGGATGCGAGGCGCCTCGGAGCAGGTCGAGCGCTCGTCCGGGCCGTTACCGACGAGGCCCAGGCCGAGGGAGTTGTCAGGGTGACGCTTGCCACCGCTGAGGACAACGTATCCGCGCAGGCGCTCTACGAGGTCGAAGGTTTTGCGACGGGACAACCGGTACGCCATTACGTCAAGCGGACGCGTAAGTGAATCCGTCAAGATGAGCTGAGCCTCGCCACAGTTGGAGGCTTTCATGAAGACGATTATCATCGTGGACCGGCTCGCCGAAGCAGGGATTCCCTATTGAGTCGGAAATAGAGAGCATCGCTCGCAAACCAGCAACGAGCGAAGATCCATCAAGTTCCGGCTCAATAGAACCGCAACTCGGCCTTGACGATCCGGCCCGGGTGCTCGTCCGCCCGCACCGCGACGGTGCCGTCCGGCGCCCAGATCGCCGAGTTCCCCGTGGTCTCGGCGTAGTCACTGCCGGGTCCCGCGAAGCAGGCCTGCACCACCCACATGCCGTAGCCCTTGGCGAGTTGCGGCATCCGCTTGTCGCGCTTGGGAAGCCCCAGCGGCGTGAACAGCGAGCCCGCGACGTACGCGTCGATGCCGCCGATCCCCGAGCGCTTTGCGAACTCGGCGGTGGCCGGCGCGTGCTCGAACATCATCGTGTCGCGGCAGATCGCCAGGCCGAGCCGCCAGCCGTCCAACTCCATGACGACAGGATCGGCCGCGGCCCGGAAACGGCGGGCCTCCTCCTCGTCGGGATGCAGCTTGCGGTACGCCACCGCGACACCGGACCCGTCGATGCGGAGCATCGCGATGAACTCGGCGTCGCCCTCCTTGACCGGCGCCCCGGCCAGCGCGACCGAACCGGTGGTGGCGCAAGCCGCGACGATCGCCGCCAGCTCGGGATCGTCAAGGGCCACAGCGGGAGCCGCGAGCGCGTACGAGGTGAGCGACAGCTCCGGGAACACCACCAGCCGAGCGCCGGAGGCAAGGACCGCCTCAGCGTGCGCGGCGGCGTTGAACGGGAGGTCGCCGGGCCGCAGCTCGGGCTGCGCGGCGGCGACGGTCAAAGGCGCGGGGCGATCGCTCATGCCCCGAGCTTATCCGTCCCCGGCCGGGTCCGACCTTCGCAAACCGGGCGCCTTCGGCGGCGATACGCTCCAGTCGTCGCCGAACCGGGCGGCCGTCACCGCCGACCAGAGAGGGACCCTCGTATGTCTTACCCCGAACCGAAGTACTTCGGCGAGACCGGCGAGATCACCGCCGCCACCCGCCCGAACGGCAGCCCCGCCGACATCCTCTTCGACAACGGGTCCGCCGACTACCTTGCCAAAGGCGCGGCCACCGGCGGCGAGTTCGGGCTCTACCGCTGGAACATGGGACCCAAGAAGGGCGGGCCCGGCGCGCACTTCCACAAGACCATCTCGGAGTCCTTCTACATCCTCGAAGGCACCGTGACGATCTACAACGGCAGCGAATGGGCCCCCGCGAGCAAGGGCGACTTCGTGTACGTCCCCCAAGGCGGCCTGCACGGCTTCCGCAACGACACCGACGAGCCGGCCTCGATGCTGCTGCTCTTCACCCCGGGCGCGGTGCGCGAGCCCTACTTCGAGGGCCTTGCGACGCTCGGCGAGATGACCGAGGAGGAGCGCGCGGCGTTCTTCATCGAGCACGACAACTACTGGGTCGAGGAAGCCTAGCGGCCCTTCGGTTGCAGGAGGCCGCGTTCGTACGCGGCCGCGACGGCCGCGGCGCGGTCGTTGACCTCCAGCTTCGCGTAGACGTGCATCAGGTGGGTCTTCACCGTGGCCTCGCTGATGAACAGTTCCTTGGCGGCCTCCCTGTTGTTGCGGCCCTTCGCGATGAGCGCCAGCACCTCCAGCTCGCGTTCGCTCAGCGGGCCGGTGCTCGGTGCGGGCCTGCGGATCTGGTCCATCAGGAGTGAGGCGACCGAGGGCGCGAGCACCGTCCCGCCTTCGTGTGCGGTGCGGATGGCGCGCTGCAGCTCGGCGGGCGAGGCGTCCTTGAGCAGGTAGCCGCTGGCGCCCGCCTCGATCGCGGGCAGCACGTCCGAATCGGTGTCGTACGTGGTCAGCACCAGCACTTTCGCCGTCGAGTTCCGGGCGGCGAGCTCCCGGATCGCGCTCACGCCATCGGTTCGGGGCATCCGCAGGTCCATGAGGACCACGTCCGGGCCGAGGGCGAGCGCCCGGTCGACCGCTTCGCGGCCGTCGGCGGCCTCGCCCACCACCTGGATGTCGTCGGAGCGGTCGAACATGCCGCGCAGGCCGTCGCGCACCACGGGGTGGTCGTCGACGATGAGCACGCGGATCGGTTCAGGCGGCATCGGGCACCGCCTGCGGGATGGCCGGGACGATCGCCGAGACCACGGTGCCGGACCCGGGCTCGGACTCGATGGAGACGGTCCCGGCGAGGCGGCCCACGCGCTGGCGCATCGCGGCGAGCCCGTACCCGTTCCCCTTGGTGGCCTTGATCTTGGACGGTTCGAAACCGATTCCGTCGTCGCGCACGTCGAGCGCCAACTGGTCCTCCATATAGGAAAGGGTGATGCCGACCCGCCCGGCTCTGCTGTGCTTGGCGGCGTTCTGCAGCGCCTCCTGGGTGACGCGCAGGAGCGTCACCTCGATCTCCGGGTGCATCGGCTTCGCGTCCCCGATGGTGACCAGCTCGACCGGCACCGCGTGCGCCTCGGACCATTTCGCCGAGACCTCGGCCAGCGCCTCCGGCAGCTGCGCGGTGTCGAGCGTCGGCGGCCCGATCGCCTGCACGGTGCGGCGGGCCTCGGCGAGGCTCTCGCGGGCGAGCTCCACGGCGCTGTCGAAGTGACGGCGGCGCTGCGACTCGTCGTCGGTGCCGTCGGCGGCGTGGAGCTGCGCGATGATCCCCGCCAGGCCCTGCGCGACGGTGTCGTGGATGTCGCGGGCCATGCGCTGGCGCTCGTCGAGGATGCCCGCTTCCCTTGCCTGCGTGAGCAGTTGCATGTGGAGCCCGGCGTTCTCTTGGAGCGCCGCCTCGCGGGAGAGTATGGCCTCCTCGCGCTGCGTCCGCAGTTGCACCAGCTTCTCGTTCAGCAGGAACCCGGAGCTGATCGCGGCCGTCTGGATGAGGACGACCACCGTGTACACCACCAGTGCTTCAGCCTGGATGTCGGTGAAGTCGACCATGGAGGCGTTGACCACGAGCGAGGTCCCGCCGATGCCGGCGACGACCATCCACATCGGCTTGAAGTACCCGGCGTGGAAGAACCCGGTGATGACGAAGATGAAGAACAGCATGTCGCGGGCCATCAGCGCCGCGCCGAAGCCCAGCATCACGAACAGGTGCACCGCGAGCCGCGCACTCGAAGCCTCGGTCTTCGACGGGATGCGGGTGTAGGCGAAGTACACCCACACGACCGCCGCCGCCGTGAGGCCGAGCGTCTGGAGCTGGAAGTCCATGGGCCGCTGGGAGATCAGCGCGCTGAGCACCAGGCTGACCGCGAGGAGGCCGTACGGCATCCAGTCGAGGAGCCGGTGGTACGCGGACTCGATCCTGGAGTGCCGTTCGGACAACTCCTCGGGGGTTCGCGGCACCGGCTCCATGACTGCTACTCCCACTTGAAGATTCGGGCCGCGACCGCCCCGGCGACCACGGCGGTGGCGGCCATGACCAGGAGCGGGGCGACGGCGGGGGCCGTGCCGGTCCAGGCGTCGAGCAGCGACTGCACGCCCGGCGGCACGAAGTCGCCGGCGCGGGCGACCGCGTCCGGCAGCATGAACCGGGGAAGGTACACGCCGCCGAAGAACATGGCCGTCATGAACAGCACCGTCGAGAGCCCGGAAGCGGACCGGGCGGTCGGCGCCACGGCTGCCACGAGCATACCGAGCGCGAAGACCGCGGTGATGCCGAGGACGAAAGCGATCGCGAAGCCCAAGGGGTGCTGGGGCAGCGGCACATCGAACACGAGTTTGCCGGCCACGACGACGAGCAGGGCCGAGGCGAGGGCCGCCCCGATGTTCACGACCAGTTGCGCCAGAAGGAGTTTCACCGGGTGGACCGGGGTGGTCCGCATGCGGCGCAGCACGCCCTGCTCGCGGTAGGCCGCCAGGACCGCAGGGAGGTTGGTCAGGCCGATGACGCCGACGGCCATGACGATCGTGGAGGGCGCGAAGTAGTCGATGAAGCGTTGGCCGCCCATGTCCTCGGACGGTTCGCGCAGCATCGGCACGGCGCCGAGTCCGAGCAGGACGACGGTGGGCAGGAGCAGGCCGACCGTGAACGACATGGGATCACGCAGGAACAGCCGGGATTCGATCTGGATGAGTTTGCCGAGAGCGGACATCAGGTTCTCCTTGCGGGGGCTTAGTTCTCGAGGGACTTGCCGGTGAGGGCCACGAACGCGTCGTCGAGGCTGACCTGCTCGACGCGCAGGTCCGCGGCCACGATCTGGTTGCGCGCCAAGACGGACGCGACGGCCTGGAGGAGGTTCTCGCCGCCGGTGACGACCACGTGCGGGCCGCTGCGTTCGACGCGCGCGACCTCCGGGAGGTCGAGCAGGAGCGAGTCCGGGAACGCGGCCGAGGGGCGGAAGCGCACCCGCTGCTCCACGCTCACCCGCGCAGTGAGCCCGGCGGGGGTGTCGAGGGCGACGATCTTGCCCGAGTCGACCACGGCGAGGCGGTCGCAGAGCCGCTCGGCCTCGTCCATGAAGTGCGTGACCAGGATGATCGTGACCCCGGAGTCCCGCACCTCCTCGATGAGGTCCCACGTGTCGCGCCGCGCCTGCGGGTCGAGCCCGGTCGTCAGCTCGTCGAGCACTGCGACGCGCGGGTTCCCGACGAGCGCGAGCGCGATCGACAGCCGCTGCTGCTGGCCGCCGGAGAGCTTCCCGAACGGCGTCTTCCGCTTGGCGTCCAGGCCGAGCTTTTCAAGCAGCTGATCGGTATTCGCGCGCTCGCGATAGAACGAGCCGTACAGGTCCAGGGCCTCGCCGACGCGGAGGCGGTCGGGAAGGCGGCTCTCCTGCAACTGGATGCCGAGCACCTGCCTGAGCTCCGCGCCGTCCCGCTCGGGATCGAGGCCGAGAACTGAGACGCTGCCGCCGTCCCGGTTCCGCAGGCCCTCGACGCATTCGACGGTGGTGGTCTTGCCCGCGCCGTTGGGGCCGAGGATCCCGAAGATCTCGCCTTCGTCCACCTCGAACGAGACGCCGTCGACGGCGCGGAAGTTGCCGTAGTCCTTGACCAGGTCTTTGACTTCGATGATCGCCATTGCGGCCTCCTTGCTTCGTGTAGGTCAACACTCGCAAGAACGGCGCGGCGCGGCATCGACCGCGCGACGGAGCCGCCGGTTGATCCGCGCGATCAACCGATCGGCTGATCGCCCGACCGATTGCGGGAACGGCGAAGGGCGTACCGGCGATCCCGGTACGCCCTTGCAGTCCTTTACGAAAGCGTGAAGCGCTGGGCCGAGTCGCCTCCGTCGCAGGACTCGGTGGCGGTCGGCTCGCCCGCGCTGGAGGAGCGGCCTTCGAGCATCCCGATGCACAACCCTGAAGCGCTGGTGGCGATCGTGTAGACCCCGCCGCCCTGCGGTTCCAGCTCCCAGAACTGGGTCTCGGTGAACTCGCAGCCGAACGCGGCCATGAGATAGCCCTCCTGGTCGGCCGGGGCGTCCGCGCCCATGCAGGCGCTCCAGTCCGAGAAGTGCATGTTGAAGACGTACACGCCCTCGTCCCAGGCCACGACCTGGATCGTGGACGGGTTCGTCGAGCCGCACCCGGCGAGGACCACGACCGTGCGGCCCTCGTTGCCCGGTTCCGGGCCGGTGCTCAGGCACAGGCCGCTGGCCTCCTGTTTCACCTGGTACCAGCCGTCACCGGGATAGGTCGGCTCCGGCGGGGCCGCCTCGGTCTCCTCGGCGGTGTCCGCCGGCCGCTCCGCTTCCTCCTCCGTGGCCGCGGCCTCGGTCGGTGACGGAGAGGGGCTCGGCGACGGCGACGGCGTCGGGCTGGGCGCCGGTGTGGCGTCCATAGAGGTCGGTGCCGGTTCGTTGGCGGCGGCCGGTTCCGGGTCGCCGCCGCCCCCGCCGCTCGCGGCCATCACCGCGGCGATGACGGCGATCGTGAGGACGAGCGCGACGACGGCGGCGACACCGGCCATGGCCTGGCTGCTGCCCAGGCGCATCCGCGCCTTCTCCCAGATCTCGCGGAGCTTCGCGGGCAGGTCGTTCCCGGACGAATGCCGGGGGATGTGTGGATCACGTTGTTCCACAGAGGATTCCTTTATGGAGGGGTGAAAGAGCTGTCAGGGGACCAGCAGCGCGAACCGCTGGTTCGGGTCCTCGGGATCGCACGTGGCCGTGGCGAGGGCCGCGCCCGCCTCGGCGGTCACACCCTCCAAGAGCCCCAGGCAAAGACCCGAAGCGACGACGGCGAACGTGTACGAGTCCGCGCCGGCACCGGTGAGCTGGAACTGCTGCAGCGGCGAGTCCGCGCAGTCCTGCCCGGAAGAGAGGTACCCGGGCTGGTCGGCCGGATCGTCGGCGCCCCAGCAGGCCTGCCAGTCGTCCTCGGTGAAGTCGAGGCCGACGGTGTAGACGCCCGCGCCCTGCGACGTGAACGCGAGGCTCGCCGGGTAGGTCGCGGCGCAGTCGCCGAGGACCATGACGCTGCGCTCGGGATTGCCCGGCTCGGGTCCGTCGGTGACGCACAGGCCCGTGGACTCCTGGCGGGCGAGGTACGCGCCGTCCGCCGGGAGGGTCGGCGCGGGATCGCCCTCGCCCTGCGGTGCGGCGGAGGAGCTTTCGTCGCCACCGGGCGTGGCGGCCTCGTTCTCGTCCTCACCGCCGCCGGAGGCGACGACGGCCACGATGATCGCGATGAGGAGCACCAGTGCCACGACGGCGGCCGTCGCGGCCACGGCCTTGTTCGCGCCGATCCGGTCGCGGAGTCCTTCGAGGCTGGACTGGAGGCGGTCGGGCAGGTCGCGCTGCTGGTCCGAGGCGCGGTTCGCCGGTCTTGTCGGGGGAGGGTCGGTCTGGGTCACAAGGGTTTCCTAGTCGTGGGGGCGGGCTATTCGGTCTGGCCCTGGGAGACGTCTTTGCGCTGCTGCTCGATGTCCTGGATGAAGTCCTTGTAGCGCTGGAACAGCTCCGGGTCGCGCTCGATGAGCCGTTCGAGACCGGTGATCACCCTGTCCTGGCTGACCCGCCGGTCGCCGAGGTCGGGGTCGTTGGCGAGCAGCAGGTCCTTCACGGAGCGCAGGTCCTGGGCGTCCTTGGGACCGGCCACCAGCTGCGGTTCGACTTGGCGGACGTCGCCGATGTCGATGCCGGACTTCGGGTCGCGGGTCATGCCGTCGACGATGCTGTAGCCGACTTCCATCTTGATGTCGTCGAGCGAGCGCGTGACGCCTTCGTCGTAGGGCGCGGTGCCGTCCTTCCAGACGATGTTCTCGGCCCTGGCGACGCCCGGGCCCCACTTGCCGAGCTCGAAGCCCTCGTTGACGACCACTTTCCAGCCGCTGTGCAGGGCGCTCGCCCCGGGGACTTCGAGGGCGATCTCCTTGGCGATGGTGAAGCCGGCGGCCATCCAGGCGGCCTGGCGGTTCGCGTCGGCGGTCTGCCCGGCGGCGTCCTCGCCGGCGTCGGCCTGCGCGGCGCGGAAGGCCGCGTCGACGTAGCCGAGCAGTCGACCGGAGGTCCGCGCGTGCTCGCCCGCCTCGGCGCCGTCGGCCCAGCCGGGCATGCCGCCGGTCTCCAGGTACATGTGGGCGTAGGCGGCTTGGGCGAGGTCGTCGCGGGCCTGTTCGTCGCCCATGACCAACTCGAGGAAGCGGACCCGGCTCCCGGTTTCGAGGTCGAGCGGTGCCTCACCGCCCCAGTCGACGCCGGTCTCCTTGACCGGTGAGGCGGCGAAGGCGTCGAGGAAGGCGATGGCCGAGCGGCCCATGGCCTGGGCGACGGCCGGGTTCGCGGCGCCGATCGGGGCGGCCTCGTAGTCGCCGATCTCGCCGAAGTGGTCGCTGAAGAACTCGTAGCCCGACTCGTCCCATGGCCCGACGGGCTTCTCGTCGGTCATGATGCCGAACATGGCGGCGAACGACTCGGTGGCCGACTTCGCCAGTTCTTCGTCCTTGCCGACCGCGGCGTCCGGGATCCAGTCGATGAGTTTCGCGGCGGTCTTGCCGTCGTCCTCCCATTGGTGGCCGAACAGGCCGCGCAGCACCGATTCGGCGGTGTGCTCCTTGTAGTAGGGGTGCTGGAGGTCGCCGGTGAGGATGGCCGCGTTGGCGTCGGTGTTGGCGAGCGAGTGGTCGAGGATGGTGCGGGCGGTGCCTTCGCCGATGCTGAAGCCGCCCGCCTCGCCGTCGAGGTGCTCGGAGACGGCGATGGTGAGCGCGGCCGAGAAGTCCTTGCCGCCCCGCATGTACGCCATGCCCTGGTAGTCGATGGCGTCGAACATGGTCGCGAGCGCGCGCAGTTCGTCGCCGTCGTGGTGTTGGGGCTTGAGGTCGGATCCTTTGCCCTTGCCGCCGATGTAGGCGTCCACGAAGTTCCGCACCGAGTCGGGGAGGCGGCCGGTGCCGCCGCCGAGCTTGTCGTTGGAGACGGCGAGGAGGCCGCCGCCCATGCCGGCGAGGACGAGTGCCTTGTCGGCGTCGGTCCAGTAGGTGTCGTCCAAGAGGTCGGGCATGTTGAAGACGCTCTTGTCGATCGCGCCGAAGAACCGCTCCAGGTACTCCAGTTCGCCGGCGGACAGCTTGCCTTCGCCGATCGAGTCGAGGTGGTGGGCGCGCTCGATCAGTGCCTTGAGGACGCCGAGTTGGCCGCGCAGTTCCGGGGGGAGGTCCTCCACCCGTCCGTTCTTGAGGGCGTCGAGCAGGTCATCGCCGAGGACGCCGCCCCAGTCGCCGGTCAGCGGCATGGGCGCGTTCATCCCGAACACGCTGAACAGCGCCCAGGAGTCGACGCCCCCGCCGGTCGCCATGGCGCGCAGGTTCTCTGGGGTGGGGCCCTCTTTGAGCATGCCTCCCGCGTCGGCGGCGTCCCCTTTGAACTTCTCGTAGGCGGCGTTGGCGGCGTCGTTCATCTCGGCGAGCTTGAGTCCGCCCGCGTAGGCGGTGGCGTCGGCGGTCGCGGCTTCGCGTTCGGCCGGGGTCAGGTTGGGAGTCGTGCCGCCCACCTGGGATTCGCGGATGCCGAACTTGTCGTTCACGGCCTCGGCCCACTCGCGGTTGAGTTTCTTGACGGCCGCTTTGAACTCGCGGACCGAGGCGGCCCAGCGGTTGGTGACCGCCGAGCCCCAGACGGCGCCTTCCATGGCGGCGGTCGCCGCGGTCAGGAATTCGCCGCCGCGCTGCTTGATCGGCTCGGAGACCAGCTCGCTGAACTCGACGGCGGTCGTGTTCATCTTCGCGACCACGTCGGTGCCCTGACCGAGGATGCGTCCACTGTGGTTGTCGAGGCTGCGCGCGGCGTCCTCGAGTGCGTCCTCGTTCGCGGTGGTGGTCGGAGGATCGAAGCTGCCGAGGGTGGGAATTGCGGCCATCTGGTTCGCCCTCTCCGTCGTGCGGGGGTGGTCAGGGATTGATGGTGGGAGGAGTCGGCCGCGGGACGTCGAGGAGGTAGCCGCCGCGGTTGTCCTGGTCGGTGGTGGTGCCGTCGGTGACGGTGATCTTGGCGTTGCCGCCGACGCTCTCGCCGTGGTCGGCGGTCTTGGCGAGGTCGGTCGACCAGCGCTCGCCGAAGTCCTCGTAGCCGCCGGTCACCTCGGGCTCCCCGGCGGCGGCGATGCAGCCTTCCAGGGTGCCCATGAGGTCGCCGCGCAGACTGCCGTAGCTCTCGGCCAGGGTCATGGTCTCGTTGCCGCCGGCGCTGGCCTGATTGGGGTTCATGCCCAGGTAGTCCATTGGTCCTCCAGGGGGGTGCGGACTCACGACTGCGGCCAGCGTACCGAAAAGCCGTGAGGATTGGAATAACGTCAGATGAACTGACTTTATCGGTGTTCGTTGGGGCGCAATGGAAGTGGCAAGATGATCTTGGAGTGGCGAATGCGGTGGCTGGTGTCCAGAGTGGTTTGATCCGGTCTTTACTTACGCTTTACTTCCATGCCAACATGAACCGATACGCTCCACGCACGGGCCATCCGCACCCTGATCAAGGAGGACCCCCATGGCCGGAATAGGGACCGAATTCGGGCTCACCGAAGCCAACGCCCTCAACCTCAGCGCCAACAACCACTCCGTCTCCGTCGACGAACTGTTCGGCGACCTGCGCGCCCTCATCACCGAGATGGAAGAGGACGTCAACGCGCAGGGCGGCAACGCGCTCGCCGCCTTCCAGACCGCGAAGGCCGAGTTCATCACCGCTTACAACGCCCTCGCCGACAAGTACGGCGTCAGCTCCATGGCGCAAGGCGCCACCAGCACCGACGGCTTCACCACCGACGACGCGAACGAAGGCGGCTACGCCGGAGCGCAGGGCGGCCTGCCCGGCATCAAGCCGATCACCATCCAGGTCTAGAAGGGACTGTCCACATGCCTACTTCTCCTTACGAGCTCTACGGCAACGTCGGCAACCTCCAGAACCTGGCCGGCGTCCAGCACACCTACCGCGGCCGCTTCGAAGCCATCCTCGGCCAGATCCAGGGACACGTCAGCACCGTCCAAGGCAAGTGGGTCGGCGCCGGCACCGAGGGCTTCGGCACCTTCAACACCCAGACCTCCACCGAGTTCACCGACGTCCAGACGGCCTTCAACAAGCTCGCCACCGCCACCGACGACGCCGGGTCCAACTGGCAGGGCGCCATGGCCCGCATCAACTCCCGGTGGGGCGGGTGACCTCGGAGTCCCCCCAAACCCCCGCGCGATCGGCCGAACCCGGCACCGACCTCGCGCCGATGGCCATGCGGCGCACCGGCCAGAGCGAGCGCTACGTGCTCCAGGCCGCCGCGCTGCGCCGCCGCCAGCTCCGCGCCGCCGTCCTCTACGGCTCGGCGCGGAGCTGGCGGCAGCGCCAACCCCTGTGGCCCGCCGCGCTCATCGGCGCGATCGCGGTGGCCCTCGTTGTCGCCGCCTTCGCCGTCGCCAACGCCTTCGAGAAGCAGAAGCAGCGCGAAGCCGAAGAAGAGGCCGAACGCAACTCGACCGTCTCCGTGTCCATAATCGCCACCGCCCACCCGTCCTGAACACCCCTACCTGAAAGTCCCGCCTTGCCCGGTCGATACAGCACCGTCACCGTCGTCGGCCCCCGCGCCACCCGCGACCTCGCGCTCCCCGACGACCTCCCCGTCGCCGAACTCCTCCCCGAACTCCTGCGGCACACCGGACCCGAGGAACCCGACGAGGACGGCACCGGCTGGGCACTGTCCACCGTCGACGGAACGACCTTCGCCCCCGCCGAGACCCTGGGCGACCACCCCGTCGCCGACGGCGGCATGCTCCTCCTCCACGACGCCACCGCCGCCGCACTCCCCGACACCGTCGAGGACGTGCGCGACGCCGTCGAAGACGCCGTGGACGCCGGCGGCGCCCGCTGGGAAAGCGGCACCGGACGCCTCCTCGCCGTCGGCACCGCCGGACTCCTCGTCGCCGCCGCCGCGTTCAGCCCCGGCGCCGACGCCGCGATCCTCCTCACCGGCGGGCTCGTCTGCCTCCTCGCCGTCCTCATGGCCTGGTGGTCGGCCCGCCAGCACGACCTCATGACCCACCTCGCCCTCACCGGCGGCGTCCTGTGGGCCGGACGGGTCGGCTACGTCGCGGTCGGCGCCCTCGCCCCCGACGGCGCCGCGCACCCCGCGACCCGCATGATCGGCGCCGGGATCGCCGCCCTCGCCCTCATCGTCGCCGCCCGCGCCGGAGCCCGCCTCGCCACCGCCTACGCCGTCGGCCTCGCCTGCGCCCTCGGCCTCAGCGCGCTCGCCTGGTCCCTGTGGGCCCACATGGGACTCTCCGCGGTCCGCGCCCGGACTCTCATCATCCTCATCGGACTGTTCGCGCTCGCTCTCGTGCCCCGTCTGTCCATGTCCTCCGCCGGGCTCTTCGCCCTCGACCGCGACGTCCGCGCCGGGGACGCGACCACCGACGTGCACCTCGCGCGCCGCCTCGAAGCCACCGACGCCCGCCTCACCGGCGCCGTCTGCGGCATCGCCGCGACCACCGCAGCCGCCGCCGCCCTCCTCGCCGCCAACGGCGACACGTGGGCCGCCCTCATGGGCACCGGCGCCGCGCTCGCACTCCTGACCCGCTCCCGGATCTTCGAACTCGTCCGCCACGTCGCCCCGCTGCGCCTGGCCGGCATGGCCGCACTCGCCTGGGCCGCATGGCGATGGATCGGCGCCTCCGAACCGCTCCTGGCCTGGCTCCCGGCGCTGGCGGTCCTGGCCGGGCTCGCGTACGTCTCAGTCGCCAGTGTGTCGCGTTCGGCGGTGTCGGCCGCGTGGTGGCGGCGGGTCGTGGCCGTAGCCGAGACGATCCTGGTGGCCGGGATGATCGTGCTCGCCGGGCACCTCTCGGGCCTGTACGCGATGATCAGCGGGGTCTGACATGGGCACCGACGTCGTCCGCCGACCCGCCCGGCGCCCCGCACCCGAGGTCTCGACCGAGCCGATCACGCTCGCTTCGCCTCCGGCCCTCGGCGAGCCGCCGTCGGCGGCGATGGGCGCGCCGATGCTCATGATGCCGCTCATGTCCGGCTCGGGCGCGATGATCATGGTCCTGTCGAACCTCCAGCGGCCCCTGTACGCCACCGCGGGCCTGCTGATGCTCGTCGCCAGCGTCGCGATGGGCGTCGTGCTGTTCGCCGCGATGCGTTCGGGCCCCAGGCGAAAGCTCCGGCAGGAGCGCGAACGCTATCTCGACTACCTCGAGGACGCCCGGCACACCATCCGCGAGGCGGTGAAGGCCCAACGCGACCATGCGGCCCGCCGCCACCCGCACCCCGGGCTGCTGCTCGGTCTCGCGTGCGATCCGGGCCGCCGGTGGGAGCGCCGCGGCACGGACACCGACCTGCTCACCGTCCGATGCGGACTCGCGGCGGTGCCGCTGAGCCGCGCCCTGTCACTGAGAATCGACGAGCAGAACCCACTCACCGTGTACGACCCGGTGTGCCAGTCGGGTGCCGAAGAGCTCGTCGACCAGTACGCGCGTCTGGCCGACCAGCCGCTGACGCTCGAACTCGGCGCGGTGGGGGACACCGCGATCGTCGGCGAGTACGCGCGCTCGCGCGCCGCCGCCCAGGCGATGCTCGCCCAGCTCGCGGTCCTGGTCGCCCCCGAGGATCTGCGCGTGGCGATCGTCGCCTACCCCAGCGTCGCTCCCGAGTGGACGAACCTGTCGTGGCTGCCGCACCTCCTCGCCGACCCGAACGCGACCGAGACACCCGTGCCGCTCATCTGCTCCACCACGGCTGAACTCACCGAACTCCTCGCCGAGGACCTCGCGCTGCGCGCCGCCGAACTGCGCCGCCGCCGCGGCGGCCCGCCCGGGCCCGGTTCGCGCCGCCTCCTCGTCATCGTCGACGGCGAGCACCAGGTGTCCCTGCCCGGCCTGCTCGCCGATTTCGAAGCGCCGCAACTGCTCGGCGTCCACATCTGGACCCTCGTCGCCGAGCAGCGCCAAGAACCCGAGCACACCGCCGCACGCATCAAAGTGGACGCCGAGTCGGTCACCGTGACCCGCATCGAACGCACCGACGGCAGCGTCGCAGAGACCGCGTTCTCCGGCCGCCCCGACCGGCTCGACGCCGCCGACCTCGCCGCCATAGCCCGGGCCCTGAGCCCCTGGCGGCTCGCCCTCGACGACGTCTCCCGCGCGTTGTCGGGGGTACACGGCCTCGCCGACATCCTCGGCGTCGCCGACCCGGCCGAAGTGGACTGGCAGCGGACCTGGGCCCCGCGCGAGGAGTCCGCGCTGCTGCGCGTCCCCTTCGCCGTCGACGCCGACGGCCGCCCCGTCGAACTCGACCTCAAGGAGTCCGCGCTCGGCGGCATGGGCCCGCACGGCCTCATCGTCGGCGCCACCGGCTCCGGCAAGTCCGAGGCCCTGCGCACCCTCGTGGCCGCGCTCGCGGTGCGGCACCCGCCCGAGCGCCTCGCGCTGCTCACTGTGGACTTCAAGGGCGGCGCCACGTTCGCCGACTGCGACGCCCTGCCGCACAGCGCCGGGGCCATCACCAACCTCGCTGACGACCTCGGGCTCGTCGACCGCTTCGCCGAGGCGCTGTACGGCGAGATGTCGCGGCGCCAGCAACTGCTCAAGGACGCCGGGAACCTCCCGAACGTCCACGCCTACCACAAACAGCGGCAACAGCATCCGGACTTCGAACCGCTGCCGCACCTGCTCGTGATCATCGACGAGTTCTCCGAGCTCCTCACCGCCAAGCCCGACTTCTCGGACCTGTTCGTGGCCGTCGGCCGGATCGGCCGCTCCATCGGCGTGCACCTGCTGCTCGCCACGCAGCGGCTCGAATCGGCGCACCTGCGCGGCCTCGAATCGCACCTGTCGTACCGGATCGGCCTGCGCACCTTCTCCGAATCCGAGAGCCGCGAGGCCATCGGCGTGCCCGACGCCTACCGGCTCCCGCCCGAACCCGGCTCCGGATACCTCAAAGTGGACACCACGATCTTCACGAGGTTCAAGGCCGCCATGGTCTCCGGCAAGTACACGCCGCCGCGAGAAGAAGCCGAGCGGACCCTGCCCGTGCTGCCGTGGCCCGTGCCGCCGATCGTCAACGTCCTCGACACCCTCGCCGCCACCGCCACTGCAGTACGTGGCGCGGGGGAGCAGCCCGACGCCGAACACAGCGTGCTCCGCGTCCTCGTCTCCTCCCTCGCGAGCGCCACCGAGACCGACGGCATCGACCGCGTCTGTCCAGTGTGGCTCCCGCCCCTGCCCGAAGCCCTCCCGCTCTCCGCCGTAGCGGGCGAACCGGCCGATCTCGACGGCACCGTGAAAGCCGTGCTCGGCCTCCTCGACCACCCCCGCGAGCAACGCCAAGACCCCCTCGAATGGGAACTCTCGGGCGCGGACGCCAACCTCGTCGTGCTCGGCGCCCCCGGCTCCGGCAAGTCCACGCTCCTGCGCACCCTCATCGCCGGACTCGCCCTGCGCTACCCGCCGAACGCCCTGGCCGCCTACGTGATCGACTTCGGCGGCGGCGCCCTCGGCAGCCTCACCGCGCTGCCGCACGTCGCCGTCGCCGCCGGCCGGGCCGAACCCGAGCTCGTCGCCCGCACCCTCGCCGAGGTCCGCACCCTCCTCGACACCCGCGAGACCCTCATGCGACGCAACGGCATCGACTCCGCGGCGGGCCTGCGCCGCGCCGCCGCCGACGGCACCGTCGACGTCCCGGGCGACCTCGTGCTCGCCGTCGACGGCTGGGGCGGCCTCACCGAAGCCAACGACGACGCCAACGACCTGCTCATGGAGATCGCCTCCCGCGGCCCCGCGCTCGGCGTCCACGCCGTGCTCACCGCCGTGAACTCCTCCCAGGTGCGCGCCCGCCTCGCCGCGTCCTTCTCCGGACGCATCGAACTGCGCCTCGCCGACGCCTTCGACTCCGGCATCGACCGCAAACTCATCGAGGAACTGCCCAAAGAGGTCCCCGGCCGGGTCCTCACCTCCGACAAGCGCTTCGGGCACATCGCCCTCCCGCGCATCGACGACCAGTCCTCCATTGAGGACCTCGCTGACGGCTTCGCCGACCTCGCCCGCGAAGTGCGACGCCGCTGGCCCGGACCCGGCGTCAACGCCGTCAAAGCCCTCCCGGTCGACGTGGGCCTGCACGAACTCGTCCCGCCCGTCCCGGCCCCGGCCAGCGGCGACCCGTACGCGCTCGCTCCCGTTGTGGGCGTTGCCGAAAGCGACCTCGGACCCGCAGTGATCGACTTCGCGACCGACCCGCACCTCGTCGTCTTCGGTGACACCCAGACCGGCAAGACCACCCTCCTGCGCGGCATCATGCGCCAGATCGTGCGCCGCCCCAGCACCGAAGCCGGCATCTTCCTCGTCGACTACCGCCGCTCCCACCTCGAAGAAGTCCCCGAAAACCACCTCGTCACCTACTGCAACACCGCCGCCCACGCCGCCCAGAACGCCGCCGAACTCGCCGAGGCCCTCAAGAAACGCCTCCCCGGGCCCGACGTCACGCCGAAGCAGCTGCGCGAACGCGACTGGTGGACCGGTCCCGAGATCTTCGTCGTCGTCGACGACTACGACCTCATCGTCACCTCCGCCGGAAACCCCTTGGCGCCCTTGACCGAACTCGCCGCCCACGGTGCCGACCTCGGCCTCCACCTCATCCTCGCCCGCCGCACCGGCGGCGCCAGCCGCGCCGTCTACGAACCGCTGCTGCGCCAGGTCTGCGACATGTCCAGCCCCGGACTGCTCTTCTCCGGCGACCGCCTCGAAGGCCGCCTCATCAACGGCACCGCCAGCCGCCAACTCCCACCCGGCCGCGCCCTCCTCGCCCGCCGCGGCCGAAACCCCGACCTCGTCCAGATTGCCCGCCCCTGACAGACGAAGCGCACGGGACGCCGCCGAGCTAGCATCGCTGCGGCAACCCGAATCCAGAAGGAGACGCACCATGACGCGCACAGTGGTGGTCAGCGGCGGAGGCACCGGCATCGGCTACGCGGTCGCCGAACGATTCGCAGCAGACGGCGACCAGGTCATCCTGGTCGGCCGCCGCGAGGACGTGCTCACCGAAGCCGCCCGCAAGATCGGCGACCAAGCCTCCCATGTAGTCGCCGACCTCACCGAAATCGAAGGGGCCGAACGCGTCGCGAAGCACGCGGCCGACCATCACGGCACAGTGGACGTGATCGTCGCCAACGCGGGCGGCAACATCGGCATCCAAGCCCCCGAACAGGTACCCGAAGGCCTCGCCGGGGTCTCCTGGCTCTGGACGGAGAACCTGCGGCTCAACGTCATCACCGCCGTCCACCTCGTGGAAGGCCTCAAGCCGCACATCGCCGACGACGGCCGCATCCTCCTGTTCAGCTCCATCGCCGCCTACCGCGGCAGCGGCTCGGGCAGCTACGCCGCCTCGAAGGCCGCACTGCACCCGTACGCGATCGACCTCTCGACCGAGCTGGGCCCGAGGGGGATCACCGCGAACGTGATCGCCCCCGGGTACATCCAGGACACCGAGTTCTTCGGCGCCGGAATCAGCGAGCAGCGCCGCGCCTGGAACATCGACCTGACCCACAGCAAACGCCCCGGCACCCCCGCCGACATCGCCGCGCTCGCGCACTGGCTCGCCGCTCCCGAAGGGGGCAACGTCACCGCGCAGATCATCCAGTCCAACGGCGGCGCGCTGGCCGGGCGCTAGGGGATGGCCTTCGCCTGGTTCATCGTCCGGCTGCTCGCGGTCACGGTCGGGTTCGCCGCGCTGCACGGGTATGTGTGGTGGCGGCTGTGCCGGGATACGACGAAGCCGGGTTCGAAGTGGCGACCGATCGGCGCGGTGGTGCTCGGGGTCTTGGCGGTCTTCGGACTGCTCGCGCGGTTCTTTTCGCCGTCTGAGGCTCCGATGGCGTTCCAGGAGTGGGTGGGCTGGCCGGGCTGGATCTGGTTCGGGATCTTCATGTACCTGTTCGGCCTCCTGGTGGTCGCCGAGCCGGTGCGCTGGTTCCTCCTGCGCCGCAAACGAATCGAGGGCGCGGGCGTACGAGCAGCCGATCCCGATCCCGATCCCGATCCCGATTCCGATTCCGATTCCGATTCCGATTCCGAGGCTGACCCGCAGGCCTCGACCGACTGTCGGACCCCCGAGCCATCATCGAAACGGGGAGCCCCGCGCGACAACACCCCCGACCTCGGGGGTCAGACCCCGCCGGATCGTCGGACCCGCGCGTCATTCTTGAAACGGGGGGTCCCCGGACCCGACACACCCGGCCTCGGGGAACGGACGCACACGCGCCGCCTCGTCGTCTCCCGGGCGATCGGGTTGAGCGCGTCCGTGCTCGCCCTCGGCACAGTCGGGCACGGCCTGTACGAGGGTTACCGCACTCCACCGCTGAAGGCCGTGACCGTGCCGCTCTCCCGTCTCCCACGTCGATTCGACGGGTACCGGATCGCGATCGTCGGCGACACGCACTTCTCCGCGCTCCGCGGGCGCGGCTATTGCGAACGCGTGGTGGAGCGGATCAACGGGGTGCAGGCGGACCTCATCGCGTTCGTCGGCGATCTCGCCAGCAACGAGGCCGACCAGATCCGCGAGGCCACCGACCCGCTCGCGAAACTCCAGGCCCGCGACGGGGCGTTCTTCGTAGCTGGAAACGCCGAGCACTATGTGGGCGCTGAGGAGTGGTACGACCGCGTCGCCGAGCTCGGCATGACAGGCCTGCCGAACACGCGGGTCGAGCTGGCGGGCTTCGACCTGGCCGGCGTCAACGACCTCATCGTGGAGCAGCGCCACCTCGTCGACGAGACCGGCCCCGATCTCGAAGCGGCCCTTGCCGACCGCGACCCCGAGCGTCCGGTGATCCTCATGGCGCACCAACCGAACATGATCGATCGCGCGCTCGGCTACGGCATCGACCTCCAGCTCTCGGGCCACACCCACGGCGGCCAGATGTGGCCCGTGCACTACCTGTCGCAGCTGCGCAGCGGCCAACTCACCGGCCTTGAGGAGTACGAGGGCACCCCGGTCTACGTCACGAACGGCGCGGGCACGAACGGCCCCCCGATCCGCGTGGGCGCCGACGCCGACATCACGGTCATGATCCTGCGAGCGGGAAACTAGCGGCCGCAAGGCTTCGAACTGTCGTACCCCTGCGTCACCATCGAATCGGGGGCCCCGCGCCGACACTCCCGACCTCGGGTGCCGGAGCCGTCTCCCGCGCGAACGCGGGGAAGTTGTCGGACCCCGCCGTTATGGTCGGGGCATGGACATCATCCTCATCCCCGGTTTCTGGCTCGACGCTTCCTCCTGGAGCGAGATCACCCCCGCGCTGGAGAAGGCCGGGCATCGCACGCACCCACTCACGTTGCCCGGCATGGAATCCCGCGATGCCGACCGAAGCGGCATCGGCCTGCGCGACCACGTCGACGCGGTGGCCGCGGCGGTCGACGCGATCGACGGTCCGGTCGTGCTCGTGGGCCACTCCGGCGGCGGCGCGGTCGCGCACGCCGTTGCCGACGCCCGGCCCGACCGCATCGACCAAGTGATCTATGTGGACTCGGCGCCGCTGGGCCCGGGCGGTGTGATCAACGACGAGCTGCCGGTGGTCGACGGCGAGATCCCGCTCCCGGACTGGAACGTGTTCGAGGACGAGGACCTGGTCGACCTCGACGACGAACTTCGCGAAGCCTTCCGCGCCAGGTCCATCCCGACCCCGAAGAACGTCGCCTTCGACAAGCAGGTGCTCGGCGACGAGCGCCGTTTCGACGTGCCGATCACGCTCATCTGCTGCGAGTTCGGCAGCGCCATGGTCCGCACGTGGATCGAGCAGGGCGTGCCGTTCGTGAAGGAGATCGCCACGGTCAAGGACGTCGCCTACATCGACCTGCCGACCGGCCACTGGCCGCAGTTCACCAAGCCGGCCGAGCTGACCGAAGCGATCCTCTCTGCGGTAGGACGGGCTTGACCGGACTCGCTCGACGTTGATGCCGAGGCGATCGTCTCGGCGGTAGGCCGTGCTCGACAGGCGCCGCTCGACGGTAATGTCGTTTTTCGGCCAGCCATGAAGCGACATCGCTGCTTACATTGTCGACATGACGAACCAGACCGCCGCCCGCTTCCGCTCCCTCCACGCCACCCCGGCCCTGCGCCTTCCGAACTGCTGGGACGCCGCCAGCGCGGCGGTCATCGCCGCCGCGGGCGCGCCCGCCGTCGCCACGACGAGCGCCGGGGTCGCGTGGAGCCTCGGCCGTGCCGACGGCGACGCGCTCGACCGAGATGCGGCCGTGGACGCCATCGCGCGGATCGTGCGTGTCGTGGACGTGCCGGTGACCGCCGACATCGAGTCCGGTTACGGTGCAACGCCGAAGGAGGTCGCGGTGACGCTCGCGGCGGTCGCCGAGGCCGGTGCGGTCGGCGTGAACATCGAGGACACGGTCGCGGAGGTTCCGGGTTCGCTGCGGGACCTCGCCGAGCAGGTCGAGCGTCTGGTCGCGGCGCGGGAGGGCGGCGGGCCGGACCTGTTCATCAACGCGCGCATCGACATGTACCTGGCGGGGATCGGCGCGGAGGCCGACCGGTTCGACGCGACGGTCGCCCGTGCGGAGGCGTACGCGGAGGCGGGTGCCGACGGCATCTTCGTGCCGGGCGTGTCCGACCCGGCCGTGATCGCCGCGCTGGTCGAGGCGATCCGGTTGCCGCTCAACGTGATGGCCGGCCCGGGCGCACTGGCGCCGTCCGAGCTCGAACGCCTCGGTGTCGCCCGCATCAGCCTCGGCCCGGGCCTCGCCACGGCCGCATACGAACTGGCCCGCAAGGCCGCCATCGGCTTCCTCGAAGCCGACTCATACGAGGCGGTCGAAGGCGGCATCGCATACGGCACCATGAACGCCCTCCTGGCCTGACGGCATCACGCGCCGCGCAACTCGGAGAGAATGTCGGACCCCCGCGGCACCCTTGTGTCCGGGGGTCCGAACGCGCGGCGCACCCGAGCTCGGGTGCGGGACGAATCGGTCCGGCCCCGAAAACGTCGGACCCGCAGGGCACCCTTGTATTCAGGGGCGCCGGTTTGCGACGCACCCGAGCTCGGGTGCGGGACGAGTCGGACGAGTCATTGCGTCCCTTGCCTTCAGGTTTCGTCTCCGGTGTTCGTCTCATCCGGGCGGAGTGCGGCTTGGGCGAATGACAGCACATGCCGGCGCATGATCTCGGGGTTCTCGCTCTCGTCGGCGCCGAGGATGAGCCGCGACAGCTGCGGCACGACGCTCGGCCAGGCCGCGAGGCCGATGAGGATGAACAGGGTCGGGGCCGCCTGCAGGCGGCCTTCGGCCGCGCCGAGTGACTGTTCGAGCGCCTTGACCTTCTCCCGATAGCGCACCCGCCGCTCCGCCTCTCCGGGGAGCGGCTCGGTGCGGTAGTGGAGCGCCTCCCACAGCAGCAGCCGCAGCAGCTGGGGGTGGAGGCGGTGGAACTCGTGGACGCGGTCGACGTATTCGACCAGGTCCTCCCCGGCGGCGAGCGGCACGGCCTCCGCGAGTTCGTCGAGCGCGTCGTTGACGACCGCGTCGAACAGGCCTTCCTTGCTGCCGAAATAGCCGTAGACCCGCTCGCGGTTGACGCCCGATCGGGCGGCGATGTCGGAGATGCGGGTATGGGCGAGCCCGTGTTCGGCGAACACCTCCCTGGCGGCTTCCAGGAGTTTCTCGCGGGTCGTCAACGGTGACGGGCTCGCGCTGGTGTCGCGTATGCGAAGTTGTGAATCCGACATGAACGTAACAATACTCCAACTCTGTTGTTGATCAACAAACGAGTTGGTGGTCTAATGAAGTCATGAGCCAGGAAGCCCAAGTTCGTCCCGTCGCACGGCCCAGCGGCGACGAAGGCCGTGACCAGCACTGGGCCCCCACCGGTCGCACGCTCGTCCCGCTGGCCTCGGCCGGCGTCTTCGTAGTCGGCCAGCTGTACGTCGTCATCCCCCTGCTCGGGGAGTTCGCCGCAGGCTGGCAGTCCGGCAGTGCCGAGACCGCCTGGATGGTGACCGCGTTCGGCTTCGCCTACGCGTTCGGCTTCCTCTTCTCCGGCCCCGCCGCCGACCGGTTCGGCCGCCGCCGCGTCCTCCTGATCGGCCTCGTCGCCTCCGCCCTCGCCACCGCCGCCGTCGGCTTCGCCGACGGCCTGGCGTCCGGCCTCACCCTGCGGGCGGTCCAAGGCTTCACCTCGGCGTTCTTCGCCCCGGCCGCGCTGGCCTACGCCGCCGAGCGCATCGCCCCGCCCCGCCGGCCGATCGCGCTGACCACCATGACCAGCGGCTTCATCGCGTCCGCGATCATCGCCCAAGCCGCCGCCACCCTGCTGTTGCCGGAGCTCGGCTGGCAGTCGCCGTTCTTCGGCGGCGCGGTGTGCGTGCTCGCGCTCGCGGCGATCCTCTTCTTCGTCCTCGAGCCCGACCCCGACCGCAAGGGCGCCGCCCGCGTGAACCCGCTGGGAGCCATGGCCCACATGCTGCGACGCCGCGACACGCTCCTGCTCTACCTCGCGACGGCAACCGTCCTCTCTGGATTCGTCGCGGTCTACACAGGACTCGAGACGGTAGGACCGGACGGCCTGTCGGGCAACCCGCGCGCGATGCTCGCCCTGCGCGCCTCCGCGCTCCCGGCCTTCCTCGCCGCACCCTGGATCGCGGGACGCCTGCGCCGCTTCGCACCCACGACGCGAGTGGTCGGCGCGCTGGCCGTGGCCGCAGTCAGCGCGTTCGCGGCCGCCGCGGCCTCCGGGCTCGGGGTCTGGGCGATCGCGGTGTGCCTGCTCGTCTTCGTCGCCGGGATCGCTTTGGCGGCGCCGGGACTCATCGAGGCCGTCGGCTCGGCCGCGGGCCCGGCTCGGGCGGCCGCCACCGCGCTCTACACGTTCACCCTCTTCGTCGGCGCGAGCCTCGGCCCCCAACTGGCCGCCGCCGTCGACGGCGCCGGCTTCATCGGCGTCTGCCTTGCCGCCGGAACGCTTCTCGCCGTGGGGGCGATGATCGCCCTCGCAGCGCGCAACACCAGGAAACAACATGCGTTAGGGCCGCAACACGCCAGGCCCGGCGACCGTGGCGGTCTCCGGGGCACCGTGATCCGCCGCCAACCGGACGGCTACCGCCTCGGCGGACCCCACGCCACCGTCGTCGCCGACCGCGACTGCCGCCCGCTCGGCTAGACCTGTCTCCGGCAGAACGACGGGCGGTACCGGCCCCGAGAGCCGCCTGATCCGCCGGCGCTTTACGCCGACGACCTTGCCGTGCAGTGGATCAAGCCGCACGACGAAACGGTGACGGATGCGGACGGGGTCCGCACCATCACCGGCATGAAGGTCAAGACCCGGCACGCCGACGGCACCTGCGCTGGTCCCGTCTCGCTAACGCGCGGCCTTGCGGCGCTCGTAGTGGCGGGCCACGCGGACGCGGTTGCCGCAGCGCTCGGGGGAGCACCACTGGCGCCGCGGATGGGCTGGCACGAACAGCAGCACACAGTCTTCGGCGCCGCAACGGCGCAGCTTCGCGACAGCCGGGTCGGTGAGCAGATCGATGGCGGCCTGGGCGAAGTCGGCGGCGAGCCGGTCGGCGGTGGTGCCCTCTCGTTGCACGCTCGCCACCACTGCGCCTGCGTCCCAGTCGAGTCGGGTGCGGTTAGGCGCGGCGTTCACCGCTGCCGCGAGTCCTCCCAGACTCGACTCCGGCGGTCGCCGACCCTCGACCAGCGCGCCGAACGCGGCCGCGGCGTGATCCCGAACGGCCAGCACCGCTTTGAGCGCGGCGCGGTCAGCCGTCACCCCGCCGAACTCCGGGTGCCGCTCGGCCTCCAGTGCCAGCCAAGCGCCCAATTCCTCCGGACCGGCCAGCAGGTCCCCGTCCGCGGTCACGGTGTTCACCAGATCGATCGCCGGCGGCTCGCCGACCAGTGGTGTCGTCGCATTCATGGGGCTAATGCTACATGGATTCAAGTATGCGTTAGCATTCTGTCCAGAAGCTAATGCATAAACGAATCAAGAAAGCATGTGAATGATGAACCGGTTCCCCTCGATCCACTACGGCCGCATCGACGTCGACGGCGTCGAAGTCCACTACCGCGAGTCCGTGCCCGAACGGCCCGACGCTCCCGTCCTGCTGCTCCTGCACGGCTTCCCCTCCGCCTCGCACCAGTTCCGGCGCCTCATCGACGCGCTCGGCGCCGACTACCGGCTCATCGCCCCCGACTACCCGGGCTTCGGCGAGACCGTCGCCCCCGAGGACTTCACGTACACCTTCGACCGCCTCGCCGACATCGTCGAAGGCTTCACCGACCGCCTCGGCCTGCACCGCTTCGCCATGTACCTCTTCGACTTCGGCGCTCCCGTCGGCCTCCGGCTCGCCGAACGCCGCCCCGACCGCGTCACCGGCCTCATCGTCCAGAACGGCAACGCCTACCTCGAAGGCATGTCCGAGGCCGCCCGCGACTTCACCGCGCTCAGCCCGGAACAGCCCGGCGCCGAGGACACCGTGCGCGGCCTGCTCGCCTTGGAGGGCACGCGATTCCAGTACGAGACCGGCACGCCCGACCCCGGCCTGATCGCTCCCGAGAGCTGGACCCTCGACCAGCACTACCTCGACCTGCCCGGACGCAAGGAGGCGCAGGTCGCGCTGGCGTTCGACTACAAGTCGAATGTGGAGCGATACGCCGATTGGCAAGCGTGGCTGCGGAAGTACGCGCCGCCGACGCTCATCGTCTGGGGCACGGGCGACCCGTTCTTCACCGAAGCGGGCGCCCGCGCCTACCTCCGTGACCTGCCCGAGGCCGAACTGCGTCTGTTCGACGCCGGCCACTTCGCCCTGGAGACGCACCTGGCCGAGATCGCCCCGCTCATCGCCGAGTTCCTCGACCGGGACCGGTAAGGAAGCGGCGCTTCAGCCTTGCGGCGCTTCGCGGATCATGCAGGTGAGACGGCCGGTGCAGACGCGCCGGCCCTCTTCGTCGCTCACGACGATCTCGTAGGTGGCGGTCGATCGTCCACGGTGGATCGGGGTCGCGACCCCGGTGACCGTGCCGGACTTGACTCCGCGGTGATGGGTCACGTTGAGGTCCACGCCGACCGCGATGTTCCCGGGCCCGGCGTGCAGCATCGAGCCGACCGACCCGAGCGTCTCGGCGAGGACCGCCGAGGCCCCGCCGTGGAGCAGGCCGTACGGCTGCCGGTTCCCCTCGACCTCCATCCGCGCGACCACCCGCTCAGGGGCGGCCTCGAGCACCTCGATCCCCATGCGATCGCCCAGTTCACCGGCGGAGAACAGCTTGTCGATGTCCATGCCCGCACCGGCGAACCGGTCGCGGACCTCAGGGGGAAACTCGGTCATGTCTGGCGGCTCCGTTCCATGTGCGGCACGTCGTCGTGTCGTCGGTGAGCACAGTTTAGGCCGGTCCCGAGAATTCACGGCCACGTCGCCTCCGACAGTGCTCTTCGGACATCGATCGTGGGAGAATCGCGGGCACCACATCCCTTGGTACGAAAGGCCACCGGCTTGAACAGCATTCGGCTGCACCACCCCCGCACCGCCGCGATCGGCGGTTTCGCCGCCCTCATCCTCGCGGGCGCCGCCGCCTGGACCCTCGCTCCCGACGCGGGCGCCGACGAACCCGCGATCACCGTCGACTTCACCACCCCCGTCGCCCAGATCGAGCCCGGCGACCTCGGCGCCTCCATCACCGGTTACGGCGGCCTCAACTACATCGTCAACAGCCCCGACCACCGCGCCGCCATGGCCGCGCACGACTTCGGCGTGCTGCGCATCGAACTCGAGTACGCCGTCCCCGGCGACCACACCAGCCGCATCGTCTGCGGCGGGGACTGGTGCCACACCGAGTACGACGGCGACCAGTGGGTCGAGGCGATCCGCTCCCTCGGGGCGGAGCCGATCCTCGTGCTCCCGGCCGAGACCGGCGACGCCGTCGCCCTGTTCGAGCACTTCAACGCGCAGGCGCCGATCACGAGGGTCATCGTGGGCAATGAACTCGACGCCGGGGTGCCGCCCAAGATGGACGCCGCCACCTACAGCGCCCGCTTCAACGAGATCGCCGCCGCCCTCCACACCCTCGCCCCCGCGGTAGAAGTCGGCGGCCCCGGCACCGCCCACAACAACATCGACTACCTCACGACATTCCTGGCCGCCTCCGGCCAGCACGTCGACTTCGTGGACTACCACGACTACGGCAAGGGCGGCGAGGCCAAGACCGCCGAGCAGCTCCTCGCCGAGGTGGCGAACTACACCACCGACATCGCCCAGGTCCGCGGCCTCATCGAGGCGGCCGTTCCGGCCCGCGCCGCCGAGATCGGCATCCAGATCGGCGAATGGAACATGGACTGGGCCGACCCGAGCCCGGCCTGCGCGTCGATGACCACGCACCTGCCGACCGTCTGGGGCGCGGCGACCCTCGGCACCATCCTCGAATCCGACGCCACCGCACTCGCATACGGCGACAAGAACGGCTGCCTCGGCCTCACCGGTGAATGGGGCGAGGGCACCGGCGCGGACTTCGTGGACATCAACGAGCCCTTGCCGCTCTACCACGGCATCGGCATGTTCACCGGCGAAGGCCTCTTCCGCTCCTTCGGAACCACGATGGTCGCGACGACCAGCCCCGATCCGCTCCTGTACACGTTCGCCTCGACCGGGGACAAGAGCGTCGTCATCGTCAACACCGGCACGTCGGCCGTGACCATGGACGTCGACTTCACCGGGCTCGACGCCGGAACGGCGGCGGTCTGGCAGACCACCGACGCCCAGCGCGAACCCCACGAAGCCGGAACGGCCGCGATCGCGGGCGGCACGACCACGGTCGAACTGCCGGGCCGCTCGGTGACCACGCTCGTCATCGGCTGACCGGCAGGAAGTCCAGGGCCGCAGGCGCTTTCGCGTCTGCGGCCAGGGCGTCCCGCTTCGGTCAGCGGAAGACGCCGAGGACCATCGCGATGAGCGCCTCGACGTCGTCCTCGGCCATCGGCTCGCCGCTGATGCCCATCCGGTGGAGCAGGGTGCCGATGATGACGTCGATGACGAACCGGACGCGCTGCTCGGACTCGCCGAGCGCGTCCTGCAGGATCCGCAGGTAGGGAGCCTGCAGCTGCGTGGACAGGATCTCGCGCAGGTCGGGATCGCTGACGGCGTCGGTGAACACGCCCGCGAACGCCGCGCCGACCCCGGGTTCGCTGATCTTCGCCGCGCCCCAGCGGATCGCGGTGGTCAGGAGCTCGTCCCGGTCCTCGCTCACGACCGGCGCCGGGCCGAACACGTCCACGAGGCAGGCCGTGATCAGCGCGCCCTTGGACGGCCAGCGCCGGTACAGCGTCGTCTTCGCGACGCCGGCCGCGACCGCGATCCGGTCCATCGTCGCGCCCGCGTACCCGAACTCGTGCACCGAGCGCAAGGTCGCGGCGAACACGTCGGCGTTGAGGTCCGAGCGCGGCCGCCCGGCCCCCGGTGAAGTGGATGCCTGCACGGGATCAGGCTATCCTGTCGATTACGCTACTTCAAGTAGCGTAATTGAACCGGGAGGACACCATGACCAGCAAGGCCCCGATCGGCGCCCGCCTCATCCTCAAGGACCGACCCGACTGGGAGTCCGTCACCGAAGACCAGGTCATCGCCGGACGCGCGAAGCTCGTCCGCCTCCTCCGCTCACCGGCCATGCGCATCGTCGCCGGCGTTCCCGACCACCGCGCGCGCATCGAAGAGCACGCCCTCGAACTGCCGGGCCGCCGCCTCACCCTGCGCGTGCACCGCCCCAAAGGCCGCCATGACCGGCTCCCGCTCGTCCTCTCCTTCCACGGCGGCGGCTTCATCACCGGCACCGCCGCCCAGAACGACTGGCTCAACAGCCGCCTCGCGGCGGCGCTCCCCGCCGCCGTCGTCGCCGTCGAATACCGCCTCGCCCCCGAGCACGTGCTGCCCGCGGCCGTCGAGGACGCCCGTGACACGCTCGAACGGCTCGCCGACGACCCCTTCGACTGGGACATCGACCCCGCCAGGATCGCCGTCGTCGGCGAGAGCGCCGGAGGCACCCTCGCCGCGCTGCTCGCGCTGCGCTCCCGCGAGACCGGCCCGGCCATCAGCGCCCAAGTCCTCGTCTACGCGGCCCTGGACTGGACCGCCACCATGACCGACCACCGCTCGGTCGAGCGCAACATCGGCCAGCCCGGGCTCTCGGCCGGCGAACTGCGACTCGCCCGCCGAATCAGTCTCCCGCCGGACTTCGACCCGGACCTCGTGTCCCCCTTGAAGGTCGCCGACCTCAGCGGCCTGCCGCCCGCGCTGGCCGTCGCGGGGGAGCTCGATCCCGCTTACGACCACGGCCGCAAGTACGTCGAACGGCTCCGAGCCGCCGGGAACGACGCCCGCTTCACCCTGTACCCGAACGCGGTCCACAAATTCATCAGCGTTCCCGGGCTCGTCCCGGCCGCCCGGCCCGCTCGGCGCGAGATCCTCGACTTCCTGCGCGGCCGACTGGCGGCGAACGCGCAGGCCCGATGAGCGAACGCCGCCGGGGCCGCAGGCGCTGTCGCGTCTGCGGCCCCGGTTCTTCGGTGGGGTAACGGGTTAAGCAGGTGTGCACGTCACCGCGGGCGTCGCCGCCGCCCCGGTGCCGATGAAGCCCCAGGAGGACGTCCGGGTCTGGCCCGCGGCGACCGAGCCGTTCCAGCCCACATCCTCGGCCGTTACCGAAGAGCCGCTGCTGGTCACGCCCGCGTTCCACGAGCTGGAGATCGTCTGGCCGCTCGGCCAGGTCCACTTCAGGGTCCAACCGGTGATCGCGGCGGCGCCCGCCGTCACGTCCACATTGGCCTGCCAGCCGGAGTTCCAGGTGCTGACCACCTTGATGACCGCCGAGCAGGCATTCGCCGGGCCGCCGGTCGGGGTGGTCGTCGGGTCGGTCGGCCCGGTGGTCGGCGAGGTCGGGTCCACATCGGTGTCGATGCCGAAGAACTCGAGGGCCTTGGCCGCCATGCCGTTCGCCATCAGGTTGTGGCCGACGCCCTGGAGGCTGATCGCCTCGACCTGCGCCTGCGCCCCGGTGCCGCCGTAGCGGGTCCGGTTCCAGTTCGTCTGCGGCGTGTCCGAGAAGTCGGGGGTCTGGTCGGTGCCGTTGACGTTCGTCCACTGGTCGATCTGCTCTTGGAAGTTCTGGTAGAACAGCACGTCGTCGTTGGTGCCGTGCCAGGTCTGCATCCGCGGCCACGGCCCGCTGTAGCCGGGGTTCGCGGTCCGGACCTCGTCGCCCCACTGCTGCGGCGTGCGGTTGATCTGGCCCTGCGAGCACTGGCTGTTCCACTCCGAGCCGTTGTCGGTCCTGAAGCAGGTGTAGGGCACCCCGGAGAACGCCGCGCCGGCCTCGAAGACCTCGGGGTAGACGCCGAGCATCACGTTGGTCATCATCGCGCCCGAGGAGATCCCGGTGGAGAAGATCCGACCGGTGTCCACGTTGTACTCGTTGATCGTCCAGTCCATCATCGACTTGATCCCGACCGAGTCGGAACCGGTGCCGCTCAAGGAGGCGGCCGAGGCCACGTCCCAGCACTTGCTCGATCGCGTCACCGACGGGTAGACCACGACGAACCCGTACTGGTCGGCGAGCCGGGCCCATTCGGTGCCGGTGTAGAACGCGTTGGCGTCACCGCCGCACCAGTGGATGCCGAGAACCATGGCGGGCTCGGGGTCCACGTTGTCGGGCACGTACAGGTACATCTCGATATTGCTGGGGTTGTCGCCGAAGTTCGTGATCTGGGTGAGCGAGGCGGCGCTGGCCGGCTTGGGGATCATGACCGCGATCAGCGCGGCCGCGGCGACGAACACCGCTGCCACTGCGGTGATCAGGCCTCTGCGCATGCGGGGGAGGGTGGAGGCTGACATGGGGTCCTCTCTAGACGCTGCCGGGGCGTCGTGACGGCCTGGGGGAGCGGGCCGCGCGAGCCGGAAGACGGTTGGGGATCGCGGTCAGGGTGCCCACACTATATATCCATCATCTTCGATATGCAAGCGCTCCCAAGGCGACCCCGACCCCCAGCGAATGCCGTCAGGCCCTTTCCCCGGCCGCCGCCGCGATGCCGAGGCCGATGAGGGCCGTGCCCCCGGTGCGGCTGAGGATCAGCTTCGAACGGGGGCGGCGCAGGACGTCGCGGGCGGCCGAGGCCACCAGGCCCCACACCGAGTCGCAGACCGCCGCGAGCACCGCGAACGTCGCCCCCAGCAGCAGCATCTGCACTGTGGCCGAACCGGATTCGGTGTCCACGAACTGGGGGAGGATCGCCAGGAAGAACAGGATCGTCTTCGGATTGAGCACCCCCACGACGAAGCCCTCCGCCATCGTCGCCAGCGCCCGCTTCGGCGTCCCGGCCTCGTCCTCGGGCGCCGCCATCAGACCCTTGCGATCACGGAGCGCCTTGACGCCCAAGAACACCAGGTACGCCGCGCCCGCGTACTTCACGATCGCGAAGGCCAGCGCCGACTCCTGGATCAATGCGCCCAGACCGACCGCTGCGAGCACGGCGGCGGCGAAGGCGCCGATCGCGTTGCCCCAGGCGGTGAGCACGGCCTGCTTGCGGCCGTAGGCGAGTGCGCGGCTGACGGTGAACATGACCGACGGCCCGGGGATGAGGATCAGGATGAGCGAGGCGACGACGAACGCCAGGAACTGCGCGATGCTGGGCATGGCCCGATCAAAGCACCCGGCCGCCCCGGCGGCAACCCTATTACAGTGCGGAACCCCGGAAGCGGGCGCCGAAGACAACGAGGGGCCGGCGACCGCCGACCCCTCACTGCGTCATGACCTTCAACCGCGGACGAACTCGATGTCGTGGAAGCGGCGTGCGACCGCGTCGTAATGCAGCCGTGCGCCTTCCATGTACCCGAACAGCGCGCCCCACTCGTCGTGGTCGGCCTCCGGGAACAGCGTCACGAGCCCGCATTCGATGTGGCCACCGTGACCGATCACCAGGGCCGCGTCTCCGGGCCCGAGCGGCGCCATCAGGTCCCCCCACTGCCGCGCGAGCGCGTGCGAGTAGTCGGAGGCGATGCTGCCGCGCCGGTTCACCAGTCGCGCGAGCCGTGTGAACGGCGCCCCCACGTCGTAGCTCGCCGCTTGCGACTCCTGCAGGAACCCGTTGACGTTCGGTAGCGTCGGGAGTTCCAACGTCACCGCGAAACCCATCGCGATCGCGGTCTCCCGCGCTCTAGGCGCGACACTGGTCGCCACGGTTTCGAAGGGCCCCATGAGCGTTCCCGACCAACGGGCGAGCTCGACCCCTTCCTGAGAGAGGTGGACGGCCTCGTCTCCGTTGCGCTTGCTGTGCCGACGGATTTCGAGCATGGGCATAGGCGGTCTCTTCTCTTCTCGAACACGCTGCGCAGTACTAATGTACGGCTCGGCCGCCGCCGCCTTTCGTCAGGGCTTGACGGCGATTCCCGCCATCTGCGTCCGCTCGTACGGTTCGAAGTCCGCGAAATCGGGCACCTTGCGGCCGGGCTCCCCGGGGTACCAGCGCGAGACGAACTCCAGGCCCGGCGCGACCATCGGCAGGCCCTGAAAATGCCGCTGCAGCCGGTCGATCGGGCGGATCCAGCCGTTGCCGAGCGTCTCCAGACACGCCTGCGACAGCCCGCGCTGGGCCGGGTCGCCCGTGTCGGGCCAAGCGGTGAGGAACAGGTGCGAGCCCGACGCGAGCGGTTCCATGAGCGCGGCGATGATCTCGTCCGGCTCCTCGTCCTCGGAGATCTGCATGATCATCCCGACGATCAGGAGGGCGATCGGGCGGTCGAAGTCCAGGTGCGCCCGGACTTCGGGATTGGCGAGGATCCCCGCGGGGTCGCGCAGATCGGCGGTGACCACAGTGGTGTTGCGGTTGTCGGCGAGCAGCGCGCGGCCGTGGGAGAGCACCATCGGGTCGTTGTCGACGTAGACCACGCGGGTGTCGGGATTGATCTCCTGCGCGACCTGATGCGTGTTCTGCTCGGTCGGCAGGCCGCAGCCGATGTCGAGGATCTGGTCGATCCCGGCGTCGCGCACCATGTACTCGACACCGCGGATGAGCGCCTTCCGGTTGAGCCAAGCGGCTTCGCGGACCTGGGGGATTCGCCGCTCGAAGACTTCGAACGCCTCGCGGTCGGCCTTGAAGTTGTTCCGGCCGCCGAGGATGGCGTCGTAGACGCGCGCGGTCGAGGGGACGGCGGGGTTGATCCCCGGTGGCGGCCTGTCGGGGGCTGCTTCGTACACGGCATTCCAATCAGCACTGAATGGGCAGGTGACAGGGAAATCGGGCGACGCGTCGGGAGGTCGCGTCGCACTCGGCGCTGGAGCGCTCAAGCGGGCCCCTCGCCGGTGGGGGACATCGGTTCAGACTAGCCCATCGGCAACGTGAACATGAGCGGCCGAACACCGGTCGTGAGGACCGTTTCGGGCCGCGTTGGCTGGGAAAATGCTCCCAATCAGCGTACGAAACGGGGCGCCCGATGCTCGGGCGCCCCGTCGTCGTTGTTGTTTACATAGGGCTTGTTCTCATGCGGCCCTTGACGTTAATGAAGCGCTGCCGGTCACGGTGGTGCCGGAACGCTCCAAGGTGTACTGAACGGTTTCGCCGCTCCAGAAATGGAAGGTGAGGTTCACGGTCGAGTTGTCGTTCACCTCGGCGAAGAACGCCTCAGGGAGGACGACCGTGCCCGCCTCGTAGTCGGGTTCGAACGCGGTGGCGAACTCCTTGTACGTGGTCCAGTTCTGCGGCCCCGCGGCGGTGCCGTCCGGGTAGGCGGCTTCCATGGTCGCCAGCTGGTCGCCGTTGAACGCCATGGGAATCGCCAGTTCGGTCGTGGTGCCGCTCGCGTCCTGCGCCACCGGGGCGGAGGAGGAGATGACGTGGAGCTTCCACGGCACGCCCGCGGAGTATCGTGCTTCGAGCACGGCCCGCTCCCCGAGTCCGCCGTCGCCGACCAGGCCCGCGAGGAGCTCGGCGCTCAGCGTGAGGTTGTCACCGTCCACGGTGTAGTCGGTGCCCGCCGCGAGTTCGGTGTCCCCGTTCCAAAGCCCGGTGAACTCCAGGCCGTTCGGGTTGAGCGCGATGGTCTGCGCGGCCGGGGTCTCGCCCGCCGGAACGTACACGAGGTCCGAGGCGGCGGTGCCGGAGCGGCCTTCCCAGGCGCTCTCGACGTGCGCGAACAGGTCGGGGTCCTTCCAGGTGTAGGCAGTGCGGTCGAAGTGCTGCCCGTTGTCCCACCACATGGTCGTGACGCCGGTCTGCTTCGCGTAGTGGCCGAGGTACTCGAAGAACTTCAGCTTCTCGCCCTGCTCGACCACGCCGACGTGCTTGTCGAAGCCGAGGAGGCCCCACTCGCCGAGGATGACCGGGACGCCCTGGTCGATGAAGGTGGCCTTGACGCGGTCGAAGGTCGCCTCGAGGTCGGCCTGCACCTCTGCATTGAAGGTCGTGTATCCGGCGACGTTGACGCTGAAAGGCCAGAAGCCGTAGTAGTGCACCGTGGCGGCGATCATCGGGTCGTTCAGGGACGCGATGCTCTCGGCGGCCGCGTCGAGGCGGGCCTGGTCGCTGCTGGTGTGGAGGGTCGGGATGACCAGGAGCCGGTCGGCGTTGTCGCCGCCCGAGCCGCGCACGATCTCGTGGAAGGAGACGTTGAGTTCGTGCAGGAGGTCATCGCCCGTGGCTTCGTCCACATCGGCGAACTGCGGTTCGTTAATGTTCTCGAACACCAGCTCCGGCGGGGCGTCGGCGAAGGTCTCGGCGATCTGCGTCCACGCCGAGTCGTAGCGGTCGAGGACCGCGTCGTGCTGCGTCGGCATCGTGTTCACCCACTGCCACGAGTCGTGGTGGATGTTGATGAGCACGTAGAAGCCGTCTTCGAGCGCGAGGTCCACGACCTCCTTGACGCGGGCCAGGTACGCCTCGTCGATCGTGTAGGGCGCCGCCGCGTCCTGGTGCGCGGACCAGGTGACGGGGATGCGGATCGAGTTGAAGCCTTGGGCCCGAATCTGGTCGAGGAACTCCGCGGTGATGCGCGGGTTGCCCCAGGCGGTCTCGTCCTCGCCGACGGCGTCGAGCGAGTTGCCGAGGTTCCAGCCCGGCTGCATGGCCGCGACGGTCTCCTCCGCGCTGAGCTGCGCGGTGCCTCCTTCTGACGGGGCTTCGGTTTCGGCGAAGGCGGTCCGCACGGTGAACGCGGCGGCGACTGCCGCCAGCACCGCCACCAGGGCCGCTATGAGCCTGATCGGTTTGCGTCGCAAGGGTGATCACTCTTTCTGGGCGCCGCGGGAGGGCATGCCGGGTCGGCCTCCCTTTGCATGGCGCATCGATAGGAATTTGCCGGGAAGATCCCGTATTGCGGGGTCGAAACGCAACGTGAATCATGCCAGGCGTATTTGCACATGTCAACATTTTGATTGTCCGAGGCAACAAAAAAACTCCCTGTCACGGCAGGTATGACAGAGCGTTTTGCAGCACGGGTTCTGTACCGGGGGCCGGTCGGGGCCGCCGTGGCCGCGGCGGTGGTCCGCGCTCCCGAAGGCCCTCCCGGCGTCGTGGCCGGATGGGCCGGGATTCGTGTCAGATGACACGGGGCGACGCCTGTATACAGGCAGTATGCTTGGTGGATGGAGGATTACGCGGGCGAGCCGATGAGCATGGGCACCGCCCTGGTGCGCACCGCGTTCCTGGTCGACGCGGTCTACTCCGATTCGGTGCGCGAATTCGACCTCACGGTGCAGCAGGCTCAGCTGCTGTGCGTCCTCATCGCCAGGCCGTACGGCATGTTCGAGCTCGCGAAGACCTTGGGCCTCGCCAAGTCGAGTATCTCCGGGCTGGTCGACCGCTCCGAGAAGCGGGGCCTGGTGCGCCGCGAGTCCGACCCCGGCGACGGCCGTGCGTTCCTGGTGGCGCTCACCGACAGGGGCGCCCAGCTCGCCGAGCAGTTCCACGACGAGACCACCAAGCGCGTGGCCGAGCTCCCGCTCAGCTTGAGCGCCGCCGACCAGCAGATCCTGGTGGGCCTGCTCACGCGGGTCGTCGCTGACAACCAGGTCCCCGAGGTCTTCACCGACACGGGCTGCCCGTCCCGAGGCTGCGCCGAGAACTGAAGGCGCGCAGCGGTGTTGCGAAAGCACAGCGAAGCCCCCGCCACGGACTCGTGGCGGGGGCCTTCCCGGTCCTATGACGATCGGGCGGACCGGGGAGCTTCTGCCCTACTGGGCCGGGGCGAGCTTGAACGCCGAGTCGAAGTAGCCGACCATGAGGTCGCGTCCCTTCCATTCGATGACCGATTCGAGCGGCAGCTGCACCGGGCCGTTCTCGGACGGCATCTGGCCGACGCCGAGTTCGGGGCCGAGTGGCACGATGACCCGGAACGGTGTGGGCTGGTACTCCTGCTCGGGAGCTTCGCCGTTGATCTGCGCGATGATGTTGGCGGCCACCACGGCCGCGTGCTGCCCGGCCGAGCTGGCGCGCTTCTCCTCCTGCACGTCCGTGAGGTCGCCGATGGCGTACACGTGCCCGTGACCCTCCACATTGAGCTTCGGAGTGACCGGGACCTGCCCGCGCCGGTTGAGCGTCGTGAGGCCGTCCCCGAGGAAGCCCGAGTTGGTGCTCACGCCGAAGGCGCGGAACCAGATGTCGGCCTCGAAGACCTCGCCGCCCGCGGTGGCCGTGACGGCCCCGGCGCGGCCGGGCTCGACCTCGGGCTCGTCGTCGAGCGTGACGCCCAGGCGCACTTCGATACCGAGCTTCTCCAGCTGCGAGTGGAGCTCCACCCGCAGCTCCTCCTCGTAGCCGGGCATCAGCTGCTCGCTCGAGTCCACAATGGTGATCTGCTTCTCGGGCCACACGGCCTTGATCTCGCCGGCCAGCTCCAGTCCCACCGGCCCGGCCCCGGCGATGAGCACGCGCTCGGCCCCGGCCAGTTCGGCGTGCGTCTCCTTGAAGTGCGCGACGGCGTCGGCGGTGGAGTCGGCGCGGGTCTTGGCCGGGTACGGGTAGCCCGAGCCGGTCGCCAGCACGATGTAGTCGGCCTCGACGCGCTCCCCCGAAGCCAGGGTCACACCCTTGGCATCCACAGCGGACGCGTACTCGCGGATCTGCTTGCCGCGCTTGATGAATCCGTCGTACGGGTAGAAGATCCGCTCGGCCCACTCCTCGGGCTGCGTCAGTGCCCGCAGCGATCCGGCGGCGTGGACGAAGGCGTCCTTGGGTTCGATGAGGACCACGTCGGCGTGCTCGTCCAGCGCCTTGGCGACGGCGGCTCCGCCGTATCCGCCGCCGACGACCGCCACGGTCTTCGCTTGCTGCGTCATGTCGTTCCCTCTCCGGAAAACTAGTTCGTACCACGAACCATAGTAGTTCGTGTTGCGAACTACAAGGGTTGCGCGGCATCCTTCGCCGTGACCACCCCCACTCGTCGAAACCGCCTCTGGCGCTAGGTGACACAGCGGAGAAACTTCGCTACCGTCTTGTTATGAGCGTCGTCACAAATGCCTCGAATGACCTGCCCGGCAACCCGCTTCGGCAACTCCACCTCGATCAGCTCCGCCAGCGCACCAGCGTCAAATGGCGGACCCACCCCGACGACGTCCTGCCCCTGTGGGTCGCCGAGATGGACGTCCCCCTGGCCGAACCGATCGCCAAGGCCGTCACCGACGCCCTGGCCGCCGGCGACACCGGCTACCTCGGGAGGACCGGCTACGCCGAAGCCTTCGCCGAGTTCGCGACCGAGCGCTGGGGCTGGAACCTCGACCCCGTGCGGATCAGGCCCGTGCCCGACGTGATGCTCGGCGTGGTCGAGATGCTCAACCAGATCACCGCGCCCGGCGACGCGGTCGTCGTCAACAGCCCCGTCTACACGCCCTTCTACGAGTTCTGCAACTTCAACGGCCGCAAGGTGATCGAGGCACCCCTCGGGCCGGACCACCGGATCGACTTCGCGGCCCTCGCCGAGGCCTTCGAACTCGCCCTCGGCCGCGGCCGACGCGCCGCCTACCTGCTCTGCAGTCCCCACAACCCCACCGGAACCGTCCACAGTGCCGCCGAACTCGCCCGGGTCGCGCGCGTCGCCGCCGACTACGGCGTTCGCGTGGTCGCCGACGAAGCCCACGCCCCGATCGTTGCCCCCGGCACCGCGTTCACGCCTTACCTGACCGTGCCCGGCGGGGAGAACGGCCTCGCGGTGACCTCTGCCGCGAAGGCCTGGAACCTGCCGGGCCTGCGCGCCGCCCTCGCGATCGCCGGGCCCGCCTCGGCGGTGGAGCTCGCCCGGATGCCCGAGCAGATGAGCGGCAGCACCAGCCATATCGGCGCCGTCGCCCAGACCGTCGCCTTCCGGGAGGGCGGCGCCTGGCTCGACGCGCTCCTCGCCGGGCTCGCGGACAACCGCCGCCTGCTCGCGTCCGCGCTCGCCGAGCACCTGCCGCAGGCGGTGTACCGGCCGGCGCCTGCCACGTACCTCGCGTGGCTGGACTGCCGCGGCCTCGGCCTGGGCGACGATCCCTCCGCGGTCTTCCTGGAACGCGGCCGGGTCGCCCTGAACGCGGGGCACGCCTTCGGCACCGGGGGTGCGGGCCATGTGCGCCTCAACTACGCGACCTCGCCGGAGATCCTGACCGAAGCGGTCGAGCGGATGGCCGCCGCTCTCGAGTGATTTGACAGGTACCTGTCAATGACGTAGCCTCGGGGACGTGGAACAGCTCAGTCCCCGGGGCCTCGCCGTGTCCGAACTCGTCATCGAGGTCTTCCGGGCCAACGGCGCCCTCCTCGCCGCCGGCGACGCCCTCGCCCGTCCGGCCGGGCTCACCAGCGCCCGCTGGCAGGTCCTCGGCGTCATCGACCACGCCCCGGCCACGGTCGCCGATGTCGCCCGCACGATGGGCCTGCGCCGCCAGAGCGTCCAGCAGACCGCCGACGCGCTCGTCGCCGACGGCCTTGCCACCTTTGCGGACAATCCCCGCCACCGCCGCGCGAGACTCCTCGACCCCACCGCAGCCGGACGCCGCGCCCTGACCGAAACCGAACGCGCCCACGCCCTCTGGGTCGACGCGCTCGCGGGCTCGCTCGACCCGTCCCAGATCGAGGCCGCCACCGCGGCCCTGCGCGCGCTCTCCACCGCACTCCGACCGGAAGGAAGCCGATGAGCGGCGAGTTCACGATCCCCCTGCTGCCGTGCAGGTCCATCGACGAGACCAGCGAGTTCTACCGGATGCTCGGCTTCCGGAGGACCCACCGCCAGACCCGCCCCAACCCGTACATCGTCATGGCCCGCGACGACTGGGAGGTCCACTTCTTCGGCGTCGACGTGCTCGACCCCGAGACCAGCTACGGCACCTGCCTGGTCTTCGTCCCCGACACCGGCGCGCTCTGGGACGAGTTCGCGGCGGGGATGCGCGAAGTGCACGGCAAGGTCCTCGTCTCCGGCATTCCGCGGGTGACCCGGCCGCGCAAGCGCGCCAACACCGGCAACCGCGCCGGGTTCTCCCTGACCGACCCGAGCGGCAACATCATCCGGATCTTCCCGACGCAGGAAGACATCGCTGAACCTGAAGCGCCGCAAAGCAAACTCGGCAGGACCCTTGTGAAGGCCATCGTCCTCGGCGAGGCCAAAGGCGACACCGCGCAGGCGATCAAGGTCCTCGACTCGACTCTCGCGCGGAGCGGCGACGAGGCCCCGAAGAACGAACTCCTCGACGCCCTCGTCTACCGCACCGAACTCGCCTTGAGAGAAGCCGACAACGCGAAGGCCGCCGCACTCCTCAAGCAGATCAATGAGACCAATTTGTCCGAAGAGGAGCAAGAGGCCGCCGCATCTGCGCTCGCCACCGCCAGAGACCTCGAACAGCAGCTCTAGGGAACGCCGTTCGTCAACGGCCGCCGTTCGCGGCGCCGCGGGCGGCCCGACGCTGCGACCAGCGAGGGGATCAGCGCCGCCGCGACGGCCCCGGCGAAGGCGAGCGCGACATAGCCTCCCTGTGCCACCAGCGGACCGCACGCCAGACCGCCCGCCGCGGCGGCCACTCCCATGCCCACCTCACCCCAGCCCTCGCGCTTGAGGCGCACCGCTCTCGGCACCGACGCGGTCAGCATCGCGCTGCCCGACACCAGTCCCAGGTTCCAGCCGGCACCCAAGGCCGCCATGGCGATCGCGAGCGTCAACGACGATGACGCCCCTGCCGCAGCCAGCGCGCACGCTCCGGCCATCGCCCAGCCCGCCAATGCCGCAGTCGGGGCCGCACCGATGCGCTGGACGAGCCAGGCGCTCAACGGTGCGGGCGCGAACATGCCGGCGATGTGGACGCTGATGACCACGCCGATCATCGTCAAGCCCGTGCCGTTGTGCCCCAAGTGCACCGGTGCCATCGTCATGACCGCCACCATGACCAGGTTGGTGACCGCCAGTACGGCCAGCCCCGGTGCCGCCGACGCGATCCGGTCCGGCTCGGTCGCCGCGGCCGCTGCCCGCGTCGCAGGCCTGGTGTCGCGCAGTCCTGCGATCAGCATGACCGCATACAGCGCGAAGGCCAACGTGCCGAGGGCGAACGGACCGGCCAACGCGGGGATGCCCAGTCCCACCGCGGCCAGGCTCGCGGGGGCGAGCAGGTTCGGTCCGGCGATCGCCCCGATGGTGGTCGCGGTCAGGATCGACGCCATCGCCTTGGGTCGCATCGCCTCCGGGGCCAGTTCGGCGGCGGCGTACCGGCCGAGCATCACGGATGCCGTGCCCGCGCCGAGCAGCACGCATCCGGCGAGGATGAGCACGAGCGAGGACGTCAGCGCGCCCGCCGTGACGATGAGCGAACCCGCCATCGCCACCCCCGCTCCGGCCGCGAGTGTGCGACGGCGGCCGAAGGGCACGGCCAATCGCGACAAGATCGCTGCGGCCGCAGCCGATCCCGCCACCAACGCCGTCTGCGGCAGACCCGCCGTCGACTCGGACCCGGACACCTCGAACGCGAGCAGCGACCCGGCCGCGCCGGTCAGCGCCTGGCCGAAACCGCCCACGATGCCGGCCGCCCGAAGGACCCCCATCGTCGGGTCGCGGACGAACTCGAGGCCGGACGCTGCGGCCGCCACGACGGTATCGTTGTCTCCCATGTCCTGAGACTAGAAAGTCGGACCCCCGGCCAGAAGGGGCGATGTAGCGGTCTGCGGCCCAGCTGCATTGCGAAGGAAAGGAATCTGCGATGAATGCTTTGCGATCGCCAGAACTGGACGAAACCGACTGGAAGATCCTCGCCGAACTGCAGTCCGACGCCCGTCTGTCCTTCAACGAGTTGAGCCGCCGCATCCACCTCTCGGCGCCCGCCGTCGCCGAACGGGTGCGGCGGCTCGAGGAGTCCGGCGTCATCGCGGGTTACGGGGCGCGCGTCGACCCGGCCAAAGCGGGTCAGCCGCTGCTGGCGTTCATCCAGCTGCGCTGCTCGCTCAGCCGGTGCCTGCTGAAGACCACCGGCGCCGACGACTTCCCCGAGATCGCCGAGGTGCACAAGCTCAGCGGCGAGCACTGCTCGATGCTCAAGGTCCGCGCCGCGTCCCTGGGCCACCTCGAAGGGCTCATCGAACGGCTCGGCGAGCACGGCGAGTTGCGCACCCACATCGTACTGTCCACACAGTACGATGACCGGCCTCTCGCGCCGACGACACCGGACCGGGAGGTCAGCGACTCGGCAGGCTGGGCCCGCCCCGGCCGTTGACCAGGCTCCTCAACAGCGGAGAAACGTCGTTGAAGACCGTTCCGGGGTGGTGTTCACTCGGGGCATGACGATCGTGTCGGGCACCCCCGGTATCGACGGCCTCAGCGAAGCCGCCGGTGCGCTCAGGGAATGGCAGTCGGACAAGGCGCCGATGCAACTGCACCCAGGGGACTTGGGCTGGTTCCAGCGGTTCGGCGCCGAAACGACGGCGGCGGCCGTCCGGACCTGGAGCCGGGACGGGCGGATCCTCGCCGTCGGGCTCCTCGACGGCCCCGATCTGCTGCGGATGACGACCGCGCCGGAAGCCATGCGGGACGAGGAACTGGCTCGGCAACTGGCCGACGACATCATCGACCCCGACCGCGGCGTCCTGCCCGCAGGCAAGGTGAACGTCGAAGCGCCCAAGGACGCACTCGTCCAGCACGTCCTGGCCGAATCCGGCTGGGGCACCGACGAACCGTGGACGCCGCTGCGCCGCGACCTCACTGTGCCGGTAGAGGACCCCGGCGTCCGGATCGAGGCCGTCGGGCCGGAGCAGGTGAGTGAACGCACCGCCGTCCATCGCTCGGCGTTCGACGGCTCGACGTTCACCGACGAGCGCTGGCACGCGATGGCGGCCGGAGCGCTGTACGCCGATGCGCGGTGCCTGCTCGCCTACGACGACCAGGGCAATGCCGTTGCGGCGGTGACGGTCTGGTCGGCCGGGCCGGGGCGGCCCGGGCTGATCGAGCCGATGGGCGCACACCGCGACCACCGCGGTCACGGCTACGGCAAGGCGATCTGCGTCGCCGCGGCCGCCGCGCTGCGGGAGATGGGTTCGTCGAGCGTCGTCGTCTGCACCCCGAGCTCCAACGTCGGCGGTGTCGCCGCCTATCGTTCGGCCGGCTTCGAGCCGCTCCCCGAAGTCCGGGACCGGCACAGGGACGCCTGACCGAAAGAGCCGCACCGATGCCGGTGCGGCCCTTCTTCTCGAAACTCAGATCCCGGTTCGTGCGGGGCGCCACATCGGGTAGAGCGGCGGGCCGCCCTCGCCGATGCGGAACGGTTCGCCGTGCGGCCGGTAGCCGAGGGTCGCATACAGGCGGGCCGTCTGCGGCGAGACCGCCTCCAGATACGCGGAGGTGCCCGTCTCGTCGAGCCATGCGTGGTGGCTCCGGAGCATCGCCGAAGCGATGCCGCGGCCGCGCGCGTCCTCCCTGACGCCCACCAGGGCCACGTAGTTGTGCGGTTCGGCGGGGTGGTGCTCGTCCATGGCCTGATCGAGTGCCGCGAACGCCTCGTAGTGCCTCCCGCAGGCCTTGCGCAGGCGTGCTTCGTAATCGGGGATCGGCGGTTCCTCTTCGGTGCGGTCGAACCAGACGAGAGCCCCTTCGCTTCCGGAGGTGGCGACACCCCCGTGAGCGGTAGCGTGCTCCACGAATATTTCGAATTGACCTTGCACGGCCGCGAGGCGTTCGACGGGGTCCTCGACGAGCCAGATCGCGGTCGGCACCTCCTGGAAGGCTTCAGCCAGGAGCACACCCACGTGATCGGTCCTAGCGTCCACCGGCCACCTCGGCCAATTCGGTTTCGGCGGACTGCACGAGCGGGGCCTTCGCGCCGTGGCCGATGCCCGCGTACACCTCCGGGCGTCGCCATTTCAGGTACGCCCCCCAGCCCGCGCCCAGCAGTGCGAGGCCCGCGAACAGGATCGGCACCAGGATCGGAAGGAGCGAGCCCTTCTCGACGCCCAGCAGCGTGTGGAAGTGGAGGACCGACAGCCACAGCACCCACACCAGTGCGACCACCGAGAGCAGTGGCGCGACGCGCGCGGCCCAGACCGTTTCGCCGCGGCGGTTGCGCGCGAAGTACACCACGACCGCGATCGCGCAAGTGGCGATCAGCGCGAGCAGGCCGATGCCCGCCGAAGTGCTCATGTAGAAGAACAGGTGCACGAGCGGGTCGAGGCCCAGGACCGCCCAGGCGACGATGACCAGGCCGCTGATGACGGTCTGCGTGATCGAGGCCGCCACGGGGGAGCAGGTGCGCAGTGAGGTGCGGCCCAGCCATTGGGGCGCGACGCGCTCGCGGCCGAGCGCGAACAGGTAGCGCGCGGTCGTGTTGTGGAAGCTCAGGGCCGCGGCGGTGACCGAGGTCAGCAGCAGCACCTCGCCGATGGTCGCCCACGGGGCGCCGAGCTGGTCACCGGCGAGGGTGAACATGAGCGAGGAGTCCGCGGTCGCGGCCTCCACGATGTCGTTCTCGCCGACGGCGGCGATGATCGACCACGATGAGGCGATGTAGATGAACGCGAGGATGGCGACGGTGGCGACGGTGGCCCGCGCGACCGTGCGGCGCCGGTCCTTCGCCTCCTCGCCGTAGACGGTGGGCGACTCGAACCCGATGAAGCCGGTGACCGCCAGCGCCAGCATGGCTCCGGCCGCCTCGCCGCCGAGCGCGGACGGCGACAGTGCCCCGAGCGGGACGCCGTCGGCGGCGTTCAGGAAGTTCGAGGCGCTGAATAGCAGGATCACGGCGATCTCGACGGCCAGGAGCACGGCCAGGACCTTCGCGTTGATGTCGACCGCGCGCGTCCCCAGAAGTCCGATGAGGAGCCACGCGGCGAGTGCGCAGCCCCACCACGGCACGTCGACCCCCATGCGGGCCATGACGTTCTGCGCTGTGAGGCCGAGTAGGCCGAAGAGGCTGACCTGCATGGCGCAGTAGGCGGTCGCCGCGACCCAGGCGGCGCCCACCCCGGGGACGCGGCCGATGCCTCGGGCGATGAACGCGTAGAACGCGCCCGCGTTCGTGATGTGACGGGACATCGTCGTGTAGCCGATGCTGAACAGCCACAGGCACGCGGCGACGATGACATAGCCCAGGGGGATGCCGATCTGGCCGGCGATGGCGAACATGACCACGACGCCGCCGGCGATCACCGTGAGCGGCGTTGCGGCGGTGAGGGAGAAGTGCAGGAGGCTGAACGTGCCGAGCTTGTCGCGGGCCAGGACGGCCCGGACCGCACTGGGCGGTGCTGAAGGGGTGGACATGGGGGATGACTCCTCTTCGGATGGCGGGATGGGAACTCAGAGGCCGCCGGTGATGGCGATGTCGGCCACCGCGGCGGCGAGGTGCGCGAGGATCGCCCGCAGCGGCGTGGGCAGGGCCTTCCGCTGCTTGTCGGCGTACGTGCGGGCGCCGGAGGGCACCTGGGAGTAGAGCGGTTTGGCGAGACCGACCGCTTCGGACAGGGTCAGCAGGAAGGCGTCCTCGGTCGAGATCCGGGAATCTGATGTGGACAAATGGCGCCGCAGTCGCGAGAAGGTGGCGTTCGCGATGAGCGCGTCGGTCGGCTCGTAGACGACCTCGACGCGATGGCGCCAGCGGGTGCGGTACTCGTTGCGGACCATGAGACCGACCATGGTCATGTGCTCGGCGGTCTTGGTGTACACGTCGGTCGCGGCGAGGAACTCGAGCCAGTCGCGCACGGTGAGGCTGTCGCGCTCGGCGCGGACGTGCTCGACCAGCCACAACGTCAGCGAGTCCCCCGGCGGCCGGAAGCGCTCGTCGAAGCACACCCGATCGACTCCCTTTGCCGCCCAAATGATGACGTGCTCCGAGAGCACCAGCTCGGCCAGGAGCGCCGCGCCGATTCCGAGCCCGGTCACGCGAGGAACGGTGGCGGGCTTGTAGACGTCGTCGAGGGAGGTGATCAGGAGGGTGTCATAGACCAGGCGAGCGGAGGGCGCGTCGGACACCAGGGGTAGTCCTTCCTATACAGGGTGATTCACGCGATTACATTACCGTTGCCTATCGCCTGTTCGTTACGGGCATAACCGACAGTTCATTCCAACCCATCGCCGTGCGGCACAACCACTTCCCCCACAACGAACATGCGCCGGCCGCGGGACCGAACGGTGGCCCCGCGACCGGCGCGGTCGCTCCCCTGAGCGCTCTACAATGGGTGTTTAGTCGGTGATGTCGCCGTAGATCAAGCCTCGGCCGTTCGTCGCGATGTACACGCGGCCGTACACCTCCGGGTCGCCCGAGATCGCCTTCCCGGTCCAAGCCCATTGGTGGGCGTCGTCATTGATCCGCGCCCAGCTCTGGCCCTCGTCCGTCGACCGCCAGATCCCGCGCTGCCCACCGGCTTTCGCCGAGGTGTAGATCGCCGGGTAGCCGCGGCGGCGGCCCTTGCCGAAGCCCACCGCGTCCGCCGCCTCGAAATCGCGGATGCGCCTCCAGGACCTGCCGCCGTCGGTGCTGCGCCACATCCCGTACACCGGATCGACCTCGGCGGGCGTGTTGCCGCCGACCAGCCACAGGTGGCCGCGCTTGCCCGGGACGGCGCGGAAGTCCACATCGCCCTCCGCCGGCAGGCCCGACGCGCCCGTCTCGGCGAAGCTCAACCCGCCGTTCGTGCTCGCGAAGAACACACCGGAAGCGAAGGCGTACAAGCGGTTCGGGTCGACCCGGTCGGCGCGCACCTTCGCGCCCGCGGGCAGCCCGTCCACCGGTGTCCACGTCTGGCCGAGATCGGTGCTGAACACCGGCGCGGTCGTCCCGTCGCCGGGCGTCCACACGATCACCGCGCCATCGGCGCTCACCGCGACCGTGCCGCCGTTCGCCCCGCCCGCAACGCCTTCGAGGCGCTTCGTCGTCAGCCAGGTCGCGCCGCGGTCAGTGGAGACGCCCACATGCCCGTCGACGTCGCCGTGCACGTCCCCGGTCCCGACCACGACGTCCGGGTTCAACGCCGCGAAATCCACGCCCCGGCCCGAAGACCAGTCGGGCCTGCGGATCTGGACCCCGGCCCGGCCGAGATCGGTCTGCACGAACCCGCCGAGGTCGCCCGTCGCCGACACCAAAGTGCCGCCGAGCGCCGCGATGTCCTGCACCGCAGTCTCTTCCACGCCATCGGCCCGCACCGCCACCGCGAACGGCTCGATCGGCAGCGCCACCTGATGCCCGGCCGCGTCGTCCCAGCCCAGGAGCGCGCCCTGCGCGTCCCAGGCCGTCAACTGCTCCGTGCCCCAGATCGTGGCGCCCGTGCCCCACATGACCCGGTCCGAGTTGTGCGGGTCGATCGACAGCGCGTCGATCATCCACCCGTGCTTGACCGCGTACGCGGGCCCGTCGTCACTGCCCCCGAACGAGAGCCACTCGCTCCCGGAAGCGTCCATGGTGAACCGGTCGGTCCGCTCGGGCGGCCACGACCAGTTCGCGTCCCACGCGTAGTCCCAGCTCGTCTCCCACGTCGCACCCGAATCCCGGGAGCGGTAGATGATCTCGTCGGGGTACCAGTTGTTCTGCGTCGCGGTCATGAGGGTGCCGGGGCGCTGGCGGTCGACGGTGATGCCGCCGAAGCCGGGGGTCTTGCCGACCGGGCTGTAGGTGGGCGTCACGTCCTTCCAATCGCCGGTGGCGAGGTCGAGGCGCCAGACCGCGCCGCCCTTGCCGCTGGCCGGGGCGCCGTTGTAGGGGCCGGGATCCCAGCTCGTGACGATGAAGAGGTGGCCGTTCGCGTGGTCGATCGCGGCCTGCTTCGGGATGGCCCGGTTGCCGTCCACCGCGCCGATTGCGGCGGCGCCGGGCACGGGCTGCCAGGTCTGGCCGCGGTCTTCGGAGACGTAGAGCGGGTCGGCGGGGTCGGCGACGCCGACGAAGATCCGGCCGCCGGTCTGGTCGAACTCGACCCAGATGACGCCCTGGTTGTCGTCGGAGTAGTCGCTGCCGGGGTCCTGCACGAAGTTCCCGGCGTTGGGGAACGCCTCGACCTTCGCCCAGGTGCGGCCGTGGTCGACGGAGCGCCAGAGGCCGTTGCCGTTCGGGGTGCCGAGATAGACCACGGCGTTGTCGGTCGGGTCGACGGCGAGGCGTTCGCCCATCCCGCGGCCGGGCATGTTGCCGCCCTGCTTGAACGGGAGCTCGGCCGCGCCCCAGGTCGCGCCGCGGTCGTCGGAGTAGAGGACCGCGCCGTTGGTGGGGTCCCAGTCGTTCGTGTAGGTCCCGACGGCGGCGTAGACGCGGTCGGTCTCGACCGGGTCGGTGGCGACCGAGACGACGCCGGTCCAGCCCCATTCGTCCCAGCCCACCCAGTCGAGCAGCGGCAGCCAGGTCTGGGTCGGCTCCTGCCAGCGGTAGAGGCCGCCGATGTCGGTGCGGGCGTAGATGAGGTCGGCCTCGGTCTCGTTGAAGACGATGCCGGGGACGTACCCGCCGCCGTTGACCACGGCGTTGCGCCAGGTGTAGGCGTCCTCGCAGCTGGCTGAGGTCTTGGCGGAGGCGTGGGCGGGAACGGCAGCGGCGGCCACCGCGGCGGCGCCGAGCGAAGCGGTGAATGTGCGTCGTCGCACGTGTGCTCCTAGGGGAAGGGGTCGTGAGAGGTATCGGGACGACCGTCGAAGGGTTAGTTTGGAGACCCAACATAACAGGGGATGATCGCGCAGGCAACTGCCCGAGCGGCCGTTACTCGCCTTCCAGCCGCCTCTGGCTGTGCCTCTGGACATGGGAGCGCTCTTCCACTACAGTCGAACCAGGTTGGGGCCGTAGTCGATCGCTCACCCCTCAAGGAGTCCGCTCCATGGGCGCACCCATGCCCGCACTCTTCCGCCGCCCGGTGGTCCTTTGGACCGCCCTGGCCGCCGCGCTCGCCGCCGCCGTGATCACCGTGCTCATCGTCGTCCCCGGCGACGAGGGCGACTCGTCCTATCTCGACTCTGAGGCCCCAATCGCCGAGCGCGTCGAAGACCTCCTGGGCCGCATGACGATCGAGGAGAAGATCGGCCAGATGACGCAGGTCGCCGTGCCAGCGATCGAAGGCGTTCCGTCCGATATTCGCAACCTCGGCATCGGCTCGCTGCTCAACGGCGGATCGGACGCCCTGCACGACACGCCCGAGGCCTGGGCCGAGATGATCGACGGCTTCCAGCGCGAAGCCACCGATTCCCGCCTGGGCATCCCGCTCGTCTACGGCATCGACGCCGTCCACGGCAACGGCGCCCTCCCCGGGGCCGTGATCTTCCCGCACAACATCGGCCTCGGCGCCGCTCACGACCCGGGCCTCGCCGCGCAGGCCGCCGCGATCACCGCCGCCGAGACGCGCGCGACGGGCGTCCACTGGACCTTCGCGCCGTGTGTGTGCGTCGCCCGCGACAGCCGCTGGGGCCGCACGTACGAGTCCTTCGGCGAGGACCCGGGCCTGGCCGTCGACTACGCCGGGCCCGTCGTCGAGGGCTACCAGGGCGAGGACTTGGCAGCGAACACCAGCGTCCTGGCGACCGCGAAGCACTACGCCGGGGACGGCGGCACCGCCTACGGCACCTCGACCACCGAGCACTACCTCCTCGACCAGGGCGTCACCACCCTCACCGAAGAAGCACTCCGCGCGATCCACCTGGCGCCCTTCAAAGCCGCGGTGGACGCGGGCGTCGGTTCGGTGATGGCCTCTTTCTCCTCCACCGATCTCGGCGACGGCCCGGTGAAGGCCCACGCCGACTCCTACCTCATCAACGACGTCCTCAAGGGAGAGCTCGGTTTCGACGGCTTCGTCGTCTCCGACTGGCAGGGCGTGGACCAGATCGACGGCGACTACGCCAAAGCGGTGCGCACCGCGATCAACGCCGGGATCGACATGGTCATGGTGCCCTTCGAATACCGCCGGTTCATCGACACGCTCCTGGCCGAAGTGGACTCCGGGGGCGTGAGCGAGGAACGCATCGACGACGCCGTCTCCCGCATCCTCACGCAGAAGTTCGCCCTCGGCCTGTTCGAAGCGCCCTTCGTCGACACCACGGGCGCGGCCGACATCGGCTCGGACGAGCACCGCGCAGTCGCCCGCCATGCCGCGGCCGCCTCGCAGACCCTGCTGCGCAACGACGACGACCTCCTCCCGCTCGCCGGCGACGAGGCGATCTACCTCGCCGGTTCCGGCGCCGACTCCCTCGGCCGCCAGATGGGCGGCTGGACCGCCTCCTGGCAGGGCACCGTCGATGCCGTCACCGAGGGCACGAGCATCCTCGCGGGTATCGAGGAAGTCGCCCCGAATGCCGCGATCACCTACAGCGAGAAAGCGACCGAACCGATCGGAGGCGCCGATGTCGGGATCGTCGTCGTCGCCGAAGACCCCTACGCGGAAGGCATCGGCGACGCGGGAGCGGGGGAGCACGACATGCGACTGTCCGAAGCGGACGCAGCCGCGGTCGACACCGTCTGCGCCGCCGTCGCATGCGTGGTCATCGTCGTCTCCGGCCGCCCGATCGAGCTCACCTCGCACCTCGCCGAGGTCGACGCCCTCGTCGCCGCCTGGCTTCCGGGCAGCGAAGGCGCCGGCGTCGCCGACCCGCTCTTCGGCGGCACCCCTTACGGCGGCCGACTCCCGGTCACCTGGACCCGCTCGAACGACCAGGAGCCGATGAACGCCGGCGACCCGATCTACGATCCGCTGTTCCCACTCGGCTTCGGCCTGCAGACAGGCTAGCGCCCGACCTCGGCGCCGAGTCCCTTCGCGCGGTAAAGGTCCCGCAGGAGGCAGATCTCCGCGCCGTGGGCCATGAGCTCGCGGTTGAGGTGCAGCACGAGCCTCGCCATCGGGGCTTCCGCGAACCAGGAGCCCTTGGGGCCCAACGGTTCCTGGATCTCCTCGGCGTCAAGACCGCTCACGTTCTCGCGCCAGTGCGCATAGGTCTGCTCGAGCATGGCGATCGCGTCGGCCGCAGTGGCGGGCGGCGGGTCGGGCCAGAGGCGCAGGTCCCACATCTGGGCCTCCTCCAGCCCTTCATGGGGGCCGAAGAAGGCGCGGGCGCGAACCCCGAAAATGTCACGTCCTATGTGGAACATGCGCCAGGCGATCGTGGTCACCGGCGGTGGCTCGGGAGCGGGATCGGCCCCGTCCATCCGCAACACGCCCTCGGCATCGGGTCTGAGGCTCCAGCAGCCGTCGACCGGCTCCCAGAAGTACTCGGCATCGGTCAGCCCCTCCAGCCTCGGCCGAAGGTGGGCATCCCAATAGAACTCCATCTGCCCGAGGATCTCCGCTTTCCAGTCCACCGTCATGACCCCGACCCTAAGCCAAGGGTCCGACAACCCCACGGCTCATCCGAGACGCCGACCGGGCACTCACCTCCGATTGAAGCTTTATCACAGCCCACAGAGCCAGAACCGCGTGCAAGTGTCAACCGATCTTTCAACGATACGTTTGAGGCCATGACTCAAGACATCCGCACCTTCGTCAACGACTCGCACGACCTCGTGGCACTCGGCGAGCCCGACCACCGGGAGCCGGCCTTCGCCGAGATCCGCAACGAACTGTTCCCCCGACTGGTCGAGCGCGGGTTCCGCTCGATCGCGCTCGAATCCGACCGGGTGGCCGCGTTCGCCGTCGACGACTTCGTCCGCGACGGCGAAGGCAGTCTCGACTCGGCGATGAGCGACGGCTTCTCGCACGGCTTCGGCGCCTTCCCCGCCAACCGGGAACTCGTCGCCTGGATGCGCGAGTACAACGCCGACCGACCCCCGGCCGAACGGATCTCGTTCCACGGCATCGACGCCCCGTTCGAGTTCACCGCCGAAAGCCCCCGCCGCTACCTCACCGAAACCCGCGACTACCTCGGCCTCGGCCTCGATCTCGCAAGCCTCGCCGGCGACGACGAACGCTGGAGCCGCATGGAAGCCGTCACCGATCCGGCCCAGTCGCCCGGCGACACCCCCGAAGCCCTGCGGCTGCGGGCGATCGCCGACGACATGCTCACCGAGCTCTACGCCCGCGCACCCGAACTCATCGCCGCCACCTCACGCGCCCAATGGGACCGGGCCCGCATCCACGCCACCACCGGACTCGGCCTCCTGCGCTACCACCGGCAGGCCGCGCAGCCCGGCCAAGACAGCGAACGATGGAGCCGCCTCAGCGCCGTCCGCGACTCCATCATGGCCCAGAACCTCCTCGACATCCGCGACCACGAAGCCGACCGCGGCCCGACCCTCGTCTACGGCCACAACATCCACCTCCAGCGCAACCCGAGCCGCATGACCATGGGACACATGGCCCTCACCTGGTCCGGCACCGGAGCCATCCTCGCGTCCCTGCTCGGCGACCGGTACGCGTTCATCGCCGGCAGCCTCGGCCGCAGCGACGGCATCGGCCTCCAGGCACCCGACCCCGGAACCCACGAAGGCCGACTGCAGGAACGGTTCGACACCTGGGGCCTGATCGCGGCCGACACCCTCGACCCGGCCGTCGAACGCACCGACACGACGTCCCAGCAAGGGCCCTTCCCCCTCGAACAGGCGCTCCTGGACGGCGCCGACGCGGTCCTCCACGTCAGCGTCGGCCGAGCGGTCGCCGACAACTGACCGGTCAGGGAGGTGGCGCGCCGACGAACACCGCCGCGGCACTGCGATGCTGGACCGGTGCCCACCAACGCGCCGCCTCCCGAGCCCATCACCCCCGACCCGCCGGCGCTGATCACCCGCCCGCTGCTCACGCAGTCCTGGCTCGACCTGGCGTTCCTCCACTGGACGGTCGCACCCGAGGACGTCGCGCCCCTCCTACCCGCCGGCACCGTGCCCGACACCCTCAACGGCGTCACCTATGTAGGCCTCGTCCCCTTCCGCATGCACCGCGTCGGATGGTTCCGCCTCCCCGGCATCCCCTACCTCGGCACCTTCCCCGAGACCAACGTCCGCCTCTACTCAGTGGACGAACAAGGCCGCCGCGGCGTGGTCTTCCGATCCCTCGACGCCGCCCGCCTCCTACCGGTGCTCGCCGCGCGCAACGGCTTCCGACTGCCCTACGCGTGGTCGCAAATGGACATCCGTGCCGACGGAGCGATCCGCACCTACACCGGCACCCGACGCTGGCCCGGACCCCGAGTCGCACACAGCCGCATCACCGTACGCATCGGCGAACCCCTCACGGCCCCAACTGAACTCGAGCACTTCCTCACCGCCCGCTGGGGACTGCACCACACCGTCTCCGGGCGACTCCGGTACCTCCCCAACGCCCACCCGCGCTGGCCGCTGCACCGGGCCGAACTCATCGAATGCGAGGAGAACTTGATCGCTGCGGCAGGGTTGCCGAACGTCTCGGGTGATCCGGTCAGCGTGCTGTACTCGCCGGGCGTCGCTGTCCGCTTCGGCCGCCCGGGATAGCGCGTCGTCAGCGGTCGCGGACGCCCACGGCGCGAAGGACGGCGGCGAGGCCCTCGTCGGTGCCGGGCCAATGGCGCTCCAGCACGTCCGGTCCCGCCCCGCGCACCACCGAGCGCAGCACGACGGCGGTGATCACGGCGTCGTCGGCGTAGCCGATCACGGGAATGAAGTCGGGGACGAGATCGATCGGCGAGGCGAGATAGGCCAGCAGCAGCCACAGGCGCACCCGCACGCCCAACGGGACCTGCCGGTCGGTCGCCAAACGCCCCAGCAGGCGCAGCAGATCGGGCAGGAGCCGCAGGACCTCCTGCAGCGCAGCACGGTCGAAGCGGCGGCCGGTCGTCATCATGACCGCGATCAGGATCAGCCAGACCACGAGGATGCTCACCGCGCAGCCGACGACCACACTCCAGAACCAGTTCATCGCCGCCAAACCTACAGGCACACGACGCCGCTGCGAGGCCCTCGGCGCCGGCCGGTATGTGGCATCTTGGTGGACATGAAGGATTTGTTCTGGCGCGACACCGGATCCGGCCGCCCGCTCGTCTTCGTTCACGGCGGCTTCCTCGACCACCGCATGTGGGACGACCAGATCCCGGTCTTCGCACGCGATCACCGCGTCATCGCGCATGACGCCCGCGGCCACGGCCGTTCCGCCAACGCGAGCGGCCCCTTCCGCCACGGCGACGACCTCGCCGCGATCCTGCGTCACCTCGACACCGGGCCTGCGGTCCTAGTAGGACTGTCCATGGGCGGCGGCATCGCGATCGACGTCGCCATGGACCATCCCGAACTCGTCGAGGCCGTCATCGTCAGCGGCGCCGGCACCTTCGAATCCCACTTCGCCGACCCCTGGACGATCAAGGTACTCGAGGACTTCGGCACCGCGATCGCCTCGGGCGCAGCCGAAACCGCGATCGAGATCTTCATGCGGTTCACCTCCGGGCCGAGCCGCACGCTCGAAGACGTCGACCCCGAAGTCGTGCGGCGACTCTACGAGATGCTCAGAGGCTCCTTCGCCAAGCACACCGCCGGCGAACCGAAATGGATGCTCCCGTCACCCGACACCTGGGCCCGCGCGGCGCAGATCGGCGTCCCCGTCCACGCCATCAACGGCGCCGTCGACTCGCCCGACCACCTCGAGATGGCCGAACGCCTCGTCAACATCGTGGGCACCGGCACGACGACCACGATCGACGGCACCGCCCACTACCCCAACATGGAACGCCCGCAAGAGTTCAACGCCGCCCTGCAGGACATGCTGCGTACCCTCTGAACCCCCGGGCCGAGCACGATTTCGGGTCCCTGGAGGCCGAGCGGCCCCCAGGGACCTCGTCGCTAAACGCCGAGCCAGGACTGGGGACCGGAGTAGGTGCCGAGGAGCCCGGGGAGCTCCGAGGCCGAGTTCAGCGTGTAGGAGTAGAAATCGGACGGGTTGAAGGCCGAGCCGCGGGTCTCCTGCCTTCCGGTGCAGCCGGAGCAGATGCTGCCGCTCTGGCGCAGCTGCGCGGTCGTGTCCGCGTAGTACGGGTCCTTGACGTTCTGGAAGTAGGAGTTCTCCAGGACCATCTTGGTCTGGCCCCGCGAGTAGTTGCCGTAGCCGGTGACGCCCTGCAGGTAGTTGTTGTACAGGTGCGCGTAGGCCACGTTGTCGGTGCTCGGGTTGCGCGAGTTCGTGCCCTGGAACCAGTTGTGGTGGATGGTGATCCGGGCGGTGACGTTCTCGGTCCAGCCGATGCCGAACGTCTTGTTGTTGGGGCCCAGCTGGTTCCATGAGACGGTGAGGTTCGTGGTGTCCTTTCGAGAGTCGATGAGGCCGTCGTTCATGTCGGCGAGGCGGTTGTGGTCGATCCAGACGCGGTCGGCGCCGTCCATCTGGATGGCGTCGTAGTCGTACATGTCGTCGCCGGGGTCGTCGTCGGCCATCTTCGTGTCGCGGATGGTGAGGTTCCGGATGATGACGTTGCTCGTGGCGTCGCCGAGGAAGAAGCCGCCGCCGACGATCTGGCCCGCGGTGCCGACGCCGATGATCGTCTTGTTCGAGGAGACGGGGACCTCTCTGCCCTTGGGGCTCATGTTGATCGTGCCCGCGACCTTGATGGTGTAAGCCCCGGAGGAGGCCGCGTAGCGCTCGAGGTCGGCCTGCGTGGTGACGGTGACGGTGGTGCCGCCCTGCCCGCCGGTGGTGCCTTCGCCGAAGCCGTCGAGGACGTCGACGCCCGCGGGCGGACCCGAGCCGCCGACGGGGACGAGCTCCCACTGTTGGTTCGTGGCGCCGGTGGGCGAGAACTGGGAGATCCTGCCGCCGTTGGCGGTCGACCACTCCCAGACGTCGAGGGCCTTGCCCGTGGCGCGGTTGACGAACGTGGCGTAGCCGCCGCTCTCCTGAATGCTCCACTGCTGGTTGGTGCTGTTGGCGTCGCCCCACTGCTGGATCTTGGCGCCGTCCGCGGTGCTGCCGTTCTCGACGTCGAGGACCTTATTCGAGTGCCGGGCCTGAATACGGTAGTAGCCGCCGCCTGAGTCGACGAACCGGAACTGCTGGTCGTACGAGCCGTTGCTCGCCCATTGGACCGCTTCGGCGCCGCTGTCGGTCGAGGCCGCGCGGATGCCCATGACGAGACCCGAGTGGCGGGACTCGAGGTTGTACCAGGTGCCGACTTCGAAGGCCTGGGCTTTGGCGCTCTGCCAGAAGGCCAGCGAACTGGCCGCCAGGGCGCCTGCGAGGAGGACGGCGAGCGCCAGCACGAGGCGTCTATGCCTGTGCAGGGCACTCGGGATGGGGGAGGAGGTCATGGTGCTTCCTGTTCTGAGGGTGCGGGTCGCGACCGGCGGACGGCGGGCGCCGCCCGCCTAGAATCGAGACTCCAACATATTTAATTTCTTCAATTTACATAACCGACGACCGGCCCCGCAACACCCCGACCGCACCTTCTCCAAATCGGACGCCGACCGACGCCGGCGGTTCGCACCCGAACCGCCGACACCGGCCGGCATTGCTACCAGGGAATGCCCAAGGACTCGGCGAGCTCTCGCGAGCCGCCGATCACCCTCGCGAACCGCTTCGGGTCGGCATCCCTGAACCGCTGCACGATCCGATCGACGATCGCGGTGACCGCGTCATCGTCCACAATCGCCGCATCCGGTACCTCGACCTTGTACTCGAACTGAAGCCACGGCCGATCCGATGAAGGCGAAGGCACCTCCGGATGGGCGAAATGCAGCCTGAGCACCGAGCGCTCGCGGTTCCACGAGTCGGCGGAACCGAACCGGCACTCCCAACGGGACATGAGCCCCGGCTCGGCCTCCATCCGCTCACGCAGCAGCCTCGCGACGCGACGGGCAGGCCACTCCCACGCGAAGTCACTCGCGGCCCGGGCGACCTCCGTGTCGTACGCGGCGGCGTCGAAGCTGAAGCGCTCCGGGTCCCCCTGCGCGCCACGGGTACGCCAGACCTCCCACTCGACACGCCCGCGCGCCTCGACCCGCCGGATCCGCGCCCGCAACGCACCGCAGCAGCCTTCGGTGCAATCGGCCTCGGCGAGAACAACCTCCCGGGATTCCGCGGTGGCTTGAAGACCGTCCTCAGCGCCTTGGAACCGTTCCGGAATTCTCGGCATCCCCATGCCGAAGGAACGCGGCTCGAGCGGCACGCCGTCGATGAGCAGGTGCGTCCGCACGTCCCCGGGGGAGCCGGGCTGCGGCACCGCGATCCGGATCGCCAGTCCCTCCGGGAAATCCCCGGACCGATCCCGTTGAGCTTCAATGACCTGATGGTGCAACCAGATCGCCTGGCTGTCCCCGGGGCGCCGCGCCACCTCCGCCTTGACCGCCTCCAGAGTGCAGGGCGCGGACAGCCACGCCCCGAGCCGTTCGATAGCCTGCCGGCGCTGGCCGGGGGAGTATCCGAGCAGGGCGCACGGGCCGTACCGGATCCCGTCGCGCAGCCACACCATCGAGACCGGCGTCTGCGGGCCATCACCCATGAGCAGCGGGTTCTCGGCGGCGGCGACCACCGCTGCAGCGAGGCGCTCGTTTCCTCGGATCCATTCGGGCGTGCCCTGGAAGTCCTCGGTCATCCGCAGGAGTGTGATCGCGTCGCCGACCGAAAGCGCCGCCACGAGGGCGTTGATGTCGGCAATCGGCGCTGCGCCGAGCGTTACCGCGAACGGATGACGCTCCCTGAGCGGCACTCGATTGGCGAGGGCGAACAGGCCCGGAGTTCCGAGTCCCAGCCGTTTGAGGGCCCTCAGCGCGATGGACCTGTAGTTGCGACCGAGCAGCGCGAAGGTGCCGATCAGGTCGGTGTCGCCCGGCTCACCGGACCATGCAAGGAGCTGGAGGCCCACGCGCACTTCGGTGCCGGTGACGCCGGTGCGGAGCAGGCGGAGTGCGATGGTCCGTGCCTGGTCGTCCCGCAACCCGAGGTCGATCGATTTGGGATCGAGCCGGAGGCGTTGGTCGTTCAGGAGTCCACGGAGTTGTTCCGTGAGCCGTGCGAGATCGGTGTCCGAACAGGAGGCAGCCGACCGCACCATTTCGGCCAGCTCCGCCTCGGCGGCTTCCCGATCCCGCTGGCGATCCTTGAAGTTCTCGCGGGTTGGGGGGAGCCGATCCTGCCACAGCGCCCGGCCGCCCGGCCGGGGCTGCTCGATGGATTCGCGAAGGTCCTGGACTTCCGCTTGGGGGAGCGGGCCTTCGGGGAAGCGACCGCTGAGGTCGCGGATGCGTTGGAGAACAGCGACGAGGTCGGGTTCGAGCGCACTGCGCTCGCCGGACCGCGTCATGAACCTGAAGTGCTCGTTTCGTTGAACATCATGGGCGACAATCTACTCCACACCCGCAACCGGCGGTATCGGATACCGCGGGACGACCGCACCGGTAGCCTGGCGCGATGCCGCTGTATCCGCCGAAGCCGGTGCCGGGCGACCGTGTCGCGATCGTCTCGCCCTCGTCGGGGCTCCCGGCCGTGCTGCCACTGCCGTATGAACTCGGCCTGCGCCGCCTGACCGAGTCGTTCGGGCTGGTGCCCGTGGAGTACCCGACCACGCGCAGAATGGGCGCGAGCCCGGCCGATCGGGCGGCGGACCTGCACGCGGCGTTCGCCGACCCGTCCGTGAAGGCCGTCATCAGCAGCGTCGGCGGGGACGACCAGATCACGGTGCTCCCGCATCTCGACCGGGACCTGATCGCGGCGAATCCGAAGCCGTTCTTCGGGTTCAGTGACTGCACGAACCTGCTGGCGTTCCTCGCCGAAACCGGGATCGTCTCGTTCCACGGCGGCGCGGTCATGACCGCGTTCGGCAGGCCGGGTTCGATGCACCCGGCGACCGAGGCCTCCTTGCGGGCGGCGCTCTTCGAGCCCGGCCCGTTCCTCCTCGCCGAGCCCGCGGGGTTCGGCGAGACGTCGGGGGACTGGGCCGACCCGGCCACATTCGAACGCCCGCCTGTGATGCGCGAGGCCCCCGCCTGGGAATGGCGCAACCCGGGTCCGGCGGTGGAAGGCCGGGCCTGGGGCGGGTCCCTCGAGGTCGTCTCCTGGCTGCTCATGGCCGACCGGTGCATTCCAGAACCCGACCGGTTCGACGGCGCGGTGCTGTTCTTCGAGACTTCGGAGGAGATGCCGAGCGCGACCGACGTGTACCGCGTCCTGCGCTCGATCGGCGAACGCGGTCTTCTGCAACGGTGTTCGGCGTTCCTGATGGGACGGCCGAAGTCATCGAGCTTGGACCGTCGCCTCGACGCCTCCGATGCCGACCGGTTCCGTTCCGAGCAGCGGGAAGCGGTCCTGCGCGTGCTCGACGAGTACGTGCCGGGCACGCCCGCCGTCCTCGGTGTCGACTTCGGACACACCGACCCTCAGCTCGTGATTCCCTACGGCGGAACAGTTCGGGTCGACGGCGAGACGAAGACCCTCACCGCGACGTACTGACCAGGTACTCGTCGATCAGGGCCGCGTTGGCGTCGAGCGGATCGACGGCGTCGACGAGGAGGCGATCGACCTCGATCTCGGAGTCAAGCTGGCCGAGCCGTACCCCGAACGGTCGGGCCTGTGTTGCGCACGCGTCGCAGAATGGGCGGCCCACGGGCCGACCTATCGAACGGGGGAGCGATGCGGGTCCTGCTCTCGGCCTACGGGTCGCGCGGCGACATCGAGCCGATGGCCGCGCTCGCGGTCAGCCTGCGCGCGCTCGGCGCTGAAGCGCTGGTGTGCGCCCCACCCGATGCCGAGTTCGCCCGGCTGCTCGCAGACGCCGCTGTACCCATGGTCCCGGCCGGACAGGCCGTGCGCCCCGTGGTGACCGGGGCCGAGGCTCCTCCAGCGGGGGACTTCGCCGATCGGACCGCCGCGATCATCGCCCAGCACTTCGACCGGATCACCACGGCCGCAGCAGGATGCGACGCCATCGTCGCGACCGGCATGTTCCCCGTCGCGGCCGCAGCTCGGACCGCCGCCGACGCGCTCGGCCTCCGGTACCACCATGTGAGTCTCCAGCCGACGCTGCTGCCGTCGCTGCACCACCCGCCGCCTGAGCGACTGGGTCGGCCCCTCCCGCCCGGCACGACCGACAACCGGGCCCTCTGGTCCCACGACGCCGCCAGCATGCACGCACTGTTCGGCGAGCCCGTCAACCACCATCGCGACTCGATAGGCCTGCCGCCCTTGGTGAACGTCCGCGACCAGATCTTCACCGACCGCCCCTGGCTCGCGACCGACCCGGTGGTGAGCCCGTGGCATCCCGCCGACTTCGACGTCGTCCAGACCGGTACCTGGCTCCTGCCCGACACACGCCCCCTCCCCACCGAACTCGAGGCATTCCTCGAAGCCGGTCCGCCACCGGTCTATATCGGATTCGGCAGTATTCCATTGCACCCCAAGGCGAGCGCCGCACGCGTCGCCATCGGGGCCGCCCGCAGGCAGGGCCGCCGCGTCATCCTTGCCAGCGGCTGGGCCGGCCTTGACCTCATCGACGACCGCGACGACTGCATCGCCGTCGACGAGGTCAACCACCAGGCGTTGTTCAAGCGAGTAGCCGCCGTCGTGCACCACGGCGGCGCGGGCACGACCGCCACCGCCGCGATCGCCGGTGCGCCCCAAGTGGTCGTCCCGCAGATCGTGGACCAGCCCTACTGGGCCCGTCGCGTCGCCGAACTCGGCATCGGCACCGCGCACATGGGCCCGAACCTCAGCACCAGGTCGCTCACGGCCGCAATCGAAACCGCCCTCGCCCCGGCCATCCGCGAGCGCGCGATCGAGACGGCCGCGACGCTCCGCACCGACGGTGCGACCGTGGCTGCGAAGCTCCTACTCGACGCTTCGCGTTGAAGCCGTTCAGGATCGTGCCGTGCACGGCACCGAATCGGGAAGGTCGAGGTCGTCGTCGGTCTGCGCCTGGAATCCCGCGATCGCGTTCTCGTCCGGATCGAGGCGGGCGTTCCAGCCCTCGCTGCCGTACCGGCCGTCGCCGAGGTCCCGCATGTTCCAGTAGTTGTAGATCTCCGCGCCATCGAGATCGAGGTCGAGCTCCCAGGACTCGAGCGCTTCGCCGCCGGTGTTGACCACCTCCACGGAAACCTCGATCGAGCCCTCCCACTCATTCTGGAGGGCGAGGCTCGCGGTGCAGCCCGAGTCGGCCGGAGTGGCCGCCTCCTCCTCCGGTGCCGTCGTATCGCTCGGCGGCAACGGATTCGAGGTCTCGCTCGACGGTTCGGCACTCGTCGCCGCAGCGTTCGACTCCGAAGCGGACTCGCCGGCCGAGCTCGAGGCCTGCGCCGAGTCCGTCGCGCCCTCGGTAACCGTGCCGTCCGGGATCGACGGCGTCTCCAGACCCTCTACCGTGCCGACCGTGTCGGGCTCGGGATCGCCGCCGAACACATCGAACTGCCACAGGGCGATCGCGGCGGCGATCACCGAGACCGCGCCCAGGACCTGGAGGAGGCGGCCGTGCAGGCGACCGCGTCGGCCGAGTGCATCGCCGAAAGCGCCGTCGTGCTCGTCCATCACCACCGCTTTCCACTCTGGACCGCGATGCGGGCCAGGGACGGTGGACCCGCACTGGTCCGCGTCGTTCAGCGTACCCGGACGGTCACCCCGAAGCGGTCCGCGCTGTTTCGCCCCGATACCCGGTGAACTGGGATTTCAGTCGGGATCGTGCCGGTCTGTAGCGAATCCGACACTGCTCGAGGCCGAGTCGTCCGACCGACAGGCGAGTCCGGAGCCGCCGAGTGTTCCCTGCCGGTCGACCGCCGCCCCGACCTACACTTTGCGGATGAGCAAGGCGCCCGACCTCGACCCCGCCCAGGACGCACCCGACGTCCGCCGCCCGAAGCACCACGCCGTTGGCCTGCCCGCCGTGGTCAACTCGGTCCGGTTCGTCGGCTCCCAGGCGGGCGTCAAACGGGGCCTGCCGCTCCTGCGCGACGTCAACCAGACCGGCGGCTTCGACTGCCCCGGCTGCGCCTGGCCCGAACCCGGGCACCGCCACCCCGCCGAGTTCTGCGAGAACGGTGCCAAGGCCGTCGCCGAGGAGGGCACCCGCCTCCGCGTCGCCCCCGAATTCTTCGCCGCCCACAGCGTCGCCGACCTCGCCGACAAGTCCGGTTACTGGCTCGGCCAGCAGGGCCGCCTCACCGAACCCGTCTACCTCGCCGAAGGCGCGAACCACTACCAGTCGATCGGCTGGGACGAGGCCTTCGCGCTCATCGCCTCCGAGCTCGCCGCTCTCGACCGGCCCGACGACGCCGCCTTCTACACGTCCGGGCGCACCAGCAACGAGGCCGCGTTCCTCTACCAGCTCTTCGCTCGCAAACTCGGCACGAACAACCTGCCCGACTGCTCGAACATGTGCCACGAATCCTCCGGAGCCGCTCTCGCCGAGACCATCGGCATCGGGAAGGGCAGCGTCACCCTCGACGACCTCCACGAGGCCGACCTCATCATCGTCGCAGGTCAGAACCCCGGGACCAACCACCCGCGGATGCTCACCGCCCTCGAGAAGGCCAAGCGCGCCGGCGCCCGCATCGCCACCGTCAACCCCCTGCCCGAAGCCGGCATGCAGCGCTTCAAGAACCCCCAGGCCGCGCGCGGATTCGTCGGGCGCGGCACCGAACTGACCGACCTCTTCCTCCAGATCAAAGTCGGCGGCGACCTCGCCCTCTTCAGCATCCTCAACCGGATGCTCCTGCGCGCCGACGCGATCGACCATGCTTTTCTCGACACGCACACCCACGGCTTCGAGGCCTTCGCCGCCCACCACGGCACTGGTGACGATGCCGCGGCGATGGCCGAGGCCGTCGAACGCACCGGCCTTCCCGAAGCCGACATCGAGCGCCTCCTCGCCATGGTCCTCACGGCCGACAAGATCGTGGTCTGCTGGGCGATGGGCCTGACCCAGCACCGCCACGCCGTCCCCACGATCCGCGAGGTCGTCGCCTTCCTGCTCCTGCGCGGCAACATCGGGCGGCCCGGCGCCGGGGTGTGCCCGGTGCGCGGGCACTCGAACGTTCAAGGCGACCGCACCATGGGCATCTGGGAACGCATGCCCGACCGGTTCCTCGACGCCCTCGGCACCGAGTTCGACTTCGCGCCGCCGCGCGACCACGGGCTCGACACGGTCGGCACGATCCGCGCCATGCGCGACGGCGACGTCAAGGTCTTCTTCGCCATGGGCGGCAATTTCGTTTCAGCCAGCCCCGACAGTGCGGCCACCGAGGCGGCCATGCGCCGCTGCCGCCTCACCGTGCACGTCTCGACCAAACTCAACCGCTCGCACGTGGTCACCGGCGCCCGGGCGCTCATCCTCCCGGCCCTCGGCCGCACCGACATCGACGTCCAGGGCAATGGAGGGTCCGGTCGCGAGCAGTTCGTCACGGTCGAGGACTCCATGGGCATCGTGCACGCCTCGCGCGGCAGCGTCCCCGCCCTAAGCCCCGACATGCGCTCAGAGGTCGCCATCGTCACCGGGCTCGCCCGCGCCGTCTTCGGCCCGGACGACACCGTGCCCTGGGAGGACTTCGCGGCCGATTACGACCGCATCCGCGACCGGATCGAACGGGTCGTGCCCGGCTTCGCCGACTACAACGCCCGCGCCCGCGTCCCCGGCGGTTTCGCGCTCCCGCACGCGCCGCGCGACGAACGCGTCTTCCCCACGGCCACAGGCAAAGCGAACTTCACCGTGAACCCGGTGACCTCGCCCGAAGCCGGCCCCGGGCGGCTGCTGCTCCAGACCCTGCGCAGCCACGACCAGTTCAACACCACGATCTACGGGCTCGACGACCGCTACCGCGGCATCCACGACGGCCGCCGCGTCGTGTTCGTCAACCCCGACGACGCCGCCGAACTCGATCTTGTCGACGGCGCCTACTGCGATCTGGTGAGCGAATGGACCGACGGGGACCGCCGCGCCCCGCATTTCAAGATCGTCCACTACCCGACCGCCCGCGGCTGCGCCGCGGCGTACTTCCCCGAGACGAACGTCCTCGTGCCGCTCGACTCGGTCGCCGAGACGAGCAACACCCCCACTTCCAAATCGATCGTGGTGCGCTTCGAGCCTGACAGCGGCGAGCCGGCCAGGGCCGTCGAGCCTTGATCCGAATCGGGGGCCCCTCCCCCCGCCCCCACCCCACCCACCCCGAATTTCGCAGGCCTTCGAGCCGGCAGGTGCCGACTCGCGGACCTCGCTTCCAGGATCCGCCCGGTCGTGAATTCGGACCTCCTTCCTCGTTGTTCCCGGCCCGCCGCGCTATACAACAAGTAGGCCTCGCCGAACCTGAAGCAGACCTGAAGACATCTGAAGGGAACCTGAAGCCCCATGGGCCGCGTGACCGTCCGCCGCAAGACCACCCGCCTCGCCGGCGCCCACCGATCCGAGCGAGTCGACACGCTCGCCGTCGAAGAGCCCCTCGAACTGCGGGTCGGGGGCGAATCGCTGCAGGTCACCATGCGCACCCCCGGCGACGACTTCGACCTCGCCACCGGCTTCCTCCTCTCCGAAGGCGTCATCACCAAACCGGGCGACGTCCTCAGCATGCGGTACTGCGCCGGCGTCGACGCGAACGGCGAGCAGACCTACAACCTCCTCGACATCGCGCTGGCCGCCGGCGTGGCGGCCCCGCCGAAGTCCGCGAAGCGGAACACCACCGTCACCTCGGCGTGCGGGGTCTGCGGCAAGGACAGCCTCGAGGACGTCCGGACGAAGGCCGCCTGGAGCGTGGCCGAAGACGACACGATGGTCAGCGCCGAGGTCCTCGCCTCCCTCCCGGACCGACTCCGCCAGTCGCAGAAGATCTTCGACCGCACCGGCGGCCTCCACGCGGCGGGCCTGTTCACCGCGGACGGGAAGCTCCTCACCGCCAAGGAAGACGTGGGCCGCCACAACGCGGTCGACAAGGTCATCGGCCAGGCCCTCCGCGAAGGCCTCGTCCCGCTGCGCGGCACCGTCCTGGCCGTCTCCGGCCGCGCCTCGTTCGAACTCGTCCAGAAAGCGGTCATGGCCGGGATCCCCGCCCTCGCAGCGGTATCGGCGCCGTCCTCGCTCGCCGCCGACCTCGCCGAGGAATCCGGTCTGACCCTCGCCGGATTCGTCCGCGACGACACGATGAACCTCTACTCCCGCCCCGATCGCATCACCTGACCCCCAGTGACTATGGCGCCCTGGGATTTTCGTTCAGGTTTATGTGCCTATGCGCCCCGGGGGCGAAGTGCCTCGGTCGCAACGGTGTAGCGGAAACCGGCCGCTGAAATCCTCCGTCCCTTGCATAGCCATTGCCTCACCCGATATGACCGTGCGAACTCGATGCGGGGCAGCGATTTCCGCCGCAGGGTCGAGACCGTCCACGCCGCCTTCACCGCCCACCAGCGGGTCGACGCCGACCCCCACTGCCCGACCTTCCCCTAGTCCGATCCGAAGGGCCCGGCGGAAGCGACCGCAAACGCACCCGCCGTGCCGATCCCGCCGCGGGCGCACCCGCCCGCGGCCATGCTTCCCCTGGAGCTCTGACCGGCGGGCGAACGCGTCGGCTGCCGCATCGTGAGGGGCGGCGGATGACCGCACGGAGGCTGAGGTTCGCGGCCGGGGCGCGATTTCGTGTGATTTGCGAGGTTTGTTTCTGAAATTCCCTGCGCTTGTGCCGGTGCTCCGCGGCGGGATCTAATATTTACGTCCGTGAATATTAATTGCGGTTCGGACCGTGGGCTCGGGTTGGGTGTTCGCGCGGGACCACTGCGGGATCGGCCGCGGGCGTGCCCGATGTGGTTGCGCCCGAACGAAGGAGCTCAGCTCATGGAAGTCACGCGTAGCCGGAAGCGGCGGCTCGGGGCCGTCGGGTTGGCGGTGGGGGCGGTCATGGCCGCCTCAGTCGCGGTGGTGGCGGCAGTCCCGGCATCTGCCGCCGCATGCGACGCCGTCCAGTACTCGATCACCTCCCAGTGGGGCACAGGACACAACGCCGCCGTGTCCATCAAGGCCGGGAGCGAATCGATCAACGGATGGAAGGTCGAATTCGACCTGCCGTCAGGCTCGACCGTCCAAAATGCTTGGAACGTCGACTACACCCAGTCCGGCTCCCACTTCACCGGCGAGGACGTCGGCTGGAACGCCCAGATCGCCTCCGGCCAGACCAAAGAGGTCTTCGGCCTCACCGTGACCGGCACCGGCACCATGCCGACCACCTTCAAGGTCAACGGAGTGGCCTGCGGCGGATCGAGCACGCCCACCGAGACGCCCAGCCAACCCGATCCGACCGGAGAACCCCAGCAGCAGAAGCAGACCCGCACCCCCAGCTTCCTCATCGAGGCCGGAGCCGAAACCGACAACTACGTCGAGTCCGCGAACTTCACCGTCCGCTGGGGCGACGCGATCGACGCCGTCGCCTGGGGCCAGCAGCACGGCTACAGCAACTATCCGCAGTGGGTCGCCGACCATATGGAGGAGATCTACGACTTCTACGTCAACGAAGTCGGCTTCGTCGACCCCGCCGACCACAACGTCGGATCGCAGTACCGGATCAACCTGTACCTCTGCGGCACTTGGTCCAACGACTTCCTGCCGCCCGCGAACTGGGCCGGGCCCGACGACATCGGCGTCGGCCACATGTGCCTGCCGTACGACAAGATCTGGGACGACTGGGTCGAATCCCACGAGTTCAACCACATCATGCAGTCGTATGCGGTGGACATCAACATCGAGAACGGCAACGGCGGCGGCTGGGGCGCCGGCAACCCGATCGCCGGACCGGTCTGGGAGGCCCACGCCAACTACATGGCGCGCATGAAGCGTCCTGAAGTGACCGTCGGCTCGGGCTACTTCGTCGACCGTCAGCACCAGCGCTGGCTCGCGCAGGAGACCTACTACGGCGACTGGATGCTGTTCAACACCATCCGCGACCTCTACGGCCCCGAAGTCATCGACCGGTTCTGGTACGAGGCCAAGCAGGGCGAGCATCCGATCGACACGATCAAACGCGTGCTGCAGCTCGATCAGCAGGAGTTCGCCACGCTCATCGCCGAGTACACGTCCCGGCAGGTCACCTACGACTTCACCGACGGCGCGGCCATCCGCACCGACATGTGGCGCGGCGGCGGCAGCTACCGGCCGCTCCACACCGACCCGCTGACGAGCCTCGGCTCGAACCGCTACCGCATCGCGAACACGGACGCGCCGCACCAATACGGCCACAACGTCATCCGCCTCAACCCGACCACCAGCAACGTGGGTGTGCAGCTCGCCGGGGCCTCAAGCCTCTCCGGCGCCGACTGGCGCTTCCGGCTCGTGGCGGTCAAGGCCGACTTCTCGGTCCGCTACAGCAGCATCTTCGCTCCCGGCCAGACGGCCGACTTCTCGCTCCAGAGCGGGGAGACGCACATGATGCTCGTCGTGGCCGCCACTCCGTCGCAGCACCGCAACTACACGATGTGGCAGACCGGCGTCGGCGACCCGTTCCCGTACGAACTCACGATCACCGGCGCCACGCCTTCATAACTCCCGACACCGATGACGGGGCGGGCCGAAAGGCCCGCCCCGCGCTTCGATGCGGCGCCGGGGCGGGGCGAACCGTGTTACGGTCGAGGTCATCCCCTCATCGGGTCCGATCGCATTCTTCATGAAGCAGGCCCGCCATGGCGCACGACGATTCCGTTCTCATCGCATCCGGACTGCAGGTCCTCAAGCGGTACGCCTCCCAGGGCGAGACGCTCACCTACGCCGATCTCAACCGCGAACTCGGCGAGCCGTTCAAGCTCGGCGCGAATTTCCCCGGCCAGATCGGGAAGCTCTGCGACGACATCACCGCCGCCCACTCCAGCGCGACCGGCCTCGAGCTCATGATCTCGGTCCTGGTCTGCGACAGCGAAACGGGGCTTCCCGGCGACGGCTTCTTCAAGCTGGCCGCGAGCCTCGGGCGCCTGGCCCCGACCGGTGACGTCGATGCCAAGCGCGCCTTCGTGAAGGCGCAGGAGCGGAGGGTCTTCATGGTCTTCCGTCCCGCGAAGACCTCGACCTCCGGTTTCGCACCGAATCGCTGACCGGGCAAGCGCTGAACGGGCCCCGCCGCACTTGCGACGGGGCCCGGTTTCGTCGGGTCAGCGGAGGCCGTACGAGCGGATGGTGGTGTGCGTGACCTCGGTTCCGGCGTCGTCGGTGGCGGTCAGGCGGAGCGAGACGAACGCGGCGTCGTCGGGGTGTTCGAGGGTGGCGGTGTCGCCTTCGAGCGCGGCTTCGGTCCAGGTCTGGCCGTCGTCGTAGGAGACTTCCAGGCCCATCGACTCGGCGGTGTGCTCCCACGAGTCGAGTGCCAAGGTGAGTTCCTGGGGCTGGTCCCGTTCGGCCCAACCGCTTTGCACGGCTGTGGATTCCACGAAGACGACCGGGAGGTCCACCAGCGCCTCGTCGACGGTCGCGGAGTCGAACTGCCATTCCATGGACGATTCGACGGCGAACAGCGCGGTCTTGGTGCCGCGGGTGGCCTCGGCAGTGAGGGTGTAGCGGCCTTGGTCGCCTTCGGGCAGTGCGATGGAGAAGTCGGCCGGGTCCTCGGCGCTGCCGAGCTCCTCGCCGTCGCGGGTCAGCGTGACGGAGCCGGTCTCGTATCCGACCAGGTTCACGGTCTCGCCGTCGTGGCTCGCGGCCGGGGTGAGGTTGCCCGCGATCGTGTCACCGAAGCGGATGACCGCGGCGGTGCCCACGGCCAGTGGGCCGTCGCCGATGACCCGCTCGACCGCGCCGGCCGGCAGCGCTTCGTCGCCGCTGTAGCTCGTGAAGCCCTCGGTGAGCAGGTGGTCGGCGTCGAACAGGCCCGCTTCGACGGTCCGGTCCCAGAGGATCGGCTCGGCGCTGTAGAGGTTCGTCGCCTGTGACGGGAAGGCGCGGTCGACGCACTGCCCGAACAGGAAGAACTGGTCCTCCCAGGCCCGCGGGTAGTCGCATTGGCTCCCTTCGAGTTCGACGCCGAGGTCCTGGTACTCGGTCGATTCGACCGCGAGGTCCGCGTCCGCGACGGTGTACGCCGGGTCGGCGGGCAGCGCACCGGTCTCGCCGAACGCGAGCGTGTAGGTGTAGGGCTCGGCGGCGTCCACCGGGCCCGTCAGCACCGGCTGGTAGATGAAGTTGAACGTGGAGTCGGACGCGTCGGGCTGCGGCAGGAGGTAGGCGTCCGAGTCGGCGTCCATGAATTCGAAGGTGCCCAGACTGCTGTTCTCGGCGGCGGCCTCCATATAGAGCACGTGCTCTTCGAGTTCGGCGTCCTCGCGCTCCACCTCGACGCTGACGGGCGCGGCCGCGGCGGCGTCGACGGCCAGTTCGGCCGGCTCCTCCCCGACGGTGACCGGGGTGAAGCCGTAGACGGTCTCGCCGCGCTCGGTTTCATTGGCGCGGTTGATGAGCAGTGTCAGGATCAGGTAGTCGCCCGGTTCGAGTTCGGCGGTGCCGGTGCCGTCCTCGCCGATCGTGATGTCGCCGGTCTCGTCGGTGCCCTCCTTCATCCAGGCGACGACGGACTCCTCCGGGACGCCGCCGGAGCGGTCGCTGACGCTGATGCTGAGCTCCTGCGCGGCCTCTGATGCCTTGGCCTGCTGGGCCGCCGGGACGAAGCCGGCGTAGTCGCGGGTGTCGAGTTCGGACTCACCGACCGCGGCCGCGTCGGTGTGGCCGCCTGCGAGCAGCCGGGAGACGTTGTATCGGCGCGGGTCCTCGTCGCCGGAGCGGATCGCATCGAGCATGTCGGTGGGGACGACGACCACGTCGTCCGAGCCGTCGTGCGCGGTCTGTCCGACGAAGCCGACGTCCTCACGGCCGGCGGCCGGCTCGACCTCGATGCCGCCGCCGGGCGACAGCCGCACCACGTCGCCGGTGGGCAGCGTGACCGTCCCCGCTGCGGCTTCGGATACCGTTGCGCCCGTTTCGTTTCGGGGGTCGTCCTCGGCATTGGCGATGGCGCCGCCCCAGGCGGCGGCTCCTCCCAGCGCGGTGACCGCAAGGGCCGCACCGATAATGCGTCGATTCCGCATCGCACTCCTCCTCTGTGGCGCATGGCCCCGGGCGGGCCGCGCCGACAGGGGACGCCGCGAGGATCCTCGATGGTTGCATACCGAGGATCCATTGATTTCCGACGATCACCGCAAGCAGTGCGAAAGGCGCAGATCGCACCGAGAATGCGACTTACGGTCGCCAGGCGGGGTCGCGGCCGGTGAGGGCGATGAGGTGGTCCTGGGGCGAGGCGTCCGCGGGGATCCTGACGACGGGGCCGTAGATGCCCTCGCGGGCCGCCTGGTCGTCGGCGTCCTGGCCGGTGAAGGCCGTGAGCGTCGCGATGATGCCGGAGTCGAGCTCGTAGTCCTGGTCGGTCGCGCGGGCGAGGTCCCAGCCGTGGACGGCGACTTCGTTGAGCGCCACGAGCCCCATGACGGCGGCGGGGAGCGTGACGCCGCCCGCTAGAGCGTCGCCGTCCCACGCGGAGGGTTCGCTCCAGGCCCCGGCCAGCGTCGCCAGGCGGTGCTCGAGTTCGCCGCGCCATTCCGGCTCGAGGGTCGCCGCGGGTTCACCGGGCGGAGCGTCGTTGTGGGGGCCGGTCTCGCCGCGGGCGGCGGCGGTGAACGCGAGGCACAGGCCGAGCAGATGGTTCAGCAGCTGGGCCTGCGTGTAGTGCCCGCACGGGGTGGGCTCGGCGAGCTGCGCGTCGTCGACACCGGCCAGCAGGCCCGCGACTTGGTCGGTGACGGCCTTGAAGTCGATCGTTGCGTCGGTCATGTCGTCGTCGCTCCTTGGTTCGGAAGAGTGTCGACCATAGAGACGAGGTTCGGCGCCCGGATTCATCGACGGGACCGGCCCGGCCCCGCGACCTGCGGCGTAACGTACAGGGGAGAAGCCCTCGTTCCATTGGAGGAACGATGAGACGTGCAACGATCGCCGCCGTGCCCGCCGCGCTCCTGGTCGCGAGCTTCCTCGCCGCATGCGGCGACGGCACCACCGAGGAACCGTCCCCGCCCCAGTCGGCCGAGCCGACCTTGGCCGACATGCCCGATCCCGCCGAGTTCACCACCACGATCGACAACCCCTTCATGCCCTGGATCCCGGGCACCGTCTTCACCTACGAGGGCGGCGGCGAGACGATCGTCGTCGAGGTGACCGACCAGACCCGCGAGGTCCTCGGCGTCAACACGGTCGTCGTCCACGACACCGTCAGCGAGGGCGGCGAGGTCATCGAGGACACCTATGACTGGTACGCCCAGGACGCGGACGGGAACGTCTGGTACTTCGGCGAGGACTCCAGGGAGATGTCAGGCGGCGAGGTGACCAGCACCGAGGGCTCCTGGGAGGCCGGCGTCGACGGCGCCCTCCCGGGCATCGCGATGGAGGCCGACCCGCAGGTCGGCGACTACTACTACCAGGAGTTCTACGAGGGCCACGCCGAGGACACCGGTGAGGTCGTGGCCGTCGACGAGCAGGTCGAGGTGCCGTACGGGACCTTCGAGGACTGCCTGCGCACCGAGGACGTCAACCCGCTCGACACCAGCGTCATCGAGCACAAGTTCTACGCCGAAGGGGTCGGTTTCGTCCTCGAGATCGGCGTCCAGGGCAGCGATCAGCGCATCGAGCTGGTCAGCGTCGACCCGGGCGCGTGAGGCTCCCCGCGCCGGGGCCCGCGACGACGGTCGCGGGCCCCGGCTTCTCGGGGCAGGGTCAGGGTGTGGTGATGGACGGGAACGGGTAGCTCGTGACGTCGCTGCCGATGTAGAAGCTCGGGTGCGGCGGCTGGTTGTAGGCGGTGTTCTGCCAGGCGATCGCCACGCGGTACTGCGGGTTGTGCATCAGGGTGGCGATGCGCAGGCTGGTGGTGGAGGACGTGGCGTAGATGCGGAGCGCGGTGTTGTCGCTGGTGCGCCAGACGACCTCTTCACGCCAGTCGCCGAACAGGTCGGCCGAGAGGGCCGGCGTGGCCTTCGTGCTGTTGTTGGACGCGACGCCCGAGCCGGACAGGAGCGTGCCGGACGGGTAGTTCGTGATCGCGGTGCCGTCGAGCAGTTCGCGTTCCCCGTCGCCGTCCCACCAGCTCAGGAAGTTGATCGAGGCGGGTTTCGCGCCGATGTTCGACCCGGAGGCGTTGAGCAGGCCGCTCACATTCGACGACCAGTACTCGGCTCCGGCGTTCGACGAGAGGACGTTCGCCGCGACGCCTCTGCCGTTGTCTCCGCTTGCGGGCGTTTGGAACAGGATCGCCCCGTTCGATCCGTTGAGGCTCGACGAGGGCTGACTGCCGCTCTCATGCGGCATGAACACCTCTTGGCCCGCCCGGCTCGGCACGAAGTCGCTCACGTGGAGCGCGTCGCCGTGGCCGAAGCCGGTGTTGTAGAGCGCCTGGCCGTTCGAGCCGACGGCCATCGCGCCGAAGACCACGTCCTGGCGGCCGTCGGCGTTGAGATCGGCGATCGAGAGGCTGTGCGCCCCTTGCCCGGTGTACTGGCTGCCGGCGCTGTTGGAGTCGAACACCCAGCGGGACACCAGGTCCGTGCCGTTGAAGTCGACCGCCCAGATGACGCTGCGCGTGTAGTACCCGCGCGAGAAGATCATGCTCGGGTGCTGGCCGTCCAGATAGGCCGTTCCGGCGAGGAAGCGGTCGACCCGGTTGCCGTAGCTGTCGCCCCAGTTGGCGACCGTGCCGCGCGCGGGCTGGTAGTTGATGGTGTCGAGGACGGCGCCGTTGGCGCCGTTGAAGATCGTCAGGTACTCGTTGCCGGTGAGGATGTAGCCGCTGCTGTTGCGGTAGTCCGCACTGGCGGTGCCGATGACCTGCCCGGTGCCGGAGACGGTGGCGTCCGAGGTCTTCATGGCGATCTCGGCGTCGCCGTCGGAGTCGTAGTCGTAGACCTGGAACTGCGTGTAGTGCGCCCCGGCCCTGATGTTGCGGCCCAGGTCGATCCGCCACAGGCGCTGGCCGTTGAGCTTGTACGCGTCAATGTAGACGTTCCCCGTGTAGCCGGACTGGGAGTTGTCCTTGGCGTTGCTCGGGTCCCATTTGACGAGGTACTCGTACTGGCCGTCCCCGTCGAGGTCGCCCACGCTCATGTCGTTGGCGTTGTACGTGTAAGCCTCGCCCGAGGGGGTGGTGCCGCCGGCCGGGCGCTGCAGCGGGATGTCCCTGTAGCCGCTGGAGTTGAAGGTCGCCTCGGCGCCGACCTGCGTCCCCGCGGTGCCGCCGTTGACGGGCGCGACGGTGTAGGTGCCGCTGCCGCCGGCGTCGAGGTAGTTGGTGGCACCGGTGATCGGGGAGCTGTTGAGCAGGGTCCCGTTGCGGTACACGTTGAACGCGGTGTTCGAAGAGTCGGTGCCCAGGAGCCGCCAGCTGACGAGGCTGCCGCCGCCGGAGGGGACGACGGTGACCCCGCGGCCGAGGTCCTCCATGATGGCCCCGGTCTGCTGCGCGGCGCCGTCGGTGACCTCGACGTAGTCGATGTTCGGCAGGCCGGTACCGGTGGAGGCCACCAGTTGCACGGTGTTGCTCCCGGCGTTCAGCGGGACGGTGACGGTCTTGGTCGACCAGGTGGTCCACGCGCCGGTCGCACCGAACGCGCTGGCCGATTCCACCGTGGAGCCGTTGACGACGATGTTCGCCGGGCGGGAGTCGGTGGCGCCGTGGGCGTACCGGATCGCCACGGTGGCCGTTCCGGCGCTCGCGGCGGTGACGGTGAACTGGGCCGTGGCACCGGTCGCGTTGCTGGAGTTGCAGAATCCGCTGCCGGAGTACCCGGTGTGGTTCGATTCGATCAAGCCGTCGCAGACGGCCGGGGCGCTCTCGGCCTCGTAGCGGACGGTGGCGGCGTCCGCGGAGGTCATCGCCGTCAGCGATGCGGCCGCGGCGACCAGCCCTATGGCCGCGGCCACCGGGGCCCGCAGGCGTCTCGCCCGCCGGGAGGTTGACTCGTTCATGTTCACTCCGTATCTGATGGAGAGGAGGTCCCCCGACCGCGGCCGCACCGGCACGGGACACCGGGAGGCTGCGCCGGGGGCGCTGCGGCACAGGGGGAAGCGGCGGTCGGCGCGGCGTGCCGGTGGCGCGCTCGACCGTCTCCATTCATATCGAAACATTGAATTGAATCGATATAACGAGGTGCACTCAGAATAGCTGGATAGCGCCATCAAGGCAATGGCCGCCTACAGGCGAAGGTCCGGTTCGCGCCGCAGGAACTCGCCGGGCGTGCGGCCGAACGCCTCCCGGAACGCGCCGATGAACGCGCTCGGGCTCGCGTACCCGCACGCGCCCGCGATCCGCGTGACCTGGTGCCCTGCCGCGAGCAGCACCAGGGCGTGGTGCAGGCGGAACTGGCCGCGCCACTGCGCGAACGTCATCTCCGCCTGCTCGCGGAACAGCCGGCTGAGCGTCCGCTCGGAAGCGCCGATCGCGGCACCGAGCTGCGCCAGGGTCCGCCGGTCCGCCGGATCGTCCTCCAAGAGCGCCACCACTTCCCGCAGGCGCTCGTCCTGCAGTGCGGGCAGGAACCGCTGCGGCGCCTCGACCCCGCGGAGCAGGTCGAGGACGACCCGTTCGAGGTGGCCTCGCGTGCCGGCTTCGAGCGCGGCGTCGTCGGTCAGGCACGTGACGGACGCCCTGCGACGGCGGCACGACCCACACGCCCGAGGCCGTGAACACCCGCAGGACGCCGCGCCGGGGGTAGATCAGCTGGTGGCCGTCGTGGCGGTGCCAGTCGATCCGCTCCCGGTGCGAGAGCATCCGGATCGGCGAGCTCGGAATGATCTGGCCGTCCATCGACATAACTCGGCAGAATACCGTTAGCCGCAGGTCGTGGCGAGTCGGAATCCTTGGGCCGTATGGACAAGGAGCACCCAGCATGACCCAGACCGCCGCCCCGCCCGAGACCCGCGAGGCCGCCCCGTCGCCGCTGCGGCGCATGCGGCTGTGGGCCGCCGCCCACGCCGTCGACGACATGTACCAGGGGCTCGTGCCCGCCGTCGTGCCCTACTTCGTGCTCGACCGAGGCTACGGCTACGTCGCCGCCACCGGCCTCACCCTCGCCGCCGCGCTCGGCGCCTCGATCCCGCAGCCGTTCTTCGGCCTCCTCGCCGACCGCCGCCGCCTCGACTGGTTCGCCCCCGCGGGCGTCGCCCTCGCCGGGATCGGCCTCGGCCTGGCCGGTCTCGCCGGGCCGTACCCGCTGGTGCTCGCGCTCATCTTCCTCTCGGGCCTGGGCGTCGCCATGTTCCACCCGGCCGCAGGAAAAGGCGCACGCGAGGCCGCGGGCGACAGCGCCACGGGCATGAGCATCTTCGCCGCGGGCGGCTCGGTCGGCTTCTTCCTCGCCCCGGTCCTGGCGACGCCCGCGCTCATGGCGATGGGCGTCGGCGCGACCGCCCTCTTCATCCCGCCCGCGGTCCTCATCGCATTCGTCATGCTCCGCAGGCACACCCGCACCGCAGCCGGACCCGCCAAGGCCCGCACCGGCACCGACAGGTGGGGCCCGTTCGCCGTCCTCACCGGGATCGAGGTGGTCCGGTCGATCCTGTGGGTCGGGATCATCACCTTCATCGAGCTGTACTGGATCCGCCACCTCGACTCCAGCCACGTCGTGGCCGGGATCGCCTTGGCGGGCTTCATGCTCGGCAGCGTGATCGGCACCCTCCTAGGTGGACGAATGGCCGACCGGTTCGGCGCGGTCCGCACCACCCGCATCGGCGGGGTACTGATCATCCCGCTGCTCGTCCTGCTGCGGTTCGTGCCCGACGAGTACGCGGCGCTGGCGGTCGCGCTCGCCGTCGGCATCGCGATCAACGTCCCGTTCGCGGTGCTCGTCAAGCTCGCCCAGGACTACCTGCCGACCCGCCCCGGCACCGCCGCCGGCGTCACGCTCGGCCTGGCCATGAGCGTCGGCGGCCTATTCGCCCCAGTGTTCGGGCTCATCGCCGAACACCATGGCCCCCAAGGGGTCTTCACGGTGCTCTGCGTCGTGCCGCTGGCCGCCGTCGTCCTCGGCCTGTTCCTCAAGCGTCCCTGATCAGGCCCGCGGTCCCGGATTGAAGACGATCAGCGGCCGCTTCGTCGCCGCATCGACGGTGACCGTGGCGTCGACCTCGTAGACCTCGGCGATGAGCGCCGGGGTCAGCACCTCGGCCGGAGGCCCGGAAACCACCGCGCGGCCCTCCTTCAGGACCAGGACGGCGTCGCAGAACATCGCGGCGAGGTTGAGGTCGTGGAGCGCCACCACGGTGGTCACCGGCAGTTCGGTGAGCAGCCGCAGCAGATCGAGCTGGTAGCGGATGTCGAGGTGGTTCGTGGGCTCGTCGAGCAGGAGCTCCCGCGGCTGCTGCGCCAGCGCCCGCGCGATGTGGACCCGCTGGCGTTCGCCGCCGGACAGCCGGTGCCACAGCTCGCTGGCCTTGTCGTGGAGTCCGGTGCGCGCCAACGCGTCCGCGACTGCTTCGGCATCGGCCTGGCGGTTCCCGCCGAAGGCGCCGCGGTGCGGGATGCGGCCGAGGGCGACGATGTCGCGCACGGTGAGGTCGACGGCGGTGTCGGCGTGCTGCGTGACGGTGGCGATGGTGCGCGCGGCCGCCCGCCGGGGAAGCTCGGCGAGTGAGGCGTCGTCGAGGGTGACGACGCCGGCGGTGGGTTTCACCGCGCCGCAGAGCAAGCGGATGAGGGAGGACTTGCCGGAGCCGTTCGGGCCGAGCAGCCCGATGGTCTGGCCGGGGTGCGGGCGCAGCGTGACGCCGTCGACCACGAGCCTCCCGCCGCGGTTCCAGGTGACTTCGCGCGATTGCAGCGTCATACGGTCCTCCTGCGGCGGAACATGATCGCGATGAACGCCGGCACGCCGACCAGTGCGGTGGTGACGCCGATCGGCAGCGGTGAAGGGGAGAACGCGACGCGCGAGACCGCGTCGACCCAGACCATGAACGCGGCTCCGATCAGCGCGGTCAGCGGCACCAGTCGCAAGTGGAGCGGACCGGCGAGGAATCGCGCGGCATGCGGCAGCACCAGGCCGACGAAGCCGACGGCGCCGACGATGCTGACCATCGTCGCCGTCAGCAGGGCGGTGGCGCAGATGAGCACCGCGCGCTCGCGTCTGACATGCACCCCAAGGGAAGCGGCGACGTCGTCGCCGAAAGCGAAGGCGTCCAGCACATGCGCGCGGAAGAGGCACAGCACGATCCCGGCGATCGCGGCGAGGCCGCACAGCACGACCCCGTTCCAGCGCACGCCTTCGAGCGAGCCGAGGAGCCAGAACATGACGCCGCGGGTCGCGTCCGAGTCCGCGAAGGCGAAGATCACGAACGAGGTGAGCGCCGAGAACAGCTGCGTCACCGCGATACCGGCGAGGATCAGCTTGTCGTCGCCGCCTCCGGCCATGCGCGCGATCGCCAGGACCACGCCGAAGGAGACGAGCGAGCCGATGAACGCGCCGCCTGGCAGGCCGAGCCCGCCCGCGCCGACGCCGAGGATCGCGACGACGACCGCCCCGGTCGAGGCGCCCGAGGAGATCCCGAGGACGTACGGGTCGGCGAGCGGGTTGCGCAGGAGCGACTGCAGGATCAGCCCGCACAGGCCCAGCCCGGCCCCGCAGGCCGCGGCGACCAGGGCGCGCGGCAGGCGGTCTTCCCACACGATCGCCTCTTTCGAGATCCTGACGGGGATCTCCGCGCCCGCGAAGTGGTTGAGGAGGATGTCGCGCACGTTGACCAGCGACACGTCGGCGGGCCCGAGGGTGATCGCCACGCCGATCGAGGCGATGAGCACCGCGACCGCGGCGAGGCTGACGCCCAGGAAGCGCAGCCGCGCCCGGCCCCGGTGTTCCGGGGCGGGCGCGGTGGCAGCGCTGAGCGTCACGCGTCGCCCTCGAACGACTGCAGTGCCGCGGAGAGCTTCTCGAGGCCGTCGACGAGGCGGATCGACGGGTTCATCTCGGCGCCGCGCAGCTCGACGTACCGCTGCTCGGCGACCGCCGTGAGCCCCTTGGTGACCGGGTCGGACTCGAGGAACTCGATCTTCTCGGCCGCCTGGTCGCCGGGCCAGCGCTCGCGGCTGAGGTCGGCCATGACGATGACGTCCGGGTCGAGGTCGACGAAGGCCTCCCAGGTGGTGGCGGGCCAGTCGTCGTCCAGGTCGGCGAAGACGTTCGCGGTGCCGGCCTCGGTCGCGAGGAGGTTCGCGGAGCCGAGCCCGCCGGCGACGTACGGCGTCTTGAGGTCGGAGAACCAGAACGCCACCGACAGCCCCGAGGCGTCGATGCCCTCCAGCGACGACTGGCGGCGGGTTTCGAGTTGCTCGACGAGGACTTCGCCGCGGCTCTGGACGTCGAAGATCGCGGCGAGTTCGCGGATCTCCTGGTAGAGCGCGTCGAAGGTGAGCGCGTTGGTGCGGGTCCCGCCGCCGTTGACGCTGATGTCGCCGTCGCAGTCGGTGGGGGAGAGGTACGCCTCGATGCCGGTCTCGGCGAAGCGGGTCCGTTCGGCCACGCCGCCTTCGGCGTAGTGGCGGCCGAAGGACGCGGTCACGAAGTCGGGGTCGGCGCCCATGACGACCTCGTAGGTGGGCGCTTCGTCGGCCAGGCGCGGCACGGCGTCGTTGGCCTCGGTGAAGTTCTCGAGGACCGGGTCGGTCCAGGACGCGGTGCCGACCATGCGGTCTTCCAGGCCCAGTGAGAGCAGGATCTCGGTCGCGTTCTGGTCGAGGGACACGGCCCGCTGCGGCGCGGCGTCGAAGGTGACCTCCTGGCCGCAGTTCTCGACGGTCAGCGGATAGGCGGTGGCGCCTTCGCCCGCCGCGGCCTCGGTCTCCGGCACGGGCTCGGACGCCCCGCAACCGGTCAGGACCGCCAACAGGACTGATGCGCTCACCGCGAGGGGAATCGCGCGCGTGCCTGCACTCATCGATGCATTCCTTTGTTCGGGCGAGGTCGGCAGGGACGGCCGCCTCTCGCCACAAGACATTAGGTAAGGCTCAGCTAATTAAGATGAGGCGGGTTCGCAGTTGAGGCCACTGCCACAATCGTCCGCTCTAGCGCGCTCCACCCGCGGCGACCAGGGTAGCCGCGAGTGGAACGGCGCGCCTGAGCACCGAAAGGCCGATCGGGGCGGGACCCCGCGGACCCGCCCCGATCGGTAACGTCAACGGCACCAACTTGACAGCGGACCCGAGGAACCACCCCATGAAGCTCCGACCTCCCTTCGCATCGGTCCCGATCGTCGCCGGCATCTGCGGGGCCGTCGGGTTCGTCCTCACCCTCTTCGATCCCGGCGACGACTTGGACCTCGTCAAGCTGCTCGCCGTCACCGTGCTCTGCGGCGGCATCCCCGGGCTCATCACCTTGGCCTGCATCGCGATTCCCTTCGCCAGGGTCGACGAGCGCGGCTTCTGGCAGTTCCTGAACAACCAGGGCATGCGGCTCGTGCGGCCCATCGGCCACGGGGAGCGCTTCGTCGTCGACAGCCGTCGACTGTTCGTGCTCCGCGCCGACGGCGAGTACGAGCGGATCAAGCTCTACCGATGGAACGTCTCAAGGCGGACCTGGGCCCGACTCGAAGCCGCCTACCCACTGGTGTCCGAACAGGAGAAAGCGGCAGTCGACTAGTTGTCCCGCAACCACTCCGCGAACGTCCGCGCCGGGTGGCCGGTCACTCGCTCCACGTTGTTGTTCACCGTGGCCGGACGCTCCCCGAGGTTCGCGGCCACTTCCAGCAGCGAGTCGAACACCGCCTCCGGGAACCACTCCGGACGCGCCGCCAGCGCCTCCGCGCGCGTCAGCTCCTCCAGCTCGATCGGCTTCCCGAGCGCTGCGGCGATCTGGCCGACCACTTCGCGCTGGCTGAGCGATTCGGGCCCGGTGATGATGAGGCTGCGGCCGCGGAACTGCTCGCGGGCGAGGAGTTCGGCGGCGACTTCGGCGATGTCGTCGAGGTGGATCGGGTTGATGCGCCAGTCGGGGTAGGCGAGCGACACCTTGCCGGCGCGGATCTGCTCGCCCCAGTCGCGGGTGGTGTTGGTGGCGAGCCAGGACGGGTAGAGCACGGTGTGGCCGAGTCCGGAATCGCGGACGGCGGCCTCGATCGCCCGGTGGGCCGTGCCGATGGGGCCGGCGTGCTCCACCGGGTCGTACGCGCCGGGGGAGGAGAGCAGTACGACGTGCTCGACTCCGGCTTCCTTTGCCGCCGTGAGGAACCCGGTGATGTCACCGAAGGTCGGGTAGAGGAAGGCGGTGCGCACGCCGTGCAGTGCGGCCTCGGCGGTCGCCGGGTCGGTGAGGTCCAGTGCGGCGGTCTCGACCCCTGCCGGGGCGTCGAGCGTCTTGGGGTCGCGGGCCGTGGCCCGCACGTGGTGCCCGGACTTCGCGAGGTGTGCGGCGAGGCGCGAGCCGATGTTGCCGCGGGCGCCGGTCACGAGGATGGTCATGGGTGTCACTCCTGGTCGGTGGGTGTTTCGCGGGCATGCGAGCGGGGGCACGTGGTGTGCCCTCGGGTAGCATGAGCCTGGAACCTATTTGCTTTGGAAGCAAAGAATATTTGATAGCAAAGATAATCTGGAGGCATGCTCGTGTCAAGTCCAGGGGGCATCGACGATGCGATCCGTGAGCTGCTGCTGCTCATGCCGCGCATGGTCGGCCGGGCCAAGCGCCTGCCCGTGCCCGAGCGCGTCCGCTCCCTCGAACTGAGCCCGCGCCACCTCTCGCTGCTCGCGCTCCTGCTCTTCGACGGCCCGGCCACCGTGAACGACCTCGCGGTCCGCCTCGAAGTCGCTCCGACCACCGTGAGCCTCATGGTCGCCGAACTCAGCCGCAAGGGCGTGCTGGAGCGCCGCGAGGACGAGGCCGACCGGCGCCGCCGCATCGTCAGCATCACCGCCGAGGAGCGGGGCGACATCGAGGCCTGGCTCGCCGGCAGCGCCGCCGCGTGGCGCAAAGCGCTGGCGCCCTTGACGAGCGAGCAACGCCGCCTGTTCGTGGACACCCTGCTCGCCTACGAGCGGGCCTTGGAGGAACCCGACGGTCAGTGAGCCTCGGAGGCTTCGAGCCGTGCGAAGTCGGCGGCGAGCTCCTCGAGGTTCCGGGCCGCGTGGTGCTTCCGGTACGCCTCGGCCGCGGCCTCCAGGCGCTCGCGGGCGAGCACCCGGTCGCCTCGGCCCAGTGCGACATTGCCGAGCCCGTGCATCGCGCACGCCGACCCGACCGGGTCCCCGATCCTGTCGAACAGGTCCATCGACTCGCGGTACCGCTCCTCGGCCGCTTCGAACTCGCCCGCCGCGCATACCGCGTCGCCCAGGCCCAGGATCGCGAAGGCGATGCCGTAATCGTCCCCTTCGGAGCGTGACGCCTCCAGGGCCGTGTTGAACCGCGCCACCGCGAGCGTGACATCGCCGCGGAGCTTCGCGACCCGCCCGAGGCCGCGCTCCACGTAGATCATCCGGTGCGTGAAACCGCCTTCGCTGTACGCGTCCATCGCGGCCAGGTAGTGCGCCTCGGCCCGCTCCGCGTCGCCGCGCATCTGCGCGACCTCGGCCAGCCCGCGGCGGGCATTGCCGACGCCGCCCGGATCTCCGGCGGTCTCCGAAAGCTGGAGCGCCGCACGGTATTTCGCTTCGGCCTCGTCGAACTGCCCGCGCAGCCGCGCCACTTCGCCCTGGCCCCACAGCGAGTGGCCGGTGCGGCGCCCGTCGCCGAGGACGCGGTCGATCTTCTCGGCCAGGCTGAACCCGGTCTCGGCGGCGTCGTACCGGCTGTAGCGCAGCCCCCGGTAGCCGAGGAACCGGCCGAGGTGTCCGAATTTCTCGGTGGTGTCGGTGACGGCCAGCGCCCGGATGGTCTCGACCTCCGCGGCGAACCAGTCCGGCCGGTTGCCGAAGTCGCGCCCGAGGCGGTCCAGATAGTACTGAGCGAGCGCGGCCCGCGACCCGGTCAGGTCGTCCTCCACCTCGGCGAGGTGTGCCCCGTAGACGCGCAGCAGGTCGTGCGCCCGGTAGCGGCGCAGGTCGCGGTCGCCGCCGTTGGTCTCGTTCAGGTCGCGTTCGGCCAGGCCGGCGCGGATGAGCCCGCGCATGCGCCGCGAGGCCTCCCGGACCGGGCATTCCATGGCCGCGGCCAGGCTCCCGAGGGTCGCGATGGCGCCCGGGTGCGCGCCGAAGGCCCGGAATGCCACGCGCTCTTCGGGTTCGAGCCGCCGGTAGGAGCCCTCGAGCCGGTCGAACACGTCCCGCTGGAGGTAGGGGTCGGTCTGGCCGCGCACCGCGGCGGGCTCGGGGAGGTCCTCGATGATCTCCTCCAGCGCGACTTCTTCGTTCGCCACTTCCCTTGCGTGCGTGGCGATGAGCACCGGCACGTACAGGTCGCGGCGCACGAGCTCGGTGACCTGTTCGAGCGGGTGGCGGTCCCCGGCGATCTCCAGGAACATCGCGATCGCGTCCGCTTCCTGCAGCACGTCCAGGCGCAGCGTGCGATCCGCGTCGTCGATGCGGATGACGTCCCTTGTGGTCACGATGGTGGCGCAGCCCTCGGACCGGATGAGCAGTCCGTCGAGCTGGTCGAGGCTGTCCACGTTGTCCCACACCATGAGGAGCCGCCGCCCGACGGCGGCGGCCCGCCAGCGCTCGGCGCGGGCACGGTGGTCGAGCAGTTCGACCTCCTTCGGGGTGGCCGCGCCGATCCCGGTGAGAATCGATCCGAGCGCGTCGGCGGCGGTGTCGGCGCGAGTGCCCCGATAGGACTCGAAGTCGTGGAACACCCTGCCGTCGAAGCGGTCTCGGCAGCGCTCGGCGAACGCGACCGCCAGTGCGGTCTTGCCGACGCCGCCGAACCCGCCGATGGACTGGACCACCGCGAGGCCTCCGGCCTTCTCGAGGTTGTCTTGGAGCTTCTGCAGTTCCGTGGTGCGGCCGACGAAGTGCCGCGCGGTGACGCCGGGGTTCCAGGTGTCGCGCCAAGGGACGTCGGAGCGGCGCGTGAACGCGGTGTCCCATTCGGGGACCGCGCTGAATCCCGTGGCCGCCTGTGCCCGCACTGCTTCACCGAAGCCGTTGCCGAGTGCGGAAAGCGGCGTGGCGACCGAGCCGACCGCGGCGCCGAGCCCGCGGCTGTTGTTGATGACGGCGCAGATCGCGCCGCGCTCGGGGTCGACGAGCATCCCGCCGGACATCCCCGGCAGCGCGTGTCCGTCGGCGAGCCACCAGAATCCTTGGCCGTCAACGCTCTCCCACCGGAAGTCGACCCCGCGCAGGACCGGCACCGAGGCCGCGCTGTCGGGGTTCGGCCTGGCGGCGATGAACGCGCGCCGCCGCACGGGCCCGGTCGGGACCGGCGCACCGAGGTCGAGGCGCGGCAGCGGATGCCGGGTTTCGCGCCGCCCATCGGCGTCGAGCAGTTCCACGACGGCGAGGTCCGGCCACGCCCACAGCTCGTCCGGTCCGGCTTCCCGGGCCGAGCGCTCCGATACGACCGCCCGCGCCGCGTTCACCTCCGGCACGGCGGACACGACCCGGAACGATTCGCCGTCCTCGAACCAATTGACGACGTGCGCGCAGGTCAGCACCAGTCCGGGTGCGGCCAGGAATCCCGAGCCGACGAATGCGCTCCCGTCCCCGGGGTCGGCCTCGATCCGGACGACGAAGCGGAAGAGCCGCAGGTCGTCGATGGACACGGACATGTCAGTCCTCGCCCGGCAGGGTCGTCCACTTGAGCGTGATCTTCAGCGTCGCGGCCGCGCCGCCGCCGACGAGGATCCCGGTGAGCTTGCCCGCCTTCACATCCGCGGCGATGCCGAACTCGACCACGGCCTCCTGCGGCTTGGTCTTCTCCCACACTTCGCCGAGTTCGTCAGTGACCGCCTGGATCAGGTCCTTCATGCGGTCGAACGACTCCGTCTTCGGTAGGCGGCCGCTGATCGGCATGAGGCCGCCGCCGGTCCCGGGAGCGGCGCGGTCCGGATCGTCCACCGTGGCCACGGTCTCCACGAGGAATTCGGTGTCGCCGATTCGGACTGGAACCACTTGGCGCATCAGCATCTCCAGGGGGTGAGGTTGCCGTCACCGTCCATCGTAGTGGTTGCGCGCCAACGCCACCGCCCGCGGAAGCGCCGGGTCAGCGCGGCGGGGCTGTCGATTCGCGCACCACGAGGCTCGTCGCGAGCTGCACGTGGTGCGAGTCGGGGACCTTGCCCGCGGCGAGGTCGAGGACCGTCCTGGCGGCGACGCGGCCCATCTGGCGCAGCGGCTGCTTCACCGTGGTGAGCGGCGGTTCGACCCACATCGCGTTGTACGTGTCGTCGAAGCCGACCACGCTGAGGTCGCCGGGCACGTTGAGGCCGCGGCGGTGGGCGGTCCTGATGACGCCCACGGCGATGCTGTCGCTGGCGGCGAAGATCGCGGTCGGCGGCTCGTCCAGGTCGAGCATCCGGTCGGTCAGCGCCGCACCGGTCTCGGCGTAGAAGCTGCCGGAGCCCATGAGCGCCGGGTCGAGTTCGATCCCGGCGGATTCGAGCGCCTCCCGGTACCCATGGAGCCTTTCGCGCGCGGGCAGCGACCCGGCGGGTCCGCCCGCGAAGCCGATCCGGGTGTGCCCCAGGTCGAGCAGGTGCCGGGTGGCCTGCACGCCCCCGGCCCAGTTGGTCGCGCCGAGGCTCGTGACGCGCTCGTCGAGGGGGTTCGCCGGGTCGATCACGACCAGCGGCAGACCCAGCTGCTCGCACGCGTCCATCTCGGCGCTCGTGAGCTGCGCGGTCACCACGACCAGGCCCGCCGCCCCCTGCGCGGCGATCTCCTTGACCCGGTCGGCGCCCATCGGATCGTTGTGGCCGGGGGTCTCGGACTCGAGGGAGCTGGTGACGACCTCGACGCCGAGTTCCCTGCCGCCGCTGATGATCCCGTCCAGCACGTACACCGCGTACATGTTGAGGATCGTGTCGAACACGACGTGGATCGTCTGGGGCGAGGGCGTCTCCCTCGGGCCGGTGGTCGGCACGTACTCGAGTGCGGCGATGGCCTCGCGCACGGCCTTGCGGGTCGCCTCGGCGACACCGGGGCGGCCGTTGAGCACCTTGGAGGCGGTGGCCTTGGAGACGCCCGCGTGTTCGGCCACCTCGGTCAGCGTCGCCCGGGAGCGGTTGCCCATCTGCAATACCCCTTCGAAGCGTGTGCCGCCATTCTAGCCACGATCGGAAACAGTTTCCAACCGACCATCGAAAACCTTTCCATCAGTGGTTCGTCACGCACTGTTCCTATTGCGACACAATGGACTTCCTTGTCTATAATGACGCCATCCTCCGGCGGGAGGGCCCACCCGCCCCACCCCGCCGGCCCTGTCGACAACAAGGAGACTCTGTGTCCTTCAAGGAAGGCAAGGCACGCCGCGTCCTCACCCGCGTGGCGGCGGTCGCGGCGGTCGCCGGCTTCGGCGTCGCCGGTCTGGCGAGCTCCGCCTCGGCCGACATCACGATCCAGCAGTATGTCGCGCTCGGCGACTCGTACGCCTCGGGCGTCGGCGCGGGCGACTACGCCGACGACGGCAGCGACTGCTACCGCTCGGCCAACGCCTACGCGAAGCAGGCCGCGACCGCTCTCGGCGAGCGCCTGTGGTTCGAGGCCTGCTCGGGCGCGCGCATCGAAGACGTGGTCGCGAACCAGCTGAGCCACCTCTACCCGGTCAACACCGAGCACGTCACGATCGGCGTGGGCGGCAACGACGCCGGGTTCTCCTCGGTGCTCACGGCCTGCGCCGGCACCGACACCGCGCTCTGCAAGACCGCGATCACCAACGCGCGCACGGTCATCACCGACTCGCTCCCGGCCGAACTCGACGACCTGTACACCCAGGTCGAGACCAAGGCCGCCAGCGCGGACATCGTGGTCGTGGGCAACCCGCGCCTGTTCAACGAGACCGCCTGCTCGGGCGCCCTGGCGATCACCCCGGAGGAGCAGGCGCTGCTGAACGACGCCGCCGACCTGCTCGCCGAGACGACCGCTTCGGTTGCGGCCGACCACGGCTTCGACTTCGCGGACCCGCGCGCGGCCTTCGAGGGCCACGGCGTCTGCTCGGCCGACCCGTGGATCCTCGGCTACGTCGGGACCCTGGAGTCCTTCCACCCCAACGCCGCAGGCCAGGACGCCTACATCGAGGTCGTCCTCCCGCAGCTCGACTACTAGAAGCAACCCTGGACCGGCCCACGGGCGTCATACCGTGGGCCGGTGCCGTTCACCCCACTTTGGTCGGTGCGCGACAATCGCCGGGCCCCTCACGGGGGCGCGCCTCCCGGGCCCGCCCGTCACGAGAAGGAGACCCATGTCCCGATACACCCGCAAGCGCGGCATGATCGCCCGCACCCTCGCTGTCGCGGCCGTCGCCGGCATCGGCGCCGCCGCCTTCGCCTCCCCGGCCTCGGCCCAGGGCTGGACGCCGCAGTACGTCGCCCTCGGCGACTCGTACGTCTCCGGCGTCGGCGCGGGCGACTACGCCGACGACGGCAGCGACTGCTACCGCTCCGCGAACGCCTACCCGCAGCTCGCGGCCGAAGCGATCGGCGCGGAGCTCTCGTTCGACGCCTGCTCCGGCGCGCGCGTCGAAGACGTCGTGGCCGAGCAGCTCGGCAGCCTCTCCTGGTGGACCCGCGAGGTCTCCATCGGGGTCGGCGGCAACGACGCCGGGTTCTCCTCGGTCCTCGGCGCGTGCGCCGGGACCGACACGGCCCTGTGCCAGGGCGCGGTCGCGAACGCGCAGGCGGTCATCACCGACTCGCTCCCGGCCGAGCTCGACGACCTGTACACCCAGGTCGAGGACCTGTCGCCGTGGGCGGACGTCACGATCGTCGGCAACCCGCGACTGTTCAACGGCACCAGCTGCTCCGGCACTCTGGCGATCACGCCGGCGGAGCAGGCGCTGCTGAACGAGACGGCCGACCTCCTGGCCGAGACCACGGCCGCGGTCGCCGAGGAGCACGACTTCGCGTTCGCCGACGTGCGCGACGCGTTCACCGGCCACGAGGTCTGCTCCGCGGACCCGTGGATCCTCGGTTACGTGGGCACGCTGGAGTCCTTCCACGCGAACGCCGCCGGCTACGCCGCGTACGCCGAGGTCGTCACGCCCTACCTCGAAGACTGCTAGATGACACGGGACCGGCCCGCGGGGACCACCCGCGGGCCGGTCCCGCGTCTGCGGCACAATCCCGTCATGCCCAGACGCTCACCCAAGTCGCGCCCGTGCCCGTGCGGCTCCGGCGCCGCGTTCAACGCCTGCTGCGGGCCGCTGCACGCGGGGACCGCGAAGGCTCCCACCGCCGAGGCCCTGATGCGATCGCGCTACAGCGCCTTCGCCCTCGGTGACGAGGCCTACCTCCTGCGCACCTGGCATCCCGAGACCCGCCCCGAACGGCTCGACCTCGGCACCGACGGCCGCCGCTTCACCGGCCTCGAGATCCTCGGGACCACCGGCGGCTCCCCGCTCCACACCCAAGGCACCGTTCGCTTCCGCGCCGACTACACCGACGCCGAAGGCCCTGGCTCCCAAACCGAGAACAGCGTCTTCGAACGCATAGGCGGCGCCTGGTACTACGTGGACGCCCTCGGCTTCGACTAGCGCCGACTGTCGAACGATTTGTCGATCGATTGCCCGGTGTCTAACCTCGTCGGGTGAGTTTCGATCCTCCGCAACCCGCCAAAGACCGCCGGGTGCGACGAACCCGCGCCGCCCTGCTGGGCGCCGCGATCGCGCTGATCAGCGCGCGCGGCACCGCGAACGTCCCGGTATCGGACATCGCCGATGCCGCCGGAGTGAGCCGACAACTCGTCTACCTCCACTACGGCGACCGCGACAACCTCCTCCTCGAAGCGGCCCTCGACCTGGCCCGCCGCGAACTCGCCGAACCCTTGGAGACCGCCCCAGGGGAGGCCGTCGGCCGCGTCCGCGCGCTCACGGTCGCCCGACATTTCGCCGCCCACCAGGGTTTCTACCGCGCGATGTTCACGACGGCGAGCGCGTTCGCGCTCAACCAGGTCGTCAGCGGCCTGCTCGCACCGCTGCGACGCGAATCCCTCCTCGCCCGCTTCGGCGAGACGCTCCCACCCCGAGAAGCCGACGACCTGGCCGTGTTCATCACCGGCGGCGGCACGGCCCTGCTGAGCGCCTGGCTCGACTCGGGGGAGGACCCGCTCGATCCTGAGGCGATGGCCGACCGCCTGCAGGCCATCGGCCGCATCCTCGACGCGGCCCTCGACGGCCTCGAATCCCCCTCGACCTAGTCGAAGGTCACCACGACCTTGTCGGCCGCGCCCGGAGTGGCGGCCACCTGCAACGCCTCTTCGGCGTCCTTGAAGGGGAAGGTGTCGCTGACGATGACGGCGAACTTCTCCCAGTTCTCGGCGATCTCCTGGGTGACCTGGAAGATCTCGTCCGGGTATCCCATCGAGAAGACGATGTTCACCTCGGCGTCGAGCAGGTCGCCGAAAGGCACCTCCACGGGCTTCTCGTGGACGGCGACGATCCCGAGGGTCGCCATGCTCGCCTACGCCTTCCTCACCACCGCCCGCGCCATTGAGACCACGGCAGTCGAGCCGGATATGATCCCGTTGACCTGCAACGAGATCTGGCACCTCATGGTCAGCGCAGGAATGCCGAACATTGGCTGGGAACATCGCCTCCGCTGGTCGGTCTTGGCGGGCCTCTCGCCGAGTCTCGGCGCCGCGAACGCACCAATCGAGAATCCAGAGCCACGCAGAAGCAACCGAGATCAACCGTTCCGGCCACTACGGTATTCGAACGCTGCTGCCCACTGAACCGAACGTGGCGACCTGCATTACTTCCGCAATCGAAGGGGGAACCGCCATGAAGCTGCACCGCGGAGGGATCAACCACTCCTATCTCGAAATAACCGGCAAAGAACTCCTGATCGGCGCTGCAGTAGCTGCGCTCGTGGTGGTCATGGTGATACTTGGGTTCAAATTGTCTGACAACGGCTCTCTGGTATACGACGGGCCCGCAACCTACGAGTCCCAAGAACAGGCCTGGCCAGAATACGGATGCTTCGCTGTTCCCGACATCAGCGAAGACCCGGTGTGCGGACCGTTCGCCCAGGTGCGAACCGGATCGCACACGGAGCTCGCCTTCGGTGAGGAGTACCTCGTCGAGGTTCACGAACTTGCCGACAGCAAGTACAGCTCGGGGGAACCTGTGTACATGTTCATCGTGAGCTCATCCGAGTAGCGTTCCGTGGCGCCTTCGGGGGCATGAATTCGGGTTGCTCTGGTAACGGAACAGCGTGCGCGACCTGGTGGTATTGGCCATAATTGCGGCGGCGTAGTCATGGGGCCGGGCGCGGGGCAGGTCGTAAGGCCGGTTCGTTGGACCCGGCCGTAAGGGTTGTTCGTGGCAGTTCGGTTACGGCAGTTCGGACCGGTGGGCAATGTCAGCAAGGGTGAGCCGTTTGCCGTAGCCGATGAGCCGCCAGTGGGCTCCGGTTGGGCGGGCTTCTACTGCAGTGGTGAGGGCGGTGGCGACCGGGAATTCCAGTGCCTCGCGGGCAGCACCGGCGTGGAAATGGTCTTCGCGGGCCCGGCTATGCAGGGTGAACAGGACGGTGCGGGACCTGCCGACGTCCAAGGGCCGGTAGTGGACAAGGGCCAAAAAAGCCTGGGCACCATCCGATGGGTGGTCGAGCAAGCCATCGCCCATCTCCACCAGTTCAAACGCCTCGCCGTCCGCTGGGACCGCCACCTGTTCATGCATCAGGGCTTCACCAAACTCGCTGCGAGCCTCATCTGCTGGAGACGACTGACCCACATCAGCTGAGGAGCACTCTATGAAATGTTCTTGTCCCGCTGCCCGGGGACCGCGCACAATCCTCGATGTGATCGCGCGGAGCTGAGGGCGAAGCCGCCCTGAGAACCTGACCCCTGATCGAGGAGCAACGACATGGACCACGGCATACGGCGATACCTGGCATCGGATGAGAGCGCCTGGCTGCGCTGCCGTGTCCTGTCGTTCTTGCACACCGCCTACTTCGACGACGTCCAGACCGCCAAGCCCGCCGCCCCGCCACCGGGGTTGGAGCTGGTCGCCGCCGACTCGAGCGGCGAGATCCGGGGCATCCTCGACATCACCATCGAAGGCGAATCGGCCACCATCGACACCATCGCAGTCCATCCCGACCACCAATCCCAAGGCATCGGCCACGCCCTCCTCCAGGAGGCGACCGACCGTCTTCTGGCACTGAAGGTCGCAACGCTGGATGCATGGACCAGGGACGACCCATCGACCTTGCGTTGGTACCGATCCAACGGGTTCTCCGAGACCGACCACTACCTGCACGTCTACGCCGACTACTACACCGACACAGCCGAACCGGACCGCGCCATCGCCGAACGACGATCGGGCCTGCGCCCGATTAAAGCCTTCCTCCACGCAAAGCTCGACGAGGAAGCGACGATCCGGAAACAGTTCGCACGCGTCCACGTCTGCCGACGCTTCACGCAGAACCTCAGCAGGTAACTCGAAACCAGTTCTTAGAGGTCGCCTCTTCGCCGAGACCCGCGAACGACGAAGGGGAGTCGTTCGGGGCGATAGCCTGCGGCTCGAACGGGAAGTCCTCCTTCGGCGGCTTCTCCGGCAGCAACTGATCGATTAGGGCCTCAAGGCGTTCCTCGGAATGCTGCTGCTTCAGGAGAATGTCCACCGAGTCGCACAAAGAAACCACGTTCTTCTTCGCGCAGTAGCGCATGTCTCCCAGAAGGAACGCGGAGACTGTCGATGACCAACGCCCGCCTGCGATTTGCATCTGCGACCAGATCACCGGTCAGCGATCGTGTGCCGCGTTCGGCGCAGTAGCCGGCGATCTGCGCGAACACCGGAGGAGCGTCCAGCGCGGCAAAGCCCGCCGTCGCAATCACGCCGATGGTCCCAGCGACGACATTCGCCTTGGAGGCCACCTTGGCGTCCGGAGTGTCGGGTGGCGGAAAGGCCGACATGCACCGACGCCGGCCACCTGAGAGGACGGTGCAGGTCGATGCCTGGTCGAGATTCGACCCGGCCCGCGTGGCTGGACCAAACTGCATACCGTTACCTCCTCTGCTGCATCGGTACGATGAACGCTGAGGGCCCGAACCCTAGGAGCGCAGATGGATGAAGCAGGACTCAAGTCGATCGCCATGCTCCTGCGCCACCGCAACGAGATCGACGCCCGCATCGCCGACATCGTCGGCCGCCCCGTGGTCCACGGGCACCTCTCCGACTGGATCGCCGCCCAGATCTTCGACATCGAACTCGAACCGGCCGCCAACAAGACCATCGACGGCCGGTTCCGCAGCGGCCCGCTCGCCGGCCGCACCGTGAACGTCAAGCACTACACCCGCAATGAGGGCCTGCTCGACATGACCGACTCCGATGAACTCGAGTACTACCTGGTCATGACCGGCCCGCGCAGCGCCCCCGTCCGATCCGCCGGGGCGCACCGGCCCTGGACCATCGACCACGTCCACCTCTTCGACGCCTTCGAGCTGACACAGGCGCTGCGCGCCTACATGCGCCGCATCGGCGTCGCCACCAGCGTCCGCGCCGAGCACTGGCACGCCTCCGAGATCTACCCCAAGAGCGCCAACCGGACCCTGCCGCTCACCCGCGACCAGCTCGCCGCCCTCAAAGGATTCAGCTCCGCCCCGGGAGAGTTACTCCTCGGTATTCCCTTGAGGGCCCGCCGATGTCTATGATGTGAGGGCACAAAACGGGGGAGAAACGGAGCATTCCCCCATGCGCATCTTCGGCCGACTCCTGGCCTGCCTGGTCGTGTTCACCTCCCTGCTCGCGGCCGCACCCGCCTCCGCCGCCGACGAGGTCGCGCCGCTTCCTGACGACTTCCTCTGGGGCGTCTCCTCATCCGGATTCCAATCCGAAGGCTCCAATCCCGACAGCAACTGGCTCCGCTACTCCCAGAACAAAGAGCACGTCGGGAACGCCGTCGACTTCCGCAACCGGTACGCCGAGGACATCGCGCTGGCCGCCGACATGGGCGTCGAGGTCTACCGCTTCGGCATCGAATGGGCCCGCGTCGAACCCGTGCCGGGGGAGTGGGACGAGGCTGAACTCGCCTACTACGACGACGTCGTCCAGCACGTCCTCGACGCCGGCATGACGCCGATGATCACCCTCAACCACTGGGTCCACCCCGGCTGGGTCGCCGACCAGGGCGGCTGGAAGAGCGACGAGACCCTGCGGGACTTCACCGCCTACACCGAGCGGATCGTCGACCGCTACGCCGACACCGGCGCCATGTGGGTCACCTTCAACGAGGCGACCCTGTACGTCTACCACGAGATCGACAACAAGGCCGCGACCTGGTTCGACGCTCCGTGGATCTTCGACCGACTCGCCAAGGCGCACAACGCGGCCTACGACCTCATCCACGCCGCGAACCCCGACGCGATGGTCACCTCCAACCTCGCGTTCATCCCCTTGTCGCCGTGGCTCTTCGACGCCGCGTTCATCGACAGGATCGCGGGGAAGCTCGACTTCGTCGGCATCGACTACTACATGGGCCTGAGCCTCGACAACCTCACCGCCGCCCGCGCCATCACCGGTGAACTCGCCGACGCCCAGCCCGACGGGATCTACTACGCCCTCCGCTACTACGGCGATAAGTTCCCCGATCTGCCGCTGTACATCGTCGAGAACGGCATGGCCACCCACGACAACGCCGAACGGCCCGACGGCCTGAGCCGCGCCGAGTTCATCGAGGACCACGTCTACTGGATCCAGCGCGCGGTCGAGGACGGCATCGACGTCATCGGCTACAACTACTGGTCCATCACCGACAACTACGAATGGGGCTCCTACACGCCGCGCTTCGGTCTGTACACCGTGGACGTCCTGAACGACCCCGACCTGGAACGCAAGCCCACCGACGGCGTCGGCGCCTACACCGACGTCATCTCGGGCGGCGGTGTTCCCGGCGACTACGAACCCGTCGTGCGCCAATCGATCTGCTCGCTCATCGCCCCGCCGCTGAGCTGCCTCGTCCCCGCGGCCTGACCGGAAACACCGAATCGCCGGCAGTGTGACCCCGGCCGTGCTTTGGTCGGGGTCACGGCCTTTCGGGGTACACGTGACCAACGCGATCGGGGGCCGTTAGGATGCGGGCACTTGCAGGGTGATGTCAGCCCTGCAGTCGTGATGATGGCAATCTGACGGAGGAAGCGTGCTCGATATCAGCCCACTCACTTGGGCAGTGACCATCGGTTTCATCATCGCCCTTCTGGCGGTGGACCTCATCCTGGCGGCACTGCGCCCCCACCACGTCGGGTTCAAAGAGGCCACGGCCTGGTCGGTCTTCTACATCGCCGTCGCGATCGGGTTCGGCATCTGGTTCGGCATGGCCCACGGGAACGCGGCCGGCACCGAGTACTTCGCCGGCTACATCATCGAGAAGAGCCTCTCGGTCGACAACCTCTTCGTGTTCGTCATCATCATGACCACGTTCGCGGTCCCCGACCACCACCAGCACAAGGTGCTCACCTTCGGCATCGTGCTCGCGCTCATCATGCGCGCCATCTTCATCGCCCTCGGCGCGGCCCTCATCAACTCGTTCTCGTTCATGTTCCTGCTGTTCGGCCTGCTGCTGGTCTACACGGCCGTGCAGCTCTTCCGGCACCGCGACGAGGACCCCGACATCGAATCGAACGTGATGGTCCGCGGCGCCCGCCGCTTCCTGCCCATCACCGCCGACTACGTCGACGGCAAGCTCGTCACCAAAGTGGACGGCAAGCGGCTCTTCACCCCGCTGTTCATCGTCCTCATCGCCATCGGCTCGGTCGACCTGCTCTTCGCGCTCGACTCCATCCCGGCCGTCTTCGGCGTCACGCAGGAGGCGTACGTCGTCTTCACCGCCAACGCCTTCGCACTGCTGGGCCTGCGCGCCCTCTTCTTCCTCGTCAAGGGCCTGCTCGACCGCCTCGTCTACCTCTCGACGGGCCTCTCGCTCATCCTGCTGTTCATCGGCGTCAAGCTGATCCTGCACTGGGCCCACGTCGACATCAACCCGTCGATCCCCGAGATCCCGACCCCGCTCAGCCTCGGCGTCGTCATCGGCATCCTCATCGTGGTCATCATCGCGAGCCTCATCAAGACCCGCCTGAGCCCCGAGGAGAAGGCCCACGCCGGTTCCCTCTCGGCCGCCAAGAAGAAGAACGAGGACGAGTAGACGCGATGAAGGGCCCCGAACCGGTGCGGTTCGGGGCCTCCTCGCTACCTGCGCCTCGACAAGAGCAGCAGCGCCACCATCAACGGAATGGGCAGCAGGAACGCCTCCCGCAACCCGATCCCCGCGTCGAGCAGGCCCAGCGCCGCCGGAGCCGTCAAGATCGCCGTCCCCGAAGCGAGCGACCCGATCGACGCCGAATGCCGATCCGACAGATCCGGCACGGACACCAAACGCCCCAACATGATCGGATACAGCGGCGCGATCCCCACACTCGCGACCGCGATCCCCGCAGTCACCGTGTACGGATCCTCTCCCAAGTAGACGATCACCGTCCCGGCCATCGTCAGGCCCGCCGCGGCGCCCACCGCCCACGACCGGTCCACGAACCGCGGCCCGACCAGCCGCCCCACCGCCATCCCGATCCCGAAACTCGCGCCCAGCGCCGACGCGACCCCAAGCGCCACACCGGTGTCCACCAGCCGGGCCACACCCCACACCACGAAGCAGAACTCGCACGCGACGCCCAGCACGATCCCCGACCAGCCCGACACGGCCGGACCGACCGGGATGCGCCCCTGCGCCGACGATCCGTCCTCGGGCCCCCGCACCGACCGATGCACCACCGCCGCGATCAGCACCGGGACCGGCACCAGGATCGCCCACCGACCCGGCAGGCCCATCGTCTCCAAGGCCCCGAACGCCAGCGGCGCGCACACCCCGGCCGCGCTGGCGACACCGACCGCCACCACCAGTCGCTTCGCCGCGCCCGGTCCCCGCAGCAGCGACGGCGTCGCCAATGCGATGACGGCGCAACCGAGCCCGACCAGCACCGAACCCGTCCCGGCCAGCGCCATCGCGGGCGACAACGCCATGGCGGCCGCGCCCAGCGCGATCCCCGCGCACGCGAGGCGCAGCACCCGGCCCGTGCCCGCGCGGAGCACGCTCGGGCCGGTGATCGCCGTCAGCACCAGGCCCACGCCGAACGTCATGGTGAGCCAGACGAGTTCGCCGCGCGGGCGTTCGAGTTCGGCGGCGATCCCGGCCAGATACGGGCCGAAGCTCGCCACGAGGTACCCGAGCCCGGCCTGCGCGAAGCCGACCACCCGGCCCACTTCGCGCGACGGGGCGTGGGCGACCTCGTGCTCCTTAACGGCCATCGGACACCAGCAGATCCGCGAGGTGCCCGAGGTCGTGCAGTTTGACGTCGGCGTCGAGGCCTCGCAGCGACGCGGTCATCGCGCCGGCGGCGCGTCCCGCCGCCAGGCCCGGCTCGGAGTCCTCGACCACGAGGCACTCGGCCGGGTCCACGCCGAGGGCCTTGGCCGCCAACAGGTACCCCTCGGGGTCGGGCTTGCCGCGCTCGACGTCCTCGAATGTGAACAGCAGCGCGGGGGCGATGCCCGCGGCCTTGAGGCGGGCTTTCGCCAGGCGGTCGTCGGCGCTGGTGACCACGGCCCAGGGCAGTCCGATCCGGTCCAGTTCGGCGAGCAGCCGCTCCGCACCGGGAGTGGGCACGACATCGGCCAGGTCTTCGTACTGGAACTCGAGCTGCCGCCCGGCGGCCACGGCCACTTGCGCTTCGTCGAGGTCCGGCCGCAGCTTGGCGGCGGTGGTCGAGGCCGGGTTGCCGTGCGCGTTCGCCAGAGCGAGCGCCGGGTCGACGCCGTACTCGACGGCCCAGGACGCCCACGCGCGTTCGACCGCGCCGTCGGAATCGACCAGTGTGCCGTCCATGTCGAGCAGGACGGCTTCGGGGTTGCTGTAGCTTCGCATGAAGCCCTCCGGGGTAGAAATAAACTCGTAACGCGAGGATAATTCCTGGAGGTCCCCGAGTGCAAGCCAGAACCCCTGCTCCCGCAGACGACTCGAGCGCCGAGCCCGCAAAGGTCGGCCGCGCCGAGGCCGCCCGCTGGAGCGGCGCGCTCGACCTGCTGAAACTCGTCCGATCCCGGCCCGGAGTCACCCGCGCCGAAGCCGCCCGCGCCCTCCATGTCGGCAGCGGCACCGCCACCGAGATCTCCGCCCGCCTCCGGGCCCTCGACCTGCTCGCCGAGGCGCCCGCCCCGCCCTCGGGCCGGGGCCGCCCCACGACCACCCTCCACGCCCACCCCGACGGACCGCTCGCCGCCGTGGTCGACCTCCGCTTCGCGGACTGGGTCGCCGCCATCGTCGATCTCGAAGGGACCCTGGTCGACTCGACCACCGGCCGCCACGCCTCCAAACGCCCCGAACGGGTCTTCGCCGACATCCGCTCCGCTCTAGGCACTCTCGCGGCACGGCACAGCGGTCGCGTGCAGGCCGTCTCGATCTCGGCGACGGGCACGGTGCGGCGCAACGCGATCGTCCAGTCCAGTGTGCTCGGATGGCGCGACCTCGAAGTCGAGCCACTGCTTCCCGGTGTGCCGCAAGCACTCGGCAATGACGCCACCCTGGCCGGACTGGCCGAGGCCCGGCTATCCCACCCGGGTCGGAGCGTCCTCTACCTCACCATCGAAGTCGGCATCGGCGGCATCTTCGTCGACGAGGGCCACGCCGTCACCGGCGCCACCGGCGCGGGCGGCGAATTCGGCCACGCCCCGCTGGGCGACCCGGCCGTGCCCTGCCCCTGCGGCGCCTACGGCTGCTGGGACGTGGCGGTCGACGGCCGCGCCGTGGCGCGACTGCTGGGCGAAGACGAGCCCGAGGACCCGCGCGCGTACCTCATCGAAGCCCTGGTGAACCCGGATTCCCGTGCGGCCGTCGAGGAATGCTCCGCCGTACTCGGACGCGGCACCGCCGGGCTGGTGAACATCCTCGACCCGGAGATCGTCTGTCTGGGCGGCCTCGCCCCGGAACTCCGCCGAGCCGCGACCGAGTCCTTTGTGTCCTCATACCGCGCCGGCCTCATGGGCTTCCGCCGCGACGACCCCCCGCGAGTGGTCCCATCCGCACTCGGCCCCGACGCCCCGCTCCTCGGCGCGGCCGAGGCCGCCTGGGACATGATCCTCACCGAGGGCGGCATCGCGGCCTGGACCGAGCAGCGCTCGGCCTAGACGGCAGCCTTCTCGCGTTCCCGGCGCGCCGGGTCGTACGCGGGCACCCATTTCGCGAGCCAGCCCGCGCCGAACCAGGTCACCAGGCCGAGCACGATCGCGGCCGCGCCGAGCGGGAAGGCGAGGGACACGAGGCTGATCAGGCCTGGGCCCGCGACGTTGCCGAGGTCGGCGCACAACCGCCACCCGCCGAGGAACTGGCGTCGACCCTCGTCGGGGGCGACGTCCGAGCCGAGCGTGAGCACGATCCCCGAGGAGATCCCGTTGCCCAGGCCCATGAAGCACGCGACGAGTCCGATCGCGACCGCGGTCCCGGACAGCGGCAGCAGTAGGAACCCGGCGCCCATGACGAGCATCGCGGGCAGCGCCACCCACATGCGCCCGAAGCGGTCCATGATCGCGCCGCCCGGGTAGAACAGCAGCATGTCGACCCCGGCCGAGATCCCGAAGATGATGCTCGTGGTGGTCGCGTCGAGCCCCTGGAACTCGGCCCAGAGCGGGATGACCGCCGTGCGGGAGGCGCGGGCGATCATGATGAGGAAGACGCCGACGCCGATCGTGGCAAGGACCTTCCGGTGCTCCGCCAGCACCGACCACATGCTGCGCTTCTCCGGCACGGTGGCCGATCTGGCGGCGGGCAGGTCCGGCAGCGCGAGGCTCAAGAGCCCGCCCGCGAGGCTCGTGGCCGCCGCGAACGCGTAGGTCGCCCCGAACGAGTACTGCTCGATGAGGAGCGCGCCCACGAACGGTCCGATGAACGAGCCGATCCGGAAGGTCCCGCCGAGCGTCGACATCGCCCGGGCCCTGAAGCCGACCGCCACGGCGTCGGAGAGGTAGGCGTGGCGGGCCAGTCCGAACACGGCCGAGGACAGCCCGATCACGAACACGGCCGCCGCCAGGACCGCGAGCGAACTCGTGCGCGAGGCCATGATGAGCGCGCCCGCTTCGAGGACGCACGCGGCCAGGAGGACCCGCTTCTCGCCGAAGCGCTGCGCGAGCGCCCCGGCCGGCAGATCGCCGACGAGTTGGCCGAAGCCGATGAGCCCCACGATGATCGCCGCCTGCGTCACCGTCGCGCCGAGGTCGAGGGCGGAGAGGGCGATGAGCGGGATGACCGCGCCCATGCCTATCGATATGAGGATCGTGGGCCCGTAGATCGGCAGGGCCAGGCGCCGCAGGCGGATCGACATATCGGGCTCGGACACGTTCGGAACGTATCAAGCAGCGGTGCTGAACCCTCACATCGCGGGATCGCGCTTGTGACGCATTCGGGCCGGGGCGCTGCAGCGCCCCGACCCATAAGTCAGATTCACAACTGCCGGGCCCGGGTCAGCCGGTCTTGGCCTTCAGCTTCTTGGCGAGCTCCGCCTTGCCCATGCTCGAGGCCCCGGTCAGGCCGACGTTGTGGGCCTGCCACTTGAGCTCTTCCTTCGTGGCCTCGCCAGGACGTTCGCCGAGGTGCTCGGCGCGGCTGGCCGCGAACGCCTCGCCCAGCTCCATGCGCCGCTGCTCGGAGAGGTGCTCCTTCATGTGGGGGAGCACGGTCGACTCCTCCTCCTCGACGTGATGGGTGACCGCGTCCTCCAGCTCGGCGAGCACCTCGCCGAACTGCGCCGACTCGGGATCGGTCTCGACCAGGCGCTTGAGCATCGCCTCGGCCTGGGTGTGCTCCTCCTGGCTGTGCGCCACCTCCTCGGTGTCGCCGGCCTCGTCCTTCGCGGCCGGGTAGACCGCAGACTCCTCGGCGCGGCTGTGCGCGATGAGCAGCGCCGACAGGACCGGGGCTGCCAGCGGGCGGGTGTCCGGGAACTCCCGCATCTTGTCGAACAGACGCTCCACTTCGCGGTGGTCCTGCATGATCAGATCGACGACATCGCTACTCATGGCCTTGCCCCCTCGTGCGTCGGTCGCCTCCTGGCGAGGCGAGCGGAACGGAAATACCCGCCATGTGCGGTTTTCATGCACCGCGCTCGCGGGCCTCGGAGACGACGAAAGCCCTCGGCCTGTCGGCCGAGGGCTTCGATGTGCTGAGCGGGTGACGGGAATCGAACCCGCGCAATCAGTTTGGAAGACTGAGACTCTACCATTGAGCTACACCCGCACGGCCCGCCGAAGCGGACGCAGACGAGTGTAGCGCATGCCCTCAGCGGGGCGGCAACACACTTCTGAGGCCGCCCTTGACGTGAGCGAGGAACACGTCGTCCTCGTAGGCCTCCGCGGAGTGGCCCAGCGCCGTATAGAAGCACTGTCCCGCCTCCAGGCGGCGGTGCCAGGCGATCGGGTGGGGGGCGCCCATCGCGAGGTCGGCGGTGTCGTAGGTGCCCTCGTCGACCTCCAGCAGCACCTCGACGTCCTTGGGCCGCTCGTCGAAGCTGTACCACTCGTCGGTCCACGACCAGCGCTCCGGCAGGTGCTCTGTCGAGGGGTGGTCGTGCTTCGCCACGTCGATCTCGCCGGGGGTGCAGCCGGGCGGGTGGCCGATGAAGCGGGCGCCCACGAGCTCGCGGAAGAACGGCCAGGACCGTTCGGCCGTCGAGGCCGCGTGGATGCCGCACCAGCCGCCGCCGCCCGTGACGTAGTCGGCCAGCGCCGCCCGTTCGAGCTCGTCGAGGATGTCGCCGGAGGGGGAGAGCCAGACGACGGCCTCGAACCGGGCGAGGTCGAGCGGGTTGTAGACCGCCGCGTCCTCGGTGTGCTCGGTCTCGTATCCCAGCTCGGCCGCGATCCGCTCGATCGCCTCGACGCCGGCCGGGATCGAATCGTGGCGGAAACCGGTGGTCTTGGTGAAGACGAGGATTGCGGGGGAAACCACGGCGTTCACTCCTGTTCGGGGTGCGGCATCGCGAAGCGGTGCCCGAGGGCGGGCTGTCCGACTCCTCCGGAGAACGATTGCAGAGCGTAGTCTAGGCGATCTCGGCATTGGCGGAACGGCCCGGCCGCAGTCGCCGCAACGGGTGACGAGCGGCGATATCGACCACACCCGCGAGGGCCCGCATGGCACGGCGGCCTAGACTCGTTCGGAGCGGGGGTCGATGCCGTGCTGCCGGTAGACCGAGGCGGCCGTGGCAACCCTCCGCGCCGACGCAAGGCAATTCAAAGAATTTCTGATCGAGGAGTACGTCTGTGAAGAGCACTGTCGAGACCCTGAGCCCGACCAGGGTGCGGCTGTCGGTCGAGGTGCCGTTCGAGGAGCTGGCGCCGTTCATCAACGAGGCGTACAAGACGGTCGGGCAGCAGGTCCGCGTCCCCGGGTTCCGTCCCGGCAAGGCGCCCCGTCAGGTCATCGACCAGCGCATCGGCCGCGAGTCGGTCTACGCGCAGGCGATGGACCCCGCCGTGCAGGCCAACCTCAACAAGGCCGTCACCGAGAACGACGTCAACGCGCTGGGCCGCCCCGAGCTGACCGAGGTCAAGCCGATCGAAGAGGGCAAGCCCTTCGAGTTCGTCGTCGAGACCGACGTGACCCCCGCGTTCGAGCTCCCGGACTTCGCTTCGCTGAAGGTCACCGTCGAGGCCGAGGGTGTCACCGAGGAGGACGTGGACAAGGACCTCGAGTCCCAGCGTCTGCGCTTCTCGTCGCTGAAGACCGTCGAGCGCGCCGCGGCCGAGGGCGACTTCGTCGTCATCGACCTGCTGGCCACCCAGAACGGCGAAGAGGTCGAGGGCGGCTCCGTCACCGGCATGAGCCACGAGGTCGGCTCGGGCAACCTGCTCGACGGCCTGGACGAGGCCCTCATCGGCATGAGCGCCGGCGACGAGAAGACCATCGAGTCCACCCTCGCGGGTGAGCAGGAGGGCGAGAACGCCGAGGTCGCGGTGAAGGTCACCCAGGTCAAGGAGCGCGAGCTCCCCGAGCTGGACGACGACTTCGCCGAGATGGCGAGCCAGTTCGACACCCTCGCCGAACTGCGCGACTCGACCCGTGAGCGCCTGGAGAACCAGGCCCGCACCGGCAAGGCCAACGACGCCCGCCAGAAGACCCTCGAGGCGCTGGTCGAGGCCATCGACCTGCCGCTGCCGGAGAAGGTCGTCGCCGAGGACGTCGAGCACGAGATCATGCACATGAAGGGCGGCCACGACGGCGAGACCGCCGAGGCCATCGCGCAGTTCGACGAGTACCTGAAGCTCATGGGCAAGACGGAGGAGGAGTTCAAGGCCGACATGGTCGCCGACTCCGAGGCCCGCCTGCGCCAGTCGATCATCCTGGGCAAGATCGCCCGCGAGCGCGAGCTCGAGGTCTCCGGCGAGCTCATGACCGCCGAGGTCGTGCGCCAGGCCCAGCAGCGCGGCGTCCCGCAGGACCAGTTCCAGAAGTTCGTGGACGAGCTGCGCACCAACGGCGGCCTCCAGCAGGTCGCGGCCTCGCTGCGCCAGCAGCTGGCCCTCGAAGAGGTCGTCAAGGAGGCCACGATCGTGGACGCCTCCGGCACCGAGCTCACCGAGGAGGACCTCTTCCCGGGCCGCAAGGCCGCCGCCGAGGCCGACGCCGAGGTGGAAGAGGAAGAGGAGAAGACCGAGGAGTAATTCCTCGTACGCTTTTCGAAAGGGGCCCACCGCATTCGCGGTGGGCCCCTTTCGTTTGCTCGGAATGGGAGCGCTTTGCCCTGGCTGCTCCCGAAATTTATGCTACTCACGGGTAGAGACGATCGTCACTATGACCTATGGTGTGTATCTAAACCCATCAATGACATGACGCAGGCCATGTTCTGCGCGACACCGTCTCGGGAGTGCCCCCTATGATCCCCCGACACCTTTCACCGGGTTCGATTTCGCTCTATGCCAGTGCGGCGCTGGCGTTCACGATCCTCGCCTGGCCCGCCCCGGCTGCGGCGCAGGACGAGCCCTCCGGCGAGGACTCAAGTTCGACAGAGCTGCAATACGACTATGGCGTCGACGGCGTCTCCTGGTATTGGAGCCGCCAGATCGACGAGACGCTCGAACTCGGCTCGGTCTCGCAGCAGGTCGAGTGGCCCAATCCGCAGTCGGCGACGACGATGCCCGTCGCCGTCGAGCTGGGCGAGAACACCAAGATCGCCGCCCTCAGCTTCAACCTCGCCGAACGCGGCGTCACCGAGGGCTCCCAGATCACCGACTTCAAGCTCACCGTGGCCGAGGGCGACGACGCGGGCGACTCGCCCACGTTCAACCCCACCGGCAAGCTGGTGCAGGCCTGCCCGATCACCGAGGCGTGGACCACGGGCGAGGCCGAGATGTGGGACGTCCAGCCGCCCGTGGGCGACGGCTGCGTCGTCGGCGAGCGCGCCGAGCCCGACCCCGCGGAGGTCGCCGACGCGGAGGCGCTGATCGCCGCGACCCAGGAGGCGATCGAGAACGGCGGCACCACCGAGACGCCCGCGGTCGAGGTCCCGCTCCCCACTTGGACGTTCGACCTGACCGACCTCGCGAAGGACTGGGGCCAGGACCCGTTCGCGAACTACGGCGTCATGTTCATGCCCGTCATGGACGAGGCCACCCCGGTCGACACGTGGCAGGTCAACCTCAAGCTCCCGCTGCGCGACGACACGCAGACCCCGGTGAACGAATACGACGCCACCGCCTACCGGCTCGCCGCGACCTTCGCGTTCACGCCCGGCGAAGCCCCCGACGACGGCGCGACCGATCCCGGCGACGGCACGACCGGCGGCGGCAGCTCGGGCGGCAGCAGCGGTGGTTCGGGCGGCGGCGGCGGCTCCGGCGGCGAAGCCGAGGAGCCCGCCGCGGAGGAGTCCGCCTCCGGCGAGGAGCTGGCCCCGGCCGCTTACGAACCCCTCGAGCCGAAGGCCCCCTGGTACGTGTGGACCCTCATCCCCGCCGCGCTCGTCGGCGCCTACCTACTGCACTCGGCGCTGGGCGCTTCCGGCGCGACGGCCGGCGGCGGCGGCGCGATCGACCGCATCCGCGCCCACAACCTCGACAAGCGCGGCTGGGCCATGCCGGTCCCGGCCGGCCTCTGGCAGAAGCTCACCGGACGAGGGGACCGCTCATGACGCACGGTCTTCAGAAGCATGGTCTCCAGAAGCGCGGCCGAACCACATTGGCGCTCTTGGCGGGCGCCCTGCTCGTCCTCCCCGCGTGCGGCCAGTTCGCCGGCGTGCACGACGACTTCGTCGCCCAAGGCGGCGAGAACTCCGGCCTCGAAGGGACCGACGGCACCGGTACCGAAGGCACCGAGAGCACCGACGGCACCGACGCCTCCGGGGACGGCGGCGGCGCGGGCGGCGACTCCGGCGGTGGCGGCGGAGGCGGCGGCAATGACAACGGCAACGCCGGAAACGGCGACACGACCGGCGTCACGGCCGACACCATCACCATCGGCATCCACGCGCCCCTGACCGGCGCGGCCCCGCTCAAGCAGGAGTCCTTCGAGACCGGCAAGGACCTCTACTGGCAGTACGGCAACGGCGGCGGCCCGGTCGAGATCCACGGCCGCACCGTCGAGACCGTGTTCGCCGACGACCAGTACCGGCCCTCCACGGCCCGCCAGGTCTGCCAGACCATGGCCGAGGAGCAGAAGGCGTTCATGCTGCTCGGGGCGGGCGGCACTGACCAGATCCAGGCCTGCGCCCAGTACGCGGCGGGCGAGGACGTCCCTTATCTGTCCACAGGGGTCACCGAGACCGGCATGGGCTCGCTCGACACCTACTTCGCGGCCTCGATGACCTACAAGCAGCAGACGCCGATCCTCGCCGACTACATCAAGAACGAACTGGGCGTCACCGACGCCTCCAAGGTCGCCGCGGTCGTCACGAACACCCCGAACTTCGACGACGCCGTGGAGGGCTTCACCGGCGCCTTCGACGGCGTCGACGTCTTCCGGCCCGACAAGAACGAGCGCGGCTCCTCCGCCGCCGGGAACCTGTGCACCGGCACCGTCAAGAACTACGACGTGGTCTTCGTGCTCACCAGCCCCACGTTCTACCTGGAGATGGCCGCCGCCTCCGGCTGCCGCCCCCAGTACGTGGGCGTCGGCGTCAGCATGGGCCTCGACCAGGTCGCGAGCACCGGCTGCAGCGCCGCCGGCTCCACCGAGGGCGCCCGCTTCTTCAACCCGACGCCGGCCTTCGCCGACGCGGGGGACTACGACGCCGACTTCCTCGCCGCGGCCGACGCCGCCGGGATCGAGGCCGACGACGTCACCTGGATGATGTGGGGCCAGTCCAAAGTGCTCCACCAGATGCTCGACAAGGCGGGGCCGGACCTCGACCGCGGGCTCTTCCTCGATGCCGTTGCGGGCCAGAAGTTCTCGACCGGGGTCTTCCCCGATCTCGACTACGGCGACGACCCGTTCGGCGCCACACAGGTGAGCGTGCTGCGCAACGTCTGCGACGGCGGCGGCCATTACGAGACCGACTTCGCCTTCGTGAACGGGTTCTAGATGGGCGCCTTCCTTGCACTGGGCCTCTTCCAAGGCGCGGTCTACGGCCTCCTGGCCGTCGGCATCGTCCTGGTCTACAAGGCCAAACGCGTCTTCAACTTCGCCCAAGGCGAATTCGGCGGCGTCGCCGCGTTCACCGCCTTCGCGATCGTCGTCGGCGCCGGCCTGCCCTACTGGGTCGGCGTCGTCGGCGGCCTCGCGGCGGCGGTCGCCATGGGCCTCATCGTCGAACGCGTCATCGTCCGACCACTGGAGTCCTCCTCGCGGACGATCATGCTCGTGGCGCTGGTCGGCGTCGCGCTCTTCACGATCGCCATCATCGTCCTCATCGGACAACCGATCCCGCGCGTGATGCCGCCCCTGATCCAAGGCGGCGGCGTCAACATCCTCGGCGCGGGCATCCTTCCGCAGCAGCTGATCCTGATGGCCGTCCTGGCGGTCCTCGCGGCGGCGATGGCCTGGTTCTTCAAGACCGACCTCGGCCTCGCAGTCCTCGCGTCCTCACAGGACACCCGTGCCGCGCAAGTGGTCGGCATCAGCCCGGTCGCCGTCTCCCGCCTCGTGTGGGGCATGGCCTCGCTCCTCGGCGGCATCGCCGGGCTCCTCTACGCGCCCGTCGGGATCTTCACGCCCGGATTCATGACCCTCACCATGCTCGTCCCCGCCTTCGCGGCGGCCGTCCTCGGCGGCATGACGAGCCTGCCGGGCGCCTTCATCGGCGGCCTCGCCATCGGCGTCGTCCAGAACCTCGGCATCTACTACCTCGGACAGCAGCTGAAGGTCCCCGGAGCCGCCGAACTCGGCGTCTTCGCCCTCCTCATGCTCGTCCTCCTCATCCGACCCCAAGGCCTGCTAGGGAAGGAGGCATAGATGGCCACCGCAACCATGGTCCTCACCCGCGTGAAAGTCCAGCGCCGCTTCGGCCTCGCCCTCCGCATCACGGTCGTCATCGCCCTCCTCGCGCTCGCCTCGCTCCCGCTCCTGCTGGGCGGCGACGTCTGGGCGCAGCGCATCAGCCGCGCCGCGATCTATGCGATCATCGGCCTCTCGATCAACACGCTCACCGGGCACGCCGGGCAGATCTCGTTGGGCCACCAGGCTTTCGTGGGCATCGGCGCGTTCTCGGCCGCGTTCATGGCCTCCCGCCTCGGCGCACCGCTCGGCTTCGGCCTCGCCGCAGCGGCGGTCGCCGGAGCGCTCACCGCCGCCGTCATCGGCCTCGTCGCCCTGCGCGTCACCGGCCTCTACCTCGCCCTCGTCACCCTCGCCTTCGGACTCACCGCCGAGACCACCATCTTCAACTGGCGCGAGTTCACCGGCGGCGGCGCGGGCGCCTTCGCGCCCAGGCCCGAGGTGCTCACCTCCGACCACGCCTTCGCGCTGCTGTGCCTCGGTGTGCTCGGACTCGTCCTGTACCTGGACTGGCGGCTCGTCTCGACCAAAGCCGGACGCGCACTGGCCGCCGTCCGCAACAACGAGCAGATCGCCTCCACCCTGGGCGTCAACGTCACGGGCTACAAGCTCGCCGCGTTCAGCCTCTCCGGCCTGGTCGCCGGGCTCGCGGGCGGCCTCTTCGCGCACTGGAACCAGATCGTCCAGGCCATGGACTTCGAATTCCAGGTCGCGCTGGTGTGGGTCCTCATGACCGTCGTCGGCGGCCTCCGCTCCCGGCTCGGCGTGATCCTCGCTTCGGCGTTCTTCGCGTTGCTGCCCTTGACACTCCCGAACTTCCTAGCGGGGCTCCCGTGGCAGCCGCCGTTCCTCAACGAGGCGGTCTACCACGTGCTGCCGCCGTTCATCGTGGTCGTGATGCTCCTGATCGTGCTGCGGTTCTTCCCCGGAGGCTTCGGCCAACTGCTCCGCCCGGCGACCAACTGGCTCAGCGGAAAGAAGAGGAAGCCATGAAGCGCCGCCAGATCCTCAAAGTGGAAGGCCTGATGCTCCGCTTCGGCGGCCTCCAGGTCCTCAACGACCTCTCCCTCTCGGTCCGCGAAGGCCAGATCGTGGGCCTCATCGGCCCCAACGGCGCGGGCAAGACCTCGTGCTTCAACTGCCTCACCGGGATCTACCAGCCCCAAGGCGGCCGGGTCTTCTTCGACGGACGCGACGTCTCCCACCTGCCGACCCACCGCCGCGCCCGCCACGGCATGGCCCGCACCTGGCAGAACCTCGGCGTCATCGACACCCTCACGGTCACCGAGAACATCATGCTGGCCCAGCACCAGCGCAGCGGCTACTCGGCGCTGGCCGGCATGCTCGGCCTCGCCGGAACCTGGCACCGCGAGCGCGAACTGCGCCGCGACGCCGCCGAGATCGTCGAGTACTTCGGCCTCGAGGACGTCGCCGACGAACGCACCGGCGAACTGCCCTACGGCGTGCGCAAGACCTGCGACATGGCCATGGCCCTCGCCTCCGACCCGAAGATGCTGCTGCTCGACGAGCCCGCCTCGGGCCTCAGTCCCGAAGAGGCCCTGGGGCTCGGCGACACCCTCCGGGAACTGCGCGACCGCCTGAAGCTCACCATCCTCATGATCGAGCACCACGTGCCGCTCGTGGCGGAGGTCTGCGACTACGTCTACGTGCTCAACTTCGGCGAACTGCTCACCGAGGGCAAGCCTGAGGCGATCCAACGACACCCCGAGGTCATCGCCGCTTACCTTGGCGGCGTTGCGGAGTCCACCGAACCGCCCGAGTGGCCCCTGAAGCCCGAAGGAGCCTCCCATGGCACTGCTTGAGGTCGAGAACCTGCGCGCCGGCTACGGCTCGGTGCCGGTGCTCCACGGCGTGAGCCTGGACGTCGACGAGGGCTCGAACGCGGTCCTGCTGGGGCTCAACGGCGCCGGAAAGAGCACCACGCTCATGACCCTCGCCGGGCTGCTCCCGGTCACGGGCGGCGAGATCCGCTACGACGGCAAGCCGCTCACCGGCTCGCCCGGTGCGCGGGTCCGCGCCGGGATCGTGCTCGTTCCCGAAGGCCGCCATGTGTTCCCGGCCCTCACGGTGAAGCAGAACCTGCGCCTGGGCGCGTGGACGATCCGCCGCGACGCCCGCAGGCTCCGCAAGAATCTGCTGGAGGTCTACCAGATCTTCCCCCGCCTTGAAGAACGCGCCGACCAGACGGCCGGGACCCTCTCCGGCGGCGAGCAGCAGATGCTCGCCATCGGCCGGGGCCTGATGAGCTCGCCGCGCCTCCTCCTCATCGACGAGGCGTCACTCGGCTTGTCGCCCAAGCTCACCGAGCAGGTCTTCGCGGCGGTGAAGCTCATCAACCAGCGCGGTGTCACCGTGCTCATGGTCGAGCAGAACGCCGGCGTCCTCGCCCAGGCCGACACCGCGTTCGTCATGCAGCAGGGCCGCGTCACCATCACCGGCTCGGGCAGTCAGACCATCGAGGACGACGTCGTCCGCGCCGCCTACTTCGGCACCTGACCCGCTGCACGCCAAAGCGAACCGGGCCCCGCGCAACAGCGCGGGGCCCGGTTCGCTTCCAGCATGTCTACGGCACGGTGTACCCGGCGGCGCGCACCAGCTCGTACCACTCCGGCCTGGTCAGCGGGATGTCAGAACCCTCGGCCGAGGCGGCCACGCGCTCGGGGTTCGTGGTGCCGATGACGACCTGCATCTGGGCGGGGTGGCGGGTGATCCAGGCGACGGCGATCGCGATGGGCGGCACGTCGTACTTCGCGGCGAGCCGGTCGATCACGGCGTTCAGCTCCGGGTAGCGCTCGGAGCCCAGGAACGGGCCGTCGAAGAACCCGGCCTGGAACGGCGACCACGCCTGGAGGGTGATGTCGTGCAGGCGGCAGTAGTCGACGATGCCGTCGTCGCGAGCGATCGACTGGTCGAGGCCCTGCATGTTCGCCGCGATGCCCTGGGAGATCAAGGGCGCGTGCGTGATCGACAGCTGCACCTGGTTCGCGACGATCGGCTGCGCGACGTACTTGCGGAGCAGGTCCATCTGGCGGGCGGTGTGGTTCGAGACGCCGAAGGCGCGGACCTTCCCGGCGGCGGCGAGGTCGTCGAACGCGCGGGCGACCTCCTCGGGCTCGACCAGCGCGTCGGGGCGGTGCAGCAGGAGGATGTCGATGTAGTCGGTGTCCAACGCGGCCAAGGACTCGTCGACGGACTCGACGATGTGCTCGTAGGAGAAGTCGAAGTAGGGGCCGGGGTGCATGATGCCGGTCTTGGTCTGGATGACGAGGCGCTCGCGCTCGGACGGCGTGAGGCGCATGGCCTCGGCGAAGCGGCGCTCGCAGCCGTGGCGGCCGCTGCCGTAGAGGTCGGCGTGGTCCAGGAAGGTGATCCCCGCGTCGGTCGCGGTGCGCACCAGCTTGCGCACCTCCTCGTCGGTCTTCTCCTGGATGCGCATCAGTCCGAGCACCACGTTCGGCGCGGTGATCTCGGTGCCGGGCATTTTGAAGGTCTTCATTGACGGTTCCTTTTCAGTGGGGTCGGCGACGGCGGGCGCTCACTGCCACGCTATGCACCGCTAATATAGAAGTCAAACAACTGGCACTCATGAGATTGAGAAGCATAGGGAATCATTCGTGGATCTACGCCAAATGGAGTACCTGGTCGCGCTCGCCGATGAGAGGAGCTTCACTCGGGCCGCCGAGCTCTCGGGCATCTCGCAGTCGGGCCTGTCGGCGGCGATCCGGGCCCTCGAAGAGGAACTGGGGACGAGCCTGTTCACCAGGACGACCCGGCGGGTCGAGCCGACCGAGGCCGGATTCGCGCTGCTGCCGTACGCCAGGGCCATGCTGGAGCAGGCGGCGGGCGCGCGGGACGCGGTGGTCAAGGCCAGCCGCGACCTCGCCGGGTCGCTCCGGATCGGCGCCGAGCAGTGCCTCGGCCTGGTCGACATCGCCTCGCTGCTCGACCGCTTCCACCGGCGCCACCCGCGGGTCGAGACCCACTTCGTCCAATCCGGTTCGCACGATCTGCTCGGGCTCCTGCGCGCCGGTGAGCTCGACGTCGCCTTCGTGGCCACCGACCGGCATCTGAGCGGGCTGCCCCGCAAGGAGATCGGCCGGGAACCGCTGGTCGCCCTGCTGCCGCCGGACCACCCGCTCGCGGCCCGCGCCACGGTCCGGTGGGAGGCCCTGGCCGAGGAGGACTTCATCGACTTCGGGCCCTCGTGGGGCGTCCGCACCCTCAACGACGCGGCCTTCGCCTCCCGCGGCGTGCACCGCCGCGTCCGCTGCTCCGTCAACGACGTCCACACCCTGCTCGACCTCGTCTGCCGCGGCCTCGGCATCGCGGTCGTACCGCGTCACGTCGCCGCCAAACCGCAAGCGGACCACCTCCGGGCCCTGCCCGTGTCCTCCGACGGCACCCCGGAGTGGACGGTCTCGGCCGTCTCCACCGCCTGGGACCACGCCGACTCTCCGGCGGCCCACCTCCTCGAACTCCTCAAGGAGCCTCGGACCTGACCGCGGTCAGGCGGGCTTCAAACGCTTGCGGAGCAGGCAGAACACATTGCCTTCGGGATCCTGCAGCACGTGCCAGTTCTCCTCGCCGGTCTGGCCGACGTCGGCGGGCCTCGCACCGATCGCGAGCAGGCGTTCGAGTTCGCCTTCCTGATCGCGGTCGGTGGCGTTCACGTCGATGTGGAGCGGCAGCTTCCCGGGCTTCGGGTCCGTGCTGGGGCTCAGGATCAGGGTCGGCTGCAGGCCGCCGAATCCGACGTCCGGCGGGCCGATCTCGATGCTGCCGTCCTCCTCGCGGTCGAGTTCGACGTAACCGAGGACGTCACTCCAGAACGCGGCCAGCCGTTCCGGGTCGGCGCAGTCGAGGACCAGCTCGCTGATGCGGGATGCCATGCCCGCCACTATACGTACATGAAGCCGACCTGCAGGTCGCCGCTGCTCGGCAGCGGCACATAGACCTTCAGGCCCGCGACCGCGTCGGTGCCCGACAAGTGCGTGTAGTCCTCGCCGGGGTGGTAGCCCGTGCCCGCGGCGTTCGTTCCCAGCTCACTGACGCTGATCGCGATGCGGTCCGCGCCGAGCCGGTACGCGAACTCGCCGCCGACCGGCTCGAAACCACCGGACGCCAAGGGCCGCACGCCCTCGAACTCGCCGCCCTCGCGGAAGGCCAGCTCCAGCACCTGCCGCACCCGGCCCGGCCTCGCCTTGATCGCAAGGCGCACTTCGCGTTCGCCGACGCGCACCCGAGCTTCGGTCTCCAGCGCGACCTCGTCGTGCGGCCGGTGCGCGAAGTCCATCGAAGCCGAGAAGCGGCCGTCGTCCATGAGCGCGTAGTCGCCGCCCGGACGCCGGTGCTCCGCAGGCAGCGGCTGGTAGTACGAAGCCGCCACCCGCTCCGAGAGGACGAACGCATCCCCTTCGGCCGCAAGACCATCAGCCCGGAACGGACCGACGCCGAAGAAGTCCCGCGACAACCGCACCGAGTCCAACACCGCCCCACCGGCGAACATCCGCAGGAACGTCGGGTTGCTCGACAGCCCCGAGCGGATCCATCCGTGCCCGGCATAGTCCGTACCGCCGAACACCGTGACCGCGAAGTCGCCGTCCCGGATTACCGCCAGACCCGCCGACTCGAACACCGAGCTTCCGGCCTTCGGCACCTCCGCAGAGGGCAGCACCCCGGCCAGCTCCGGCTCCGACAGGACCTCCGCCAAGGCCTCCGTCGGCAGCACCGGCGGCTCCGCGAGGATCCGCTCCACGACCGCGGCGAAGTCGCCGCGCCCGCGCGCGATCGCATACCGCCGGAACTGCATCAGGAACGGCGCCAACGGGACCGCGCCCCGCTGGTCCTGCCGCCGCGAATGCACGGACTCCACGGTCCCGTCGGGCAGCGCCGTAGCCGCGATGACCTCGAGGTTCCGGCACACCGCGTCCAGCAGTTCCGGCCGGTCCAGCGCGATCCCGATCGCCGTCAACGACGGGTTCGACACGTACATCGAATAGTTCGGGCTCCGCTCCGAGTACATCCCGTCCGAGGCGATGTCGATCCCCTCGGCCAGCCACTCGTCAACGCGCGCAACGAGACGCTCATCCGGCCAGTGCCGGTTCAGCCGCGCCAGCGCCGCACTCAACTCCCACCGGTGGTTCGGCGTGTGCACACCGCCCAGCCGCAGCGGCTCGGTCGCGGCCGCCGCGATCCGCTCCAGGCCCCCGGCCAAGGGCCGTAGCACCACAGGCACCCCGTCGCCCTGCAGCAGCGCGTACGTGTCGCACAGGTCGTTGATCGTGAACGCGGTGTCCGGCGGCGAAGCGAGGTTCTCGGCGTCGAACAGCCCGTTCTCGCCCTGCATGCCCGCCAGGAACTCGACCAGCCGCGCGGCCGCCCGCGCCGCCTCCGCGGAGGCGAACAAAGCCGAAGGCGCATGGACCCCGCAGGCCACCAGGTCCTTCACGGCCGACATGACCGCCCGGTGGTGCGGCGAGCCCGCAAGCAGCTCGTCGACCCCGCCGAGCACCGCACGGGCCCGTTCATCGGCCGCCGCAGTAACAGCGGCCATGAACACAGTGTCAGTCCTTGAGTCCGGCATTGATGTCCTCGTTCATGACGTACTTCTGGAACACGATGAAGATCAGCACCAGCGGCAGGATCGACATCACCGAAGCGGCCAGCAGCAGCGGCCAGTCGATGTTCTCGGCCCCCACAATGGACCGCAGGGCGATCTGGAGCGTGAACTTCCGCTCGTCGCCGACCACGATCAGCGGCCAGATGTAGTCGTTCCAGCGCCACTGGAACGAGAAGATCGCCAACGTCATGATGATCGGCCGCGACATCGGCAGCATGATCCGGAAGAAGATCCCCGTCTCGCGCGCCCCGTCGATGCGGGCCGCCTCCAGGATGTCGTCCGGAATGGACACGAAGAACTGCCGGAACATGAACACGCCGGTGGCCGTGAGGATCGACGGCACGACCAGGCCCGCCATCGTGTCGTACATGCCCAGGTCGCGGATGACCAGGAACGTCGGCGAGAGGATGACCTCGGTCGGCAGCATCGTCGTGGCCAGCAGGCACACGAAGAAGATCCGGATCCAGACCTTGTCCTGGTACTTCGCGAGCGCGTACCCGGTCATCGCGCTGGCGAGCACCGTCAGCACGGTGGTGGAGACCGCGACGGCGAGCGTGTTCGAGAAGTAGAGCATGAAGTCGAACCGGTCCCAGGCCTTCTCGAAGCCGCCGACCGTCGGGTTCTCCGGGAAGATCGTGAGCGGGTACTGGAACAGCTCCGACCCGGGTTTGAAGGCGCTCAGCAGGAACCAGACGAGCGGGAACGCGTACAGGCAGGCCAGCAGCCACATGAACGTGGTCATCGGGATGACGGAGCCGAGCTGTTTCACCTTGCGCGCCTTCGGCTTCACCGTCTGCTGCGGTGCGGTGGTCGAGGTGCTCATGGGGCGCTCCTCCGGTTGACGGCCAACTGCACCAGGGCGATGGTGAGCAGGATGAGCAGGAGGATCATCGAGACGGCGCTGGCGTAGCCGATGTCGGCCCGCTGGAAGCCGGTCTCGTAGATGTACTGGATCAGGAGGACGTTCGAGGTGCCCGGACCACCTTCGTTGAGCGCCTGGATCATCGCGAACTCCTTCATGGCGCCGAGTGAGGACAGGAGGATCACCAGGAACGAGGTGGGCGCGATCGACGGCAGCGTGATGTTGCGGAACCGCTGCCAGGCGTTCGCCCCGTCGATCTCGGCGGCCTCGTAGTAGGCGCGCGGCACGTTCTTGAGCGCGGCGATGAAGATCAGCATGTTGAAGGCCGTGCCGCCCCAGGTCGCGGCGATGACGACGACCATGAGCGCGAGGTCGGGGTCGGTCTGCCAGGCGAGGGGGTTCCCGCCGAGCCGGTCGATGACGTAGTTGACGAAGCCGAAGCTCTCGCCGAACATCCACCGCCAGACGACGCCGGCGACGATGGGGGAGATGAGCCACGGGAAGAAGAACACGAGCTTCGCCGCGGTCTTGCCCTTGGTGTGGTTCGAGACCAGGAGCGCGGCGATCGACAGCGACAAGACGTACATCAGCGGCACGCTGAGGACCGCGAACAGCACGGTCCGCGTCAGGGACTGGTAAAAGGTCGGGTCGCGGAAGAGCCGCTCGTAGTTGTCCGTGCCGACGAACTCGGGCGTGCCGAGGCCGGAGTAGTCGGTGAAGGAGTAGATCAGGCCCAGGCCGCCGGGCCAGACGAAGAACACGAGGAACAGGACGATGCTGGCGCCGCCGAGCACGAGCGGCGCGAGCCCGTATCGGGCGCGGCGGCCCCTGCCGGGCCGCTTGCGCAGCCCGGCAGGGGTCTGGGAGGTGGTGGCAGTGGCCGTCAAGGGTTACTCGCAGACGATGTTCTCGTTGAGCCCGGCAATGATGTTGGCGATGGTCGTGGGCACGTCCTGCTCGCCGTTGGCGAGTTTGATCGCCTCTTCCTTGAGCGGGTCGGCGTCGCCGCCGGCGCTCTGGCCCGCGTACGCCATCTCGAGGTTGTTCCGCTCTTGGGCGCTCGAGATCGGGTCCGACGCGGCGATCTCCTCGTTGTAGAGGTCGAAGCTGGTCTGCGAGGCGCCGTAGTCGATGTCGAGGCCCTGGATCACCGGCAGGAACCCGGAGATCTCGCAGATCTCGGTGTAGTTCTCGGCGGAGAAGAGCCAGTTGATGAAGTCGAGCGCGGTCTGGGACTTGTCGCCCTTGTAGACCACGACGTAGCCGCCGCCGAGGTTGGTCGCGCGGCGCGTCTGGGCGGGCATGATGGCCGAGGCCCATTCGAAGTCGGCGATGTTGGCCTGGAAGTCGGCCACCTGCCACGAACCCGAGTAGTAGGCCGCGACCTGGCCGCTCTTGAACAGGGCGTTCGGGTCGTCGCCGGAGACCCACACGGAGCGGGGCATGACGTCGTCGTCGTTGATGTCGGCGAAGAACTGCAGCGCGGCGGTGGTGGTCGCCTCGTCGGTCGAGTACGTGCAGTCGTCGCCGAGCTCGAAGCCGTTGCTGCCGAACTGGTACATCATCGAGCGCAGGCGGTGCGAGGACGGGTCCATCACGAGCCCATAGCGCGCTCCAGTCGCGGCTTTGACCTCCTTGACGGCGGCGATGAACTCATCCCAGGTCCAGATCTGGTCGGCTGTGGTCGGGTAGGCGACCCCGGCCTCGTCGAACAGGGACTTGTTGACGTACAGGCCCACGGCGGTGAGGTCGGTGAGGAACGTCGGGACCTCGCCTTCCTCGTTCTCGGTGACGAGGTTCTCCATGACCCCGGCCTCGCTCGCGACGTCGCTGAGGTCTTCGAGCTGGTTCATCCAGATCGGGTCGATGGCCTGGACCCGGGCCATGTCGGGCAGGCCGTCGGCCTGGGCGGCGTTGCGCAGGCGGGTGTTGAAGTCGTCGTAGGGGATGTCGTCGATGTCGACGGTGATCCCGGTTTCCTCGAGGTACTTGTCGGCCATCTTCTGGAAGCCGCCGCCTTGGTTGGCGTCGCCCGAGAGCCAGAACTTGATGGTCTTCGCGTCGCCCTCGTCATCGCCGCCGCCGATGAAGCCGCAGGCGCTGAGGGGCAGGGCAGCCGCACCGGCGGTTCCGGCGGTGAGGATGAGTCTTCTCTTCATTGAGCTCTCTCTTCAGGATGCGGGCCCGCGAGGGTCCCGTCGGGGTTCGGAGCGAGCGCAGGCCCTCGCCGCGCGCTCGCCGGCGCACTCCCGAATGGGCCTGATCACGTGTGCCAAGTCACCCGGGTATGCGCTTGCCCGACCATAGCAGATGTCTCCTAACGCGCGACAGTAGCGCGCGACAGGTGGTATTGAACTGCAACTTTTCCCTGAGCCTAACCCCGGCTACACCGCTTTGGCCTCGGTCTTCTCATCCGCTCGGGCTTCCTGCCCGGGCGCTTCGGACGCCTCGTGGTGCTGTGTGTCGGCCGCTTCGTCCGCGGCCTGCTTGAGGAGTTCAGCGGTGCGCTGGGCGCCGTGCTCGGCCGCGTCGAGCACGGCGGCCGAAATGACGAGGGTCGAGCCGACGAGGATCAGCGCCAATCCGGCGGCGCCGCCGGAGACGAGGTAGGGCATCTGGCCGTCGACGTAGGCGAGCTCGGCCATGCCCATCCAGGCGAAGGTGATGACGACGCCTCCGGCGAGCCAGAAGAGAAGGCCGAGAAAGCGGAGACGGGTTGTGGGGGAACCGGACACAGTCACTCCATTGTGGGCTATTGAGAGATTTTCGGTTTTCGCTACTGCGAGGTAACCAAATCTACCAATTTCTTGGTACCTTGTGACAGATGCCATAGCCCGTTTTCTCCCGAAGGGTGTCCGTACATGGTGAACAATCCCCCCGTACGCCGTTACCTCCTGGCCGCATCGGCCGCAACCCTCGCCGCGACCGGCCTCGCGGCGTCCCCCGTCCAAGCCGAGACCGCCGAGATCCTCGCCGCCGACAGCCCCGACGCCATCGCGGGCTCCTACATCGTCGCGTTCGAGGACGACGTGGAGTCCGAGGTCGTCGACGATTTCGGCGGCGACGTCGAGACCGTCTTCGACTCGGTCGACACCGTGCTCGCCTCCATGAGCGCGAGCGAGGCCGAACGGCTCGCCGCCGACCCTGCCGTGGCCTACGTCGAGCAGAACCAGACCATCCAGATCGAGGCCACGCAGGACGACCCGCCCTCATGGGGCCTGGACCGGATCGACCAGTCCGGCCTGCCGCTCGACACCGCCTACACCTATCCCAACGCCGGTGAAGGCGTCACCGCCTACATCATCGACACCGGGATCTGGGCGAGCACCGCGGACTTCTCCGGGCGCACCGGCACCGGCTTCTCCGCGATCCTCCCCGGCCTCCAGGGCCTCGACTGCAACGGCCACGGCACGCACGTCGCCGGAACGGTCGGCGGCACCACCTACGGCGTGGCCAAGGAGGTCACGCTCGTACCGGTGCAGGTGCTCAACTGCGCCGGCTCCGGCACCACCGCCGGGGTCATCGACGGCGTGAACTGGGTGACCGAGAACGCCGTCAAGCCCGCCGTGGCGAACATGAGCCTCGGCGGCGGCGTGAGCGACGCCCTCGACGCGGCCATCGCGGCCTCGATCGACTCCGGCGTCACCTACGCGGTCGCCGCCGGCAACGAGACCGCCGACGCGTGCGGCGTCTCCCCGGCCCGCACGCCCGAGGCGATCACCGTCGCGGCCTCCACCGAGGCCGACGCCCGAGCCGACTTCTCCAACTTCGGCGACTGCGTCGACATCTTCGCGCCCGGCGAGGACATCACCTCGACCTACCTGCTCGGCACCCCCATGGCGCTGAGCGGCACCTCGATGGCCTCGCCGCACGTGGCCGGCGCCGCCGCGGTGTACCTCTCGGCCCACCCGGACGCGTCCCCCGCCGAAGTCGCGGACGCGCTGACCGGCGCGGCCACCTCCGGAGCGATCAGCGACGTCCAGGGCAGCCCCAACCTGCTCCTGCACGTCACCGACTAGGAAGAGAATGAAAGGGGCCCGGCCGTTGCGGCCGGGCCCCGCTCGCGTTTCCGCGTCCCGGAACCCGGACATCCTGTGCGGGCGCCCGAAGTGGCCCATGCCCCAGGATGGGCGGTGGGCCGCAAGGCGCTCCGCTCGCAGCGAACACGGAGCCCAGCCGCGTCCGATCGTCGCCCCGACGGGCTAAGGTCTGGATTGGTAACCGCAACGCCGAGTGCATATCGCCGAGACAGAATGAAGGTGCAAGACATGGAGCATTCGATTCCGTTCTCCTCGAAGCTGGAGAAGGACGTCGTCAACGCGGTCGCCCGTCGCGGCGGCGGAGGCGAGAACTCGGTCGGCCTGGACAGCATGGTCTTCGACCGTCTGCTCAAGGAGCACATCCTCTTCCTGGGCTCGGACGTCAACTCCGAGATCGCCAACCGCCTCTGCGCCCAGCTGCTCCTGCTCGAAGCCGAGGACGACCAGCGCGACATCAAGCTCTACATCAACTCGCCCGGTGGCTCGGTCTACGACGGCATGGCCATCTACGACACCATGCAGTACATCAAGAACGACGTCGCCACCGTCGGCATGGGCATGGCCGCCTCCATGGGCCAGCTGCTCCTGTGCGCCGGCGCCGCGGGCAAGCGCTACGCGCTCCCGCACGCGCGCATCATGATGCACCAGCCCTCCGGCGGCATCGGCGGCACCGCCTCCGACGTGGCCATCCTGGCCGAGCAGATGCTGTACACCAAGCAGATGTTCCAGGAGCGCGTCGCCGAGCACACCGGCCGCACGATCGAAGAGATCGAGCGCGACTCCGACCGCGACCGCTGGTTCACCGCCGCCGAGGCGAAGGACTACGGCTTCATCGACCACGTCGTCAAGCGGGTGGCCGACGTCCCCGCCGAAGCCAACTAGTAAGGAATAGGGGAACCAGATGATGGACATCCACGCCCAAGCCGGCGGCTTCGACCCGCGCGCTCGCTACATCGTCCCGTCGTTCACCGAGAAGACCTCGTACGGGGTCAAGGAGATGAACCCGTACAACAAGATGTTCGAAGACCGGATCATCTTCCTCGGGTCCCCGGTCGACGACACCTCGGCGAACGACATCATGAGCCAGCTGATCGTCCTCGAGGGCAACGACCCCGACCGGGACATCATCATGTACATCAACTCCCCGGGCGGTTCGCTCACGGCGCTGATGGCCATTTACGACACGATGCAGTACGTGCGCCCGGACATCCAGACCGTGTGCATGGGCCAGGCCGCCTCGGCCGCGGCCGTGCTGCTCGCGGCCGGGACCCCCGGCAAGCGCACCGCGCTGCCGAACTCCCGCGTGATCGTCCACCAGCCGGCCACCGAGGGCACCTTCGGCCAGGCCTCCGACATGGAGATCCAGGCCCGCGAGATCATGCGCATGCGCGACCAGCTGGAGAAGATCCTGGCCCGCCACACCGGTCAGCCGGTCGAGAAGGTCCGCCGCGACATCGAGCGCGACAAGATCTTCACCGCCGAGGAGGCCGTCGCGTACGGCATCGTCGACAACGTCCTGACCTACCGCAAGAAGAACGCCCTGCCGGCCGAGGCCGCGGCGGCGTGAGCAGCATTCCATAGGAGACGCGACGGGTCGGGCGTCCAGCCCGCGGAGCGGCCGGCCCGCCGCGTCCCCGCCTGCCACCGCCAGGCGACGGAAGCTCACCTCCGTTCGATCAGGCCCGAATGTCGCACGGTCGCGATACCGTGGCCCAGGCCGCGCAAGGGTGGCGCGGTGGCAGCAAATGCGAAATACTGGATCGAGACACCGGTTCGTCCTGAATCAACGGAACCGGATCGGTGGCACAGGTTGACCTTTCAGCAATGGAGCAAGAAAGCACGCTCGGCCCGGGCCCGACGGGTCCGCCGAGGGAGGGAGTTACCGCGATGGCACCTCGCCTGGGTGACAGCGAGATCTTGAAGTGCTCGTTCTGCTCGAAGTCGCAGCGGCAGGTCCGCAAGCTCATCGCCGGACCGGCCAACGTCTATATCTGCGACGAGTGCATCGACCTGTGCAACGAGATCATCGAAGAGGAGTTCGCCGAGGAAGCCGAGGTGGCCTGGGAGGATCTGCCCAAGCCCAAGGAGATCGTCGAATTCCTCGACCAGTGGGTCATCGGCCAGGACTCCGCCAAGCGCTCGCTGGCCGTCGCGGTCTACAACCACTACAAACGCGTCCAGCTCGACGAGCTCGGCTCGATCCGGGGCGGCGACCACGTCGAGCTCCAGAAGTCGAACATCCTCATGGTCGGGCCCACCGGCTCCGGCAAGACCCACCTGGCGCAGACCCTCGCGCGGATGCTGGACGTGCCGTTCGCGATAGCCGACGCCACCGCCCTCACCGAGGCCGGCTACGTGGGCGACGACGTGGAGAACATCCTCCTCAAGCTCATCCAGGCCGCCGACTTCGACGTGAAGCGCGCCGAGACCGGCATCATCTACATCGACGAGATCGACAAGGCCGGGCGCAAGGCCGACAACCCCTCGATCACCCGTGACGTCTCCGGCGAGGGCGTGCAGCAGGCGCTCCTGAAGATCCTCGAAGGCACCCATGCGGCGGTGCCCCCGCAGGGCGGGCGCAAGCACCCGCACCAGGAGCACATCCAGATAGACACCACGAACATCCTCTTCATCTGCGGCGGCGCTTTCGCCGGGATCGAGGAGATCATCAAGTCCCGCGTCGGCAAGCGCACCGTGGGCTTCACCGCCCACCTGCACGAGGCCGGCGACTCGGCCGAAGACGCGATCGTCTCGCAGATAATGCCGGAGGACCTGCTCAAGTACGGGCTCATCCCCGAGATGGTCGGACGCCTCCCCATCCTGACCACTGTGGACCACCTGGACGAGGCGGCGCTGCTGCGCATCCTCACCGAGCCGAAGAACGCGCTGGTGAAGCAGTATCAGCGCCTCCTCGAGCTCGACGGCGTCGAGCTCGAGTTCGCCGAGGACGCGTTGCAGCCCATCGTGGAGTCGGCGCTGCTGCGCGGCACGGGCGCGCGCGGACTGCGGGCCATCATGGAAGAGGTCCTGCAACCGGTGATGTACGAGATCCCTTCGCGCGCCGACGAGGTCGCGAAGGTCGAGATCACTGCCGATGTGGTGCGCCGCAATGTGAATCCGACGCTCGTGCCGAGGACCAAGGCCTCCCCGCCGCGCCGGGCGATCCGCCCGAGGCGCGAGAAGTCCGCCTGAGTCGGCGGGGCTCAGTCTTCCTTGTCGTCGCGCAGGCGGCGGTCGATGTCGCGCAGGAAGTCGGGGTCGTCGTCAGGGGCGACGGGCCCCTTCGGGTTCCGCGGGCCGGCGTTGTTCCTGCCAGGACCCGGTTGCGGCCGCGGCGGTTTCGCCCGCCCCACCGTGAACCAGAGGATCCCGCCCGCGATCGGGACGGCCGCGATGATGAGCACCCACCAGGCGCGCGTGAGCTTCCTGGGGGCGTGTTCACCGCCGAGGCAGTCCGCTACCGCTGCGATGACCAGCGCCAGGTGGGCGAGTACCAGGAAGACGAACGCGCGGATCATGGTCCAATCATGCCTGTCCGCCGCGCCGGGTACAACAACGCCTCGGGTGGTTACCCGTAAGTAACTTCGTAAGATATAGTTCAGGCCGAGACGCCTGAACGAAAACTAAGGTCAACATGCGTCCTCACAACGACCTCGGAGGTTGTCGATGAACATCGTGGTTCTGGTCAAGCAGGTCCCCGACTCGGGACTCGCGAGACAGCTGGACGCCCAGTTGCGGGTCGACCGCAACGGCGCCAACAACGTCATGGGGGAGCTCGACGAATACGCCGTCGAAGCCGCCCTCCAGCTCAAAGAGGCCCACGGCGGTGAGGTCACCGTCCTCACCCTCGGGCCCGGCCAGGCCACGGAGACCGTGCGCAAGACCCTTGCGATGGGCGCCGACAAGGCCGTGCACATCGAGGACGAGGCCGTCGGCGGCTCTGACGCCCTCACCACCTCCAAGATCCTCGCCGCGGCCCTCGGCCGCCTCGAATGGGATCTCGTGATCGCCGGCGCCGAGTCCACCGACTCGGGCATGGGCGTCATGCCCCAGATGCTCGCCGCCCGCACCGGGGCGCCCGCGCTCACGGGCGCGCGGAAGATCGACACCGACGGCGCCTCGGTCACCGTCGAGCACCAGCGGGCCAACGGCTACGACGTGCTCAACGCGAACCTGCCGGCGATCGTGTCCGTCTGGGACACCATCAACACGCCGCGCTACCCGTCGCTCAAGGGCATCATGGCCGCGAAGCGCAAGCCCGTCGAGACGCTCACCCTCGCCGACCTCGGCGTCACCGAGACCGGGCCCGAGGCCGCGAACAACGAGGTGCTCAGCGCCGCCGATCGCCCGGCCCGCACTGCCGGCCAGATCGTCACCGACGAAGGCCAGGGCGGCGTCGCTCTCGCCGAATTCCTCGCCGCCGAGAAGTTCATCTAGGAGCCGATGATGACGAACATCCTTGTGTACGTACCGAACACCGGTAAGCACGCCGCCGAGGTCCTCACCTTGGCGCGCTCCCTCGGCGACGTTGCGGCGATCGCCTTCGACGACACCACGGCCTCGCTCGCGGGCGAGTACGGCGCAGCGAAGGTCTACCGCGTCGATGCCGCAGGCGTCGACGACTACTTCGTGGATCCGAAGGCGACCGTCCTCATCGACCTCGCGCGCTCCGCTGCCCCGGACTTCTTCCTGCTGCCGAGCACCGACGAGGGCAAGGCGCTCGCGGCGCGCGTGGCGGTGGCACTCGAGAACGGCCTGCTGACCGACGTCTCGGGCCTGGAAGCCGACGGGACCGCGACGCAGGACGCGTTCGCGGGCGGCACGGTCGTGAAGTCGAAGGCCACCAAGGGCTTCACGCTCGCGACGGTGAAGGCCGGATCGACCGAGCCCGCCCCGGCCCCGGGTTCGCCCGCGGTCGAGGCCGTGGCGGCGACCGTGGCTGAAGCCGACCAGCGCGTGCGGGTCACCGAGCGGGTCGACGAGCCCGCGGGGGACCGGCCGGGTCTGGCCGAGGCCGGCGTGGTCGTCTCCGGCGGCCGCGGTGTGGGCTCGGCGGAGGACTTCGCGCTCATCGAGCGCGTGGCCGACTCCCTGGGCGGCGCGGTCGGCGCTTCGCGCGCGGCGACGGACGCGGGGTACTACCCGCACAAGTTCCAGGTGGGCCAGACCGGTACGACGGTGAGCCCGCAACTGTATGTGGCGGCGGGCATCTCGGGCGCGATCCAGCACCGCGCGGGCATGCAGACCTCGCGCGTGATCGTGGCGGTCAACAAGGACGCGGACGCCCCGATCTTCGGCATGTCCGACTTCGGCGTCGTCGGCGACCTGTTCCAGGTCCTGCCGCAGGCGCTCGAGGAGATCGAGAAGCGGAAGTAAGCGGCGACGAGTCACAACGAGTCGCGACGTGGCCCGGATCGCCCGCAGGGGCGGCCGGGCCACGGCCATGCCGGGGCCGCGAGGCGGTGGCGAGCAAGGCTCGCGTTCGTACTCACCCCCGGCTTCGATGGTGACGCGGGGGTGTGACACGCGGCCGGTTCACTTGGGGGAGTTGGGAGGTTCGCGGCTCTTGCCTGCAAATCGGGCATTCGCGAGCACCCCCGATTCGATGATGACACTGAGGTCCGACAGGGCTTCCGAGTCGGCGCCGGTGAGCGCCGGTCGGGGGCGTCACGTCCTTGTAACAACGGTGCGTTAGGCTTCCCGGAGCCTCTCGTTATATAGAACCTACAGATAATGTTGGAGGAATCCGCAATGGTCGCCTCAGCCGCCACGATTGCCGCGCCCCGCGTTCTCGCTGACCTCCTGCCGGCCTCGACGCGGGCCGTCGCCGTCGCCCGCGACGCCGTGCTCGTCCTCGGCGGCGCCGCCGCCATCGGCGCTTCAGCGCAGATCGCGTTCACCATCCCGCAGATCAGCCCGGTTCCGTTCGTGCTCACCACGTTCACCGTGCTCCTCGTCGGCGCCGCCTACGGGCCGCTCCGCGCGGGCCTGACCCTCGCGGTCTACCTCGCCGCAGGCGCCGCAGGGGTCCCCTGGTTCACCGAGGGCACCTCCGGGTACGCCATGCCGACCTTCGGCTACATCATCGGCTTCCTGGCCGCCGCAGTCGCGGTCGGCTACCTCGCCCGCCGCGGCGGCGACCGCACGATCCTGAAGACCGTGGGGCTCATGGTCGTCGGCAACGTGCTCATGTACGCGTTCGGCGTCCCGTACCTCGCCTACGCCCTCGACATGAGCGCCTCCGACGCGATCGCGGCCGGCATGCTCCCGTTCCTCGCCGGCGACGCCGTCAAGCTCGTGTCCGCCGCGCTGCTGCTGCCCGGCACCTGGTGGGCCGTCAAGCGCTTCCGCAACGAGCGCTAGCGAGGCGCGGAACAAGCGCACAGTCGCAACGCGGAAGACTAAGACCGCAAAGCGAAGGGCTCCACCGGTTTCCCGGTGGGGCCCTTGCTCTTGCCTTATTCGATCTCCCAGCCGATGCCCAGCGCGCCCGGCCTCGGCACCGGCTCCGCCAGCGCCACGGTCCGGTTCGGGCCCAACTGCAGGTCCCCGGTCTCGCGCTTCTCGCGCTGCAGGCTCGACTGCGCGAAGCGGTACACCCGCCTCGGGATCGCGTCCGGCGCGAAGCGCACCTGGAGCGAGTACTGGTCCACCGGGTACCGGAACGCGTTCCCGTGCCCGCTCGAGGTCCCGCCGTTGCCCTGCACGACGATCTCGAACAGGTGCGTCGCGCCCTTCGGCAGCGGCGTGTCGAACACGATCTCGGCCAAGGCCACCGGCGCGTCCGGGTGCCGCAGGATGTTCGGCACCGAGCAGTCGCGCACCGGCTTGAACTCGATGTCGTCGATGTCGCAGCCCTCGTCCCCGCGGTACAGCAGGATGTAGCGGTCCACGTCGTCCCGCCTGGCGCGCACCAGCATCGACAGCTCGAACACCGACTCCTGCCATTCGGAGTCGACGTGGACGATCACCTGCTGGCTGAGGATGTCGAGCGTGTGCTCCCGCGAGGCAGGCACCTGGTCGCACAGTTCGCGCACCGCGTCGCCGCCCAGGACCGCGTCGGGCCGGGGCAGGTTCCCGCGGATCGAACGCGGCCCGCGGGCCCGCTTGGGGCCGAGCAGCACGCGCAGCGATCCCGCAGGGATCTCGAGGAGGTCTTCGAGGGCGGTGACGGCGGCCAGCGACTCGGCGCGTTCGGGCCGGGACCGGCCCGACTGCCAGTAGCTCAGGCTCGTGGTCGACACGGTGATGCCGCGCATGGCGAGGCGGTGGCGGATACGGTCGAGACCGAGCCCGCTGGTCTGGATGGCCACGCGCAAGGCAGTGTGGAACGGCCCTGCGCGAAGCGCTTCGGCGAGCTCAGGCGTCATCGGCACACACTTTCTCTCGACTCGGGCGTCGAAGACTCCGGCTTCTTCGGCACCCGGTCTCGGGGCGGCGCCCCCTTACGACCGGAAAGGTAGGAGGATTCGTCAGATTCTATCTCGCGGTCACCACCGCGCATAACACCGACTAACACGGCGGATTCCCGGGCCTGGATCCCACCCCTCGGAACGGCGCAGACCCAGGGTGCGGAACGCCGTCGCGGCCCCCAGGAGTGAGCCGGGACGCGCCAGCCACGGCGAAACTTGCGAGCCGTAGATCAAACGTAGACTGGAGAGGCCATGGCCTACCTCGATCACGCCGCGACCACGCCGATGCTCCCCCAGGCGCTCGACGCCTACGTGCGGACCGCACGCGCGCTCGGCAACGCCTCCTCCCTCCACGGTTCCGGGCGCACCGCCCGCCGCACGGTCGAGGAGTCCCGCGAACGCATCGCCGAGGCGCTGGGCGCCAAACCCGGCGAGATCATCTTCACCGGTTCGGGCACCGAGGCCGACAACCTCGCCGTCAAGGGCATCCACTGGGCCCGCCGCGCCGAGGGCCGGAACCGCGTGGTGACCACCGCGATCGAGCACCACGCCGTCGCCGACGCCATCGCCTGGCTCGGCGACCACGAACGCGCCGACGTCACCGAGCTCCCGGTCGACAAGCTCGGCCGCGTCGACACCGCCGCCCTGGCCGGGCTCCTGGACGAGCGCGGCGCCGAGATCACCGTCCTCACCTGCATGTGGGCGAACAACGAGGTCGGCACCCTCCAGCCCATCAGCGAGATCGCCGCGCTCGCCGCCGTCCACGGCATCCCCGTCCACACGGATGCGATCCAGGCCGTCGGCCACGTCCCCGTCGACTTCGCCGCCTCCGGCGCCGCCGCCCTCGCCCTCTCGGGCCATAAGCTCGGCGGACCCACCGGCACTGGCGCGCTGGTCCTGAGGCGCGATGTGAAGGCCGTCCCGCTGCTGCACGGCGGCGGCCAGGAGCGCGAGATCCGCTCCGGCACTCTCGACGTGCCCGGCATCGCCGCGCTCGCCGAAGCGGTCGCCCACGCCGTGCGCACCCAGCAGGAGGAGTCCCAGCGGCTCGCGCTGCTGCGCGACGACCTCGTGGCCCGCATCCGCGAGACGATCCGCGAGTCGATCTACAACGGCGACCCCGAATCGCGCCTGCCCGGCAACGCCCACTTCTCGTTCCCCGGCTGCGAAGGCGACGCCCTCCTCATGCTCCTCGACGCCGCAGGTGTCGAATGCGCCACAGGGTCGGCCTGCTCGGCCGGGATCGCCCAGCCCTCCCACGTGCTCCTCGCGATGGGCGCCGAAGCCGACGACGCCCGCTCCTCCCTGCGCTTCACGCTCGGCTGGCCCACTACGAGCGCCGACATCGACGCCCTCGTGACGGCCCTGCCGGAGGCTGTGCGGCGCGCCAAGACAGCAGGGCTCTCGTAGCGCCGCCGGAAAACCGGCCTAAGGTGGATGACGTGAAACTTCGAGTACTGGCCGCCATGAGCGGCGGAGTCGACTCGGCCGTCGCCGCGGCCCGCGCCGTCGAGGCCGGGCACGACGTCACCGGCGTCCACCTGGCGCTGTCCAAGAATCCCCAGACCTACCGGACCGGGGCCCGCGGCTGCTGCACCATCGAGGACTCCCGCGACGCCCGCCGCGCCGCCGACGTCATCGGCATCCCCTTCTACATCTGGGACATGGCCGAGCGCTTCCACGAGGACGTCGTGGAGGACTTCTACGCCGAGTACGCGGCCGGGCGCACCCCGAACCCGTGCCTGCGCTGCAACGAGAAGATCAAGTTCGCCGCCGTCCTCGACCGCGCGATGGCCCTCGGCTTCGACGCCGTCGTCACCGGCCACTACGCCCGCAAGGGCGAGGACGGCCTCCTGCGCCGCGCCGTCGACCCCGGCAAGGACCAGTCGTACGTGCTCGGCGTGCTCACCCCGGCCCAGCTCGCCCACTCCGCGTTCCCCCTCGGCGACACCCCGAAGGACCAGGTGCGCGTCGAGGCCGAGGCCCGCGGCCTCGCGGTCGCCAAGAAGCCCGACAGCCACGACATCTGCTTCATCGCCGACGGCGACACCTCCGGCTTCCTGAAGAACAAGCTCGGCTCCAAGGAGGGCGCGATCGTCGACGCCGCCTCCGGCGAGGTCCTCGGCAGCCACGACGGCTCCCACCAGTTCACCATCGGCCAGCGCCACGGCCTCGGCCTCAAGGTCCCCGCCGCCGACGGCAAGCCGCGCTACGTCCTCTCGATCACGCCGGTCGACAACCGCGTCGAGGTCGGGCCCCGCGAGGCCCTGCGCGTCGACCGCATCCGCACCGGCGCTCCGGTGTGGCTCGCCGAGGAGCGCACCGGCGCCTTCGAAGCCGAGGTCCAGCTGCGCGCCCACGGCGAGGTCTACCCGGCCACCGTGACCCCCGAGGACGGCGGCCTCACCGCCCGGCTCCACAAGCCCGCGTTCGGCGTCGCCGCCGGCCAGGCCCTGGTGGTCTACGACCCCGATGCGGCCCAAGGCGACGCGGTGCTCGCGTCCGGAACCATCGACGCCACCGAATCAATCGAGGCAGCGCGTGCCTGACGCTTGGAACGACCCGGAGCGTCTGCCCGACCGTGCGCCTTCGCAGGGCACCGACGCCATCGCGATGGGCGTCGCCACCGGCGTCGGCTCCCTGCCCGGCACCGACATCGGCGAGGCCGTCAACATCGTCTTCGGTGAACTCCCCGAATGGCCGCACCTGCCCGAGCTGCCCGACCGCGGTCTCGGATCGGACATGATCGGACGCGGGGCGGCCCTCCTCGAAGGCCTGCCCGTCCAGTGGTGGGCGTTCCGCTGGGAGCTCGCCGACCTGCCGGGCCGCGACGCCCGCCGCGCCGCCGACTTCCTCGAACGCGACCTCGACGCCCTCCACGAGGTGACCACCGCCGGACCGGTCCGCTTGAACGCCGTCGGCCCGTTCACCCTCGCCGCCAACCTGTGGCGGCGCACCGGCGGCGCGATGCTCGCCGACCCCGGCGCTGTCGCCGACCTCACCGCCTCGCTCGCCGAGGGCCTGCGCAACTACGTCGCGGCGGCCCAGGCGCGGATGCCCAAGGCCGCCTTGTCGATCCAGCTCGACGAACCGAGCCTGCCGGCGGCGCTGGCGGGCCGGGTGAACACCGAGTCGGGACTGGACTTCTACCGCCGCGTGCCCGTGGAAGTGGCGCGCGAGCGGCTGCGGGAGCTGACCGAGCAGGTCGGCGTTCCCGTGGTGGTGCACTGCTGCGCCCCTGACGTGCCGGTCAAGCTGCTCGAAGAGGCGGGCGCGCAGGCGCTCTCGATCGATCTGACCCTGTTCAACCTCGACGACGTGCCGAAGGTCGACGCCTTGGGGGAGTACCTCGACGGCGGCGGCCGCCTCATCGCCGGGGTGGTGCCCGCGCTCGGCAAGCCCCATCCGGGCATCGCCAAGGAAGCGGCCGAACGCGTTCTGGGCCTTTGGAACCGCCTCGGCTTCAACCCAGAGCTGCTGCCGCAGCGGGTGAGCGTCGCGACCACGTGCGGGATGGCGGGGGCGAGCCCCGACTACGCCCGGTTCGCGATGGAGGCGAGCCGCGAAGCCGCCGAGCGGCTCCGCGGCTGAGCCGGCCTCGCTATTGACCGGGTTGCTTCCCGGCCTTGATCGATTCGATCTGGGCGTTGAAGTCCTTGGTGGAGTTCAGGTGCGGGAAAGGCACGTCCGGGATCGGCAGGCCGAGGGCCGTGCACAGCGGCTCCCACCCGGCCCCGGTCTCGAACTCGACGAGGCGATCGGCGGGGATGGTCTCGCGGACCTTCTCGTGGTAGCGGTCGTAGGCCGCCTCGACTGCGTCCTTGTCCTCCCTGTCAGCGCCTTCGAACGCGTAGTCCCAGACGCCCTGGACCATCGCCAGCCATGGGCCGCCGCTCGGGTCCTCGATGTCGTTGAACTTCCTGAAGACGGTGTTGTTCGCGCTGGTCCACCAGGATTCGAAGCTGTCGCGGCGTGAGAGGACGACGACCGCGTCCGGATAGTGTTCGGCCAGTTCGGCGTAGAACGCCGAGGCCGGCCAGTCGACTGCGGCGGCGTAGCCCTTGAGGAGCTCGTCCCAGTCGGGGAAGTCGCCTTTGGCGGCGGCGCTGAATCCCGGTGCGTCGATCTCGACACGGCTGAAGACCTCGGCCATGTGGTGGCATGGCGCCCCGAGGAGGGTCTCGAGGGCGTTCTTGAGGGTCATGGTCCCGGTGCGCGGGAGTCCCGCGCCGATAACTTGAAGCATGTCCGAAACCCTATTCAGCGGGTGGAGATTAATACAAATGAATCTCGCGAAGCCGTCTGGAACGGGAGTTCGCACTCCGATGGCGCTGCAGCTCAACGCTATTCGCGCCATCGGAGTGACATTGGACAATCGGTCAGGCAAACGCGTAGTACAGGTTCTCCAACTGCCCGGTGAGGTCCACCGAGGCGGTCGCCGCGCTCTGATCGATCGGGCCGTGCGCGATCAGCGATTCCAGGCGGATGTTCCCGGCCGTGTAGTGGTAGCGGTAGGCCTGGTAGTCCGGGTCGTCGCTCACCGAGATGTAGCGGGCCTCGGGCGCCGAGCCCTGCACGTCGACGGTGAACCCCTCGGCCTCGTAGGCCGTGACCTTCGCGTTGAGGTCATGGTACGCCGCGATGTCGCTGTCGTACTGCTGGAGCGTCACCGTCATGTACCCGTCAGGTCCCGCCTCGTAACTGCAGGTGAGCCACGCGTCGATGGTCGTCGCCGTGTCCACCGTCGCGTCGGATTCCAGCCACGTGCCGGACGTGTTCGGATCGGGTTGGAGGCCGGGTTCGTCGAAGCCGCCCTCCACAGTGGTGTGGTCGATCGACGAGCAGGTCTCGGTGTCGAAGAACGCCGAGGCCTCCGTTGCGGCGCCCGGATCCGGGGCGCCGTAGTCGTCGACCCGACCGTCCCCGTCGCAGTAGCCCGCCGACCCGTTCTGGTGTTCCTTCAGAAGCTCTTGCGCGCGTTGGTGGCCGAGGTTCCAGGCCATGAGGTCGCGCTCCTCGTCGGCGTCCCACGGCCGGTACAGCATGCAGTCGAGCTGTTCCTCGGTGAGGTCCGCGAACTCGGGCACCGCGTCGTCGGAGAGGTCGTCCAGGTAGTCGAGGTCCAGCGCGTGCTCGTGCGCGAGGTTGTAGCGGGCGATGTACGCGTCCGGGTTCACGCCGGCCAGCCCGAGCAGCGCCAGCGCGGCCGAGGCGAGCACCGCGCGCGGCAGCCAGGCCGCCCGGAGCTTCCAGCAGCACACGATGACCAGCGCGAACAGGACCGCGAGCCAGATCTCGACGGTGAAGATCCACACGCGCATCCGGGTGAGCCCGTAGGTCTCGGCGTACGTGTACATGCGGTACATCGCCGACGCGATGACCACCATGGACAGCACGCACAGGGTGCCGAGCAGGATGCGCGCCGCCCAACGGTCGGCCTTGGCGCGCTTGGGCGCGAGCCAGGCCGCGACCGCTATCACCGCGAGGGCCAGGCCCGACACGAAGCTCAACTGCCAGAAGCCCTGGCGGGCGTATTCGGCGAAGGTGAGCCCGGCGGTCTCCATGACGTACTCCTCGCCGCCGAGGAACACCCGCAGTTGGACCGCGATGAACGCGACGAACAGGAGGTTCAACGCCCCCAGCGGCACCGCGAGCTCGAACCGCGAGACCGTCCGGTGCTCGCCCTCGGCGCGGTCGGAGTCGAAGCTCGGCTTCGCGACCGCCGTGTAGATCCACAGCAGCGCCAGCGGGAACAGCACGGCCGCGAGGAACATCCGCAGGATGAACTCGGCCGGATTCACCTCGGGCAGCAGCCGCACCACGAGATCGGCGAACGTGCTGTCGGCGGCGGCGAAGAGCCCACCGAAGACGATGAGCAGCAACGCGGTCACCAGCACGACCCACACGTTCCGCATGTTGGCGCCGGTGCGGCCGTCCTTGCCACGCCGACCGCGCTTGGCCCAGCCGAAAGCGGCGGCGAGCCCCTCGAGCCAGCCCATGAAGAGGGTGAGCGCGGTGCCGCTGAACCGGCGCTGCGGCGCGAGTGCCAACGGCGTCAGCAGGAACGCGGTGGCCGAGCACAGGAACACGACCCATCCGGCGTCGCGGATCGCCGCGACCGACCACAGGGCCGCGACCAGGATCGCGCCCGGCAACCGCGGCACCAGGTCCTCGCGGTCCCCCATGGCCAGCGGTACCGCCAGGAACGCGATGCCGGTGAGCGACAGGCCGATGCCGACGCCGGTCGAGTGGAACGCGGTCCAAGCGCCGAAGAGCGCGACGGCGACGGCCAGGACCACCACGGCCGGATTCGGGACCGATTCGGGCCGGTGCCATCTGGGGTTCGGCGGCAGCATCCGCGGCGGCCCGGTCAGCTGCTGGTAGTAGCCGGCCTGCCGCTGGTACTGGACGGCGGTCAGCGGCCCGGCGGGATGCTGCGGCCCGTACGGCAGCGCGGGCTGCTGGGGGGCGGCCTGCGGCGTGGGCGGCGTCGGAGCCGCTTGCGGGAGAGCGGGTTCGGATTCGGCGGGGGAGTCTTCAGGTGCTTGCGGTTTCGCAGGTGGCGTCGGAGCGGCTTGCGCGAGAACGGGTTCGGACGCTTCGGGCCGGGAGTCCTCCATCGGCGTCTCGGGCCGGGGCGGCTCGCCCGGGGCCGCATTGCGGGGAGGTTCGCTCGGCGATTCGTCTTGAGGCGCCTGGGCGTCCTCGGGCCGCGGAGCTGGGGAGTCAGCGGGTTCGCTCATGAATGAGCCCCTTCATATCGGAGGGAGTGCCGACAATAGCGGCCGCCGTCAACCTTGGGAAGCGTCCAATACAGAGCGTGAGTACGGGGCACTGGATAATTCGCCCAAGTTCCCGCAATTCATTGGCGCTTGTGAGAACTCCCACCGGCCGCAACCTTGTGGTTGACTGGAATCGTGATGGCGCAAAGCGGACATGAAGGCCACGGGCACCGGGACGGCGCGCACGAGGGCGGCGGCCCCGGCTCGATCGGCAACCGACTCAACTGGCTCCGTGCGGGCGTGCTCGGCGCGAACGACGGCATCGTCTCGGTCGCAGGGATCGTCATCGGCGTCGCCGGGGCCACCGCCGACCGGTCGACCATCCTCGTCTCCGGCGTGGCCGGCCTGGTCGCAGGCGCCTTCTCGATGGCCGGCGGCGAGTACACCTCCGTCTCGGCCCAGCGCGACACCGAAGCGACCCTTGTGGACGCCGAGCGGCGCGAACTCGCCGAGAACCCCGACGAGGCCGAAGCCGAACTCGCCGCGAGCCTGCGCGACCGCGGCCTGTCGAAGGAGACCGCCGAGGAGGCGGCCCGCGAACTCTCGAAACGCAACCCGCTGCGCGCCCACGCCGTGGTCGAATACGGCGTCGACCCCGACGAGCTCACCAACCCGTGGCAGGCCGCGCTCTCCTCGTTCCTCGCCTTCACCTGTGGCGCACTGCTGCCGCTGCTCGCGATCACGCTGCTGCCCGAAGGCATCCGCGTCATCGGCTGCGCGATCGCGGTGATCGCCGCGCTGGCGCTCACCGGCTACACCTCGGCGACGCTCGGCGGCGCGCCCTGGGGCCGGGCGATGCTGCGGGTCATGGCGGTCGGCGCGGCGACGATGGCCGTGACCTACCTCGTCGGCTCGGCCTTCGACATCGCCGCCTAGAGCCAGTTGCTGCGCTTGAACACGAGGTAGAGCAGCCCGGCCGAGAGCAGCATCATCCCCATCGCCATCGGGTAGCCGAGGACCCATGACAGCTCGGGCATGTGCGTGAAGTTCATGCCGTAGACCCCGGCCACGAGGCCCGGCGTGAACAGGATCGCCGCCCACGAACTGATCTTCTTGACCTGGTCGCCCTGCTCGATGCTCGCGTGCGAGAGCTGCCGCATCTCCTCGTTCTGCGCCTGCGTCACCAGAGTGGAGTGGACGGTGAGCGCGTTCTCCAGCAGGGCCCGGAACGTGTCGGCGCGTTCGACGATGCGCAGCACGTGGTCGAGCACGTCCCGCATGTCGCGGCGCAGCTCGATGTCGACCTGGTACTTGTCGTATCCGGCCTCAAGGGACCGGAAGATCCGCACGAGCGGGTGCGTGGCGCGCTGGAACGCCATGGCCTCGCGGGCGAGTTCGTAGATGCGCCTGGCGACGTCGGGATCCCCGGAGAACAGCTCGTCCTCGATCTCGTCGATGTCGTCCTCCATGCCGTCGACCACCGGGTTGTAGCCGTCGACGATCTCGTCGAGCACCGCGTAGAGCACCGCCTGCGGCCCGAGCGACAGCAGCTCGGGGTCGGCTTCGAGCCGCCTGCGGACCTGCGCGAGGTCGGGGGACTCGGCGTGGCGGATGGTGATGGCGAAGTTCGGGCCGATGAACATGTGGACCTCGCCGAACTCGACCTGCTCGGTCTCCTCGAGGTACCGGGCCGGGCGCAGGACCACGAAGAGGGTCTCGCCGAAACGCTGGAGCTTCGGGCGCTGGTGGCCGGTGGTGGCGTTGTCGATCGCGAGGTGGTGCAGCTCGAACTCCTCGGCGACCGAGGCGAGTTCCTCTTCGGTGGGTCGGTAGAGGCCGATCCAGGCGAAGCCGCCGTGCTCGTGGAGGTCCTCGAAGGTCTGGTCGAGGGTCACGTGGTGCGACTCGCGCAGGCCCTTGCGGTAGATGGCGCTGTCGACGATCGGCATGCGGCCAGTCTAGGGGTGGGCCGCTTCCGGGCCTGGACCCGGCGAACGCGACTCACTTTTCACTCTGGTCGAGCAGGTGCTCGATCGGCATCGTCAGGTACCGGTCGATCGTCGGCCCGACCGTCTCGGCCAGCTGGGCCTCGCTGAGCGAGGCCAGCGGCTCCAGTTTCAGGATGTAGCGGGTCACCACCAGGCCGAAGACCTGTGAGGCGATGAAGTTGGCGCGCACCGGGATGTGGTCGACCTGGTCGCCGAGGACGTTCTCGACGGTCTTGACGATCCGGTGCTCGAAGAGCTGGCGGAGCACGAACGACATCGCGGGCTTGGAGAGGCTCGTGCGGACCACCGCGAGCAGCTTGTCCTGGTGCGGGCCGTCCCAGATCGCGACGAACGCGTGCATGAGCCGTCCGCCCGCGCCCTCGACGCCGCCCGCCTTGAGGACGGCCGCGACCTCCGGGGCCGGGTCCATCGGCAGCTCGATGGCCGCGAGGAACAGGTCGTCCTTGGACCCGAAGTAGTGGTGGATCAGCGAGGGGTCCACCTCGGCCTCGGAAGCGATGCGCCGCATGGAGACCGACTCGAAGCCCTCCTCGGCGAACAGCCGCCGGGCGGCGGCCAGGATCTCGGCTCTGGTGTCGGGATTGCCTGACCGCCGTCCGGCGCGCTTCGTTCTGGCCACGGGTGAACCCTAGTTCGTGCGACGCCGCAGCGTCGCGGCTCCGAGGGCCGTTGCGACGAGCACCGCAGCGGCCACGATCGCGAGATCGCCCCACATGGCGGCGGTGATCTCGGTGTTGACCTGCACTTCGGTGAGGGCCTTGACCGCGTAGGTGACCGGCAGCGCGTCCGAGACCCCTTGGAGCCATCCGGCCATCTGGTCGCGCGGCCAGATCAGGCCGCACAGCAGGAGCTGCGGGACGACGAACACGGGCATGAACTGGATCGCCTGGAACTCGGTGGTGGCGAACGCGGAGACGAACAGCCCCAACGCCATCCCGAACAGCGAGGCGACGATCGCGATGAGGAACACCGCCCAGGCCGGGCCGGCCGTCTCCAGCCCGAGGAAGGCGTACGCGACGGTGGCGGCGATGGCGGTCTGGCTCGCGGCGGCCACACCGAAGGCGATCGCATAGCCGCCGACGAGGTCGAGCTTCCCGGTCGGCGTCGTCATGAGCCGCTCCAGGGTCCCTCCGGTGCGCTCGCGCAGCAGCGTGATCGAGGTGATCATGAACATCATCATGAACGGGAAGAACGCCAGCAGGATCAGCCCGACGGAGTTGAAGGCCTGCGGAGCGGCGTCCATGATGGCGCTGATGAGCGCGATCATCAGGCTCGGCACGGCCAGGATGAGCACGACGGTGCGGCGGTCGTTGAGCAGCTGCCGCAGGATGCGCCCGGCGGTGATGAAGGTGATGCGCATCGACATGTCAGTTCGCCTTCTCGAGGTCGCGGATGAGGTGGAGGAACGCCGCTTCGAGGTTCGCGGTGCCGGTGGCGGCGCGCAGGTCGGCCGGTGTGTCGTCGGCGATGAAGCGACCCTCGCGCAGGAGCAGGAGCCGGTCGCAGCGGTCGGCCTCGTCCATCACGTGGCTGGAGACCAGCAGGGTCGCGCCCTGCTGGGCGAGGACACGGAACCGGTCCCACAGCTCCTCGCGGATGACCGGGTCGAGCCCGACGGTGGGCTCGTCGAGGACGAGCACCTCGGGTTCGATGACGAGCGCGCAGGCGAGCGAGGTGCGGGTCTTCTGGCCGCCGGAGAGGTTCGCGGCGAGCTCATTCGCATGGTCGCCCATGCCGACCCGCTCGATCGCGTGCATCGCCTCGGATCGGCTGCGCCCGTAGAGGGCCGCGAAGTAGGCGACGTTGGCCTTGACCGAGAGGTCGGGGTAGATCGAGGCGTCCTGGGTGACGTAGGCGACGCGGCGGCGCAGCGGTTTGGTCCCGGCCGGGTGGCCGAGGACTTCCACGGTGCCGGACTTGACCTTCTGCGTCCCCACGATCGCCCGGATGAACGTGGTCTTGCCCGAGCCCGAGGGGCCGAGCAGGCCGGTGACGGTGCCGGTGGCGATCTCCGTGGAGACGCCGTCGAGAACGATCTTCTTGCCGCGTTCGACCACGAGGTCGGTGGCCGTGATGGCCGCGGCTGGGGTGGGTGGCATCGGAGCCTCCAGTAATTCATCGGTTGATGAATTCAACGTACCACAGGAATTCATCGAGTAGTGAATTACTTCTAGTGTGCCACGCCTGCCGCCCCCTGGACAGCGAAAAGGCGACCCGGCCGCGCACGAAGACATGCGCAAGGCCGGATCGCCACTCGGGAAGGTGAGTCTTATAGGACGCCCTTGCTCCAGGGGCCCCAGATGGCGACGGTGCGCCCCGGCTCCAGCGCCGGGTCGCCCAGCGCGCCGCGGGTCGCGCCCTGCATGTTCGCGAACAGGACCTTGCCGTCAGGCGAGAACGCCGCGCCGCACCACTCGGTCTTGCCCTCGTGGTAGACCAGCGGGAAGATCTCGCCCTCCCGCGTCAGGCCCCGCATCGCCGGCAGGCTGCGGCTCGTGTCCTCGCACAGGATCAGGTTCCCGGCGGGGGACACCGTGATGTTGTCCGGATAGGACAGGAGCTCCGCGTCAGGGGACTCGAACACCAGCTTGATGGTCCCGCCCTTGTGGCCGCGAGGCCGGTACTCCCACAGCTGGCCCTCGCCCTCGTCGCCGCCCGAAGTGGACGCGATGTAGACCGCGCCGTCGCCGTAGAAGCAGCCCTCGAGCCGCCCGAAGACCGCCGCGCCCCGCGCCCAGCCCTGGTTGAACACCGCGAGCGGGTCCGCCTCGGCGTCGGCCGGGTCCGGGTCGTCGATGTCGACCCATTCGACGTACATGCCGCGCCCGGCGCGCTGGCCGGTGCGGGTGTCGAAGTTCCACTCGTCGGCGATCTTGAGCATCTGGAGCTGCCCGCCTTCGGCGAGGTCGCCGGGCACGTTCGGCAGGAACCGGTAGAACCCGGCCGTGTTCTGGTCCTCGGTCTCGTAGACCACGCCCGAGCGCGGGTCCACGGCCACGGCCTCGTGCACGAAGCGGCCCATCTCCTTGAGCGGCACCGGGATCGTCTCGCCTTCTTCGGCGGAAGGCACCTCGAACACGTACCCGTGCTCGGCCTCCCAGCCCGCCGCGGTCCCGGCGGTCGTCTCCTCGCACGAGAGCCACGAGCCCCACGGGGTCGGGCCGCCCGCGCAGTTGACGATGGTGCCCGACAGCGACTGCCAGGCCTCGACGAAGTGCGGTTCGCCGTCCTCCCAGCGGACGCTCAGCGTCGTGGTCCCGCCGCCTCCGAGCGCGTCGTAGCGGTGCTCGAGGCTGCCGGCGGGCACGCCCGGTTCGTTGCGCTCCTCGTGGTTGCGCACCAGCCGCCACTCGCCGCGGCGTCCGGTCGGGAAGCAGGCCATGCCGTCGTGGGCGAGCGGGGTCGGGTTGCCGTCCCGCATCGGGGATGCGGCGACCGAGAACACCTTGAAGTCGAATTCCTCAGGGAGCCAAAGGGTCTGGGAGAACCCGGACTCGGGATCGGTGCGGGTCAGCTCGCGCAGCTCGCCGTAGCCGCCGTTGTCGGGGCAGGCGCGGTCCTTCTCACCGTCCTTGGCGTGGGCTGCGCGGATCGAGAGGCCTTCCATTGCGGCGATCGCGAAGAGGCCGCCGCCTGCGGCGGTCGCGCCTCGGCGCAGGAAACTGCGGCGGTTCGAGCCGCCGATCGAGAGGATCGCCATGCCTGACTCCTTTGACGGGGGCAGCGAGGGGATGTACGGGCAGTACGCAGCCGATCCTTCCGGCACTCGGGGTTGCCCAGGCAATCACGACGTGAACGGGAGGTGACCGGTTGCATAAGGCTTCGGCCTCCCCGAAACGTCGGACCCAGCTGACACAATGGGGCCGTGAGCACGACTGACGCAGACCTGGACAGCACCGACGACCCTCAGTTCGCCCGAGCGCGGGCCCGCCATGAGGATCTGGCCGCCGAGATCACCGAGCACCGGCGCCGCTACTACGTCCACGACGCCCCCACCATCTCGGACAGCCAGTTCGACGAGCTCATGCACGAGCTCATCGACATCGAGACGCAGTTCCCGGAGCTGAAGAACGAGGACTCGCCCACGCAGCAGGTCGGCACCTTCTCCGAGGCGTTCACCCCAGTCACGCACCTCGAGAAGCTGCTGAGCCTCCAGGACGTCTTCAGTCTCGAAGAGGTCCAGACCTGGGCCGATCGGATCACTGCCGAGGTCCCCGACGAGCCCTACCTCTGCGAGGTCAAGATCGACGGCCTCGCCGTCGACCTCGTCTACGAGAACGGCCGCCTGGCCCGCGCCGCCACCCGCGGCGACGGCACCACCGGTGAGGACGTCACCGCGAACGTGGCCACCATCGCCGCCGTCCCCCAGCGCCTCACCGCCGCCGACGGCTTCGACGTGCCGGAGCTCCTCGAGGTCCGCGGCGAGGTCTACTTCCCGACCGCCGACTTCAAGCGCCTCAACGAAGCCCAGGTCGAGGCAGGCAAGGCCCCGTTCGCCAACCCGCGCAACGCCGCCGCCGGGTCCCTGCGCCAGAAGGACGCCGCGAAGACCGCCGAGCGGCCCCTGAGCTTCATCGCCCACGGCCTCGGCGCCATGCGCGGCTTCGAACCCGACTCACAGTCCCACTCCTACGCCGCGCTCGAAGCCTGGGGCCTGCCCACCAGTCCCTACTGGCGCGTCGTCGCCACCATCAAAGAGGCCTTCGCGTACATCGCCGAGTTCGGCGAGCAGCGCCATGAGCTCGTCCACGAGATCGACGGCGTCGTCATCAAGATCGATCGGCTAGACGTGCAGCGCCGCCTCGGCGCGACCTCGCGCACCCCGCGCTGGGCCGTCGCCTACAAGTTCCCGCCCGAGGAGGTCAACACCAAGCTCCTCGACATCAAGGTCTCCATCGGCCGCACCGGCCGCGCCACCCCCTATGCCGTGCTCCAACCCGTGCGCGTCGCCGGCTCCGAGGTCGAGTTCGCGACCCTCCACAATGCCGACCAGGTGAAGGCCAAGGGCGTCAAGATCGGCGACACCGTCGTCGTCCGCAAGGCCGGCGACGTCATCCCCGAGGTCGTCGCCCCCGTCGACGCCGCCCGCGACGGCTCCGAGATCGACTTCGTCATGCCCGAACGCTGCCCCGAATGCGGCTCGGTGCTCGCCCCCGCCGCCGAAGGCGACGTGGACCTGCGCTGCCCCAATGCCCGCTCCTGCCCCGGCCAGCTGCGCGAACGTCTCGCGTACCTGTCCGGCCGCTCCTGCTTCGACGTCGACCGCATGGGCTACATCGCCTGCGCCGCGCTCGTGCAGCCGCTCGACGCCGAACCGGCCCTGGTCGACGAAGGCGGCGTCTTCGACCTGCAGATGGCCGACCTCCTTCCCATCCGGGTCGTGGTCCGCGACCCCGACTCCGGGCTGCCCAAACCCGACCCGAAGACGGGCGAGGACAAGGTCGTCGCCTACTTCGCCAACAAGGACGGCGAGCCGAAGAAGACCGCCGTCCAGATGCTCGAGAACCTCGACGCCGCCAAGCGCCAGCCTCTGTGGCGAGTCGTCAACGCGCTCTCGATCCGCCACGTCGGCCCCGTCGCCGCCCAGGCCCTCGCCGAGCACTTCCGCGACCTCGACCTGATCGCCAGCGCCGACGAGGCCGAGATGGCCGCCGTCGACGGCGTCGGCCCCACCATCGCCGCCGCCATCAAGGACTGGTTCGCCGTCGACTGGCACCGCGCCATCATCGAGCGCTGGCGCGAGGCCGGCGTGCGCATGCAGGACGACGCCCCCGATCCCTCCGAGGCGCTCCCGCAGACCCTCGAGGGCCTCACCGTGGTCATCACCGGCGGCATCCCCGACTACACGCGCGAGGGCGCGGCCGCCGCCGTCAAGGCCCGCGGCGGCAAGACCACCTCCTCGGTCTCCAAGAAGACCGGCGCGGTCGTGGCGGGGGACAAGCCCGGCTCCAAGTACGACAAGGCCGTCTCGCTCGGCGTCCCGATCGTGCGAGGCGAGGATTTCGCGGCGTTCCTCGAAGGCGGATTGTCCGTACCGGAAACGTCAGATGCCGAGAACGAACCAGAATGATCACAAGTCGGTAACGATCCGTATTCCTTAGCGGGGGGAGACTCGTTAGTTCAGGGCAGAGTCATCTCGTGGATCCTTGCCCCTGTCGTACCAACGGCTCGGCACCCATCGCCCGAAAGGGCCGCCGCGCCTGGAACCGACCGCGAGCGGCCCTGCCGGGAACACTGGATAACGGTTTCTGTAATGAGCATGTCGCGCCTGGTCACAAGTGTGCCGCATGTGCTCCCGGCGTTGTCTGGGAGCTGATTTCGCGATATGACAGAGGAGTCGGCCGCGACCGGCCTCGGGTGATTCTGGCGCGTCACCCGAAGACGGCGCGGCAGTGGGAGGAGCGATATGGCCACGACGCTCATGCGCAACACTGCGCCTAAAGAGCATCCGGGCCGGTACTACGGCTTCATGGCCGCGGTCGCGGTGTTCGCGATCGCCGGTAGCGTCGCTGTGGCCGTAACGAGCGGCGCGCCCGAGGGCGGCTGGTTCGGCGTGCCCTTCGCCTTCTGGCTCACCGCGGGCCTCGCCATGGTCGCCGAGCTGCGCCCGACCCGCTGGGGCGGGCTGTGGATGTCGCCGATGGCGTCGATCTACCTCGTCTACGTCCTCGCCACGATGATCACCTGGGGCTTCCTTCCCGCGCTGATCGTCCAGTCGGCCGCCATCGGCATGCTCATGGTCCAGCTCAAGGCCTCCGTGTGGCGAGCGGTCTTCAACATCTCCCAGCAGGGGGCCGCGCTCGTCCTCGCCTGGTTCGTGTGGGACGCGGTCGCCGACGGGGCGACCTGGAACGGCGACGTGGCCCAGCTGCTCGCCATCTTCGCCGCCGGATCGGTCTGGACGCTGACGAGCTTCGCGCTCGTCGCGTGGCGGCATGCCCTTCGCGCCGGCACAGGGTGGTTCGCCCCGTTCTGGCAGTGGTTCGAGAGCGAATGGGCGCTCCGCGCCACGCAGATCGCGATCGCGCCCATCGTCGCGACCGCCGCGACGTCCTCATGGTGGCTGGTCGCGGCCTCGGCGATCCCCATCTTCGCCGTGTACCGCATCCTCCAGACCGCCGCCGACCGCGAGCGCCAGGCCGACCACGACCCGCTCACCGGCCTGCTCAACCGCAAGGGCTTCCAGCAGGCCGTCGACGGCAAGCTCGCGGACGCCGCCGAAACCGGTACCGCCGTCGCGGTCCTCATCCTCGACCTCGACCGCTTCGCCGACGTCAACTCCGCGCTCGGCCACGAGGTCGGCGACCAGCTGCTGGCCGAACTCGCGCGCCGCTTCGAGGCGGACAAGCCCAAGGGCAAGGCGATCGCGCGCCTCGGCGGCGACGAGTTCGCCTTCATGTGGTCCGAACTGGACGGCATGACCGACCCGATGGAGTGCGCCCGCGAGATCCGCGCCCGCCTGGACGCCCCGATCGTCCTGGGCGACGCGAGCGTCGAAGTGGACGGCTCGGTCGGCATCGCGGTCTTCCCCGACGACGGCTCGGACTTCCAGACCCTGTTCCGCCACGCGGACATCGCGATGTACGAGTCCAAGCAGCGGGCCTCCTCGTTCGCCCGCTACGCGCCCGAGTTCGACCACAACTCGCCCGAGCGGCTCCTGCTCCTCGGCGACGTGCGCCGCACCCTCGACCACCCGGACTCGCCCGGCGTGAACCTCTACTACCAGCCGCAGGTGCGCCTCACCGACGGCGAGGTCATCGGCGCCGAGGCCCTGCTGCGCTACCACCACCCCGAGCGCGGGATCGTGAACCCCGCCGAGATCATCGAGACCGCCGAGCACTCCTCGGTGATGCGGATGCTCACCGAGCGGGTCGTCGACATCGCGCTGCGCCAGCTCCGGACCTGGAACGAGGCGGGCCACGACCTGCGCATGGCCGTGAACGTCTCGGTGCGCGACCTCCAGTCGCCGGAGTTCACCGACTTCCTGACCGAGCGGATCGACGCCTACGGGGTGAACGCCGCGAAGTTCCAGCTGGAGATCACCGAGTCCGCTCTCATGGCCGACCCGCGGCGCGTGGTCGTCAACGTCCAGCGCCTCTCCGACCTCGGTGTCGGCATCAGCCTCGACGACTTCGGCACGGGGTTCTCCTCGATGCAGCACCTGCGCCGGCTCCCGGTCACCGAGATCAAGATCGACAAGTCCTTCGTGACCACGCTGATCGACGACCCGGACAACGCCGCCATCGTCTCGACCACCATCGACCTGGGCCGGGCCCTCGACGTGGAGGTCGTCGCCGAGGGCGTGGAGGACGAGAAGGTCCGCAAGCAGCTGGAGGCCTGGAACTGCCACGCCGGGCAGGGCTGGCACTTCGCCAGGCCGATGGACGCCGACGCGTTCGAGCGCTGGCTGGCCGACCACCAGCCGGACAAATAACGCTGAGATCGCGCCACAAGGGAGTTTTCGGACACCTTGCGGCCTGACGGATCTGATTTCCGAACCGTATTCGCGAGTGTCGGTGCCCTATGCGACGCTGTGCGCATGAACGTTGCGATCGATGACGACGTACTCGCCGAGTTCGAGCCCCACCGTCGGGAACTGTGCGCCTACGCCTACCGGATGCTCGGGTCCTCGTTCGAGGCCGAGGACGCCGTGCAGGAGGCCTTCACGCGGGCGTGGAAGTCCCACGGGTCCTTCGAGGGCCGCTCCTCGCTGCGCTCGTGGCTGTACAAGATCACCACGAACGTGTGCCTCGACATGATCAAGGGCCCGCAGCGCCGTGCCCGGCCGATGGACCTCGCCCCCGCCTCTGACGCCGGCTCGCCCCTGCCCGCGCCCGAACCCGACTACATGTGGGTCGAGCCGATCCCCGACTCGATGGCGTTCGGGGCCGACCCGGCGGCGGCCGCCGAAGCCAAGGACACGCTGCGGCTCGCGTTCGTCGCCGCCGTGCAGCACCTGCCCGCGAAGCAGCGCGCGGTGATGCTCATGCGCGAGGTCCTGCGCTTCTCGGCGGCCGAGACCGCCAAGGCGCTCGAGTTGAGCCCCGCGAGCGTCAACTCCGCGCTCCAGCGCGCCAAGGCCACGATGGAGCAGGTCCACGCCACGCCCACCGAGACCTACACGATCGACGACGCCGACCTCCGCAAGCTCGTCGACGGCTACGTGAGCGCCTTCGAGGCCTACGACATGGACGCGCTCACCGCGTTGTGCACACAGGACGTGGCCCTCTCGATGCCGCCGATCCCGCTGTGGGTCCAGGGCCACGCGAGCGTCGCCGAGTTCATGCTCACCTCCGGCAAGGCCTGCCGCGGCTCCAAGCTCGTCCCGGTCAGCGCCAACGGCCTCCCGGCCTTCGGCCACTACAAGCCGAGCGGCACGCCGGGCCTGTGGGAGCCCTGGTCGATCACCGTCCTCGAACTCGACGGCGGTCAGATCTCGGGCCTCAACTACTTCCTGGACACCCCGAAGCTCTTCCCGCTCTTCGGCCTCCCGCCCGAATACCGCGAATAGACGGCGGATCGGCCGCCCCGCACCGATGCGGGGCGGCCGCATTTCAACGAAACCGTCGTACCTCGGGCATAGCGTGTTGGGATGCCAGTTCACTTCAAGATCGTCATCGACTGCGCCGACCCGCACCGCCTGGCGGCCTTCTGGGCCGAGGCCATGGACTACAGGGTCGAGGACCACTCGTCGTTCATCGAAGGCCTGCTCGCCGGCGGCGTCATCACCGAGGACCTGCTCACCCAGGTCGACGGCCACCGCGCCTGGAAGACCCTCGCGGCGATCCGCAACCCCGACGACCCCTTCGACCCGGCCTCCGACGCCGGCCAGGGCATGCGCCTGCTCTTCCAGCAGGTCCCCGAGCCCAAGACCGTGAAGAACCGCGTCCATCTCGACCTCCACGTCGGACTCGACAAGATCGACTCCGAGACCGAACGCCTCGAAGTCCTCGGCGCCACCCGCCACAGCGAACGCCGCCAAGAAGGCCCCGCCCAGTGGATCGTCATGCAAGACCCCGAAGGCAACGAGTTCTGCGTCCACTCATAGGGATTCGCGCTTCATCGGCCGGTCCGGGGGACCGGGTGAGACCCATGGGGTTCGCGGCGACTGACATGATGAGGGTGCGTCGCACACCAACTCCGAATGGAGCCCCGATGTGGAGGAGTTTCCAGATGAAAGTCCCACCCGGCTGGAGTCCCCGAGCGGAGGCTTCGATTTGCTAGCCATTAAGCCTTGGCACTTGATGGCGTTCTGCCTCTTGGTGGTGATCGCCGCGGTCGTTGTGACGGTTGTGCTCGTGTCGAACGCGTCGAAGAAGCAGCAGCAGGCCCCGTACCCGCCCCCGATGTACCCGCCTCCTCCCGGCGGTGCGCAGCAGTGGCCCGGGCATCCGCCGCAGGGCGGCCCCCAGCAGCCGCCTTATCCGCCTGGGCCGCCGCAGCCACCCGGCAATCCGCCGAACCATCCGCAGCCGCCGAGCTGAGTCTCGTCGCAAACCGAAGGGCCGCCCCGCGGGGCGGCCCTTCGGCGCAGACTATCGCGATGAAGACTATCAAATCTGATAGTATCAAGATTGGTAGTCTTCAGTCCGCTTTGCGAGGGGGAACGGTGGCGAACGGATTCATCGGCAGGCAGGCGGAGCTGGCCCAGCTCGGCGAACTGCTCGAGCTGGTGCGCTCCGGCGGGGGCCTCGGCCGCCCTGGGCGGGCGCTGATCATGCGCGGGCGGCGGCGCGTCGGCAAGTCCCGGCTGGTGGAGGAGTTCGTCGAGCGATCAGGCGTCCCCTACGTCTTCTTCACGGCCGAAGGCCTTTCGAACGGCGACGACCTGCGGTCCTTCGCTCAGGCGGTAGCGGAGTCCACGCTGCCGGAAGCCGCCGACTTCGCTCCTGAAGGACTGCCGACCAGGTGGACCGACGCCCTGAACGCCTTGATGGACCTCCTGCCCGAGGACTCGCCCAGCATCGTCGTCATCGACGAGATGCCGTATCTGATCGCCCAAGACCCCGGATTCGAAGGGGCGCTGCAGCGCGCCTTCGACCGCCGTTTCTCCCGGATGCCGGTGCTGCTCATCCTCATCGGGTCCGACCTCGCCGCCATGGAGCAGGTCAACTCCTACGGCCGGCCCTTCTACCAGCGCGGCACCGAGATGGTGGTGCCGCCGTTCAACCCCGCGGAGATCGCCGAGCGGACCGGGCTCGGGGCGGCGGAGGCGTTCGACGCCTTCCTCGTCACCGGCGGGCTGCCGCTCGTCCTCGAACGCTGGGAACCCGGGGCCACGCTGATGGAGTTCCTGGAGTCGTCGCTGCGACAGCCGACCTCCCCGCTGCTCGTGAGCGCGGAGCGCGCACTGGCCGCCGAGTTCCCCGCCGAGGCGAACGCGCGACAAGTGCTGCGCGCCATCGGCAGCGGTGAGCGCAGCTTCGGGCACATCGGCCGGGCGGCGGGCGATCTGGCCCCCACCTCGCTCAAACGCTCGCTCGAGGTGCTGTCCGAGCGGCGCATCGTTCGCGCGGAGGTGCCGCTGTCGACCCGCCCGAGCCGGGAGACCCGCTACCGCATCGAGGACCCGTACCTGCGGTTCTGGCTCTACTTCCTGGCAGGGGCGATCTCGAAGGTGGAGCGCGGGCGCGGGGACCTGGTGCTCAAGTCGATCCGCGCCGGCTGGACCTCCTGGCGGGGCCGCGCGGTCGAACCGGTCGTCCGCGAGGCGCTGTGGCGGCTCGCTCCGGATCTGCTGCCCGAGGACACCGATGTGGTCGGCGGCTATTGGACCAGGTCGAACAACCCCGAGATCGATGTCGTCGGGGCCGACCGCGAGCCGGTCGCCAAGCGCGTCACGATCGTCGGCTCGATCAAGTGGCTCGAGCACAAGCCCTTCGACCACCGCGACTTCGCGGCTCTGATCGCGCATCGCGCCCAGCTGCCCGGCGCGGACGAGGACACGCCGCTGATGGCGGTCGCCCGGTCGGGATGCAGTGTCGACGGCGTTCGCCATGTCGGCCCCGATGACCTGCTCGGCGCCTGGCGCCACGCGACGCGATGAGCAGGGCCGCTCCGCAATCGCGCGGAGCGGCCCTGTTCGTCCCGGTTTCCTGGCGGGTCGTTACGGCTGCGGGAAAGGCATGTAGAACGGCTCCCACTGGTGGCCGTCGAGGTCGAGGAACGTGCGGCCGTACATGCCGACCTCGGCCTCTTGGGCGCGGCGGTCCTGCTTCGCGGTCTCCTCGGTGCCGCCGGCCTTGAGCGCGGCGTCGGTGAGTTCGTCGACGGCCTCGCGGTTCGGCAGGGCCAACGCGTACGCGGCCGCCGAGAACTTCGCGGTGTCGGCGATCGGGCGCTCCGCGAAGGTCGTGTAGAAGTCCTTGGTGAGGAGCATCAGGCAGATGTTGTCGTCGACGACCACGCACGCGGCGTTCTCGTCGGTGAACTCCGGGTTGATCGCCCAGCCGAGCCCCTCGTAGAACGCCTTCGCCGCGTCCAGGTCGTTCACGGGCAGGTTCAGGAAGATCATCTTGTCGGCCATCGTCCGCGTCCTTTCGGTGTTCCGGTGTCGTCACCAGTACAGACGAGATCCGCGCTCGGAATTCATCGTTCGCGCCAAGACCGATCGTGACGACCGCTCACCGACCGTTCGCCGACCGCTCGTCGACGCCCTCAACGCAGGATGCGGACCCCCTAGCGACACGCGTCACACCAGTGCTTCTCTCCGGCGCTCGCGCCTCATAGGTTCCTTGTAAACCCGTCACCGCACCGACATGCGCCAGAAACGTCGGCACGGTTTGCCCTTCAAGGAGGAATGGCCCGATGGCTACGACCCCCACCCGCGACGGACCCCCGCCCGCGGTCACCGACGAGCAGCTCGCCGCCATGCACGACGACCCCCGCTTCGCCGAGCTCAAGCGCCGCCTGTTCCGCTTCATCGTGCCCGCGACCGTCGGGTTCCTCGCCTGGTACCTGCTCTATGTGCTCCTCTCCGCCTACGCCCGCGACTTCATGGGCACCGTCCTGTTCGGCAACATCAACGTCGCATTGATCCTCGGCCTCGGCCAGTTCCTCTCCACCTTCGCCATCGCGTGGGGCTACTCCCGCTACGCCGCCCGCAACTACGACTCGGCAGCCATCGAACTCCACGACGCCATCCACTACGGAGAGGACCGATGATGGACCTCCTCGCACAGGCCGAAGGCACCGGCCGCACCTTGACCATGGTCCTGTTCCTGCTCACGGTGGCCGTGACCATTGCGATCACGATCTGGGGCCACCGCTACACCCGCACCGCCACCGACTTCCACTCCGGCGGACGCGGCTTCTCCGCTTGGCAGAACGGGTTCGCGATCGCCTCCGACTACATGTCGGCCGCGTCCTTCCTCGGGATCGCCGGGACGATCGCCCTGTTCGGCTACGACGGGTTCCTCTACTCGATCGGCTTCCTCGTCGCCTGGCTCGTGGCCCTGCTCCTGGTCGCCGAGATGCTCCGCAACACCGGCCGCTTCACCATGGCCGACGTGCTGTCCTTCCGGATGCGCCAGCGTCCGGTCCGCACCGCGGCGGCCGTCTCCACCCTGAGCGTCTCGATCTTCTACCTGCTCGCCCAGATGGTCGGCGCAGGTGCGCTCATCGCGCTGCTGCTGGGCATCAAGGAAGGCGAGACCTACCTCGGGATGGACGCCGCGACCGCGAAGATCGCGGGCATCATCCTGGTCGGGCTCATCATGACCCTCTATGTCGCCCTCGGCGGCATGAAGGGCAACACGTGGGTCCAGATCTTCCAGGCGATGGTCCTGGTCGGCGGCGCACTCGTGCTGACGTTGATGGTGCTGGGCCAGTACGGATTCAACGTCTCGGACCTCCTCGGGGACGCCGCGAGCGCCTCCGGCCAAGGCGCGGCCTTCCTCGAACCGGGGCTGCGCTACGGCGTCGAGGTACCAGGCGACGCGGTACAGACCATGTGGAACAAGCTCGACCTCGTGAGCCTCGGCCTCGCGCTGGTCCTCGGCACCGCCGGGCTCCCGCACGTGCTCATCCGCTTCTACACGGTCCCGGACGCCCGGGTCGCCCGCAAGTCCATCAACTGGGGCATCGGCCTGATCGGCGCGTTCTACCTGATGACGCTCGTGCTCGGCTTCGGCGCCGCCGCGATCGTCGGGGTCGACGCGATCACCGCCCAGAACCCGGCGGGGAACACCGCGGCACCACAGCTGGCGGAAGTGGTCGGCGGCGACGCCGGCGGCTCGACGCTCGGCGCGGTCATGCTCGCGGTCATCGCCTCGGCGGCGTTCGCGGCGATCCTCTCGACGGTCTCCGGCCTGGTGATCGCCTCCTCGTCCTCGCTCGCCCACGACCTGTACAACAGCGTCTTCCGGCACGGCAAGGCCACTGAACGCGAGGAGGTCGGCGTCGCCAAGCTCGCCTCGATCGGCATCGGCATCGTCGCGATCGTCCTGGCGATCTTCGCCCAGAACCTCAACGTCGCCTTCCTGGTGGGCCTCGCCTTCGCGGTGGCCGCCTCCGCGAACCTGCCCACGCTCCTGCTGAGCCTGTTCTGGAAGCGGTTCAACACCAACGGCGCCCTCTGGGGGATCTACGGCGGCCTGATCGCCTCGCTCGCCCTGGTCGTCTTCTCTCCGGTCTTCTCCGGAGCCGAAACCTCGCTGCTCACAGGGGTCGACATCGCATGGTTCCCGATGTCGAACCCGGGCTTGGTCTCCATCCCGCTCGGTCTCATCTGCGCCGTGGTCGGCACGCTGATGAGCGATGAGTCCCGTACCGACCGGTTCGCGACCCTCCAGGTGAGGGCGCTGACCGGTGCGGGCTCGGAGCGGGCTACGAGTCACTAGCCCCAGGGACGGGGAGGGCCGGGGCGGCCCTCCCCGTCATTATGTGCGCCACGTTACAGTTGCGAGGTGATCCCCGGTCGCCTCTCCGCCTCGATCCGAGCATCGAAGCTCGCCTCGACGCGCCGCCGTGCCCTCGGCTCCGGGACCCTCGCCGCCCTGCGCCTCTCCCGCCAGATCGGCGAATCGCTCGCCGACGGCCTCACCGGCAAGAACGCACCGAACGCCGCGCGCCGCCTCGCCCGGCTGCTCGCGGCCGACGCGGTCGCGCTGGCCGACTGCGACCGCTTCATCGCCGTCGCGGGGAGCCTCGACTCGGTCGCGGCCCAAGGACTCCTGGTGGAGACGCTCGACCTCCTCGAACCGGTCACGGCCCCGCCCCTGCGGGCCTCGCCGCTGATCGTCTCGGGGGACCTGGCCGGGTGCCTGATCGTGGCGGGGGACGTGAGCGACGCGGAGGTCGCCGAGGCCGCCCACCTCGTCGTCACCGCGCTCGACCACGCCGACCTCGACCGGTCCCGTGAACGCATCGCGGCCGCCGACCTGCGCACCCTCCGCGCCCAGATCTCCCCGCACTTCATGCACAACGCCCTCGCCGCCATCAGCGCCCACACCCGCACCGACCCCGAACGCGCCCGCGAACTGCTCACCGACTTCTCCGACTACCTGCGCTACTCCTTCGCCAACACCGGCGACTACGCCACGGTCGCGGACGAGCTGCAGGCGGTGCAGACCTACCTCGAGCTGCAGCGGGCCCGCTTCGACGACCGCCTCGACATCACCGTCCGCATCGCCCCGGAGGTCCTGCCCGTGCCCATCCCGTTCCTGGTCGTCCAGCCGATCGTGGAGAACGCCGTCCGCCACGGCTTCGAGTCCAAGCCCGGCACCGGCCACATCGCCGTGCGCGGCTTCTCCGAGGGCGCGCTGTGCGTCATCGAGGTCGAGGACGACGGCGCGGGCATGGACCCCGAAGTCGCCAAAGCGATCCTCACCGGCAGCCGCCAAGGCGCCGGACGCATCGGCCTGGCCAATGTTGACCGCCGCCTGCGGGCGGTCTACGGCCCCGAGTACGGCCTGTGGCTCGACACCGCGCCAGGGGCCGGAACCAAAGCGACCGTGAGAATCCCCCGATACGCCAGAGGAGTCCACGCATGAACGGTCTCCGCGTCCTCGTCGTCGAGGACGAGCCGTCCACCCGCGCCGAGCTCGCCGGGCAGCTCGCCGAGCTGCCGAGCGTCGGTGAAGTCGTGTGCGCCGCCGGAGGCGACGAGGCGGTGCGCCTCCTCGGCTCCGGCTCGTTCGACGCGGCGTTCCTCGACATCGCGATGCCGGGCCTCACCGGCATGGACGTGGCCCGCATCCTCAAACGCCTGTCCGACCCGCCCGGGATCGTGTTCGTCACCGCCTACGACAACCACGCCGTGGAGGCCTTCGGGCTCGGCGCGGCCGACTACCTGCTCAAGCCCTTCCGGCCCGAGCGCCTCGCCGAAGCCGTGGCCCGACTCGGCCGCCGCTCGGGTCCCGTGGTGGGGGACAAGGCCGACGACCTCGCGGTGGTCCAGGTCGAACTCGCCGGGCGCACGGTGTTCGTCCGCCGCGACGACATCGCCTACGCCGAGGCGCACGGCGACTACGTCCGCCTGCACTCGGTCCAGGGCTCGCACCTGCTGCGCCAGTCCCTCACCTACCTCGAACAGGTCTGGGACGCCGCCGGTTTCGTGCGCGCACACCGCTCCTTCCTCATCAACCTCGCGGCCGTCACCGAACTCCGCGTCACCTCGACGGCCGGACTCGTGGCCGTCACCGAACCCGGCGAGGTCCCGGTGAGCCGGCGGCATTCGCGTCTCCTGCGCGAGCGGCTCCTGCAAGCGGCAAGGGACGGCGGGGCGCGGTGAACGCGACCGGTCCGACAGGCGCGCAACGCGAGACGGTCGCGCGCCTCGAATCGCCGCGCGCGACGCCAGGCGAAACCTCGGTGCACCCTCGGCCGAACGCCTTGCGCCGCAAGGCCCGAGGTGCGTGCCCGTGAACCAGCGCGTCCGCGTCACCAGCCCCCAGACCCGACTCGCGTTGCGGCGCAAGTCGGACGCCACCGGCCGCCTTTCGCGCCGCCCCGGCCGCCTCTCGATCAGTCACACCGCGATCGACCTCGCCGCCGCCGAACGCGCCCTCCACCGCCAGCGCCGCCTCGCCGTCCGCACCGCCACCGCGCTCGCGATAGCCCTGGCCGCCTTGCTCACCGCCGCCGTCCTCACCCCCGGACGCCTCGGCTGGGCCGTGCTCTTCTTCGCGCCCTACCCGATCCTGCTGGTCCTCGCCGCCGTCCACGTGCGCCGCGCCGAGCGCATCGAGGCCGAACACCACGAGGACCGCTGATGCTCGGCCTGGCCTCCATCAGCCTGGTCCTCGCCGCCAGCGTCGTCATCGGCGTCTGGGGCGTGCGCGCCGCACGCTCCACACCGGACTTCCTGGTCGCCTCCCGCAGCATCGTCCCCGGCTGGAACGCCCTCGCCATCGCGGGCGAATACGTCTCGGCCGCTTCGGTTCTCGGCCTCGCCGGACTCCTCGTCAAGAACGGCGTCGGCGCGATGTGGTACGCCGTGGGCTTCACCGCCGGGTATGTGCTCGTCGCCGCCCTCGCCGCCGGGCCCATGCGCCGCAGCGGCGCCTACACCGTGCCCGACTTCGCCGAATACCGGCTCGGCTCGCCGCGCATCCGCCGCATGTGCGGCCTCGTCGTCCTCGTCATCATGCTGCTCTATCTACTGCCGCAGTTCAAAGCCGCCGGTGTCGTGCTCGAACTCGTCTCCGGCATCCCCTACTGGATCGGCGTGGTCGGCGCGGGCCTGGTGGTCTCCTCGACCATCGCCGTCGGCGGCATGCGCTCGGCCACCTATGTGCAGGCCTTCCACTACCTGGTGAAACTCGCGTTCATCGCCGGTCCCGCGGTCTGCCTCATCGTCCTCGCCGGGCCCGAACGCCGCGACGCGGCCATCAACCCGGTCGAGGTCGACGCGAACTGGACCCGCCCGCTCCTCGACCTCGACGGCTCCGGCCACCCCCTCCTCGCCACGATCTCCGTCCTGGTCGCGACCACCTTGGGCGCCATGGGACTCCCGCACGTCGTGATGCGCTTCCACACGGTCGCCGGGGCCCGCGCGGCCCGCCGCGTCGCCGTCTCCGTGATCGTCCTCTTGAGCCTGTTCTACCTGTTCCCGATCGTCTACGGCCTCCTCGGGAAGGTCGTCACGCCCGACCCCGAGGAGACCGACGTGGTGCCGCTCCTGGTGCCCGGCGCGATCGTCCCCGGCACCGTCGGCGCGGTCCTGACCGCGCTCGTCGCCGCCGGCGCCTTCGCCGCGTTCCTGTCGACCTCCTCCGGTCTCCTCCTCGCCCTCGCCGGCGGCCTCTCGCACGACCTGTTCGGCGGCTCGCTCTCCCGCCTGCGCCTCGGCGTCGTCGTCGGCACCGCGCTCGCGGTGGTCCTGTCGCTCCCGGCTGCCGATGTGGACATCAACGTCCTGGTCGGCTGGGCCTTCGCGGTGGCCGCCTCCACCTTCTGCCCCTTGCTCACCCTCGGCATCTGGTGGCGCGGCCTCACCGCGACCGGCGCGACCGCGGGCCTGCTCGTGGGCGCGTGCACCTCGACGGGCGCGGCGCTGGCCTCGGTGGTCCTCGACCTGGAGCCCGGCGTCGTGTCGGTCCTGCTCGCACAGCCGGCACTGTGGACGGTGCCGCTCGCGTTCTTGACGATGGTGGCCGCCTCCCGGCCCGGTTCGGTGCCGGACTGGGCGAGCGAGGCGGTCCTGCGCCTGCATGTGCCGGGCCGGTACTCGACCGGTGACACCGGCGCGATCCCCCGTGCGAGGCGGGAAAACCGGGTGGACGCTCCAGACGATCCGGGTTAATCTCGCTGGCATGTACGGGTCTCCAGGGCAGTTCGCGTCCACCGCGTCCTGCCCGAGCTTCATTCGGCTGCGCGCGGCGGCCTAGGCCCCCACACGCGCTCTTCTCTCCGCTGCCCTCGCTGACGGGCACCGGCTGCGCCCCTGCGCGGGCCTAGGCGAATCGATCGTCCTGAATCGACTCGTCCCGTGGAGTACTCCCATGTCCCGCAGCCAATTTCCGCGCGCCCGCGAGCACCGCGACATCTCGAACCGCAAGGCCCTGTCCCAGAACTTCCTCCGTGACCCGCACGTGGCGCGCGACTTCGTCGTCTCCGCCGACGTCGGCCCCTACGACCTCGTGATCGAGGTCGGCCCAGGCGACGGCATGGTCACCAGACCACTGCTCGACCGGGCCCGCCGCGTGATCGCCTACGAGAAGGACCGCCACTTCGTCGAACGCCTGCGGTCGCGCCTCGGCCATCACGAGCACTTCCGCTGCCACCAAGCGGATATCCGCGACGTGCGGCCGCCGCGCGAGCCCTTCGCCGTGGTGTCCAACGCGCCCTTCGGGATCACGACCGACATCGTCCGCTGGTGCCTGAAGGCGCAAGCGCTCACCTCGGCGACGCTCGTGACGCAGCTCGAATTCGCCCGCAAGCACACCGGCGACTTCGGCCGCTGGAGCAGGCTCACCGTCGAGCACTGGCCCGAGTTCGACTTCACGCTCGGCATGCGCATCGGCCGCCACGAGTTCCGGCCGGTGCCGCAGGTCGACGCGGGCGCGATCCATCTCCGCCGTCGCCCCAAGCCCTTGCTGCCCGAGGACGCCATGATCGACTACCTGGACCTGGTGGACCTCGGCTTCTCCGGGGTCGGCGGCTCGCTCGCAGCGTCCCTTTGCCGCGTCGTCCCCAAGCACACCGCGCACCGCGCCTGCGCCGAAGCCGGGATCGCCCGCGACCGACCGGTCGGGCTCGTCCCGCCGGACCGCTGGATCGCCCTTTTCGCGGCGCTCACGAGATGAGGCACCGGGGTGCCGGGCCGATGGCGGCGGGCTATTAAGGTGAAGACGCCCGGCCCGGTACCCCCTCTTTGGAGCCCTTGATGAGCGAAGCCATCTGGATCGAGCTGATCAAGATCATCCCCACCTTCGTGTGGCTCGGCCTCGGCGTCGCCGCCCTCATCACCGCCAAACGGCTGCTCGCCCAGCAGGCGCACCGGATGACGCGGGTCGAGTCGCCGTTCGTGTCGGTCGATTTCGCGCAGGACGCCATCGCGCAGGCGTTCAACCGGGGCCCCGAGGCGCCCGCCTCGGCGCTCGACGACGCGCCCGCCGAAGGCCCCTTGCAACCCCACGAAGTGCGCTGGCGCCAGGAGGTCACGGCCGGAACCGCCGCCGGCGGCTGGGGCACGCCGCAGCCCGGCGGCCCCGCCGGCCTGGGAACCTGGACCGCGCCGCTCTCCACGCCTGAGGACACCGACAAGACGCATGTGCTGCGGCCCAGCCGGAAGCCCGACCAGGATTCCTCCGATGAGGACGATCTGGACCTCTCCTCCCTGCTGGACGGCGACGTCGAAGACGAGGATGACGGCGTCCAGACCGCCCCCGCCGACCGCGAACCGGTCTCGGCCGAGACCCCGCCGAGCGGCGTCCCCGTGTATCCGCAGGGCGCCGGTCCGGTGTACGCACCGATCCCCGCGCAGCAGAGCTTCCAGGCGATGTACCCGCCCCAGGCCGCCGCGCCGGCCGGGACCACCGCGTTCCGGCCGCCGTCCTACTACGCCGTCACCGCCGACCCGCAGCGCGGCCTGCGCGCCGCCACCCGCCTCGCGGGCGCCGCGGACCTCCTTCAGGGCGGCGCGATCCTCTGGGTCGACGACCACCCTCAATGGAACGAGCCGCTCATCCGCCTGTTCCGCACGGCCGGAATGCGAGTGGACCCCGTCGGCACGACCGACGAGGCCCTCCGCTTCCTCGACCGGGGCACGTACGACCTGGTCATCACCGACCTGCGCCGCGAACGCGACCCCGGCGACGGGGTCGCGGGGATGGCCCTCCTCGACCGCATGGTGGCCCGCGGCATACCCACTCCCGCGGTGGTCTTCTCGGACAACCCGCAGGTGCGCACCATGTCCCACCCGCGCGCCGCCGCGACCACCAACAATCCGGAGGAACTGGTCGACCGCGTCGTGGACCTGGTCGGCCACCGCCGCAACGCGATCGGCCAATCCCAGAACCGCGGCGGCCTGTTCTTCGGGAACGGCTGACCCATACCGCTGTTAAACGTTTGCCGCCGGTGCGCGCCGCTGGCTACGGTGTCCCCGTGTCACTCCTCCGCGCACCCGAACTCCCCGTAGCCGATCCCGGAGCACCGCCGACCACCTCTTGGGGCCTCTTCACCTGGCTCGCCACGCGGCGCAAGGCCCTCGCCGCCGCCGTCCTCGTCTCCGCCGTGTTCTCCCTCGGCCTCGTCCCCGTCATGCCGATCTTCCTCACCGGTGCCGTGGACGACGGGATCCGTGGCCGCGACTGGGGCGCGCTCGCCGCCTGGTCCGGTGCCCTCACGCTCGCCGGATCCGTCGCGGCCGTGAGCATCGTGCTCCACCATCGCCTCACCGTCTGGTGGCGCCACGACGCCCAGTACCGCGTCCTCCAGCTCGCCACCCGCAAGACCGCGCGGCTCGGCTCGCGTTTCCGCCGCCAGACGACCACCGGCGCGGTGGTCAGCGTCGGCGTCACCGACGTCGTCTCGATCGGCCGCGCCATCGAGTCGCTCGCCCCCACGGTCGGCTGCGTCACCGGGATCGTCGCGGTCGCGGTGCTGCTGTTCGACATGTCCGCGGTCCTCGGCCTCACCGTCTTCATCGGCGTCATCGCGGTCGCCGCCGTCACCGGCCCGATGCTCCGCCGCCTCCAGGCCCGCTACGGGTCCTACCGGCGCGACATCGGGGTGGCCACCGAACGCGCCGCCGACATCGTGGCCGGACTCCGCGTCCTGCGCGGCGTCGGCGGCGAAGACCGCTTCAACGCCGCCTACCGCCGTGATTCCCAGCGACTCAAGCGATCCGGCTTCGGCCTCGCCGCTCCCGGCGCCTGGATCGACGCCGTCTCCGAAGGCGCCCCGGCGATCCTGCTCGGCGCGGTCGTCTGGATGTCGGCCCGCCTCGTGGCCACCGACGACATCACGGTGGGCCAGATGGTCGCCGCCTTCGGCTACACGGCCGCGCTCCTCATGCCGGTGCGCTGGCTCATGGGCACGGCCATGACGATCATCCAGGGCCAGGTGGCCTGCGGCAAGGTCTGCGAACTCCTCGCCCTCCCCGAACGCGAATCTCCACGAGACCCGTTGCGGGGACCCGAAATCGGAGCCGACCTCTACGACCCCGAATCCGGCCTGACTCTCAGCCCGGGACTGACCGCCGTGGCCACCGCCGACACGGAAGCGGCCGCCGGCGTCTTCGACCGCCTCGCGGGCCTTGAACTCTCGGAGGCCGTCTTCGGCGGCGTCCCGATCGCACGGATGTCGTCGGACGAACTGCGCCGCAGAATCCTTCCGGGCGACCACGACGCGTACCTCTTCGCGGGCACCCTCAACGCCGTCATCGGCGGCACCGACGCCCGGGCGGCGATCACCGCGGCCGCAGCCGCCGACGTCGTGGACGCCCTCCCCGAGGGCCTCGCCACCGAAATGGACAATCAGGCCCGCACGCTCTCCGGCGGTCAGCGCCAACGGCTTCGCCTCGCTCGCGCCCTTGCGGCCGACGTCGAAGTCCTGCTCCTATGCGAGCCGACGTCGGCGGTGGACTCCCACACCGAAGCCCGCATCACCGAACGCCTCGCCGCCTTCAGGGAAGACCGGACCACCGCGATCGTCAGCGCCTCTCCACTGTGGCTCGGCCGGGCCGACCGGGTCGCGTTCGTCCAGGAGGGCAAGGTCATCGCCACCGGCACCCACACCGAACTCACCGCATCGCGGCCCGACTACCGGGCACTGGTCAACCGGGAGCTCTCATGACCACCGAACTCCACACTGAACTGCCGGTCGCCGAACCCGACCGCGTCCGGCGCGCCTTCGTCGCGCTCCTGCTCTCCGAACGCACCCGCGTCGGCATCGCCGTCGCGCTGCGCGTGGCCGCTGCGGGCGCTTCGACCGCCGCGCCACTGCTCATGGGCCGCATGATCGACACCCTCGTCGCAGGCGAAGGCGTCGGCGACATCGACGCGCTCGCCACGGGCATGGCCGCCGCCATCGCCGCCGCCGTCGCGCTCACCTGGCTGGCGAGCTTCACCGCGAACCGCGTCGGCGAGCACCTCTCGGCCCGCCTGCGCGAACGCTTCGTCGAGCAGTGCCTGCGCCTGCCCCTCCACACCGCCGAGCAGGCCGGCGCGGGCGACCTCATGACCCGCGCCTCGGTCGACGTCCCGCAATCGGGCAACCTCATCCGCGATGCGCTCCCCAAAGCGGCCGTGGCGATCCTGACCGCACTGGTCTATATCGGAGCGATGGTCTGGGTCAACGCGGTGCTCGCGATCTGCATGCTGCTCGCCGTCCCGCTCATCGCCATCGGCGCCCGCTGGTACCTGAACCGGGCCCGCGCCGGCTACCTGACCCAGGCCCGAGCGGAATCCCGATCCGGCGAAGCGCTCACCGCGACGGCCGAAGGCGCGCGAACCGCCGAGCTCTACCGTCTCGAACAGGACCGCATCGCCCACGGCGACACCACGATCGCCGTCCACTGGGCCGCGAACAGGTACACGCTCTACCTGCGCAGCATCTACTTCCTGACCCTCGAAAGCTCCTATGTGCTCCCCGCGTCGGCGGTGCTGGTCCTCGGCGGCGCGATGTACTTCAACGGCATGGTGAGCCTCGGCGAGGTCGCCACGTGCGCCGTGCTCTCCCGCCAAGTCATGACCCCGCTGAACTTCCTGCTCATGATGGTCGAATGGCTCCAGCGCGGCTTCGCCTCCTTCGCGCGCGTCGAAGGCGTGGCCGCGATCGACACCGAGGACGAGGCCACCGCCGAGGCGACTCCCATCGACGGGACCGTCGAACTCCGCTCCGTCCACTTCGCCTACCCCACCGGCCCCGAAGTCCTCCACGGCGTCGACCTGAAGATCCCCGCCGGCGAACGCCTCGCGGTCGTAGGCCCCAGCGGCGCAGGCAAATCCACCATCGCCCGCCTCGTCTCCGGCATCGACGCCCCGCAACAGGGCCGAATGACCATCGGGGGAGTGGACGTCGCGTCCCTCCCGCTCGGCGACCGCCGCGGCCACGTCACCCTCGTTACCCAGGAACACCACGTCTTCACCGCGGCGCTTCGCGACAACCTCACCCTCGCCAAACCCGACGCCACCGACACCGAACTCGCGGCCGCCCTGGCCACGGTCGGCGCGACCTGGGCCGACGACCTCGACGCCGAACTCGGCGGCACCGCACAGGAACTCGATCCCGCAGCGGCACAGCAGATCGCCCTCGCCCGCATCGTCCTGGCCGACCCGGACGTCGTGATCCTCGACGAGGCCACCGCCATGCTCGACCCCCGAGCCGCCCGCGACACCGAACGCGCGCTCGCCGCCGTCCTCAAGGGCCGCACCGTCATCGGCATCGCCCACCGCCTCCACACCGCCCACGACGCCGACCGCATCGCCGTCATCGAGGACGGCGGCCTCGCCGAACTCGGCAGCCACGACGACCTCCTGCGGGCCAACGGTCCCTATGCTCGGCTCTGGAACACCTGGCACGGCACCAGCGTCTGACGAGCGGAGCCCGCATGACCTTCGAAGCGCAGAGCCACACGGCGATCGGATCCGGCAAGGAGAACCAGGACCTGGCCCTGACCGGCGCGGACTGGGCACTGGTCCTCGACGGCGCGAATCCGCCTGCGGGTGTCGACGTCGGATGCGAGCACGGCGTCGCCTGGATCGTCGACCGCCTCGGCGCCCACCTGCAAGACGGTCTCGACAACCACGAGGGCGCGCTGGCGGACCACCTCCGGGAGGCCATCCGCGCCACCGTCGCCGACCACGGCCCCCGGTGCGACATGACGCACCCGCGTTCGCCTGGCGCGACGGTCGCATTGGCGCGCATCAAGGATGACCGACTGGAATGGCTGGTGGTGGGCGACGCCGCGGTGCTCCTCGAAGACGCGACCGGGCAGGTCGCCATGGAGACCGACAATCGCGTCTACGAGCTCCCCGAGCCGCCCGACACCGATGAAGGGATCCAGGCGTTCATCCTCCAGTACCGCAACAAGCCCGGCGGCGCATGGTTCGCAGGTGCCGTGCCCGAAGCGGCCGACCACGCCTTCACCGGACACCGCCCAGTAGCCCAGGTACGTCGAATCCTCCTGTGCACCAACGGCATCACCCGCCTGGTCGACCGATACGGCTACGGCCTCGCCGACCTGCCGGCGCTCGCGACCGCCAACCGCGGTCCCCAAACGCTCATCGACGCCGTTCGCGGAGCCGAACTCACCGACCCCGACCCCGAACGGTGGAGTGGCAAGCGACATGACGACGCCACCGCCGTCCTCGTCGACTTCGAGGTCGAGCGCTGAGCGCTCGCGGCGGTGGCATCACGTCGGTGAGGGCTGGGCACGCCGTCAGGCGGTCGGCACCTTGTCGAGGAAGCCGAGAACCTGGACGATCCGGCCGTCCTCATCGACGACGATCACGTCGAACCCGATGACCGGCGGCTCCGCACCCGCGGGCCCGAGACCCCAGGTGAACCGTGCCTGCGTGCCGTGGCCGTCGACCGGTCCGACGAGGGTGAAGACCCAGCCGGGGAACTGCTGGTGCGCGGCGGCGATGAAGGCGTCAACGCCGTCATGTCCCGAGACGGCCGCCATGGGGTCGACGTAGTAGACGTCAGCGGTGAACAACTCGGCCACAAGGCGCTTGCGCTCGGCTGCATCGGTTTCGTTGAAGGCGTTGATGTAATCCGCGGCGATGGCGTTGAAGTCGGTCATGTCATTTCCCTGTCTCTCGCTGCCCCGGCGATTCCCGGGAACGACACCAGCTTCGCCCCGATCGCGGCCTCCGTCGATTACCTCGGAGGTAATGGGCTGCGCTACCTGTGGGTTTAGGCTGGGCCCCATGGCAGCACAGCTCACCGCGACCGCGGCCCGGCAGACCCCGGGCGATCTGATCCGGCATTGGCGCAGGCAACGGCACCTCACGCAGCAGGAGCTCGCGATCCAGTGCCGCATCTCCTCCCGCCACCTCAGCTTCATCGAAACCGGGCGGTCGAATCCGACCGCCGCGATGATCATCAAGGTCTGCGAGGAACTGGACGTCCCGCTGCGCCACCGCAACGACATCCTCATGGCCGCGGGCCACGCCCCCGCCTACAGCGAGTCCTCACTGGACCAACCTTCGATGAGCAGCATCAGCCAGGCGCTCATTCAGATCCTCGACGGCCACATGCCGTATCCGGCCGTCGTCGTCGATCGACAATGGAACATGGTCGACGCGAACCCCGCCCTCGACCAACTGATCGCCGGCTGCGCGCCGGAACTCCTCGAACCCCCGGTCAACGTCCTGCGACTCAGCCTGCACCCCAAGGGCGTCGCGCCCCGCATCCGCAACCTCCCGCAATGGCGAGGCCACATCCTCTCCCGCCTCGACCACCAGATCCGAGCCACCGGCGACCCCGAACTGGAGCAGCTGCGCGAGGAACTGCGCCAGTACCCCGGCGGCATCGACACCGCACCGCCGCACAGCCTCGTCGTGCCCCTCCGGATCGACACCGGCAGCGGCATCCTCTCCTTCTTCAGCACCACAACGGTCTTCGGCACACCGATGGACGTCACGGTCGCCGAACTCGCCATCGAGTCGTTCTTTCCGGCCGACGCGGAAACTGCCGCATTTCTGAGAGAGTCCATCTAACCGCGTTGCGCGTTTGCCATGTGCGCCGTGGAGATTGGACTTAAAGCGGGCGGCGACAAAGGGGTCTGAGGTGTCCCGGTCGCAGTGCGGCCGCCGGGTCCGATCCGCCCGAGGGCCGAGGTGCCGACAGGTCGGTTTGACCCCGCCCGCGACACACCCGACCGCGGGGGGCGATACCGCTGACCTGCAGAAACATCGATGATTCACCCGATTGAGTGATGACACCTAGCCCTGCCCGATCTATGCTTGATACAGCACGAACAAGCGAAAACAACCAGATCATTCGAGAACAGCGGAAGGGAGGCGAGACCCCGATGAGCCACTGCACCACCACCCCGATCACAGCCCCAGTCACCGCCCCGGTCGCATCGGACCGCCACTCCCAGGCCCAAGCCATCCGCTCCACCCTCGACCAAGCCGCCTCTCTCATCAACACCCAGCACGCGGCAGTCCTGGCAGCGGTGATCGAGATGAAGACCTCTGGGCTGCATCGTTCCGAGTTCGGGTTCTCCGCCCTCCGGGACTTGTTGTTGTCGCAGTTCGACTTCACGTTCAACACGGCAGGATCCATCGCCGCCATCGCCAGGCTTGCAGGGAAGTTCCGTCTCCTCGCGGAAGCGGCGACGACAG
>NZ_JBHRWO010000005.1:0-217601 GCF_042647865.1 Glycomyces rhizosphaerae
AAACACCCTGTTGAGTTCTCAAACAACACGCCAACCCAAGTCGATCCACATTTAAGGATTCGGCCTCAGCCGGGGCAACCTCTCAACTCTAACAGTCTCGATTCGCTCTGCAAACCTCAGGTTGATTAACCTGTGTCACACTCGATCGAGCCTCTAGTGAGTCTCAAAGATTCCCGAGATTCAGCTTCCGGACCGCGCCTAAACTCTAATGAGTTTGTCGCTGGTCTCCGGCGGCTTCCGGACCAGGCCTTTTCGGCTCTGTTCCGTTCCCCCTCGGGCTAGGACAACATTACACGACCTTTTGAGGGCACGAAACCGGGGGCCCCCTTTTCGATCGCGACCGCGCTGAGCTGCGGCGATGCCGCTGCAGCCCAACCCGATCCGCACAACGGCCGTTCATGCGCGCTCGTCGGCGGCGCCGGCTTCGGTCGCGTTGCCGCGGGGTCCTGGGTCGAACCTAGGGGAAGGGTCCGACATTCTGCGGTCGTCGCGGTGAACGGACGGGTGCGATCGGTGGTCGAGTACCGGCCGATGCGGGATGCGTTGGGGCCGCGGGGAAGGCGGGTACGCAAAAAGGGCCGGGCCCGTCTTTCGACGGGCCCGGCCCTTTCATGCTTTCGAGCGTTGCCGCTCAGGTCTTAAGCCGCGACCTCGGTGGAGGCCGGGACGATGTTGACCAGCTTGCGACCGCGCTTGGAGGAGAAGAGAACCTCTCCCTCGGCGAGAGCGAACAGCGTGTCGTCGCCACCGCGGCCGACCAGGTCGCCCGGGTGGTACTTGGTGCCGCGCTGACGGATGAGGATCTCGCCCGCGCTCACGTGCTGACCACCGAAGCGCTTGACACCAAGTCGCTTGGAGTTGGAGTCGCGCCCGTTGCGGGAGCTGGATGCGCCCTTTTTGTGTGCCATCTGTCCAACCCCTTACTTGGTGATGCCGGTGACCCGGACGAGGGTCAACGGCTGGCGGTGACCCTGTCGCTTGTGGTAGCCGGTCTTGTTCTTGTACTTGTGGATCTTGATCTTCGGGCCCTTGGTGTGCTCGAGAAGTTCACCGCTCACCGTGACGCCAGAGGCGTCGGTGACCACAGTGCCTTCGTCGACGAGCAACACCGCAGGCAGCGTAAGCGTGTCGCCGGGCGCGCCCTGAAGCTTCTCGACTTCGAGGACGTCTCCTTCGGCGACCTTGTACTGCTTTCCGCCAGTCTTGACGATTGCGTACATGTCGACGCGGTCTCCTTGGGTCCTCCCCGGTGCGGGGAAATGAGTTCCCCGCAGGGGAACGGTGTCTGTCAAATAATCGCGGTGTCAACCACCGTGCCAACAGCGTCAGGTTCCGTAAAGCGGATCCTTGGCTGGGCCGCCGATCGAGCTCCGCGTTGATCCCGCTCGCGCGAGGTCAAAAGCTGAGGGCTCTATAGGCCGCTCACTAGGGTACGTCATGTACCCGCTGGTTCCGGCATCGGGATGAGCCTGACGCCGCGAACGTCACAGTCCGCGGCGTCGGGCCCGCCTAGTGCGCGGCCGGCACCGATCCGGCGTCGTCGCCGGGCTCGGAGTCGGTTTCCGCTGTCTCGGCAGGCGAGTCAACGGTGGTCTGGTCTGCGTCCGGGGCCTCGTCGGCGTCAACCGAGTCGGTCTCGTCCGCGTAGTCGGCCTCGTCCTGCTCGCCGTGGGCGAACTGGTCGGAGGTCTCCTCGTCGATCTCGTCGTCGTGGTCGGCGAGCGCGGCCGCGATCTTCGCGGTCTCGGCAGCGGCGGACTTCACGTGCGGCTCGGCGTTGTCCTGCTGCTTCTGCTGGCCCTGCTGCTGTTGCTGCTGGCCGGACTTGCCCTTGTCGCGCTTGCGCTTGCTGCCCTGGGTCTGCTGCCCCTGGCCTTGGCCGGCGTTGCCGCCGCCTCCGCCGTTGCCCTTCTTGCGGGTGTTCCCCAGGATCTCGTCCGTGTGGACCATGACCCCGCGGCCCTTGCAGTGATCGCAAGGCTCGGAGAAGGCCTCGATGAGGCCCTGGCCGACGCGCTTGCGGGTCATCTGGACCAGGCCCAGCGAGGTGACCTCGGTGACCTGGTGCTTGGTCCGGTCCCGGCCCAGGCATTCGGTCAGGCGGCGGAGCACCAGGTCGCGGTTCGACTCGAGCACCATGTCGATGAAGTCGATCACGATGATGCCGCCGATGTCGCGAAGGCGCAGCTGCCGCACGATCTCCTCGGCCGCCTCCAGGTTGTTCCTGGTGACGGTCTCTTCGAGGTTGCCGCCCTCGCCGGTGAAACGACCGGTGTTGACGTCGATCACGGTCATCGCCTCGGTGCGGTCGATGACGAGCGAGCCGCCGGAAGGCAGGTAGACCTTGCGGTCCAGCGCCTTGAGGAGCTGCTCGTCGACGCGCATCTCGGCGAAGACGTCCTTCGTGCCGGTGTGGCGCTTGAGCCGCGGGAGCAGCTCGGGCGAGACCGACTCGATGTACTTGTGGATCTCGTCATAGGCCTCGTCGCCCTCGACCACGATCTCCTTGAAGTCCTCGTTGAAGACGTCGCGGACCACCCGGATGAGCACGTCGGGCTCGGAGTGCAGGACGGCCGGCGCGTTGGCCTTCTTCGACTTGGACTGGATCTCCTCCCACTCGATCTGGAGGCGGGAGATGTCGCGGGCCAGCTCTTCGGGGCCGGCGCCCTCGGCGGCGGTGCGCACGATCACGCCCGCGCTCTCAGGCACGAGCTTCTTGAGCGCCGCGCGCAGGCGGGTGCGCTCGCGGTCGGGGAGCTTGCGGGAGATTCCGGAGGCGTTGCCGCCCGGGACGTAGACCAGGTGGCGGCCCGAGAGGGCGACGTGGCTGGTCAGGCGGGCGCCCTTGTGGCCGACCGGGTCCTTGGTGACCTGGACGAGCACGGGGTCGCCGGGGCGGAGGGCCTGCTCGATCGAGCGGGCCTTCCCTGCCAAGCCGGTGGCGTCCCAGTTCACTTCACCGGCGTAGAGCACGGCATTGCGGCCGCGGCCGATGTCGACGAAGGCGGCTTCCATGCTCGGGAGCACGTTCTGGACCTTGCCGAGGTAGACATTGCCGACCAGGCCCTGGGTCCCGGACTTCGACACGTAGTGCTCGGCGAGGATGCCGTCCTCGAGGACGGCGACCTGGGATTTGCCAGCGCGGACGCGGACGATCATCTGGCGCTCGACGGCTTCGCGGCGGGCGAGGAACTCGGCCTCGCTCACAACCTGGACGCGGCCGCGGCCGGACTTGCGGCCGTCGCGGCGGCGCTGGCGCTTCGCCTCGAGGCGCGTGGAGCCGGAGACGCCGCGGACCTCTTCGTTGGAGGACAGCGCCCGGCGCTGCGGGGAGCGGACCTTGACGACCACTTCGGCGTCGTCGTCGGAGTCGTCGGGACGCGAGCGGTCGGAGTCCTCCGAGCCGGCGCGCCTGCGGCGGCGACGGCGGCGGCGGGTGACCTCGGGGCCGTCGGCCCCGGATTCCTCGTCGTCCTCTTCGTCGGACTCGGACTCGCGGTCCTCGTCGTCGTTCTCGTCCTCGTCGTCGGCTGCGCCGTCGACGCCCTTGCCGCGGCCTCGGCCGCGACGGCCCCGGCGGCCGCGGCGGCGACGCCCGGCCTCGGAGTCGTCATCGTCGTCGAAATCGTCGTCGAAGTCCTCGGCCTCGGGCGCTTCGGCCTTCGGCTCGGGCTTCTCGGGCGTGGTCTTCTCGGAGGGGCCCTTGTCCGCGCCGGCCTTCTCGGCGGCGCGGTTGTCGGAGCGGCTGCGGGTGCGCTTGCGCGACGGCTGCTGGTCCTGGGTCTTCTTGGCCTGGGTCTTCTTCGCCGGTCCGCGGCGGGGCGCGTCTTCTCGCGCCGCGTCGTCGCGGGGCTCTGCCTCGCGCGGTTCGCGCTTGGAGGGTTCGGCCTTGGGCTCGGCCGCTTTGGGCTGGACCTTCGGGGGTGGGGCGAACATCGCGGCGGTGGTCGCAGCGGCGGCGCGGGGGCGCTCGTTCCGCGGCGGTTCCGCCTGAGGCTCGTCGTTCTTGGGTTTCTGAGGAGCCATGAAGGTCACCGCGACAACGGGAACCTGTTCGCGCGGCTCATTCTCGCGCATATGAATAAATCTCCATTCCAGCCGCCGCCCGGGCGCGTGATGCGATCTGCATCCGCTGCCTCACGGGCGCGGCATCAGCAGTGCGGTCCTCCCGGCCTGGCGATGCCGGCATCCGGCTCGCTTCGCCCAAGAGGCTGGCGAGCCATGCTCCGGCGCTCAAATCATGCCGTTCGGGCCGCACTGAAAGCCTCAACTCGCACTGGGGAAACAACCTCGGCCCCAGCCGAGTGGTCAAGTCCGTCGCCGTCGTGAGGGACGCGGACAGGACATCTACAGGTCGCACCGTCCGTAGCTGTGTGCGGTACGACAAGGTCGAGTATCGCACACTCTGCGTCATTCGCCGAGCCGGTCAGCAAGCCGGTGCCGCCGCTCTCAGTGTGAACCGTCACGAAAGGGTGAGAAAACACGACTCCTCGCGGTTGGCACGGTTCGAGCGTGGCCCGTGTCCCATGTACTCGATAGGCTGTGGACTGGCGCGTCAGCAGCGAGCCTGAAGATAAGGAAGACGACATCGCACTCCAGGTGATCGACTCGGACAAGTCCGAGGAGCCCCCGGCGGACGGGAAACCCTCCACCTACCAGGGGCGGCATCGTGGTGCCGACCTCTTCCGGCAGCTCACCAGCGTCGGCTGGGTGCTCGCCGTGGTCGCGCTGCTGCTCGCGGCCGGAGGGACCGTGCTGTTCCTGTCCTCCGGGTCAGGCGACGAGGAGCCCCTGGTCGACGCGGAGAAGATCGGCGATCTGTGCGAGCTCGCGGTGAACGCCGAGCTGCTCGCGCCTTGGGCCGACACCGAGCAGGCCCGCAGCCCCGAGGAGTCCTCGGAGGAGAAGGTCCGGACGTTCGACTGCACCTACGGGGCCGAATACGCCGGGACCGAGGCCTACCGACTGGTGACGTTGTTCTCGACCCTCCAAGTCTACGAGGACCCGTCGAAGGCGCGGGCCGCGTACGCCGGGGTGCTCGACTTCGAGAAGTCCAAGGGGTACGACACCGCCAAGGTCGGCGGGATCGGCGAGCAGGCGGCGTCAGTCACCGTGGCCGATGGCGAGGAGACGCAGGTCCGCCTGCACATCCAGCTCGCGAACGTGACCTTGAGCATCAACCTGTTCTTCACGGGCGTGCCGCCCGAGGGCGGCGATGTGCAGCAGTTGACCGAGGATCTCGGCAAGGGCCTCATCGACGCGCTCCCCCGAGTGGAGAATTAGGCGGCTCCCTTTAAGCTGGCGGTGACTACCGCGGCGTCAAGTCGACACGCCGGGAATCATTCGCGGAGGATCATTGTGAGCGCCACACCACCCTTTGGCCCGGCATATGACGAGCAGCCCGAGGACGGGCAGCGGTCGGGTTCGGGCCAGTGGCGGCCCAGGGCGGGCAGACCGCGGGGGGTGCAGGGCGAACCGGGCCAGTACCAGAGCGGACCGCGCCCGCCCGAGAATCCGCAGGACCGGGGCGGGCAGCCGCAGGCCGGCGGACCGCAAGGCGGTCAGCGTCCGATGCCACAGGCGGGACGACCCGGCCAGGACCCGCGCGGCGGCCCGCCGCGTGCGGGCGGGCCTTCGGCGGGCCGCGGCCAGCAGCCGGGGCAAGGTTTTCCGGGGCAGGGTCAGTCACCGCAGCAGCAGTTCTCTCCGCAGCCCGGAGGCTATGAAGCGCAACCCGGGGGCTACGAGTCGCGTCGTCCGCAAGGCGGCCCGGTGACGGGCGCGACGCCGCGCGCGAACCCCGCACCACGCACGGACCAGTGGAACGCGGGCTCCCCGCCGAGGCGGGACGCGGGCTCTCCCCCGCAGGGCGCGCATGATCCGCAGTACCGACCCGAGCCCGGTGGCGCCGAGCCGCTGACCCGCAAGGACCAGCCGTTCGAGGAGGCCGCGTTCCTCGACGAGGCCCGGAGCGAATGGGGCAGCGGCGGCGAGACCACCGCGATCGGGCGGCTCGGATACATGCCCAAGGAGCCGCGCCGGCGCGCGGACTTCCAGAAGGTGCGCAGCCGGGCCCGCAAGTCGAGTCCGATCCCCAAGATCATCATCGGTGTCGTCGTGCTCGCTTTGGTGGGCGGCGGCGTGTGGTGGTTCATGAACCGCGACGACGGCAGCGAGACCACCGCCGGGGGGCTGGAGACGAACCTGACGTACGACGGCAGCGACGAGCCCTGCTCCCTGGTCGACGCGGCCCCGCTCGAGTCCCTTGTGGATGCTTCTGATCCCGAGGCCGTCGGGGACGCCGAGGACAAGAGCCGCGGCTGGGTCCAGACCTGCTCGATGACCTACGGCGAGGCCGACCGGGCGGCGGCGCTGCTCGAGGTCGAGGGCACCGTCTTCGAAACCGACGCGAAGGCCAGTGTCAACTTCGAGCTGGGTACCGGCGACATCGGCGAGACGGGCGAGGCCTGGACCTTGGTCGACCCCGCGCCGTCGATCGGCGACCAGTCGGCGGCGGTCGCGCGCGTCGTCACCGACGGCACCTCGAACTTCCACCTGCACGTCCAGGACGACAACGCCTATGTCGTGGTGCGGCTCTCGGTCTCGAAGGACGCCGCGGTGGACCAGCAGGGCCTGACCGACCTGGCGGTCGAACTCGCGAACGGCTACCTGGAGAACTGGCGCGAAGCGAGCTAGGACACAGCACGAGGAAGGGGCGGGGCCGATCGGCCCCGCCCCTTCTTCTATGCCTTGATCAGTACGTACGCATCGGCGCGCCGAACATCTGCGACTCGATCGACGTCGGGGAGCACCACAGGTAGCGCTCCTTCTGGCCCTTGCGGAGCATCGCGATCATGTCGTCGTGCAGCATCTGGAGCCATTGCAGCACTTCCTGGTTGACCCGGATCGCCGAGCGGGCGATCTGGGCCTCTTCGGCAGTGAGCCGCTGGAGGACCGTCATGTGGGCCTCGCCGGTGAGGTCGTCGGCGTAGTTCGTCAGGCGCGGCAGCACCGTCAGCTGGGTGCGCCAGGGGCCGAGGACCGGCTTGGTCTGGGAGCCGCGCTCGCCCACGTCGTAGACGTACAGCGCCGGCGAGTGCTGGCTGGCCTCGACGGTGACCGGCTGGTCGCCGTGCAGGACCGCGAGGCGGTCGTTGCGGCCGGTGGCCGTCTCGCCCAGGCCGTTCCACTCCTGCGGGCGGGTCGTGCAGACCGCGACGCGGGTGCCGATCGCCAAGGCGCGGAAGACGAGCAGACGGGCGAGGTATACGCCGCCGATGAGGTTGATGCGCGTCTCCTCCGGGCGGAAGAACGGCGCGACGACCGGCACCTGCTCGGCGTCGCGGCCGATCACGAGCCCGGACGGCGGGCTGGCGGAGGTCATGAGCTCCAGGGCCCGCGCGGTCGGGATCTGCGGGGAGGGCTTGACGGCCTCGACCGCGCGTCCCGCGTCACTGGCCGTCTCGACGGCGCGGTCGGTGACCGGGAGGCCGTAGACCGTGCCCTCGGTGGGTCCGGCGGAGACCGACCCGACACCGAACAGACCCGCCGAGGTCGGCAAGGAGCTGACCGGGCCGCCGGTGATCGGGGCCGCGCCGGAGTACGGCATCCCCGAATACGGTTGGGCCGAAGCGGGTTGCGAGGAGAACGGCTGCCCGGAGACGGGGCTGCCGGACATGGGCTGGCCCGAGATCGGCTGGCCCGACACGGGTTGCGCCGAGACCGGAGCGATCGACGGGGCGCTGACGGGCGCGGCGGAGACCGGTGCGACCGACGGCTGCGAAGGCTGGGGCTGGGACGGCTGCGGCGTCGTGGGCAGCTGGTACGCCGGCTGCTGCGGACGCGCCGCAGGCGGTTGTGCCGCAGGCGGTTGCGAGGGCTGCGGCGCCGGAGGCGGCGTGGCCCGAGCCTGGGCTGGTGCCGGCGGCTGCGCGGCCGGACGCTGCGGCGGCTGGTACTGCGGCGGCGAAGACGGTTGCGGCGCTTGGCCTTGCGGCGGCGACGGCGGGCGCATCTCCGGGGGCCGGGGCGTCTGCTGCTGCGGCTGCGCGGGCTGGGCCGGACGCGGCGGCTGGGCGCCACCGCGGGCCGAGGGCGGCTGCGCCGGCGAAGCGGGCCGACCCGGCGGCGGGGGCTGCTGGCCCTGGCGTGCCGACGGCGCACCGTAAACGGCGCCCGACTGACCCGTCTGGCCCGTTTGGCCCGGCTGCACCGGTTGCCCGGGCTGCCCCTGCTGCTGGCCGTAGACCGCGCCTTGCGGCGGCTGCGCGCCACCGCGAGCGGTGGGCGGCTGCGGCGGCGAAGCCGCACCCGCGGCTCCCGCGCGGCCGATCTTCGCGGTGCCCGAGGACTCATCGTCCACCGGGCGCTGCTGGTCCTCGTCGTCCTTGCCGTGGCGGCCGGTGCGGTGGGCGCCGCTCTGGTACGAGCCGCCCTGGTAGGTGCCGCCGCCGTAGACGTTGCCGTTGCCGTTGTTGCGGTCGCTCATCGGGGGCCTCCTCCGGTCGGGGCGGATGCGTAGGCGGCGGGGCCGTGCTCGCCGTCGAGGCGCTGCAGGCGGACGCCGAGCTGGTCGGCGACGTTGAGCAGCTGGTTCTGGGCCGACTCCCATGAGGACTGGTCGAGCGCGAGGCGGACGATCCCGTCGACGGCGAGCTGCCGCCCGGTGACGCGACCGTCAGGGTTGACCTTGCCGTTCGTGCCCGCGGTGACCACGGTCGAGACCGTCACGAACGCGGCGGGCACGCCCGACAGTGCGTCGCCGGTGCGGTGCAGGGCCACGGCGTCGGTGGGCCACTTGGTGATCCGGTAGGCGACGTGGCGCAGACCGTCTGCGTACCAGTGGTTCCAGTCCTCGGCGGTGCGCTCGCCCGGGACCGGCGCGAAGGCGACACCGAGCGACTGCGAGACCGCCTCGCGGACGCCTTCGGCGTCGAGGATGCGGTTGGGGACGCCGACGTTGCCGAGGAGCTTGCTGACGCGCTGGGACGTCGAGGCGAGTGCCTTGTAGACACCGTCGACCTCGCCGCCGCGCTCGGCGGTCGCGTCCCGGGCGTCGCGGGCGCCGAGGCGCACGGCGAGCCAGGCCTTGTGGTGGACCACGGCGGGGTAGTCGCCGAGGAGTTCGCGGTACGAGCGGGAGGCGGGGCTGTTGTCGTAGGCGCTCAAGCCGACCGGAGTCGTGTGGCCGATGAGCTGCACGGCGGTGACGGGGACGGAGGTCTCGTCGAAGAGCCTTTCGAGGCGCTCGAGCGGGACGGCCTTGGTGCCCTCGTCGGTGGTGCCGATCTCGATGACGGAGAACCAGCCGCCGTTGTCGTGGCCGATGCCGACGTTCTCGTCGCGGTCCTCGATGCCGGTGATGCCCAGGTCAGGCGCGATCCGGTGGAGCACTTCGGTGGCCAGCTCGGGGTCGAGGGAGCGGACGCGCCGCTTCATGCGCGACTTGAGCGGCCAGGTCTGGTACCACCAGTAGTCGCCCTTGCGCCAGAAGACGATGATCAGGACGACGAGCGCGACACCGCCGCCGGCGGCCGCGGCGATCAGGCTGATCGCCAGGCAGGCCAGCGGGATCAGGAGGGCGAGCTCAACCGTGATGAGCTGCGCGACCGTGAGCGGGCCGAGCTTTCCCGAAGAGCGGGTCGTGAACACGACGGACTCGCCTGGGGTCGGGCCGGCGCCCTGCTGGGCTTGCACGGACGCGGTGCCGCGAGCTTGCTGTTGGGCCTGCAGCATCGTCATGGGCGACGTCTCCAAGATGAAGGTGAGTGGTCGTACCTATCGTAAGCGGACGAGTCCACCTCTTGGTCCCCCGCCCTTCCGGTGTTTCGGGCGTATACGGGTGTACCGGACGGCTGGTACTGCGGCGTTAGACTGACCGGGTGCGATTCCTCCCGCGTATACCTCTCTATTCCGCCGCTGTCGCAGTCGCGACCGTCGGAACGGTCCTCTTGGCGACCACTCCTGTTCAGGCGCAGTATGACGACTGGGACCTGAAGATGGACACCGAGAATCTCGCCGATTGCATACCGGTCTCGGAAGGCGGCTCGGCGCTGAACCAGCGGCCGTGGGCGAAGAACTTCATCGGGCTCGAGCAGGCGCAGCAGTACAACCGCGGCACGTTCGAGACCGGAGAGAAGAAAGGTCAGCCCGTCACGATCGCCGTCATCGACTCGGGTGTCGCGGCGGAACGCGAAGCAGACGTGTTCAGCTCCCGCCTGTTGGACGGCTACGACGCGTGGGACGGGAATTCCAAGGGGCAGTGCGATTCTGACGGGGACGGTCACGGCACGGCCGTGGCGGCGATCGCAGCAGGCGGACTGGTGAACAACGGCGACTTCATCGGTGTCGCTCCTGAGGCGAACATCCTGCCCATCAGGGTCTTCACCGGCGACAGCCGGGAGGGCGGCGACGCCGAGAAGTCGCTTGTGGTCGCCGGAGCCATCAGGGATGCGGTGAAGCACGACGCCGACGTCATCAACGTCTCGTCGGTGATGGTCCAGACGCCCGAGCTCGCGGAGGCCGTCGCCTACGCCGTTGAGAACAAGGTCGTCGTGGTGGCCGCCAGCGGCAACGACACCAAGAATATGGACGACGACTCCCTCGAAGCGGACCAGCTGACGTTCTATCCGGCCAACTACCCGGAAGTCATCGCGGTGGGGGCGCACAACCCGTACGGGAACTGGTACGAGGGCACCAACTTCGGGTCCAACCTCGACCTGCTCGCTCCCGGCATGGAACTGGCGTATCCCTTCGCGGGCGGCGAATGGAAGGAAGGCAGCGGCACGAGCTTCGCCGCGCCGTTCGTGACCGGCGCCGTCGCTCTGCTCAAGGGCCAGTACGGCGCCGAGGCGACGCCGGCGTGGATCCAGCAGCGTCTGCAGGAGACCGCGATCCACCCGCCGAACAGCTTCAACATCTACCAGGGCCACGGCATCCTCAACGTCGCCGCGGCCCTGACCGCTCCGTACGACGAGGCTGAGGTCACCTCCGACACGGTGTCCGCGGTCCCGACCGAGACGCCGAGCGAGGCGCCGGTGGAAGAGGGGGAACGGGACTCGATCGTGGGGCTCGACCCGGACTACGACCCGCTGGCCATGGAGAAGACCGTCGCCTGGGCGAGCATGGGCGGCTCGATCGTGCTCATCGCGTTGGTGCTCGTCCTGCGGAAGATCATCCCGCAGGGCCGCAAGCGCGGTTGGCGGCCGGGAACGCGGAAGCCGGACAACCTGCCGGTGAAGGTCGCCAGCGAGTGACGTCGAAGCATCGTCAGAGGGCGGGACCGATCGGTCCCGCCCTTTCGCGTCTCCAACGCGGCCGCCCCTCGGGGACGTTCTGGCCCAACAGGCTTCCGGGCATGAAGAAACCCGGGTCATCCTGGCGGACTACCCGGGTTTCCTGTTGTCTTCGAGCGCAGGGAAGCTGCTACCCGGCGAAACGAGACGCGTTCGAGGCCTCGACCTCTTGGTAGCGGATCTTCGCGTTGTCGACCGCGCGGCCGACGGCTTCGAGGATGTCGTTGATCTTCTCGAAGGACGCATCCCACTGGGCCTTGGCTTCTTCGTAGGCAGCCTTGTCGGCGCCTTCCCAGTCGAGGGCGTCGAGCTGAGTGCGAAGGTCAGCCAGCGTGCTGGTCATTGCACCAGACTCCGACGCGATCTGAGCAGTTGCAGCTTCGAGCTGCTCGTAGCTCATGGCAATACGAGAACCCATGGTTCACCTCTTTCCTTAGTTCGGGGGAAGTTTTAGAGTTCGCCGTCGTAGGCCGAGAAGTCGGACTGCGACGCGGCGTCCTGCTCCGCCTGCTGGGCGGCCGAGGAGTCGAGGCTGTCCGCGATGTCCTGGAGCGCGTCGAGGAGCTTCGCGGCTTCAGCGTCCCACGCCTGCATGACGTTGGCGAACGCGGTCGCGCCCTGGCCGGTCCAGCCAGCGGCGAGGTCGTCGCACAGCGCCTTCAAGCTGGCAAGGTTGCCGTCGACCTCGAGCTTGGCGTTGACCGTGTCAGTCGCTGCTTGAGCAACTGTCTCTGTGTCCATTGCGACACCGGCCATGTTCACCTCCAAGTGATTAACCGGGGGCTGCGGCGCTAGGGATCTAGGCCGTCAGGGGTATCCCAGTGAGTTTTTGATCGATTCCGCAGTCACCATAACCCGTCCGTGCAAACTCACCGGGTTGGCGGTGCGCCTCTGAGTTTACAAGCTTCGGGGTCTGCCGTGTATCCCCACTTTGTGCCAGCTCCGCTGGTGGTCTTCCCCCGATCGGGTGAGTAGTGGCGGCCGTCCGATCGCCTGTGCGACAAGGCCGTGCGCAAAGCGGGCTAACCAGGGCGAAGGGTCTGGTCGGCCTCGCGTTGCGGATGGGGCCTAGCGGCCGCTTCGGGCCGTGCGCCGACGGCCGGTCGAGCATTCCGGAGCTACATTGGACGGGCGGCGGACGCCCCTTGCTCCTCTGTGTCCTCTCCTCCCGCTTTCGTGCCATGCGGGACGACCTGCGCCGCCTGGGTTGTGGTAAGTCGCTATGCTGGTCTCAGACCAAATCGAGCGACCGTGCCCGTCGCGTCACGCTGAACGGCTCGGACCGATATCCCCCTGTAAACCCGACCTTTGCACCGAGGTGATGACGTTGTCGGACCCCGACGCCGCTTACTCAGCCAGTTACAGCAAGAGCACGGACCTTTACTCGGTCACGAACCACGCGACAGGCCAGACGGTCCAGATGACCGAGGAGTCCTTCGACGAGTTCATCACCAAGATGGACACCACGATCCAGGACCTCGGACTCTTCCGAAGCCGGATCCTCGAGGGCACCGTGGTCACCATCCGCGAGAGCTGGAACCAGGACTACCTCAGCATGGGCGCCATGCAGGAGGTCGACGCGCAGAACCTCAAGCTCGGCGGTTTCGACGACGCGCTCGAACTGCAGGAGGCGTACCGCACGGTCTTCTATCCTTCCCGCGCGGAGCAGCTCGACCGGGTCTTCCACGGCCTGGACACGGGCCGCGTGGTCAGCCAGGACATCAAGACCAGCTACCTCGAGAACGACGGCAACGTTTCGGCCGACGTGGTCAACATCCAGAGCGAGTTCGACAGCAGCGGTGGCAACATCACCGCTGGCGATGTCGACGAGGCTCGTTCGGAGAACGAGCGCAGTAGCGACATGCCGCCCACCGGCGAGGAGCCCGGTTCCGAAGAACCGCCTCCGATGCTCTAGTCCTCGTTCATCGTTGAAGACCTGACCCCCTTAGGAAGGAGTCGAAGATGGTCGCCAAAGGCAAAGGTGTGAGCTACTACCAGAGCACCTACACCCACCAGCAGCTCTGGGACATGCTCCAGGAAGGTGACGACTATGCCGTCGAACGTGCGGGCTCGATCTGGGTGTCTGCAGCGAGCGGCATGAAGGCCGCACGCGAGGAGATGGACACGCACGTTTCCTCGCTGCGCACCCAGTGGACCGGACCTGCCTCTGATGAGTTCGAGGGCCGAATGAACCTCGTCAAGCAATACAGTGTCGAGTCCGAAGAAGGCATGCAGTCCGCCGGGGAGTCCGAAATCCCGCGTCTGGCTGGATTGCTACTCACGGCCCAGAACCAGGCTAAGTCGCTTGATTACCTTCCGGGCAAATCGCTTGACCCGACTCTCATCGACACCTACGAAGACTGGGTCGAAAGCACTAAGAACGTCGACCCTGCAAGCGCCGAGGCTCAATCAAAGAAGACTCAGTGGCAGCAGGAATATCAGACGGATTTGAACGAGCGGCACCAGGCAATGGCCGAAATCGTTGCCGCTCTTGGTGATGAGTACGCGCGGGCGACCGAGGAGACGTTCGGCGAGCCGCCGCCCCCTCCCCCGAGCGACATGCCCGGCAATAACACTTACACAAAGCCCACTGGCGGCGTGTTCTCGGAAACTGCACTGAATCCGTCGAACTCGACCGGGACCGTTCCCTCGGACCAGTCCTCCGACCTCGACGGCGACGGCTTCGCCGACTCGCCGGACGACCTCGACCCTGTCGAGAACGACTGGAACCCAGGTTCTTACGACGACGTCGACTCGAATGTCACCACTGGTGGTCTTGCCAGTGGCCTCACCATGCCTGGAGGAGGTGGCGGCGTCCCGCTCGGCGGCGGTACCGGCGGCATGGGCGGATCCACCATTCCCGGTGGCGCAGGGCTATTCGGGCCGGCCCAGGGCGGTTCCGGCTCGACCGGCGGGCGTGCTGGGAACACCAGCCCCGCGCGATCTGGCGCGAACAGCAAGCCGGGTTCGAGCCCCGCTCGCTCCGGTGCCGGCAGCCGTGGCAACAACGGTGGCCGCCTCTCCTCGTCGAGCCGCAACGCGATCAATCGCGGCGGTAGTGGCAATCCTCGCGGCGGCACCCGCTCGGGGTACAACGACGATGACGACGAAGAGACCTACACTCGCGAGACTTGGCTGCGCGAGGACGATGTCGACTGGGGCCAGAACAACGTCCGGCGCGAGGAACTCGACGACGATGACGGCGAGGACTGACAGCCCGTGAACGAAGTGTGAGGGGCGGATGGCTTAGGCCATCCGCCCCTCACACGTTTCCAGGATGGCGAAAGAGGAAGGGCCCATGCGCATTGCGCATGGGCCCTTCCTCTGAACTATTGCCGGTTCGGATCACTCGGACGCCAGGGCGTGTTCGGGTCTCCGTTTCCAGGCGGCGGGTTGAACCCTTGCTGGCCTCGAGGAGGACTGCTGTAACCCCCCTGTGGTCCAGGAGGGGGAGCGCCATAGCCTTGACCGCCGCCTACCGGAGGACCACCGTATTGCTGTTGCATCGCAGGAGGTTGCTGGAATCCACTCTGCACTGGTCCGTGGTTGGGGTTGAACGGCCCGGCCTCTGCCGCAGCGGCGTTCTTTCGACCACGACCGCGAAGAACGAGCCAGACCGCGATCGCAGCACCGATCAACACGACCGCGGCGGCGACAACGATGATGGTCGAGAGGTTCGATTCCTTGTTCCCCTCGGCACCAGTTGATGACGGGCCTGCGGACTCCCCGGCTGCCTCGGATTCAGCAGGATCCCCGGAACCATCATCAGGAGAAGCGCCGCTGGCGCCGGCCTCACCCATCGGGTAGCCGAGCGGGTTTTCAGCAACCTCTTCGATGCCTTCGGCATGGACAGCCTGGTCGGCATTCACCAACCCGTAGCCCGCGTCCTCACTCTTGGAGCCACCGCCATCTCCGGCGGTCTGGATCAATCGCTGGATCACATTGCTTGCGTCGAGGTCGGGATGAGCGGCCCACGTCAATGCGGCTACGCCACCGGCGATTCCGGACCCCATCGATGTGCCACCAACGACATCCCTGTACAGCTCGGTATTTCCCAACGCGCTGTCCTGAGGAAGTGGGGCAGTCATCTCATCGGCAGGTGCCGCGATATCGACCTCCGGACCAGTGGTGGTGTTCTCGTACCAAATGTTTCCACTGCGATCGGTACCTGTAACCGTGACCACTCCAGGCACAAGGCCCGGATACGGAACTTCGGCAGCCGGATCATTTCCGGCAGAGGCCACAACAATGACGCCCTTGTCGATTGCGTATTGAAGGACCTCGAGATATTCACCCTCGGGGTCAGCCCCCGTAACACCCCAGGGAACAACTATAATATTTGCACCGTTGTCGACGGCCCATCGGAATGTGTCGAACTCCTGTGGGCCCATGGCACCGTTGAGAACGCTCTCGCCTGTGCTGATTCTGACTGGCAGGATTGTCGCCTCAGGTGCCGCGAGCAGCACCCCCGCCGCAATTGCGGACCCGTGCCCATCCGTATCGTTCCACCCAGTGCCGTCCTCGGTGCTCAGCGCCGAATAGCCATCCAAAACGTTCTTACCATCGAAGAACGGGTGGTCGTTGATGCCCGTATCAATCACCGCGACGGTGATGCCCTCGCCCTTTGTGGTTTCCCATGCAGCAGGAGCTTGGACCTGCTCGGCTACCCAGGCGTTGTCGGACGCGTAGGTGTCGTCCTGGGCCAGTGCAGCACTCGGGGTTACGGCAATGACAGCTGCGGTGGCGATGGCTGCGATTCCTGCGCCGAGCGTGGCTCGAGAACGCGATCTGTGTTGCGCTGGTTGGGGTTGCGGAGGGTTTGGCGTGAGAGGTGTGGCCATAGGGTGGGACCCCTTCCGTGTGCCGGTCGTTACAGCGCTGTCCGCACTGCCCCACAAGATACCGGACCAACCAACGGCTCGCGAGCCCGGTTGATCAGGGCAGATGTCATGGCAGATTCGCGAAACCATCAGTCTTTCACCGCTTCTGCACGGGTGAGGAGCGGGCCACGAGGACGAGCGTGCCGGCGACGAGGAGCGCCACCAGGCCGGTTCACCGCTTGGGCGGCGCTGGTGGCATTCGCGGCTGGAACTGGTCTATCCGTAACTCCCGGGAAGCGGGCACTTCGCCTCAGTTTCGCTCAAGCCCGCGAAGCGCAGCCTCATACTGCGCTCGGTCGAAGACGAACAGCCCCAGCTCTTTGAGGTCCCAGTTACCTCGGTGCCCGTTTCGGAAACGGGACCAGGACACCGCAGTCTCGGTCACCGCGACATCGGCAACGAGCGGCCAGCAGCCCCAGTCGCCGCAGGTGCAGCCGAGCAGCACAGTGTCCCCGTCGTCGAAGTTGGACAGGCTCGGCTCACCAAGGAAGTGACGGCTCGGCCAAAGGATGTCATCGCCCGCGGCCAGCCCTTCATAGCTACCGGCGAGGTCCGGCTTCCCCTCCACCTCAGCGAACGGCAACTCCACCGGCCGGGCCAGTTCCTCGAGCCGCACACCATCAACCCAGATCCCCACCACCAGAGCAGGCCCATCTGCAACAACCCGCCCAACAACGTTGAATTCGGCCAGGTTCACCACCGGCAGCTCCGAACTCCTGTAATCACTCAGTCCCCCTTCATGATCCGTTCCACGTCGCGGCCCCGAGAGAATCATGCCCTCGCTGTTGAACAACGGTCCCAAAGACTTCCTACAGTCCTCGAAGCCCGACGAACCAGCAGCTCCCTGAGCCGTCCCGGCGGAAACTAGTGACGCCGCAAATCACGAACGGCTCATTCTACTTCTTGTCCAGCTTTTCCAGAATAGTTGGAAGATACTCCGCGGTCATCCATTGATAGAGAACATCTGATGAAATAATGCAACCTGAATTCAGGTTTGTCGCGTCACAATATTGATTGTATAGAAGCGGTTGATCAAAATATTCCTGTTCCGCGGTGACTTTGAAAGCAATCCCGTACTCGAAACCATTGACTTCGCCCCATGCTCCAACTATGTAGAGATCCCTATTCCGGAAAATTCCATCGAGAAGGTACGCATCTCCAGCATTCCAGGTATCCGAAACCGGCGTGACCGACGATTCAATTACCTCATTGAGTTCTTCCTGACCCTCGGGGTAGAACCACTCGATCTGACCAGATGAAGGGGCTTCATCGGAATCGCTGGTGTCCTCGGAGTCTGACTGAACGAACACTCGGGAAACCACTTCCAGACTCCCGGTTTCTTCCCCGTCATGCATGATACTAAGTCGATCACTACAACCAACGTTGGTTTCATTAATCTCTTCCGTTTGCCCTTCGGCCAGACTGTCTCCAAAAAGAACTCCGGAAGCTCCATCCATGTCCAAGAAGGCACACGGATCATCGGTTGCCAACAATTCCAACGCGCTCGATCCCCCTCCTGGTTCGTCACTGCCCCCGACGCACCCGGCTGTTAGCAGCAAAACTGGCCCGAGAAACCCCAAGAAGACGCGACCCAGGGCAGGCCGTTGTGTCGAATTTCCACTTCGGAAAGAACCGAGATGCAAGATCAGTACACCTCTCCTTGAATAAGGCCACTGGCATCGGCGTTGATCTCATTCGCAAGCTCCGTGACCAGCGCCCTCCCTTCAGAAAGATTGGTTTCGACCGATTCCATCATACTGTTAAGGCCCTCCACCAATGATTCGAAAGTATCGGGACTAATGCCGATCTCATATTCACCTGTGAGATATCGATCCTTGAAATCACTGAACCATTTCGTACCTTCTTCAGACCCCATCATCAGTGTCTCGACCACCGAAAGCGCCGAATCGACATATCCTAGTGGCGTGAAAGTGGTTGCGCCAGTGTACACAATCTGGAGAGCATATCCACGTGCAGTCTGTGCCTCTACCAACCTATCGACGAGTGTGAAAATGCGCTCTCCGATTCCGTTGCGCGCCTCCGCCTGCAACGCAAATTCGGCAATAGTTACTTGTATGGTTTCCCGGAGAAAGCTGCGCTGTGTACCGGCGGTTTCGCGGAGATGCCCAAACGCAAGAAAGGCGGCGGCGTCGTCTGCTCCTCCTGTCCAATCAGTAAATAGTTCCTCGATTTTTTGAAATCCACTTGCTTCCTGCCCTTCGATGAACTCGTCGAATGTCTCCTTAAACTGATTCAATCGATCCACCGTGTTTGCTATATCCTGAAGCGAGTCAGGATATAGGACGCTTGCGAGCCTCGCGGAAATGCGCGAGTACTCATGCGACGCAATTTGCTCACCGTCCGCTTGAATTGATTCCAGATCACCGTCTTCCGCTTCATATGGAACAGGACAGTTGGAAATAGAGCTCCATCGTTGAGTCGGCATCGAGACATCACCTACGATTCCTCCATCGCTGTCGCTCTGCTGCCATTGATCCAGGTTGTACCAGACCGCCGATCCAATCTCAGGCCATTTTTCAAGCACCATCTCTCTAATCTTGATGTCGATCATTGGTTGTCGGAACTGATACAGCATTCCATCAATGGCTTCCGGCGTGATCTGAAGGCAACTTGCAACCTCGGGTCCGAATTCTGACATGGTCTACTCTTGACTCCTTCTTGATAGATCAGTAGTTAGAATCGATTTCAGCCTGAATCTCTGCTAGTTCAATTTGGGTCACATCCTCTGCATCGCTCATGGACTGCGCAGCTTTGAGTACTGCATGTTGAAGATGCTCCAAAGCAGTGGCCGATTCTTCCATTGCGCGTTCAAATCGCATAAAGAGCGTGTTCCAGGCAGCGGCCACGTCTGAAGCACCGGGAGATTCGGTCGGTGCGCCACCTGATCCAGGACCGACATTCGTAGTCTGCGAAGGAACCTGAAACATTGAATCTCGTGCCGCACCCGCTGTCTTGGTTCCGTGAGCGAGATCCCAGTATCCGTTAACAAGTCCCGGAAATACTTGAGTACCGATTTCGGTGATCTGGTCGATATCATATTGGCGGCTCAATATCAAATCCCTTTAGTTCCGTCGCGAATAATAGAACAGTACCCACCGACTCGCCAACCTGCTTCGAGAGCATTTGCCGACTCATCTTAGTAGGTAGTCCGGCCTAGTCGACTGGAGCTCGATCCGAGTTGCATTCCCGTTGACCCTGAGGCTCGCACCAGGGTAACTAGTTCCTCCTACTCGCGGGGTACATGCTGAGGGCCATCGCGTGCCGCTCGGATTCGTTGGGAGGCCTGCAACCACAACGAGTAGTCATATTTGCCTGATATATGTCCCAGTTCGGCGATTTAGCCCACATTCCCGCTACTCAGCGTAGCTTTATCACGGTTTTGTAAATCCTGAATATTGGGATGATTTCGGCGCATTTAGGTCGCCGCGGAAGGCTCTTCCCAGAAGACCGCTACTGCAGCTCGGTAGGCGCCGAGGAGCTTGCGGCAGCGTGCACGACCACTGGATCCTCGGATCCGACTGCAGCGGATAAGGGTTGGTCGGCTGACATGTCTCGAGCGCCAGGCGCCGGGGGTGGATTCCGGGGCGGGACCATTGTTCCTGAATGGAGTTGGGGATACGCCGGGGTTGGGGTTGACATTGGTGCCGTGAGGGCCTCAACATGATGTTCGCGGGCCCACCGAAGTTCGGTAGACCCACCTCCAGGTAGAGGAAGCCGGTCGGCTGCGGCTCAGCGGCACGGGGGAAGGCGAGGACGATGAGCCGGTCGACTTCACCGCGTTGTGCCACTTCGATACCGACTATCTCGTCGCTTACTTCAATCACGACGGCAGTGCGACGATCCGCTGGGACGAAACCTACGGCGATGACGGGTACGGGGGCGTCGGCGCGGACTCGTGCCGGGGTACGGAGGCCTGATCCGGCGCGAAGTCAGGCTGCCTCGCACCAAGACTCGTAGCCGTCGTGCCATGCGGTGTCCGTTGGGCTGGTGGGGGCGTTCGGGTCCTGGTTCGGGCCGATCGTGTATTCGCCGGTTGTATCGAAGACCAGGTAGAGGCCGGCGGTGGTGATCGGGCATTCGAGGACGAGTTCCTCGCCCGTCGCCGAGTCGACCGCGGTCACGCGGGCGCGGCCCTCATTGCGGGTCAGCAGTCCGAGTCCGAATTCCTCGGTGTAGATGGCGCCGCCGAAGCCGGAGGCGGCCGCTTGCGGGTATTCGATGATCTCCCAGCGGTTGTCGTCGCCCAGAGTGAAGTCGAGGTTGTCGATGTCCCGTTGCCGCAAGCCGAACGGGCAGCCGAAGGACTCGGGGCCGTCGGGGCTGGCCAGGCACTCGTCCAGGTAGGCGGTGAGTCGTGCGTTGAGCTCCGGTTCGTCGCCTTCGACGGCGGTGAAGCCCTCGAAGGCTTCGCCGAGGAGCGGCGCCTCGGCGCCGTCCGCCTTGACCAGTCGGTCCCCCAGGGCGAGCAGCGGCTCGGCTTCATAGGCGAGGAATTCGGGGGCGTGTTCGTAGAGCTGGTAGACGCCGGGGAGCAGCGCGAAGTCGAGGCCCTCGTACGGCTCGGTATCCACTGGCAGCGTGAACCCGTTGACGTCGAGATAGGGAACGGGAAGGTTCTCGATGGTCAGTGTCGTGAACGGGTCCTCCACTTTCCAGTCGTCGCCGACCGGGACGAGACTGAACTCGGTCGTGAGTTCGGTGCCGTTGGGCCCCTTGACAGTGGCCCATACGTAGGCGTAGTCGGTGAACGGCGACCAGGACTGGAGACCGAGGTCCAGGATCTCCCAGTCGGCGCTCATCGCCTCGGGCACGAGCAGGTCCGTCGCGTCTTGGGGTTCATCGGTCGTCATGGCCAGTGCCGCGTCGACATTCCCGGAGCGGGCGGCTTCGAGGAGGGCGCGTACGGCTTCGACCGGTTCGCTGGCCTGGCGATCCGTGTGCACCCAGCGCACGGTGTAGATGCCCGCGGCGAGGGCGAGGATCAGGGGGACGGCGATGGCGATCCGGCGGCGGGTGCGGGCCTGCATCGGTGCGTCGGGCCAGCGCTTGGCGGCGCCAGGATCGGGCTTGTCGCGGCGGACGACCATCGGGGTTCCTTGGGCGGCTCGGGTTTCAGGGGATGGCGACCCACCGTACTGCGGGGCATCCACACTGTTGCGACCGATTTCTATGATGGCCGGGTGACCCCCTCCCCCGAATCTGCAGCTCCCCGCCGCCCCCGTATCGCCGACGGGGTGTTCGCGCTGGGGCTGGCCGTTTCGATCCTGGTCTTGCTCCTCTCGCCCCTGTGGACCGTTGATCCGGCGAACTTCATTGAGCCTCGAACGCTGGGCGATGCCGATCCGGTGCTGCCGGAGCGCCTTGAGGTCGGCGACTACGCGGCGCTGGCGGAGGTGCGGCCGGAGGAGGAGCCTCCGGCGGTGGCGACCGTTGCCGTCGAGGAGTTCGGTTACGACATTTCGGTGGACGGCACGGCGCTCACCTGGGGCGCTTCGATTCGCAACACCCACAGTGACTATGCGGCGAAGTTCGGACTGCAGGTGTCGGTCGACGGGGACTTCCTGTATGAGGACGGCGAGTCGGTGTACGGCACGATGACGCTGCCGGGCGGCGATATCCAGACCGGGGGTTCGCTCTATCTCAGTGATGACTTCCCGTCCGAGCCTGTCGTCGAGATCAAGGTCGTGGAGTTGGAGTGGTTCGCCTTCGACGGCGAGACGCCTCCGGAGCCGCAGTCGTCGCCGTTGACCGCCCGTGTCGACGGGATCGACGAGGGGGACGAACCGCACGGGCAGATGCGGTTCTCGGTGACGATCACCAACAGCGCCGCCCATGCGCTCGATCCCAGGTTGTCGGCGGTCTTCCGGCGTGCCGACGGCACCCTGGTTGGTGGCGCCAACGTGTACGTCCGCCTGGTGGTGCCGCCTGGGGAGTCGATCCGTGAGTTCCGGATCTGGAAGCAGGACGTTCCGGCCGGGGCGGATCTCTCGCTCACCGAGTTCGTGCCGACCTGGTAACTAGTCCCTCGGGCAGGTGATGCCCGTGATGGTGTCGGTGGTCGGGTCGCCTTGGGGCAGTATGCATTCGGTTGGTTCGGTGCTGCGTTCGACGCAGGGGCTCTCAAGGTGGAGCGTCGGAGTTCCGGCTTCGGTGTAGGCCAGGGTGATGGCGTGGACGCCGTTCTCGGTGGGGTAGGTGCCGCGGCCGTCGTCGAAGGGGAAGGTGCGTTCGGCGGTGATGCGGCGCGTGCCTTCGAGGGTCTCGCCGTCGTAGGTGAGGTGGAAGTCGTCTTTGGCCCAGCGGGCGGCGATCGGGGCGTCGGCGGGTTCGCGGAGTTCGTAGGTGAGCAGGTAGCGGTAGGTGGGCAGGCCCGCGGGGGTGTAGTAGTCGCAGGGCGCCACGTCGAGGGTGCGGGTGGTGAAGCCGGGGAAGGACGGGATCGCGTCGGTGGTCTCGGTGACGGCCAGTTCGAGGCTCGCCCAGGTGCCGGCCTCGTCGTACTCGCCGTCGGGGGCGGCGGGTTCGGCCGCGGTCTGGGTCCATTGGCGCACTTCGGCACCCGTGTTGAAGGCCAGGGCCAGGGCCAGGCACCAGACGGCTGCTTCGACGATGAGGAAACGGCTGCGGGGCTTCGGGGTGGTGCCCAGCCATTCGCGGGCTTTCGTGGCGGTGGCGATCCAGATGCCTGCGAGGAGCAGCGGCCCGACGGTGACGAGGTGGCGGATGCCGACGGCGTTGGTGCCGTCGCTCATCGCGTCGGTGAGGGGCATCGCCGAGGGGGTGAGGAGGAGCACGACTTGCACGGCGGCGAGCGCTGCGGCGGCGGCGAGGTAGTGGCGGGCGCCGCGGGTGAGGCCGATGGCGGCGACGAGGTTGACGGGGACGGCGGGGGCGAGGATCAGGAGGTAGGCGAGGCCGCGTTCGGCGAGGCCGTTGTCGACGCCGGGCCACGCGTAGGCCTGCACGCCTTGCCAAGCCCAGGCCCAGGTCAGGATGGTGAATGCGGTGGCGGCCAGGAGGAGGAACCGGAGGACCTGCACGCTCGCCGGCGGCCGCGCGGGGGTGAACGGGACCGCCGTCTCGGCCGGGGTGGGGTCGAGGCCGGGCGGGGAGAGCAACGGTTTCATTCGGGGCCTTGGTGTCCAGTGGCGCGAGCGGGGTTCGCGTCCGTTCTGACACTAATACGCCGCGGGGCCGCCTACCGGTTGCGGTAGGCGGCCCTGCGATGTGCGTCTTACGCAGTGACCTGCGACTAGGCGGTGCCGTTCGGGGGGAGCAGCGTCGTCTGGATGAGCTGCTCGCCGTCCTTGCGGCGCACCAGGGTGCCGCGGCCCGGAGGCTGCGGGCTGGGGCGGAGCTTGCCGAAGATCGCGCCTTCCTCCTTGCGGCCGCTCATGAGCAGGCCTGGGGATTCGAGCTGCTTGATCTGACCGACGATCGGGTCCATCATCGCGCGGGACGCACCGGAGGCGCGGCGGGCGATGATGACGTGGAAGCCGATGTCGCGGCCCTGCGGGATCAGTTCGGCGAGCGGGGCGAGCGGGTTCACGCGCTGCGCGACCATCTCGTAGTCGTCGATGATCAGGTACAGGTCCGGGCCGGTCCACCAGGAGCGGTCGCGCAGCTGCGCCGGGGAGACGTCGTCTCCGGGGAGCCGCTTCTCGATCGGGCCCTTGAGGTTCTTGACCGAGTTCTCGAACTGCTTGCCCGACATGGCGTAGTCCAGCAGGGTCGGCTTCGAGATCTCCTCGAGCATGCCGCGCCGGTAGTCGGCCATGATGACCTTGGCTTCCTTCGGCGTGTACGTCGCCTGGATCTGGCGGGCGATGTGACGCAGGAGGTTGGTCTTGCCGGACTCGGAGTCGCCGAACACGAGCAGGTGCGGCTCGGCCTGGAAGTCGAGGTACACCGGCTTGAGCCCGGCCTCGTTGAGGCCGATCGGGATGCCCGGCTTCGAGCGGTCGACCGCCTGGAGGAAGTCGGCCACGTGGAGCTGGCGCGGCAGCAGCCGCACCTTCGGGCAGGGCGGGAAGCGCCAGGCCTGCTTGACCTTCTTGACGAAGTCCTCCACGCCCGGCAGCAGGTCGTCGCCGTCGCGGATGCCGTCGATACGCGGCACACCCGAAAGGAAATGCAGCTTCTGCAGCGAGAGACCGCGACCGGGGCGGTTCTTCGGCACGTTCGCCGCCGCCTTCCGGTCGATCTCGGACTCCATGTTGTCCGAAAGCTTCAACTCCAGCTTCAGACCGAACATGTCGCGCATGTTCATGCGGATGTCGCCCCAGCGGGTGCAGGTCACCATGACGTGCACGCCGTAGGCCAGACCCCGGTTGCCGATCGCGCGGACCTGGTCGACGAACGGCTCGAAGTCCTCGCGCAACGTCATCCAGTTGTCGATGACCAGGAACACGTCACCGTAGGGGTCCTCCTGGAACCGGCCCTCGTTCTTCATGCGCCGGTAGGAGCCCATGCCGTCGATCTTGTTGTCGGTGAAGAACTTCTCGCGCTCGTCCAGGATCGTCGAGACCTCCTGGATCGTGCGCCGCACGCCTTCCTCTTCCTGACGGCCGAAGACGCCCGCGACATGCGGAAGGTCCTCGATGCCGCGGAGCGTACCGCCACCGAAGTCGAGACAGTAGAACTGCACCTCACGCGGCGTGTGCAGCAGCGCGAGAGAGCCGATGAGGCCGCGGAGCATCGTCGACTTGCCCGACTGGGCCCCGCCGGCGATGGCCACGGTGCCCTGGGCACCGGAGAGGTCGACCACGAACGGGCTGCGTCGCTGCTCGAACGGCCGGTCCTCTTCGCCGAGCACGGCGTGGAGCTTCCCGTTGAGCGAGAAGCCCTTCGGGGAGAGTCCGCGCACCGGGTCGGCTTCGAGCGGCGGCAGCAGCTGGTCGAGCGTCGGCGGCTCCAGGAGCGGCGGGAGCCACACCTCGTGGGCCGGGCGGCCCATGCCGAGGCAGTTGTTGACCATGACCTCGAGTTCGGAGAGCTTCTCGTTCTCGTCGTCGGCCTCGGTCGCCTCCAGCACTTCCTCGGGCTCTTCCTCGACCTCGGGCTCCGGGGGGAGCTCGACGAAGCCGGGGAGGAAGCGCTGCACCTTGTGCTGCACGGCCGCGATGCGCTCGGCGCGCGAGGCGACGCGTTTCGGCGGTTTGTAAGGGCCACCGACATATGCGGCGCGGAAGCGCACCAGGTCTTGCGTACCGACCTGGAGGTACCCGTGGCCGGGCGCCTGCGGCAGTTCGTAGGCCGCGCCCGAGCCGATCACCGTGCGCGACTCCTGCGCCGAGAAGGTGCGGAGCGCGACGCGGTACGACAGGAACGTGTCGAGGCCCTTGAGCTTGCCTTCCTCCAGGCGCTGCGAGGCGAGGAGCATGTGCACGCCGATGGAGCGGCCGATGCGGCCGATCTGGAGGAACAGGTTGATGAACTCGGGCTTGGCGACGAGCATCTCGGAGAATTCGTCGGCGATGATGAGCAGCGTCGGCATCGGGTCCATGGCCTGTCCGGCCTTGCGCGCCTTCTCGTACTCCCAGCGGTTCGTGTAGTTGCCCGCTGCGCGCAGCACTTCCTGGCGGCGCACCAGTTCGCCTTCGAGCGCGTCGGCCATGCGGTCGACCAGCTCGATCTCGTCGGCGAGGTTGGTGATGACCGCCGAGACGTGCGGCAGGTCGTCGAGGGCGGCGAACGTGGCGCCACCCTTGAAGTCGACGAGGATGAAGTTGAGCTCTTCGGAAGAGTGCGTGGCGATCAGGGAGCCGATGATGGTGCGGAGCACTTCGGACTTACCCGAACCGGTCGCGCCGATGAGCAGGCCGTGCGGGCCCATGCCGCCGACCGCGGACTCCTTGAAGTCGATGTCGACGATGCCGCCGTCCGGGCCGGGCCCGATCGGCACCTTCAAGTAGTCCTTGACGGGCTTCTCGCGCCAGTGCACGGCCGGGTCGAGCGCCGCGGCGTCGTTGAAGCCGAGCATCTCCGGCAGCGACGACGGGTTCGCCAGCGGCGACGCGTCCTCGTCCCCGGACTCGGTCTTCCCGGCGGCGCCCTTGAGCGTCAGACGCCAAGGGGCGAGCGAACGGGCGACGCCCTCGGCCTGGTTGTACGACATGCGGTCGGGCGTGCCGAGCACGCGCCGGCGACCGGCCTGGTCGGTGTAGATCTCCTCGGGCGTGACGTCGTACAGCTTGATCTGCGGCCCGGGCTTGCGCGGCAGGTAACCGGAGAAGTCGAACACGGTGACCCCGGCCATGCCGTCGGCGGCGATGATGCCGGTCGGGTCGACCTCGCCGCCGTCGAGGATGACGACCAGCTGTGCCTGGCCCTCCCCCGCGGTGGCGCCGGGCGACCAGGCGCCGCGGCTCGACAGCTGCTCGCGCAGCGAGTTCTCCAGCTGCGTGGTCGTGTTGTAGAACATGCGGACCGGACCGGCACCGTCCTCTGCGGACGGATGCTGCAAGTGCGGCAGCCACTTCATCCAGTGCCACTCGGGCATTCGCTCATTGTCCGCGACGACCGCGATGATGAGGTCGTCGGGCGAGTGGAGCACCGCGGCCTGGACGAGCTGGGCCCGGATGTTGTCGACGACGAGCGCCCGGTCGCCGCGCAGGACCATGCGCCCGGCCTCGGTGTACATCATCGAACGGGGAATGTCGATCACGTTCGAGTGGGCGGCCACGAAGCGGCGCAACGCCATCGACGTCATCGGCTCGAGGTCCTCGACCGGCTTGGTCTCCGGCGGGACCAGCTTCATCGTCATGCGCTGCTTGCCGACGCCCACGCGGATGTCCAGCGCGTCGTCGTCCTTCGGGCGGCGCTCCCACATGCGGCGGGAGCCTACGAGCGACCACAGGGCCTTCGGGTCGGGGTGGCGCCAGCGGGCGGCGCGCCACTGGCGTTCGGCGCCCTTGCGGGCACGGCGGCGCACCTGGTTGAGGTAGCGCATGTAGTCGCGCCGGTCGGCGTTGAACTCGGCCTTCTTCTGGGCGCGGTTGCCGCCCATGCTCGTGGCCATCATGCCCACCATGGAGATGCCCATCATGGCGCCCATGGCGATGCGCATGGTGTTGTTGCCCGAGCTGGGAGTCGAGCCGGTGCCGACGCGGGACATCATCATCATGGCCATCGCCGCGGCGCCCGCGAGCATCGGCAGGATCATCAGATACTGCGAGATGTTCTTGGGCTGCGGGTCGGGCATGTCCGGCGGCGACTCCAGGAGGATGTCGCCGCGCGGAGACTGCGGCCCGCGCTTACGCGGAGGCCTGCGGAACAGTTTGGTCGTCACAGAGGGTCCTTGTAGTCACCGGGGGATGCGCCTGCCACACCTCGCCGAATCACGTCGGGCAAGCTTCGACGAGGCTGCTTGCCAGCTGTAACTCAGCGCTGCCGTATAAAAGATGTAAGTGCGCTCTGTCGAGTATCGCACTATCAGGGTAGAACGGGATAGCCACACGGGCGGTACACCGCTCGTTGCATGAGGGATTTATCCTTTAACGGTCCCCCGATTACCGACCTGACCCGGAGGTTCGCGCGGTGAGCACCAAGTCGGCCACTCTTTCAAGGGTGACGATCGTCAGTCCTCGCACGAGGATCGACCTCGCACTGCCCTCAGACGTCCCCCTTTCCGACCTGCTGCCGACGATCCTGCACCAAGCCGGCGAGTACTACATCGACGAAGCCGGCGACAACGGCGGTTGGATCCTCGCCCGCCTGGGCGAAGAGCCCGTCGACACCGGCCACTCCTGCTCCCAGTTGGGCATCAGCGACGGCGAGATGCTGTATCTCAACCCCGCTGACGCCGCCAAGCCCGAAATCGTCTTCGACGACATCATCGACGCGGTCGCCACGGCGACCGAGCAGCGCGGCAACCGCTGGGACTACTTGGCCACCAAGCGATTCAGCGTCGGCATCGGCACCGCGGCCCTCGCCATCGGCGCCGTCGCGATCCTGCTGACCGGCCACATCGCGAGCGCCATCGTCGGCCTCTCGGTCGCGGCCGTCCTCGTCGGCGCCTCGGCCCTGCTCTCGCGCGCCGTCGGCGACTCGCGGGCGGCCACCTACTTCGGCATCACCGCCGTGCTCTACGCCGGCGTGGGCGGCCTGCTCATCGTCGCCGAGAACGGCACGCCGCTGCTCGACCTCACGGGCGTGCACGTGCTCATCGCCGCTTCGGCGATCCTGCTATTCAGCGTCCTGTCCATGGTGGCCGTGGGCGACATGGCCTCTGCCCCAGTGTTCATCGTGACGATCCTCGGCGCGGTGGTGCTCGCCATCTCGACCGCGCTGATGGAGATCATCCCGGGCGGCACCGCCGCCACGGCCGCGGGAATCGCGGCGCCGCTGGCGCTGGTCATCCTCCCGTTCGCGCCGTCGCTGTCGCTGACCATGGCGATGGTGCCCACGCCGCAGCTGCCGACGACGACCGAGGAGTTGAAAGAGGGCGACGCCGAGGCGATCGACGGCAAGCGGATCCTCAAGCTCTCCGAGCACGCCGGGAACTACCTCGAAGCGCTGTACTCGTTCGCGGCCGTGGTCGGTCTGGTCTCGTCCATCGCGCTGGCGTTCTCGGGTGAGGTCCCCGGGCTCATCCTCGCCACGATCCTGGGTCTGGTCCTGCTCAGCCGGTCCCGTTCGGTCGAGGACCGCGCCGCGCGCATCGTGATGCTCGCCGGCGGCATGGGCTCCCTGGCCGCGACGCTGGCGGCGATCTTCGTCGCGAGCGCCGACAGCATCCTGGTGCGCCTCACGGTGATCCTCGGGGCGCTCACGCTCCTGACGCTGATCGCGATGGTCTACGGCCTGGCCGTGGCGGGCAAGAAGATCGCCCCGACGTGGGGCCGCGCCCTCGACATCATCGAAGCGCTGCTCATCGTCTCGATCCTGCCGCTGGTCGGCTGGGTCTGCGACCTGTACACGATCGCCTTGTCGCTGCGCGGCTAGAGCGCCACTCCCCCTGACCCTCGACTCCGAGAGAGGCGAATTCGAATGGCCCAGATGCGCTCCCGCCGCGAACAGGTGGAGGCCCACAAGTTCATCACCTCGCGCATGAACCAGGCGCTGGTGCTGGCCAACCCCGATTCGATCGAACGGCCGCTGCGGCGCATCGGCGTCTCGATCTTCGCGTCGGTGATGGTGCTGGCGCTGATCTTCGGCGGGTTCGCGATCGCGACCCTGTTCAACAAGGGCAACGCCCTGCCCGTCGAGGGCAACATCATCACGATCAAGGGCACCAACTCCGTCTACGTGTTCGTCACGAAGGACGGCACTGAGTCGACTGAGGACAATCCGGCCCGGTTGTGGCAGGTCACCAACTACACCTCGGCGCTCCTGCTCGCGAAGCCCGGTTCGACCGGCGTCCCGGAGGTCCAGGACCTGAAGCCGTCCTCGCTCAAGGACATTCCGCGCGGCAACTTCACGATCGGCATCCAGGGGATCCCGTCGCAGCCGCCGGACCCGTCGGAGCTGCTGCAGGACCGCGACTGGAACACCTGCTCGATGCCGCGTGAGGACGGCGGCACCGCCGAGTTCCAGTTGACGCAGCTCGTGGTCGACGACCTGCCCGAGGATCAGAGTGTGCAGCTCGGCGACGACCACTGGCTCCTGGCCAAGACCGCCACCAAAGAGGACAGCCAGGCGCCGCTGAAGTACTATCTGCTGTGGAACGGCGGCAAGTACGACATCGGCGAGGAGGGCGAGCTCTCGACGCGGATCATCAGCGCCCTCGGGCTGGACAAAGACGACGCGATGCCGCTCAACGAGAACATGCTCAACACGATCCCGGCGGTGGCGCCGCTCATGCCGGAGCCGCGGACCGAGTTCGAATCGACGTCCGCGGTGATGGGCAAGGACGGCGAGTACATCCAGTACGGCCGCCCGGTGAAGGTCGGCGGTGAGTTGTTCGTACTCACCAAGCAAGCCGACGGGGACGAGTTCGCGACGATCTCGCCGACGCTGGCGAAGGTGCTGGAGTCGGGGTACGGCGAGCAGCAAGAGCTCGACCCGGCCGATGCATCCGTGATCGGCACCCAGGGGGACTACATGGCCGATGGCTACCCCGACGCGGATCTGCGCGATGAACTGTGGACCTCCGACAAGAAGCGCCCGGCGGTGTGCGCGGTGTACGACCCGCAGGCCCAGGAGGACGAGTCGACGAAGCTCGACATCATCATGTACGACGCGGCCCCGGAGGAACTCACCTTGCCGGCGGACGGCGTCGAGATCGACGAGAACGGCAACATCTTCTCCGAGACCGAGAACCTCGCGGCGCAGACGGTCCTCCCGCAGGGCACCGCGGCGCTGGCCGACAGCCGCACCGCCGAGGGCGCGACGATCTCCGGGTTCACGTATCTGATCAGCGACCAGGGCATCCGCCACGGCATCGCCGATGAGGGGAAGACGGACATGACGCAGACCATGCTCGGGTACGCCGACGTCAAACCGGTCTCGGTGCCGCACACGATGATCAACCTGATCCCGAAGGGCCCCGACCTCGACCCGTACGAGGCGAAGAAGCAGATGACCTCGAACACCGAGGACGTGCCGGTCTATGAGACGCAGCCCGAAGAGGGCGAAGGCGGCTGACCGCCAAAGCACCTTGAACGACGCCGGGACCTGGCAAGTCCCGGCGTCGTTCATTTCCCGGCAAGTTCGGAGGAAGGTGGGTGTGGGCCTTGCGTGTTAACCTGGCGCAACCCACTCCCGACTATCCAAGGACTTGTCATGGCCTACCCGCCCCAGCAGCCGGGGTTCGACCCGAACCAGCAACCGCCCCAAGGTGGGCAGCCCGGATACGGCCAGCAGCCGGGGTATGGGCAGCAGCCGCCGCAGCAGCCCGGTTACGGTGCGCCGCAGCAACCCGGATACGGGCAGTCCCAGCCGCAGCAGCCGACCGGTTTCGGCCAGCCCAGTGGTGCGCCGCAGCAGCCCGGGTACGGACAGACCCCGCCTCCCGGCTTCGGCCAGCAGCCCGGCTACGGGCAGCAGCCGCAGCAGCCCGGTTTCGGCGGGCCGGCCCTGCCGCCCGCGCCGAAGAAGAAGACCGGCCTGTTCATCGGCGTCGGCGCCGGCGTCCTGGTGCTCGTCGTCGCGATCGTCCTGCTCGTGGCCAACCCCTTCGGTGGCGGCGCTCCCTCGAAGTCCGACTCCCCTGAGGACGTCGCGAACGAACTGCTTCCCAAGATGGGCGAGGCGTTCGAGGCCGTCTTCAGCGGTGACACCGATGCGGTGCAAGCGGTCCTCGACGACATGAAGCCGTACATGTGCGCGGACATGCAGTCGGAGATGAGCGCCACTACCGAGGATCTCGACTTCAGCGGCCAGATGGAGGAACTCGGCTTGACTGACGTGCCTCCGATCGACATCGCGCTCGACTTCCAGTACGAGGTCACGGGTTCGAGCGAGGACGGCGACACCGCCACGGTCGACTACTCCGTCAGCTTCAACATGCCGACACCCGAGATGAGTGACGACGGTATGTCCATCACCGGTTGGACCGAGGAGCCCGTGGACGAGACCGACACCATGGACTTCATCAAGGAAGACGGCGTCTGGAAGGCCTGCGGCGAGATCGGCGCCTAGACCGTACCTGAACAGTAAGGGCCCCACCGGGATTCTTCCGGTGGGGCCCTCCGCTTTGCGGTCTAGACGATGGCGTTCAGGAGGGGGAAGTAGCCGTCCTTCTGACCGGCCGTGTTGGGGTGGTAGGACTCGGCGATGGGGTAGGAGAGTCCGTTGAGCCATTCGGTGTCGTCGCAGACGGCGTGGTCGTCGAAGGCGTCGCGCACGTCGACGTAGTCGAAGCCGTGGCTGACGGCGACCTGGCCGACGGTGTCGCCCAAGAGGTCGGCGGCGTCGTTGAGCGCGGCCTGCTCGGCAGGGCTGATGCGGGTGATGGCGTTGCACTCCTCGCCGTTGAACAGGCGCGGGTAGCCGAGGACGACGACGTCGGCGTTCGGTGCGGCCGACTCGATCGCGTCGTAGACGGCGTGGAGCTTCGCGGGGAGCTGGTCGCGGACGAAGGCCTCGGCCGCGTCGATCTCCTTGGTGCAGGTCCAGGGGTACGGGTAGGCGCACTGCTGGACGACGCCGGTCCAGCCGGTGTCGTTGCCGCCGATGGTGATCGTGACGAGGTCGGTGCTGTCGGAGAGGCCGCCGAGCTGGTCGGCGAGGACGTCGCCGGTCTTCGCGCCCGAGCAGGCGGCGAAGGTCAGGTCGGCGCCGATGGCGTCGGCGAGGAGCGAGGGGTAGGCGGATTCGGAACGGCTGCAGCCGGATCCGTCGTCGATGTAGGAGCGGGTGCCCACGCCGGAGGCGTAGGAGTCGCCGAGGGCGACGTACTCGATGGTCTGCGCTTGGGCAGCACCGCTGGTGAGCGCCATGACGGACACGAATGCCGCGGCTAGCGCCGCGGCCATTGTGGAGATTCTCCGGGGGATGGTCATATGGGCTCCGTTTCGGATTTTGTCCGGAAGTGGGGCCCTCTTTATAACTGTTGGGTAACATGCAAGTCCACCAATAGAAGGCAGATTGTCAGAATATTGACAATGAACGATCTATGGCGGACTGCGGTGCGGCGCTTGCTAGATGCCTTCGGGAAGGTCGAGGCGGTCGAGCGGCTGCGGCTCGTCCGGGGTCTCGGCCAGGAGCCGGTCGGCGTCGTCCTCTTTCGCGGTCTCCGGTTCGGCGAGCAGGCGCCGGACCTCGGCGTCGAGGTGGGCGCGCATCAAGGCGCTGAAGCGGGCCGCGTCCTCGGCGGCCAGCGCCTCGACGAAGGCCGCGTGCTCGGGCACGAGGTCGACCGCGACCTCGAAGTGCTCGTACATCGAGAAGGTGCACAGCCGCGTCTCGATGAGCAGGGTGCTCATCATGCGCGCCAAGCGGATCGAACCGCCCCATGCGGCGAGGCCGCGGTGGAAGTCGAGGTAGGCGTCGCCGAGGGCGCGCGCGTCGTCCTTCTTCAGGGCGCGCTGCATGCGCTTGACCTCGTTGCCGAGTTCGGCGAGCACGGTCTTGCGCTCGGCGAGCGGCCTGGCGAGGATGCGGCGCCCGAGCTCGGGTTCGATGCGGGCGCGGAGCCAGTGGATGTCGCGCACGTCCTCGGGGGTCATCGTGCGCACGGCCAGGCCGCGGCGCCTCGGGATGACGAGGAGCCCTTCGGCGGTGAGCCGCTGCATGGCCTCGCGGAGCGGGCCGCGGCTGACGCCGAGCTGGTAGGCGAGTTCGGCCTCGCCGAGTGCGGCTCCCGGCGGGAGCGAGCCGTCCACGACCGCTTCGCGGAGTCGATCGGCGATGAGATCCACCGTCGAGGTGCGTCGCACCGGGGCCAGGCGCCCCACCTGGCGGGCTCCCGTGAGCCCACCCAATCCGCTGCTGCGATCAGACACGTCTGCCTGCTCCCCCTCTGTCTCTTCTGGGCAGCATCTTAGCGCTGCCGGTACATCACGTTCAGCTGCAAGCTCCGGTTGCGTCCCCCGTCAACATGCTTGCTTTTTTGTTATCGAACGTCGATCATCGTATTGTCGACAAACTTACAATAGACCGTTAGGGTCGGCAACGTATCCGACCCCGAACCAGGAGGCGACCACCGTGTCGAACCAACTGCACCTCAACCGCCGCCATCTCCTCGGCGGGGCGACCGCCGGGGCGGCGGCACTCGCGCTGGCAGCCTGTTCCCGCACCGATCCGGGCGGAGGCGGCTCCAACGGCCTGCTGCAGAAGGCCCAGGACGGCGGCAAGCTCCGCATCGCCTACGCCGACGAGGCCCCGTACGCCTACACGGCCGATGACGACTCCGTCACCGGACAGTCGGTGGCGGTCCAGCTGTACGTGCTGGACAAGCTCGGCATCAAGGCCGACCAGATCGAGTGGAAGCTCACCGCTTGGGAAGCGCTCATCTCGGGTCTGGGCACCAACCACGACATGGTCATCGCGGGCATGTACGTCACCCCTGAGCGCTGCGAGGCCGTGGCCTTCGCGAATCCGGACTACATCATGCCGGACGCACTGCTGGTCGAGGCCGGTAATCCGGGCGGCTGGACCACGCTCAACGCCATGGCCGAGACCGACGGCGTGATCGGCGTCATGAACGGCACCAGCGAGCAGGAGGTGGCGGACGCGATCTTCGAGGCGGACCGCATCAACGTCCAGGGCGACCTGCCCGCGCTCATCCTGGAGCTCAAGGCCGGGCGCTGCGACGCGATCGGGCTGACCGGCGCCAACCTCAGGCTGGCGGCCGAAGCGGACTCCGACGTCGAAGTGACCGAGGGCTTCTGGCTCGTCGACCCCGAGACCGGCGAGGACATCATCGGCGCGGGCGCAGCGGTCTTCCAGACCGGCGACAAGGACTTCCGGGACGCGGTGAACGGTGAGCTGGAGACGCTCCTGGCCGACACCGCCACCTGGGAGGGCCTGGTCGGCGAGTACGGGTTCACCGTCGAGGAGAACCACCCGGAGGGCCTCACCGCCGAAGACCTCTGCCCGGACACCTACCAGTAGTCGCCATGGACTTCTCTGCGGTCATCGACTCGCTGCCCCGGTACGCGAAGCCGCTCCTGGTCACCGTCGAGGTCACCCTCGCCTCGGCGGCTCTGGCGCTGCTCGTCGCGTTCGCGCTGGGCCTCATGACGAGCTCGAAGCACCTGGCCGTGCGCACCCCCGCGCGCGTGTTCGTGGAGTTCATCCGCGGTTCCTCGGTCGTGGTGCAGCTGTTCTGGTTCGCGTTCGCCATGCCCGTGATCCTCGGCGTCAAGTTCGACTACGCCATCGCCGCAGGCATCATCGCCCTCGGCCTCAACTACGGCGCCTACTCCTCCGAGGTGGTGCGCGGTGCCATCGCCGCGGTCCCCAAGGGGCAGTTGGAAGCCAGCCTCGCCGTGAACTTCACCCCGTTCCAGCGCCTCAGGCTGGTGGTCCTCCCCCAGGCCTGGCCCGAGATGATCCCTTCGCTGTGCGCCTTCGCGATCATGCTGCTCAAGGCCAGCGCCCTGGTCTCGCTGATCAGCGTCACCGACATCACCGCGATGGCCGGCCTCATCGGCGGGCAGGGCGGCGGCGTGAACCAGCTGCCGCATTACGCGCTCATCCTCGTCATCTACTTCGTCCTCGCCTGGCTCATCTGGACCGGGATGCGGGCGCTCGAACGCAAAGCCAAGCGCGGCATCGGGATCGACGCGAAGCCCGTCAAGGGCCGCCTGACCCCGGCCGTCGCCGAGAAGGGCCTGGCCTGATGAACGAGTGGAACAACGAGATCGTCGTCGAGGTCTTCCCGGCCATCTGGCAGGGCTTCATCGTCGTCCTCCAGGTCACCCTGGTCGCCGGCGTCATCGCCATCCTGCTGGGGCTGCTGGTGGCGATCGGCGAGCGCACCGGCCCGCCGTGGCTCAAGCGCGTCCTCTCCGGCGTCTTCCAGTTCATCCGCAACACCCCGCTGCTGGTGCAGGTGCTGTTCGTCTGGACCGCAACGAGTCTGTACATCAATCCTGAGTGGAGCGCCTTCGCCGTCGGTTCGGCGGTGCTGGGCGTCCACTACGCCTCCTACACCTCCGAGTCCTACCGGGCCGGGATCGAGGCGATCCCGGTCGGGCAGTGGGAGGCGGCGACCGCGTTGAGCCTGCCGACCCACCGGGTGTGGGGCGCGATCGTGCTCCCGCAGATGATGCGGCGCTCGACCGCGGCGGTGGCCAACTGGATCATCGCCATGTTCAAAGAGGTGCCGACGCTGTTCATCATCGGCGTGCTCGAGATGATCGCCCAGGCCCAGAAATACCAAGGACAGCACTACGACGGTGCCGTCGAGGGCTACACCATCGCAGGAATCCTGTTCCTGGCCGCCTCTTACCCTGTGGCGGTAGCGGCGCGGAGATTGGAGAACCGTCTTGCAAAATCCCACTTCTAATGGCGAGCCGATCATTCGCTTCGACCGGGTCGACAAGTCCTTCGGGGACTTGAAGGTCTTGGACCAGTTGAGCTTCGACGTCAGCCCGGGCGAGCGCGTGACGCTCATCGGGCCGTCGGGTTCGGGCAAGACCACGATCCTGCGGCTGCTCATGACCCTGGAGCACGTCACCCCGGCCAAGGACCCCGCGTCCGAGGGCGGTGTCATCTGGGTCGAAGGCAACCCGCTGTCCCACATGGAGAAGGGCGGCAAGCTGGTGGTGGCGAACGAGCGCCACCTGCGGCAGGTCCGCAAGAAGATCGGCATGGTCTTCCAGCAGTTCAACCTGTTCCCGAACATGCGGGTGCTGCGCAACGTCACCGAAGCACAGGTCCACACGCTCGGCCGCTCCAAGGACGAGGCCGAGGCCAAGGCCCGCGACCTGCTGGAGCTGGTCGGGCTGTCGGCCAAAGTGGACAACTACCCGTCGCAGCTCTCGGGCGGCCAGCAGCAGCGCGTGGCGATCGCCCGCGCGCTGGCGATGGACCCCGACATCCTGCTGCTCGACGAGGTGACGAGCGCGCTCGACCCGGAACTGGTGGCCGACGTGCTGGGGGTGCTGCGCGATGTCGCCGACACCACCAGCATCACCATGCTCATCGTCACCCACGAGATGGGCTTCGCGCGAGACGTGTCGAACCGGGTCATGATGTTCGACCGCGGCGTGATCGTCGAAGAGGGAGCGCCCGCCGAAATCTTCTCCGATCCGCGAGAAGCGCGCACTCAGGACTTCCTCAGAGCAGTTCTCGCGGAGTAGACTTGGGGTTCTCCTCCATCCTTGGAGAGTGTTAGGGGTGTTCGAGGGAGGCGGTCATGAGGGGTTATCGACCGCCTCCCTCTTCTCTTGCCCGCGAGTCCCGGAACGCGTGCGCGCCGCCGGAAACGGCGGGTGGCAGAATCGGGCACCATGCCGGCACCGAGCTCCGATGAACCCGTCAGGCCGCGGCGCGGCCGCCGAGCGGACCGGATCCGCCCGCTGACATGAGCGCCCGAGTCCAGGCGTACTTCCGCCACCCCACGCGCCTCATCCCGCTGATCTTCATCGCCGTGATCCTGGCGGGCACACTGCTGCTCATGCTGCCGGCCGCCAGCTCCGGCGACAGGTACACCTTCACCGACGCGCTGTTCACCTCGACCTCGGCCGTCTCGGTCACCGGCCTCGCGGTGCTCGACACCCCCGTCCACTTCAGCACGTTCGGCCAGGTCGTCATCATGCTGCTGTTCCAGGTCGGCGGCCTCGGCATCATGACCAGCGCCGTCCTGGTGGGCCTGCTGGTGAGCAAGCGGCTCGGGCTGCGCACGAAGCTCGCGACCCGCATGGAGATCAGCCAGGCACTGAGCCTCGGCGACGTGAAGGCCGTGCTGCTGCGCACCGCCGTCGTCTCCATCAGCGTCCAGGCCGCGATCACCCTCATCCTCGCGATCCGGTTCTCCGCGTATGGATTCCCCCTCGGCAAAGCGGTCTGGTACGGGCTCTTCCACGCCGGAAGCTCGTTCAACAGCGCCGGCTTCTCGCTGTTCTCCGACTCCCTCATGGGCTTCGCGACCGACCCGTGGATCTCCCTGCCGCTGTGCATCGGCACCATCCTCGGCGGCCTCGGCATGCCCGTCATCTTCGAGATGACCCGCCGCCGCTGGGGCCCCGCCAAGTGGTCGGTCCACACCAAGCTCACCCTCGCCGGCAGCGGGATCCTGCTCCTCGGCGGCTGGATCGTGTTCCTCCTCTTCGAATGGTCGAACCCCGCCACGTTCGGCCAGTGGCCCTGGTACGACCGGTTCCTGCCCGCGTTCTTCCAGACCTCGATGGTCCGTGCCGCCGGCCTCAACTCCGTCGACATCGGGTTGATGCGCGACGACTCGCAACTGGCCTCGATCATCCTCATGTTCATCGGCGGCGGCTCCGCCTCAACCGCCGGCGGCATCAAAGTCACCACCTTCTTCGTACTGCTGCTGGTGATCTGGGCCGAGGTCCGCGGCGAACCCGACGTCACGGCCTTCCGCCGCCGCATCAATCCCGCGGTCGTCCGCGAGGCCCTCACCATCGCCCTGGTCTACGTCGCCTGCAACGCCTTCGGCGTGTTCCTCATGCAGCGCTTCGAACCCGACCTGAAGCTCATGCCGATCATGTTCGAGGTGACGAGCGCGCTCGCGACCTTGGGGCAGTCCACCGGCGTCACCTACGAGATCTCGGAGCCCTCGAAATGGCTGCTGACGATCCTTATGTACACCGGGCGCATCGGGCCGGTGCTCTTCGCCGCGTCGCTGGCGCTGCGGCCTCGGCACCGCCTGTACCGCTACCCCGACGGCCGGCCCCTCGTAGGCTGAACCGTGACGGCGCAGGTCATCCGGTGCGGCCCCGAGTGCGCGCTCCGGAGACGGGCGCCGGGTGGCAGAATCAGGCCTCGTGACAGCACCGGAGTCCACCCTGTGCTCTTGAAGAGAGAGAACGTATGAACCTGTTCGGCAGGGGCGAGAGCCCGACTGAGGAGACCGTGGCCGTGATCGGCCTGGGCCGCTTCGGGTCAGCCGTCGCCGAGTCCCTCACCCGGCTCGGCCACGAGGTCCTGGCCGTCGACGAGCGATCCGACATCGTGCAGAAGGCGTCGGAGACCCTCACCCACGTCGTGCAGGCCGACTCGACCGAGTCCGCGGTGCTCGCGCAGCTGGGCATCGGCGAGTTCGACCACGTCGTGGTCGCGATCGGCACCGACATCGAGGCGAGCGTCCTCACCGTCCTCGCGTGCGAGGAGGTCGGCGTCCGCGAGATCTGGGCGAAGGCCATCAACGCCAAGCACGGCCAGATCCTGCACCGCACCGGCGCCCACCACGTGGTCTACCCCGAGGCCGCGATGGGCGAGCGCGTCGCGCACCTGGTGAGCGGCAAGATGCTCGACTTCATCGAGTTCGACGACGGCTTCGCGATCGTCAAGACCAAGGCCCCGGCCGAAGCGGTCGGCAGGACCCTCGGCGAGTCGCGGCTGCGCAGCAAGTACGGGGTCACGGTGGTCGGCGTCAAGCAGCCCGGCGAGGACTTCACCTACGCCACACCGGACACCGTGATCGCCGAAGGAGACACCCTCATCGTCTCGGGGGCGACCACCAAGGTCGAGCACTTCGCGTCCACGACGTGACATGACCGAGAAGATCAAGGCGTTCTTCCGCAACCCCGTCCGCATCATCCCGATGGGCTTCATCGGGTTCATCCTCGCCGGTTCCGGCCTGCTCATGCTTCCTGTGGCGCAGGCCGAACCGGGGGGCACGCGGTACGTCGACGCGCTGTTCACCTCCACCTCGGCCGTCGCCGTCACCGGCCTCATCACCGTGGACACCCCCGTCCACTGGTCGCCCTTCGGGCAGTTCGTGATCCTGCTGTGCATCCAGGTCGGCGGCCTCGGCATCATGACCAGCGCCGTGCTGCTCGGACTCCTCGTCTCCAAGCGGCTGGGCCTGCGCACCCGGCTCATGACCCGCGCCGAGCACAGCACCGCGCTGCACCTCGGCGACCTCCGGTCCGTCCTCCTGCTCACGGTGGCCTTCACCGCCATCGTCGAGGTCGTGACCGCCGTGGTGCTGGCGATCCGCTTCGCCACGTACGGCTTCGGCGGCTATTCGGTGTGGCTCGGCGTCTTCCACTCCATCTCCGCCTTCAACAACGCCGGGTTCGCGCTCTTCTCGGACTCGGTCATGAGCTACGCGACCGACCCGTGGATCTCCCTGCCGATCTGCGCCGCAGCGATCCTCGGCGGCCTCGGCATGCCCGTGGTCTTCGAGATGACCCGCCGCGGCTGGGGACACCGGAAGTGGTCCCTCCACACCAAGATGACCCTGTTCGGCAGCGCGGTCCTCCTCATCGGCGGCTGGTTCGCGTTCCTGCTCTTCGAGTGGTCGAACCCCGAGACGTTCGGCCAATGGGCCTGGTACGACCGGCTGATCCCCGCGTTCTTCCAGTCGGCGGTCGCCCGCACCTCAGGTTTCAACTCCATCGACGTCGGTGCGCTGAGCGAGGACTCGCTGCTCGCCACCATCATCCTCATGTTCATCGGCGGCGGATCGGCCTCTACCGCGGGCGGCATCAAGGTCACCACGTTCTTCGTGCTGCTGTGGGTGATCTGGGCCGAGGTCCGCGGCGAACCCGAGGTGAACGCCTTCCGGCACCGCATCAACCCGTCGGTCATCCGCGAGGCCCTGTCGGTGGCCCTGGTCTACGTGGCCTGCAACGCCCTCACGGTGTTCCTCCTGCAGCGCTTCGAACCCGACGTCGAGCTGACCCCGCTCATGTTCGAGGCGGCCAGCGCGCTCGCCACCGTCGGCCAGTCGACCGGCATCACCTACGACCTCCACGACCCCTCGAAGTGGCTGCTGACGGTCGCGATGTTCGTCGGCCGCGTCGGGCCCGTCCTCTTCGCCGCGTCGCTCGCCCTCCGCGTCCGCCACCGCCTGTACCGATACCCGGAAGGACGGCCCCTCGTAGGCTGAACGGCTGATCAAAGGAGTGAGCCCCGCCTCACGCGGCCCTCGTAGCACAAGCGAAGATGGTCGTCAGCACGTCGCAGCGCTTTCGCCCTCAGAAAGGACGCCCCCCGATGGCCCGCAAAAACCGGCAGCGCACCAGTCGCCTCCCGATTCGGATGCAGTTGATGCTGCCGATCGCGGCGGCGCTCATGGGGATGCTGGTACTCGGGCTGTTCCAGACGGTCACGGTGTGGGACGACTACCAGAACGCGACCGACGCCGAGGTGCTCGCCGAACTCTCCTTGTCGCTCAACCAGACCCTGGACAGGCACCAGCTCGAAGCCGGGCCGCTCATGATGACCGTGATCGAGGGTTTCGGCGGCCAGTTCGACTCCGCGGTGGCCCGCCGCGAGACCGACAAGGCCTTCGACGAGCTGCAGAAGTCCGCCGACAGGGCCGTCGCCCGGTTCCCCTCCCTCGAGGACGACCTGGGGCAGCTGTTCGCCCAGGCCGAGGATCTCGAGACGGCCCGCACCGCGTTCGACGAGCTGGCCAACGGCGACGCCGTGTTCACCGACGACGAGGTCGAGGACGCGTTCATCATCTACACCAAGGTCGCCGACCAGATCGTGGCCATCGCCGCGATCCTCCCCCGCCTCGTGAACGACGCGCAGGTCTCGGCGCACCTCGACTCCCTGGCCGCGGTCATGCAGGCCGGCCGCATCGCCGCCGAAATCCAGTTCACCGTCGCCGCAGACTTGGCCTTGCTGGGCGACGAGGGCGCGGTCCTGGTCGGCCGCGAGACCCTCGCGCGCGTCGCGCTCCTGTCCGGGTCCTTCGACCAGCAGATCGTGGAGTTCCAGGCGAACGCCTCGCAGGAGACCAGCTCGGTCTACAAGGCGGCCATGGACTCCCCCGAGGTCGTCGACGCCCAGACGGCCCTCGGGATCTACCTGCGCGGCAACATCCCGACCATCACGCCCTCGGAGTTCTCGGTCGCGCAGGGCGCGGTCGTCGCCTCCCTCGACCACACGCAGGGCGAGGTCCTGGAGTTCATGCAGGGGGACGTGGACAACATGCGCGCGGCCGCCTCGCGCACCCTCCTGACGACGTTCGCGCTGGTGCTCGTGCTGGCGCTGACCTCGATCATCTCGGCGGCGATGCTCGCCCGCCGGATCAGCCTGCGCGTCGACGGCGTCCGCGAGGCGACCCTGACCGCCGCGTACGACACGCTGCCGAAGACCGTCGCCGCGGTCTCCCAGGCCGCCAACGCGGGTGAGGTGGACCGGCTGCTCCAGGCCGCCAAGCGCCAGACCGTGCTGCAGACCGACTCGCGCTACGCCGACGAGCTCGACAGCCTCGCCGAGGCCTTCAGCGCCGCGCACCACCAGGCGCTGCGCCAGACCGCGAACCAGGCGCTGCTGCGCATCGACGTCGAGGCGATGATGAAGACCCTCGCCCGCCGCGGCCAGAGCCTCATCCGCCGCCAGCAGCAGGTCATGGAAGCCCTCGTCGAGGGCACTTCGGCCACTTCGATCCCCGACGAGTGGCGCAGCGTCTACCACCTGCTCGCGCGCATGCGCCGCAACGAGGAGAACCTGCTCCTGCTCGCCGGCGGCGACCCGCAGCGGCGCTACAACCACCCGGCCGGGCTCGAGACGATCATCCGCGACGCCGTGTCCGAGATCGAGGACGCCGGACGCGTCGTCGTCGAGAACCAGGTCGGCGCCCGGCTCGAGACCAAGCCCGCCGGCGACCTCGTGCGCATCCTCGCGGAGCTGCTCGACAACGCGGCCTCCTACTCGCCGCCGACCCAGTCGGTGCGCGTCACCTCCCGGCGCTCGGGCTCGGAGATCGTCATCTCCATCGCGGACGACGGCATCGGCCTCGCCCCCGAGCCGATGGCCGCGATCAACCGCCGCCTGGCCGAGCCGACCCAGCTCAACTCCGAACTCACCGCGACCATGGGCCTCCTGGTGGTGGGGCGGCTCGCGGCCGACCACTCGATCAGCGTCCAGCTGCACTCCACGATGGGCAAGGGCACGCTCGCGCTGGTGCGCATCCCCTCGAGTGCGCACGCCGAGGACCCGGTGGGTCTGTCCCCCGACGGCTCCGGTTCCGCAGCGCGCCTCGCGCTCTCGGCCCGCGCGGCGAACCTGCCGGTGACCGGAACGGGCGCCGAGACGAGCGCGCCGAGCGCCGTCGAGCCGATCGTCCCGCGTCCGCGCAAGGCCGGATCGACCCCCGAACCACTGCCTGTAGCTGGCACGACACTCAACGGCGGGAACGGGTCCCACGCCCCCGCGGGACCCGCGACCGAAGCGCTGGATGTTACCTTCAGGAAGGTGAACCGAGCACTCGAAACCTCCGGCAAGGTCAACGGCGCCGAACTGCCCCGTCGCGCGCCTGGATCCCGTCTGCTCCCAGGTTCCGTCCCCAGCTCGCGTTCGGGCGGCGGCGGAACCGACCTCGACCCTGCCGCGATCAGGGACCGGCTCGCCGGTTTCGCTTCCGGCATCGCGGCGGCCGCCGCGCACGAACAACGCCAATAGAAAGCAGCGAGATGGACAACAAGGACAAGAACGTCGGTGAACTCGACTGGCTCCTGACCTCCTTCGTGGAGAAGGTCCCGGACGTCTCAGAGGCGCTCACGGTCTCCGTCGACGGCCTCGCCATCGCCGCCTCGCGCGGCCTGTCGACCGACCGGGCCGACCAGCTCGCCGCGATCACCTCGGGGCTCGCGAGCCTGACGACCGGTGCGGCGAAGGTCCTCGACGCCGGCCGGATCCGCCAGTCCGTCATCGACATGGACGAGGGCGTGCTGCTGCTCATGGCCGTCGGCGACCGCGCCCAGCTCGCCGTGCTCGCCAACGCCGGCTGCGACCTCGGCCAGGTCGGCTACGAGACCGCCCTGCTGGTCAAGCGGGTCTACGCCGCGCTCGAGCCCGACGCCCGCGGCGGCATCTAGTCCTGTAGGAGATTGCTCACCCGCGGGCGCCGGCCCGATCAGGCGTCCCGCGGGCACAGCTCCTCGATATCGACCTGTCGCGGACGCAACCTGCAACAACCACGATGAGCGCAGCATCCGATCACGCTCCGCCACGCCGTTTGCGCAATCCCCCTCCGCATCGGCGGCCCTTCGCGGCGCTATGCTGCGATTCGCTACCTGGAAATGAATCATGGAGGCCCACAGGTGACCACGGTTGAGCCGAAGCTTGAGCCAACGCCTATCGTCGCGCGCCCCTGGCCGGTACGCCGGGAGCCCAACGGTTCCTGGCTCGCCCGCACGCTCCGCACGACGGACGCGAAGCAGATCGGTCTGCTCTACTTCGTGACCTCCTTCGCGTTCTTCGCGATCGGCGGTGTCCTCGCCCTCCTGATCCGCGCCGAGCTGTTCCAGCCCGGCCTCCAGATCGTGTCCTCCGAGCAGTTCAACCAGCTGTTCACGATGCACGGCACCATCATGCTGCTCATGTTCGCGACTCCGATCGTGTTCGCGTTCGGCAACTACCTGGTGCCCTTGCAGATCGGCGCGCCCGACGTGGCGTTCCCGCGTCTGAACGCCTTCGCGTACTGGCTGTATCTGCTCGGCTCGATCCTGGCCGTCTCCGGGTTCATCACCCCCGGTGGCGCGGCCTCGTTCGGCTGGTTCGCCTACCAGCCGCTTTCGAACGCGGTCAACTCGCCGGGCATCGGCGCCGACATGTGGTTCGTGGGCCTGTCCATCTCGGGTATCGGAACGATCCTCGGTGCGGTCAACATGATCACCACGATCATCACGATGCGCGCCCCGGGCATGCTCATGTTCCGGATGCCGATCTTCACGTGGAACATCCTCATCACGAGCCTGCTCGTGATCCTGGTCTTCCCGATCCTCTTCGCCGCGCTCCTCGCGGTCATGGCCGACCGCCAGCTCGGCGCCCACGTCTTCGACGCGGAGACCGGCGGGGCGATCCTGTGGCAGCACCTGTTCTGGTTCTTCGGACACCCAGAGGTGTACATCGTGGCGCTGCCGTTCTTCGGCATCGTCTCCGAGATCTTCCCGGTCTTCAGCCGCAAGCCGATCTTCGGTTACAAGACCCTGGTCGCCGCGACCCTCGCGATCGCGGGCCTCTCGATGGCCGTGTGGGCGCACCACATGTACGCCACCGGCGCGGTCATGCTGCCGTTCTTCTCGCTCATGACCTTCCTGATCGCGGTCCCCACCGGTGTGAAGTTCTTCAACTGGATCGGCACCATGTGGAAGGGCCAGCTGACCTTCGAGACCCCGATGCTGTTCAGCATCGGCTTCCTGGTCACGTTCCTCCTCGGCGGCCTCTCGGGCGTCCTGCTCGCCAGCCCGCCGGTGGACTTCCACGTCTCGGACTCCTACTTCGTGGTGGCGCACTTCCACTACGTCCTGTTCGGCACCATCGTGTTCGCCGTCTACGCGGGCGTCTACTTCTGGTTCCCGAAGGTCGCGGGCCGCATGTACGACGAGCGGCTCGGCAAGGTCCACTTCTGGTTGACCTTCATCGGCTTCCACACCACCTTCCTGGTGCAGCACTGGCTCGGCGCCGAGGGCTTCCCGCGCCGCTACGCCGACTACCAGGCGACGGACGGCTTCACGACGCTGAACATGATCTCCACGATCGGCGCGTTCATCCTGGGCCTGTCGACCCTGCCGTTCATCTGGAACCTGTTCAAGTCCTGGAAGGCCGGGCGCGTGGTCGAGACCAACGACCCGTGGGGCTACGGCGGCTCGCTCGAATGGGCGACCAGCTGCCCGCCGCCGCTGCGCAACTTCGACCGCCTTCCGCGCATCCGCTCGGAGCGCCCCGTCTTCGACGAGAAGTGGGGCCACCTGGTCAAGGAAGTCAAGGGGCACTAAAGCACGCTTGAAGAAGCCCGGGAGTGAATGCTCCCGGGCTTTTTCGCGCACCGGCCCTTCCGGTGGTGCGACCGCGTCACTAGGATCGAGTCATGAGCCGGGCATTGATCGTGGTAGACGTCCAGAAAGACTTCTGTGAGGGCGGGTCGCTGGCCGTCGCGGGCGGTGCGGCCGTCGCGTCGGCGGTCACCGAGCTCGTCGGCTCCGCCCCGGGCCGCTGGGACCACATCGTCGCCACGCGGGACTGGCACATCGACCCCGGCCCGCACTTCTCGGCCGAACCGGACTTCCGCGACTCGTGGCCCCCGCACTGCGTGGTCGGCACCGCCGGCTCCGGTTTCCACCCGAACTTCGACCATTCGGTCGCCGAAGCCGTGTTCGACAAGGGCGCGTATGAGGCCGCGTATTCGGGCTTCGAGGGCTCCGCGGGCGAGACGAGCCTCGCCGAATGGCTGCACGAACGCGGTGTGGACGCGGTCGACGTCGTCGGCATCGCCACCGACCACTGCGTCAGGGCCACCGCCCTCGACGCCGCCGCCGAAGGCTTCCAGACCACGGTCCTCCTCGACTACACCGCCGCGGTCGCCGAAGAGACGAAGGCGAAGGCGCTCAAAGACTTCGAAGAAGCTGGCGTGACGGTCGCCTGAACCTGGACGCGAACGAGGCCCCCGCGAGTGTTCGCGGGGGCCTCGTCGTATGGGGCTACTCGGTGAACTCGAAGAACGCCGTGTTGTCCGCGAGCGTCCGGTCGCGGGCGATGCCGTCCGCAGTGAAGGTGTTGGGGGCGATCTCGAGCCAGAGGTAGGCGCCGTCGATCCATTCACTGCTCGGCGCGACGGTCACCTCCCACGAGGCGGTGTACTCCTCGCCGGGCGCGAGCCCGTTCATGTCCTCGATGACGGGGGCGTCGATGCCGCAGTCGACGACCTCGAAGTCGGCGGCGATCTCGTTCGGGTCGGCGCAGACGATCAGGTGGTAGTCGCCGGAGGCCTCGTCGCCGTCGTTGCGGACCGTGGCTTCGACGGTCCAGACGCCGGCCTCCTCGGTCTCGGTCGCCTCGACGGCGACCGCGAGGTCCGGGAGCGGGCCCTCTTCGACGCGTTCGAGCACGGGCTCCGAGACGTCGAGGCTCGCCAGCTCGACCCAGTACTCGAGCGAATCCGGGTCCGTGCCGCAGCACGCGTACTGCTCCGCGATGCCGATGAGCACGCCGTAGTCGGGCCCGGGCGCGAGGTCGTAGGGGGAGTCCGCGTTCATCTTCGAGGCGGCGAGCTGCTCCCAGAAGTACCAGTGGCCATCGCCTTCGCTCTGGTCGAGCAGCACCACCTGGTAGGCCGCGGCCTCGCCGAAGCGGCAGCCCAGGAGCAGGACCGGCAGTTCCCGCCCGCCGTCAGGGGACATCTGGACGTGGACGACTTCGAGGAGCCCGATCCGGCCGCCGCCGTCCATGTAGCCGCCGGTCGTGCCGTCTTCTAGCACGGCCCCGTCAACCGGGCATGCCTGGTCGACCATGTCGTTGCCGGGCATGAAGGAGGGCAGTCCGTCAATCGTGGTGCCGACCAGGTCCTCGATGGTCGGCAAGTCGTCGTCGGAGGACTCCACTTCCGCTTCGGTCTCGGCGTCCTCGGGAGGCGTGGGCTCCTCCGCTTTCGTGGACTGCTCCTCCTCGACGACGGTGGTGCTCGTGTCGTCGGCGATCTGCGGCGTCTCCCGTTCTTCGGCGGTCGCGGCCTGCTGGAGCATCCAGGAGGCGGGGGCGATGAGCGCCAGCGCGGCGACACCGGCGACGGCGACGCGGGTGACGCGGCGGCGGCGGACCTTGCCGCGGATCACCGTGGCGTCCGGCGGTTCGACCATGAGCTCGGCGGCTTCGCCGAACTCGGTGAAGGCCTCTGCGAAACGGATCTCGTCTTCGGGGTTCATCGCTGCTCCTTCTCGTCCTGCACGCTGAGTCGTTCCGCCAGTGCGGCTTTGCCTCTGAAGAGCCAAGAGCGGACGGTGGCTTCGGCGACGCCCTCCTGCTCGGCGATCTCGGTGACCGTCAGGCCCGCCATGTAGCGGAGGATGACGGCCTTGCGGTGGTTCGGGGTGATGCCGGCCAGCGCCCGCATCAGGTCGACCCGGTCGCCGTCGGGCGCGGTCTCGTGGGTCTCCCTCTGCCGGTTGAGGAAGCGCTGCACGACGCCGCGGCGGCGCAGCTGGCTCGTGGCGAGGTTCCAGGCCACGCGGCGCACCCACGCCGTGGGGTTCTGGTACTCGCGGACCTTCTTCCAGCGGGCGAGCGCCCGGCAGAAGGCCTCCGCGACCAGGTCCTCGGCTTCGGCCTTGTTGCCGGTGTAGGCGAGCAGCTGGCTGGTGAGGGCGCGGACGTTGGCGGCGTAGAAGTCGTCGAATTCGTTGTTCGCGCGCAGTGGCGGCGTCTGCGCGGCCTCGCCCTCCAATGTGGGGGATGGCCTGTCGCGGGTCGGCATCATCGGGGCTCCTCAACTCGGGTAGCGCGGGGGTCCGCACTAGATACACGAGCGGTGGGCGCGAAGTTATGCACCGGATGCCGCACCGAACCCGAGTGGCCTCGCTCACCGGGAACGCGACAGCCCCCGCGGGCGATGCTCGCGGGGGCCTTGCCGCACTCGGTCACTCCCAGAAGTAGAAGACCGCGTTCTCCTGGCCCCAGAAAACGGTCTGCACGATCTCGGGCCGCTCTTCCCACGGCGTGACCGCCTCGAGGCTGGCGTCGAACTTCGGCGGGATCGTGTCGTCGTCCTGGTCGGCGCCGACGGACACGGTCCACTCCTGGCTGTAGGACCCCCCGACTCCGAGTTCATCGATCTCGGCCAGCGTGGTCCAGGCCTCGTCCTCAACGGTGGCGAGCGGCTGCCCGGACAGGACCGTGACCTCCTTGTCGACGGCGGCGACCAGCACGTGGTCGCTGATTTCCCGCGGCCCGTTGTTGCGGACCTCGACGGTGACGGTCCAGATCCCCGCCTCCTCGGTCTCGGTCGCAGCGACCTCGACCGACGTGTCGGAGAAGCCCGCTTCGTCGAGTTCGGCGAGCTTCTCCCTCACGGGCGCGCCCGCAGCGTCGAACCCGACGCTCTCGATCCAGTAGGCCAGGTCGTTCGCGGCGGGGTCGTACCGTTCGGCGAAGCCGATGAGCACGCCGTCCTCATCGGTGCTCTGCAGGTACTGCGGCGACTCGCCGCCGGGCACCGAGTGGACGATCTGCTCGCGGGCCACCCACGTGCCGTCCGATTCCTCTTCGAGGACGACCGCCTGGTACAGCGTCTCCTCGCCGTACCGGCATCCGAAGAGCCCGACCTCGGCCCAGTCGCCTCCGTCTCCGGCCAGCGTCCCTGGAAGTGCCTCCTTGAGGAACAGCGAGCCGGGCTCGACGGGCTCCTCGTGCCTGCCGTCGCCGAGCACTACTCCATCGCGCCCGCAGACGGCGTCGACGTCGGCGTCGCCGGGGACGAACGACGGCAGGTCCAGCTCGGCTCCGATGAGGTCGACGCTCGGGCCGAGCAGGTTCAGGTACCGCTCTTCCTCAGTGAGCACGCGGTTCTCATCCGTGATGGTCGGTTCCGGAGTCTGCTCAGGAGTCTGCTCATCGGCGGTCTCCTGCTCATCGGCGGCCACGTTCTGCTGGAACATCCAGCCGCCCGGGACGGCCAGGACCGCGGCGGCGACACCGGCGGCCGCGACGCGACCGGCCCGGTGGCGGTGCATCCGTCGCCGCAACTGCCTGGTGGTCGATCGGGTGGTCTCGGCGGCGGTGGCTGCGGCGTACTGGTCGAACATGACGTCCAACGGATCCCGCTCAGGGGTGGTCATCAGCTCTCCTCGAATTCGTCGATGCGAAGCCGCTCCGCGAGCGCCGCTTTTCCTCGTGTCAGCCAGGAGCGGACGGTCGACTCGGCGACGCCCTCCTGATCGGCGATTTCCGCGGTGGTCATCCCGGCCATGTAGCGGAGGATGACGGCCTTGCGGTGGCGCACGTTCAGCTCCGACAGTGCCTGCTCCAGATCGATCCGGTCCGGACCGGGGGCCTCAGCGGTCGCGGGCCGCTGCCAGCGCAGGAACCGGCGCAGCACGGCGGCGCGGCGCAGCCGGGAGGTCGCCAGGTTCCAGGCGACCCGGCGCACCCACGTGGCGGGGTTGTCGTACGCGCTGATCGACCCCCAGCGGGCGAGCGCCCGGCAGAAGGCCTCCGCGACCAGGTCCTCGGCCTCGGCGAGGTCGCCGACGTAGGCGCGGATCTGCGCGGTGATCTGGTCGACGTTCGCGGCGTAGAACCCGTCGAAGTCGGCGCGGGCCGCGGGGGATGCCCGGGACGCAGTGGACTGTTGCACGATTGGGCTCGCGGTCATCCGGTTCCTCGATTCCAGGGTCGGGGGCGTGCAGTCGGTTCGATCGCACTCCCCACACGAAGTGCGCGACCGGAATGACGCAGCCGGATTCGAAGAATCTTCACGCGATGGCCGCCAGGCACGTCGAAGCCCCCGCCAGCTCGCTCGCGGGGGCCTTGTCGCACCGGGTCACTCGACGAAGACGCAGCCGCCGCCCGTTCCGTAGAAGCCCAGGGTCTGCGCGGTCAAGGGCAGGTCGTCGTACGGGGCGGCCGAGATGAACTCGACCATGATCTGCGGCAGGTCTGCCGCGTACTCGGGCTCCGCGTACTCGCCGACGGCAACGGTCCACTCGTAGCTGAAGACGCCGCCGACCGGGATCTCGTCGACCTCGGCAACGGGGCTCCACGTCCCGAGCGGGTCGGTGCGAAGGTTGACGGGGCCCCCGGACAGGATCTCCACCTCGGGATCCGTGGCTGCGGTGAGCACATAGTCGGTGAGGGTCCGCGGCCCGGTGTTATGGGCCTCGACGGTGACGGCCCAGACGCCGTCCTCCTCGGTCTCCGTCGCAGCGACCTCGACCGACACCGCGGAGTAGCTCTCCGGGCCGAGTTCGCCGAGCACTTCCCTCACCGGCTCGCCGTCGGCGTCGAGCGTGATGCGCTCGGCCCAGTACCGGAGGTCGTCGGCAGCGGGGTCGTAGCGTTCGGCGAAGCCGACGACCAGGCCGTCTTCGGATCTGTTGGGGAGGTGCTGGGGTGATTCACCGCCGGGTACCGAATGGACGAGCTGCGTCCCGGCGGCCCACGTGTCGTCCTCGACCTCATCGAGGACCACCGCCTGGTACAGCGTCTCCTCGCCGTAGCGGCATCCGAAGAGCCCGGCGTAGTAGAAGTCGTAGCCCCCTTCTGTGAGCACGATGGAGGACTGCACGAAGAACACCGCGCCGTCCTCGACCGGCTCTTCGTACCTGCCGTCGCCGAGCTCTGCGTCGTCGACTCCGCAGACCGCGTCGACGTCGGCGTTCCCGGGAACGAACGAGGGCAGGTCCAGTGTCGTCCCCACGAGGTCGGCCTTCGGGCCGAGCTCGTCCAGGTAGTTCTCCTTCAGCTCGGAGAGCACGCCCTCCTCGTCGGTGGCGCTCTCCTGCCCGGCCTGCGGCCCCTCGTGCTCGTCGGCCCCGGCGGCGTTCGCGAGGAGCCACGTCGCAGGGGCGATGAGCGCGAGTGCGGCAACGCCGGCGGCCGCGGTGCGGCCGATGCGGCGCCGCCTCGCCCTGCGCCACAGCGGACCGGTGCTGCTCCCCTTCACTTCGGCGGCGGTGTCGTCGGTGTAGCCGGCGAAGATCGATGCCATTGGGTCGGGGGTGTTCACGGCTGCTCCTTGAAGTCTTCGATGCGCAGGCGCTCGGCGAGCGCGGCTCTGCCCCTGGCCAGCCAGGTGCGGACCGTCGACTCGGCGACGTGCTCCTGTTCGGCGATCTCCGCGCTGGTCATGCCTGCGATGTAGTGGAGGATGATCGCTTTGCGGTGGCGCTCGTTGAGTACGGCCAGCGCGCGTTCGAGGTCGACGCGGTCGGGCTGGGGCCCTTCGACGTCGGTGATGCGCTGGCGGCGCAGGAAGCGCCGGACGAAGGTGACGTGCCGGAGCCTCGAGGTGGCGAGGTTCCAGGCGACACGGCGAACCCAGACCGCCGGGTTGTCGTACGCGCTCAGGGTCTTCCAGCGGGTCAGTGCCCGCGTGAACGCCTCGGCGACGAGGTCTTCGGCTTCGGCGTGGTCGCCGACGTAGGCGCGGATCTGCGCGGTGATCTGCCCGATGTTGTTGGCGTAGAAGGCATCGAACTCCGTCCGACGGTCGGGCGCGGCTCGAGATCTACCCATGATGGACGGTTCCGTGGCGACTGCTGCATCCATGCGGGTCCTCGCTGTAGGGGGTTCGCGGCACGGTCGCGTCGACCGCACCCCCCACACGAACGAGCCCACCCGGTCGTCCCACCCGGATCGGGATTTTCTTCAGGGCGTCATTTGCCGTAGCGGCGGTCGCGGATGGCGAAGGACCGCACCGCGCGCAGGAAGTCGACCCGGCGGAAGTCGGGCCAGTTCGAATCGCAGAAGTAGAACTCCGAATAGGCCGACTGCCACAGCAGGAACCCGGAGATGCGCTGCTCGCCGCTGGTGCGGATCACGAGGTCGGGGTCGGGCTGGCCGGTCATGTAGAGGTGGCGGGCGATCGAGTCGGCGTCGATGGACTCGGCGACCTGCTCCAGGCTCGCGCCGGTGGCGGCCTGCTCGAGGATGAAGGAGCGCACGGCGTCGGCGATCTCGCGCTGGCCGCCGTAGCATACGGCGAGGTTGACCTGCATCCCGCGTTTGTCGGCGGTGCGCTGCTGGGCGCCTTTGAGCGCGGCCTGGTGCTCCTCGGGGAGGAGGTCGAGGGCGCCGACCATGCGCAGCTGCCAGGGCTGGTCGTCCTCGGCGAGTTCCCCGGCGAGCTCGTCGATGATGTCGAGCAGCGGGTCGAGTTCTTCTTTCGGGCGGGAGAGGTTCTCGGTCGAGAGGAGCCAGATGGTCACGTGCTCGACGCCCAGCTCCTCGCTCCAGCCGAGGAAGCGCTCGATGTGCTTCGCGCCGGCGCGGTGCCCGTCGTTGGGGTCGGTCAGGCCCATGTCGCGGGCCCAGCGACGGTTGCCGTCGACCATGACGCCGATATGTCTGGGCAGCGGCTGGCCGGTCAGCTCGCGCGCGAGCCGACGCTCATAGATCCGGTAAAGCAGGTTCGAGATCGCCACAACCGGCAATTGTAGGCCGTGCCAAATTACGGCTCGCAAGCTTCGCCGAGGGTGCCAAATTACGGCTCGCAAGCTTCGCCGAGGTCGCCCATTTACGGCTCGCAAGCTTCGCCGAGGGTGCGAAATTACGGCTCGCAAGCTCCGGCGCGGCTATGCATTCGCGGTTCGAATGATCCGCTCTGGAAACGAATGCACGGCTCGCAGGTACCCGCCGGGCCCGGTCTGTGACCGGGGTTGTCTCGACCCCTGCCGAGCGGGCGCCTGCGAGCCGTGAGTTCTCCCCCTAGGGCAGGTCGAGGCGCTGCTTCAGCGCGTCGAGCTCGCTCCAGAGCACCGTGGGCAGCCGGTCGCCGAAGCGGGCGAACCAGCTCTCTACCAGCGGGATCTCCTCGGCCCATTCCTCAGGGTCGACCTGCAGGGCGGCCTTGAGGTCCGACTCGCCCATGTCGAGCCCCTCGACGTCCAGCGACTCGGGGGTCGGGCAGTACCCGATCGGGGTCTCGACGGCCTCTCCGCGGCCCTCGAGGCGCTCGACGACCCATTTCAGGACGCGGGAGTTCTCGCCGAAGCCGGGCCACAGGAAGCGGCCGTCCTCGGAGCGGCGGAACCAGTTGACGTAGAACACCTCCGGCAGGAGGTCCTCGCTGGTCGCGGCCTTGCCCATCTCGATCCAGTGGCCGAAGTAGTCGGCGGCGTTGTAGCCGATGAACGGCAGCATCGCCATCGGGTCGCGCCGGACCACGCCCACCTTGCCGGTGGCCGCGGCGGTGGTCTCCGAGGAGAGCGTCGCGCCCATGTACACGCCGTGGACCCAGTCGCGGGCCTGCGTCACGAGCGGGATCGTGGTCGCGCGGCGGCCGCCGAAGAGGATCGCGTCGATCGGGACGCCGCGCGGGTCGTCGTACTGCTCGGCGAGCACCGGGCACTGCTTGATCGGCGTGCAGAAGCGGCTGTTCGGGTGGCTGGAGGGCTCCTCGGAGTTCGGGGTCCAGTCGCGGCCCTTCCAGTCGATCAGGTGCTCGGGGGACTCGCCCATGCCCTCCCACCAGATGTCGCCGTCGTCGGTGAGCGCGACGTTCGTGAAGAGCGTGTGCCCCTTCTCGATGGTGCGCATGGCGTTCGGGTTGGTGCGGTAATCCGTCCCGGGCGCGACGCCGAAGAAGCCGTACTCGGGGTTGGAGGCCCACAGGCGCCCGTCCTCGCCGTAGCGGAGCCACGCGATGTCGTCGCCGAGGGTCTCGACCTTCCAGCCCGGGATCGTCGGCTCGAGCATCGCGAGGTTGGTCTTGCCGCACGCGGAGGGGAACGCGCCGGTCACGTGGTAGACCTTCCCTTCCGGGCTGGTCAGACGCAGGATGAGCATGTGCTCGGCGAGCCAGCCCTCGTCGCGGCCCATCGTGGAGCCGATGCGCAGGGCGTAGCACTTCTTGCCGAGCAGCGAGTTGCCGCCGTAGCCGGAGCCGAAGGACCAGATCTCGCGGTCGTCCGGGAAGTGCGAGATGTACTTCGTCTCGTTGCAGGGCCACAGGGCGTCCGTCTCGCCGGGTGCGAGCGGCGCACCGACCGAGTGGAGGCACTTGACGAAGTCGGCGTTCTTCCCCATCGCATCGAGCACGCTGGTGCCCATGCGCGTCATGATGTGCATGGAGACCGCGACGTAGGCGGAGTCGGTGATCTCGACGCCGAACATGGGCTTCTCCGCGTCCAGCGAGCCCATGCAGAACGGGACGACGTACATGGTGCGCCCGCGCATGGAGCCGCGGTAGAGGCCGGTCATGGTCTCGCGCATGTAGTCCGGCGCGGTCCAGTTGTTGGTCGGCCCGGCGTCCTCGGGGTCGGCCGAGCAGATGAACGTGCGCTCCTCGACGCGGGCGACGTCGTTCGGGTCGGTCCGCGCGAGGAACGAGTCCGGCTTCGCGGGGACAGGGACGAGGGTGCCGAATGCGACGAGCTCGGCGGTCAGGCGCTCCCATTCGCCGGGGCTGCCGTCGCACCACACGATCTGGTCGGGGTCGGTCAGCTCGGCCACCTCGCCGACCCAGGCGAGCAGCCTGTGGTGGCGGGTGGGCGGATCGGTGAGTCCGATCGAGGGATCGGCGGTGGAGACTTCGATGCTCACGGTGGCTCCTTCGGTGCTGTTCTCATGCGCAGCGCGCGCCGGCCGCTTGTGGCCGCCGGCGTCGGGCCGTGCCTCAAGGCCGGAGCTCGAATGCTCCGGTCGGGACCGGTCTTTCGGACGTTACGGGAATACCCGGGCACGCGCAGGCGGTCGTGCTCGATCGGTCCAGGTCTGAACAGGGGCGCGACCCGCCAACTTTGATCTTGTGCGCATTCAAGCTCGAAACGAGCACAACTACTTGTACTTTCTGCGTGACCGCGCATCCTCGATCATCGGAGACTGAATTTGACCGATGCCCTCAACTAATGCGATCGGTTTCGATCATGGAACGAGCGCGTTAGATCGCCATCGCGAACCGGTTTCGAGCACGAGTCGAAACCTTTTGGCGTGTAACGCCGCACGATGGGGTGCCTTGGGGTGAAGATGCAGGTCTGTAACAGTCGAGTGCCGAACCGTTGGAGACGTCGATGGCGCACCGAGAACAGGAACCGCAGCCGGGGCGAGCGAGGACCGCGACCATCGGCTTCGTGGTCGCCTTCATCATCGTCCTGGCGGTCGTGCTGGCTTACCTGATCCTCAGTTGAGCGGGCACGAAAAAGGGCGGGGTAGCCCCCCGCCCTTCGCGTATCGCCCCGGCTAGACCGAAGGCCCTCGGCGGCGCAGTTCGTCGACGCTGACCATCGCCTCGCGCAGCTCCTTGAGCCAGTCCTCGGCGTGCTGCTCGACCAGGCGCACGCACCAGGCGAGCGCGTCCGAGCGCGAAGCGGCCACACCCGAGCCCACGAGGGTGTCGAGCACGAGCCGCTCGGGCTGGCGCAGACGCGTCGTCACGGGCAGCGACTGGTGCGTGAAGACCATCGTCGTCGACCCGCAGCGCGCGCCCCACGAGGCCTGCCGGTGGTACCGGTACTGGAGCTGCTGCGCGATCTGCACCCGCATGTCGCGGGTGGCTTCCCGGAAGCGGGATATCCGCCCCTCTTCCGTTGCGGCCCTGTCGGACTCGGTCGCATCGGCAGGGTGGTCGGGGGTCGGCAGCGGGCAGATGATGATCATCTCGTCGCGGTCGACCGTGACGTCGGGGAGCCCGGAGATCCAGCCGTCCGGGACGATCCCGTAGATCCAGGCGGGGGCGTCGTCAGTGGACGGCAGCGGGCCGTAATGCCACGAGCCTGTGTCGTCGTTGGCGGCCATTGACGGGACTCCTCACGTTTCGTTGACGCATCAGGTGTACCCCATGGCGTCAACAGCCCTTCAGAGCCCCCTCATGAACAGGCCCGCCAGCGCGCACACCGCGACGATCGCGGCGCCGACGCACATGATGGTCTGACCGGGGCGGGGACGGACCCGGTACTGCCAGGAAAGCCACGCGCCCAAGACGATCGGGCCGGTCCCGATGCCGAGGAACAGCGTCAGCGCGGCCAGGGCCTCGGCGAACGGAAGGCTGCCGGACCAGAGGATCCACAGTGCCGCCCAGACCGCGAGCGAGCCGAGCCCCAGGCCGATGGCGGCGGCGGTGACCTCGGTGTGGCGGGGCGCCTCGATCGGGAGTTCACCCTGACGTGCGAGGGAGAGGAGGCGGCCGGAGCGTTGGAGTCGGGCGCGGACGCGTTCGGTGTCGGGGTCCGGGTCGGGTTCTCCGGCGGAGGGCGTGGGGCCGGTAAGGCGATGGCCCACGAAGTCGCCGAGGGAGCGCCAGAGGACGGCGACGGCCTTGTCGGTCTCGGCGACGAGAGCCGCGGCGTCGACGGAGGCGCTGTTGGCGTCGTCGCGGGCGGTGCGGGCGGCCTCGACGGTGGCGGTGAGGCGGTCGGCCTCGCTTTGGTAAGCGGCGACCGCGGCGCGGATCTCGGCGTCGGCGTCGGCGCGTTCCTTCAGGTAGGCGGCGACGGCGGTGGCGTATTCGGTGTCGTTCGGCATGGCACCCCTTTACGGCAGGTCGAGGACGGCCTCGGGCCGCGGCAGCTGCGCGGTGGTCGAGTAGGGGATGACGACCTGCGGGGTGCGGTGGCGGGCGCGGTCGAAGTAGAGGCCGCGGCGTTCGCGCGGGTACCAGGCGGGGCCGCCGCTGGCGGGCGAGAGCGGGGCGAGTTCGGGCCCTTGGACGTCGAGGGCGAGCCAGGCGTCGACGGCGTCGAAGCGCGCCGAGAAGCCGCCGAGGTCCTCGCGCAGGCGCGGGACGGACCGCCACCAGCCGAGGGTGTGGAGGTGCTGTTCGGGGCCGTCGATGAGCATGGCGCGCAAGGCGGCCGACCCGGGGCCGGCGAGGCGGGCGGACCCGGCGTCGACGGCGTAGATCAGGTTGAGGCGCAGGGTGCCGTCGCAGCGGCGGTCCCAGTCCTTGCAGACCTGTTCGAGGTTGTCGTGCCAGTCGACTTCGGCGCCTTCGGTTTCGAGGGCGGCGGCGAGGGCGAGCGCGGACGAGGCGGCGTCGGGTTCGAGGCAGCAGAGGTCGACGCCGATGCGCTGGCCCCTTGCGGCGGTGAGGGCGGCTGCGGCGAGGATGTCGGCGGCTTCGGTCGCCCTGGTGCCGAGGATGGCGAGGTTGCGGCCGGGGGCGCGGTGGAGGGCGAGTTCGGCGCCGCGGGAGGCGACGTCGATGGTCTGGCCGAGGAGTGCGGTCTCGGGCGGCGGTGTGGTCGTGGTGAGCTCGGGGACGTGGTCGCCGTCGAAGAGGGCGGGCGGTTCGTTGCCGGTGGGGCGGGCGTCCCAGAGGCGTTTCTGGAGCGGTTCCCAGGCGTCGGCGTGCCCGGCGTTGGGGACGGCGACGATCTTGTTGGCGTTCGTGTGGCCGGATTCGTCGTTGACGACGGCGTGGAATCGGGCGACGGTGTCGGCGGCGTGGTTGTTCTCGGCGAGGACCCTGCGGGCCTTGGGAAGGGCGATGCGCAGGGTGAACTGGGCGACGAGGCTGGGCCGGCCCCAGAGGGCCTCGATCCCGGCGATGTCCTGGGAGGCGAGGACGAGGTGGATGCCTTGGCTGCGGCCGCGGCGGGCGAGGTCTTCGAGGAGCCCGACGGCTTCGTCGGTGACGGCGTCGCGGGATTCGAGGAGCACCTGGAATTCGTCGACGACGGCGACGATGCGGGGCCAGTGGCCTTCGGGGTCGGCGGCGCGGAGCTCTTCGAGTTTGGTGGCCTCGTTGGCTTTGGCGGCCTCGGCGCGGCGGCGCAGCTCGTCTTTGAGGTGGCGCAGGAGCGCGAGGCCGAATTCGCGGTCGTCGTTGATGTTGACGCCGACGAGGCGCACATGCGGGAGCCAGGTGGGGTCGCGGCGGCCGGAGGCGAAGCGCGCGAAGGAGACGCCTTCTTTGAAGTCGAGGAGGTAGAGCGCGAGTTCGTCGGGGCTGTAGTTCGAGGCGAGGCCGGCGATCCACGCGTAGAGCAGGTTGGTCTTGCCGGAGCCGGAGGGCCCGCCGACGAGCGCGTGGGGCGGGTTGTCGCCGAGTGCGAGGCGGGCGACGTCGCCTGCGGCGGTCTCGCCGATGGCGGCGTGGAGCCCGGTCGCGGAGGAGGCGGCCCAGAGACGCTGCGGGAGGAGGTCGACGAGGCGGGCGGGTTCCCTTCCGGCGCTGTGCTTCTCGGCGACCGATTTGGCTGCGGCGGTGATGGTGCCCAAGGGCGGGGGGACGTCGAATTCGATGGTGGCGCCGGGGAGCCCGGTGTAGGCGGTCGCGGTGAGGCGCGGCAGGTCGGCGGGACCGGCGGTGTCGTCGCCGATGACGACGAGGTGCACTCCGGCGGCGACGCCGGTGCGGCGCAGGCGCGCGAGCTGGGCTTGGTCGTGTGCGGGCCAGGAGGCGAGGTCGGCGTTGAGGAGCACGAGCACCCGCCAGGGCTCGGGCCGCCGCCCGGTGGCGGCGGCGAGCTCGGCGAGCGAGGCGTGTTCGCCCGCAAGCACTTCGGCGTTGACGCGGCGAACCGTCTCGACCAGCGAATCGAGCGCTTCGCGCAAACCTGAGGGCCCGACGAACGAGAGCAGTCCGGCCTTGCCGAGCGCCGCGAACGCCGAGAGCGACCCGCCGAGGCGCTCGGGATCGTAGACGTGCAGGCGAACGAGCCCGGCGGGAACCGAGCCGACTGCCCGCAGTAGCAGCCCGGGAAGTGCTTGGGCCGCATTGGAATCGATCCGCAGATGCGCACGGTCGAGCAACGGCACGAGCGCAGGGAGTGAGACTGTCGTCACTGACGGTGCTGAATTGTCATACCCCCCTGCCACACTGGAGTGGCCGGCGGATGCATCCGCTGCACCGGAACGAAACCGGAACTTTCCGGAGGTACCGGAGGCATCACCACTCTCGACCGGAGCGCGCCCGGTCGAGGTGGAAGCCGGCAAGACGGTGGTGGTGGCGGGGCGGGTGGGCGAGGGGGAGGGAGGGAGGCCCCCAGAGTCCGCGAGGTCGCCGATGCGGAGCATCGGGGCTGCACCACGGCCCAGGCCCGATTCGGGTTTCCATGCGCTCCATGGCGTTCCGGCCGCCGCCGGGGCTGCCGCGGACGCCGCCGCGAGAGCGGCGTCACGGCCCTCTTGCACCGCAGCGGCTTTGCGCGCTTCGAGTGTGGCGAGCATCCGCTCGTGGATGCCTTTGAGCTGCACCTGCTTGCGGTTCGCGTCGGTGATCGCCTGCTCGGCCTTGGCCCGCTCGGTCTCGGCCTCGGCGGCGGTCTTCTCGGCGAGGAATCGGGCCTCGCCGCGGGCGCGCCCGAGTTCGTCGCCCATGGCCATCACCAGTCGTCGCCGCCAGCTGCTCATGGTCAGGCCTTCCGCTCGCTCTTGCTCAACCGGTGCAGGGCCGCGACCAGGGCCGGGCCGATCGCGGCGGTCCGGGCCGCGTCGCCTTCGTCGTCCGCGCCATTGCGCCTCAACGTGCAGGCCGAGGCCAGGGCCGCGCCGACGTGGTCCGGTTCGGCCTTCGGAACCAGGGACCGCACCTTGTCGGCGCACTTGTCGCGCAGTGCGGAGACGTCGCGCGCGGTGGGCGTCCGTCCCAAGTGCTCGGCGGCGAGGGTGCGCACCAGCGGCCAGGCCAGGCCGGGCAGTTTCACGCCGGTCTGCGGTCCGGCATCACGCAGGCGCTCGCAGTAGGCCTCGGCGTTCCCGTCACCGGCGGCTTTGAGCAGCTCGTTGAACAGGCGCGTCGGCGGCACCTGCTGCGGGTCGGCCGCGCCGGTGCGGTCGCACAGCTCGTTGACGCGGTCGGTCCACCACTGGCGCGGGTCCACCGGCGGCGGCTTGACCGCATTGCCTTTGTGAGCACTGCCTTTGGGGGCGGCAGTAGCTGGAGCCGCGGGGGCTCCGGCGCCGATGCCGTCGAGGTAGTCATCGATCGCGGTCGCGGCCTCGCCCAAGCGGACGCGGGCCGAGTCGAGGCGTTCGCGGGCGGCGCCGAGCTTGTGGAGGCCGATCTCGGCATTCGACTCCCACGAGGCCTCCTTCAGTTCGGCTTGGGCGGCTTCGAAGCACTGGTCGGCGGTGTCGAGGGCGGGCAATGGGAGGTCGGCGGCCAGGGCCTTGAGGCGCCCGGCGAGGGCGGCGACGTCCACAGGGGGCTCCGTTCTGCAGGGTCTAGAGGGTCGATGCGTAGGTCTCGGCCTGCTCGGCGGCGGCGAACGTGGCGGCCAGGGACTGCTCCAGTTCGGCGGCCGCCTGCGCGAGCGCGGCCTGGGCGGTGGCGACCGAGTCGTGGCCCGACCCTGCGGTGACGGCGGTCAGACTTCCTTGGGCGGCTTCGATGTTCTGACTGGCGGAGGTAATGGCGGCCTGGCCGTCGCGGACCTGCTGGAGGGCGGCGGCGATGGCGGACTTGAGTTCGGCGACGCTCACGGTGGACACAAGGCTCATTCTCACCGAGAAAACATCCACTTTCAGTGATCGGACGTTAACCCGGCGTGTCTGCTTTGTCGGATTTCCGACTGCCCCGTGACAACCAGTGTTGCTTTCGATGCATTTAACGGTGGCGGAGTGACGTACCTCCCAACTACAGTGTGAGTACCAACGGGGCTCGCTCCCCTTCACATCGACACCCGGGAGGCGACCGTGCCAGTGCAACGCACTTACGTCCTCGACACCTCGGTTCTGCTATCAGACCCTGGTGCGTTCTCACGGTTCGACGAACACCACGTGGTCATTCCACTCGTCGTAGTCAGCGAGTTGGAGGCCAAACGTCACCACCCCGAGCTGGGCTGGTTCGCCCGGGAGTGCCTCAGGCGCCTCGACGAACTCCGCATCCGGCACGGGCGCCTCGATGAGCCGATCGCAGTTGGGGACCATGGCGGTTCCTTCCGGGTCGAGCTGAACCACGTCGACACCTCCGGCCTGCCGGCCGGATTCGCCGTCAACACGAACGACTCCCGCATCATCGCCGTCACCAGGGCCTTGGCCCTCGAAGGCGCCGATGCCGTACTCGTCACCAAGGACATGCCGCTGCGGGTCAAGGCCTCCGCGGTCGGCATCCCCACTGAGGAGTACCGCCACGGGCAGGCCGTGGACCCGACGTGGTCCGGGATGGCCGAGCTCGCGGTCGCCGACGAAGTGATCGATCAGCTCTTCGACGGCGGCGAAGCCGACCTCCCGCACGACCTCGAACTGCCCTGCCACACCGGGCTCGTCCTCAACGGCTCCAGCTCGAAGGCGCTGGGCCGCGTCACCGTCGACAAGCAGATCCGCCTCATCCGGGGCCGGGACGCCTTCGGGGTCCACGGCCGCTCGGCCGAGCAGCGGGTCGCGCTCGATCTCCTGCTCGATCCGGAGATCGGGATCGTCTCCCTCGGAGGCAAGGCCGGCACCGGCAAGTCCGCGATGGCGCTGTGCGCCGGGCTGGAGCAGGTGCTCGAACGCGAGCTGTTCAAGAAGGTCATCGTGTTCCGCCCGCTGTACGCGGTCGGCGGCCAGCAGCTGGGCTACCTGCCCGGCTCCGAGGGCGAGAAGATGAGCCCGTGGGGCCAGGCCGTGTTCGACACTCTGGGGGCGGTCACCAACGACGTGGTCATCTCCGAAGTGCTCGAGAGAGGACTGCTGGAGGTACTGCCGCTGACCCACATCCGCGGCCGCAGCCTGCACGACGCTTTCGTCATCGTCGACGAGGCGCAGTCGCTCGAACGCGGAGTGCTCCTGACGGTGCTCTCGCGCATCGGCCAGGGATCCAAAGTGGTCCTCACCCACGACGTCGCGCAGCGCGACAACCTGCGGGTAGGCCGCCACGACGGCGTCGCCTCGGTGATCGACGTGCTCAAGGGCCACCCACTGTTCGCCCACGTCACCCTTACGCGCAGTGAGCGTTCTGAGATCGCAGAGATGGTCACCAACCTGCTCGAAGGCTAGAAATTCTGCTCTGGCATGCTGTGTCCCGGGCGTCTGTCCACAGGCGCCCGGGACACAGGAGTAGAGCGAATGATCCCACTGCTGACCCGCTACGGCGCGAAGCTCGCCGCCGTGCTCGTCCTCGCACTGGGGGCCGTCATTGCCGTCAACGCCGTGAACGACGACCCCTCGGAGCTCGACGCCCAACACCCCAGCCAGATCGCCGCTGAACAGCAGGCGGAGGCCGAGGAGGCGTACGAGGAAGTCCGCTACCTGCACGTCAATTACATTGCCGAGACCGCCGGCGCCGACGTCACCGTCAAGGCCGAAGCCGTCGCCGACTACGCGTCGACCAAGGCCGAGGGCCTCGACTCCGCGCAGAAGGACGCCGACGAGGCCGAGCAGGAGGCCGCGGAAGCCGCCGAAGCGGCCGAGAACTCGAACCCGACCTCGGTCGACATCCCCGGCAGCTGCTCCGAGTACTCGGGCAACAAGGCCACCGGCTGCGCACTCGCGCAGGAGCACGGCTTCGACTTGGAGCAGGTCGGCTGCCTCGTCGCCCTGTGGGACCGCGAATCCGGCTGGAACGAGCTGGCCGCCAACGGCATCGGCGCCTACGGCATCCCCCAGGCCCTCCCCGGCTCCAAGATGGAGAGCGAAGGGTCTGACTGGGAGACGAACCCGGTCACCCAGATCGAGTGGGGCCTGGGCTACATCGAGGGGCGCTACGGCGACCCCTGCGGAGCCTGGGGCCATTCCGAAGAGAACGGCTGGTACTAGACGCACGACCGCCGCCCGGTCCCCCCGGGCGGCGGTATTTTTTTGGAGCCGCCCCATGATCCCGAAGCTGACCCGCTACGGGGCCCGGATCGCCGCCCTCCTGGTGCTCGCGATCGGCGCCCTCATCGCCGTCAACGCCGTGACCGACGACCCCGCGAAGATCGACGCCCAGCACCCCGGCCAAGCCGCCGCCGAGCAGCAGGCCGAGGCCGAAGCGGCCTACGAAGAGGCCCGCGAGCACCACCTCAACTACATCGTCGCGACCGCCGGGGCCGACGTCACCGTCAAGGCCGAGGCCGTCTACGAGTACGCCGCGGACAAGGCGAACGGCCTGAACGACGCCCAAGAGGACGCCGATCAGGCCGCGGAAGCCGCCGCCGCGAACAACAACCCGACCTCAGTCGACATCCCGTCCAGCTGCGACGAGTTCACCGGGAACAAGGCGACGGGCTGTGCGCTCACGCTCGACGCCGGGTACGACCTGGAGCAGTTCGCGTGTCTGGAACGCCTGTGGGACAAAGAGTCCGGCTGGAACGAACTCGCCGAGAACTCGATCGGCGCCTACGGCATCCCGCAGTCCTACCCCGGCGACAAGATGGCCTCGTTCGGCGACGACTGGCGCACCAACCCGGTGACCCAGATCCTCTGGGGCCTCGACTACATCGAGCGCCGGTACGACGCCCCCTGCGACGCCTGGGCGAAGTCCGAGGCCGAGGGCTTCTACTGAGCCCCTGAGCCAGACGCCCACGAACGCCAGCGCCACGAGCTCCATGCCCACCGTGGTGCGCTGCAGCAGGCCCGCCGCGAACGCGCCGGGTTCGCGAGGCACGCCGAACCACTCCGCCACGTACGGCGCGGAGCAGGCCGTCAAGGCGATGACGGCGATCCAGCTGGCGGCGAGGACCGAGTTGCGGATCTTCTCGGGGCATTCGGTGCCGCGGGCCCAGCGGGCGAACGCGAGGCCCATGACGGCCATGGTGCTGAAGGCGCAGAACGCGGCGTAGCGGTGGATCGCCGAGATCAGTGAGACCTCGGGGAGGCCGGGCGGGTCGGTCGGGAAGAGGGCCACGAGGCCGAGGAAGCCGGCCCAGACCAGGAGCATCGGGCTGAGCCAGCGGGGGGCCGCGACCCGGCGGGCGACTGCGGCGAAGGCGCAGGCGCCGAGCCCGAAGAGCACGAGCGCGACCGGCAGGAGCCAGCCGAGCGGGGTGTAGAGGTGGAGGCTGATGACGACCTCGACGGGGTTGAGGCCGGAGGTCGCGTGGAGGACGACCATCGCGGCGAAGCCGACGGCGAGCGAGGTGAAGCCCGCCGTCGTCAGTCCCTTGAGGGTGGTCTCAGTGTTGTGGACGGCACTGTCGCCAAGGGGCGCATGAATGATCATGCAATAAGACTCGCGAAATCGGGTGCTGAAATCAGTGACGCGGGCACCCGAATCGCTCCCCCAGCCAGCACCCACGCGTTGGTACCGCCTGCCCTACCTACTCGCTCCCGCTCGCTTCACCTTCGGTGTGTGCGAGGCTTGAGAGGTGAACGAGTTGGCTGGAGCCCTGTCCCCTTACCTGCAGCAGCACGCCGCGAATCCGGTGGCGTGGCGGCAGTGGAGCGCGGAAGCGCTCGCCGAGGCCGCGGAGCGGGACGTGCCGCTGCTGATCTCCATCGGCTATTCGACGTGCCACTGGTGCCATGTGATGGCGCATGAGTCGTTCGAGGACAAGACGGTCGCGGATGCGATCAACAGTCGTTTCGTGGCGGTGAAGGTCGACCGCGAGGAGCGGCCGGACCTGGACGCGGTCTACATGCAGGCGACGATGGCGATCACCGGGCAGGGCGGCTGGCCGATGACGGTGTTTTCGTTCCCGGACGGGACGCCGTTCTTCGCGGGCACGTATTTCCCCAAGACGCATTTCCTGCGGCTGCTGGACGCCGTGCACGCGGCGTGGACGACGCAGCGGGAGGAGCTGACGCATCAGGGCGCGGCGATCGTGGAGGCGAGCGCGCAGAGCGGTCCGGCGTTCGCGGATGTGACCGTGGCTTGCCCGCTGGACGGGCCGTGCCCGCCGGCGCCGCCGATCCGCACCGAGATGCTGGATGCGGCGGCGGCCACGACGATGGCGTCTGCTGACGCGGTGAACGGCGGGTTCGGCTCGGCGCCGAAGTTCCCGAGTGTGCCGGCGCTGCGGTTCCTGTGCGACGCGTATGTGCGCACCGGTGATGCCGCGCTGCTCGACCATGTGAAGCTCACGGCGGAGCGGATGGCGCGCGGCGGGATCTATGACCAGCTCGAGGGCGGTTTCGCGCGGTACAGCGTGGATGCGGCGTGGACGGTGCCGCACTTCGAGAAGATGCTGTACGACAATGCCGAGCTGCTGTGGCTGTATGCGCGGCTGTACGGGGAGGGCGCTTTGTTCGCGCGGGTCGCGGACGAGACGGCGGCGTTCCTGCTGGAGCGCTTCTCGACTGGGGAGGGCGCGTTCGCGGCGGCGTTCGATGCCGACACAGACGGCGTGGAGGGTTTGACGTACGCCTGGACGATGGCGGAGCTGGAGGCGGTCCTCGGCGAGGACGCGGCGTGGGCCGCGGCGGCGTTCGGGATCGATCCGGCGAATCCGAACTTCGAGCACGGCGCGAACGTGCTGGAGCTGCCGCGCGATCCGGAGGACAGTGCCCGCTGGGAGGCGGTGCGCCACCGTCTGCTCGCGGCCCGGCGCAGGCGTCCGCAGCCGGGGCGCGACGACAAGGTGGTCGCGGCCTGGAACGGTCTGGCGATCGCGGCGCTCGCTGAGTACTCGTCGCGCACGCGCCACCGGGATTCGCTGCTGGCGGCGGAGCGGGCCGCTGAGGTGCTGTGGAGGGTCCACGTGCGGGGGGACGGGCGTCTGGCGCGGGTCTCGCTCGGCGGTGTGGCCTCGGAGGCGCCGGGGATTCTGGAGGACTACGCGGCGGTCGCGCTCGGGTTCTTGCGTCTGGGCGGGGATTGGACGACGCGCGCGCAGGGTCTGCTCGAGCAGATCCGGGAGCATTTCACTGACTACGAGGGCGGGTTCTACGACACGGCGGCCGATGCGGAGGCGCTGGTGACGCGTCCGGCGGACGTGCACGACGGTCCGACGGCCTCGGGTTGGGCGCTGGCGGCGGCCGCGCTGCTCGAGGCGTTCCAGGTCACGGGCGATGAGACGTACAAGGACGACGCGTGGCGGGCGGTGGCGAGGGCCGAGCCGGTGATGGGCGCGAACCCGCGTTTCACGGCGGGACTGCACGCGGTGGCGGAGGCGCTGGTCCGCGCGCAGCACTGAGCCGGGGCGTTTTCCCGGACCGGGAGCCGTACTGCCGCAACGCAAGAACTTGCAGGCCAGCGGGTTGTGAATCACACTGCACTTCGTCGGAAATCTGCTTGCCGCTCGGCAAGCACCGTGCTTACGTTTGTGAGTTGTGAAGCCCAATCCACTGCGTCCTCCCACCCTGTCCCCCTCGGACATCCCCTCCGATCCCTGGCGGTACCTCTGGTACGTCGCCCGCGCGCAGACCGGCCTGGTCACGGTCGGGTTCGTGCTGTTGAGCGTCTCAGGTGCGGCCTGGATCCTGCTGCCGTGGACGATTTCGAAGATCATCGACGAGGTGCTGCTGGCGGGGACCGCCGAGCCGCTGCTGCGATGGTCGATCGTGCTCGTGGTGGTGGCGATCGCGTCCTCGTGGGTGTTCGTGGCCGGCTACCGGTCGTTGTTCATGGCCGAGTCGCACGCGCGCGTGCGCACGGTGCGGAACCTGACCGACCACCTGAACCGGGCCGGGACGGGCGTGCGCGGCGCGATCTCCCCCGGCGAGATGGTGAACCTCTCCACTGAGGACGCCCACAAGACCGGTTCGTTCATCTTCCAGCTCGGCTTCGGCTGGATGGGCCTGGTCATGACGGCCGTCGGCGCGGTCCTGCTGTGGCGGGCCAGCCCGGCGCTCGGGCTCACGACGCTGACCGGGGTGCTGCTCATCGGGTTCGTCGTCGGGCCGGTCCTCAGCCGCCTGCAGCACCACCAGATCGCCTACCGCTCCTCGGTGGCGACCCTCACCGGGCAGGCAAGCGATGTCGTCGGCGGGCTTCGCGTGCTGCGCGGGGTCGGCGGCGAGGAGCAGTTCTCGCGGCGGTACCGGGCGGCCTCAGCCGATCTGCGCGAGGCCGGGTACGGCGTCGCCACGGCGGATTCGTGGGTGCAGGGCCTGCGCGCGAGCCTCCCGCTCGCGCTCATCGCAGCGGTCACGTGGGTCGGCGCGCGCCTTGCACTGAACGGCACGATCACTATTGGGGAGCTGTCCGCGGCGTTCGGTATGACCGCGCTCGTCGCGCAGCACTCCGGAGCGATGATCGGCATGGCCCAGGCCGTGATCGCGGCGACCGTGGCCTCGCGGCGGCTGACCGCGTTCTTCAACACCCGCAGCGACATCGCCGACGACGGCACGGCCACCGGTGCGGCGGGCACGCTGCGCGACCCGGAGTCGGGCCTCGCGGTCGAACCGGGGCGGCTCACCGTCGTGGTGAGCGCCGAGGCGAAGCCCGCCGAGGCCGCCATGGAGCGCCTGGCCCGCTACCGCGAGTCCGACGCGAAATGGGGCGCGTCGAGCCTGGCCGACCTCGCGTTGGAGGAGGTCCGCGAGCGGGTGCTGCTCCTGCGCGACGACTACCTGTTCGCCCAGACGCTCGGGGAGACCCTGCGGGTGGACGAGGCCAAGGCGCTCACCGCGATCGAGGCCGCCGGCGCCGGCGACGTCCACTCCAGTCTCGGTTCGACGCTCGACGGGGAGATCACCAACGGCGGCCGGAACCTCTCGGGCGGCCAGCGCCAGCGCCTGCGCCTCGCGCGGGCCCTCGCCGCCGACGCCGAGATCCTCCTCGCGGTCGAGCCGACTTCGGCAGTGGACGCGCATACCGAGTCGCTCATCGCCGAACGCGTCGCCGCGGCCCGCGCCGGGCGCACGACCGCGGTCGTGACGGCCTCGCCGCTGTGGCTGGCGCGCGCCGACCAGGTGGCCTGGATGGTGGACGGCAAGATCCGCGCCACCGGCACCCACGCCGACCTCTCGCACCAAGACGAATACCGGTCCCTCACCTCTAGGCAGGAATCCTGATGAGTGCCAACGAGACCACCGGCCGCCTGCCGATCGCCGGCCGCGCCGCGATGATCGAGGCGATCAAGCGGCTGGTCATGGCCGACCGCCGCGCTTTCACGGGCGTCGTCGCCCTGTACGTGCTCGCCGCGGGAGCGGGCGCGGCCCTGCCCGTGATGCTCGGCGCGGTCATCGACGGCATCGGCACCGGCTGGACCGCGTCCCGCGTGGACCTGGTCTGCGGCGTGATCGCCGCGTGCGTGGTGCTGCAGCTCGTGCTCATGCGCACGGGCCGCCGCCTGGGCTACCGGCTCGGGGAGCGCGCTGCCGCGCGGCTGCGCGAGTCGTTCATCGACCGGGTGCTGCGGCTGCCGCTGGGCACTGTGGAGCGCGCCGGGACCGGGGACCTCGCCACCCGCACGTCGGGCGACGTGGGCGCGGTCGCGGAGCTGCTGCGCAAGACCGCGCCGGAGGTCGCGGTCGCCATGATCGAGGGCACCGTGATCATCGTGGCGGCCTTCGTGGTCAGCCCGCTGCTCGGGCTGCTGTTCGTGATCGGCATGCCGATGCTGTTCTTCGCCGGGCGCCGGTACCTGCGGCTGGCGAGCCCGGTGTTCCTGAGCGAGCGGGCCGCGATGAGCGAGATCGCCGAGACCGCGACCGCCTCGGCCGCGGGCTCGCAAACCGTTGCGGCGTACCGGATGCAGGAGGAGCGCGGTGAGGCCGGGTATGCGCGGGCGGCCACGCACATGGACCGCCTCAAGGGCATCGTGCGGCTCCAGACGTGGTTCTTCCCGGCCACGGACCTGACGTTCCTGACCCCGGCCGTGGTGGTCACCGTGGTGGGCGGCCTGTGGTACCTCAACGACTGGGTCACCGTGGGCGAGGTGGTCGCGGTCGCGATGCTGACGCTGCGCCTGGACGGCCCGGTGTTCCGGTCGATGATGTCGCTCAGCGAGTTCCAGATGGGCGGGGCCGCGATGGCCCGCGTCGAGGGCGTGCACCTCATGCCCGACGAGGTCCGCGAGGCCGCGCCCGAAGGCGCCGAGGTGCGCCTGGACGACGTGACCTTCGGGTACGGCGACGGACCGGATGTGCTGCACGGATTGAGCCTGCACCCGCGGCGCGGCGAACGCCTCGTCGTGGTCGGGCCCTCCGGCGCCGGGAAGTCCACGATCGCGCGGCTCGTCGCCGGGATCGACCGGCCCCGCGCCGGATCGGTGACCCTCGGCGGCGCGAACGTCGCCGACATCCCGTTGGAGACGTTGCGCCGCAAGGTGATCCTGGTGACTCAGGAGCACTACATCTTCACGGCCACGCTGCGCGAGAACCTCAACCTCGCCGCACCTGAGGCCGATGACGAAGCGCTGCTGGACGCGCTCGCCACCGTCGACGCCCGCTGGGCCGGGGACCTTCCCGAGGGCCTGGACACGATGCTCGGCGAGGAGCACCACCCGCTCAACCTCGCCGAGGCGCAGCAGCTCGCGCTGGCGCGCGTGATCCTCGCCGACCCCGACGTGGTGATCCTCGACGAGGCCACCGCGGGCATCGACCCCGGCAGCGCCGGCAATGTGGAGGCCTCGCTCGCGGCGGCCCTGAACGGCCGCACCGTGATCGCGATCGCGCACCAGCTCCAGGCGGCCGAATCGGCCGACCGGATCGCGGTGGTGCAGGACGGCCGCATCGCCGAGGAGGGCAGCCACGCCGAGCTGCTCGACGCCGGCGGCGCGTACGCGAGCCTGTGGAGGGCCTGGAAAGGCGTGGCGGCCTAGGACATCGAGGGCGGCCCGGGGCGGTGCCACGGGCCGCCTTTGCGTCTGCTCCTCCACCCGCAAGACAGACATTCCTATATGAGAGCCGCAAACTACCAGTAACCCGCATTTCGGATACTAGGGTGATCTCCCGTACCTGCGGCAGCCACGAGCTGCCGCGAACCTCGGACGGGAGCCTCCATGCCGCGCAACGCCACCACCCCTCAGGTCTACAAGCACCGCCTGGCCGGCTACACCTACTGGTCGCGACGCACCCTCTCCGACACTCCCCGCATCGCCCCCGTCGTCCTCATCGGCGGTGCCCTGCACCGCAAGGAGGACTGGGGCCGCGTCGAGCAGGGCCTGCTCGCCTTCGCCGACGTCATCTGCCCGGACCTGCCCGGCTGGGGCGACGCCGACCTCCTACCGACCTACCTCGGCCCGGACATTCCGGCGGAGGCGCTCGTGCGGCTGCTCGACGACCTGGGCATCAAGCGCGCCAACGTGTTCGCGGGTTCGTACGGCTCCTCCGTGGGCTACCGGCTGGCGCAGACCCACCCCGAGCGGAGCGCCCGCATGGTCCTCGCCGGGACCATGAGCGGCATTCCCGCCGCGTCCCGCCCGATGATGCGCGCCGCCGTCGCACTCGCCGAATCCGGTCCCCGCGAACGCTTCGGCCCGGCGGCCGTGGACGCGCTCATGAGCCCGCACCCCGACATCGCCTCCAAGGCCGTCGTCCGCCGCATCCTCTCGATGCGCTTCAGCAGCGCCGACGAAGCGGACCTCGCGAAGTTCGTCGCCAACACGAACCGGCTGCTGTCGCGCGACCTCATCGACCCTTCGATCCCGCCCGCAGTCCCGACGCTCTTCACCACCGGCGAGCACGACTCGCTCACGCCGCCGGAGCTGTGCCGCGAGCTCGCGTTCACCTGCCCTGAAAGCTGGTACGTCGAACTGGCCCGGGCCGACCACCTCATCCACCTGGAACGTCCGACCCAGCTCGTCGACCTCATGTCCCGCTTCTTCGCCGAGGAGAGCCTCGACGAACTCCCCTACGCCACGGTCGTCGAGGACCTCCGCCGCGTGCCCATCACCGCCTAAGCACTTCTTGTCGGACCCCGGCGCTACCGTGGAACGGTGGCAGCGCAGCCGGATGCAGCACAGCCGATTTACATGGAGCGTCGGCCGCAGGGGCCGCTGCGTCCGTGGTCGCCCTGCGCGTGGGTCCGCCGCGCACCTGGGGCCGAAGCGAGCACCACGCGGGTCGTGCCGGACGGATGCACCGATCTGCTCTGGCGGCAAGGCGCGCTCGAGATCGCGGGACCGGACACCGTTCACCGCGAAGTGCCGCTCGCACCGGGCGAACTCATCGTCGGCGTCCGGCTGCGGCCCGGCGCCGCGCGCCCGCTTCTCGGCGAGACCCCGGCGACCGCCGTGGCCGACGCCCAACCCGACCTGGGCGAACTGTGGGGCGCAGCGGCCCTGCGACTCGGCGAAGCCCTCGCCGAGCGGCCGGAACCCTGGCAGATCGCTTCGACCCTCGCTGAGGCGCTCGGCGACCGCTGCGACATCCACGAGCCCGACCGGATCGCGGTCGGCGTCGCGAACGCCCTGGACCGTCCCCACCCGCCCGCGATCGCAAGCCTCGCTTGGGAACTCGGCTACTCCGAACGCCAACTGCGGCGCCGCGTCCAGGCCGCGACCGGGTACGGGCCGAAGACCCTGGAGCAGATCCTGCGTTTCCGCCGCTCGCTCGAAGCTGCCGAGTCCGGACCGGACTGGAGCCGCATCGCGGCCGAGCAGGGCTACGCCGACCAGGCGCACCTGAGCCGTCAAGTGCGGCGCTGGTCGGGCGCGACCCCGCGTGACCTCGCGGCTCAGCGCGCCTGATCCCAGGCGCGCAGCGTCCGCAGCGCCTTCAGTGTGAACCCGGGCCGGGCCTGCTGCTCGATCGCCGGGTTCCAGAGCCGGTAGTAGATCGGCCAGCCGCCGTCCTCGCGTTGTTCAGAGGCGAGATGGTCCAGCGAGACGCGCAGCTCGCCCTCGGAGAACCATTGGGCTGCAAGGCTCCCCGGCTCCCCCGCGTACTCGCACGGATGCGTGAACTCCTCCTCCGCATACCCGGGAGGCGAGGCGATGCCGTCCGGGTTCGCCGGGTCGAGCAGCACCAGGTCGCCCTCCCGCACGAGCGCCCCGATCCGCTTCGCCTCGGCCTCGGCCCAGGCCCGGTCGGGCGCATGGTCGAGGAAGCGAAGCACGCTGAGGACCTCGTACGGATGCGTGGCCTCGAGCCCGCTGATCGCCTTGCGGCAGAACGCAGCGGCCCCGGTGACCCAGGGATGCTCGATCCCGTGCCCGAGCAGCATGCCTACTGTCCTCGCCGTGGTGAGCAGCCCGCCTCGGTCCTGCGGCGGCGGCTCGACCCAGGGCGGGCGCGGATACGCGGCGATGCTCGGGAGCAGATCGGGAACGCCGCCGTCCTCGGCCGTATGGCGCAGCAGCCAATCGCAGATCGGCCCGGCGACGCCCTGGTCGACCGCGTCGACCTCGTCGAGGATCTCCAAGGCGGCCATCGCCGAAAGCGGCTGCGGCGCAGGCCCCTTCACATCGGGTTCGATCGCGAACGCGAACCCGCCATCGGAAGTCCGGTGCCCCGCCAGCGCCGCCAGGACCGCGTCCTGGTCGCCCTCTCCCAGCCAGTACGCCATGCGGCGCTGGTCCAGTGTGCTCCCGGTCAGCCAGACGAACTCGGCCGCCCGCTCGATCATGGTGTCGTTGATTCGTGTCATGACCCCACGCTAAAACCGCGAGCCCTCGCCCGTCTTGAACAGAACGGACATCGCCGCGCGCGATGGACGAGTCCGGCAGCGGTCGGGACCGGTGTTCGCCGGCCCGACCGCAACCGGTTCAGCTCGTGATGCGGAAGGTCGCGTCGGCGCGGCCGGTCGCGGTGCTGATCGGGTCGAGCTTCAGCAGGTAGTCGTAGTGGCGGAGGTACCGGTCGGGGTGGCTGTGGGACCGGAACGAGGTCCACGAGCCGTCGGCCAGGCCCGACACGGCGTGGAAGGTGGCGTCGGCGGCGAACCTAGAGGAGCCGTAGTTCGGGTCCAGCCGGAAGTCGTAGTCGTAGTGGCGCAGGTAGTGGCCGGGGACGTTCGACGCTTCGAACGAGACGCCGGTCTTGTCGGCCAGGCCGGGCACGAGCCGGAACTGCGCGTCGGCGGCGGGGCTGATCGAGGCGTCCAAACGGGCGTCGTAGTAGGCGTGCCGCACGTACCGGTCCTGGTGGTTGTAGGACTGCAACCGGTTGAGAGTGGTCGGCTTCCGTTCCTGCACGTACGCGAGGGTGCCGAGCCCGAGCGAGTCGAAGCCGCCGGAGGCGGTGCCGTAGTCGCCGCCGCCGCCTTCGGGCCGGACTTTCGCGAGCATCTCCCACACGTTCGGCATGGCGCGGCCGAGCCTGCCGTAGTAGTGGGAGTAGACCAGCTCCCACACCGGTCGGATCTGGCCCCGTGCGCCTTCCGAGATCACGGTCTGCTCGTTGTAGGCGCAGTTGTGGCCGTTGTACCAGACGAACTTGGTGAAGGGCACGCTGCGACCGTTGTTGTAGCGGGCCACGTATTCGGCGGCCTTGGCGAACGCGTGGTCGCGAGCGGAGTAGAGGTCGATCCCCTGGTTCCAGGCCATCTCCATGAACTCGGCCATCAAGCCGACGCCCATCATCGTGTGGGCCTGGTCGCGGCCGGACTCCTGCCACTGGGCCAGGTCGCCGTGGATGAACGGGATCACGTGCTCGATCGAGCCCTGTCCCTTGCCGTTCCAGAAGTACTCGATGGCCTCGTCGACTTTGGCCTTGTCGTCGTTGAAGATGCCGATGGCGAGGATCGCGGCCATGTTGCACAGGTCCCAGTTGGCCCAGTAGTGGCCGTCGCAGGTGCCGTGGCGGCGGACGAGGAAGTCGTTGTTCAACGGGTAGAACACGTTGGCGAGCAGCGCCTGGAACCGGGCCCGGTCGAAGCCCGGTTCGTTGCGGACGAGTTCGGCGGCGTTGGCCGCCTGGTAGCCGTAGATGCCTGCCGCCAGGGAGGTCTCGGTCCACCCGGAGATCTCCTTCAGGGTTCCCGACCAGGCGTTGAGAATCCTCACCGCGCAGTCGCGGTGGGCGGTGTCGCCGCTGATCTTCCAGCGCAGCCCGTTCTGGTAGGCCGCGTGCATGTCGTTCATGAGCAGCCAGTAGTTCTCGGGGTCGGTGCCGTTGTTGCCGCGGATGATCCGCTCGACCGCCCGGGGCTGCCAGGTCGGGTGGGAGTGCGAGTTGGCGATGAGCCGGTTCCAGCCGGAGATCCACGGCTCCCGGTTCCCCTGGACGGCGCTTCGCATCCGGGCGAAGTCGTCGGTCTGGACCAGCATCCCGGGGTGGGAAAAGGACTGGGCACTGGCGATGCCGATGCCGCCGACCCCGGCGGCGGCGAGGCCGCCCGCGAGCATCGCTCCTCGGAGGAGGTGCCGCCGCCCGAAACTCGGGCCGCGGCGGGGTTCGGTCTGGTGCTGTTCGGGCATGGTGCTCCCTTGCGCCATGCGGTGTGCGACGCCGGGGAAACGCCACCGCGCTCTTCGGACGGTCGACGCGGGGACGCGCCGCCGTTAACAGAGAACGATATCTTAAAAGGTTTATATATTTCAATAACTGACTCTATATTCATCAGACCTCTGCGCCCCCACAGGTTCGGATACCGGGACAGAAGGGCGACAGAGCTCTCTATTCGACCGGATGCACCCGATGTTCTCCTGAACCGATCAACAGATAACGGTTTCTGTCACGGTCAGCAAATATGGATGCAAAAGAGGGATCATCTACCAGATGATCCTTCAAAGCTATGATGTCCGATTTTGTGGCCCCGAAGGACCGCCAACGGCCCATCGAGGACTATCTCGATGGGGCGCTCCAGAGAGACCCCTCCGCGCGGTACGCCATCGGACTTTCCAGCGTCAAGACCATCCTCCGCGACGCCGGAGCCCGCAAGTACACGGCGCGGCTCTAGGAGTTCCACTCGGCGGCGCCTGCCTGGCAGGCGCCGCCGACTCCATTCGAGAGCTAGTCAATGGAGTCTTCGATGTCGGCGAGGTGCTATTCGATCAGAGATCGCTTGCAGGCCTTCAGGAAACGACCGTGAAGCCGAGACTCGACGCGGCAGTCTAACGCTAGGCGTACCAACAAACTTCCGTGGAGCCGTTGACTACACATCGAGATCTCTCTATAGTTCGAATCGCCGAAAGATTCATCAGATGTTTCGGAGCCAGGCTGCGATATGTGAACGATAACAAACATTCCCGTACCCGCGTCCGCTAAGGAGCACCCGATGACATCGGCCGCACCCGATTGCTCGATCCTGTCCCGCTGAACCGAAGGCATGGCCGCGCTCGCGGCGGCCTCCGTCGACTGACCGATCCGGGACCGGACCGCGGCGCCAGTCCGCGACCGCCCGGTCCCACCAATGAACCGCATCTCCATGACCCCGACGAACCTCGACTAAGGAGGCCACTATGGCCTGGATGGAAACCCCCAAGAGCCGCAGGCGGATGCTGATCGGCGGAGCCGGCGTGCTCGCCGGGGCCGCCGCCGCGACCGTGCTCAACCCGTTCACCGCAGCCCAAGCCCAGCAGTCGACCGACCCCACCGCCTGGTACGTGCTGGTGAACCGCAGCAGTGGCAAGGTCCTGGACGTCAGCGGTGTGTCCACCGCCGACGGAGCCCAGCTCCACCAGTGGACCCGCACGAACGCCGGCAACCAGCAGTTCCAGTTCGTGGACGCCGGCGGCGGCTACTACCGGATCAAGGCGCGGCACTCGGGCAAGGTGCTCGACGTGTCCAGCTGGTCGACCGCCGACGGTGCCGCCATCCACCAGTGGACCGACCACGGCGGCACCAACCAGCAGTTCCGGCTGGCCGACTCCGGCAGCGGCTACGTGCGCCTGATCAACCGCAACAGCAACAAGGCGGTCGAAGTCCAGAACGCCGCGACCAACGACGGCGCCATCGTCGTGCAGTACAGCGACTGGGGCGGCAACAACCAGCAATGGCAGCTCGTCCGCGTCGACAGCGGCAGCGGCGCCCTGCCGGCGACGTACAACTGGACATCGACCGGCCCACTGGCACAACCGCAGAACGGGGAGGTCTCGCTCAAGGACTTCACCGTAGTCCGCCACAACGGCCAGTACCTTGTCTACGCGACCACACACAACTCGGTAGCGCCTCCCAACGGCGCCTGGGGCTCGACGGTCTTCAGCCCCTTCACGAACTGGTCCGACATGGCAAACGCCACCCAGACCAGGCTGCCCTTCAACGCCATCGCGCCGACGCTTCTCTACCTCGCCCCGAAGAACACCTGGGTGCTCGCCTACCAGTGGGGCTGGCCGTACAGCTTCTCCTACCGCACCTCGAGCGACCCCACCAACCCCAACAGCTGGGGCCCGCACCAGGAGCTCTTCACAGCAACCCTTCCCGTCGGGGCCCCCATCGACCAGACCCTCATCGCTGACGACCGGAACATGTACATGTTCTTCGCCGACGACGAAGGCAACATCTACCGGTCCAGCATGCCCCTCGGGGACTTCCCGAGCAGCTTCGGCTCGAACTACACCAGGATCATGACCGACACGAGAGAGAACCTGTTCGAAGCGGTCGAGGTCTACAAGGTCCAGGGTCAGAACCAGTACCTCATGATCGTCGAGGCCATGGGGGACAGGGGTCGCTTCTTCCGCTCGTTCACGGCCACCAGTCTCGACGGCGAATGGACACCCCAGGCCGGGGCGAACACCCAGAGCAGCCCGTTCGCCGGCAGGGCCAACACTGGTGTCACCTGGACCGCCGACATCAGCCACGGCGATCTGGTGCGCACCAACCCCGACCAGACCAAAACCATCGACCCCTCCAACCTGCAGTTCCTCTACCAGGGACGCGACCCCAGCTCTGACGGCATGGACTACGGCCGCCTGCCCTATCGGCCGGGTCTGCTGACCCTGCAGCGCTAGCGGCACGACACAGGTCCGGCTCGGGTGTTCCTGAGGCAGCGGGCGGGCTCGGTGCGAGACCGAGCCCGCCCGGATCCTTCTTCGTCGGGTCGCAGTTCAACGGACCGGCAAGTCTCGGCGACTACGAGGGAACGGCCGAAGCCCTCGCCGGTCGGTTCCGCGACCACTCGTACGTCTTTGGCCTCCAGGACTCGTAGAGTGCGTCGACCGATGCCGGGGCGCCGTCGACTGCCAGGCACAGCTCGCCGGTGAGGACCACCGCCAGTGCGATGTTAAAGATTGCCCAGAGGGCTTCTCACCCGCAATCACCCTTGGAACAGCAAAAAGCGGTCATCAACCTGATGACCGCTCATGTACTAAATATCCGATTCTGTGGAGCTTAGGGGATTCGAACCCCTGACCTTTTCATTGCGAACGAAACGCGCTACCAACTGCGCCAAAGCCCCTTGCGGCGACAAGGTTAGCACAGGCGCCGGAGGGCGCTGCGAGGGAGCGGTGTGGGGCGGGTCTCGTTGGGGGCGATCAGATCCAGGAGTCGAGCCACATGCGGGCGTGCCATTCGTCGCGAGGGATGGCCTCGCCGGTGTAGATCGGCCAGAAGTAGGCGAAGCACAGGACGACGACGGCCACGAAGGCCCCGGCGATCAGCGCGCCGGTGAGGCGGCGTTCCGGGGAGCCGAGGGCGGGGAGGCCGGAGCGTCGGCGTCCGAGGCTGTTCCTGCCGATGATCATCCCCAGGCACCAGGTGACCGCGCCGATGAAGAACGGGACGGCGGGGGCGGTGTAGAAGAAGAACATCGTGCGCTCGGGGTAGAGGAACCAGGGCAGGATGCCCGCGCCGAGGCCGGTGAGGAGGAACCAGGCCCGCCAGTCGCGCTTGTAGAGCGCCCAGACGAGGAGCGCGAGGGTGGCGGGCACGAAGGTCCACCACAGCAGCGGCGTGCCGAGGAGGAGGACTTCACCGGCGCATTCGCTCGCGCCGCAGTCGACGTCGGAGCTCCAGTAGAAGACCACGGGCCGCAGGTCGAACAGCCACTGCCACGGCCAGGACTGGTAGGCGTGCTCCGAGGAGAGGCCTTCGTGGAAGTCGAGGACGCTGAAGTGGTACTGCATCCAGTTGATGAGCGCGCCGATCACGGGGGGCTCGCTCTGGCCCTGGTCGGCGCGCCAGTGGCGGTAGGAGCCGGTGTCGTTGAGGAACCAGCCGGTCCAGGTCGCGACGTACACGCCGATGGCGAGGAGCCCGAACCACAGGTTCTGGCCGAACTCGTAGATGAGGGTGTCGCGGAAGGGCTTGCGGGCGCCCACGTCGGCGCGCAGGCGCCAGTCCCAGATGATGAAGAGCAGGATGACGGCGACGATGTACCAGAGGGCGCTCCACTTGGTGGCCATGGAGAGTCCGAGGAGCACCGCGCACGCGACACGCCACCAGGGCAGGCCCAGACGGGGCCGTCGCCTCAGGGGGTCGAGGCCGTCCTCGATCGCGGCGAGCCAGCCGGCGCGGCGCCAGTCGCGGTCGCGGACGAGGCAGTACATGGCGCCGAGCAGGAGCGTGGCGATGAAGATGTCGAGCAGCGACGTGCGCGAGAGCACGAAGTGGCTGCCTTCGACCGCGAGCAGGAGGCCCGCGGTGCCGCCGAGGAGGGTCGAGCCGGTGAGGCGGCGCATGAGCCGGATGAGGATCGCGACGCCGATGATCCCGGCGAAGGCCGCGCCGATGCGCCAGCCGACCTCGTCGTAGCCGAAGGCCCATTCACCGAGGCCGATGAGCCATTTGCCGAACGGCGGGTGCGCGACGTACGCGGAGCCGTCGGCGCCCGGGTCCCATTCGACGCCGTAGGAGAGCATCGAGTGCGCGTCCTGCGCGTAGTAGACCTCGTCGAAGATCAGGCCCTTGGGGTGGTTCAGGCCCATCAGGCGCAGGGCGGCGGCGATTCCGGTGACGGCGAGGGTCACCCAGAGGGCGCGGCTGCGGTCGTCCGGGAGGGTGCTCGAGAGGCGAGCCCGGACGGCGGGGAGGGGGCCGGGGAGCGGCGTCGGCCGCCAGGCGGCGGGCGGCTGCTCGGGCCGGACTGCGGTGGCGCTCACCGGGGTGAGTCTAGGGCCTGAACGCTCCCAGCGGGAAGTCGCGGTCAGGCCCTGGGACTCTGCTGTCAGTGCACCAGCTCGGTGGGCGGCGTGAACTCGCCTTCGCCGTTCATGTCCCACTGCGCGGCCAGGATCTCGGCGACCGCGTTGGCGGGTTTGCCGAGGTTGTCCTTGCCGACGACATTCTGCGGGCTGTCCGGGTCGGCGACGAACGCCGCGGCGGCCGCGTTCGGCGTGAAGCCCACGAACCAGTTGGTGGAGTTGCCGTCGGTGGTGCCGGTCTTGCCTGCGACGGGCCCGTCGACAGCATTGCCGACCTGAGGCGCGGTACCCCACGTGCACTGGCCGGCGGCCGCGCCGTATTCGGTCGGGCAGCGGGCCGCGTCCACGGCGGCCCGGGCGACCTCGACACTGACGGCCTGGTCGCACTCGGACTCGAACGGGATCGTCTCGCCCTCGAGCGTGATCGCACTCTCCGCCGGGATCGGCTCGCAATACTCGCCGTCCGCGGGAAGCGTCGCATAAGCCGCCGCCATGTCCATCGGCGTGCTCTGCGTGACGCCGAGGACGAACGGCCCGAAGCTATCCGGGTTGTTCGTGACGAGGTTCAGGTCCTCCTGCGAACGGAACTTGATGCCGAGCCGCTCGGCCATGTTGATCGCCTTCTCGACGCCGATCCGCTCGGCCAGCTGCACGAAGTACGTGTTCACGGACTCGCCGAAGCCGGTCCACATGTTGTAGTTCCCGTTCTCGGACCTGGACGCGTTCTTCGGGCACCAGCGGTTCCCGCACGCGGCCTCGCCGTCGCCCACGATGTACTTCGACGTGTACTGGTACGGCGAGTAGATCGTGGTGTCCAGCGGCAGGCCCTCTTCGAGCGCCGCGAGCATCGTGAACATCTTGAACGAGGACCCCGCCTGGTAGCCCGGCACCGCCGAGTTGCCGCTCAGCAGCGGGTTCGTGGTGTTCGGGTACGAGCCCTTGTACTCCGGGTTCGAGGTGTTGTCGCCGTTGTCGGAGGTGTCGTTGGAGTAGTTGCGGTTCACGGCCATCACCTGGATGCCGCCGGTGCCCGGTTCGACGACGACGGAGCCGAGCGCGAACTCCGAGCCGGTCTCCTTCTGCCGCTCGACGGCCTCCTGCGCCGCGTCCTGCAGGTCGGCGTCGAGGGTCGAGGTGATCTGGTAGCCGCCCCGGTAGAGGCGGGCCTTGCGGATCTCCTCGCTCTCGCCGAAGTCCTCCTGCTGGTTCCACCACTGCTCGAAGTAGTCGACGAAGAACCCGTAGTCGGAGTCGATCGCGCCGCCGGAGGTGTTGTTGGCCTGCTGCGGGTTGAGGTTCAGGCCCTCGGCCTTGGCCTCGTCGCCGGCGGCGCCTTCCAGGAACCCGACGTCGACCATCCGGTTGATCACGTGGTCGCGGCGGACCTGCGCGGCCTCGGATGAGCCGTTGATCGGGTCGTAGTTCGACGGGGACTGGATCAGGCCCACGAGCATCGCCGACTCGGCGACGGTCAGGTCCGCGGGGACCTTGCCGTAGTAGACCTGCGCGGCCGCGCCGATCCCGTACGCGCCGTTGCCGAAGTAGACCGTGTTCAGGTAGTTGGTGAGGATCTCCTGCTTGGTCATCTCCTCTTCGAGCGCCAGCGCGTAGCCCATCTCCTTGACCTTGCGGTCGATGGTGACCTCGCTTGCGGCGGCGACCTCGCCGGGCGTGGTCGCGGTGTAGGAGAGGACCTGGCGCACGTACTGCATGGTGATCGTCGAGGCGCCCTCGGAGGTGCCGCCGTTGGCGACGTTGGTGACGAGCGCGCGCATCACGCCTTCGGGGTCGACGCCGTTGTGCTCGAAGAAGTTCGAGTCCTCGGTGGCGACGAGCGCGTTGACCACGGATTCGGGGATCTGGTCGTACTCGAGCTGGACGCGGTACTGGTCGCCGAAGGTGGCGATGACGGTCTTGCCGTCGGAGGCGTAGAGGGTCGACGACTCGGGTGCCGGGGGGAGCACGAGTTCGTCGGGGAGTTCGAGCACGGTCTCTGAGCCGACCTTGGCCAGGCCGCCGAAGGCGCTGGTGAGCGGCAGGAATGCCAGGCCGACGACGAGGCCGAAGGCGACCGCCACCGGCACGAGCGCGAACATGGCGCGTCGCTGCACGGCGGTGATGGGTCCGAACCAGGTCTGCGCCACCGGTTTCGAAGATGCACTCACGCTGTCTCCCGAAGAGCCCCGCTTGGGGAAAATGGAACGGTCATTGCAAATGGGCGCGGCTTGGCGCCGAATCAGGCGGCGTTCCGGGGGCGCATTCACTCTACGACGCCGCGCCTCGCGGCTGGAGGGGCCGTCCGACCCGGGTGGGCACCATTACAGCGCGTCCTGAACGTCACCAGGCGAAAGCGAGTGTGGCGGCCAGGACGACCCCGGCGGCGACCCAGCAGAGGCCGATCGCGCGCGAGCGTCCTTCGTAGAGTCTCGTGGCGCCGGAGGTGCCGACGAGCGCGAACGCGGTGGCCATGAACAGGACGAGGGAGGGCGCCCAGCGGAGCACGAGCCCGCCGGTGCCGCCGATGTAGGCGCTGTGGGCGTCGGGTCCGGTGGACCGGGCGGGGAGCTCGGCGCCGAGGTCGGCGACGGTGACCTGGCCGGTCAGGTGCACGTCCCGCGACCAGCCGTCGGCGGTGAACAGGCCGTTGCAGGAGGGCGCGAACCCGTCCTGGCAGGAGGTGACCTGCACGGTGCCGGACTGGCTGTGGCCGATGGAGATCCACAGGGCGGGGGCCGCGGTCCAGGCGAAGAACATGAGCAGGCACGCGCAGGCGAGGATGCCCAGGAGCGCGGGGGCGAAGCGCCTGGGCTCGCGGCGGCGCTGGCGCCTGCCGGGTCTGGCGGGGCGGCGCTCGGATTCGCCGGCGCGTTCCCAGACGGCGCGGATCGCGGCCATGCCGTCGGACTGGGAGCCGAGGGGGCCGCGCTGCGAGACGGGGCGGGGCAGGGTCTCGGTGTCCGGGTCCCAGTAGTCGGTCTCGGCCGGAGGCGCGACGGTCCCGTACGCGGCCGGCATCTCGGGGACGGGGACGTTCCCCTCCCGCGCCTCGGGTGACGAGGGCTGGTGCTGGGGATCCACACGGTATGTTCCAGACATACCGGTTATTGCATCACCGAATTCGCGAACCGGGGCGCAATCGCGCCCGGACCGCCGTGTCGGGTGCGGCGGCGGGCTCGGTGCCGGACGGTGCCGGTCCTGCGGATCGGACCGATACCATGGGGCGCATGACTCATGTATTGACCGCGCTGGCCTGGCCTTACGCCAACGGCCCTCGCCACATCGGCCATGTAGCAGGATTCGGGGTCCCCGCCGACGTCTTCGCCCGCTACATGCGCATGCGCGGTCACGACGTGCTCATGGTCTCGGGGACCGACGAGCACGGCACCCCGATCCTGGTGCAGGCCGACTCGGAGGGCCTGACGGCCGCCGAGGCCGCCGCGAAGTACAACCGGATCATCGTGGAGGACCTGGACGCGCTGGGCCTGTCGTACGACCTGTTCACGCGCACCACCACGGGCAACCACTACAAGACCGTGCAGGAGCTGTTCTCGACGCTCTACGGCAACGGGTACATCCTGCAGAAGAAGACGCTCGGTGCGATCAGCCCCTCGACGGGGCGCACGCTGCCGGACCGGTACATCGAGGGCACGTGCCCGCATTGCGGGTTCGACTCGGCGCGCGGCGACCAGTGCGACAACTGCGGCCGCCAGCTCGACCCGACCGACCTCATCGACCCGAAGTCGCGGATCAACGGCGAGACGCCGAAGTTCGTGGAGGAGGACCACTTCTTCCTGGACCTGCCGGCGTTCGCCGACGCTTTGAACGTGTGGCTCGACACCCGCACGGGCTGGCGCACGAACGTCCTCAGGTTCACCAAGAACCTCCTGGACGAGATGCATCCGCGCCCGATCTCGCGCGACCTCGACTGGGGCGTGCCGATCCCGCTCGAAGGCTGGATCGACCGTCCGGACAAGCGCCTGTACGTGTGGTTCGACGCGGTGATCGGCTACCTGAGCGCCACGATCGAGTGGGCGCGCCGCTCGGGCGACCCGGAGGCGTGGAAGCGCTGGTGGCAGGACCCGGAGGCGGTGTCCTACTACTTCATGGGCAAGGACAACATCGTCTTCCACTCCGAGATCTGGCCGGCGATGCTCCTGGGCGCCAACGGCGAGGGCGCGGGCGGCGGCGAGCCGGGCCCGCTCGGGAAGCTGAACCTGCCGACCGAGGTGGTCTCCTCGGAGTTCCTGACGATGGAGGGCAAGCAGTTCTCGTCCTCGCGTCGCGTCGTGATCTACGTGCGGGACTTCCTGGAGCGGTACTCCCCCGACGCGCTGCGCTACTACATCTGCTCGGCGGGCCCGGAGAACCAGGACTCGGACTTCACGTGGGCGGAGTTCCTGCGCCGCAACAACGATGAGCTGGTGGCGGGCTGGGGCAACCTGGTGAACCGCTCGATCGCGATGGCCGCGAAGAACTTCGGGGCCGTGCCCGAGCCGGGCGAGCTCGAAGAGGTCGACCGCGAGCTCCTGGGCGCGACGCGGGCCGCGTTCGACACCGTCGGCGACCTCATCGGCCAGAACAAGGTCCGGGCGGGCATCGGCGAGGCCATGAAGGCCGTCGCGGCGGCGAACAAGTACCTGGCCGACACCGCGCCGTGGAAGATGAAGGAGGACCCGAAGCGCCAGGGCACCGTGCTGTACACGGTCCTCCAGGCGGTCTCGGACCTGAAGACGATCATGAGCCCGTTCCTGCCGCACTCCTCGCAGCGGGTGCACGAGCTGCTCGGCGGCGAGGGCGTGTTCGCGCCGATGCCGCGCATCGAGGAGGTCGACGAGCTCGACGCGGGCGAGGGCGCGACCGACGGGCCGTACCCGATCCTCACCGGCGACTACTCGGACGTGCCGAAGTGGGAGTCGGTGCCGCTGGCCCCGGGCACGGTGCTGGAGAAGCCGGTGCCGGTGTTCACGAAGCTCGAGCCGTCCATCGTGGATGAGGAGATCGAGCGCCTGAACTCCTAGGACGACAAAGGAAGGGGCCCGGCTCGCGCCGGGCCCTTCTTCTCGTCTCAGGCCGTGGCCGGGGCGATCTCGCTGCGCTCGACCCATTTCTCGTAGACGCCGCGGCGCACGGCCTCGGCGCCGGTGCGGGAGAGGACGTCGGGGCTCGGGCGGGAGAGCCGGAAGCGGCCCCAGTCGTCGTCGGCGTCCACGAGGGAGCCCGGGACGCCCTTCCAGACCACGTGGTTGGCCTCGCGCAGGACGCGGCGCACCTGGTGGACGCGTCCCTGCTCGACGCCGGGGATGTCAACGCGGCGTTCGAGGGTGAGCGGCGACCACTGCTGTCCGGCGTAGGCGAACAGTTCGAGTTCGGCGCCCTGCTCGGTGTAGGCGAGGATCCGGGAGCCCTCGGGGAGCGGCAGGTCGGTGAGATCGGCGGTGACGTGCTCGGGCAGCAGGTGCGCGGTCGAGATCGCGAAACCGGTGCCGAGCACGGGCATGCCGCGCCGGTCGGAGGACGGCATGGCCGTGAGGCCTTCGTACTCGGGGGCGACGGGCGCCTGGTAGTCCCAGGTGTCGGCCGCGGGCCAGCGCAGGGCGAACACCCACGGCTCGCTCGGTTCGGTCTCGCCGCCGAGGACGGAGCGGGCGGCGGGGGTGCGCAGGTGCGCGGTGTCCCAGCGGCGGTAGCAGAAGCCGCCGGGGACGGCGGCGGTCTCCATGATCCGCGCGATCTGCGCGGCGGTGATCGGGCGCTCCATGATCTCGCCGGGGGCGACCGCGGCGGAGCGGCGGACGCGGTCGAGGAGGACGCGCGCGGCCGGGTCGAGGTGCGGGGTCTGGGTGAGGCGCCGCACGTATTCGAGGTCGAGGCCGGGCGCGAGGGGCACGGTGAGGGAGCGGTCGTCGGCGACGGCCACGGGCACGCCGTCGCGCAGGACCTCGCCGGCGTGGGCGAAGTGGCGGTACGGGTAATCGGTGCCGGGGCGCGGGTTGGGGAGGAAGTCGGGGCGCGGGAGGGCGGAGTAGAGCTCCCATGCGGCGCCGTCGGCGAATGGGGTGCCGGGGTACTTCTCGCCGCGCCATTCGACGGTGACGAGTGTCTGGGGTTGCGTCGGTTCGGCCGGGACGGCGGGGCGGCGTTGCTGGAGCGCTGCGGCGCGGTTGCGGCGGGACGCGAGGTCGCGGGTCATGTGCGTCTCGATTCGTCTTGCGCGGATGGCGACGGCGGGGTGCGACGACGTTGTCGTTGGACGGTGCCGCCACCGGACGGTAATGGAGTGTCCACAGCCTGGTTCGACTGTCCGCCAACGTAGGCGCGGCCTGTCAGGTGGGGATGTCCGGTAAATGAAGAAGATGTTACGGCCGCAGCATTACGTCTACGCGGGATCGGCAAGCGTTGTTTATTGAAGCGCGGGCGGGACGCTTCGTGGCATCGTTGAGGCGTGTACCGATCCGAACCCGCGCCGCAGCCCGAGCCGCTGCCGTTCCCCATCGCCGACAGCCACACCCACCTCGATCTGGTCGACACGTTCGGATCAGAGGAGGAGCTGCCGGTGCCGTCCCCTGACGCTCCCGAGGTCCGGGCCCGCCTCGACGAGGCCGAGGCCGCCGGGGTCGCTCGCGTGGTGCAGGTCGGCACCGACGTCGCGTCCTCGCGTTGGGCCGCCGCGCTCGCGGCGGCCGACCCGCGCGTGCTCGCGGCGGCGGCACTGCACCCGAACGACGCCCCGCGCGAGGCTGATCTCGACGCGTCGCTCGCCGCGATCGACGCCGTCGCCGCGCTCCCCCGGGTCTCGGCCCTCGGCGAGACGGGCCTGGACTACTTCCGCACCGACGAGGCCGGGCGCGCCGCCCAGCAGCGCTCGTTCCGCGCCCACATCGAGATCGCCAAGGCGCGCGACAAGACCCTCGTGATCCACGACCGGGACGCCCACGAGGACGTCCTGTCGATCCTCGACGCCGACGGCGCGCCCGAGCGCGTGGTCCTGCACTGCTTCTCGGGCGACTTCGCGTTCGCGAAGGAATGCGCGCGCCGCGGGTTCTTCATGAGCTTCGCCGGGAACGTGACGTTCAAGAACGCCCAGAACCTGCGCGACGCGGCGTCCGTGGCACCGGCCGAGCTGGTCCTGGTCGAGACCGACGCGCCGTTCATGGCTCCGATCCCCGTGCGCGGGTACCGGAACCACCCGGCGCTCACGAACTACACGGCCCGGTTCCTCGCCGAGCACCTCGAACGCGACCTCGAGGCGTGGTGCGAGCGCCTCTGGGCGAACACGGAGGCGGCGTTCGGCTCCTGGTGACCGGTTGGCGCCGTACCTAACTGACGTCGACGGCCGCTTCGGCGGTCGCCGAGTTCCCTGCGGCGTCGGTGAGCGTGAACGTGAAGATCCAGCGCCCCTCGTCGGGCAGGCTCACTTCCCCGGCGAGGATGCCGGTGCGCAGCTCGATGAGCCGCATCTCCTCGGGCGCTTCGCCTTCGAGGCCGAACTCAGCCGTCCACTCGGTGGCCGGGAACGGTGCGCCCTCGAGGTCGTCGGCGAGGATCCGCACGCTGTTGGGGCCGGGCCTGCCCGGTTCCAGCACGAGCTGCGCGGAGTAGACGTCGGTGGTGACGAGCGTGGCCGTCTCGGTCGACTCGGCCTCGGCCGTCTCGGTCTCCAGCAGCGCGGTCTTCGCGGGCACGGCCTGCACGAGCACCGCGACGGCGGCCATGACGGCCGCGAGGAACACGACCTCGACGCCGGCCGCGACCCGCAGCCGCCGCCTGCCCGAGGTCCCGCGCAGCAGCGCGCGCCGCGTGAACAGACCGGCGACGACCAGGACGGTGAAGAGCGCGGCCTTCAGGATCACCAAGCGGCCGTAGGTCGTGTCGGTCAGCGCCTCGATCGAGTCGATGTGGAGCAGACCGGACGCGAGCCCGGCCACCAGCACGTTCGCGACGAGCCACGGCACCAGGGCGATCCAGGTCTCGGCGGTGCGGTCGGGGATCTCGGTGTCCTTGCGGAACGCGAGGATCAAGAGCGCGATCACCCCGCCCGCCCATGTCAGGGAGGCGGCGAGGTGCACCATGTCGGCGACGAACGCGACGACCTCCGGCTCAGTGGCCATGGGGTGCCCGGCGAGCGGCCAGGTGGCCGCGAGCGCGAGGCCGACCCCGGCGAGCCCGGTCGCGAGCAGCGGTCGCGGTTCTTCGCGGCTGGTGACGACGATGCGCATCAGCGGGAGCGCGAGGAGCACCAGCAGCAGCCGCAGGAGCGCCGCGAGGCCCACATTGGATTCCATGACGGTCTGGAGTCCGGCCGCGTCGAGCCCGGAGACGCTGGTCCCGGTCTCGTAGGCGGCTTGGAGCGGCAGGCCGAGCACGGCGGTCATCGCGACGACCGCGAGTCCGGTGGCGACCATCTTGGCCGCGACCTCGCGCGGCCGGGCCCCGGCGACGAGGAGCACGCCCGCGCCGAGCGCGAGTGCCAAGCCCGCGTAGCCGAACCATCGGTTCCCGTAGAGGAGGCCTTGCACGAACGGGTCGGTGCCGGCCACGAGCGCTTCGGCGCTGGGCGCCTCTGACTCGGCGCCAACGGAGTAGGTGAAGGAGCCGGAGACGGGGTGCCCGTCGTGGGAGACGACGCGGTAGCCGACGAGGTAGGTGCCTTCGGCATCCGCGTCCACGGCGATCGTCAGGACGGTCTCGTCCTCGTTCTGCGTGAGGCCGGTGTCTGCTCGGTCACCATCGGGAGCCACCACGCCGGTGGCCGCGTCTACGGGGGTGACTGGTTCGTTGAACTCGACGACGACCTCGCTCGGAGGCGTGTCCAAGAGCTCCCCTGATGCGGGGGTGGTCTTGGTGGCCGTGGCGTGGGCCCAGGCCCCGGATGCCCAGAGCGTGCCGACGAGGGCCGCCGCGAGCGACGACCAGGCGAGGCGGGTCGCGAAAACGGCGGGTCGGCGTTCGTTCGAACTGGATCGCATCGCCGCTGAGCGTACTCGAAACCGCTTCGTGAATCGAGAGTTGGACTGCAGAAAGGCTGTGCGAGGCACATGGGCAAGTCGAACCGGAATACCGACCGCCGCCAGGCCGCGGAGGCCCTGCGCAAGCAGCAGGCCGCGGAGGCGAAGCGGCGGAAGATCGTGTTCGGGACGGCGATCGGCGCCGCGGTGGTGCTGATCGGGGGGCTCCTCGCATGGGGCATCTGGGAGAACAGCAAACCCGAGTTCCCGGTGAACGAGCCCGCGGCGGCGGTCACCGACTCGTACGGGGTGCAGGTGGGCGACGGCCCCGTGGAGGTCGACCTGTACATCGACTACATGTGCCCGGCGTGCAACCAGTTCGAGCAGACTTACGCCGCGCAGATCCAGTCGTGGGTCGACGACGGCTCGGTGACGGTGAACTACCACCCGCTCGCGATCCTCGACCGGCTCAGCTCGGGCACGGAGTACTCGAGCCGCGCGGCCGCGGCGGCCGTGTGCGCCGCCGACGTCGGCGAGCAGGAGTTCCTCGACTACACGCTGGCGCTGTACGCGGGCCAGCCCGCCGAGAACTCCGAGGGGCTGACCGATGACGAACTCATCGCGATCGGCAGGGACGAGGTGGGTCTCGGTTCGGACTGGGAGTCGTGCGTCGACGACGACACCTACCGCGGGTGGGTCTCCGAGGGCAACGCCGACGCCACCTCCGACCAGGGCGTGACCGGGACGCCGACCGCGAAGGTGAACGGCGAAGTGGTCGAGAACTCGGCGTTCGCCGATCAGGTTCAGGCCGCGATCGACGCCGGTTGATCTACAAGGAAGTGCAAGGGGCGCAGCCACTTTCGTGGCTGCGCCCCACTTGTTGGCGCTGTCTGCGGCGATGTGTGCCCGGGCGGGGCCGTGCCGCTGACCCCGACGGGGGGACGGGATCGACGGCACGGAGGTGTCCCTAGGGCCTGGCAGGCGGGTCCAGCACGGGCTGGATCCGGCCTGCCCGGCCCTAAGCCCGCATCGCCGCCAGCGCCGTCTCCAGGGAGAAGCCGAAGGGCAGTTCGAGCCGGTGCCGTTGCAGGAGTTCGGTGTCCGCGAGGATCTCCGGCGTGGGGCCGTCGGCGGCGACGCGGCCGGCGTCGAGGATGACGGCCCGTTCGCACAGTTGCAGCGCGTACGGCAGGTCGTGGGTGACGAGCATCAGCGTGGGCGCGGTGGCGTGGAGGATGCGGGCGAGGTCGCGGCGGCTGGCCGGGTCGAGGTTGGCGCTCGGCTCGTCGCAGACGACGATGTCGGGCCGCATCGCGAGCACCCCGGCAAGGGCGGCGCGGCGCTGCTGGCCCACCGAGAGGTGGTGCGGCGGGCGGTCGGCGAGGTCGCTGAGGCCCACGTCGGCGAGCGCGGCTTCGACGCGCGCGGCGAGTTCGGGCCCGCGCAGGCCGAGGTTCGCGGGGCCGAAGCCCACGTCGTCGGCGACCGTGGGCATGAACAGCTGGTCGTCCGGGCTCTGGAAGACGATGCCGACGCGGCGGCGGATCTCGGCGAGGGTCTTCTTCGCAATCCTGACACCGCCCACCGACACTTCGCCTTCGGTGGCGGTGAGGAGCCCGGCGAGGTGGAGCATGAGTGTGGTCTTCCCGGCTCCGTTGGGGCCGAGGATCGCGACGCGTTCGCCTTCTCCCACTTGCAGATCCACGCCGTCGAGGGCGCGGTGCCCGTCGGGGTAGACGTGCTCGAGGCCCTTGATGTCCAACGCACTCATGCGAACACCGCCGTCCACGTGGCGATCCCGGCCGCGAGCGCCGGGGCGGCGAGCGCCGCGGACCATTGGAGCGCGCTGGCGGGGGCGGGGCCGACTTCGAGCGGGAGCCGCCCGGTGTAGCCGCGGGCGGCCATGGACTGCCAGACGCGTTCGCCGCGTTCGAAGGAGCGGATGAAGACGACTCCCAGGCTGCGGGCGAGCGCGCCGGCCTGCCACAGGAACCGCGGGTCGTCGCAGCGGGCGAGGCGGGCCAGTCGCATCTGGGTCACTTCGGCCACCGTGAGGTGCGCGTAGCGGATGGCGAACGCGGTGATCTGGAGCAGGATCTCGGGGCAGCGCAGCCGCGAGAGACCGGCGAGGACCCCGGCGATCGGCGTCGTGGCCGAGAGCAGCAGCGCGGCCCAGACGCCGAGAGTCGCCTTTGCGAGCAGGTTCCATCCGGCCCACAGGCCCGGTTCCGAGACCGTGAGGAAACCGAGATGGACCGCGGGGCCTTCGACCATGAACGGGAACGCGAGCGCGAGCACCAGGAACGGCGATTCGACGAGGCTGCGGGAGAGCAGCCAGGTCAAGGGCACCCGGGCGAGCGCGAAGAGCCCCAGGAGGAGGGCCGCGTAGGTCCCGAAGGCCCACACGGCTTCTCGCGGGGTGGCCGCGATGGCGCAGGTGAAAGCGACGAGCGCGACGATCTTCACCTGCGGTCGCAGTCGATGGATCGGTGAGTCCCCCGGCCGGTGGAGTCCGTCGACCGCGTTCACGCTTGCTCGTTCGCGGCACTGGTCTTCTTGCCGCGGGCCAGCAGCCAGAAGAAGCCGGTGGCGACGGCGAGCGTGAGCAGGACGCCGAGGATCCCGGCGAGCGAGGCGCCGAGGATCTCGCCGCCTTCAAATGCGTCGGCCAGGAACGACATCCCGTAGTCGGCGAAGGCGCCGCCGATCTCGTGGTCGCCCGCGGCCTGAAGCACGCAGGTGCCGCCGGTGATCTCACCTTCAGCCGTGTCGCATCCGGTGAGGAGCACCGATTCGAGCCCGTCGGGCGAGGCGGAGGCGAACAGGGACACCACTCCGGCGAGGAGCAGCGTGAGGATGAGTCCGGTGATGATGAACGGCCTGGTCTTCACACGGTCTCCTTGGCGGTCTGGGCGAGGCGGGTGCCGCGGAGGGCGTGGACGAGGTCGGGGCGGGCGACCGCGACCGCGGTGACCGCTCCGGCGGTGATGACGCCTTCGCCGATGCCGACGAGGACGTGCGTCCCGAAGATGGCGGCGGCCATGGCGCCGAAGGACTGGCCCACCTCCTCACCGCCGAGCCAGAACTGGAGCACGAATCCGGCGGAGGCGGCCACGACGCTGACGACCGAGGCTGCGAAGACCGCGGCGCCGAGACCGGCGCGGGTGCGCGGGAGGACCTTGAGCGCCAGGACGATCACGCCGTAGCCGGTGAATGCGGCGATGACGGCCATGTTGACCACGTTGAGGCCCAAGGCGGTGACGGCCCCGTCGGCGAACAGGAGCGCCTGGATGACGATGACGACGGTGACGCAGAGGGCCCCGAGCCAGGGCCCGAGGAGCGCGGCGGCGAGCGCGCCGCCGAGGAGGTGCCCTGAGACGCCGGCGGCGACGGGGAAGTTGAGCATCTGCGCGGCGAAGATGAACGCGGTGGCGAGCCCCGCGAGCGGGACGAGCCGCTCGTCGAGGTTCCTGCGCGCCATGACGACGCAGGCGCCGACGGCGATGGCGGCGAGGAGGGCGAAGGCGAGTGAGGTCGGTCCGTTGACGACGTCCGTCGGGATGTGCAGCGCCAGGTCTGACACGGGCATGTGCCGCCTTTCGACTGGTTGTGGGGCCTGGGGCGGGCCGGGGCGGGCATGGCGGTCGCCCTGCCGGATGCAAGGCGCCCACGCGCGGATCAACAGCCCACTGCCGGGCTATTGCAATTATTTTGCAATAGCTACCTCGGCGCCGTCAACCCGGGACCGGCGAGTGTCGGGAATGCGCCGACTGCCGAACAGGGACCGTCAAGCGTGCTCCCAGGGGATTGTCAGGGACGCCCGGTAGGGTTCCCACCTGTGAACGTACGACTTCAGCCTGGTGAGACGGCGCCTGACTTCACGCTGACCACCGACACCGGCGACCCGGTGACCCTGTCGAGCCTCCAGGGCCGCAAGGTGATCCTTTTCGCTTATCCGAAGGCCATGACCCCGGGCTGCACCAAGGAGGCCTGCGATTTCCGCGACAGCCTCACCGGCCTGCAGACCGCCGGCTACGCGGTGCTCGGGATCTCCCCCGACGCCCCGGAGGCGCTCGCCAAGTTCGTCGAGCGCGACGGCCTGACCTTCCCGCTCCTGTCCGACCCCGAGCACAAGGTGCTCGAGGAGTACGGCGCCTGGGGTGAGAAGAAGAACTACGGCCGCACGATCCTCGGGGTCATCCGCTCCACGTTCGTCATCGACGAGAAGGGCGATGTCGAACTGGCGCAGTACAACGTGAAGGCCACCGGCCACGTCGCGCGCCTGAAGAAGCAGCTCGGCCTGCTCGAGGAGTAGTCCGGGTCAGGACTTCGGCAGGATCACCCGGAACGTCGCTCCGCCGCCTGGCGTCTCGCTCAGCCGCACGCAGCCGCCGTGCCCCACCACGATGGCCGCGACGATCGACAGTCCGAGCCCCGAGCCGCCCTCGGCGCCGCGCGAGCGGCCCTGGTCGACCCGGTACAGCCGCTCGAAGACCTGTTCGGAGTGCTCGGGCGCCACACCGGGCCCCGTGTCGGCCACCTCCACCACGGCCGCGGGCAGCGCCGGGGTCTCCCCGATCTGCGCCAGGCAGCGCGGCCCAGGGCTGGAACTCCACCCGAGGCGCACGGCGATCCGCGCGTCCGGCGGCGTGTGCCGCAGCGCGTTCGCCACGAGGTTCGTCAGCACCTGACGCAGCCGCGGCTCGTCCCCGGTGATGTCGACGGCGTCGAGCAGTTCGTCGTCACCGTCGTATAGAGCAGCGCTGTCGTACAGAGCAGCACCGTCATGCAGCGCGTCGCCGCCGTGCAGCGACTCCAAGGCGATGAACCGCCCGGGCTCGCGAAGGTGCGCGTCCCCCACCGCGTCCGCGGCGACGCCGAGGAGGTCGACGGGCCCGCGCTGCAGCGGGCGCCGCCGGTCGAGGGCCGCGAGCAGCATGAGGTCGTCGAGCAGCAGCCCCATGCGCTGCGACTCGGCCTCGATCCGCCCGATGGTCTCGTCCATCACCGGCCCCGGCGGCACGCCGCCCCTCCGGTACAGCTGCGCGAAGCCCTTGATCGAGGTCAGCGGGGTGCGCAGTTCGTGCGAGGCGTCGGCGAGGAACTGGCGCAGCCGCGCTTCGGACGCGGCGCTCGCGTCGAGCGCCGCCTGGATGCGCGCGAGCATCGTGTTGAGCGCCGAGCCGAGCCGCCCGGTCTCGGTGTGCGGGTCGGTGTCGGTGACGCGCGCGTCGAGCCGGCCTTCGGCGATCGCGTCGGCGGTCTCCTGCATCCGGTCGAGCGGCCGCAGCCCGAGGCGCGCGACCCAGAAGGCGCTCACGGCGAGCAGCAGCAGGATCGCGAGGGTGACGCCGCCGCCGATGAGCAGCAGCGACTCGGTCGCCGCGCCGACGTATTCGGAGGACAGGGCGTAGACGACGTACCCGTCGAAGTCCTCGGCCTCCTCCACGAGCACCCGCCAGGAGTTCCCGTCCGCGTCCTCGACGGTGTAGGCCTCGCCCGCGTGCTCGGCGAGGTCGCCGAGGCCGACCAGTTCGGTCGTGTCGTCGGCGTTCCCGAAGACGTGGAGGAACGAGCCGTCGGCGTCGTACGCGAGGACGCGCGGGCTGTCCGGCAGTCCGGGCTGCGGCCCGGGCGGATTGAATTCGCCGTCGTCAAGCCCGGCCGGCGGCTCCTCGGCGCGCACCACGTTGGCGGCGGTCTGGAGCTGCGAGTCGATCCGGTCGGTGAGGACGTTCTGCAGCAGCACGGTTGCGGTCAGGACCGCGGCGGCCAGCGCGAGCGCGCACAGCGTCACGATCGTGAACGCCATTCGGGAACGGACGGTCCAGTGCCGCCAGCGCCGGGGCTTCCTCATCGGGGAACTCCCTCTTGCCTGGACGAACGCATGGCTCGCAAGCTTCGCCGAGAGTGCTTGCGAGCCATAACTTCGTCCTGGGCTCGCGGAGGGCGTAGCCGAAGCCGCGCACAGTCTGGATCAGCGGCGGGTCGACCTGGTCGATCTTCTTGCGCAGGTAATAGACATAGGACTCGACGATGCGGCCGTTGCCGCCGAAGTCGTAGTTCCACACCCGGTCGAGGATCTGGGACTTGCTGACCACCTTGCCCGCGTTGAGCATCAGGTAGCGCAGGAGTTTGAACTCGGTGGGCGAGAGCTCGATCGGCCGCCCGGCGCGGCGCACCTCGTGCACGGTCTCGTCGAGTTCGAGGTCGGCGAAGCGCAGCACCTTGTCCTCGGGCGGGGCCGGGGTCTTCGCGCGGCGCAGGATGGCCTGGACGCGGAGGATGACCTCTTCGAGGTCGAAGGGCTTGGTCACGTAGTCGTCGCCGCCGACGGTGAGGCCGGTGACGCGGTCGCGCACGGCGTCGCGGGCGGTGAGGAACAGCACCGGGAGGTCGCGGGCGGCCCGCAGGCGCTTGGCGACCTCGAAGCCGTCCATGTCGGGGAGCATGACGTCGAGGATCACGAGGTCGGGTTCGAACCGCGAGGCGGCCCGGAGGGCCTCGGCGGCGTCGCGGGCGACCTCGACCTCGAAGCCGGTGAGGCGGAGGGTGGCGGACAAGAGCGCGCCGATGTTCTCCTCATCGTCGACGACGAGGACGCGGTCTTTGTGCTCGATCGCTTCGCTCACGTGGGGCTCCTTAGGCTCGTGCCTGGAAATTAGTATCCGCCCAGGCCACGGCGAAGCTGGGAGCCACCTCAAAGATAGGTCAGAGCCGAGGGTCAGATCCGGGTGAGCGCCGGCCTGGACGGCCCGGCGGCCTCGTCGATCTCCAGCAGCCGTTGGGCGGTCTCGGCGGTGCCGGTGCGCAGGACGTGCTCGCGCAAGCGTCGGTAGCGGTCGAGCAGGGCGGCCTGCTCCTCCTGCGGCAGCAGCCCCGACCGCTGCACCGCGAGGGCGAGAGCGGCGACCCGCTCGATGTCGTCAGCAGTTCTCATGCCCTGACCGTCCACTCTGAAGGCGTCCGGAAGACGAACCGAAGGTGAACCGGACCGGACGCGGCGACAACGATCGATGTCCGAATTGCCCCCGATCGGGGTTTCGCCGCATCGGGACCGAATCGGCCGCGATCGTGGGTCGTTTTCAGGCATAGGTTGGCCTTGTGATGGTATGACCTCATGGGGGCTCCCTCATCAGAGAACCGAGCTCCCGACGCGTCCATGCGGAAGGATTCCCATGTCTGGCAAGCAAGAAGCCAACGATCCCGACAACGGCGGCTGCCCGGTGCGGCACAGTCGCGCGCTGCTCCCCGTCCAGGGAGGCGGCAACCGCGGCTGGTGGCCCGACCGGCTCAACCTCAAGCTGCTCGCCAAGAACCCCGCCGTCGGCAACCCCTTCGGCGAGGGCTTCGACTACGCCGCGGCGTTCGAGACCCTCGACCTCGCCGAAGTCAAGCGCGACATCGAAACGGTCATGACGACCTCGCAGGACTGGTGGCCGGCCGACTTCGGGCACTACGGCCCCCTCTTCATCCGCATGGCCTGGCACAGCGCCGGCACCTACCGCATCAGTGACGGCCGCGGCGGCGCCGGCACCAGCCAGCAGCGCTTCGCGCCGCTCAACAGCTGGCCCGACAACATCAGCCTCGACAAGGCCCGCCGCCTGCTGTGGCCGGTCAAGCAGAAGTACGGCCGCAGCCTCTCCTGGGCCGACCTGCTCATCCTCACCGGCAATGTGGCCCTGGAGTCGATGGGCCTCAAGACGTTCGGATTCGGCGGCGGCCGCGAGGACGCCTGGGAGGCCGACGAGGACATCTACTGGGGTCCCGAGTCCGACTGGCTCGACGACCAGCGCCGCGGCGAGGACCGCAAGCTCGAGGACACGTTCGCCGCGGCCCAGATGGGGCTCATCTACGTGAATCCCCAGGGCCTGGGGGGCAACCCCGATCCGGTGGCATCGGCCCACGACATCCGCGAGACGTTCCGGCGCATGGCGATGAACGACGAGGAGACCGTCGCGCTCATCGTCGGCGGCCACACGTTCGGCAAGACCCACGGCGCCGCACCCGAGTCGAACCTCGGCCCCGAGCCCGAAGCGGCCCCGCTCGAAGCGCAAGGCCTCGGCTGGAGCAACGCACACGGCACCGGCAAAGGCAACGACACCATCACCAGCGGGCTCGAAGGGACCTGGACGAACACGCCGATCCAGTGGGACAACAGCTTCCTGGAGATCCTGTTCGGCCACGAATGGGAACTGACGCAGAGCCCGGCCGGCGCGCACCAGTGGCAGCCCAAGGACGGCGCAGGTGCGAATACGGTCCCCGACGCGCACGATCCCGCGAAACGCCATGCCCCGACAATGCTGACCACCGACCTCTCACTGCGATTCGACCCGGTTTACGAGGCGATCTCACGGCGCTTCCTGGAGCACCCGGATGAGCTCGCGGACAAGTTCGCGCGCGCCTGGTTCAAACTGACCCACCGCGACATGGGGCCGATCGTGCGCTACAGGGGCCCGGAGGTACCCGAGGAGCGGCTGCTGTGGCAGGACCCGCTCCCGGCCGTGACCTACGAGCCGATCGACGCCGACGACATCGCGGCGCTCAAGGAACGCATCCTCCAGGCAGGCCCGACCGTCCGGCAACTCGTCGCCACCGCCTGGGCCTCGGCATCCTCGTTCCGCGGCAGCGACAAACGCGGCGGCGCCAACGGCGCCCGCATCCGGCTCGAACCACAACGCGGCTGGGAGGTCAACGAACCCGACCAGCTGACCGCGGTGCTGCGCGCGCTCGAAGGGGTCCAGGAGGCGTTCAACGCCGGGCAGTCCGGCGGCAAGCGCGTCTCACTCGCCGACCTGATCGTCCTCGGCGGATCCGCCGCCGTCGAACGGGCCGCACACCTCGCCGGACACGACGTCGAGGTCCCGTTCGCGCCCGGCCGCGCCGACGCGACCCAGGACCAGACCGACATCGACTCGTTCGCCCCGCTCGAACCGACCGCCGACGGCTTCCGCAACTACCTCGGCAAGGAACACCCGCTCCCGGCCGAATACCTGCTCGTCGACCGGTCGAACCTGCTGGGGCTCAGCGTCCCGGAGATGACCGTCCTGGTCGGCGGCCTGCGCATGCTGGGCGCGAACTACGAGGACTCGCCGGTCGGCGTCCTCACCGACCGGCCCGGCGCGCTGACCAACGACTACTTCAGGAACCTGCTCTCGCTCGACATCGAATGGGCGCCCGCCTCGGACGACTCGCAGACGTACGAGGCCCGCAACCGCGCCACCGGCCGGGTGACCTGGACCGGCTCCCGCGTCGACCTCGTCTTCGGCTCGAACGCGGAACTCCGCGCCGTCGCCGAGGTCTACGCCGCCGACGACGGCGAGGAGCACTTCGTCCGCGACTTCATCGCCGCCTGGACCAAGGTCATGAACCTCGACCGATACGACCTGCGATAGGCAACCAGGCCCCCGGCGAAAGCCGGGGGCCTTCTCCATTACTGCTCGCCCAGCACGTCCAGGACCCAGGTGACCCCGAAGCGGTCCTTGAGCATCCCGTAGCGCTCGGCCCATGGCGCGGATCCGAACGGCTGCACGATGAACGCCCCTTCGGCGAGCCGCTTCCAGGCGGCGTCCATCTCCTCCACGTCGTCGCCGCGGACCGACACGAAGAACGGGTCGTCGCCCTGACTCCACGGCCGCGACGCCGGCACGTCGTAGGCCATCACCCGGAACCCGTTCGCGGCCGCGACCTGGCCCCACACGACGAGGTCGGCTTCGGCCGGGTCCGCGGCATTCCCCATGTCCGCGTATGTGGTGACGACGAGGTCGCCGCCGAAGACGGACTGGTAGAACTCCAGCGCGGTCCTGGCGTCGCCGCGGAAGTTGAGGTGGGGCGTGACATTCACGGTCATGTGGAGCTCCCTGCTCGTTGCGCCGCCGGGCGGCCTTCGCCCGGCGCATGCCGAGGTTGGCAGCAGTAGCGGACAGGATGCGTCCGCTTCCTCTGGCAGGATCGCGGACATGGCCGAAACCTCGTCGCGGATGCTCACGCTGCTCTCGCTGCTTCAGGCGCGCCCGACCTGGCCCGGGCCGGAACTCGCGGCGCGACTGGACGTGAGCGAACGCACCGTGCGCCGGGACGTCGACCGCCTCCGCGAACTCGGCTACCGCATCGCCGCGGTCAAAGGCCCCCACGGCGGCTACCGGCTCGAAGCCGGATCGGCCCTCCCGCCGCTGCTGTTCGACGACGAGCAGGCCGTCGCGCTCGCCGTCGCGCTGCGGACCGTCACCGGCGCAGGTCTGGAAGCGGCTGCAGCCCGCGCACTCGCCACGGTGCGGCAGGTCCTGCCTTCCCGCCTCCGCCACCGCATCGACGCCCTCCAGGTCACCGCCGTCCCACGCAGGCCCGAACCAGTGGTCGACCCCGACCTGCTCGCGACCCTCGCCAGCGCCGTGCGCGACCGCGAGACCCTGCGTTTCGACTACGCCTCCAACAACAGCGCCTCCAACGACAACCCGACCCGCCGCCGCGCCGAACCCCACCACCTCGCCATCCGCAATGGGCGCTGGTACCTCGTCGCGTGGGACCTCGACCGCGAGGACTGGCGCGTCTTCCGCACCGACCGCATCACCCCACGCACCCCGAACGGCCCGCGATTCACCCCGCGTGAAATCCCCGGCGACGACGTGGGCGCCTTCATCAACGCCCGATTCAAAGGCTCGAACGGAACCGACTCCTGGCCTTGCACCGGCGAGGCCGTCCTCGCCGCGCCCGCTTCGGCCATCGCCCCCTTCAGCGACGACGGCCTCGTCGAAGACCTCGGCCCCGAACGCAGCCGCATCACCCTCGGCTCCTGGTCCTGGCCCGCCCTGGCCGCCGCGATCGCCCGCTTCGACGCCGACATCGAAGCCGTCCACCCTCCCGAACTCGCCCAGGCCTTCGCCCGCCTCGCCGCCCGCGCCGCAGCCGCGGGCGATGGGCACTGACGACCCGACCCAGGCTCAGCGCAGAAACCCTGTCACCTGGTCTTTTGCACTCAGCGCGGTTGCCGACATCGGCACACGCGACGCGGCCGGCCGATACGATCGAGTCATGGTCCATATCGAGGACATCAGCACGCCCGCACGGGTGGCCGAGCCTGAGGAAGGCATCGGCCGAGACGAACTGTCGCTCGCCACCCGCAACCACGGCCTGCCCCTCGAAGGGCTGCGCTACGACGTCACCCCGCCCGGCATGCACTACGTCCTCACCCACTACGACATCCCCTACGTCGCCGAAGACGCCGCCTGGGAGCTGACGATCGGCGGCCACGTCGACCGCCCGCTCCGACTGGGCATGGACGAACTGCGGTCGTATCCGCCGGTCACCACCCGCGTCACCATCGAGTGCGCCGGGAACGGACGCGCCCTCCTCTCGCCGCGGCCGGTCAGCCAGCCCTGGCTGGTCGAAGCGGTCGGCACCGCGGACTGGACCGGCGTGCCCCTGCGCACGCTGCTCGCCGAAGCCGGTGTGCGGGACGGCGCCGTCGACGCCGTCTTCACCGGCGCCGACCACGGCGTGGAACGCGGCGTCGAGCAGGACTACCAGCGCGCCCTCCCGCTCGAAGCGGCCCTCGGCGACGACCCCGAGGTCCTGGTCGCCTACGCCATGAACGGCGCTCCGCTGCCACCGCAGCACGGGAGGCCGCTGCGCCTGGTCGTCCCCGGCTGGTACGGCATGGCCCACGTCAAATGGCTGCGCGACATCACCGTCGCCGACCAGCCTTTCACCGGCTTCCAGCAGACCGTGTCCTACCGGATCCGCCAGGAGCCGGACGAGCAGGGCGCACCGGTCACCCGGATCGCACCGCGCGCCCTGATGGTCCCGCCCGGCTTTCCCGACTTCATGTCCCGCTCCCGGGTGGTCCGCCCCGGGGAGGTCAAGCTCGAAGGACGCGCCTGGTCGGGCCGGGCACCCGTCACGGCCGTTGAAGTCAGCACCGATGACGGGCGCACTTGGGACGCAGCCGATCTCGAAGGGCCCGACCGTCACCGCTGGGCCTGGCGCCGATGGCACTTCGACTGGACCGCCACCCCCGGCCAACACGTCCTTTGCGCCCGCGCCACCGACGCCGAAGGCGGCACCCAGCCCCTGGACCAGCCCTGGAACCGTGCCGGCTTCGCCAACAACCTCGTCCAGCGCGTCCCGGTCTTCTGCCCGCAATCGCCCTGACCCCTTGCAGCAGAAAAGGCCCCGAATGACCAGGGCCTTTGCGTGGTGCGCGAGGGGGGACTCGAACCCCCACGTCCTAGGACACAGGAACCTAAATCCTGCGCGTCTGCCAGTTCCGCCACTCGCGCCAGCTGTGTGCGGCGGCATCGTCGCCGATGCGCCGGGTGCCGTGCCGGGTGGTCCGGCAGATGGGCAGCAACTAGTGTTTCACACGCTCCGGGGGTCCCGTAGTCTGGTGGGGATGACTCGACCTGACAAGCGCGCCGCCGATGAGCTGCGCCCCGTGAAGTTCACCCGATCCTGGACCGACCACCCCGAGGGCTCGGTGCTCGTTGAATTCGGCCGTACGCGCGTGCTCTGCACCGCGACGGTGACGCCCGGCGTGCCGCGCTGGCGGCGCGGATCCGGCGAAGGGTGGGTGACCGCCGAGTACTCGATGCTGCCGCGGTCCACGCACTCGCGTTCCGACCGTGAGTCGATCCGCGGCAAGATCGGCGGGCGGACCCATGAGATCTCGCGTCTCATCGGGCGCTCCCTCCGTGCCTGCGTTGACTTCAAGGCTTTGGGCGAGAACACGATCACCCTCGACTGCGATGTCCTGCAGGCCGACGGCGGGACCCGTACGGCGGCGATCACCGGCGCTTACGTTGCCCTGCACGACGCCGTGGACTGGCTCAAGGAGCAGAAGCTCGCCCGCAAGCCCGACAAGATCCTGACCACCTCGGTGGCCGCGATCAGCGTCGGCGTGGTCAACGGCGTGCCGGTGCTCGACCTTCCTTACGAGGAGGACGTCGCCGCCTCGGTCGACATGAACGTCGTCTGCACCGGCGAAGGCGACTTCGTCGAGGTCCAGGGCACCGGCGAGGAAGCGGTGTTCAACCGCGCCGAGCTCGACCAGCTCCTCGACCTCGCCCTCAAGGGCTGCAAGGAACTCGCCGGCCTGCAGGCCCGGACCCTCCTGACCCCGTGAGAGTGCTGCTCGCCACCCGGAACGCCGGGAAGGTCGATGAGCTCCGCCAGATCCTGGCGCAGGCCGCGCCTGACGTCGAGCTGGTCGGACTGGACGCCGTACCGGAGTACCCGGAGACCCCCGAGACCGAGCTCTCCTTCGCTGGGAACGCGCTGCTGAAGGCCCGCGACGGGGTCAAGCACACCGGTCTCGCGACCATCGCCGACGACTCCGGGCTCGCCGTCGACGCGCTCAACGGGATGCCCGGGGTGCTCTCGGCCCGCTGGGCCGGCAGCGCGAAGGACGACGCGGCGAACAACGCGCTGCTGCTCGACCAGCTCGCCGACGTCCCCGACGGGCTTCGCGGCGCGAAGTTCGTCTGCGCGGCGGCGATCGTCTGGCCCGACGGGCGCGAGCTCGTCGTGCACGGCGAAATGCACGGTGCCATCGGGCGCGAACCCAAGGGCGCCAACGGGTTCGGCTACGACCCGCTGTTCACGCCCGACGGGTTCGACCGGACCAGCGCCGAGCTCTCGGCCGAGGAGAAGAACGCGATCTCCCACCGGGGCAAGGCATTCCGCGAGCTTGTGAGCGGAATCTGAAGCGCCGTCGCGAGATTGCCAACGGCATCTGAGACGTACTGACGAAAGAGGCGGCCTTCGGGCCGCCTCTTCGCTATGCGCCCTTGAGGAGTTCCAGGGCCTTGTCCGCGTGCGCGTTCATGTTGAGCTCGCTCTTGAACGCCCCGATGATCCTGCGGTCCCGGCCGATCACGAAGGTCTTGCGCTTGGTTCCGACGATGCCCAGCTTGCGGCGCACGTCGAAGGCCTCGGCGACCTTGCCCTCCGGGTCGGACAGGAGCGGGTAGCCGAAGGAGTGCTTGGCGGCGAAGGCCGCCTGGCGGTCGACCGAGTCGTGGGAGATGCCGACGGGGGTGGCGCCGACGGCCTTGAAGTCGGCGGCGAGGTCGCGGAAGTGGCAGGCCTCGGCGGTGCAGCCCGCCGTCATCGCCTGCGGGTAGAAGAAGAGCACGACCGGGCCGGACTCGAGGAGTTCCTCGAGGCTGCGGGGATTGCCGGTCTCGTCGTCGAGGGTGAATGCAGGTGCGGTGTCTCCAGTGTCCATGAAGCCGAGTCTATCCGCGGATTCCGGAGGCGAACCGGTTCAGGTCCGGCCGTCCGGAACCGTTGCGTTCCATCCATAGATATAGATACACTCGAATATCACCATATCGTCAGCAGCAGTCCACAAGATCGCTTTGGCTCCGAGTGAGTCAGGTTGGGAGCGCTCCATGCACGTCAGAGGAGTCATTCCATGTCCACCACCGTCACGGCGGCGCTGGGCGGCAGACGCCGCCGCATCGCCGCCGTCATGTCGCTGGTCCTGGCCGCCGTCGCAGCCCTGACCATCACGACGCTGTTCAGCAGAGACGAGGCGGAGGCCCACGGCGCCACGGTCTTCCCCGGCTCGCGCCAGTACTTCTGCTACTTCGACGCGCTCACCGAGAACGGCTCGCTCGACCCGTACAACGAGGCCTGCCAGTCCGCGTTCGACCAGGGCGGCGCCACGCCGTTCTACAACTGGTTCGGCAACCTCGACTCCAACGGCGCAGGCCAGACCGTCGGCTACATCCCCGACGGCCAGATCTGCAACGGCGGCGGCAAGGGCCCGTACGACTTCTCGGCGTTCAACGACCCGGGCAACTGGCCGCGCACCCACGTGACCGCCGGCGACACCGTCGAATGGCGCTACAACAACTGGGCCCACCACCCCGGCCGGTTCGACCTGTACATCACCAAGGACGGGTGGGACCCGAGCCAGCCGCTCGCCTGGGACGACCTCGAGAAGTTCCAGACCATCTCGAACCCGCCGGCCACCGGCGGGGCCGGGAGCAACGACCACTACTACTACGCGAACATGACGCTCCCGCAGAAGGACGGCTACCACATCGTCTTCACGCACTGGGTGCGCTCGGACTCGAACGAGAACTTCTACGCGTGCTCCGACATCGAGTTCGACGGCGGCAACGGCGAGATCACGGGCATCCGCCCGGGCGCCGAGCTCCCCGGCAACGACGGCGGCGTGGTCGACCCTCCGACCGACCCCACCACCTCCCCGACGGAGGACCCGACCGGCGACCCGACGGGCGCCTGCACCGCCACGGCCTCGGTCTACTCCTGGTCCGGCGGCGCGACGGTGAACATCACCGTCAAGAACACCAGCGCCGCGAGCATGAGCGACTGGATGATCCACTGGCTGTGGCCGCCGAACTCCGGCATCGCCATCAGGGACTCGTGGAACACCGAGATCAGCACGATGGGCGACATGCAGATGGCCGGCCCGTCCGGGTGGAACGCGACGATCGCGTCGGGCGGGACGGCGAGCTTCGGCTTCAATGTCACCGGCAACCTGACGACGATGCCCGCGATGGAATGCATGCCCGCGTGACAAGGCGGTGATTCGCGAGGGCGACCGCCTCAGGGCTGAAGCCCGAACGATCGTTTGAATATCACCGCTTCGGCTCCTCCCTCCGGAGGCCTACTGGAATACTTGATCCAGCAGGTCTTCCGGGGGGAGGAGCCATGTCAGCATCCACAGCGCCGGCCGCTCAGGCCAGGCCCGAGCCGATGACGGCGTCCACACGGGCCGGAATCGTGGTCCAGACCTATATCTCCGACCACGTCGACGCCCTCAACCGCGCCATCGCCGCCTTCGAACGCCAGGCGCCCGGCTCCGCCGGGACCGTCCGCATCACCATCCACCGATTGCGCACCGTGATACGCGGCTACGGGCACCTGTTCACGGAGACCCCGCCGCGCAGCCACGAACTCGACCATCTCCTGGAGGCCCTCAAGCACACCGAGGACCTCGAGAAGCTCCGCGTCCACTTCTCCGACCGCTTCGACCAACTCGGCCTCGTGGCCCCCGAGTACCCGAAATGGTATGGGGCCCTTGATGAGGAGATGCACGACTCGTACCGGCAGACCGAGGGGGTCGCCTCGCAGACCTGGGTCGCGGTCCTGCTCAGCCAAGTGCGGCTGTTCACCGAGCACGCACGGTTCTCCCGCGACGGCGACAAGCCCGCGTCCTCGCTCATGGGGGTGCTCTCGCGGGCGAAGACGCATCTGCTCGACACGTACGGGAAGCTCAGCTACGCCACCGATCTCGTGCTCGCGCGCGACGAGACGCGGATCGCCGCCAGGGAGGCGCACTACCTCGCCGAGGCCGCCGCGCCCGCGCTGGGGCGGGCCGCCGAGGACGTGCTCGTCCCGGTCGCCGACCTGGAGCACCTCCTCGACCAGTACCGCCAAGCGGTGATCGCCCGCAACTGGCTCCTGCGCCTGCCCGGCGCCGACCGGGCCGACCGCCTCACGGCGAGCCTCGCGGACCTGGAGAAGGAGCACCTGCGCCAGCTCGGCGAGGAGATCGACCGGGCCGCCGCGGCCATGGAGGAACGCTGGCGTTGACGTCTCTTGGCGAAGCTTGCGAGCGATAAGTTGGCAGCGCAGCACGAAGGGGTCCAGGGCTTTCGCCTTGGACCCCTTCGTCTTCGGTCTAGCCTCGCAGTACGGATGCGAGGTTGTCGAGGCCGATCGGGCCGAGGTTGAGGGCCCGGGTGTGCCAGGCCTTCAGGTCGAAGTCCGCTCCGCCGGCGGCCTGCGCTTCGGCGCGGGCGGCGACCCAGGCGCGTTCGCCGAGCTTGTAGCAGATGGCCTGGCCCGGCCAGCCCGCGTAGCGAACGATCTCCGGGTAGGCGCGGTGCTCGGCGATGCGGCCGCGGGTCTTGAGGACGTCGAGGGCCACGTCGAAGTTCCAGCGCTCGCCGTGGATCTTCGCCTCGGCGGCGGGCAGCGGCAGGTCGAGGTGCCAGCCGATGTCGATGACGACGCGGGCGGCGCGGAGTGCGGAGCCCTTGAGCATCCCGAGGCGGGTGCCCGGGTCGGTGAACCAGCCGAGCTCGTCGGAGAGCCGCTCGGCGTACAGGGCCCAGCCCTCGGCGTGGCCCGAGACCGAGCCGAAGACCTTCGCGAAGCGCGAGAGGCCGTCGCCGGTGACCTTGGTCTGGCCGATCTGCAGGTGGTGGCCGGGCACGCCCTCGTGGAAGACCGTGGTCAGCTCGCCCCAGGTGCGGAACGTCTCGCGTTCGGCGACGGGCCACCAGGTGCGGCCCGGCCGAGAGAGGTCCTCGCTGGGGCCGGAGTAGTAGGCCGAGCCGGCGGAGGAGCCGTGCACGAGCTCCACGTCGAGGTTCATCAGCCGCGGGTCGATGTCGAAGTGGACGCCGTCGAGCGCCTTGAGCGCGCTCCGGTGCTTCTCGGTGAGCCAGGCCAGGTACTCCTCGTGGGTGCCGACGGCCTGCGTCGCGTCCAGGTGGGAGATGACCTCGTCGAGCCCGGCGCCGGCGACGATCTTGTCGGCCTCGGCGGCCATCTCGTCCTCGATGCGGTGCAGTTCGTCCCAGGCCCAGTCGTAGGCGTCGCGCGGGTCGAGGACCGCGCCGAGCGTGGCGCGCGCGGCCAGGAGGTACCGCTCCTCGCCGACGCCGTCGCGCTCGGCGGCGTGCGGGAGGTAGACGCGCTCGAGGAAGTCGGCGGCCGCGTTGAAGGCGTCGTACGCGGCGGCGGCGGATTCGCGCAGGTCGCGGGCCTGCGGGCCGTCGCCGTAGGCGGCCACGTGCTTGTCGAACACGCGCGAATCGGCGTTGCGGCGGGCCTGCTTGACGCCCTCGGTGACCTGGAGGCGCGCGACCGTCTGGCCCGCTTCGATCCCGGCGTTCATGGTCTGGCGCCAGGTCGCGAGCATCTCGGGGATGGCCCGGATGCGCGAGACGTTCAGGCGCCAGTCGTTCTCGGTCCTGCGCGGCGCGAGGTCCACATAGCCCACCAGGCTCTGGAGCATCCCGTAGGGCACGCGCAGCGCGCGGCGCCATTCGCCGGCCTCGTGCTGGGCGACGCTGACTTCGAGGCGCTCGGCCATGTGCAGGCGGGCCAGGTCGTCGGCGGGCCCGGTCGAGGCGAGGGCCTTGAGCTTCGCGAGGGTGTCGGCGTCGAGCTTGGCCCTCTCGGCGACGGCCTCGGGGCCGAAATCGGTGGCGACACCGAAGTCGCCCTTGATACCGGCGGCACCGGCGAACATGGGGTGGAGACGGGCGTACGCCGTGATGTACTCGTCGGCCAAAGCGAAAATCGGTGAGGTCATGGCCGTCAGCTTACCGCGCGGCTAGTAAACCTTCGTTACGTGATTGTTGCTCGATAATTCTGTTAACCCGGGACTGTCCGACCGCGTGGAGACCACGATGGCGCCGACCAGCGCGGCGAGCAGCAGCAGCGAGAGCACTTCGAACGGGAGCACCCAGTCGGCGAAGATCGCTTCGCCCATGACGGCGGCCCCGCCGCTCGCGCGGTCGTCGAGCCCGGACCGGGTCCAGCCGAACGCGCCGATCACGACCGCCGCGAGGCCGAGGCCCACGCCGCCGGCGATGAGCGCCCCCGGCAGCTTCGGTCGGTCGAGATCATCGGACGGATCGGTCGGGGCCCTGGTGAGCATGGTCGCGAACAGCAGCAGCACGACGATCGCACCGACGTAGACGAGGACGAGCACCCACGCGAGGAACTCTGCGGTGAGCACGAGCGCGGCCCCGGCGATCCCGGCGAACGCGACCGCGAGCCACAGTCCGGCACGCACGATCCGCTTGGTGGTGACGACCGCGAGCCCGGCGCCGAGCGCGAGGAGGCCGAAGGCCAGCAGCAGGACGTCCGCGAGCGTCACTCGGCGGCCTCCGCCTTCACGGCCTCGGTCTTGGCGGCCTCCGGCACGTTCGCGATCCACTCCCCCAGGTGCTCCTTGTCGTGGAGGAGGTCGCGGATGTCGCCTTCGGCGTAGGCGAAGTCGGGGGCCCAGAACAGGGCGTCGAAGGGGCAGACGTCGACGCAGATCCCGCAGTACATGCAGAGCGAGAAGTCGATGTCGAAGCGGTCGAGGACGTTCACCTGCCGGGGCCGGGCGGCCCCTTCGACCTCGACGGTCTCCTTGTGGGAGTCGATGTAGATGCACCAGTCGGGGCATTCGCGGGCGCAGAGCATGCAGGAGGTGCAGCTGGGCTCGTGCAGCGCGATGACGCCGCGGGTGCGTTCGGGGAGTTCGGGTTCGTTCTCGGGGTACTGGCTGGTGACGGCGCGGCGCGCGGCGGTGCGCGCGGTCGCGGCGAGACCGCTGACCAGACCGCTCCCGGGAAGCCTCATCCCCTCATCGTGGCAGATGGCGCCGCGGTTTTCCAGACCCGAAGCCGCACTTCGCGGATCGAGTTGTCCGATACCCGACTCGCCAGGCGCGGGAGCGGGGGCCGGTTTTCCGATGAAACCCCCTGGCGCGCCCATAAGAGCCATTACCGTGAGCCATTGACACGTCACGCAGCGGGTGCGACCCGGTGCCGTTCGGGGAGGAACCGTGCCCATGCGAATGCCGCAGCCCATCCGAGGGATGCTCGCCGCGCTGAGCCTCAGCGCCGCACTCGTGCTGACCAGCGCCGTTCCGGCGAACGCGGCCATCACCGTCACGCTCTCGCCGACCGCGGGAGCCACAGGCACCCGCGTGGACGTGCTCGCGTCGAACTGCGACATGGACGCGACCGGCGACGTGGAGAACACCGACACGAGCTTCAAGCTGCCGAAGAACAACAACAACGCCCAGGGCAGCTTCACCGTCACGGAGAAGATGAGGCCGGGCTCGTACACGGTGACGGTGACCTGCGGTTCCGACACCGCTTCGACCAGGTTCACGGTGACCTCGGGGACCGGCGCCGCCACCGGCGGCGGCTCGACGGCCTCGGACGCGGCCACCGCGGTCATGTGGACGGGCGCCGCCGCGGTGCTGGTCGCGGCTGCCGGGCTCTGGCTGCTCAAGCGCCGCAGCAATGTCACTGCCGCCTGAACCGACAGGCGACACGTCGCCCGACGAGGAACCCATCCACCGGCCGGAACCCGCGTTCCGGCCGGTCGCCTTCGTCGTCCTCTCGTTCGTGCTCGCCGGGGGCCTCGGCCTCATGCTCGGCAGCGTCGTCCCGGTACCCGCATTGCGGATGCCGCACTTCGGGAATCCGTTCCACGACGACCCGTTCGCCGTCGCCGACCCCGCGGGCGGCACCTGGCTCGACCGCTCCGAACCGACCCGCGTGGACATCGGCGCGGTCGGTGTCCACGCCCCGCTCACCGCACTCGGCCTCGACTACGAGGGGAACTTCGAGGTCCCCGAAATGTGGCGTCCGCACGAGGCCGGCTGGTTCGAGGCCGGGCCCACGCCCGGCGAGTTCGGGCCCACGGTGCTCATGGGCCACGTCGACACCGACCGCTCCGGCCCCGCTGTGTTCTTCCCGCTCAAGGACATCGAGGAAGGGGACCGCATCGAGGTCACCCGCGCGGACGGCGTCGTCGTCGTCTTCGAGGTGTCCGCGATCGAGTCCTACGCCAAGCAGCGCCTCCCTTACGAGGACGTCTTCGGCATCGAGCCCGAACCCGCGCTGCGCCTCATCACCTGCGGCGGCGCCTTCGACCGCAAGTCGGGCGGCTACACCGAGAACCTCGTCGTCTTCGCGACCTACACGGGCCACCGCGACGCCACCGAGAAGGACCGCGCTCGGCCGCTGAACGGCCGTGACCACTTCAGATGATGGAATGTCGGACCCTCCGGCTACCTTCGCCCCCATGGATTTGAAGATCGCGAACGTCACCGTCAACACCGACCGGCCGAAGGAACTCGCCGAATGGTGGCTCGCCGCGCTCGGCGGCGAGATCACCGCCGACTGGGGCGAGTACGTCATGGTCGGCCTCGGCGACGGCACCGGCATGGCCTTCCAGTTCGTCGAGGGCACGCAGCCCGGCCGCATCCACCTCGACCTCGTCACGACCGACGCAGAGAAGGAGGTCGCCCGCCTCATCGCCTCAGGCGCCACCCAGGTCTCCCACCACGAGGCCCCCGGCGGCGTCTTCTCCTGGACCGTCCTCAAGGACCCCGACGGCAACGAGTTCTGCGTGGCCGAGGGCCACGCATAGACCGACCGTTGGGGCGGGACCGGGCGAGCCCCTTGCGGTCCCACCCCAACGGCATTCCGAGGGCCGATCCGCGGCTTTGCCTCGCTTCGACTTACTGGACCAGTGAGCTCGCGGTCCTCAATCGCCGACAACGAGGAAGGAGCCCTCTCGGCTTGTCCTTCGGCTTCGCGGTTCGTTGTGGCCCGCGTTCGGTCGGGCAGCGACAAAGGGGTGTGAGGTGCCTCGGTCGCACTGCGGCCGCCCGGTCCGAGCCGCCCGGCACCCCTGCGCTGGCTGCCCGGGCCGTCTAGCGCGGGGTCGGTTCGGGGCGCTGGCCGACACGCCCGACCCCGGGGGACAGTGCTATTGACCTGCAGAAACATCGATGATTCACCCGATTGGGTGATGACAGTCGACCCCTGACCGATCTATGCTTGATACAGCACAAACAAGCGAAATCAGCCAGATCATTCGAGTACAGCGGAAGGGAGGCGAGACCCCGATGAGCCACTGCACCACCACCCCGATCACCACCCCGGTCGCATCGGACCGCCGCTCCCAGGCCCAAGCCATCCGCTCCACCCTCGACCACGCCGCCTCTCTCATCAACACCCAGCACGCGGCAGTCCTCGCCGCGGTGATCGAGATGAAGGCCTCTGGGCTGCATCGTTCCGAGTTCGGGTTCTCCGCCCTGCGGGATCTGTTGTTGTCGCAGTTCGACTTCACGTTCAACACGGCAGGCTCCGTCGCGGCCATCGCCAGACTCTCCGGGAAGTTCCGTCTCCTCGCGGAAGCGGCTACGACGGGGAAGGCCCGGATCGACCAGGTCGCCTTCGCGGTCCGCCAGTTGGACAAGACCCCCGCCATGCGCCTGTTCGCCCGCACCCCCTTCACGACACCAGTCCCCTCCCCCTTCGACGCTTCAGTCCAGTGCGCGACACCGGAAGCGATGGTCGCCCAGTACTGCGCCCATGCTTCGTTCAAAGACCTGCAACGCCACCTCGACGAACTCTGGGCCTCCATCGCCGAAGAAACCGAACTGCTGGACGAGTTGGGCGCACAGTCCCTGCAGCGCCTGGAGTTGATGCCGCAAGACAACGGCATGTGGAGCCTCTCCGCGGAACTCTCCGACACCACGGGCCGCCTGTTGGACAAGTACCTGCAGACCGCCTGCCCGCCACCCCGTCAAGAAGACCAAGACAGCGACGGCCTGCTCCCACCCCAGGAGCACCGGCACGCTGAAGCCCTCCACCAGCTCCTCGCCGGCTACGGGTCTTCCCCGCAGGCCGCGACCCGTCACGGGCACACCGCCACCCTCGATCTCACGGTCGATATCGAGACGTTGCAGGGCAAAGACACCGGCCGCCTCCCGCTGCTGGAGGGCGACCCGATCTCGGTTCCCAGGGCGCGCCTGCTCGCTTGCGAGGGCGTGGTGATCCCCTCGGTGTTCAACTACGCCACAGGCGAAGCGGTCGAACTCGGCCGGGCCCTGCGCCTGCCGAACACGGCGCTGCGGCGGAAGCTGGAGCTTGAGCAGCCGGGAGGTTGCGCCTGGTCGGGGTGTGGGCGCCCGGTCGCCTGGACCGAAGCCCACCACATCCAGCACTGGGCCGACGGCGGCCCCACGATCGCGGAGAACCTGATCCTGCTCTGCCGGTTCCACCACGGCCGCATCCACACCACCGGCTGGACCGTGGAGAAGACCGGCCCCGGCCAAGCCATCATCACCCACCACGACCACGCTGGCATCCAGAGCGCCCCCACCGACACCACGGCTGGGTGCGGCTGCTCCGACTGGCGCACCGATACCGACATGGACACTGAGCACACCGGCACCGACTGGGATGTCTTCCCGACCGGGCTGTACCGGTCGGAATGGTCCGAGGCCATGAAACCCGACCTCGATGCCCTGGCCGAGGCCATCGACCGAGACCGCGCCCTCAAAGCCATGCGAGCCGCCAAGGCCCGATGCCGAGAGAAGTTCGGGACACCGAACCAGGCAAGCCAAGCGAGCCAGGCGACACCGCCTCCGCCTCCGTCGATCATCCAGGCCCCCAAGCCTTCCAAACCCGCCGAAGCACCCAAAGCATCGAAGGTGATGGCTGGCCCGGCAAGGGAGGTCGACTACGGGGAGCCACCCTTCTTACTGTGCCCTCAGCGGGCGACTGCTGAGGGGAAGCGCCGCAACACCAGCAGCGCAGCCCGACACCCATATGGGATCGGGCCCCTCACCATGCCCAAGGAAGAAACCCGCCCCGGCACAACCCGGAACAGGCACTGCCGACAGCCGAAGAGCCAGCCCGGGAAGCAGCGGCCTCTTTGTCGCTGCCCGCCTGAACCCATACCCATCAGGCCCGGGAGGCCGACGAGCGAGCCTGAGAAGACGCCACACTCTTGCCGCCACCGCCTGCCTGCCCTATTGGTTGTCCCGCAGGGTGTTGGGAGCTTCGAAGCTCCAGATGGTCAGCGTGCTTCGGTTGAAGATGTCGTTCACGGGCGGAGCGCTTTACGAAGACGCTGCGCCAGTGCGGCAGCCGCGTCGGGGACTTGCTAGATGACAACGTTCTCGGCCAAGAGCGCGTGGAACTGCTGCTTCTCGTGGGGGACACCGGGCGGCGGGGGCGCGACATGCCAGAAGGCGATGTGCTCTTCGTCTTCTTATACGACTTCGTGGAAGAACCCGGGCTCGCCTGCAACCAGGGCACAGAAGAAGCCCTTGCCAGTCTTGGTGTTCCCGACGTAGGTCTCCACATCGAATGGCACTCGCGCCGGGCTGTGGTCGCCCATCGAGGTCTCCTTCCATGCGGCCAGACGCTCCGCGCCCATGATTCGTCCCGCGAGGCCGTCGGGAACCAACCGCGGGCGCTGGGTCGGGTCTTGACCCCGTTGACCCAACGCCCGCGGCGTTCCGGGGGCTCATCCGCGAGCGCGGGATCCGGCTGCCCAACCGCTGCCGGTTCCGCGCCCGCGGTGCTCCTATTCCAGTACCCGCGCGAACGCGGTCCTGGTCTCTTCGAATACCTCCGCGCCCGGGCGGGCCCAGAGCGCGTCGTTGAACAGTTCGACCTCGATCAGGCCGTCGAAACCGGTCGCGTCCACTTCGGCCAGATAGCGCTTGAAGTCCACGCAGCCGTCGCCCAACTGGCCTCGGCCGGTGAGCACGCCCGCCGGGAGCGGGGTGACCCAGTCGGCGAGCTGGAACGAGGCGATGCGGCCTTCACGGCCGGCGCGCGTGATCCCTTGCCACACTTGCGGGTCCCACCAGATGTGGTACGTGTCGACCACGACGCCGACCTGCTCGGCCGGGAACGGCGCGGCCAGGTCCAGTGCCTCGTTGATCGTCGTCACGACGCACCGGTCGCTCGCGAACATCGGGTGCAGCGGCTCGATCGACAACGTCACGTCGCGCTCGCCCGCATACGGGGCGAGGACCGACAGTGCCTCTTTGACGCCTTCACGGGCGCTGTCGATCGTGCCGCCGTCCGGGATGCCTCCCGAGACGAGCACCAGCGTCGGGGCGCCCAGCGTCGCCGCTTCGTCGATCGCCCGCTTGTTGTCATCGATCGCCGCTGGCGTCGGCTCCGTGAAGAACCCGGCTCTGCACAGGCTCGTCACCTGGACGCCGGCGTCCTTCACGAGCTTCGCGCTCGCCTCGACGCCCATCTCCTGCACCGGTTCACGCCACAGGCCGATCCCGGAACCGGTGCGCGCGCAGGCCTCGACGGCTTCGCGCTGGTCCCAGAACTTCGCCGTCGCGTGGTTGAAGGAGAACCGCTCCAAGATGCTCATGCGAGGGTCCGCTTCGGCTGGCCCGCGACCTTCAACAGGGCGTTGAACCGGTCCATGGCCAGGGCCTCGTCCGGGAAGAGGTTCACTTCCAGCGCCAGGTCCACGATCTCGCTGAAGTGCTCGATCGAGCGGGCCGATTCCAAGCCGCCGACCATCTTGAAGTGGTCCTGGTAGCCCGAAAGCCACGCCAGGAACACCACGCCGGTCTTGTAGTTGAACGTGGGGGCCTCGAAGACCTTCCGCGCCAGCGGGATCGTCGGGTCCAGGATCGCGTGGAAACCGGCCACGTCGCCTTCGTCCAAGCGCTGCACGGCCTTCGACGCGAGCGGCGCGAGCGGGTCGAAGATCCCCAGCAGCGCGTCCGAGTAGCCGAACTCGTCCCCGGCGATGAGCCGCGGGTAGTTGAAGTCGTCGCCGGTGTAGCAGCGGACCCCTTCGGGGAGCCTGCGGCGCAAGGCGATCTCGGCCTCGGCGTCGAGGAGGCTCATCTTGATGCCGTCCACTTTCGACGCGTTCTCGGTGATGATCTCGACGAACGTGTCCGCGGCCTCATCGAGGTCCGAAGAGCCCCAATAGCCTTCGAGCGACGGGTCGAACATCGGGCCGAGCCAGTGCATGATGGCCTTGCCGCTGACTTCGCTCAGCAGCTCGGAGTAGAGCGACTTGTAGTCGTCCGGGCCCTTGGCGCTCGCGGCCATCGCCCTGGAGCACATCAGGATCGTGCCCGCACCGGCGTCCTCGACGATCGCGAGCTGCTCGAGGTAGGTCGCGCGGATCTCGTCCATCGTGGTCGAGACGGCGCCGAGCTGGTCGGTGCCCACGCCGCACGCGAGGAGGTCGTCCGGTCCCGCGGCCTCAGCCGAGCGCCGGATGAGCTGCTTGGTGGCCTCCCAGTCGAGGCCCATGCCGCGCTGCGCGGTGTCCATCGCGTCGGCGACGCCGAGACCGAGGTCCCACAGGTGCCTGCGGTAGCCGATCGTGGCGTCCCAGTCGACCGTGGCCGGCCGGCCGGGGCCGTTGTCGGCCAGCGGGTCCGCGACCACGTGGGCCGCGGAGTAGATGACGCGCGAGGAGAACTTGCGGCTCACAGGACCAGGTCCTCCAGGTCGATGCGGCGGCCTTCGCGGGCGGACTGGTAGCCGGCCTCGGCGAGCTGCACGCCGCGGGCGGCGGCCAGGAAGTCGTGGTGCCACGGCTCGTCGTCGACGACGTGGCGCAGGAACTCCTCCCACTGCAGCTTGAAGCCGTTGTCGAAGACCTCGTTGTCGGGCACCTCGTGCCACTGCTGCCGGAAGGGGATCGGCTGGTCGATGTCGGGGTTCCACACGGGCTTCGGGGTGTGGACGCGGTGCTGGGCGCGGGCCTTGCGCAGCCCGGCGATCGCGGAGCCCTCGGTGCCGTCGACGTGGAACTCGACGAGCTCCTCGCGGTCGACGCGGGTCGCCCAGGAGGAGTTCATCTGGACGACGGTGCCGTCCTGCAATTCGAAGAACGCGTAGGCGGCGTCGTCGGCGGTGGCCGCGTAGGCCTTGCCGTTCTCGTCGAAGCGCTCGGGGATGTGGGTGGTGACGTGGGCGGTCACGGACTTGACCGGCGAGAAGGTCTCTTCGAAGACATAGGACCAGTGGGGGAACATGTCGAGGACCATGCCGCCGCCGTCCTCGGCGCGGTAGTTCCACGAAGGCCGTTGGGCCTCTTGCCAGTCGCCTTCGAAGACCCAGTAGCCGAATTCGCCGCGCACGGACAGGACCCGGCCGAAGAACCCGGAGTCGACCAGGCGCTTGAGCTTGCGCAGGCCCGGAAGGTACAGCTTGTCGGCGACCGCGCCGTTCTTGACGCCGGCGTCGCGCGCGGCGCGGGCCAGGCCCAGGGCGTCGTCGAGGTTCGTGGCGATGGGCTTCTCGGTGTACACGTGCTTGCCGGCCTTGATGGCGGCGTTGACGGCGGCGAGGCGGTGCTGGGTGGTGAGGGCGTCGAAGTAGACGTCGATCTTGTCGTCGCCCAGGGCCTCGTCAAGGCTGGTGGTGTACTTGTCCAGACCGTGGCGGCCGGCGATCTCGGCGAGCTTGTCGGCGCTGCGGCCGACCAGGGTGAGCTCGGGCCAGATCACGCTGCCGTCGGCGCGCTCCACGCCGCCCTGCTCGCGGATGGCGAGAAGGGAGCGCACGAGGTGCTGCCGGTAGCCCATGCGACCGGTCACCCCGTTGAGGGCGATGCCGACGGTGATTCTCTCTGCCATAGGGATGTGCTCCAGACCTTGCCAGGTAACGGCTCCGCAAGCGTTCACCGAAAGGCGACAGGCAAACGCTTTCTTAGTTTCCTGAACTATACATCAAACGACACCTATGTGAAAGCGGTCTCCTGACAGATTTCTCCGAACGATCATTTCCCGTTCGGAGGCTTGCGGAACGCGCAATGAAAAAGCCCCGACCGCGCGGTCGGGGCTCAATCACGTCGTTCTAGAGGTACTGCTCGCTGATGTCGGTGACCTCTTCAGCGGGTGCCCAGATCTGGTACACGCCGTTGTCGTAGGGCTCGAGTCCGAGCGAGCGGGCCACGTCGCTGCGCCCGCCGCGGTACTCCAGGCGCAGCCATTCGCCGGAGGAGCCGAGCACCAGGAACGGCTCGCCCCGCCAGGTGGCGACGGTCCGCACGTAGAAGAAGTCCTCGAGCTCGCCGATCGGCACGCCGCGCCGGAACCGGCCGTCGGCGACCTCGACGAAGCCGTCGCCGCCCGTGGGCGAGTAGAGCCGCACGTGGGCCCCGTCCGGGCTGGAGTCGTATTCGGCGCCCTTCCAGCGGGCGATGTAGCCGTCGCGCATCAGGCGTCCTTCCATTCGCGGTCGCGGTGGTCCAGGACGTGGGCCGCGCGTTCCTCGGGCTTGGGCCGCACCAGGTCGTAGTGGCCGTCGGCGTCGCCCCAGGCCTCGCCCAGCGCGCTGTCGTAGCCGGGGGCCGCGTCGTAGCCGTAGGCCTCGCCCATCGGGCCGCTCGGCGGCGGCGCGTCGCTGGAGGGCCCGGCCGGCAGCGCCGGCGTCGAAGGCGCCTCGATGGCCGCCGGTCCACCCTCGGCGAACGCTTGCGGAGCCGTAAATCCGCTCAAGTACGCGCCGTCGATCGGGGACCATTCGCGCGTGTCCGAGTCGTAGAGCGCGATCTCGGTGACCTCGCCGCGCGAGTCGATCCGCAGGATCTTCGCGCCGTGCGGCAGCCGCACGGAGTCGACCTTGTGCTCGGGGATGCGCTCGTCGCCTTCGGAGGGCGCGAAGCCGTCGCCGCGGAACGGGCCGGGCTCGACGACGGTGCCGCCGCGCGACTCGGCCGTCGCGAAGTCGTTGCCGCCGATGGCGGTCGGGTACAGGTCGGTGCGGTAGCCGATCCAGCGGAGCACGTGCACCGAGTCGTCGGCGGGGTTGAACTCCTCGCTCAAGCGGAGGAGCCCGAGCGCGAGGTACAGCTGCGCGGGCGTCCGCAGGTGGTCCACGGCCTCGGCGGGGTGGATGAAGCCGCCGACGCGGTCGTAGCCGCGTTCGAGGTAGAACGGCACCTGGTGGTGCGGGATGGTCTTCTGCCACAGGATCGGCTGCACGCGGTGCGACGGCGAGGCCGCGCGCGCGGCGGCGGCCTGGCGCTTCTCCATCTCGGTCGCGAACGTGAGCAGGTCCTTCGCCTCGGCCCACTTGAGGAGCGGCTCGATCTCGGGACCGGACATGTTGGCGCCGACCGAGGTGCCGGGGTTGACGTAGAGCGCGTAGTCCTGCGCGGGCCAGTGCTGGATGAGCCAGCCGAAGGGCACCGTGGTGTGCGGGGTGTCCTCTCCCGCGCGCTCGGCCATCCGCTCGAGCGTGGTGTAGACCGTGATCCCGATGATGCCGTCGACGATGTCGCTGGCCCAGCGGAACGAGGGGTCGCCGACCCGCAGGTGCGCGGCGGCGGGGTCCCCGACCGGGAGGATCACGCTGGCGCACAGCAGGGTCTGGAGGAACGCGGCGGTGTCGCCGGTGGACGCGGCCTCGGCCAGGAGCGGCTCGGCGTCGTCGCCGGTGAGCTCCGTCGGCCGCGCCTGCGATTGCGACTGCGGCTGCGCGCTCGGCTGCGGTTCGTCGGCCGGGCGGCGGCCGAAGGCGCTCGACATGGACGCGAACGACTCGGCGGACCGCGGCGGCTCGGAGCCGAAGGGGTCGCTGCCGAAGGCGTCGTCGCCGTTGAACGAGTCGGCCTTGCCGGGAGCGCCGAACGGGTCGTTCTGCGGACCGAACGAGTTCGGGCTCGCGAACGAATCGGCGTTGCCGGCGGGCGCGGCGTTCCCGAAGGACTCGCCGCCGAAGGACTGCCCGGCCGGGAACGGTTCCGGCGTGGCGGCCGGCGGCGCGGGTGCGCGCGTCGGCAGCGTCGTCGGGTCCGGCTGCTGGTCGCGCAGCCAGTCGGGTGCGTCGGGCCACTGGTCCTGCTGGTTCTGCCACTGCGGGTCGGCCGGGAACGCGGCTTCCTGCGGCGCGGGCGGGCTCGGCGGCTGCGAGAAGTGCTGCGGCTGGGACCCCACGTCGCGCGGCTGCGAGCCGAGGCCCCTGGACTGCGAGCCGAAGCCCGGCGGCCGGGACTGGTACGACTCGGGCTCGGGCGGCGGCTGCGAGGCGAACGAGTGACCGTTGAACGGGTCGGCCTCGGCCGCTTCGGGATCGCGCGGCGGCTGGCGCAGCGGGAGTCCCGCCTGGGTGGTACCGCCGACGGTGGACTGCTGGCCGGAGGAGCCGTTCAGACTCGAGGAGCCGTTGAGGTCCGAGGAGCGGCGCGGCGCGGGCGGCACCTCGGGCACCGGCGGGGCGGGGGGCATGAAGCTCCCCTGCCGCGGCTCGGGTGCGGGCGCCATCGGGTTCGCGAACGGGTCGGATTGCGCCACAGAAGAGAAGGTGTCGTTCTGCTGCTGCCCGTATGGGTCAGGAGCGGGTTCCGGTTCAGGTGCCGGGTCGGCCGGAACGGTCGTCATGCCCTGCGCGACCTGGGAGACGAACCAGGCCGGGAGGTAGCCCTCGATCGGCAGACCGGGGTTGACGGCGAGCCACCACTCCTCGTCGGGCCACGACTCGGCGAGCGACGCGAAGGACACGCGGCGGGACGCGCCGGCGTTGTCGCGCAAGCACACCTGCAGAGCGGCCTCGGAAGTGAAGGCGAGAATATGGGTGCGGTCGTCGGTGGTCCAGGTGGCCCAAGTGTCGGCGCCAGAGCTGCTCGCGTCCTCATAGGACAGTGGGAGGACGAGTTCGATCTGCGCCAGGATGCGGAAGTATCCGTCCTGGTCCTCGGCCCGCAGTGCCTCCCGGAGTCGGTGCTCGATCTCGTTACTGGGTTCCCACATCGATCCCACTCAGCCCTTCCCCCCTACCGGTCTTGGATGGGGCGGTGTCGAGCGAACGCGGCGTCCCCTCGCGATCGTCACCGTAACGCGAGGGCGTTGTCAAGTTTCCGTCAGTAGGGCGAGAATAACGAATTCATAAAGGAGAACGTGTGTCATTCCCACGCTGTGGGCATGCCCCTGTGTAACGATCCGGTTCTCATGGGGGACCGCTCTGCACGATACGTTCTCGCCTGCTTGTGCTCGACGCTGTTGGCGCTCTTGCTCTCCGCGCACACGGGCCGCGCCTCCGCGCCCGTCGCCTGGCACCTCTCCGCCGTCGCCGCTCCCGAGGCCTGGCCGACGGCCACCGGCGAGGGCGTCACCGTCGCCGTCGTCGACTCGGGAGTGGACGCCGACCATCCCGATCTCGAGGACGCCGTGCTGCCGGGCCGCAGCTACGTCGACGTCGACCCCGGCGCCGAGCCGCGGCTCCTCGTCCTCGGCTCCGATCCCGGCCCGGTCTACGAGCGGGCCTTCGGCCAGGCCGACCCGGTCGGCCACGGCACCGCCGTCGCCGGGCTCATCGCCGGGCGCGCCGACTCCCTTCACCCCGGGGTCGCCCCCGACGCCGCGATCCTGCCGATCCGCGTCCTCGACGACGAGAACCGCTACCACGATTCGGCGATGGTCGGCGCGGCCGTCGAATGGGCCGTCGACAACGGCGCCGACGTCGTGAACCTCTCCCTCGGCGGCCACTACGACTCCGCGCGGTTCGCCGAGGCCATCGCCTACGCCGAACGCCATGACGTGCTCATCGTGGCCTGCACCGGGAACCAGCACAGGGACGGGCCGAGCGAGGACGTCTGGTTCCCCGCCCGCATGCCCGAGGTGCTCGCCGTGACCGGTTCCGACCAGCGCGGCGAGCGCTGGAGGACCGCCGTCACCGGCGAGGCGACCGATCTCGCCGCGCCGGGCGCGAACCTGACCGCGCTCAAGGCCGGCGGCGGGTACAAGACCGTGACCGGCACGTCGTTCGCCTCGGCGGTCGTCTCGGGCGCGGCGGCCGTGGTGCGCTCGGCGCACCCGGAGTGGACCGCCGACCAGGTCCGCCGGGCGCTCACCGAGACGGCCGTCGCCGCTGACCCGGACCTCGGCGAAGGGATTCTCGACGTCGCGGCCGCGGTCGAGGCCGACGTGTCGCCGCGGTCGGCCGAGGAGTCGGAGGCCGAGGTCTCACCGGTCTGGAGCGCGGTCGCGACCGCCGCCGGTGGCGGCCTGATCGGCATGTCCGCGCTGCTCCTGCGCGGCGGGCGCGGCAATCGGGGAAGCAGCGGTTTGCCGGGCCGCCCGCGTACCATGGCCGGGTGACCGCCGCCGACGCCCGGAAGGGCACAGAAAGCGAGCTGGCGAAGAAGCGCCGGGCCCGCGTGATCGACCGCCTTCTCGCCGCGGCCCACCCGGACGCCCACTGCGAGCTCGACTACGGCAACCCGCTCGAACTCGCGATCGCCACGATCCTCTCGGCGCAGTGCACCGATGTGCGGGTCAACCTGACCACCCCGGCGCTCTTCAAGCGGTACCGCGACGCCGCCGACTACGCCGAGGCGAACCCCGAGGACGTCGAGGCGATCATCCGTCCGACGGGCTTCTACCGCAACAAGACCAAGTCGATCATCGGCCTCGGCAAGGCCCTGGTCGAGCACCACGGCGGCAGGCTCCCCGAGGACATGGACTCCCTCGTGAAGCTCCCGGGCATCGGCCGCAAGACGGCGAACGTCATTCGCGGCAACGCCTTCGGCGTACCGGGCATCACCGTCGACACGCACATGATCCGCATCACGAACCGCCTCGGCCTGGTCGACGGCAACGACCCCGTGAAACTGGAGTTCCAGCTCCAGAAGCTCGTCGAGCCCCGCGAGTGGACCATGTTCTCGCACCGGATCATCTTCCACGGCCGCCGCGTCTGCATCGCCCGCAAACCCGCGTGCGGGGCCTGCACGCTCGCCGCGCATTGCCCGTCCTACGGCGAGGGCCCGACGGACCCGGCCGAGGCCGCGAAGCTTCTCAAGGGCGACAACGTGGACGAGCTCATTCGTCTCGCGGGCATCGAACACGCGGTGGGCGCGTGAAGCGGGTCCTGACCGCCGCGGCGGCACTGTTCTTCTCGGCCGCCTGCACGGCCGAGTCCCCCGAGCCCGGCGTCGCCTCCGCGGACGCGGGCGAACCGACCTGGTCGGTCGCGTGCGCCTCGGGCTCGGCCCCGATCGACGGGGTCGGCGACCTCGAACTCGACTGCCTCGGCGACGAAGCGGCCACCGCTGTCGGCGCGGGCGACAAGCCGCTCGTCATCGTCCTGTGGGCCAGCTGGTGCGTGCCGTGCCAGGCCGAAGCCCCTGAGGTCGAGGCCTTCTACCAAGCGCACGGCAACGCGGTGGACGTCCTCGGCGTCGACACCGCCGACACGCGGGACCAGGGCCGCTGGTTCGCCGAGGAGTTCGCCATGACCTTTCCCTCCGTCTCCGATCCCGAAGAGGCGATCCGCATCGGCCTCGGCGTCCCGGCCCTGCCCGGCGTCGCGTTCGTGAACCCGGACGGCACGGTCGCCGAGCTCGTCGTCGAACCGGGCGTCACCGCCGAGAGCCTCACCGCGGCCGCCGAATCGGCGTTCGGAATGGAGCTGTCGTGACGCCCGATCCCCGCCCCGACTGGTGGCGCCCGCTGATGAAGGCCGCGGCGGAAGCCGAGCCGCCCAAGGTCATGCGCGTCATCGCCGACCACTTCCACCCGCACGCCGAGGAGAACGCCCGCTCGGCCTCGGTCCTGGTGCTCCTCCGGGACGACCCCGACGACGGCCCCTCGGTCCTGCTGCAGCAGCGGGCCGCGACGCTGCGCAACCATCCCGGCGAGGTCGCCTTCCCCGGCGGCGCCGCCGACCCCGGCGATGCCGACGCGGTGGCGACGGCGCTGCGCGAGGCCGCCGAGGAACTCGCGGTCGAACCCGACTCGGTCGCGGTCGGCGGCACCCTGCCGGCGCTGTGGATCCCGGTCTCGGGCTTCGCGGTCACCCCGGTCCTCGCACTGTGGACGAGGCCGCACCTGGTCGCGCCGCAGGCGGCCTCCGAAGTCGCTGCGGCCCACCAGGTCCCGCTGCCGCTGCTGGCCGATCCGGACTCGCGCGGCATGGTCACCTACCCTTCGGGCCGCGCCGGACCGGGCTTCCAGGTCACGGGCGTACCCCTGATTTGGGGCTTCACCGCCGGGGTACTGTCGTGGCTCCTGGACCTGGGCGGCTGGGCCCGCCCGTGGGACACCGGCCGGACGATGGAGCTCGAGAAGCACTGAGGGGCATCCAGAAAGAGGTGGCGTATGGAGCCGACCACTGCGGGACTCCTCGTGGACGTCGTCATCGTGCTGCTGGCGCTCCTGTTCGCGATCAACGGTTACCGCGAGGGGTTCATCGCCTCCGCGACCACTTTCCTGGGCTTCCTCGGCGGGGCGCTCATCGGGATCCAGATCGCGCCGTTCGCCGCCGACTTCTACACCGAGGCGCTCGCGAAGCTCATCGCCGCGCTCGTGGTCGTCTTCGCGCTCTCTTTGGGCGGCATGGCCCTCGCGACCTCCCTCGGCTACAAGCTCCGCAAACGCCTGCGCTCCAACGGCTCCAAGCGCATCGACCATCTCGCCGGCCCGGTGGTCTCGGTGGCCGCCGTGCTGCTCGTGACCTGGGTCGCCGCCGCACCGCTGGCGAACTCCTCGATGCCCGCGGTCGCCTCGGCGATCCGCAACTCCAGTCTCGTGAGCGGCATCGACGAGTACATGCCGGAGGCCGTGAAGGGCGTCTACGAGTCGATGCGGGAGTCCTTGAACACCTCGGGGATGCCCGACGTCTTCTCCGGGCTCGACCCGACCGAGGCCCGCTCGGTAGAGGCGCCCGACCCCGAACTCGCCGCCTCCGGAGTCGTCCAGAACGCGGAGGACTCGGTGCTCAAGGTGCACGGTTCGGCGCCGTCCTGCGACCGGCAGATCGAGGGCTCGAGCTTCGTCTACGAGGACGACCTCGTGGTGACGAACGCGCACGTCGTGGCCGGCACCGATGACGTGCAGGTCGAATCGGACGGCGACCTGCTCGACGCCGACGTGATCGTGTTCGAGCCCGAGAAGGACCTGGCGATCCTGTCGGTCCCGGGCCTGGACGCCGAGCCCCTGCCGCTGCAGGGCGAGACGGCGGGCTCGGGCGACGACGCGATCGTCCTGGGCTATCCGGCCGGCGGCCCGTACACCGCGACCGCCGCTCGCGTGCGCGAGGCGCGGGTGGTCACGGGCCCCGACATCTACGACGACGGGACCGTGACGCGCGAGGTCTACCAGCTGTACGCGCACATCATCGGCGGCAATTCGGGCGGTCCGCTGCTCAACCCGAACGGCGAGGTGATCGGGGTCATCTTCGCCGCCGCGGTGGACGATCCGGAGACCGGCTACGCGCTGACGATGGACGAGTCGGCGCCTGTCCTGGACGCCGGGAGGACCGCTTCGGACCCCGTCGGCACGGGATCGTGCACGTGACCTTGTGGGTTCCTGTGGGATTACGCCATTGCCTGGTACTGGGCGTGGCGTCACAATGCGGGTAGGCTGTACCGGTCGCTGTCGACGCTTTCCGTTTTCCGGAACGTAACTCCAGCTGAGACGGCGTGGTGAGTCTCTCGGGGTGACGCTCGGAACGGACGGAACGCATTCATTCGGATACGAATGTCGATTTCGGCTTCCAAGGTGCGCATGTGGATTTACGGGGGTCTCGCTCCCGCAATGCGGACAAGAGGCATAGACTCAGTACTTGCACTAGCGGTGCGTTGAAGAAAGGTGCGAACGGGTATGGAAGATGTATTGGCCAGGGCCGCCCTGTTCAAGGGGGTCGACCCCGAAGCTGTCGAGTCACTCATCAAAGAGATGGAGTACGTCGACGTCAACAAGGGCCAGACCGTCTTCACGGAGAACGAACCGGGTGACAGTCTGTACATCGTCATGTCCGGGAAGGTGAAGCTCGGGCGCCGCTCCGCCGACGGCCGCCAGAACCTGATCGCGGTCATGGGCCCGTCCGACATGGTCGGCGAGCTCGCGCTGTTCGACCCCGGACCCCGCACCGCCACCGCCACCGCTCTGACCGACACCCGCATGGCCCGCCTCTCGAAGACGGCCCTGCGCCCTTGGCTGGCGAACCGACCCGAGATCGCCGAGCAGCTCCTGCGCGTCATAGCGCGCCGGCTTCGCCGCACGAACGACTCGATGGCGGACCTCATCTTCACCGACGTGCCCGGTCGCGTCGCGAAGGCCCTGCTGCACATGGCGAGCCGCTTCGGCACCCGTGACGGCGGCGTCCTGCGCGTCACCCACGACCTCACGCAGGAGGAGCTGGCCCAGCTCGTCGGCGCTTCGCGCGAGACTGTGAACAAGGCGCTTGCCGATTTCGCCGGGCGCGGTTGGCTGCGTCTGGACGGCAAGAGCGTGATCATCATGGACCCCGAGCGTTTGGCTCGGCGCGCCCGCGTGTAACACGCAAGGATGACTCTGAAGGCCCCCGGCTCTGCCGGGGGCCTTCGTCCTTTTCCCAGCAAGTGCGGGTGATCACCCGGGCCTCCGCCCTTGGGCGATTCGACGTTCGCGCCCGCGTCCGTCTAGACTTCCCGTAATCATCCCGGAGTCTGCTGAAGGAGCGTTGTGGCAGGGCAACTGAACGTCGAAGTGGTAGCAGTCGACTCGAAGGTGTGGTCCGGTGCGGCCAAGGCCGTGTACGCGCGCACCACTGAGGGCGAACTGGGCATCCTCCCCGGACACCAGCCGCTGCTGGGCGAGCTGAAGATCGACAGCACCGTACGGGTGCAGCCGGTCGACGGCGGCGAACTGGCCTGGCAGATCGAGGGCGGCTTCCTGTCGGTGACTACCGACGGGGCCACCATCCTCGCCGAGACCGCCGAGGCGGTCGCCCCCGCTTCGGCATAGCCATGCTGAAGGCACTGCTCGTCGTCGCCGCACTGGCGGCGGCCGTCGCGGTGTTCTTGGTGCTGACCTACGTCCGGCGCTCCTTCGTGTCCCGTTCGGGCTCGGTGGCCATGGCCGCCCGGCTCTCCCGGCACATGGAGGGGCGCGGCTGGGCACCCGGTTTCGCGGTGTACGAGAGCGGCACGCTGCGCTGGTACCGGATGTTCTCGCTGGCGTTCGGGCCGCGCTACCTGCTCTCGCGCCATGACCTCCAGGTCTCGGAGCGCCGCAAGCCGGTCGGTCCGGAGGCCCAGATCTTCCCCCCGGAAGTCGCGATCCTGCGCTGCAAGAGCGCCGCGGGCGAAGTCGAGCTCGCGATGACCACTTCGGCGGTCACCGGCTTCCTCTCCTGGCTCGAAGCGGCCCCGCCCGGGGCCGAGTTCTACTCGGGCCGGGACTAGAACGAAACGCCTCCTCCGTCGATCGGAGGAGGCGTCGTCGTTTCCGGTCCTCCTTGCGGCCCATGCGCAGTTCCGCCGTTTCGGGGTGGACTCGCCCGGTATCGACCTATAGCGTCGGGACATGGGCAAACACCTCCCGATCGCGGGCGCTCTCGCGCTCGCGATCATCGCGATCCCTTCCACCGCAACCGCACAACCCTCCACCGCAGGCCTCGACGAGGACCTGCTCGACCAGAAGCTCAACGCGCTCTACGAGGTCGCCGACCACTCCATCGTGGCCGACGTCCGCCTCGGCGACGACACCTGGTCCGAGGCCGTCGGCACGCGCGAGATCGACGGCGGCGGCGGCAACGTCGACGAGGACGACCGCGTCCGCATCGCCAGCCTCACCAAGTCGATGGTCGCCGCGAGCCTGCTCCAACTCCAGTCCGAAGGCGAGGTCGACCTCGACCGGCCCCTCAGCGACTACCTCCCCGGGCTCCTCCCCTACGAGGAGGAGCCGACGATCCGGCAGGTCATGCAGCACACCAGCGGCCTGTTCGACTACTTCTACTACCTGTACGTCTCGCTGTGGCAGGAAGGCGACCTCGCCGACGTCCGCGCGAACTACCGGACCCATTACAGCCCTGAGGAACTCATCGAGATCGGCACGCAGGACCCGCTCCTGTTCGCGCCCGGCACGGACTGGTCGTACTCCAACACCGGCTACATGGCGCTCGGCCTGCTCGTCGAGGAGCTCACCGGCGACGAGCTGCACGAGGTGCTCGACGACCGCATCTTCGACCCGGCCGACCTGGGCGACACGTACCTGCCGAAGGACGACACCTCCGGCATCAGGGGCGCGAATCCCGTGCCGTACCTGACCACCGGCGACCCGGCGGACCCGTACTTCGACACGACGAAGCTCTCGAACAACCAGATGTGGGCGGCGGGCGGCGTCATGTCCACCATGGGCGACGTGAACGACTTCTACGACGCCCTGACGGACGGCACGCTCCTCGACGAGGCGCAGCTGACCGAGATGCGCCGGTACACCGACACCGGCCAGGGCTACCAGTACGGTCTCGGCCTCATGGGACTCACCGTCGGGTGCCCCGGCGACCCCGAGGAGGTCTTCATCGGCCACACCGGCGGCGGCCTGGGCCACCAGACCTACTCGTTCCACTCGCTCGACGGCGAGACGCAGACGACGTTCACGTGGAACATCGACGACCGGCACAGCGCCGCCGACCCGGCCGAACTGGACTGGGCGATCGCCGGACTCCTCATCGCGGGCCTGTGCGGCGAGGACATCGGCGAGCGGCCCGAGGAGCCCGCGCTGCGCTCGCAGCAGCCGGCCGTTCCCCCGATCGCGGACCTGCTGCTCCGCGGCTGATCCACCGAAAAGGCCCGCGGGAGTCGCCTCCCGCGGGCCTTCGCGGTCTTAGACGACCGGTTCGAGGGCCTTGCTGAACAGCACGGCGCCGTCGAGGTCCTTGAGCGACACCGTGAACGTCTCAGTCTCGGCGTCGATGTCGACCTCGCCGAAGAACTGGTAGCCCTGCGCCGGAGACGTGTTCGCCGCCGGAGGCGCCTTGACGAACACCGCCTCGGGTCCGAAGGTCGCGTCGAGTCTGTTGGGCCCGAAGCCGCCCGCGTTCAGCGGCCCGGACACGAACTCCCAGAACGGGTCGAAGTCCTGGAACGTCGCCCGCTCGGGGCTGTAGTGGTGCGCCGCGGTGTAGTGCACGTCCGCGGTCAGCCACACCATGTTCCTCACGCCCTCGCTCTTGCAGTACGAGAGCAGGTTCGCGATCTCCGTCTCGCGGCCGCCGGGAGCGCCGCCAGTGCCGTTCGAGACGCCTTCCTGCGCACCGGTGCCGTCGCCCACGATCAGGCCGATCGGCAGGTCCGCCGCGATCGCCTTCCACGTCGCGTTGGAGCGGCGCAGCTCCCGCTTGAGCCACGCGAGTTGGGCGGCTCCGAGGATCTCGCCGGGCGCCGTGTCGGCGTCCGGGTTGGCGCTCTTGAAGGTCCGCATGTCGAGCACGAACACCTCCAGCAGCGGGCCGTACGAGATCTTGCGGTAGATCCGGCCTTCCGCATCGGTCGCGCCGAAACCGCCCGGCGTGTACTCGGCGAAGGCCTGGCGGGCCCTGGCGGCGAGGACGTCGACGTTCTTCTCGGTGTACTGCGGCAGGTCGAGGATCTCGCCGGGGTACCAGTTGTTGACGACCTCGTGGTCGTCCCACTGGTTCACCATCGGCACCCGCGCGAGGTACGCGCGGAGGTTCTCGTCGAGCAGGTTGTACTTGAACTGGCCGCGATACTCGTCCAGGGTCTCGGCGACCTTGAGCTTCTCGTCGGCGAGGGTGTTCTTCCACGTCGTGCCGTCCGGCAGCGCCACGGACTCGACGAGCGGGCCGTCCGAGTAGACGAAGTCGCCCGAGCAGAGGAAGAAGTCCGGTTCGGCGTCGGCCATGGCCTGGAAGATCCGGTAGCCGCCGAAGTCGGGGTTGATGCCCCAGCCCTGCCCGGCGAGGTCACCGGACCACTGGAACTTGACGTCCTTCGGTTCGCATGCGGCCGTGGTGAACGAGCCTTCGAGCGCCTCGGACTGCTGCTCGCCCTCGGCCTGGATCCGGTAGTGGTACCGCTGGCCGGGGCGCAGGCCCTGGAGCTTCACCTTCCCGGTGAAGTCGGTGGCCTCGGTGAGCGCCGGGCCGTCGATGCGGCGGGCGTGCTTGAAGTCCGGGCGCGTCGCGAGCTCCACGCGCATCTGCGAGCCGCGGTCGGCGCGCGTCCACAGGATCGCGCCGCGGTCGCTGACGTCGCCGGACTGGACGCCGTGGGTGAGCTGGGGGCGTGAGGAGGCGTACGAGATCCCGGGAGTCCCGAGAAGGATCGCACTGCCGGCCCCGGCGGCCAGCAGCCGCCGACGAGCAATCTGCACTGTTGTCTCCAATGAACCGTGGGGATGGAGTGAACTGTCCTCACCCTCCCAGCCGAGGACGACTTGAAGGTATCGCAAAGGTGAACAAAGAGGACCCGCGCTCGGGTCGGCCAGAGGCCGTGGTGTTGCCGGAGCGCGGGACCCGTGTTGCCGGAATGAAGTTCGAGTTCACGCGCCGATGCGCGGGAAGGGCTTGGTGGAGAAGACGACTTCCACCGGGACTTCGAAGTACTCGGCGAGCTTCAGCGCCAGATGGAGACTCGGCGAGTACTCGCCGCGTTCGAGGTAGCCGACCGTCTGGTAGTGGACGCCGAGCGCGTCGGCCAGCTGCCGCCTGGAGACGCCGCGTTCGGCGCGCAGCATCGCGATCCGGTTGTAGACCTCGTCTCCGGCCACGGCCCTAACCCCACTGCCTCTGCATCTCGGCGCGGCGCTCGGCCACCGCCGAACCCGACTCCCGCTGCGCCATCCGCCGCAGCAGCTTCGGCGCCAGCGCCATCGAGACGACGGCCCACAGCGCGAGCACGGCGAACATCATAAGCGTCCGCCACGAGCCGCCGATCTCCACCGCCGCCATCGAATCCGGCAGCAGCGAGTGCCGCATCCCCAGGCCCATCCAGTACATCGGGAAGATCTGCCCGATCCCCTGGAGCCAGCCGGGGAGCGCGGTGATCGGGTAGAAGATCCCCGAGATCGCCACCGAGCCCATCACCGGGAGCATCACGAGCCCCATGTTCTTGGGGTTGTTGATGGCCGCGCCGAGCACGGCCCCCAGCGGGAGGGTCGTCACGATGCCCATGAGGACGACTGCGAGGAACAGCAGCCACCGGTCGGGTGAGTCGAATTCGAGGCCCTCGAACAGGATCAGGCCGGCCGCGAGCATCACCACGACGGTGGCGACGACGAACAGCGCGGTCGAGACCACATGGCCCACCAGGTAACCGGTCATGCCGCCGGGCATCGACTTGGCGCGCAGGAGGGTGCCGTTGGTGCGGTCCATCGAGAGGGTGCCGACGATGCCCATGATGCCGCCGAAGACGACGTTCATGCCGATGAGGCTCGGCATGTTCATGGAGCCCAAGGAGACCGGGGCCCCTTCGAATTCGGCGCCGCGCATGAAGAACAGGACGCCGATGGCGATGGCCATGGGCATCAGGTAGCCCATAAGGTCGCTGATGGTGGTCAGGGAGATGCGGGTCTCGATGAGCCCGCGCTTCCATCCGGTCTTGTACGCGTGCAGGGTGGTGTTCACGCCGTGACCTCCTTAAAGGCATCGACGGCCGTCTCGGCTTCGCCGGCTTCGAATTTCGCGACGAGGGTCAGGTACGCGTCCTCCAGGCTGGCCCGGTGGACTTCCAGGTCGGTGACCGTCCCGTTGTCGGTGGCGAGCAGTTGGCGGACGAAGTCGGTCGCGTCGTCGGTGGCGTGGATCTGCAGCCGGCCGTCCTGGATCCATTTGACCTCGGCGGTGGTGGCCGCGGATCGGGCGAGCTTGTCGGGCGAGCCGTCGGCGATGATGCGGCCTCCGGCGAGGATCAGGATGCGCTCGGCGAGCTTCTCGGCTTCGTCGAGGTCGTGCGTGGTCAGGAGGATCGTGGTGCCGTTGAGGTCGGTGAGCCGGTGGATCAGCTCGTGGAACTCGCGCCTGGCGTGCGGGTCGAAGCCGGTGGTCGGCTCGTCCAGGAACAGCAGCGCCGGGCGGCCGATGATGCCGAGGGCCACGTCGAGGCGGCGGCGCTGGCCGCCCGAGAGCGTCTGGACCCGCTGTCCGGCTTGGGGGGTGAGGCCGACCAGGCCGAGCAGCTCGTCGGCGTCCCACGGCTCCGCGAAGGGCTTGTAGTACTCGCCGAAGTGCTGCAGCAGTTCGCGGACCCGCCATTTGCCGTTGTCGCGCCATTCCTGGAGGACGACGCCGAGTCCGGCCCGCCAGCGTTCGTCGCCGTGCTCGGGGTCGACGCCGAGCACCTCGACCTCGCCGCCGCTGCGGGCGCGGAAGCCTTCGAGGATTTCGATCGTGGTGGTCTTGCCGGCGCCGTTGGGGCCGAGCAGGGCGGTGACGCCGCCGGGCTCGATCTCGAGGTCGAGTCCGGTGAGCACGGCCTTGCTGCCGTAGCTCATCCGTAGGTCGGTCACGGCGATCGCGGGCCCGTCAGGGGGGTGTCCCATCTTCTTCTCCGTCGCAGAAGTTCATTCATTGATAGCAGAGATACTACATCCTGCCGAAGGAGTACGCAACGAGGGCCGCCGACCAGCAGGTCGACGGCCCTCGCGGTGCGAAGAGTGAAGCTAGGTGCGCCGCTTCTCGCCCGAGCGGGCGAGCACGCGCTGCAGGAGGATGAACGCGAGCAGGAGGATGCCCATCACGATCCGCGCCCACCACGAGGAGAGGTTCCCCTGGAAGGCGATGAGCGTGTTGAGCATGCCCCAGACCATGACGCCCGCGACGGTGCCGAGGACGAACCCGGCCCCGCCGGTGAGCAGCGTCCCGCCGATGACCACGGCGGCGATCGCGTCGAGTTCGGCGCCCACGTTCGCGAGCGGGTTGGCGCTCTTGGTCGCGAACGCGGCCAGCACGCCGGCCAGGGCCGCGCAGAACCCGCTGATCGCGTACACGCCGATCTTGGTGCGCGCCACCGGAAGGCCCATCAGCAGAGCGGACTGCTCGGAGCCGCCGATGGCGTACACGCCGCGCCCGAAGCGCGTGTAGTGCAGCACCACGAACGACACGATGACCACCGCGAACGCGACGAACGACAGGTTCGGCAGCCAGAAGCCGCCGTCGCGGATCTTGCCGACGTCCACGGCGTGGACCATGCCCCACTGCCAGAAGTCGACCTCGCGCATGGACACGTCGGTGTCGGAGATCTGGAGGGTCAGGCCCCGGAACAGGAAGAGCCCCACCAGGGTCGCGATGAACGGCTGGACGTTGAAGTAGTGGATCACCGCGCCGATGAGCAGGCCCCAGCCCGTCCCGAAGGCGAGGACCAGGGCGACCGCGAGCGGCGCGCCGATCCCTGCGTCGACGGTGAGCCAGGCGCAGGCCATGGTCGAGAACGCCATCACCGAGCCGACCGAGAGGTCGATGCCGCCCGAGAGGATCACGAAGGTCATGCCGAGGGCGATGATCAGGAGCGGGGCGTTGTCGATGAACAGCTTGGCGATGACCTGCGGGCTGTCGAACTTCGGATAGTTCGCGATCCCGCCGACGTACAGCGCGATCAGGAGCGCGACGGTGGCGCCGATCGGGATGTACCGGGTGAGGCCGTCGAAGAGCGTCGAGCGCGCGGGGCGCTCGGTCAGCGTTTGCGTGCTCATTTCGCCAGGACCTCCTCGGCGGGGGCGGGCGCCGGCGTCGCCGGTTTCCGCTTGAACGGCTTCAGGATCCAGGCCCGGAACTCGGGGCTCTGGAGCAGCGCCACGATGAAGACCACGATGGCCTTGGCCGTGAACTGCCACTGGCTGGAGAGGCCGATGTTGATGATGGTGTCCTCGAGGACCTCGATGATGACGACGCCGATCGTGGTGCCCAGCAGGTAGAACCGGCCGCCGAGCAGGGCGGTGCCGCCGATGACGACGGCGAGGATCGCGTCGAGCTCGATCCACAGGCCGCCGTTGTTGGCGTCGGCGCTGCCGAGGTTGGACGCGCCGATGAGGCCGGCGAGCCCCGCGCACAGGCCGCACACGAGGTACACCAGGACGGTGATGCCCTTGGAGCGGATGCCCGCGAGGCGGCTGGCCTCGGGGTTGCCGCCGACCGATTCGAGCAGCATGCCCAATGCGGTGCGGCGCGTGAGCAGCGCGAGCGCCAGGAGCGCGAGGGCGGCGATCCAGATCGGCAGCGGGATCGTGAGGAACGAGCCGCGTCCGAGTTCGGTGAACGGACTGGAGTCGTCGACCTTCGGGATCTGGCCGCCGGTGATGAGCTGCGCGATGCCGCGCCCGGCGATCATGAGGATCAAGGTGGCGACGATCGGCTGGATGCCGAAGTACGCCACCATGGTCCCGTTCCACGCGCCGATGACGGCGGTGACCACGAGTGCGAGGGCGATCGCGGAGAAGATCAGGCTGCCCGCGGACTGGTCGGGGGCGTCGATGATCATCTGGCAGGCGATGGCCGCGCCGATCGCGTACACGGCGCCGACCGACAGGTCGATGCCCTTGGTGGCGATGACGAGCGTCATGCCGAGTGCGATCAGCAGCAGCGGCGCGGAGCGGCGCAGGATGTTGACGAACGCGCCGCCGAGGCGGCCGTCGTTGACGTTCGGCACGATGAAGTCGATGCCGGTGGCGATGATGTTGACGACGAGCAGCGCCACCAGGATCAGCACCGGCCACATGAGGCGCTTCGCGTAGCTATTCACTGCTGTGCCCTCCTGCCACGATGGTGTCGACGATGCGTTCGGTGGTCATGTCGGCCTCGGATTCGAGCACGGCGATGAGTTCCCGGTCGCGCAGGACGGCGATCCGGTCGGACAGGCGCGTGACCTCGTCGAGTTCGGCCGAGACGAACAGGACGGCCATGCCGTCCGCGGAGAGCTCGGCGACGAGCTTCTGGATGTCGGCCTTGGCGCCGACGTCGATGCCGCGGGTCGGCTCGTCGAGGATGAGCAGCTTCGGTTCGATGAGCATCCAGCGGGCCAGGAGGACCTTCTGCTGGTTGCCGCCCGAGAGGTTCTTGACGGGCATGTCGGGGTTCGCCGGGCGGATGTCGAGCTTCTCGATGAACTCGGCGACGAGCTTGTCGCGGCGGGCCACCGGAATGGACCGGGCCCATCCGCGCGAGGCCTGCATCGCCAGGATCATGTTCTCCGCGACGGTGAGATCCCCTACGAGCCCTTCGGTCTTGCGGTTCTCCGGGCAGTACGCGATGCCGCGCGCGGCGGCCGTGCGCGGGTTGTGGCCGCCCGTCTTCGCGCCTTCGAAGCGCAGCTCACCGGAGTCGGCGCGGTCGGCGCCGGCGATGAGCCGGACGGTCTCGGTGCGCCCGGACCCGAGCAGCCCGGCCAGGCCGACGACTTCGCCGCGGCGGACCGAGAGGTCGTACGGGGCGATGGAGCCCTTGCGGCCCAAGCCGACGGCTTCGATCAGCGGTTCCTCGTCCCCCACGTGGTGCGCGGCGGCGGTGCGTTCGATCTGCTCCAGGGTGGCGGCCTCGCGCCCGAGCATGTGCCCGATGAGCGCGTTCTGCGGGAGTTCCGCGGTGGGCCATTCGCCGACGAGCGTCCCGTTGCGCAGCACCGTCATCCGGTCGCAGATCTCGTAGACCTGGTCGAGGAAGTGGGAGATGAACACCATCGCGGTGCCCTTGGCGGCCAGCCGGCGCATGACGCCGAGGAGGACGGCCACCTCGTCGCGGTCGAGCGAGGAGGTCGGCTCGTCGAGGATGAGGACCTTCGCCTCGATGTCGACGGCCCGGGCGATCGCGACCAGCTGCTGCATGGCGATCGAGTAGGAGGACAGCGGCGCGGCGACGTTGAGGTCGATTCCGATGTCGTCCAGGAGCGCCTTCGCCTTGCGGCGCATGGCGCGGAAGTTGATGAACGGGCCGACGCGCGGTTCGCGCCCGGCGAAGAGGTTCTCGGCCACCGACAGGTTGTCGGTGAGGTTGACCTCCTGGTAGACCGTGGAGATGCCGGCGGCCTGGGCCGCTCCCGGGGAATGGAAGCGAACGCTCTTCCCGTCGAGCAGGATATCGCCGGCGTCCGGAGTGTGGACGCCCGTCAGAACCTTGATCAGCGTGGACTTACCGGCGCCGTTCTCCCCCATGACGGCGTGGATCTCTCCTGGCCTGAGGGTGAAGTCCACGCCGTCGAGGGCGCGGACACCGGTGAAGTCCTTCCTGATCCCGGTCATCTGGACGATCGGGTCGTCAGACATGGGATTCGACCTTCGCTGTGGGGTTGGTGCACTGCGGGATTGGAAGCGTCCGGGCGGACTTGGCGGCCCGCCCGGACGAAAAGGTGATATCGATTAGAACTGGCGGTTCGGGAGCTCGGCCTCGAACTGGGTGGCGTCGAAGACGCCCTCCTCGACCGGGGTGAACTTCTCGACCTCGTCGCCGTTCACGACCGACTCGACGACCTCCATGAGCTGGTCGCCGAAGACCGGGTTGCACTCGACGATGTAGTTGAGCTTCCCGGCGACGCCGGCCTCGAAGCCGGCCTTGGAGCCGTCAACGATGATGATCTGGATGTCCTTGCCCGGGACCTTGCCGGCCTCTTCGATGGCCTGAATCGCGCCGAGGCCCATCTCGTCGTTGTGGGCGTAGAGCAGGTCGATGCCGTCAAGACCGTGGGTGGTGATGAAGGTTTCCATGACCGCCTTGCCCTCTTCGGCGGTGAAGTTGCCCGACTGGGAGTCGACGATCTCGTAGTTCAGGCCTTCGGAGTCGAGGACCTCGAAGAACCCGGCCTTGCGGTCGTTGGCGGGAGCGGAACCGGTCGTGCCCTGGAGCTCGAGGATCTTGGTGCCGTCGGCGTCCGCGGCGAACGTCTCGGCGGCCCAGGCGCCGGCCTTGCGGCCTTCCTCGGCGAAGTCCGAGCCCAGACGGGTCACGTAGAGGTCCTCGTCAGCGGCCTCGACGCCGCGGTCGGCCAGGATGACCGGAATGCCGGCGTCCTCGGCTTCCTGCAGCACGTCGGTCCAACCGGTCTCCACCACCGGTGCCAGGACGATGGCGTCCACCTGCTGGGTGATGAAGTCGCGGACCGCGGAGATCTGCGTTTCCTGTTCCTGCTGCCCGTCGACGAACTTCAGCGTGTGGCCGGCGGCCTCGGCCGCGGCCTTCACCGAGTCGGAGTTGGCGGTGCGCCAAGCGGATTCGGCACCGACCTGGGCGAAGCCGATGACGAGGCCGTTGCCGGACCCGCCGTCGCCGCTGTCGTCACCGCCGCCGCCGCAGGCAGTCAGACCGAAGAGGAGCGCGCCGGCGCCGATGCCGGCCAGAGCTTTTTTGAACACTTTGGGGGTCGCCTTTCAAAGGTGCGGATATGAGGGTTTTCGATATTTGCGAGATCGCATGTTACCGATCATATCCTCACCTGTGTTATCGGTCTCGTCAAGGAAAGCCCACCATAACGCCGTAACGATTTCACAACACGCTGGTTACGACCCAGCTTGGCAACCGCTTCACAATTGCGAGGCGCCGGGCTTCCACAGCACGTCGCCGCCCGGATTCGCCTTGCGCGCCAGCACGAACAGCAGGTCGGAGAGCCGGTTGAGGTAGGTGACCGGCGCGGCGTGCGTCGTTTCGGGCTCCGCGTCGAGGAGCGCCCACACCGAGCGCTCGGCCCGCCGCGCGACAGTGCACGCCTGGTGCAGCAGCGCCGCCCCGGGCGTGCCGCCGCGCAGGATGAACGAGCGGAGCGCCTCGAGGTCGGCGTTGCACTCGTCGATCCAGCCCTCCAGACGGGTCACGTACGACTCGTCGATGCGCAGAGGCGGATACTTGGGACTCTCGGACACCGGGGTCGAAAGGTCGGCGCCGACGTCGAACAGGTCGTTCTGGACCGCGAGCAGGATCTCCCGCTCGCGCTCGCCGATCTCCCCCGTCTGGAGGGCGAGTGCCGCGCCGATGACCGCGTTCGTCTCGTCCACGTCCCCGTAGGCCGCGAGCCGGACATGCGTCTTGGGGACGCGTGAGAAGTCGGCGAGACCGGTCGTGCCGTCGTCGCCCGTCTTCGTATAAATCCTGGTGAGATTGACCGCCATGCACCGACCATATAGCCTCGCCCCATGGCAAAAGTCACGGTAATCGGTTCGGGACTCATGGGTTCCGGGATCGCGCAGGTCACGAGCCTGGGCGGTTGGGACGTCACGTTGATCGACACTGACGCGAGCGCGCTCGAACGCGCTCAGGCGGCGATTCGGAGCTCACTTGACCGCTTCGTCGCCAAGGAGAAGGTCACCGCCGAGGACGCCGAAGCGGCGCAGGCCCGGATCACGGTGGCCACCGACATCGAAGCTGCGGCCGGCTCCAAGATCGCCGTCGAGGCCGTCTTCGAGCGCCTCGCGGTGAAGCAGGAGGTGTTCCGGAAGCTCTCGGCGGTCTGCTCCCCCGAGACCGTCCTCGCGACGAACACCTCGGCCATCCCGATCACGGAGATCGCCGCTGCCGCAACGCATCCCGAACGCGTGGTCGGCACCCACTTCTTCTCGCCGGTCCCGATGATGAAGCTCTGCGAGCTCGTGCGCGGCATCCACACCAGCGACGAGGCCCTCGACACCGCCCGCCGCTTCGCCGAGACGGCCGGCAAGACCTGCGTGGTCGTCAACCGCGATGTCGCCGGCTTCGCCACCACACGGCTCATCTGCGCCCTCGTGAACGAGGCCGCCCGGCTCGTGGAGGACGGCGTGATCTCCGCCGAGGACCTCGACACCGCCTGCCGGCTCGGCTTCGGCCACCCGATGGGCCCGCTCGCGACCGCCGACCTCACCGGCATCGACGTGATCACCCACGCGACCGAGAACATCTACGAGGACACGGCCGACCCGCAGTTCTTCCCGCCCGCACTGCTGCGCCGCCTCGTCGCCGCGGGCGAGATCGGCCGCAAGAGCGGCAAGGGATTCTTCGACTACACGGAGTTATCCACAGGCCTGTGGATAACCGAAGACGGCGCGGACCCGCAGGTCCGCGCCGTTTTCCGTAAGTCTTTACTTCGCGACGAGCGTCGCACGCGCCGGAGCGAGCACCTTCTCACCGGCGCTGCTGACGGTCATCGCCAGCTCGACCGAGACGTCGTCGAGCTTGCGCACCTTGCCTTCGACTTCGATCTGGGCTCCGCCTTCGGCGGGCACGATCACGGGCTTGGCGAAGCGGGCGGAGAACTCAGTGAGGCGGGCGTCGATCCCGGCGTTCGCGACCCATTCGAGCACGGCGCGGGAGACCAGGCCCATCGTGTACATGCCGTGGGCGATCACGTCGGGCAACCCGGCGGCCTTCGCGGCGGCCTCGTCCTGGTGGATCGGGTTCTGGTCCCCGGAGGCATCGGCGTAGGCGACGAGGTCGGCGCGCGTGACGGGGAAGGCCACGCTGAACACGGTCTCGCCGACGGCCAGTTCGCTCAGGCTCATGCGGGGTCTCCAGCGACGAACAGCGTGGTCCACACCTCGGCGGCGACACCCTCGGCGTCGGTCACTTCGGTGCGCAGGGCGAGGAGGTCGTTCCCGGCGACGGTCTTGATCGACTCGATCTGCACGGTGCACGCCACTTCGGCGCCCGACCGCAGCTCGCGGTGGTACGCGAAACGCTGCTCGCGGTGCAGGACGCGGCTCCAGTCGAGCCCGAAGTCGGGATCGTCGATGAGCCGCTCCGCCGCGGGCAGCGTGAGCGAGATCAAGAAGGTAGGCGGAACAGCACCGGTGTCGTCGAGGCCGAGGGCCTGGGCGAAACGGGTCACCGACTCAGCGGTGATCGTCACCGGGGGTGTGGTCGGCAAGGACCGGCCTACATACGAAGCGTTGAGCACGTGCTGCTTGCGAAGGACTAGCGGGTCTCTTTGTGGACTCGCGAAACCTTGCAACGCGGGCAGTACTTCTTGAGCTCGAGCCGGTCGGGGTGGTTCCGCCGGTTCTTCTTCGTGATGTAGTTGCGCTCCTTGCACTCCACGCACGCCATGGTGATCTTCGGGCGGACGTCAGTAGCCTTGGCCACGATGAGTGCCTTCCTCTAACTCGGCCCGCCGGTTTGCGGACCGTTACTTGAACAGAAAAAACGTCGACCAGCATATCTCGGTGGTCGACGCTGAACAAAAGTAGCGATGGGCAGGATCGAACTGCCGACACAACGATTATGAGTCGTTTGCTCTACCACTGAGCTACACCGCCGTGCGCTCACTGCCGCCAGATGGCTCTGCGATATCCACAGACCTGTGAGCAGTACAGCACCTCGCTGAAGTCTAGCTCGAAGTGCTTCCGAGCCCCCATGCGGAATCGAACCGCAGACCTTCTCCTTACCATGGAGACGCTCTACCGACTGAGCTATAGGGGCGATCGCGAGGCTTCCCTCGCGGCCTTGACAAGAGTACATGACGAGCCGCCCAGAACGAACGCGGGGCCTGCCTTGCGGTGCGGGCCACAGCCTTGGCGCTAGACGACCCGCAGGCGGGTGCGGCCCTGGCCACCGGGCTGGTTGTCGAGCCATGCGGCGAAGCGGTCGGCCGGCAGCGGGCGCGAGAAGTAGTAGCCCTGACCGGCCTCGCAGTGGAGCTCGCGGAGCTGCTCCACGGTCTGGTGGGCCTCGATGCCCTCGGCGACGACGTCGATCGCGAAGTGCCGGGCGAGGCCCAGGACCGCCTCCACGATCGCGCGGTCGTCGGCGTCGGTGGCCATGCCCTGCACGAACCGCAGGTCGATCTTGATCTCCTGGACCGGGAGGCGGCGCAGGTACGCCAGCGAGGAGTACCCGGTGCCGAAGTCGTCCACCGAGAGCCTCACGCCCATCTCGTGGAGCCGGTCGAGCGCGGGGGTGAGCCGCGGCTCGCCCGAGACCACGTCGTCCTCGGTGATCTCGAACGTCAACCGGTCGGCCGGGACCCCGTGCCGCTCCAGGAAGGCGGCGACCTTGTCGGGGAAGTCGGCGTCCGCGAGCGTGCGCGGCGAGAGGTTCACCGCCATCGGCAGCGGCCCGTCATCGCCGGCCCATTCGGCCGAGAGCCGCAGCGCCTCGTCCAGGACCATCTCGGTGAGCTGACCGAGCTGACCGGTGGACCCGGCGATCGGGATGAACTCCTCGGGTGCGACCGGTCCGAACGTCGGGTGCGGCCAGCGCACGAGCGCTTCAGCGCCGAGCACCGCCCCGGAATCGAGCCGGACCTTCGGCTGGAAGTGCACCTCGAGCTGGCCTCGGTCGAGGGCCCTGCGCAGGTCGGCGGCGAGGCCGATGCGTCGCAGGCTCTCGGATTCGAGGCCGGAGTGGTACAGCTGCACGCCGTCGGCGGCGTTCTTGGCCTGCCGGGTCGCGGCGTCGGCCCTTTTCAGCAGCTCGTCGGCGTCCGCCGCGAAGTCGGGGTGCGTGACCACACCTGCAGCGGCGGAGAGGCTCACGGCGACGCCGCCGACCTCGAACGGCCCATGGACCGCGGCCCGGAGCCGCCGGGCGGTCTCGAGGGCCGCGTCGGTGGAGGCGAGCCGGGTCTGGAGGATGAACTCGTCGGAGTCGATGCGGCCGAGGAAGGACGCGGGGGGCGCGTGTTCTTTGAGCCGTCGGGCGAACTCGACGAGGATGGTGTCGCCGGCTTCGTGACCGAGGGCGTCGTTGAATTCGTGCAGTGCGTCCACATCGAACATCATGAGCGCGACAACTTCACCGGGGACGGTGATGGAGAGGGCCTCCTGGAGGGCCTCGAGCGAGCGGCGGCGGCTCGGGAGGCCGGTGAGCGGGTCGTGGTAGGCGTCGTAGCGGAGCTGGTCGACCAGGCGCGAATTGTCGACGGCGATGCTCACGTGCGCGGCGACGGTCTCCAGCAGTTGCAGGTCGACGGGGAGGAAGTGCGACATCTCGCCACCGATCCGGTCGGCCACGGAGAGGCAGCCGTAGACGTCGTCTCCCGAGTGGAGCGGGACGAGCATGGCGTTGCGGACGCCTGCTGCGGCGAGCACGCCGCGGTGCTCGGCGCTGCCGGTCTTGGGGGTGATGAGCAGTGGGGCTTTGGCGCTGATCACCTCGCGTTGCAGCGCTTCGGGGATGGGGTCGAGGTCGGTGAGCCCCTTGTCGTCCACAGAGGAGGCGAGGCGGATCTCGGGGTATCGGCCGTCGGCCGGAACCCAGACGGTGGCGGACTCGGCCGCGAGGATTTCCCGGAGGCGCCCGAGGGTGGCGTCGATGAGGCGGTTGGAGCGGACCGAGTCGGCGACGAGCTGCGTGAAGTTGTTGAGCTCGTTGAGAATGTGGCGCTGCCGGCGCAGTTTCATGTAGCTCGCGGCGAGGGCCACGATCGTGAGCAGCAGGAAGATGATCGGAATCCACGCCCAGGGGGTGGCTTCCAGGAGGATGAGGAAGATCAGGCCGACGCAGGCGGCCATGATCGGCCCGGCAAGGGTGACGGTGAAGCCTGACCAGGCCCGGACGACGCTGCTCCATCCGTTGAGCACCAGCATGAGCGCGGAGATGAGGACCGTGGTGGCCAATCCCGCGAAGACGACGGCGCCGACGATGACCAGCCAGGTCAGCGGGTCATTCGCGCTGCCGATGCCGATGAGCTGCACGAAGGCCGCCGAGAGGCCCGCGCCGAAGGGCGAGAGCCCGATGTTGAACAGCGACTTGAGCGGTCCGACCGAGGTGCGGAAGTAGCGCCCGCCGTAGAACAGCGCGGACGAGAGCAGCCGCACCACGATGACCCAGTACGGCGGCAGGTAGAACAGTGCCAGGACGAGCGGAATGTCGGCCAGGTTGAAGGAGATGCGGTGTCCGCGGACGTCCTGCTGCACCAGGAGGTTCTGGGCGAGTACGAACGCGGCCAGGAAGCACGCGAGCTGGCCCAGCGGGACCGTCTCGGGCAGCCCGAAGGCACCGAGCATCACCGCGACGGCCGCGAAGACCGCCCCGGTCAGGGCCCACGGAAGGACCCTGAACAGGAGTTTGAACCGTTCACGGACCATCAGCGGACCCTACAAGGACCGGCCGAGGGGCCGTCAGGTGATCTCGCTCGAGTTGCCCTGGATCGTGAACTGGGCGGCGGTGATCTCGCTGGAGTTGCCGGGGTTGGCGGTGATCTCGCTGGAGTTGCCGGGGTTGGCGGTGATCTCGCTGGAGTTCGCCGGGCTGGCGGTTGCGGCGCCGGCGGCGATGCCGACCGCGATGAGGCCCGCAGCCATGGCAGCGCCGAGCCGCTTGAAGAGTCTGACCGGTTTCACGAGGCCTCCCGTGAGGTGTGGGAATGTGCTGTCAAGGGGACCAGATGAGCCCATGGTGCCACAGTCGGCTCGCCCTGGGGAAGGCTTGCGACCGTGATTCTCGTGCTCTTTCTGGTTCAGTCGTACGGGTGAGTACGGCTCATCTCATTGTCTCCGATGCTCTGAGGACGTTCGCTGACGGGTCCGTCGTTCGCATGCCTGGCCCTGCTCGATCCTGTAGGTTAGGCTCGCCTTACTCAAGAATACGATCGTTGTTCGATAAGGAATGCGCACATGCCTGCAGAAACCGCCGCGAATGGACCGGCCGACGCCGGGACGGCCCTCTTCTCGGCCCGGATCCGGGAAGCCTCCTGGTCGCGCCATCAAGGGCTCGACCCGTCGGCCGACCCGGACGCAGCGAAGGCACCTGGCGTGTTCGACCGTCTCTTCGACGGTTCGCTGAGTGTGGACGACTACACGCGCTGGCACGCCCAGCAGTACTTCGTCTACGAGGCGATCGAGGCCGCGGCCGTGCGCTTCGCGGACGACCCGGTGGCGGGGCCGTTCGTGTTCCCCGAGCTCGCGCGCGTGCCCGCGATCGAGGCGGACCTGAAGTTCCTCATGGGTCCGAAGTGGCGCTCCGGGATCGAGCCGCTCCCGGCGACGAAGGCCTACGTGGACCGGATCGACGAGGTCAGCGCCGACTGGCCCGGCGGCTACATCGCCCACGCGTACACCCGCTACCTCGGCGACCTCTCGGGCGGCCAGGCCTTCGGCAAGGCGGCCCGCAGGAACTTCGGTTTCGAAGACGATGGCGCGTCCTTCTACGTGTTCGCGGACATCAAGAGCCCCAAGGTCTTCAAGGAGGAGTACCGCGCCCGCCTCGACGCGGTCGACCTGCCCGAGGCCGACAAGGTCCGCGTCATCGAGGAGATCCTCCTCGCCTACGACCACAACGGCGCGGTCCTCGACGCCCTCGGCAAAGTCTTGGGCCGCAACCCCTTCGAGCCCAAAGTGATCGCCGCGATCTGCCACCACATGAACACCGACCACGCGGCCGACACGCTCGTGATCTGCCAGGGTGTGGGCGGCCAGAGCGGCGCCGAGACGGCCCGCATGACCGGCTTCGACGGCGACGGCGCCGATTTCGCCGCGGTCGTGGACGGCACCGAGGTCCCGATCCGAGTCGACTGGGCCGCGCCGCTCTCCGAGCGCGCCGAGGTCCGACCCGAGATCGTGCGCCTCTTCACCGAATCCAAAAGTTCACTTAGCCTCGGCGACGCTCGCTAGCCGTAAATGTGCACAGCCGCGTAACCACTACCTTCCGGGATCGTCCTGATCGCCGCGACACGCCGGGCGGTGATGAATCTCGCCCGCCCGACGTTCGCGGGGCTACCGTGTGGCGATTGCCAAGCCCACGGCCGGCCCCCCAGAACTGACCCAGTTCCAAGCGCCGCCGATGGACACCGCCACGATCTCGGAGTGTCAATGTCCGATTCCGGACCGGTAGCCGCCTCAGCAATCAGGCGTCACGCCGCCCGGCCGCACCGCACGAGGGGCCAGCACCGCGCCTCGTGGGCCGCAGAACTCTCCCCGCTGCTGGCGGGGACCCAACGCCGCTACACCGCCGTCGTCGGCTCGGCCGTCGCCGGAGCGTCCATCGTCGCCATGGCGACCGGCGCCGGACTCCCTTCAGAGGAGCGGGAACCGGGGACCTCCCGCGCGGTAGCCGACATCGCCGCACTCGCCTCCGAGGCCAACGCCCCGGTGACCGTCGCCGACGGCGAGGCTCCTGTCGGCGCCGCCCCGATCGGGACCGCCACCGCTGACGAGGTCGCGCGGACTGAGCGGACCTCCCCGGTCACCGGGCAGGACGCGCAGATCGAGTGGACGCCGATGCTCGACGACATCACCATCACGTCCCTGTTCGGACAACGCTGGGGCCGCAACCACAACGGGGTCGACTTCGACGCCGAGACGGGCGACCCGGTGTACGCCGCCTACCCGGGCACGGTCACGCACGCCGGGTGGGAGACGGGTTTCGGGAACCTCGTGATCATCGACCACGGCGACGGCATCGAGACCTACTACGCCCACAACTCCGAAGTGCTGGTGAGCGAAGGGGACTGGGTCGACGCGGGCAGCCGGATCGCGAACGCGGGCAACACCGGCCGCTCCTTCGGCTCCCACGTCCACTTCGAGGTGCACGTGAACGGCGAGCCGGTCGAGCCCTTGAGCTACCTGTCGGAAGTAGGGCTCGACCTGCGCTAGATCTTCGAGATCGGTGCGAGCCTCAGGATCACCCATTTGGGTTCGCCGTCGCCGAAGTCGATGCGGGCCTGGGCCCTCGGGCCGGAGCCCTTGAGTTCGACGACGCGGCCGAGTCCCCACTTGTCGTGCGTGACCCGGTCCCCCACATCGAGGGACGGGATGTCGGCGGCGCTGCGCATCACGATCGGCGAGCCGAAGTTCGCCGCGGTCTTCGACTTCACGACGCGGGGCGGCGGCGCCGACTCGCTCCATTCGATGAGGTCGCCGGGGATCTCGGAAAGGAACCGGCTGGCGGCGTAGTACTGGGGCTGCCCGAAGATGTTGCGGGTTCCCGCGCGCGTCAGGTGCAGGTGCTTGCGCGCCCGCGTGAGCCCCACATAGGCGAGCCGCCGCTCCTCCTCCATGTCGCCGGGCTTGTTCATGGACCGCTCGTGCGGGAACAGGCCGTCGTCGAGTCCGGTGAGGAACACCGTGTCGAACTCCAGGCCCTTCGCGGTGTGCAGGGTCATGAGCGTGACGACCCCGCCCTCTTCGGCCTCGGGGTCCGGGATCGAGTCGGCGTCGGAGACGAGCGCGACGTGCTCCAGGAACGAAGGCACGTCGGCGACGAGGTCGGCTTCGTCGTCGTCGGTCGTGCCGCGCACGACCTGCTCGGTGAACTCGTGGGCGACCGCGACGAGCTCCTGCAGGTTCTCCACGCGGCCTTCGTCGCGCGGGTCGTTCGACTGCTTGAGGCCTTCGAGGTACCCGGTGTCGGCGATGAGCTTGTCGAGCACTTCCTCGGGCGGCGCGGTCTTGGCGAGTTCCGTTGCCTCGTCGAGGATCTCGCAGAACCGCTTGATCCCGGTGCGGGCCCTCCCCGAGACCCCGGGGGCTTCGTCGATGCGGTGCAGCGCCGCCGGGAACGACAGCCGCAGCCTGGCCGCGAGCGCTTCGACCTCGGCCACGGCCCGGTCCCCCACGCCGCGCTTGGGCACGTTGACCACGCGCATCGCCGAGACCGTGTCGTCCGGGTTCGCGGTGAGCTTGAGGTACGCGAGCATGTCGCGGACCTCCTTGCGCTCGTAGAAGCGCACGCCGCCGACGACCTTGTACGGGATGCCGCGGCGCACGAAGACCTCTTCGAACGCACGGGACTGGGCGTTGGTGCGGTAGAAGATCGCGGAGTCGCCGAAGCTCGTGTCCCCGGAGTCGACCAGCTCGTCGATCCGGCCCGCGACCCACGCGGCCTCATCGTGCTCGTTGTCGCCGGTGTGCCCGAGGATGCGACCGCCGGGGCCCTCGTCGCTCCACAGTCGCTTCTCGCGGCCGCGCTCGGTGTTGTTGCGGATGACCCCGTTCGCGGCGTCGAGGATCGTCTGGGTCGAGCGGTAGTTCTGCTCGAGCAGGATCGTCTTGGCGTCCGGGAAGTCCCGCTCGAACTCGATGATGTTGCGGATGGTCGCGCCGCGGAACGCGTAGATCGACTGGTCGGCGTCGCCGACCACGCACAGCTCGGCCCGGTCGTCGCCGGTGCCCACGAGCTCGCGCACGAGGGTGTACTGGGCGTGGTTGGTGTCCTGGTACTCGTCGACCATGACGTGCCGGAACCGCAGCCGGTAGGACTTCGCGACGTCCGGGAACTGCTGGAACAGTTGCACGGTGGACCCGATGATGTCGTCGAAGTCGACGGCCTGGGCCAGGCGCAGGCGCTCGGTGTACTGCGCGTAGACGTCGGCGACCAGCTTCGTGCGGGCGTCGTCGGCGCTCGCGGCGGCCTTCTCAGGCCCGATGAGCTCGTTCTTGAGCCGCGAGATCTCGGCGGCGAACCAGCGCGGCGACTGCTTCTTGGAGTCGAGGCCGAGGTCCTTGACGATCTGGGTCAGGAGCCGGCGCGCGTCGTCGGTGTCGTAGATCGTGAAGCTCGACTTCCAGCCGAGGCGGTGCGCCTCGCGGCGCAGGATCCGCAGGCACGCGGAGTGGAAGGTGAGCACCCACATGGCCCGCGACCGCGGGCCGATGAGGCCGTCGACGCGTTCGCGCATCTCGGCGGCGGCCTTATTGGTGAAGGTGATGGCGAGGATCTCGCCGGGATGGGCGCCGCGCTCGGCCAGGAGGTGGCCGATGCGGTGGGTGAGGACACGGGTCTTCCCCGAACCCGCTCCCGCGACGATGAGCAGCGGAGACCCGGCATGCTCGACGGCTTGGCGTTGCGGTTCGTTGAGGCCGGTCAGAAGGTCGTTCATCGAGATCAATTATGCCGCGCCGGGTGTGACAGTTTTTTCAAGGTGGAGCACGGCGCGGCTGGCGATCTGAAGCCCGTTAGAGCGGTCCTCTGCCCGAGCGGAGGACCAGCATCGCGATCTGGATGCCGTCGTCGCCGAGGGCCGCGCGGTACTTCTCGAGGATGGCGCGCTCGCGGTCCAGGACCAGGCGGGTGCCGCCGTTGGCCATGCGGATCTCGCCGATGCGTTTGGAGACTTCGGCGCGGCGCTGCCACAGGCGGATGATCTCGGCGTCGAGCGCGTCGATCTCCGTGCGGAGCTCCTGCAGTTCTTCAGGGGCGGCGTCGTTCGGAAGTGCAGTGGTGCTGGCGGTCATCAGGGCTTCTCCTTAGAGCGATGATTATCGAACTCCGGGCGGTAGCCCTGGGCGTGAAAAAAGCCCCGGGCTGTTCGCCCGGGGCCTGTAGGTCTGTGTTCAGCGCGAAGACCTACGGCTCGGACGGTTCCGGCCGTAGTAAAAGTAAAATCGCGCGCTCTGAGTCACGCGGCAAGTATGCCACACGCCCGCCGGTCAGACCAGCGGGCGTGTGGCGGTTATCGCAGTATTCGGGTGTTGTTAAGCGTCCGAGCCCCAGTCCGCGCGGGCGGCGGCGCGGCGGCGCATGAGCACCATCGCGACGATGCCGGCGAGCAGGACCGCGCCGCCGACGGAGGCGACGGTCGTCAGGCTGGCACCGGTGGTGGGCAGCTGCGGCTTCGGGGATTCGCTGGGAACCTCTTCGACCGCGATGTCGAACTCGATCTCGGCGTTGTACTCGGAGGTGTGCTTCTCGGCGAGGATGAGGCGCTGGCCCTCGACGTCGGCGCCTTCGCCGTCGACCGGCACGAAGGTGCGGCCGGCGGGGGTGGTCCAGATGATCGTGTCGGTGACGAGCTTGACCGTGGCGGTCTCGGCCTTGTCGAACTTCACGTAGAACTGCTGGCCGTCGGTGAAGGAGGTGACCTCGTCGCCGTTCTCGTCGACGATGGTCGCACCCTCGGGCTGCGAGAAGGTGATCTCGTCGAAGTTGGTGCCGACGGTGAAGGGCCCGACGGTGGTGCCTTCGGTCTTGGCCTCGGCGTCGTCGACCTCGAAGTAGGGCTCGAAGTCGGGCTCGTCGATGGGCTCGGAGTTCGCGATCAGGTAGTCCTGGACGCCCTGGACGGCCACGTCCGCGTTGTCGGCGGAGTCGAGGACCCAGCCGTCGGTCAGGGACCAGATGGCGGACTGGGTGCCGGCGTAGGCGACCTGGTCGGCGGAGAAGCCTTCGAGGTCTTCGCCGGCGACACCGGCGGCTTCGAGCAGCTCGGCGGCGTTGTCGCCGTTGTAGCCGTTGACGAGGACGCCGAGGACCATCGGGAGGTCTTCGACCGGGATGTCCTCCCAGGGGCGCTCTTCGTGGATCAGGTCCTGCTCGAGGCCGACCTGAAGCTGGATGCAGTAGACGGTGCGGGTCTCACCGTCGGCGAGTTCGAGGCCGATCATGGTGGCCTCGGGGCTCTGCGAGCCCTCGGGGGTGTCCCCGTTGAGGCGGATGCCTTCCTCGAGGGTCACATTGCCCGCGGCGCTGATGCCGGCGTCTTCGCCGTCCTGCGCTTGCGCGGCGGTGACGCCGGTGAGGCCGAGGGCGACGCCCGCGGCAGCGGCCATCGTCCCTTTCAGGGCTTTGGTCATCATTGGTTGAAGTCCCTTTGCTTTTCCGAGGGATTGACACGTTGACTCTTCATGCGACACGTTAGCGGCCCCCTGCCGGTTGCATCCGGCGGGCGGGATTCCGAAATTGCCGATTCTTCTGCGCCGCAACACAAAAGGCGCGTCCCCTCGGGAACGCGCCTCTATAACGATTAGGCATCGGCCACGCCGTGTACAAAGCACGGTGACGCGGCGCGACTGGAGTGACCAGAGTGGCCGGGACCGGAGGGGATCGCTGCTAGCCAAATTTATGGCTCGCAAGCGTCGCCAAGACCGGTCCCGGCCGACCATGCTCCGGGCCTTGCATTGAACCGAGGAGCGCGCCCGGGTCCGGACCGTTCGACGTGGTCCAGGACGCTCCTGCGGTAGCGGGCGCCTGCCATCGGCAAGCGGGCGCCCGCGTCCTTCAGGTCTTAGTGATCAGTCGCCTTGCGGCGCTTGCTCGCCACGATCACGGTCATGCCGCCCATGAGGAGCGCCAGGCCTGCCGCGAAGGCGATGCTCAGGCTCGTACCGGTGGTCGGGAGCTGCGGCTTGGGCGTCTCGCCGCTCTCGGGTGCGTTGAGGGCGAAGCGCCATTCGGCGGGGATCTCGCCTTCGCGCGCCTCGGCGAGGATCAGCTTCTGCGACTCGCCGGACGTGACCGCGTTGGCCGCGTCGCCCGTGAGCGATTCGTCGGTGGTGGCCAGGAAGACTCGACCGACCGGGAGATCGTATGCGGCGGTGCCGGAGACGGTGACCTCCCTCGCGTCCTCGTCGAGGACGATCCAGAACTCCTCGCCGTCGTCGAGGGTCTCGACTTCGTCGCCGCCCTCGGTCTCGAGGCGGCCGCCTTCGGCGCCCAGCGTCACGGGTCCGGCGCTGGAGCGGATCGTGTACGGCCCGAACCGGCCGTCCTCAAAGGTCGCGGACTCCTCGCCCTCGAGGTCCACGGTGAGCTCCGAGGGGTCCGGGACGCGCCCGGTCTCCTCGGTGAGGTGGTCGTAGATCGCGAGCACGGCCTCGTCCTCGCCGTTGTTGCCGCCCTTGACCGGGTTGTCCTCCAACAGGTCCCAGCCGTCGGTGAAGTGCCACACGGCGGCCTGCGTGCCCACGTAGGCGACCTCGGCCACCTCGGTGTCGGTCCAGTCGGGGTTCACTTCGCCGCCGGAGGCCTCGATGAGCTCCTCCGCGCCGACGTTCGGGTAGCCGTTGAGCAGGACCCAGCGGACCTCTTCGAGGTTCGCGACCCCGGACTCCTCCCAGTGGCCTTCGGCGTAGGGGCTCTCGGTGTCGAGCGGAGTGCGGATGTCGATGCAGTAGACGACGAGCGTCTCCTCACCGCCGTGCGGCTTGAGCCCGAGGATGTTGGCCCACACGTCGTAGCGGTCCTCGCCGAAGCGCCCGCGCAGCTCCAGGCCCGGGGCGGTGACGATGTCGCCGGAGACCGGCTCGGGCTCCTCGGCGTGGGCCGGGGCGCCCGCGAGCACTGCCAGAAGCGCGGCGGTCGCCGTGAGCGGAGTGCGGATCGTCTTGAGTCTCATCGTGGTTCGGTCCTCCTGGGAGCGGACTTGAGGTGTTTGGTCTTGAGTGGAGTGCCGGGTCGACCTGACAAGAGGGAAAACGAAAGGACCCGGAGTGACGGCGCGGCCACTCCGCCGAACGATGTGAAGAACCCGCCGAAAGTACGAGCCCAAAACAGGGCAAGGGTCGCGTCTCACCATCGAGGCAACACGCGAGCGCGACCCGGACCGCGCAGCACGGCGCTCTATAGTCGGAGTCATGCCGATCTCGAAAGCCGCCGCTCGCGGCATCACCGACGAATTCGCTCGCCGGAGGGGCCCCAAGACCGGCCTGGTCGTGGGCGCGACCTGGGGGAACCCGGTGCTGACGGCCGCGCTCGAGGCGCTCATGCCCGCCGACCGGCTCACCGTCGTCGCCGATCCGGTCTCCATTGAGGACCTGAAGCTCTCGCTCACCGCCGAGGGCTCCTGGACCGCCAAGAACGTCACCGCCGTCGCATCGCTCGCCGAGGCCGAACCGGCCGAAGAGGTCATGCTGGCCTCGCCCGTCACCGTCGAGGCGGAGGCCTTCATCGACGACATCGCACTGCTGCGCGAGAAGGTGACGCCCGGCGGCGTGCTCTCCTTCGCCGCGACCCTCACCGCCCCGGCCCGCGAGGAGATCGCCGAACTCGTGGCCGAGTACGGGATCGGCACCGACCTCATCGTCCGGTCCTTCCCGCCCGTGCGGATCCACAAGCTCCGCATCGGATCCGCCGCGGAGCACGAAGGCGGGCCGCGCGCGATCGCCCCCGCCGAAGACCTGGCGCCCGCCTGGCGCGCCTCCTCGGTCGCCGTCACGCCTCGCATGCACCTCGACTCGAACGGCGTGATCGCCGCCGGACTGCTCCTCGGAACCGCTTGGGCCGCAAAGAAGATCCGGCCCTCCTCGAAGGCCTGGGTGCTGCCCGCGCTCGCCGCCGTCCCGGTCGCCGCGTTCTTCCGCGACCCGCAGCGCGATGCGGACCTGCGCGGCGAGGACGACGAGCCCGAAGCGGTGCTCGCGGCCTCCGACGGGCGCATCATGGCCGTCGAGACGGTCGTGGACGAGCGCTTCGGCGCCGCCATCGGCACCGCCGGCGCCGAATGGCTGCGCATCAGCGCGTACCTCTCGGTCACCGACGTGCACATCAACCGCGCCCCGGTCGCCGGAGAAGTCGTCGACGTGTTCACCGAACGCGGCGGCTACTCGAAGGTGAGCGCGCCCGAAGCCGAGCACAACGCCGCCTGCTACACGGTCCTGTCGACCCCGCGCGGACGCGTCGTCGTCGCCCAGCGCACCGGCGCGCTCCTGCGCCGCATCGTCAACCGCACCAAGCCGGGAGCGGCCCTCGCCAAGGGCGAACGCTACGGCCTCATCAGGTTCGGCTCCCGCACTGACGTGTACCTGCCCGCGGGCGCCGCCGAAGCCGCGGTCGTCCCCGGCGAGATGATCCGCGCCGGAGAGACCGTAGTCGCCAGATGGCGTTAGGCCTGAGCGGCCAGATTCTTCAGGTCGACGACTTGGAGGGCGTCCTCGACGGCCGCCGACAGCGGCAGGTCGTCGAGCGCTTCCGCTTCCCACCAACGCGATTCGCTGGTGGAGCCGCCCGCTGCCTCGACCACGACCGCGGCGGACGGGTCCGGCACGGTGGCCGAGTAGATCGCGCGCACGCCGTGCCAGTCGAGCGGGTACCCCTCGGGGCCGATCGCGCGGCGGTGCCGGAACGACGTGACGTTGAGGAGCTCGCCGACCAGGGCCTCCTGGCCGGTCTCCTCATAGATCTCGCGGGAGACGGCCGATCGCGGCGCCTCACCGAAGTCCACGCCGCCGCCGGGCAGGTGCCAGGTGCCGCCGCCGGGATAGCCCTCGGCGATCCGGGCGAGCAGGATGCGGCCGTCGCCGTCGGCGACGACCCCGTACGCGCCGAAGCGCTGGCCCCTTCTGCGTCGGCCCTTCTTGGCCTTCGCGGGCGGGACGGGCCGAGTCTCCTGGGGGGCCTTGTCGACGCGCCCGGCGAGCCGGTCGTCGGCGAGGTCGAGGCAGGCGGAGACGAACGGTGAATGGGATTCGGCGGCCGCGCGGGCCGGTTCGACCCATTCGGCGGTTTCGCCTTCGAAGTCCCCGTCGGGGCCGCTGGAGACCGTGGCGGCGTAGATGATCGCGTTGGTGTGGACGCCCCGCCTGGCGACGGCGACCGCTTCGAGCGGTGCACCGACGGCGACGTCGTAGCCGGTGTGCTCGCCGACCAGGCGGCCGGCGGCCCGTTTCGGAGGCTCGCCGTGGTCGAGCACGCCGCCCGGCAGATGCCAGGGGCCTACTTCCCGTCCGCGGGTCCTTCTCGTCAGCAGGACCCGGCCGTTCTCGTCACGGACCTCCCCGTACGCAGCTATCCGGAATTGCATCCCTCAACTGTACGGCTTGACCTCCTCACCGCCATGTATGGCGGAGATCCCGGCTTGCGGTCCGCGCATGTCGGACCGTCTACGGGTGGGTTCCTGGTTCAACGCCCACAGCCCGGGCTCCCGGGTCTTACGCAGGCTCCGCAGGCGTTTTACGTGTCCGGCAGACCCTCGGCCACAAGACGCTTTCCTTCACGTCTGATATTGATCTCAGCGTTTGCATCCCGGTCGTGACACGCGCCGCACGGACACGCCCATCTCCGCATCGTGAGCTCCTCCAGCCCTTTCGGACCAGTCAAGGCTCCGCATGTAGAGCAGAGGCGCGTGGAAGGAAAATACCGGTCAATTCGCGCGAATGTCCGGCCCGCTCGGATGGCTTTGGATTCGAGCCGGGTCAGGAACATGCCCCACGCGGCGTCCTGGACCGATTTCGCGGCGCGACCTCGGCCGAGTCCTTTCACGTTGAGGTCTTCGACATAGAGGGCTTGGTTTTCGCCCACCAACGCGTTGACCTGCCTGTCGATCCAGTCCGATCTGGATTGCTTGATCCTTTCGTGGATCAGCGCGAGTTTGAGCCGTGCCTTGTTCTGATTGGCCGAGCCCTTCGCCTTCCGTGAGAAGGCCCGTTGCGACTTTCTCAACTTTCGTTCGAGGCGTCGGAAGAACCGCGGGTTCTCGATCACCCGCCCACCGCGCAGCACTGCGAAATCCTTCAACCCCAGATCGATCCCGGTCTCGGCCGTCGGGTCACTGAGCGGTTCCAATGCCTCGACAGCGTCGTCGACAGCCACGACAAAACTCGCGTAGTACCTGCCTGTCGAGGTCTTAATTACTGTCACGCTCGACGGGTCCGCGGGCAGTTCCCTGGACCAGGCGACTTTCAGATCCCCAACCTTCGCCAAATACAATCGGCCGCTCGGCCGCAGCGCGAATCCGCGCCGCGTAAACCGGGCTGTCTGCGTCCCGGCCCGCCGTTTGAACCGCGGCGGCCCCACCCGAGGCCCAGCGCGCTTGCCCGACACCGAATCGAAGAAGTTCTGATAGGCCGCATGGCAGTCCGGTCATCACCGGGTCACGCGCTCCCCCAAAGCAACAGGGAAGCGTGCTCAGCGGATCGGCTGATCAGCGAGTCCTAATTCCCATTCGATGGTGCCCGGCGGCTTGCTGGTGACGTCGAGCACCACGCGGTTGACGTCGGCGACCTCGTTGGTGATGCGCGTGGAGATCTTCGCGAGCAGTTCGTAGGGCAGGCGCGACCAGTCGGCGGTCATGGCGTCCTCGGAGGAGACCGGACGCAACACGATCGGGTGGCCGTAGGTGCGGCCGTCGCCCTGGACGCCGACACTGCGCACGTCAGCGAGGAGTACCACGGGGAACTGCCACACGGAGCGGTCGAGACCGGCGGCGGTCAGTTCGGCGCGGGCGATCGCGTCGGCGGCCTTCAGCAGGTCGAGTCGCTCGCGGGTGATCTCGCCGACGATGCGGATGCCGAGGCCGGGCCCGGGGAACGGGTGGCGCCAGACCATCGCCTCGGGCAGGCCGAGCTCGAGGCCGATCGCGCGGACCTCGTCCTTGAAGAGGGTCCGCAGCGGCTCGATGAGCGCGAACTGGAGGTCGTCGGGGAGGCCGCCGACATTGTGGTGGCTCTTGATGTTCGCGGTGCCGGTGCCGCCGCCGGACTCGACGACGTCCGGGTACAGGGTGCCCTGGACGAGGAAGTCGATGCCCTGCTCTTCGGCGATCTCGCGTGCGGCGGCCTCGAAGGTGCGGATGAACTCGCGGCCGATGATCTTGCGCTTCTCCTCGGGGTCCGTGACGCCCTTGAGGGCGGTGAGGAACTGCTCCGAGACGTCCACGGCGCGCACGTCGATGCCGGTGAGCTGCGCGTAGTCCTTCTCGACCTGCTCGGCCTCGCCGGCCCGCAGGAGGCCGTGGTCGACGAACACGCAGGTGAGCTGGTCGCCGATGGCGCGGTGCACGAGCGCCGCGGCCACGGAGGAGTCCACGCCGCCGGAGAGGGCGCACAGGACGCGCTTGTCGCCGACCTGCTCGCGGATGGCGGCGACCTGCTCGTCGATGATCGCCGAGTTCGTCCAGTTCGGCTTGATCTCGGCGATGTCGTGCAGGAAGTGGCGGATGACGGCCTGGCCGTGCGGGGTGTGGGCGACCTCGGGGTGGTACTGGACGCCGGCGAGGCGCAGTTCGAGGTTCTCGAACGCGGCCACGGGGGCGCCGTTGGTGCGGGCGACGACCTCGAACCCGGCGGGGGCCTCGGTGACGGAGTCGCCGTGGCTCATCCACACCGACTGGTGGTCCGGGAGGCCCGCGAGGAGCTTCGAGGCGCACACGACGTCGAGCTCGGTGCCGCCGTACTCGGAGAGGCCGGTCTTGGCGACGGTGCCGCCGAGCGCGTTGGCCATGGCCTGGAAGCCGTAGCAGATGCCGAGCACCGGCACACCGGCCTCGAACAGGGCCTTGTCCACCTGAGGGGCGCCTTCGGCGTACACGCTCGAAGGACCGCCCGAGAGGATGATCGCGGCCGGCTCCTTGGCGAGCATCTCGCTCGCGGGCATCGAAGAGGGCACGATCTCCGAGTAGACGTTCGCTTCGCGAACGCGCCGCGCAATGAGCTGCGCGTACTGCGCACCGAAGTCGACCACCAGCACCGTTTGTCGCATGCCACCAGCGTAACCGGTAGTCGGCCTCACACACGAAGGCGCGGCTACCCTGATGACGTGCTCAACCCTGGCGTCGCCGAATCCTTCCGCCGGGTCGGCCGGGACCTGCGGTCTTGGACCCCCGGTGAGGCCGCGCCCGTGCTCGCGGCGCGCGCCGCCTGCGGCATCGCCGTCGCGATGGCCGCCGTCGCCCTCCTCGACCACCCTTCCTGGGGCCAGGCCGCGATCATGGGCGCCTGGCTCGGCGGGGTCGCGATGCTCACCCCCGGCACCCGCACCGGCCCGTCGCTGCCGCTCGTGGTGGGCGCGGCCGGGGCGCTCGGGGTCGCGCTCGGCTCGATCGACAATCCGGCGATCCTCATCGCCGCGTCGGCCGCCTATGCGTTCACACTCACGTTCATCGGCTCGGTCACACACGTCGCCGGCGTCACCTTCACCGTCTCCGGCATCATGTTCTTCCTCGCCGACCACCTCACGGCGGGCGCCGGCGTCCTGTTCGCGGCGCTCGCGGTCGCGGCGGGCGGCGCGGTCCAGGCCGCGATGGCACTCCTGCCGCCGTACTACCGGTGGGCCGAGGACCGGCGGACCCTCGCCGACGCCTGGCTCGCCCTGGCCGCCGAAGCGGACGCGCTCGCCGCGGACCCCGACGCGCCGTTCCGCACCGAGCCGCTGTTCGAGGCCGCGCAGGAACTCGACCGCCGCCGGGTCCTGCCCGCGGCGATCCTGGAGGCCCGCCGCCAGATCTACGCGATCTCGACCGCGATCGGCCGCACCGCCTCCGCCCGCGCCCGCGCCGACGCCCAAGACCGCGGCACCGTCGAGTTCTACTCCGAGGCGCTCGAACTCGCCGCGCGGCTCCTCAACCACTTCGCCGAGCAGATCACCGCCCGCAATCCGGCCGAACTCGACTGGGACGCACTGCTGGACGGCCTCTCGCAGAACCCGATGGCCACCAGTACGGGCACGATGCCGACCGAGATCGGCGGGCTCCTGCGCACCCTCCACGAGACCGGCGGTTTCGCCGAGCGCATCACCGCCGGCGGCGAGGACGTGATCGCCGACCCCGCGCTCAAGCACGCCACGAGCACCGCCCGGCAGGCGATCGGCCAGCTCCGGGCCCGCCTGCACCGGCACGACCCGGTGATCCACCACGCGCTGCGCCGCGCCGGGGTCATCGCGCTCGCGATGACGATCGGCCTGGCCTGGCCCACCGACCACGGCTACTGGATCCCGCTCACCGCCTGGCTGGTGCTGCAGGCGGACTTCTCGGGGACGCTGACCCGCGGCGTCACCCGCGCCGTCGGCACCACGGGCGGCGTCGTGCTCGCTTCGCTGCTGGGGTTGCTGCTGCCGCAGGATCAGTTGTGGCTCAGCCTGATCGTGCTCGCGTTCGCGCTCACCGCGTATCTGACGCGGCCGGTCTCGATGCTGGTCTTCGCGGCGGCGGTCTCGGGGTTCACGGTGTTCCAGATCGACCTCTCGGGCGAAAGCCCGATCCTCGCCGCGTTCGACAGGGGCGCTTGCACCCTGGTCGGCGCCGCGCTCGCGATCGGCTTCTACACGCTGGTGCCCACGTGGCAGACCCGGCGCCTCGGCGACCTGCTCGGGGACCTGGTCGACGCCTACCGCGACTACGCCCGGCTCTCCCTGGACCGCCAGGCGCACCCGGCGGACTACGACCGGAAGGTCATGCACGCCGCGATCGACCAGATCCGGGCCCGCCGCGCCGCGCTCACGAGCGCCGCGGACCAGGCGAAGGCCGAACCGGTCGCCGGACCGGGTCCGCTCTCGGCGGACGTGCACGGCGCGGAGGCCGCATTGTCAAGGGCGGCAAGGGCTCTGGTCGCGGTGAACGCGACGCTGGGCCGTGACGAGCAGGCGAAGGGGCTCGCGGGCGTCGACACGTTCGCGGACGCCCTCGACACCGCGTACCTGCGGCTGGCGGCGCTGGCCAGGAACGCGGCCCCGCCGCGCGGCATCGACTTGAGCCAAGCGGTGAACCGCCTCGACCTGCGCCTCGCCGCGGTCGAGGACCGCGACACGCGCACGCGCCGCAGCGTCCTGCGCTGGGAGGCCGACAACCTCGTGGAGGCCCTCGACGACGCGGCCCTGGTCATGGCCGCCTGGAACGACTAGAAGAGCACGGCTCTCGCCTTGGCGATGGCCTCTGCGGCGGCTTCACGCTGAGCCTCGGTGAGCGGCGCTTCGAGCAGGTCGAGCCCGATCACCTGCAGCTGGTCGGGCAGCTGCATGTCGTTGGGCAGGCGCGGGACACGACGCCGCGGCTGACCCTCGGCGTCGGCCGCGAGGTCGGCGAGGGCCTGGACGAGGGCGTGCATCGCGTCGGCCTGGGAAGACCAGCGAGCGGGCGACCAGTGGCGCGTGCCTTCGACGACACGCCCGATCGCCCGCTCGAGTTCAGTGCTCAATCTGCTAGTCGCCCTGGAAGTAGGAGAGCAGGCGAAGGAGGTTCCAGTACAGGAAGATGAGGCCGGCGGTGAGGCCGAACGCCCCCGCCCAGGCGTACTTCTTCGGGGCGCCGTTCTGCGCCGAGTACTCGATCATGTCGAAGTCGAGGATGAACGAGAACGCGGCCCACAGTGTGATGCCGATGGCGATGATCCACTGGAGCGCCGAGACCGACTCGCCGGGAGCGGCGAACAGGCCCAGGTTCACTCCGAACGCGCCCACGACGAGGTTGACCATCGAGAGGGCGAAGATGCCGATGCCCGCACCGACGATGACTTTGGTGAACATCGGGGAGTTCTTCAGGATGCGGAACTTGAAGAGCGCGAGCATCGCGCCGAACACGAGCACGGTCGCGAGGAGGGCGTTCACGACGATGCCGTCCGACCGCTGCTCGAAGACCGCCGAGACTCCGCCGAGAAGCAGGCCCTGGCCGATCGCATAAGCGAAGGCGACGAACGGGTTCGTCACCGGCTTGAACATCGAGAAGATCATGATGCCGAGGCCGACGACCATGCCGACCGTGCCGAGCATCATCGCGGTGCCGATCGCGGCGGAGTCGTTGTTCGCGATGCCGTCGGCGACCATCGAATAGGTGAGGATCGCAGCCACGAAGGTCGCTCCGACCAGGGCGACGGTGCGGACGATGACGTCGTCGACCCGCATGGTCTCGGCCTGCGGAGCCTGGGTCATCTGTCCGTAAGGCCCGTACGCGGCACCCATGTGCTGCTGGTTGTACTGGGTCTTCACCATGTTTCGAAGGGATGAGTTCCTGCTCTGCATTGCCATGACCTGCGGTCCTCCGTTGGAAGTTCAAGGGTGTTCCCAGACTATCCGGTCACCGCTGTAAACACGACACAGCGGCAGAGCATTCCCTGCTCTGCCGCTGTGAATGTACTCAGATACCTAAGAGATCACTGTGACCCGGCCGAGCTCCGGCGCCTCGAGCGGGGCCGCCTGGGTCCCGAACTCGGCGAGGTAGTCCTCGAACGCGTCCACATCGAGCGCGCCGAAGAGACGGTTCGTGCCGGCCTTGAAGGCCGTGAACGAGTCGCCGCCGTCGGCGAGGAACGAGTTGACCGTGACCCGGTAGGTCTGGTCGGCCACGATCGGCTCGCCGTTGAGCTTCAGCGAGTCGGCGACGATCTGGTCGGTCCCGGTCTTCGTCTTGTCCCATGTGTACGTGAAGCCCTCGGAGACCTGGAGCTGCAGCGTCGTCGAACGGGCCGCGCTCGGCAGCTGCTGCCGCAGCGCCTCGAGGAGCTGCGCGCCGGTCAGGTCGAGCGTCACCACGTAGTTCGCGAACGGCTGGACCTCGAAGACCTCTTTGTACGTGACCTCGCCGGGCGTCCCTGCGCTGTGGATCAGGTCCTGCCGGACGCCGCCGGGGTTCATCAGGGCGATCTGGGCCCCTCCGGTGTCCGCGCCCGCCGTGCTCCACAGCTGCGCGTCGGCGATGAGGCTCCCGAGCGGGAACTCCTCGGCGCGGGTCGCACCGCGCTTGATGTCCTCGGCGATGTAGCAGATGAGGCGGTTCGCGACCTCGTCGTAGCCCTCGCCGGTATAGGACTCGATGATGTCGGACTGATCACTGTCGGGGTCGACGTCGCGGGTGACCACGGTGTTCGAACCGGTCACCGACGAGCGAACGATGTCCTTGGTGCGCTTGTCATACGTCGCGTCGATCTCGGTGAACACGCGGCCGTACGAAGAGGCCGAGGTGACCATGCGCGGGTTCCCGGCCGGGTCGGGCACCGAGCAGACGTACTCGTTGTGGGTGTGGCCGGTGACCAGGATGTCCACGAGCGGGGTCATGGTCTCGGCGATGTCCACGATCGGGCCGGACATGCCGATCCCGGCGCCGTCGAGGGACTCGCAGTCGTGGCCGGTGTCCTCGGCGACGGGGACACCGCCTTCGTGCAGGAGCACCACGATCGAGTTGACGCCCTGGCGCCGCAGTTCCTTCGCGTACCGGTTCGCGGTCTCGACCTCGTCGAGGAAGTCAAGGCCCTCGATGCCGGCCTGGGAGACGATGTCGCCCGTGCCCTCGAGCGTCATGCCGATGAAGCCGACCTTGACGCCGCGGCCGAAGTCCTTGACCCAGTACGGGTCGAGGACGGGCTCGCCCGTGGCCTCGTCGACGACGTTCGCGCCGAGGTAGGGGAAGTCGGCGCCCTCGAAGTCCTCGTCGCCCTCGATGATGCGGTTGAGTTCGTCGAAGCCGGCGTCGAACTCGTGGTTGCCGACCGAGGAGACCTCGACGCCCATGGCGTTGAGCGCCTCGATCGTCGGCTCGTCGTCGTACACGGCCGACAGGAACGGGCTGGCCCCGATGAGGTCGCCCGCGGCCACCGTGGTCGAGTAGCGCTCGCCCTCGCGGGCCTGCTCGAGGTGGGTCGCGAGGTATTCGGCGCCGCCCGCGGGGACGTTCACGCCGTCCACCGGGTACGTGTCGGAGGCGCTGGCCTCGACGTGGCCGTGGAAGTCGTTGAGCGCGAGCAGCTGAAGGTCGACGTCGCGATTGCCGTGGTGCTGACCGGCATTGGCCGACCAGGCGCCGACGGCGAGCGAGGTCGCGGCCAGCGCGGCGGCGCCGACGACGGCCACCGCGCGGCGCTTGCGTCTGATGGTGAACATGGCTCTCCGTGGGGGGTCGATGGGTGACGGGCCGAGGTTGCCCCATGCTGATCCAATCATGGGACGATTGCCGCCGAGTCAACGCAGCATAACGGCTTCACAAAGGCCCGGCAACGCCCTGGGCGCGACACGCCATTAACACACGGCAATCGTCCGCACACCCTCACTCCCGCGATTCGGGACGGTTTGAAACTGTTGCGGCCCAACAAGTCGTTACATTCGCGATACAGCGCTATGTCCACAATTCCATCTCTTGCCCCACGCGATAGCGGTTGCTACAGTCACTGCGAGAACATTTCGCATATACAGCTTGTCACTTGGTGGGGACCGCCCCCGGCAACAGCGGTCTACGACGAGCCAGAGGCCCACAGGGGGTAACCCGTTGACGACCGGCTACTTCACGAACAACCAGCACGATGCCCTCAGAGCCGAGGTCAGGGACTTCGCCGAACGCGAAGTCCGCCCGCGCATCCCCGAAATGGAAACCCAGAAGACCGTCCACGGTGAGCTCTCCAGGCTCATCGCCCGCCAGCGCTGGCTCGGCGTGACCATCCCCGAGGAGTACGGCGGGATGGGCATGGGGCACTTGGCGAAGACGATCATCATCGAGGAGCTCGCCCGAGTCTCCGGCGCCATGGGCGCCATGGTTCAGGCGTCGCAGCTCGGTGTCGCCAAGATCCTCCACTTCGGCTCGGACGAGCAGAAGAAGACCTGGCTGCCCAAAGTCGCCGACGGCGACTGCCTCCCCACCATCGCCGTCACCGAATCCGCCTCCGGCGGCCACGTGCTCGGCATGCGGGCCAGGGCGATCCGGGACGGTGACGACTACATCCTCAACGGCCACAAGGTCTTCGTCGGCAACAGCCATGTCGGCGACGTCCACGGAGTCGTGGTGCGGACCGGCTTGGGCCCCAAGGGGCTCACGGCGTTCCTGGTGGAGTCCGACCGACCGGGCTTCGCGCTGGCCCCGCAGCAGTCCACGATGGGCCTGCACGGGTTCAGCTTCGGAGAGCTCCTGTTCGAGAACTGCCGCGTGCCCGCGGCGAACCGGCTCGGCGAGGAGGGCGACGGCCTGTCGGTCGCGTACTCCTCTTCGATCCTGTACGGCCGCTCGAACCTGACGGCCGTGTCGCTCGGCATCCACCAGGCGATCCTCGACGCGACGGTCGAGTACGCCTCGCAGCGGGAGCTGTACGGCAGGCCGATCGCGGAGCTGGACAACATCAAGCAGAAGATCGGGCAGATCACCTCCCGGTTGATGACCGCCCGGATCACCGCCTACCACGCGGTGCACCTGCTCGACGAGGGCAAGCCGTGCGACATCGAGCTGATGAACGCCAAGCTCGTCAACGTCGAGTCCGCTTTGGACTCGGCTCGGGAGGCGATGGAGATCCACGCGGCCATCGGCCTCACCACCGAGCGGCCCATCGAGCGGTTCCTGCGCGACGCGTACCACATCTTCGCGCCCGCAGGCACTTCCGACGTGCAGCGCCTGCGGCTGGCCGAAGCGGCGATGGGACGGGCCAAGGGCCAGTGGTCCGAGCGCATCGTCAAGGGCGAGGCCGTCAAGGTGCATTAGCGCGCGAAATCCGGAGGATCGGCCGGTACCTCGCGCAAAGTTTGAGGAGGCTGCTTTCGCGGCCTCCTCTTTCACTCACCCCTGCAGCGGGTCGTCGGGCCGCTCGGCCGCGTTGCGCTCCCGGATGCGGTCCATCACCTTGGCCGCCATGCCCTTGATGATCTCCAGGCCCGGACGGCCCCAGTCGTGGGTCTCCGTGTCGACGACGCACACCGTCCCCAAGGTGTTCCCGTCGTCGTCGATCAGCGGCGCCCCCAGATAGGAGCGGATCCCGATCTTGTCGACCACCGGGTTCCCCGCGAACCGCGGGTAGTCGCACACGTCCCCCAGGACGAGTGCCTTGCCGCGCACCACGACATGCGGGCAGTAGCCGTGGTCGCGGTCCATCTCCCGGCCCACCTCGGGAGCTTCGGAGGCCCCCGCGATCGCCTGGCTGGCCGTGTCCGGGGCCGGGGCCGCCAAGCCCGCGAAGTACTGGTGCTCCTCGTCGATGAAGTTCACCATCGCGTAAGGCGCGCCGGTGAGCTCGGTCAGCTCCTTCGCGAGCGAGTCGAACTCGGGGTCGGGCAGGTTGCCGATCCCGAGGTCGCGCAGGCGCTTGGCCCGCTCTGTTGCACCCGGGTCGTCGGGTGTGATCGTGAGTCGGAACTCGTTCTCGGGACTGGACATGCTGGGCTCCTTTACCGGACGCTGGAAGCAGCGGCCGACATCAGGTGCTTGGTCAAGGTGACCAGCACCAACGTTGCGGAACGTGGATCGCGTGCATCGCAGCAGACGACCGGGATATTCGGTTTGAGGTCCAGGGCGGACCGGACTTCCTCCGGCTCGTAGTGGTAGCCGGTCTCGAACTCGTTGACCGCCACGATGAACGACGTGCCGCGCCGCTCGAAGAAGTCGAGCGCCGGGAAGCAGTCCTCCAGGCGCCGCGTGTCCGCCAGCACCACCGCGCCGAAGGCCCCGTCCGACAGCTCGTTCCACATGAACCAGAACCGGTCCTGGCCGGGCGTGCCGAACAGGTACAGGATGTGCTGCGCGTCGAGCGTGATCCGTCCGAAGTCCAAGGCGACCGTGGTGGTCGTCTTGTCCCCCACGCCCGTCAGGTCGTCCGTGCCGATCGAGGCCATCGTGATGGTCTCCTCGGTGCTCAGCGGCTCGATCTCCGAGACCGCCCCGACGAAGGTGGTCTTGCCGACCCCGAAGCCCCCGGCGACGAGCAGCTTGATGGCGGTGGGCAGGGCTGGTTGTGCGGGCGATCGGTCAGAGTCGCCGTTGTAGGCCATTGAGGAGTGCCTCCAATACGGTTTTGTCAGTGGGGTCCACGGCGGGGTCGGGAGCGTGGGTGATGATCGCTCCGCAGTCGACGAGGTCGGACAGCAAGACCTTGATGACCATCGCCGGCAGCCGCATGTGCGCCGAGACCTCGGCGACCGAGATCGGCTCCCGGCACAGCAGCAGCGTCTCGGCGTGCTCGGGCTCCAGCTGCCCCGTCCGCATCTGCCCGGTCGACCGGACCAGCGACAGCAGGTCCAGCTTCTTCGTCGCCACGGTGCGGCCGTTCGAGACGGTGTAGGGCCGCACCAGCGGCCCCGCATCGTCGTCGAGCAGCGGATGATGCTCGAAGTCGGACATCAGCCGACCAGTTCACCGTTCGGCGGGACGGCACCGTTCACGGCGGCGGCCCTGCGCACGGGCGTCTCCAGGTACGGGCGAACGCTCTTGACCAGAATTGACATCTCGTAGCCGAGCACGCCCGCGTCCGCGTCACGGCCCGCCGCGACGGCCAGGACCGCGCCCTGGCCCGCCGTCGAGACGAACAGCAGCGTGTCGTCAAGCTCCGCCACCACCTGGCGGACGCCGGCGGACGAACCGAACTGGACGCCCGCGCTGCGCGCCAGCGAGAACATGCCCGAGGCGATCGCCGAAAGTTGGTCCGCCTGGTCGACGCCCATGCCGGTGAAGGCCTTCTTGATGCCGTCCGAAGACAGCAGGAGGGCGCTGCGGGTGTGCGGGACCTTCCGCACCAGGCCGGCCAGCAGCCAGCTCAGATCCGATTGCGCGCCTGCCTCATCGCCTGCCATTAGAACTCCTCATTCCTGTACGGGGAAACGGAACCATCTGATGCGGGGATCTGCGGACCGGTGTCCGCGCGCTGCTGGCCCTGTTGGAATGCCTTCATCAAGCCCGGGTCGTGGCCCGTCTCCGAACCGCGCGAGCCGTACTGCGGCATGTCGCGCAACTGCGGGGCCAGATGCGACTGCTTCGTGCGCTTCGGCAGCTCCGGACGGCCGTCGGCCGCATGGCGGCCCTCGTCGACCGCCTGCAGCTCGGCCGTCACCGGCAGGGCGCCGGTGTCGACACGGGTCGTGCCATAGCCGTTCATAGGGGCGTCCATGCGCGGCACCGAACTGCCGTAGTGGCCCGAACCCGCTGTGGGCAAGGGGCGCAGCTGCACTGCGGGCAGCTGCGGCGCTGGCGGCGTGGCCGCGCCCGGGTCGCGGACCGGCATCGCCTGCGGAGGCGGCGGCGCCAGGAGCTCCCTCGGCGCCGGGACCTTCGGCGCGGCGGGCGTCTCGTCGCCCAGGAGCACCTCGGGGACCACCAGGATCGCCTGCGTGCCACCGAAGATGTTGGACTGCAACTGCACGGTCAACTCGTGGCGGTGCGCCAGCGAGGAGACGACGTACAAGCCGATGCGGCCGTCCGCCAGCAGCTCGTCCAAGTCGACCTTGTCCGGCGTCGCCAGCATCGTGTTGAACCGCTCGCGCTCATGGGCTTCCATGCCCAGACCGCGGTCCTCGACCTCCACGGCCAGGCCCGTGCGCACCCGCTCCACGCGGATGAGCACCTGCGTGTTCGGCGCCGAGAACGTCGTCGCGTTCTCCACCAGCTCCGCGACCAGGTGGATGATGTCCGCGACCGCGTGGCCCTTCAGCGTCCCGTCGATGGGCCGCACCAGCTTCACGCGCGCGTACTGCTCCACCTCGGCGACGGCGCTTCGCAGCGCCTCATAGACGTTGACCGGACGCGACCACTGCCGGTGCGAGGTCGCACCGCCCAGGACCGCGAGGTTCTCCGCGTGGCGGCGAATGCGCGTCGCCAAGTGGTCGACCGAGAACAGGCCCTTGAGCAGATCGGGGTCCTCGACCTGGTTCTCCAGCTCGTCGAGCTGCTCGATCTCCCTGTGCACCAGCGACTGCAGCCGCCGGGCCAGGTTCACGAAGATCCCGACGCGCGAGTTCACGCTCACCGCGTCGATCGGACCGGAAGTCAGCATCGGCTGCGGCACCCGCGCCGGGGCCTGAGCCTGGGTCTGGGCCTGGGCCTGGATCTGGGGCGCGGCGGGCCGCATGCCGCGGGCCGCGACGGCCTCGGCGGCCGCCCGCAGATGCCGGGCCTCAGCGGCCAGGAAGCGAAGGGCCTCATAGGTGGTCGCGGTGCTCGCGGCCGGGTTGGGCAGCGGGACGGACCAGCGCTGGTCGGCGGGAAGGTCGCGCTGCAGGTCGTCCAAGACCTGCCAGACCTTGTAGTGGGTCTCGACCGTGGCCCGACGGACCGCGAGGATCTCGCGGCCGAGGTCGGCGTCGGTCTTGGTGACGGCGCTGGCGGCCAGGTAGGCCACGAGGGCGACCAGGACCACGGCGGAGCCGAGCACCGCCGGGAGCATCCATGCTGGACGGTCGGTCGAGAGTTGCGTCAAGACGAGCACTACCACCGCGCCGAGCACTGTGGCGGTGGCGAGCGGCAGCAGCGCAATGCGGAGCAGTCGGCTCTTGAGTTGGGCGCCAGGCTCTTCAACTGCGAAGGAGCCGGAGTGTGGGGGTCCTGTGGGCTGGAACGTCTGGGTTGTGGACCGAGGTGTTTCGGGCATCGCCATCCTCACGACACTGGCCAATCGGCTTCCGCGATACCGGGAAGTGACAAAGTCGGTGCAGCAGAAGGGAAAGCCATGTCCCCACCGGCTGGTTCGACAGAATGGTATCAGCGCTCGCCTCCCTGGATAGCACGACTGCCCTGTGCAGTCAACCTGTCGATGCAGCCGGCAACGAGGTCGAAACCTGGTGTGGACAGACCTCATTGGGCAGGTCAGAAGGCACATGAACACGGAGCGTGAGCAGTTTGGGCGAACGGCGGGCCCATCACCCGTTCGAGAGGCGGTGCCCGGAATGCGAGGAACACCACTCTAGGACCGGACGGCCCCACTCCGTCCGATCCCCTTGGGCCGCAGCAGCCGTGCCCGAGACGGGATTTGAACCCGCAAGTCTCACGACGGCCGGTTTTAAGCCGACTGTGTCTACCAGATTCCACCACTCGGGCCCGTATGCTGCCACGCTAGCGGGAAACCGGCCGGGATGGTCCCCCCAAGTTCACGCACTGTGGTCACTACCTCCGGAAACAGGGAAGTGTCGTGATCCCGACAGTACCGGGTTGGTTTACCTTGCGGTTCAGGCTGCAGCGGCAAAAAGGTGGCCGGTTGCCTTGTCGCACTTCGACTTTCGGATGACTGTGCACAAGGTTCATTCGGCGGCGACAAAATGGTGGTTGGGTGATGTCGTCGCACTTCGGCTTTTGGGCTTGTCGGCGCTGGCGGCGGCGGCCATTCCGAGTCTACTTTATACATATATTCATCCGTTTGAGTGATGACACCAGCCCTCAAACCAGTCATCATTGACATATAACAGTCAGTCGAACAATCGGATATCTCCCCAGGGGGTGAGCAGGATGAAAGCCATTGATACGGACAGAGACTCACAAGCCGCCGCCCTGCGATCCGAGATCGAATCCATTGCCGCCGAATCCCGTGCCCGCGATGCCCGCGCCCTCCAGGCAGTTATCGCCTATACCAGTGCAGGCCACCACAAAGTCTGCGACGGCTTCTCCGGGATCCGCGACTGGATCATGGAATGCTTCGACTTCACCGTCAATGACGCGGGCCAGATGGCCTCCATTGCCCGACTGTCCCCCAAGTTCAAGCACCTCTCTTCTGCCGCCCTCTCCGGGGCCGCGCGCATCGATGCCATCGCGTACGCCATGCGTCGCCTTGAGAGGGAAGGCTTGGCCGTGTACTCCCGGGTTCCCTACCCCGCCCCGGTCGAGTCCCCCTATGGCGCAGCGCTTTGTGAGACTCCCGAAGAGGTGATCAGGGAGTACTGCATCCACTCCACTCGCTCCGAGCTGTCATCTCACCTGGACCGCATCTGCACCGAGCTCTTCGACGCGCAGGCGATCCTCGACGAGCTGAGCCAGCAGTCCCTTGCCTGGCTGGAAGTGAACCAGCGCCCTGATGGCATGTGGGACATCGAAGGTCTGCTCACCGATGACACCGGGAAGCTCATCAGCAACGCGCTGAAGACCGCAGTACCCCCGTCTCGCCAAGAAGAGGCGGACGATGACGGCCTTCTCCCCCGCGTCTCCGGTCGTAATGCAGAAGCGTTGCACCAGATGGTCGCCGCCTATGGCACCGACCCTTCGGCTCCCAAGCGGCACGGCCACAATGCCACGCTGAACCTCACCTGCGACCTGGAGACCCTGCGCGGTGACGAGACCGGGCGGCTGCCGATGCTGGACGGCAAGCCCGTCTCCGTCTCCAAGGCCCGCCTTCTTGCCTGCGAGGCCGGTGTCATTCCCTCGGTGTTCGACTACAGCACTGGTGAGGCCATTGAACTGGGCCGGGCGAAGCGCCTTCCCAATGTGGCCCTTCGCCACAAGCTGGAGCTCGAGCAGCCCGAGGGTTGCATCTGGTCCGGCTGCCGTGCTCCGATCTCCTGGACCGAGGCGCACCACGTGGCCCACTGGGCGGATGGCGGGGCGACCAGCGCGGAAAACCTGATCCTCCTCTGCCGGTTCCACCACGGCAGGATCCACACGGGCAAATGGGACATCAAGAAGACCGGCCCCGGTAGGGCGGAGATCCGCCACCTTCGCAGTGGCTGCACTGATCAGGATTGGGAGTCAGACCTCCTCAAGGACTTGCCGAACGGGCATGACACCTCGGAATGGTCTCCCACCTATCGACGAGAGCTGACCGACTATGCCGCCTGGTACGCCCAGCAGAGCATGGAAGCCACGATCATCAAGACCCGAGAGAAATTCCGGAAGGTAGAGGCGGCAGTGCCCTCCGAACCGGTGGTGCTCCGGGAAGACCCGGGCGATCCTCCCTTCTTAACCTGCCCTCAGCGGGCGACTGCTGAGGGGAGCGCGGGTCAAGGCCAGCGCAGCCCGATTCCCAAGGGGGACCGGGCCCCTCAACATGTCCAGGGTCGGAAAGAGACCTGGGGAGCGCCCTTCACGCCATTCGGGAAACCCCGCCCGCCGGCCGCAGCGCTACAGAGGAAGGAGAACACCTCTTTGTCGCTGCCCGTTTGAAGCAGGGCCCGGTCAGCCCAGGAACCCGACGTCAGATCCCTCGACATCCAGACCTCTTTTTCGCTGCCTGCCTGAACCCGGGCCCATGGAGACCCGCCGCTGTCGGTGCCAGTCAATACACTCACCCCACACTCACCGGCCAAGCGCGACATCGGTCTCGCCGCGGCCGTCCAGCTAGGAGGAGCGGCCATGGCGCATTTCAATCGGTCCGAAGCACTGCAGGGTGCGACTTTCAACGGAGTGAACCTGCGGGGCGCCCGGTTCGTCGAGTCCGACCTCTCCGGTGTCGTGATGCGCGGGGTCGAGATCCGGGACGCGGACATTGATGCGCCTTGGATCTTCGAAGGCGGTGGCTTCCGCGTCAACGGAGTCGATGTGACCGCCTTCGTCGAGGCCGAATTGAACCGCCGCTTTCCCGGCCGTGCCGAGCGCCGGGCCGAGGGCCCGGAGGGCCTTCGCGCCGCTTGGGCGAAGATCGAGCGCACCTGGGCTGCGACCCTTGCGCGAGTCGCGGCGATGCCGGCCGACACGGTCGACGTTTCCGTGGACGGCGAGTGGTCGTTCGCCCAGACGCTGCGGCACTTGGTCTTCGCCACGGACTTGTGGCTGGGCCGAACGGTCCTGGAGATCGAACAGCCCTTCCACGCGATCGGACAACCGGATGCGGGCACCGAGGACCATCCCGGCCTCGATCGCTCGCCGTCGACCGACGGTCCGACGTACGCCGAGGTCCTTGATGCACGGGCGGACCGCGTCGCGATGGTGCGCGACTTCCTCGCCACCGCCACGTCCGACGGGCTGGCCGCGGCACGCCGGAACCCGCATGGCTCCGATCACCCGGAGACCACGCTCTCCTGCCTGCACACGATCCTCGAGGAGGAGTGGGAGCACCACCGCTTCGCCGTGCGCGACCTCGACGCGATTGCCGCCGAGGCCGACGCGTGAGCATGCCGCCCTGACGCCCGAGTGGCTTCGCGGGCCCGCTATCGGCTTTCCGACATCGGGCCCATTTCCCGTACGCCCCACCCGTTCCGCTGCCAGCATGAAGCGGCAATGCCATCAATGTGCATTGTAGAACTACAACGAGGTGGTCAAATGCGACGAATTCTGGCCAGCGCAGCAGCTGCCCTGGCGATCAGTGCGGCTTGGGCCGCTCCCGCCGCTGCGGAATCGGTTGAGGCCGAGGTGCCGGTGGCTCAAGCAGCCGAGGACTCCGAAAGCGTGTACTGCAGCGCGATGTTCAGCGTGCCGACCGTGGTGCGCGAGTATCCGAGCGCGACCGCGGGGCAGATCGGCTCGGAGATCCCGGCGGGGACCTGGGTCGACGGGGCCTGGTGCGCACCGTTCACCGACGGCGGGAAGCACACGACCTGCGGATCCTGGTCGAAGGTCTGGGTCGCCGTGGACTGGAACGACACGTGGGGCTTCGCCCACGTCGGCTGCCTCCAGACCTACTACGTCGACTGAGCGAGTCGTCTGCAGACCGGGCCGCGGGGCTCTCAGCCGCGGTCCGGTTTTGCTTTGCGGGTGGACTTGGCGGCGTAGTAGACGGCCTCGCACAGGTCGTCGACATCGTCGTCGTCGCGCCAGTCCTCGAAGTCGGCGACGAAGACCATCTTCGCCTCCACCTGCGGGTCGGCCTTGAGCAGCTTGAGGATCCGCCTCCACTCGGCCAGGTTCGGGTGGTCGTAGGCCGTGCAGGCTGCAGCCGGTTGGAGCAGCCGGATCGCCTGTTCCAAGGCCCCCTGGTACACCTGGTACGACTTCGAGCCGCCCTTGTGGCGGAGGACCGTCGCCATCACGGCCGCCGGAAGCGGGTGCTCCCCCACGTTCTTCAAGCCGAAGACCAGCTCCCCGGAGACGTCGTAGATCCCGAGCCCGTACGCCGCCGGGAGCTTCCAGCCCGGGAGGTCGGCGATGAGACGTTCCCGCACGGCGGCGATCTTCTCCGGGGTCTCCCACCGGTTACCGAACTCGTCGAGCAAGGCGGTCACGGTCGATTCGTCTTTCGCTGAACTCATGTCGGCAGTCTCGCACCGAGGAGCCCCGGCGCGCGAACCGATAACGGGGAAGGAGACGGGGCCGCCCCGCCTCATCCGTGAAGGACTCGGCGGGACGGCCCCGGCACGCGTATTGCTAGACCAGCTGCTTCGGCTCGGCGTAGTGGCAGGCCGCGCGGGTCAGGCCCGCGTGGTCGGAGCGCAGGAGCGGCTCCACGTCGATGCACTTGGACTGCTGCGACTCCCCGAGCTCCTTGAACAGCGGGCAGCGGGTGCGGAAGCGGCAGCCCGAAGGCGGGTTCGACGGGCTGGGCACGTCGCCCTGGAGGACGATGCGCTCACGGGTCCGCTCCTTGCGCGGGTCCGGGAGCGGGATCGCCGACATGAGGGCCTGCGTGTACGGGTGGGCCGGACCGGCGAAGAGCTGGTCGGTGGTGCCCTCCTCCACGATCTTGCCCAAGTACATGACCGCGACCTTGTCCGCGATGTGCCGCACCACCGAAAGGTCGTGCGAGACGAAGAGGTACGACAGCCCCAGCTCGTCCTGCAGGTCCTCCAGCAGGTTGATGACGCCGGCCTGGATCGAGACGTCCAGGGCCGACACCGGCTCGTCGAGCATGAGCACCCGCGGCTGCAGTGCGAGCGCGCGGGCGATGCCGATGCGCTGGCGCTGACCGCCGGAGAACTCGTGCGGGTACCGGTTGCGGTGCTCAGGGTTCAAGCCGACGATCTCGATCAGGCTGTTCACCCGGTCGCGGCCGCCGTTCTTGAACATGTTGTGCACGCGCAAAGGCTCGGCGATGATCTCGAAGACCGTCATGCGAGGGTCCAGCGAGGCCATCGGGTCCTGGAACACCAGCTGGAGGTCCCGGCGGATCGGCCGCATCTGGTTGCGCGACAGCTTGGTCAGGTCCCGGCCCTCATAGAGGATCTCGCCGGAGGTCGGCGAGATGAGGTTCATCATCAGTCGCGCGGTCGTGGACTTGCCGCAACCGGACTCGCCGACGAGCGCGAGCGTCTCGGTCTGGCCGATCTCCAGGCTCACGCCCGAGACGGCGTGGACCGCGCCGACCTTGCGCCGGAGGATCCCCTTGGAGCGCACGGGGAACTCCTTGACCAGGTTCTTCCCGGCGATGACCGGGTTCGCCGCGGTCTGCGGAGTGTCGAGCATGGCGTTCACTTGTCCTCCTCTTCGTGGAGCGCGGCGGCCTCGGCTTCAGCGGCTTCGACTTCCGCTTCGACGGACAGGTCGGTGGCCACGGGCGCGAACACGTCGTCGGGGGCCTTGCCCTCGAGTTGGTCCTGGAAGTGGCAGGCGGAGACGTGCCCGGACGAGTTGACCGGCAGCAGATCCGGCTCGACTTCCGAGCAGATGTCCTGGTGCATGGGGCAGCGCGGACGGAACGGGCAGCCCGGCGGCAGGTTGAGCATCGACGGAGGCGTGCCGTGGACGGGGGTGAGGCGGTGGCCCCGCGACTCGTCCATGCGCGGCAGCGAACCGATCAGGCCCAAGGTGTAGGGCATGCGCGGCTCGTAGAAGATCTCGTCGACCGTGCCCTGCTCGACCGGCTTGCCCGCGTACATGACGAGGACGTCGTCGGTGTGTCCGGCGATCACGCCCAGGTCGTGGGTGATGAGGATGAGCGCGGCGTTGACCTCTTCGCGGGCCTTCTCCAGGGCCTCGAGGACCTGGGCCTGGACCGTGACGTCGAGGGCCGTGGTGGGCTCGTCGGCGATGATGACGTCCGGGTTGTTCGCCATGGCGATGGCGATGACCACGCGCTGGCGCATACCGCCGGAGAGCTCGTGCGGGTAGGCGTCGACCCGCTGCTGCGGGTTCGGGATGCCGACCGAGTCGAGCAGGTCGATGCAGCGCTTGCGGGCCTCGGCCTTGTTCACGTCCGGGTAGTGGACGCGGATGGCCTCGGCCAGCTGGAAGCCGACCGTGTAGACCGGGTTGAGGCTGGTCAGCGGGTCCTGGAAGATCATGGAGATCTTCTTGCCGCGGATGCGGGAGAGTTCGGCGTCGCCGAGGCCGAGGAGTTCTTCGCCCTCGAGCTTGGCGGAGCCGGTGATCTGGGCGTTCTTGGGCAGGAGGCCCATGATCGCCATGGAGGTCACCGACTTGCCGGAGCCCGACTCGCCGACGATGCCGAGGCTCTGGCCCCGGCGCAGGTCGTAAGAGACGCCGCGGACGGCGTGCACGAGCCCGTCCTCGGTCGGGAACGCGACGTTGAGGTCCTTGACCTCGAGGACGCTGTCGCCCTTGGATCCGGTGGAGCGCTTGGCTCCGTTGGAGCTCACTGAGATGTTCGACAACGCTATCGCCTCACCATCGTCTGCCGCGGGTCCATCGCGTCGCGCAGGCCGTCACCGATGAAGTTGATGGTGAGCGCGATGAGAATGATCATGAGACCCGGGATGTAGAACAGGAACCAGTGCTCGTTGAAGGCCGACGCGCCCGCCGCCTCGATGAGGAGGCCCAGGGACGTGTCGGGGCTCTGGATGCCCAGACCGAGGAAGGACAGGGTCGTCTCCGACAGGATCGCGAAGGCGACCTGCAGGGTCGCCGAGACGATGATGACGCTCATCGTGTTCGGGATCAGGTGCTTGACGATGATGTGCCAGTCCGAGCCCCCCGCGGAGCGGGCGGCCTCGATGAACTCCTTCTCCCTCAGGGAGAGCACTTCGGCGCGCACGGCGCGGGCGATCGAGGTCCAGCCGAAGATCGCGAGGATGAACGCCATGTGGTACCAGCGCACGCTCGTGTCGATGGCGCCCGCGAGGGCACCGGTGATGACCAGGAACGGGATCACGAACATGATGTCGAGGAAGCGCATCATGATCGAGTCGACCCAGCCGCGGTAGAACCCGGCGACGGCGCCGTAGAGCGCGCCGATGACCGTGGAGCCGACGGCCACGACGAGGGCGACGTTCAGGGACTGCTTGGTCGCCTGCATCATCGCGCCGAGCATGTCGCGCCCGGCCTTGTCGGTGCCGAAGGGGTGGTCCAGGCTCGGGGCGGCCCACGAGGGGATCTCCGCGTGGATCTTGTAGTCCCACTTCCACAGGAACGGCCCGAGGTAGGCGAACAGCACGACGAGGATGAAGATCACGATGCTGACGACCGCGGCGCGGTGGCGGAAGAAGCGGCGGCCCACCATTTCCCACTGGCCGCGTTCCTTGGTGGTGATGACCTCGGCTTCGAGGCGGGGCGATGACGAGTTACTCATAGCGGATCCTCGGGTCGAGCACGCCGTACAGGATGTCGGAGATCAGCACGCCGATCAGGACGACGATGCCGGAGATGAGCACATAGGCCATGACGACGAAGGTGTCGCCGGCGTTGATGGCGTCCAGGGAGTACACGCCCAGGCCGCGCCAGCCGAAGATGCTCTCGGTGACCATCGCGCCGCCCATGGCGCCGGACAGGGCGAGAGGGGCGAAGGTCGCGACCGGGACGAGCGCGGTCCGCAGGGCGTGGCGCCGCATGACGGTGCGGTTGCGGACGCCCTTGGCTCGGGCGAGGCGCACGTAGTCGGAGTTCATGACCTCGAGCATGCTGGCGCGCTGGTACCGCGAGATCGCGGCGTAGCCGCCGAGCATGAGCACCAGGGTCGGCACGATGAGGTAGGGCAGGGAGTTCAAGAAGACTTCCCAGCCGTTCCCTCGGAAGCCGGTGCTGCCGGAGCCGTAGGTCTGGAAGAGCGTGAAGCCGATGATCTTGTTCAGCTGCACCGCGCCTTCCTTGAACAGCGAACCGAGCCAGAAGATCGGCATGGCGAGGAACAGGAAGCCCAGGAAGGTCAGGGTGTAGTCGGTGCGCGAATACTGCTTGACCGCGCTGACGACACCGGCGAGAATGGCGATGCCGATGGACGCGAGCGTCGCGAACAGGACCAGCCGGAGGGTGATCCAGAATCGGGTGGAGATCTCGTAGCCGATGTCCATCGCGGAGCCCTCGATGGAGGGGCCCCATTTGCCTTGGAGGAGGCCGATGTCGCCGTTGGTGTCACCGATGCCGGTGAGCCAGATCCAATAGCGTTCGGGGATGGACCGGTCGTAGTACAGCGACTCCTCTAGGGCGTCGATGGTCGACTGGGGTACCGGCTCGCCGGTGGATTGGGAGATCTCGAAGACCATGTCCTGGACGGGGTCGTTGGCGACGTCGACCAGGACAAAGCACAAGATGGTAGCGCCCAATAGCACTGGGATCATCAGCAAGGTGCGCCGGATTATGAATACAACCATAATGCCTCGTTCACGGTTTCTCTGGTGTGGACCGGTTCGCCTGCCGACCGGTCCGGCCGCGTCGTGACGCGGCTTCTCCTACGGCTCACTGACTCCCCGTTCTGCGGCCGGGTCGGTGAGCGCCTGGCACTCTTCCAAATTCACTGCACTGCCCGTTCGCGGGGCGCCTGCGGCCTCGCGTGGGCTTCTCCTCGGATTCACTCAGCAGCGACACCCCATTCTGCGAGGTTGTACGCGGCTCGCTGCTGCGAAGCCCAATTGTCGCGGACGTTGACCAACCTATCGGAGACCATGACGGCGACCGGTGTGTCCACGATAGGCAGGGAGTAGGCGTCCTGGACGACGCGCGTCATGGCCGCGTTGGCGCGCTCGGCCGCGTCGTCGTAGTCGAGGGTGCCGTTGACTTCGGCGATGAGCGCGTCGAGCGCGGGGTCTTCGAGCGAGCCGAAGTTCGAGCCGGAGCCGGTCTCCCAGTACTGGGAGGAGGCGCCGACGAACAGCGGGTCGGAGCTCCAGCCGAAGTCGATCATGTCGAAGTCGCCTTCGCCGAGGACGGTGCCCAGGTCGGCGTCGGGGAGCGACTTGAGTTCGACGTTGATGCCGAGGTCGGCGAGGTTGGCCTGGGCGAGTTCGCCGGTGATCCGGCGGTTCTCTTTGGACTCGGAGTACCGGAAGTTCAGCTCGACGACCTTGCCGTCGGGGTTGGTGAGCAGGCCGTCGGCGCTCCACTCGTAGCCGGCCTCGGCGAGGAGCCTGCGGGCCATCTCGATGTCGCCGGTGCCCTGGCCGAGGGCCGCGTAGTGGTCGGTGTAGTACTCGGAGCTGTTGCGGAAGAGGTGGTTGCCCTTGCGCTCGATGTCGGACTGCACGTAGGCGTAGGTGCGCGCGATGATGTTCTCGACGTCGATCGCGGTGAACACGGCCTGGCGCAGCACCGGGTCGGAGAGGAACTCGTTCTTCGTGTTCAGGTCGATGTGCTCCCAGGACGGGCCGCCCGCGACCGCGTAGGAGATGCCGTCGGCGCTCTCGAGCTGGGTGATGGCCTCGGCGGTGACCGAGAACGGGGAGGCGCCGTCGATCTCGCCGTTGCGCAGTGCGGTGACGATGTTGTCGAGGCCGTCGATGACCCGGAAGGTGACCTTGTCGAGGGTCACCTCGGTGTCTCCGGCCCAGTCGTCGTTGGGGCCGTATATGACGTACTCGCCGGCCTTGGCGTCATCGATCTTGAACGGACCGGTGGACCAGGTGGGCACCGTGGCGGAGAAGTAGTCCTCGGCGGCCTTCATGTCCACGGGGTCGTTCTGCCAGTCGAAGCCCTGCGCCTCAGCCACGTGGGCGGGCTCGGAGAGCACTTCCTCGTACTGCCACTCCGCGGAGTGGTAGGTGTCCTTGTAGGTCACGGTGACCTCGGAGCCGTCGCCGGTGATCGATTCGACCTGCGAGCCGCGGGTGGTGTTGGCGGGGTCGCAGCCTTCGCAGAGCGCGGCGTCGCCGGAGGTCGCGTACCAGTGGTAGATGAAGTCGTCGACGGTGATGTCGGTGCCGTCGCCCCAGTTCGCGCCGGCCTGGAGCCGGTATTCGACGGTGACGGGGTCCTCTTTGACGAGTTCGGGCGCGGAGGCGAAGACGCCTTCGTTGACGATGAAGTCGCCGTTGGGGTCGAACTGGCCGGTGTAGGGCCACAGGCCCACGAGCGCCATGCTCACGTACGCGTTGTTGCCCTCGGAGGTGTTCTGGTTCCAGGTGCCCCACGATCCGTCGAGGGCCCAGGTGATCTCGCCGCCTTCGGCCCGCTCGCCGGCGTTGCAGCCGGCGGGGTCGGTGAGGCAGGCGTCCAGGCTGGACCTGGAGACGTCGTTCTTTCCGCAACCCGCGAGCACCAGGGTGGTGCAGGCGAAGGCGGCGACGGCCGCCGTGTGGTGTCGCTTCATGGTTCCTCTCGAAGGTTTGCGCCGCCGGCCTTGGGCGGGGAGGGCACCGTGGTGGGTTCGGTGACTTCCCGGGCCGTGCCGCGGGGCTCGCTCGCTCGGCCTGATCGCGGGATCGGTCGCGGGCGCGCGGGCCGCCTGGCCTGGCAGGTCGGGTGACGCGAGGTACAGCCTTCCACGGGAATCCCGCGTTTCGAATGACCGAACACGAGATGAGCTTCGTTCGTTATGTTCCCGTGATGTTCATTCCCTGAATGGCGGTGAAACGTGGAAGATTCACTGTCTGCCAGCCGAATCGATGACTTGCAGGCGCCGCCGGGGAGGGCGTTTCCGCATCGGCCCGTCGCACGCGGCGTGGCTCGCCGGGGGGCGTGGAGGGTCGGTCGCGACACTGCGGCCGGGTGCGGAGAGGGGGTCAGCCGAGAGGTGTCGACGGTCGTTCATGTGGGGGCGACGCCGTCGAAATCTGCGACCGAGAAGCAGGGAAGCGGCGAGGCCCGAAGGCCCCGCCGCTTCACTCAGTGGGCCTTAGACGGTCTTCCACTCGTTCACGTTGAAGATCGGTCCGCCCTGGCTGTTGCCGTTGCCGACGATCCCCTCGATGAGGTTCTTGTTCCAGATGATGCCCTGGGGCTCATCGAAGATCGGCAGGGTCAGCGCCAGCGGCACGACGATGGCCTCGACCTCGTTGGCGAACCCGGCCGCCTCATCGGTGTCCGAGGTGGACTTGATCTTCGCGATCGCGGCGTCGACCTCCGGGAAGGAGTACGAGCCGTAGTTGACGCCGGTCTCGAAGTACTGGTTCGGCGCGGCGACGAACGCCGGGCTGCCGGACCAGCCGAAGATGACCAGGTCGAAGTCGCCCTCGGAGAGCACGGTGCCGAGCTCGCCGTCGGGGATGGCGACGATGTCGACGGTGATGCCGATGAGCGCCAGCTGAGCCTGGGCCAGTTCGGCGATCGTGGTGCGGGTGGCGTCGCCCTCGCCGTAGCGGAAGACCAGGTTCGGGACGGCGGTGCCGTCCTTGGTCAGGGCCTGGCCCTCGGCGGCACCGGTGTAGCCGGCTTCGGTGAGGATCGCGGCGGCGGCGGCGGTGTCGCCGGAGCCCTGCTTGGTCGCGGTGATGTGGTCGACGAAGTACTTGCTCTTCTGCCCGAAGAAGTGGTTCAGGCGGACCGAGACCTCGGTGTCGGGGAAGACGCGCGCAACGGCGTCGGGGACGTTGATGGCGGTGAAGATCGCCTGGCGCAGGGCCACGTCCTTGAGCGCTTCGGTGTTGAGGTTGGTGTCGATGTGGAGCCAGACGCCGCCCTCGTAGATCTCCTGCCCGAGGTTCGGGTCCTCGGCGGCCTTGTCGAACTGCTCCTGGTCGAACTCGCTCGGCCAGGCGCCGGCGATGGTGCCCTGGCGGAGCTCGGTGACGACCGCCTCGGTGCCCTCGACGACGGTCATGGTGACCGTCTTGACGGTGGGCTTGACCGAGCCGTTGAACTTGTCGTTGATCTCGTACTTGATGAACTCGCCCATCTTGAAGTCGACGGGCTTGTAGGGGCCGGTCACGACGTCGATGAGGTTCGCCTCGGTCCAGGCGATGGCCTCGCCCATGACGGCCGGGTCGGTCGCCCAGGTCGCGAAGCCCTCGGCCTCGATGACGTGCGAAGGCAGGTACACGGTGGGGCTGTACAGCCACTCGGGGTCGAGGTAGTCCGGGATGAAGGTGACGACGATGACGCCCTCGGACGGGGACTCGATCGAGGCGATGTTGGGGCCGTAGCTGGTGGAGGCGGGGAGCGCCTTGGTCTGGTCGGCGTGCTCCTCCTTGCCGGAGATGCTGTACCACTGGAAGATGAAGTCCTCCACGCGGATCGGGTTGCCGTCCGACCACTGGGCGTTCTCCTGCAGGGTGTACTGGACCTGCAGCGGGGCTTCGCTGATGATCTCGGCGCCCGCGAAGACCGCGTCGTTGAGGTGGTACTCGCCGTTCTCGTCCCAGTCGCCGGAGGCGTTGCCGTCGAGGCCGAAGCGCATCGGGTACATGGCCTGGTGGCCGTACGAGTTGTTGCCCGCCTGGGTGTTCTCGTTCCAGGATTCCCAGGCCGAGGGGATGGCCCAGGTGAGCTCCGTGGCGCCGGAACCGCCGTTGCCTTCGTTGCCACCGCAGGCGGCGAGGGTGAAGGCGGCCGTGCCGCCGATGGTCAGGCCGCCGAGAGCTCTACGGGTCAGAGCCATGAGTGTTCTCCTCCAGGTATCGATGCCGAGGGCCCTTCGCGGGGGTGCGAAGGCGCCGGTGCCTCGCGTCCGAGTGAACGGGAATGGGGAAGGCCGCAAAGCCCTCAGCCGTGTTGTGTCAAACACTGGCACAGACGTGAGCGGATTGACATGGCCGAGGCACCAACTGGAGTTTATTCGTGATGTATTCGTGACTTTGCATCTGAGAGCGGTGCTGAGAAAGGACCGTGGGGCCGATATGGCATCGGCCCCACGGGGGAATTCAGTGAATTATCAGGACGGATGGTGCCGAACTCGCTACGGCTTCATCCGTTCTCGGGTGGAGGGTTCTAGCCCTCCTCGCCGGCCGTCCATTCCACGAGGTTGTAGATCGGGCCGAGCTGGGCCTGGCCGTTGGTCTTGATGTTGCCGACCATCGTGGTGTTGTAGGCGTGCGACAGGGGGCTGCTGTAGATCGGCAGCGTGTACGCGGCGTCCAAGACGATCTTCGAGATCTGGTTCGCGTATTCGGCGGCCTCGTCGAGTTCGAGCGTGGAGTTGACCTGGACGATGAGTTCGTCGACCGCCGGGTCGGAGAACTTGCCGTAGTTCGAGGACGAGTCGGAGCCGAAGAACTGCTGCGGGGAGCTGGTGAAGGCGGGGTTGCCCACCCAGCTGAAGATGCAGGAGTCCCACTCACCCGCTTCGATCTTCGAGAACAGCTCGTCGCCGACGGCGCCGTTGAGGGTGACCTCCCAGCCGATCTCGGCGGCGTAGGCCTGGAGGAGCGCGGCGGTGTCGTTGCGGACGACGTTGTCGGCCGAGAACAGGAAGTCGGTCTTGACGACCTCGCCGTCGGGGTTGACGAGCTTGTTGTCGCCGTCCCAGGTGTACCCGGCCGTCGTCAGGATCGCCTTGGCCGCTTCGGCGTCACCGGAGCCGTAGCCCAGTTCGGTGGTGTAGTCGACGTAGTACGGGCTCTCCTCGGTGAAGAAGTGGTTGCCCTTCCACGGCACCGGAATGCCCTGGAACATCTTCTCGGTGATGTCGGCGACGTTGATCAGCGTGAACCACGCCTTGCGGAGCGCGATGTCCTTGAAAGGCGCCGAGTTCATGTTGACGTCGATGTGCGACCAGGTCGCGCCCGAGTACGTCTCGTACTTCATCGCCGGGTCCTCGTCGAGCTTGGAGAGGATCTCGACGTCGAAGTCGCTGGGGGCCGAACCCGCGACGGTCTGCTGGCGCATCTCGGTGACGATCGCCTCGAGCCCGTCGACCATCTGCATGGTGAGCTTCTTGAAGACCGGCTTCTTCGAGCCCTGGTAGTGCTCGTTCTGCTCGTAGATGACGTACTCGCCGAGCTTGTAGTCCGTCGGCTTGTACGGGCCGAGGCCCACCGGGGACAGGTCGTTGTTGAAGAACAGGATCGCGTCGCCCATGGCCTCGGGGTCGGTGGCCCAGGCGGCGAAGCCGTTCTCCTCGGCCACGTGGCTCGGCAGGTAGACGCCGCCGACGAAGGCCCATTCGGCGGTGCTGTAACCGGCCTTGTGGGTGTAGATGATCGAGCCGTCCGCGTCCTGCGTGATCGACTCGATGCTGGCGCCCCAGTCGGTGTTGGTCGGGGTGGCCTTCTCCTGGTTCGCGTGCTCGGGCAGGCCCGACAGCGAGTGCCACAGGAAGATGAAGTCCTCCAGGCGGACCGGCTTGCCGTCCGACCACTTGACGCCTTCCTTCAGGAGGACCTTGACCGTCAGCGGCTCCTCGGCGACGATCTCCGGCGGGCCGTCGAAGAGGTTGTCGTCGTAGAAGACCTTGCCTTCGGGGTCGAAGTCGTAGCCGGCGTTGCCGCCGCCGCCCCCGACCGGGTTCATCGGGGCGGTCGCCTCGTTGCACGAGGTGGTGTTGCCGAGGGCGGTGGTCTGGTTCCACGCCTCCCAGGGCCAGGAGACGGCCCAGGTGAGATCTTCGTTCTGCTGGCCGCCTTCTTCATTGCCACCGCAGGCGGCCAGCATGAGGGCGGAGGATCCGCCGATGGTGAGGCCGCCGAGTGCTCTACGAGTCAGAGCCATGAGTGTTCTCCTCCATAGGGTGTTCGGCCGAGGGGGATCGCCCGATGCGGGCCGCGGGGAGGCGTCGATGCCGGTCCGGGGTCGCGGGGGTCGCGGAGGGGCCAGGCGGCCGCTCGGCAGTGCTCCGTCACACGTTAGCCGGGACACAGGGGCGAACGGAACGCATCGGTACGAAGTTGGCGGATCATTGTTACCCGACCGATACGCAAACGGGGGCGGTCCGAACGGACCGCCCCCGTGCCGAGCCCAGTTCCCTACGCGGGCTTCCAAGCCTGGATGTTCCACATCGGGCCGACCTGGCTGTTGCCGTTGGCCACGATCCCGTCGAGCGTGCCGTTGTTGTACAGGGTCGACTGCGGCTCATCGAAGATCGGCAGCGTGAACGCCTGCGGCACGACCAACCTCTCCACGTCGTTCGCGAACGCCGCCGACTCGGCGATGTCGGTCGTCGAGCGCACCTTCGCGATCGCCTCGTCCAGCCCGTCGAGCGTGTAGCCGCCGAAGTTCGAGGCCGAGTCCGAACCGAAGTACTGCTGCGGCGCGGTCGTGAACGCCGGCGTGCCCGACCAGCCGTAGATGACCAGATCGAAAGCGCCCTCGGAGAGCACGGGGCCCAGCTGGCCGTCGGGGATCGCCTCGAGCGTCACGTCGATGCCGATCTCGGCCAGATAGGACTGCACGAGTTCACCTGCGAGCGTGCGGGTCGCGTCGCCCTCGCCGTAGCGGAAGGTGAGCGTGACCGGATCGCCGCCGGGCGTCATGAGCGTGTCCCCGGTCGTGTAGCCCGCACCTTCGAGCAGCGCGTTGGCCGCGGCGACGTCGCCCGAGCCCTGCACCGGGTTGGACGCGGCCAGCGCGTCCTCGAAGAACTCCGACTGCTCGTTGAAGAAGTGGTTGGTGCGAGCCGTGACCTCGGTGTCCGGGTAGGCCTTCGCGATGATGTCCGCGTTGTCGATCGCGGCGAAAACCGCCTGGCGCAGCACCGCATCGGAGAGGAACTCGTTCCTCGCGTTCGTGTCGATGTGGAGCCAGATCGAGCCCTCGTAGACCTCGGTCGTGATCGCCGAGTCGCCGGAGACCTTGTCGAGCTCCTCCTGGCTGAACTCCGAGGGCCAGGCCCCGTCGATCGAGCCCTGCCGCAACTCGGTGACGATCGCCTCGGTGCCTTCGACGACCTTCATCGTCAGCTTCGTGAAGGGCGGGTCGGCCGAGCCCTGGTAGTTCTCGTTGGGCTCGAAGGTGACGTAGTCGCCGGCGACCCCGTCGGTGGGCATGTACGGGCCGGTCCCCCAGGTCGGGGGGTTGTCCGCGAACCAGGTGGCGCTGGCGCCCATGACGGCCGGGTCGGTCTTCCATTCGGCGAAGCCGTTGGCCTCGGCGATGTGGGCCGGGTACATCGGCGACTGGAAGTACTGCCACTCCGGGTCGAGATAGCCGTCCACATAAGTCATGGTGACGACGTCGCCCTCCTGCACGATGGAGGCGACGTTCGCGCCCCAGTCGGTGGTGGCGGGAATGCACTGGGTCTGGTCGCACTTCGCGGCGTCCCCCGACATCTGGTACCAGATGTACGTGAAGTCGTCGGCGTCGAACGGCTCGCCGTCGGACCACTGGGCGTTCTCGTTGAGCGTGTACGCGACGGTCATCGGTGATTCGCTCGTGAGCTCCGGGGCCTTGGCCAGGAGGGCGTCGTTGAAGACCCAGTTGGCGTCCTGGTCGAAGTCGCCGAGGACGGTCGCGCCCGGGGACAGGGCCTGGTGGACGTACGAGTTGTTGCCGTCGGCCGTGTTCTCGTTCCACGACTCCCAACCCGAGCTGACCGCCCAGGTGACGTCGGTGTCGCCGCCGCCCGAGTCGTCACCGCAGGCGCCGAGTGCCGCGGCGGCGAGTACGGCCGTTCCGGCGAGGGCGCTGGCCCTCGCTTGTGCAGGTCGCATATGACCATCCCCCCGTGTGTGATGCCACTGTGGGTCGCATGGACCCGCAACTGAATCATCGTTACACCTGGAAGGGCAGGTTTCGGGATATTTCTGCACAAAGGACGGGCGGGGTCCGTCAGGCCTCCATCTCGTGCGGAAGCGCCCGGGCGTGGACAACGGTGAGGCGTGAGACGGCTCGCGTCAGGGCGACATAGAGGTGGCGGAGGCCGACGCCTTCGATGGTGGCGCCTCCGGTGGCGGGGGCTTCGATGATCTCGGCCGGTTCGACGACGATGACGTGGTCGTATTCGAGGCCCTTGGCGAGGCTCGCGGCGACGAGTTCGACCCGGTCGGTCCCTTCCAACATGGGCCGCAGGGAGTCGGCCCGGTCGTCGGCGGCGATGACGCCGACGAGGCCTTCCTCGGCGAGGGCCTTCTCGACGGCTTCGCGAACGCCCGCTTCGAGGTCGGTGGTCTCGATCCGGTCGAGGGAGCCGTCGGAGCGGATGGAGCGGGCGGGCGCGACGTCGACGCCCAGGTGCGGGAGGACACGGTTGGCGAGTTCGATGATGACGGCCGGGACGCGGAAGCCGGTGGTCAGCTCGGTGTGCTCGACCTGGTCCTTCCCCAAGTGGCGCATCTGGTCGGCCCATGAGGTCGCGGCCCATGGCGTGGTGCCCTGGGCGAGGTCGCCGAGGACGGTCACCGAGCCTTTGCCGGAGCGGCGGGCGATGACCCGGCACTGCATCGGGGAGAGGTCCTGGGCTTCGTCGATCACGATGTGACCGAAGGACTCCGAGGGTTCGCGGAGTTTCATGTGGGACTCGATCTCGTCGGAGATGAGCAGGTCGCCCGCGGTGGGCTTGGCGGGTTTCCCGGCCAGGAGGGCGGCCTCGTCCTCGGTGAGGATGCCGCGGGTGGCGTCGGCGCGGAAGGCGGCGTCGCCGTAGAGCTTCTTCATGACGGTCTTGGTGTTGAGCTTGGGCCACACGGCGTCGAGGAAGGCCTGGACCGCGGGGGCGCGCTTGAGTTTGGTGGCCCATTTGCCGTCCGGGGAGTGGCCGGAGCGGATCTCGGCCTGGCGGCGCGCGCCTTGCACGATGGCGTCCTCGACGGCTTTTCGTCCGGCGGTGTAGGTGCGGGTGTGTTTGCGGGCGTTGGTGACGGCCTCGTCGAGGTACCGGAGGCCGAGCCGCCAGCGCCAGCCGCCGTCGGCGATGAGGAGGCCTTCGTCGGGGGTGATGCCGCCGTCGGCGGCGGTGCCGACGTGGCCCCAGACGGCGCGTTCGCAGACGAGGGCCATGCGGGCGTCGTGTTTGACGAGCGCGGCTTCGTGGGTGTCGGTGGCCGTGGCGGTGTGGGCGCCGGTGAGCTGCTGGACGGTGACCTGCCAGACGGAGGATTCGCCGAGGGTGGGGAGGACGCCGGAGATGTAGGAGAGGAACCCTTCGTTGGGGCCGACGACCAGCACGCCGGCCTTGTCGAGTTTCTCGGTGTAGTTGTAGAGGAGCCAGGCGGCGCGGTGGAGGCCGACGGCGGTCTTGCCGGTGCCGGGGGCGCCTTGGACGCAGAGGTTCGCGGCGGCTTCGCGGCGGATGAGTTCGTCCTGCTCGGGCTGGATGGTGGCGACGATGTCGCGCATCGGGCCGGTGCGGGGGCGTTCGATCTCGGCGGTGAGGATGTCGGAGGCGACCTCTTCGCCGAGGAGGAGGTTCTCGTCTTCGAAGCCGGTGATGCGGGCGCCTTGGAAGCCGAAGCGGCGGCGTTTGGCGACGTCTTTGCGGTCGTGGGCGGAGGCGCGGTAGTACTGCTCGGAGAGCGGGGCGCGCCAGTCGAGGACGAGCGGGTCGTTGCGCTCGTCGCGGATGTGGCGGCGGCCGATGTGGAAGTCCTCGCCGTCGTCCATCCAGATGCGGCCGAAGAAGAGTGCGATGTCGCGGTCGGTCAGGTCGGCGAGGCGCGGCACGGTGTAGTTGGCCATGACCCAGCCGAAGTGCTGGTCGATGCCGACGTCGCCGATGCCGAGGTTCTTCCCGGACTCGTCGACTTCGCCGGCGTAGGTGCGGTGGATGGCCTCGGTGGTGGCGCGCATGGCGGCCATGAGGCCTCGGGCGTGTTCGTGGTGGGCGAGTTCGGCTTGGAGTTCGGCTTCTGACACAGGGGACTCCCGGTGGATTTGTCAGACGGTTCTCGTTCGCGCAAGGCGCAGAGCAGACGAACCGTCGAGCTTACCGAGACTTGACCTGCGGCTGCAATTGATTTATCGCATGGCGAGGGCCTTGACCTCGGCGAGGCGGCCGTCGTCGCGGTGGAGGACCCAGCCGCCGCCGGGCGGGACGAGGTCGGGGCCTTCGAGCGGGAGGGTGAGGTCGTAGCCGGAGAGGTCGTGGCCGTCGCGGGCGGCGACGGCGACGAGGAGTGCGGTGAGGACGACGCCTTCGGCGCAGACGACGGTGGTGCGGCGGGGGTCGGGGAGGGTGCGGATCGCTTTGGCGGCCAACCAGATCGCGGTGTGGGCGGCGCCGGGGAGCTTCGGGGTCTGCGCGCTGAGGTCTTCGGAGGTCGTGACGCGGAGGTCGAGGCGGCTGGCGAGGGGCGCGAGGGTGTCGGCGCAGGCGCGGCCGGGCCCGCTGAGCAGGGTCGTGGGGTTGTAGAGCTGCAGGAAGTCGGCGAGGGCCCAGGCGCGGCGGGACTGCGCGTCGGTCAGCGGGGCCGGTTCGGCGGTGGGGTGGGCGACGTGGCGCAGGAGGATGAGCGCGGACAGCATCAGCATCCCCCGTTCGCTCGGGAACGGGACGAGGGGCGGGTCACGGCAACCGGGAGACGCATATTGAAGATGCTTCAACCCTAAGTGAACAGCAGTTGAACTCGGAAATGTCGCGCAGGTGAACAGTCCGCGGCAGTGCTGCCTAAAGCTGGTAGCGGAGGTCCTCGTATTCCGCGTGCTTCTGCATCCAGCGGTCGACGAACGGGCAGGTCGGGTACGCCTTCGCGTTCTTCTTCCGCAGGTCGTCGAGGGCGTGCTGCACGAGCCGGTCGCCCCAGCCCTGGCCGCGCAGCGAGCGGTCCACTTCGGTGTGCGGCAGGACGACGAAGTCCTCGCGGGTCAGGTACTCCAGGTAGCCGAGCACCGCGCCGTCGGCGTCTTGCAGCTCGTACCGGTGCTCGTCGACGTTGTCGACCACAGAAAGATCCGCCATGAGGCAACAGTATCCAGTTCAGGCCCCGGTCAGCGAGGATCTGCGGGCTCGCACACGTCCGGGAATAAGCAGGGAGACGAGTGCGGCGGCGGCGCAGATGCAGGCGGTGGCGGTGAAGACCTCGGCGTACTGGGTGGCGAGGGCGGCGTCGAGGGCCTTGAGGTAGTCGGCTTGGAGGGCGAGGAATTCGGCTTCGGGGATCCCGAACGGCAGGGGCGTGTCGAGGTCGGCGGTGGCCTCTTGGAAGCGGTGGAGGCTCCAGGAGGTGAGGGCGGCGACGCCGATGAGCATGCCCATCATGCGGGCGACGACGACCGCGGCGGAGGCGGTGCCGTGGCTGTCCTCGGGGGTGGTGCGGAGCGCGGCCGATGAGAGCGGGGCGATGGTGATGCCGAGGGCGGCCCCGGCGAGGGCGAGCCCGGGTTCGATGTCGGGCACCGTCTTGCCGATCCAGAAGTAGGCGGCGGCCGCGGCGGCGAACCCGATGACGGCGGGGAGGCGTTCGCCGAAGCGCGAGGCGAGGAACCCGCCGGCCAAAGCGCCCACCGGGAGCCCGACCAGGAACCACATCAGCAGGATCGCGCCGCCCGCGGAGTCGAGGCCGAGGAGGGTCTGGGCGAGGAGCTGGACGTCGACGAGGGTGACCATGAGGACGGCCCCGGCGGCGAGGCTCGCGACGAGGCCGGCGGCGAACGGGCGCCGGAGGACGCCGGCCGGGTCGAGGAGGCGCACCGGGGAACGCCACTGCTGCAAGGCGAAAGCGACGAGCACGACGGCCCCGGCGATCACCGTCGGGACGCCCCAAGACGGCAGGACGGCATTCTCCGGTTCAGGGTTGTAGAGCCCGACCGTGAACAGCCCCAAGGCGAGCGCCAGCAGCAGGCCGCCGACGAAGTCGACGCGCGCGGCGTCGCGGCGCGGTTCGGTCCTGGGAAGCGCGTAGTGGATGGCCAGCGCGGCGAGGAGCGCGAGCGGCAGGTTGATCCAGAAGATCCCGCGCCAGCCGACGAGGGCCGCGACGGCGGCGCCGAAGAGCGGCCCGATGACGGCCCCGAGTTCCTGTGCGGCGCCGACCCAACCGAGGACGGCCGCGCGTCGGCGGGCCGCGAAGAGGTCGGCGGCGAGGGCCATGGTGACGGGGAGCAGCGCCCCGCCGGCGAGCCCTTGGAGCGCCCGCCCGGCGACGAGCGGCACCAGCTCTTGGGCGGTGGCGCTGATGACCGAGCCGACGGCGAAGGCGGCCAGGCACGCGTAGATGATGGCCTTGCGCCCGAACCGGTCCGAGAGCCTTCCGAGCAGCGGCATCCCGGCCGTGTAGCCGAGGAGGTAACCGGTCACGAGGGGTGTGGCCCGCTCCAGGTGGTTGACGGGGATCTGGAGCTCGCCGATCATGTCGACGAGCACCGACACCAGCACGTAGGCGTCGATCGACCCGATGAGGACGGCGGCCCCCGCCGCGCCGATCGCGACCCGCTTGCGGATCGGACCGGCCTCAGGGGGCTTCAATCGTCACCGTCTCGTCGTAGTCCGACAAGAGCAGTGTCACCGTCGCATCTCCTTGGGAGAACTCGGCTTTGACCACGTGCGCGGTCTCCTGGTCGAACCAGACCGTGGCGGCGTTCCAGTCGCCTTCGGCGGGGATCAGGGCCGCGAAGGCGGCCGGATCGAACTCGACCGAGTACCGGTAGGTCTCGACCCCGTCAACGGTCTCGGTGTCCTGCGCTTCCGCGGAGTCGACGGCGTTCAGCAATGCGGCGATCCCTGAGTCGGGGTCGAGCAGCAGCGTCGGGTCGTAGGGCAGCATCTCGTCGCCGACGGGGATCTGCTGGAACCCGCCCGTGGGGCCTTTGACCCAGGCGTCCTCGCCGATGATCACGTACTCGGCTTCGATGTCCATGCCGAACGCGGTGAGGGTGCCGGTGCCCTCGGCGGAGCCGTCCGAGGTGACCACCCCGTCGGCGGCCTTCACGTTGAGCCCGGGCACGTCGCCGTCGACCGCGAGGTCGAACCGCACGTTCTCGACCTCGCTCATGGCGGTGGCGGCGTCGGGCAGCATCTCGTCGGAGGCGGGGAGATCCTCGCCGCCGGAGCAGGCGGCGACCGCGAGCAGGGCGAGACCGGCGGTGAGGACGAGGGGTATCGATCGCATGGCCCGATCCTATGCCGCCGGGGCCTGCGTGGCAGGTCTCGTACCGCTGACGTTCACAGGGGGCGTTGCGCTCACGCGGTGTTAGGGTCGGCCGCAGGAAACCCCCAGACCACCCGCACCACCCGGTGCCACCCCGCCGTCGAAAGACAGCGCTGTTGAAAGGAATCTCCGTGCTCGCGAATCCCGTGTTCCGCTACCGCATGCTGACCTTGGCCGAGGGCTGGTCGTTCGTGCTGCTGCTCGTCTTCGGCTCGCTCCTGAGCCGCATCTCGGACATCGATCTCGTGATGCCGCTGGGGATGCTGCACGGCGTGCTGTTCGTGCTCCTGGTCCTCGGGACCTTCCTGATCCGCCGCCGCCTCGATTGGGGCTTCGGTACCACGCTCGTCGCCCTCGTCTGCTCGGTGATCCCCTTGGCGCCGTTCTTCTTCCACCACGCCAAGAAGGACGAGTTCCTCGACGCCGAACGCGCCGCGCAGCCCGCTTAGCCCGGGGAAACCCACCGCCATTCACAGGGGTGTCACCAGTGCGCCCCTGAAACTCTGGCGTTATCGAGAACCATTGCTGCCATGCAATCCCCGGTACTGCGAACAATTGCCCGAAAATCGATGTGCGGCACCGATTGCGGGTCTGGGATAACATGAATCGATCCTTCGTCGCTGCCGTCGAACACTGGAGCCCGAATGTCGATTTCCCCCCTTCGCGCCGAGTTGCTGCTGTCCCCGGAATTGCCTGTCAAGGTGGAATCCCAATGGGTCGAGGCGCTGCGCGGGAATGGATTCGAGACCGAGGTTCACCGGCCCCTGGGGCATCGCTCCCCGGCGGTGTTCGACTGGGTGCTGCTGTTGTCGATTCCGCTGCATGCGTTCTTGTCGACCCTGGGCAGCGAGGCCATGCACGACCTGTTCCAGGGGCTGAGGAACCGGGCCCGCGAGCGTGGCGGGGCCGAGTCGAAGCCGTTGGTCTTGGAGGACTCGGAGCGCGAACTGCGGATCGTCCTGGAACCGGATCTGCCGCTCGAGGCGTTCAAGCGACTCTTCGAAATCGACCTTGACGGGTTCGGGACCGGTCCCCTGCATTACGACCACAATCGTCGGGACTGGAGATCGGTGTCGGACGAAGCCGGGGAATGATCGTCGATGTTGCAGAGTGTCGCGCTCAAAAGGGCCCGGAACGCCGGAGTCCGGGGTGCGAAAGCCCTTGACGAAAATGATCTTGCGAGGGCGGAGAAGGCATTCTCCTCGGCGGTGAAGAAGACCGCGAAACGCCTCGGGAAAGACCCCGGTTTCGACGCGGTCGCCTCGGCCGGCCGCGTCGGGCTGGGCCGGGTCTGCCTGGCGCAGAGCGAGCCCCAGGCCGCCGACCGGTGGTTCGGGGAGGTCCAGCGCCTGTGGCCGACGGACTGGCGGGGCTTCTATTGGTCGGGTTGCGCCGCCGCGCACGGTGGACGATTCGACCAGGCCGAGTGGTGTTTCACCGCCGCCATCACCCGCGGCGCCCCGCAGGGCCGCGCCCACATCCAGCGGGCCTACGTGCACGCCCGGACCGGCCGCGACGCCCTCGCCCTCGCCGACCTGCACTCCGCCGCCCAGCAGTGGCCGCTGACCGCCGCTGTGCGCGAGTTCGCCGCGGTCGTCGCACTGCGCGCCGGGCAGCTCCCGCAAGCGGACTGGCACGCCTCCGCGCTGTCCACCCCGGTCGCCTCGGCCGTGCGCGGCGCCATCGCCCACCGCCGCGGCGATGCCCGCTCAGCCCTCGATGAACACGAGAAGGCCCTCGAAGGCGGACTCGCCGACCCGGCGATCCTGCTCCAGCACGGCGCCGCCGCCTACCGGGTCGGCGACTTCGACCGCGCCGCCGTCTCATGGTCGCGAGCCCCCGGCGGGGAAGGACCCGCCGCGACGGCCCGCCACGCGCGGGCGGTCGCCCGGCTCCGGGCAGGCGACCTCACTGCCGCGATTCCCGACCTCGAAGCCGCCGCCGAGCAGGGCTTCGCAGTCCCCCTCGAAGCCGTCCGGCTGCACGCCGCGGCCGCCGCCATCGCGGCCGGGGAGACCGAGGAGGCCGCCCTCCACCTCAAAGCCGGCGCGGGCGAGCGCAGCGCGGTCTTCCTCGGCCTGCTCGACTTCGAGGCGGGCGAGACCGAGGCCGCGGCGGCGGCCTGGCGGCAGTCCCCGGGCGACCCGATCGCGCGGCTCGGCCTGGCCCTGATAGCGCTGCGCGCGGGCGAAGACGCCTCGGCGGAACTCGAGGGGCTGATGGATTCCGCACTGCCCGAAGCGATCTGGCGCGCCGCGTACCGTGCCGCGGGCGCCCTGCACGCCCGCGGCGGCGACTGGGAGTCCGCGCGCGACGCGTTCGAGGCCTCCATCGCGGGGATCTCCGCCGACATCGTCGCCCACGACGACGCCTTCGGCGAATGCCTGTACCGGACCGGGCACTTCGAAGATCTCCTGAGCCGACCCGAGAACCCCTGGCACATCGCGGCGCTGGCGCGGCTCGATCCCGACGCGGACCTGCCGCTCGGGGCGGGCCCGGCCGCCCGCGAGGCCGCGTTCGGCCTGCGCCAGGCCGCCTACGGGGCCGCCGCCGAGGGGGCATGGGAGCGGGCCGCGAAGCTGCTGCACCGCAGCGATTCCGGAGGTGAGCCCGGGCCTGCGACCCTGGTCATCGACACCGTGGTCTCGGCGCTCGGCGGCCGCCGCCGAGACGCGCTCGACCGCCTGGCCGCGACCGAAAGGCCGGCGGGGGCCCGCCTCGCCCACACCCGCGCGCTCATCCTCCTTCACGGCGCGGACGACGCCGACCTGGCCGAGCGCTGCATCGCCGCGTGGGCGCCGCTGCTGGAGGACGAGGACTACTGGGACCGGTGGGGCAGGGCCGCGGCCCGCCGCTACGGGTGCGCCGTGCCCAAGCGCGCCCTGGAGGACATGCGCGGCAGGCTGCGCCGTCTGATCGAGGATGCCGCCCTGCGCGCGGGCGCGACCGGATCCGTCGACCTCATGGTCCGCGAACAGGCCGCGACCGCGCTGCTGGCCGAGCTGGGGGGCCTGCCGATCGGCGGCGGCGTCCGGATCTCCTGCGGCCCCATGCGCATCGCCGAGCTCGGCCTGGAGCGCCGGTTGAGCGAGTTCGTCCTGGAGCACGAGTTCGAGTCGACCGGCGACCCCCTGATCCAGTTCTCCCACATCGGCCTCGGCCTCGCCCGTGCAAGCGCCGAGCAGCCCGCCGAGGCGCTGAAGCTCGCACTCGACACCCGCTGCCCCGACTGCCGTGCCCGCCACGGCGGCCGTGCCAGGGGCGGCGGCGACAGGCCCCTGCTGTGCGACGCCGACTGCCCCGAGTTCGACCGGCGCAACCCCGCTCTCGCCGCACTCCCCGACAAGCGCGAGGAACTGTCCGACATGGCCGGTGCGCTCGCCGCGGACGCGCTGCTGGACCTCGCCATGTCCGCGGTCGCCAAGCGGCCCATGGATGTCCAGGAGGCGACGACCAGGTGGCGGCACGCCCTCGCCCACGCCGAACGCAACGGCGAGCGCGCGTCGGTGATCGAGCCGATGGCCGCGACCGCGCTCGGCCGCGCCGAGACCCTCACCCGCCGCCGGGACCTGGACGGCGGCATCGAACTGCTCGATGCCGTCCTGAAGCTGCTGCGCGGCGACGACCGACCCCATCACGACCGGATCGTCACCCGGCTGTCGTACCTGTACGGGCAGCGAGGTGTACAGCGCGCCAACGACGGCCAGGACCGCTCCGCCCGCCGCGACCTCGAACGGGCCGTCGCGCTCGCCCCGCATCAGATCGCGCCCCGCCGCAATCTCGGTGTGATGCTGCAGAACGGGGCCGCGAAGCGGCTCAACCTCGACAGCACGATCCCCCCGAGCGCCGCGGACATGCTCGAAGCGATCGACCTCCTGGCCGGCTCGTCCGAACAGTTCCAGGCCGGGTTGCGCATCCAGCCGAACCACCCCGAGCTGCGCACCCGGTTGGCCGAGTCCCAGAAGCTCCATTCGCTCATCTCCGCCATCCTCAGCGGCGACGTCCGCCGCATCAGAAGGAGCCTGTGACGTGGCCGAGTTCGAGGAACTGCGGATCCGGGCGCGCCCCATCGGCGGCGGCCGGCACCTGGTGGTGGCGGCGGGGGCCGCGAGCGGCGCGGCCGTCATCCGCGTCGGCGACGAACCGGCCCGGCTGCGCAGCGAACTCCACGACCTGGTCGACATCAAACTGCACCGGGCCCCGCGCAAGGGCGTCAACGTCGCCGAGCGGCTGCGCGTCCTCGGCCGCGAGGTGTTCCACGTGCTCTTCGGCACCGGGCTGCAGGAGCAGCTCAAGGGGGTCCTCACCGAGACCCACAGCCTCCGGCTCCGCTTCGACCTGCCGCCGGACCTCTCCGAGCTGCCGGTCGAGACGCTGTGCACGCCACCGGACTGGCCCGGCCAGAGCCTCGCGCTCGACGCCAACCGCTCCCTGGTGCGAACCGTCCCCGGCATCGCGTCGAAGGAGCGGTTCCCCCACCCCGACGACAGCCCCGAGCAGATCCACATCCTCATCGCCACCGCCTCCCCCGAAGGGCTCGACCCGATCGGCGCCGACGCCGAGATCAAGGCCGCCCGCGACCGCTGGAGCTGGGTGACCACCCAAACCGATATCTGCCGGGGCGCCACCCGCGAACACATCAAGAAGTGGGTCGGCCGCCAGACCGGCCCTGCCGCGGTGCTGCTGATCGCCCACGGCGACTGGGACGCCGCCCGCGGCGACGGCGTGGTCTACCTCCAGACCGAGGACGGCGCGATCGACCCGGTCGACAGCCAACTGCTGTCCGGCATCCTCGTGGGCGCCCGGAAACTGCGCTTGGTGATGCTCAATCTCTGCCACGGCGCCGACTCCCGCGGCGACGAGATGTTCGCGGGACTCGCCCAGTCGCTCATCAGCCGCGGCGTCCCGGCCGTCGTCGGCATGAACGGCCTCGTCAGCGACGAAGCGGCCCGCAAGATCGGCCCGGTGCTGCTGGAGCGGATCAGCCTGAACGAGACCCTCGACGAAGCGGTCACCACCGCCCGCCAGCTCGTCCCGCCCGACTCCATCGAATGGGCCACCCTGAACCTGTTCTGCAACGAGCAGTTCGGGCACTCCTGGCTGTTCAAAGCTCCGGAGGTGCAGGAGGAGGACGGCGACTCCGCCGATCCGCTGCGCGACGGCCAGCGCTCCCTCGACAAGGTGCGGCGCCCCAAGGGCAACATTCCAGTGGAGACGCTGCTCCGCGCCGCGAAATACCTGCGGTCCACCCAGCAGTGGGAGCCGCTCCAGAACGTGACCTCCCGGTACTCCAACGTCGAGCTGCGCCGGCTCCTGGCCGAGGCCGAGTTCGAGATCGCCTGGCCCGAACTGGTCGAGCTCTGCAAGGTGCTTGCGGCCGCGGGCGATCCGACAGAGGCCGCGGACCGCCTGCGCACCATCGCCGACCAGCTTCCCGCGGTCGTCGACGACCTGATGGCGGAGCAGTGCGAGCGACTGGCCTCATTGGATGCTCTGATGACGCAGGCGAAACGGGCCGCGGCGGACGGGGACTGGACCGGAGCGGCGGACGCCTACCGGCAGGTCCTGGAGGCGACCGAACGGGCCGACTTTCGTGGCGCCGTTGCACTCCTGCTCACCGCCGAGGAGGAGGCGGAGCTCGCCGAGCGGTACGCCGCCGCGCTGGCCCACCGGCGGGCGCGGCGATGGGAGCAGGCCCGTGAGGAGTACCGGCGGATCGTCGCGCGCCGCGAGGCGTACCGGGACGCGGACCAGTGTCTGCACTATGTGGAGGGTCGGATCGCCGAGACCGCCGCGGACTGGGGTGCGGCGGCGGCGGCGTTCGAGGCGTGCGGCGAGTACGTCGGAGCGCCGATGCGGGCCGCCCACGCGAAGGGGCGCGAGGCGGTCGAGGCCGGGGACTGGGCCGGGGCGTGCCGGTTCTTCGCCGAGGCGGGGCCGGATGCCGAGACATGGCTGCTGTACGCCGGGGCAAGGGACGCAGAGGCATCCGAGGATTGGACCACTGCCGCCGAGCATCTGTCCGAACTCGACGGTTTCGAGGACGCCGCCCAGAGAACGTTGCTCGTCGCCGGCCACCTGGCCGCCGAATCCGAGGATTGGCGCGAAGCCGTAGCCTGCTTCACCAAGGTGCCCGAACTCGACCCGCCGCTGGATTCGGCGCGGGAGCAGTTGTACAGCGCGGCGCTCGCCGCCGAGGAATCCGGGGAGTGGGCCCGGGCCGCCGCCGACTTCGCGGCCCTGCCGACCGACTACCTCGATGCGGCCCAGCGTCTTCCCTACTGCGCGGCAAGGGAGGCGGAGGACGCCGCGGACTGGGGCGGCGCCGCCGGGCATTACCGGGAGACGGCGCATCGGGATGCGGCGGACCGGCTCGGGTACGCCACGGGTCGCCTGAGCGAGATCGCCGCCGAATGGCACAAGGCGGTCAAATCCTATGAGCCCCTGCCGAAGCGGCTGCTGGACGTCGCCGATCGGCTCCACTACGCCCGCGGCCGCGACGCTGACGAGATCGGCGAGTGGGCCGATGTCATCTCCGGGTTCGGGGAGTTGCCCGACAGCTTCGAATCAGGCGAGGTCGGGCGGCGTCGCCGCTTCGCCCGAGGCTCGCTCGCAGCGGCTGACGCAGACTGGGAGTCGGTGCTCGCGCTGCTTCGCGATGCCCCTGACGACGAGCGGGATATGGAAGTCGGCGACCTTCGCTGCCTCGCAAGGGGAATGTTGGCGGAAGAAGCCGGCAGTTGGGCGCAGGCCGCAGATATCTACTGCTCCTGCTCTAACCTCAACGACCCGACTTTCGGTTCGCGCATCAACTACGCCACGTTGCGAGACCTTGAAATCAAGGGTCACTGGTGGGACGTGATCGAAATCGCCTCCTCTCTCCCGCCGGACTATCGCGATACCGCGCAGCGCCGCCGCTATGCGGCCACCTGCATCGCCGTCCACGAGGAGGACTGGGACAAGGCGCTCGAACTGACCGCCGAGCTGCCCGAGGACTTCGCCGACTCGCTCACCCTGTCGCGCTATGCCAGACTGCGCCGGGCCGCCGCCGAGGAGCGGTGGGGCGAAGTCGTCGAACTTGCGGAGGAACTCGGCGACCACGCCGACACGCTCGTCCACTCCCCCTATGCGTACGGGCGCATCGCCGAGGACGCCGGGAACTGGGACGAGGCGGCCAAGGCGTTCCGTTGCTGCCCCGGCCACGCCGACGCCGATGCCCGTGCGGCCCATGCCGAAGCGCGCTGCCTGGAGCAGGCCGGGAAGTGGTCGGCCGCGATACTGGCGTACGAGGCGGCCGGAGCCGTCCTGGGCGGCGACGCGGCCCGACTGGAGCACCTGCGGCGGCTGTGCGCGGCGTTCCCCTGGGCCGAGGGCATCGCCGCCGCGACCCTCGCGGGAGACCCGATCGCCTTGGAGCGCAGCAGTTTCCCGTACCTGGCACTTCGGAACGCGGGCATCACCCCGGCCTCCTCCACCAAGGACGTCGCCGATGCCGCGTTCACACTCATGCAGCGCGGCGGTTGGGGCGAACAGGCCCGCATCGCGTGGGACGAGTTGCGCTACACCGAGCAGCGGCTGGTGCTGGACGTGCAGCTGTACTGGCTGCGCGAGCCCCAACGACTCAACGACGCCCTGACCGGGATGGATTTCGCGACGTCCTCTGATCCTCTTGCGGCCCTGTGCGAGAAGCTGCCAGAGGACGCGCCGCTGTTCGCACTGCTGTCGGGCTCGCGGACGGAGGCGATCGCCGCCTGGCGGTCCCGCCTGGTCGCCGATCCCGCCGACATGCGCAACGCGCACTGCCTCGCGGTCGCATGCCACTGGCTGGCGCAGCGTCTGGAGGAGACCGGCGCCTGGGAGCAGTCCGAGGCGACGTGGCGGACGGCGCTGGCGTGCTGGGCGGCGGTCATCAACGACGACGGCTTCTGGGTGGGCTGGCGGCAGTCGCGCGCGGCCCGCTACGACCACGCGGTGACCCCGGCCGACTCGAACCGGTTGCGGGCGCGACTGGGCCAGCACCTGGTCGACGTGCTGGCGCGGACGGCCGAGCGTCACGCGGACAACGGCCATCCCCGGCCGGCGGCGCGCAACCGGGCGCTCATCGACCTGTTCGAGTCCGAAATGGAGGCGACCCGGTGCTTGAAGGAGGCCGGGGGCCTGCCGCTCGACGAGGACCGGACACTGTCGTGCGGGCCGACCTATCTGGAGATCGCAGGGCTGCAAGAGGAGTTCGGGCGATTCATCGCCCGGTCCGAGCCGGACCCGGAGCCCGCCGACCCGGGGAAGCCCACGGCGGTCGACGGCGCACTGCTGCGGCGGCTGCGCTGGACGTTCTCGGAGTTGTCGGTCCCGTTCATGGCGTTCGAGCGCCACCGCTTCGAGGCCTCGCTGGCCGCCCTTCCGGACTACTACCGGGCCCCGCGCTCGGCGATGCCCCCCGACTGCGTCGGACCGGACGCGGCCGCGCATCCGGATGCCTGCGAACGGTGCCGGGTCTTCCTGGCGCGCAACCCCGCATACGCGCACCTGCCGCAGCGCCAAGAGCGACTGCGACACGACGCGGTCGATCTGGCGGTGCGAGTCCACATGTCGATCGCGCACGGGCTGCTGTCGGCGGGCCGCCTGGACGACGCGATAGTGCGGCTGCGGAAGGCGATCGAGACGGCGGGGGCCGCGACCATGACGGTTCGCACCCGTCAGGCGTCCCTCTGGATGATCCTGGCGCGGGCCGACACCCTGGCCTCCTCGGCCACGAACACGCTGCGGCGCCTGCACGAGGCCGTCGAGCTGCTGGAGCGGGCGAGGACGATCGTGGGTCCGAGCGGGCGCAAGCAGATCGACCGGAGACTCGCGGACCTGCTGGTGGACCGGGCGGTTCTGCGGCGCGCGGCCGATCTCCGGGCGGACATCACGAAACCCCTGGCGGACCTGCGCAGGGCCTACCGGCTTCATCCGGAGTCGATCCGGATCATCGAGACCCTCGCGCGGGCGGTGCTGACAGCGGTCGACCGGTTCACCGATCAGGACACCGACGCGAAGTGGAAGCACCTGCGCGAAGCACTGGACCTGCTCGACCACGGACTGACCCACTTTCCCGGCAGCCTCCTGCTGGAGGCGGCCATGCGGGACATCCTCAACGAGGTGAAGAGCCTCAACCTGACGTCGCTGTCGGTGGAAGCGCTGGCGGACCTCGTGGAGCACTACGACGAGACGGAGGAGTCGCCGGAGTTCCTGGCGCGCAGGGCGAAGCGGCGCCTGGCGGCCGGCGATGCGACCGAGGCGATCGACGACCTGGTGCGGGCGGTGGCGGCCGGGCCGTCGCACGCCGGGCGCCGGACGGCCCTGCTGCAGGCGCTGGAGCGGCCGCCCGGCCGCGGAGAGGAGCACGAATGATCAGGGACCCCGACGCGGTCTGGAACGGGCCGTATCCGTACGAGGTGCTGGCGAAGGCCGGCATCGGGCCGGACTCGACGCGGGACGAGGTCGCGAACGCCTCGTTCAAGCTCATGACCCACCGCATGATGAACCCGGTCACGCAGAAGGCCTGGGACGAGCTGCGGGAGCTGCCGAAACGGCTGCTCGCCGACGCCCTGCTGTACGACGTCGACGCGGCCGCCGAGATCGAGCGCGCCCGGGCCTGGGTGCGGCGCGAGCACGCCGCCTCCGCCGAGATCGACACCGAACGGTACTGGTCCATGCCGCCGGACCTGCTCGCCACACTCGGCGACGACCTGCCCGAACTGGAGGCCGAGGCGCCCGGCGAGGTCGAACTCCCTCCCGAGGCCGAGGCGTTCCCGTCTCAGGGCCTCATCGACAGCCTGATCCGATTCGACCGATAGCGAGAGAACCAGGAGCCCCATGCCGAAGAGACCGACCTCCAACCGAAAGCCCTTGCGGCGCAAACAGGAGGAGCCGCAGCCGGACGGCGGGCAGCCGCGGACGCTGCGCGCGACGCTCGCGCAGAACCTGACCGACAACGCCCGCCTCCGGCTGGAACTGGAGCGGCAGCGGGAAGCCACCGAGGCACTCGCCAAGCAGCTCAACCGACTCGACATGGACCTGAGCCGGGCCGCCCGCACCGTCCTGGAGGCCGCCGACGCGCTGGCGCGGCTGCATGGGGCCGAGGCGGGCGACGTCGACGCCTACCGCGACAGCGTCCGCCGCACCATCGGCGCGCTCGCGCGGGGGCTGGAGCAGCACAGCGGGATCGAGATCATCGGCGCCGTCGGCGAGATCGCCGACCCGGCGACCCACAAGATCCTGGAGAGCCGGGACCATCCCGAGTTCCCCGTCGGCACCGTGCTCGGCGTCGCCGCACACGGCCTCAAATACCACGGGGAGGTCATCCAGACCTCCACCGTGATCGTCTCATCAGGACCGACCAGCCCGTCCGGAACGGTAGAGGGAGCAACCGAATGACCGCCATTGGCATCGATCTGGGCACGACGAACTCCGTGGTGGCGCGCGGCCGGGGCGCCCGCAAGGACGCGGCGGTGGTGAAGATCCACGGCAAGAGCGGCACGCCGTCCGTCGTGGGACTGCGGCGCCGGGGCGACAAGGAGGAGTTCCTGGTCGGCACCAACGCCCTCAACTTCGCCAAGCTCGACCCCCAGCACACCATCATGTCCGTCAAGCGGCTCATGGGCCGCGACTTCGCCGACCCGGCCGTCGAGCAGGCCCGCAGACGGCGCGCCTACACCATCAAGGCCGGGCCCGACGGCGACCCGCGGGCGCACGTCGTCATGGGCGACAAGGCCTACACGCCCATCGAGGTCTCCACGATGATCCTGCGGCACCTGCGGGACGGGGCCCGGGAGAAGATCGGCGAGGACATCGACTCCGCCGTCATCACCGTGCCCGCCTACTTCCAGGAGGCCCAGCGCGCCGCCACCCGCGAGGCCGGGGAGGCGGCCGGGATGGTCGTCAAGCGCATCATCGACGAGCCCACCGCCGCCGCCATCGCGTTCGGACTCGAATGGGAGAAGGGCGAGCAGCGCCGCGTCCTCGTCTACGACCTCGGCGGCGGCACCTTCGACATCTCCATCCTCAACGCCGTCCAGGACGACCAGGGCGAGAACCACTTCCAGGTCCTCGACTTCGTCGGCGACAACTGGCTCGGCGGGGACGACTTCGACATGCTCATCGTCGACCGGATCATCGACTGGGTGAAGCGCGAGGCCGGCATCGACCCCTCCAGCGACACCAAATTCCTGTACCTGGCCAAGGAGAAGGCCGAGGAGGCCAAACGGGACCTCACCGAGTCCGACGTCGCCGACATCATCATCCCGGCCGCGTTCCGCACCGCCGGCGGCGTCGGCGACATCGAGATGGCCCTGACCCGCGACGAGTTCGACGCGATGATCGAGCCGCTGATCGACAAGACCCTCAGCCTCGTCCGCAAAGCCCTGGAGCGGCAGGAGATCAGCGCCGGCGACGTCTCCGACGTGATCCTGGTCGGCGGATCAACCCTCGTCCCGAAGGTCGCCGCCTCCGTCGAGCGGCTGTTCGGCGCCGACAAGGTGCGCCGGCACATCGACCCGATGGACTGCGTCGCAATCGGCGCGGGCATCCTCGCCGACACGATGCGCGGCGTCGAATGCGCCGCGTGCGGGGCCGTCAACGACGAGTCCTCCCAGGCCTGCGACCAGTGCAACGCGAGCCTGACCAACGCGCGCGCGACCGGCGACACCCACGTCTACGACGTCACCGGCATGGCGCTGGGCGTCGCGGCCGTCAAGGGCGGCAACAAGGACGCGTTCGTCTCCATCATCCCGCGCGGCACCCCCTACCCGCTGAGCGAGCCCATGGTCGAGACGTTCGGCGCCACCGACGGCCGCCGCATCCTGGTCCCGGTGTACGAAGGGGACAGCCTGATCGCCAGCGAGAACCACGAGCAGGGCGTCATCGAATTCGACCTGCCCGAGGAAATCGACGAGAACACCCGCGTCCACGTGGGCTTCCTGTTCGACCGCAACCGCGAGCTTCAGGTCACCATCACCGTGCCGGGCACCGCCATCGAGAAGCGCACGACGCTCAAAGTGGACGCCGCGCGCACCAAGGCGCCGGTGCGGGCCGAGGTCGACGAGGACGACATCTCCTACCGCGAAGACCTGATCCTCACTTCGGAGGCCGCTCGCCACTTCGTGAGCACCTACGCGCAGTACCTCGACGCCTCGCAGACGCTGAAGATCGAGAACGACCTCAACCGGGCCGAGCAGACCCTCATGCTCTCCGACCCCGACGAATGCCGCCGCATGACCGACGTGCTCAACCGCGACATCCTCGGCGCCGGGCTCGCCACCCAGATGTTCCTCGCCGCGAGGGCCGCCAGCCAGGCCGGCCCCGAGGACGCGCAGCGCATCAACCGCTCCGTCGCGACCCTCCAGCGGGCGCACGCGGAGGGCCGCGCCAAGACCGTGCAGCAGCAGTCCCTCGCGCTCAACGCCATGCTCACCAAGGTGAGGCAGGAGTCGGCCGCGCACGGCGAGGTCGAGGACGCCGTCAACTACGACGGCATGCTCCGCCAGCTCGACGAGCCTTAGGAACGGCGGTGGCAGTGCGAGGCGAGGCGATGGTCAACGTGGGGGTGGACCTCGGCGGCACCGCCCTGCGCGCCGCCTTCGGCCCCGGCGGTGAGGCCGCCGGGGCCTGCGAGGTGCGCGGGTGGCGCTGGCCCTGGCTGCTGTGCGAGGCGCCGGGCCCGGCGGGGCTTCCGGTCGAGTTCCCGAGTCTCAAGAGCCGCTTGGGAATCGCCGCGTCGGTGCGGGTCGGCGACGAGACCCTCGACCCGGAAGGGGTGCTGGCCGCCGGGTTGCGGGAGATCCGCGACACGGCAGTGAAGGCGACCGGGGCTCGCTTGGGGCATACCGCGATCGGCGTCCCGGCCCGGTTCTCCTCCCGGCAGCGGGGGGCGCTCCTGCGGGCCGCCGAGGCGGCCGGACTGCCGCAGGTCAGCCTGGTCTCGGACTCGATCGCCCACGTCATCGCGCACGCGGGCACCGACACCACCGGCACCTACGCGGTGTTCGATATGGGGTACACCGGCTTCGAGATCGGACTGGTACGCGCCGTCAAGGGCCGCTATCGGGCCCTCGCCTACGACGGCGCCGCCGCTCCCGGCGGCGGCTTCTTCGACGCACGCACCGTCGCCTCACTGCTGGAGTTCCTGCTCGCGGGCTACGGGATCAGCCCGCGCGAGATGCTGCGCACCGAGGCGATGCGGCGCGAGCTGCGCGCCGCCGCCGAGGAGATCAAGGAGCGAAGCGCGGGCGGCGACGGGACCTTCGACGCCCGCTTCGGCCTGCGGCACGTGCCCATCCGGCTCTCGCAGGCGGTCTTCGGCAAGGAGATCGGTCGCTTCGCGGCCGGAGCGTTCGATCGCATCGCGTACCTGTTGGAGGAGGCCGGACTCCGCAATGCGGACGTGACGGCGCTCCTGCTGGCGGGCGGCAGCACCCGGATGCCGGTCGTGCGCGACTTCGCGGCCGCCACAGGCCTGACGGTGACCGAGGCCGAACCGGGGTCGCTGGAGACCGGAGCCTTGCGGTACGCGGCCCAGCTGGCGTCCCGCCCCTCGGTCGTGGCCGACGCGCCTCCCGAACCCGAGGCCGAGGAGATCCCGATGCCCGCGTCCGAGACGCCGCCGCTCCCCGGGCTGCTGCAGGCCCCAACGGCCCCAGAGGAGGACAGGACCGACGCCGGCGCGGCGGCGGCACGGCGGCTGCTGCGGCACGGCCGCCTGGACGACGCCGAGCGGGCGGCTCGCGAGGCGGTGAACGAGGCCGAGCAGGTGCTGCAGGAGGTCATCGCCGCCCGCAGCGGCGCCGTCCAGGACCCGGACCGGCCACCGAGCCTGTCGATCGACTCCGAACGCCTCCAGGCCCGCGCGCGGAGGTCCTTCAAGCAGGGCGAGTTCCAGGAGGCCATCCACGTCATGCACGTCGCCGCGGAGCGCGGCGGTCCCGAGGTCTTCGCCGAAATGATCCAGATGCACTGCGAAGCGGCCATGACGAACCCCACCATGGCGAACTTCAAACGGCAGGCGGCCTGGCTCAGGTGCGCCATCGGCCACGACGCCGGCAACGTCCGCCTGTTCGACCTGCTGGCCGAACGCTGTCTCCTCCACGCCGAGGCCCTGGTCCGCATCGGCAGAAAGACCGAGGCCAGGGCGACCGTCGAAGAAGCCCTCAAATGGAACCCCGACCACGACAAGGCAAGAGCCCTCGGAAGAGAACTCAAACCCCGCTAGGTCGCGCCCGGGACGGGGAAACGCGGAAGGCCGGAGCCCCGTACGGAACTCCGGCCTGACCTGCTGTTGCTGCTGTGCCCCCGGCAGTGTGTTGGTTCAGGACATAGGAAACCCATGTCTCGGGTCATAGGAAACTTTCCACGGTCTGATCTGGGGCATGTCGAAAGCCCGCCTGATCATCACCGCCGTCATCCTCGAAGGCCGCTCCCAAGCCAAGGTGGCCCAGGAGTACGGCGTCTCGAAAGGCTGGGTGTCCAAGCTCGTCGCCCGCTACCGCGCCGAGGGCGCCGCAGCGTTCGAGCCGCGCTCGCGGCGCCCCACGACCTCGCCGAAGGCCACCAGCACCGACACCGTCGCCCTGATCGTGGAACTGCGCGAGAAGCTCACTACCGTCGGCCTCGATGCCGGACCCCACACCATCGCCTGGCACCTGCAACAACACCACAAGATCACGGTCTCGCCCGCGACCATCAGCCGCTACCTGAAACAGGCGGGACTGGTGGCACCCGCCCCGAAGAAGCGCCCCCGCTCCTCCTACATCCGCTTCGAAGCCGCCATGCCCAACGAGTGCTGGCAGGCCGACTTCACCCACTACCGCCTCGCTGACGGATCCGATACCGAGATCCTCACCTGGCTCGACGACTGCACCCGCTACGCGCTCTCGGTCACCGCGCACGAGCGGGTCACCGGCCCGATCACCCAGGGCACCTTCCGCACCGCCTGCGAAGCCCACGGCGTCCCGGCCTCCACGCTCACCGACAACGGCCTGGTCTTCACCACCCGCCTCCTCGCCGGCGGCCGCGGCGGCAAGAACGCCCTCGAAACCGAACTCGCCCGACTCGGCGTCACCCAGAAGAACTCCCGGCCGAACCGCCCCACCACCTGCGGGAAAGTAGAACGCTTCCAACAGACGATGAAGAAACACCTCGCCGCGCAAGTCCCGCAACCGGCCACCCTCGACCAGCTCCAGGCACTCATCAACGCCTTCACCAGCGAATACAACGAGCGCCGGCCCCACCGGTCGCTCCCGCACCGAGCGACCCCCGCCGCGATCTACACCACCAGGCCCAAAGCCGCCCCCGGCGATGCTTGCGAGACTGCCGAACCAGGCCGGATCCGCACCGACACCGTCGACAAAGCCGGGTCGGTCACCCTGCGCCACAACGGGAAACTCCACCACATCGGCATCGGCCGCATCCACGAAGGCACCCGCGTCCTACTCATCGTCGAAGGCCTCCACATCCGCGTCATCAACGCCGCCACAGGCGCACTCCTCCGCGAACTCACCCTCGACCCCGACCGCGACTACCAACCCACCGGCCGACCCAAAGGCCCAACCAGACCTGCATAGCAAAACAGGCCGAACCTTTGCAGGTTCGACCTGTTTCCGATGTCCTGAGACATCACACTGTGCCCCCGGCAGGATTCGAACCTGCGACACCTGGTCCCGGAAACCAGTGCTCTATCCACTGAGCTACGGAGGCATGCCCGACTGAATGGGCCGCCACGATGCTACCAGTCCCCGCTCGACTTCCCGCAGCCGGTTTGGCCGGTGAGGATCACACCCGGGGGACTCCGGCGGTTTCGCGGGAGGAATGTCGGACGCCGCGTCTAGGCTGACCCTCGAAAACCCCCGAGCCTAGCGGACACGCTGGGGGTTCGGTGTTCGAAACACCGGAAGACCGCAACATCTTGGGGCGACCCCAAGGGCCGACCACTACATGTATGATTCTGCTCTGTCAGGTCGGTGCTGTCAGCTCCCGTTCCCACTGCGTGGGGAGGGCGGCGCCGCCGCGCCGCCAGAGCGATCCGCAGCAGATCGCGCCAAAGACGAGGGGATGCAGAGATGACCGGGCTCGCCACCACGCCATCCGTCACCACCACCGCACCGCAGCAGCGGGAACCCGAGCAGGGTCCCGCCGCCCGGATCGCCGAGCGCATCCGCGTCCACGCCGCGGGACTGCCCGACGTGGACGCCGAGCGGGTCATCGCCCAGATCGAGGCCGGCCTCTGGCCGGGCGCGACCGAGCAGGCCCTGCGCGAGCGGGCCGTCGAGATCACCTCGTCCACCGTCGCTTCCGAACCCACGTACTCCAAACTCGCCGCGAGGCTCCTCGCCGAGCACATCGCGGAGGAGACCGCGGGCGAGGGCGTCACCTCGTTCACGTCCTCGATCGCCGCCTGCAACGCGAACGGGCTGCTCTCCCCCGAGCTCGTCGCGTTCGTGAACGCCAACGGCGCGGCGCTGGACGCCGTGATCGACGAGGCCGCGGACGACCGCTTCGAGTACTTCGGTCTGCGCACCGTCTACGACCGCTACCTGCTGCGCCACCCCGAGCACCGCTCCGTGCTCGAACGGCCCCAGTACTTCATGCTCCGCGTCGCGTGCGGGCTGAGCCAGTCGGTCGAAGAGGCCGCCGAACTCTACCGCCTGCTGTCGACGCTCTCGTACCTGCCGTCGTCGCCGACGCTGTTCAACTCGGGCACCCGCCGCCCGCAGCTGTCCTCGTGCTTCCTGCTCGACTCGCCGAAGGACGAGCTCGACTCGATCTACGAGCGCTACAGCCAGGTCGCGCGGCTCTCCAAGTACGCCGGCGGCATCGGCATCGCGTGGTCGCGCGTCCGCTCCCGCGGCTCGCTCATCCGCGGCACCAACGGGCACTCGAACGGCATCGTGCCGTGGCTGCGGACCCTCGACTCGTCGGTCGCCGCGGTGAACCAGGGCGGCCGCCGCAAGGGCGCCGCGTGCGTGTACCTCGCGTCCTGGCACGCCGACATCGAGGAGTTCCTCGAGCTGCGCGACAACACCGGCGACACCGAGCGCCGCACCCACAACCTGAACCTCGCGAACTGGATCCCCGACGAGTTCATGCGCCGCGTCGAGGCCGACGCGCAGTGGTCGCTCTTCGACCCGAAGGAGACGCCCGAGCTGGTCGACCTGTGGGGCGACGACTTCGACGAGGCGTACCGGGCCGCCGAGGCCGCCGGGAAGGCCAAGAAGGCCGTCCCCGCGCGGGACCTGTACGGACGCATGATGCGGACGCTGGCGCAGACCGGCAACGGCTGGATCACCTTCTCCGACACCGCGAACCGGACCTCGAACCAGACCGCCCGCAAAGAGAACGTCATCCACCTCTCGAACCTGTGCACCGAGATCCTCGAGGTGACCAACGACTCCGAGACCGCCGTGTGCAACCTCGGTTCCGTGAACCTCGCCGAGCACTGCTCCACCGAGGGCTTCGACTTCGAGCGCCTGGAGAGCACGGTCCGCACGGCCGTGAAATTCCTCGACCGGACGATCGACCTCGGCTTCTACCCGACCGCGGAGGCCGAGAAGGCCAACCGCAAGTGGCGCCCGATCGGCTTGGGCTGCATGGGTCTCGCGGACGTGTTCTTCAAGCTGAAGCTCGCGTTCGACTCCGAGGAGGCGCTGGCGCTCTCGACCGCGATCAGCGAGCGCATCGCGATCGTGGCCTACGAGACCTCCGCGCGACTCGCCGCCGAGCTCGGGTCGCACCCGAACTTCACGGAGACCCGCGCCGCCGACGGCGTGCTCCACTTCGACCACTACGCGGACGCCCGGGTGACCCTGGGCGAGCGCTGGGACGCGGTGCGCGCCCAGATCGGCGAGCACGGCCTGCGCAACTCGCTCATGATCGCGATCGCGCCGACCGCGACGATCGCCTCGATCGCCGGCTGCGCCGAGTGCATCGAACCGGTGGTGTCCAACGTGTTCAAGCGCGAGACGCTCTCCGGTGAGTTCCTGCAGGTCAACCGCCACCTGATCGCCGAGCTCAAGGAGCGCGGCATCTGGAGCGAGCAGGTGCGCCAGGCGATCGTGGTCGCCGAGGGCTCGGTGCAGGGCATCGACGTGATCCCGGCCGACCTCCAGGAGCGGTACCGCACCGCTTGGGAGCTGCCGCAGAAGGCGCTCATCGACCTCGCGGCCGCGCGCACGCCGTTCATCGACCAGGCCCAGTCGCTCAACCTGTTCCAGGCCAGCCCGACCATCGGCAAGCTCTCGTCGATGTACCGCTACGCCTGGAAGGCCGGCCTGAAGACCACGTACTACCTGCGCAGCCGCCCGGCCACGCGCATCAACCAGACCACCGTGAGCGCCCCTGCGGCCCAGCAGGAGCAGCCCGCGGAGCTGGAGATCATCCCGGCCGACATCGCCTGCTCCCTGGAGAACCCGGAGAGCTGCGAGGCCTGCCAGTAAGACCAGCTGAGCCAATTGACGGCTCGCAAGCTTCGCCGAGACCGGCGGGGGCCTTCGGGTCCCCGCCCATCCCCTGTCCACCCCACACCGCCAACGAGAAAGGACCCGCCGATGCTGCTCGACCCGGGCATGAACCTGACCCTGCGACCGATGAAGTACCCGGACTTCTACGACCAGTATCGGGACGCCATCAAGAACACGTGGAGCGTCGAGGAGGTCGACCTCGGGTCCGACCTGACCGACCTGAACGCGTTCACGCCCCAGGAGCAGCACCTCATCCACCGCCTCGTGGCCTTCTTCGCCACCGGCGACACCATCGTCGCGAACAACCTGGTGCTCAACCTGTACCAGCACATCAACTCCCCCGAGGGCCGCCTGTACCTGTCGCGGCAGCTCTTCGAGGAGGCCGTGCACGTCCAGTTCTATCTGACGCTGCTCGACACCTACCTGCCCGACCAGGAGGAGCGCGCCAAGGCGTTCGACGCGGTCAACAACATCCCCTCGATCAAGCGCAAGGCCGACTTCTGCTTCAAGTGGATCGACTCGGCCTTCGACATGCAGGAGCTCAAGACCGCCGCGGACCGCCGCACGTTCCTGCTCAACCTCATCTGCTTCGCCGCGTGCATCGAGGGCCTGTTCTTCTACGGCGCCTTCGCGTACGTGTACTGGCTGCGCAGCCGGGGCCTGCTCGACGGGCTGGCCACCGGCACCAACTGGGTCTTCCGCGACGAGTCCTGCCACATGAACTTCGCGTTCAGCGTGGTCGACATCGTGCGCCAGGAGGAGCCCGAGCTGTTCGACGAGCAGATGCGCCAAGAGGTCACCGACATGATGGAGGAGGCCGTCGAGGCCGAGCTCCAGTTCGCCGAAGACCTCATCGGCGAAGGCATGCCCGGCATGACCGTCAAGGACATGAAGTCGTACCTGGAGTACGCCGCCGACCAGCGCCTCGTGCGCCTCGGCATGCCCAAGAAGTGGGGCTCGGAGAACCCGTTCCCGTTCATGGCGCTCCAGGACGTGCAAGAGCTGACGAACTTCTTCGAACGTCGCCCGACCGCCTACCAAGTGGCCGTGGAAGGCAAGGTCGACCTCGACGAGGAGTTCTGATCTGAAGCCGCGTCACGTCTCCCAGACGCGGTGAAGGGCCCGACGCCATTGGCGTCGGGCCCTTTCTTCGTCCGTGAATGTCGTTGCGACGCTAGCCGGCCCGGGCGAAGGTCGAGCCCTTGGCCTCGGTGCCGTTCTTGAGTTTGGCGACGCACTGGAACGTGCCGTCGCCGGGGAGGTGCACATCGGTGAGCCAGTCGATCGAGTCGCCGCCGATGAGCTGCGAGACCGGGCCGCCGTCGACTTGGCCGTCGACACAGGCGGCCTTGACCGTCGCGTCGGCCCGGGCGCCGTCGGCATCGGTCACGCCTTCGGGAAGCTGACCGGTCGCGTAGGCCTCCCACAGGTGGGCGCTGTCGCAGTTGGCGGAGGCGAACGACGCGTCGAAGCAGGCCGGCTCGGGAACGCAGCCGACGCCTTCGGCGGTCAGCTTGCACTCGCCCTGGTAGTCGGCGACCGCGGACTGGTCCGCGAGGTCGGGGGCGTCCTCGCGGTCGAAGAGCCAGATGCCGCCGGCGATGAGCAGGCCGATCACGACCAGGCCGGCCGCGCCCATGCCGATGAGGCGGCCCATGCCGGAGCCGGTGTCGCCGTCCTTGAGACGGCGCTCGCGGCGGGTCATGCCGGTCTCGTTGCGGGGCGCCGGGACCGGGAGGCGCGAGTCGTTGTCGTCACGGGATCCGCCGGAGGCGAAGGACTTCCACGCGGTGGTCTCGTTCCCGAATTCGCCCTCGGGAGCCGCGGGGCTCACCGGCGGGGTGATCGGAGCGATCGGGGGGCTCATGGGCGGGCTCGGCATTCGAGCGGACCGGTCAGGGGTGACCATGGGGGGCGCGAACGCCTGCGCCGCTTGCGGTTCGGGGGTGCGGCCGCGGCGCTTGCCCGGGGCCAGGCGAAGCGTCGAAGGCGCGTCGGGGAAGGCGCTCGGGTCGAGCTCGGCGTAGCCGGGAGGCGAGGTGCGGGCCTCCTCGCTCGGCGGCGAGGAGTACGCGCCGTAGACGCCGACGCCTTGGGGCGCAGGGGAAACCGGCGGCGGGTCGTCGGTGATGCGCGGGATGAGCCCGGTCGAGGCCTCCGGGATGCTCGCGAGGAACTCGCGGAACTCGACCGCGGTCGGGCGCCCGCCGGGGTTGTTGATGAGCGCCGTGCGGAGCATCTCTAGCAGGAGCGGCGATATACCGGGGATCGCCGGGATCGGCTGGTCGAACAGGGCCGCGACGTCGTTGATGTCGAGCACCCCGTCGGTGGGGAACCGCGGCGGCGTGCCGCTGAGCATCGTGTAGAGCGTGGCCGCGAGCGAGTAGACGTCGGCCGCGGGGCCGACCTCGCGCATCTGGAAGACCTCCAGCGGCGCGTACGCGGGCGTGGCCATGGTCGAGACGGGCTCGCCGGGGCGGGGCGCGGCGATGAGGCTGGAGAGGCCGAAGTCGGCGAGCACGGCGTGGCCGTGGTGGTCGACGAGGAGGTTCGCGGGCTTGACGTCGCGGTGGACGATGCCGGCCTCGTGCGCCGCGGCGAGGGCGTCGGCGATGCGGATGCCGATCTCGATGGTGCGGTGCGGCGGGATCGTCGTGTGGCGGTCGAGGAGGTCGGCCACGGTCCCGCGGCAGCGCTCCATGACGACGTACGGGTTCGCCTGGTGGGTGAGGCCCGCGGAGAGCAGCGTGACCACGCACGGGTGGTCGGAGAGGCGCCCGGCGGTCTGGACCTCGTGGCGGAAGCGCTCGCGCGCGGCGTCGTCGGTGAGCGGCCTGGCCTCGATCTTCACGGCGACTTCGGATCCGTCGTCGAATCGGGTGGCGCTGTAGACGGTTGAGTAGGCGCCGCGGTCGATCTCGCGGAAGCCCGTCAGGCGCTCGATGCCCTGGAGGAGGGCTTCCGGGTCGGCTTCGGGGGGTGTGACGGGGGTGGTCGGGGAGAGGTGGGAACCGGTTGGAGCACCGTAGGACGAGATGGTGTCCACTGTGATACAGCCTCCGTTCTCGGCGACGCGTGCGGGTATGAGCCGAACTGGCGTCGGGCCTGGTGCAGGTCGGTGCGCGGATCGACGACGATCAGCGCGAGGGTAGTTTCCGAACCTCGGTCTGCATGCTCGGGCCTGGGGGATCCGAGTCATGGGACCTTTGACGCATAACGTTACGGCAACGCGCCCACGATTCTGTATACCCCTGGACAAAGAGCCAGCGATAACTGGCCGAAAGGTTGATATGTCGCTTCCATAGGGCGAAGTGTCGGTGGCCCATAGTGAATGGATCCCCCGTGTGGCGCGCGGGAGGACGGGCGGTCCGACTGGAACGGGCCCCGTGCCGCGAGGCCCCGGCCCGATAGGGCCGCCCGTCCACCCGCTGCGTCTCCCCCACGAGATCAAGCATCGCAGCCGCGCCCGAACCCTCGGCGCACAGGAAGTGCGTCCTTTCGGGACCGCAGGGATCCGGGTTTCACGAGACCGCGTTTCACCAGACCATCCCTCAAGAGACCGTGGCGCTCTCGAGGTAGCCCTCGGCCCACGCGGTGGACTCCGGGTCCTCGCCGAAGGACTTCAGCGTGGCCTGCGCCCACTTGCGGGCCGCTTCGACCTGGCCGTCCTCGTCGAGGAGGCGGGCGTAGCGGGCCACGATGGCGCGGCGCGGACGGCCGAGCGACGGCTCGTCGTAGTGCGCCGCAAGGGGTTCGAGCATCCGCAGGGCATCAGCGCGGTCGCCCTTGGCGGCGCGCACGTCGGCCAGGAGCGCGGTGTTGGCCGCGCGGCCCGGTTCGAGCACGTCGTCGGTGACGAGCGCCAGCGCCTCTTCCGCGGCGGCCTCGGCGGTGGCCAGGTCCCCGAGTTCGAGGGCGCAGTGGCCTCTGAGGTTGTGCGCCAACGAGATCAGGAGCGGGTGGCCGGTCTTGGTGCCGTATTCCTCGGCGCCCTCGGCGAGGTCGAGGGCGTGGTCGAGCGCGCCGATCGAGCGGGCCGCGAGGGCCCGCACGTACTTGGCGAAGCCGCGGCCCCAGTCGTCGTCGATGCGCTCGAAGTCGCGGAAGGAGTTGCGCGCGGCGATGTCGGCGCCGGCCGGGTGGCCGAGGGACACTTGGGCGGCGGCACCGATGGCGCGCAGCAGGCCGACGGCGAACACGTCGCCTGAGCGCTCGCCGATCGGCATGAACACATCGGACAGTCGCTTCGCCTCGGTGAAGCGGCCGGCCATGAGGAGCGCGAACGCGGAGACGCCGCGCACCCAGGCCCGGCCGACCAGGTCCATTTGGCGCGCAAAGGCTTTCGCCGCTTCGCGGAGCACGTCGTCGGCGCCGTCGAAGTCGCCGCGGGCCACCAGGACCCACGCGCGGTGCTGGAGGGCCCAGGCGAGGCGCTTGTCGTCGCCGACGCCGAACGCGGTGTCGTAGGCGTCGAGGAAGCGGGTCTCGGCCTCGGACAGGTGCCCGGCGAGGAAGTCGAGCAGGCCGATGCGGCACTGCGCGTCGCAGCGCGGCCCGGCGAGGCCTTCACGGCGCGAGAGTGCAAGGGCCGCAGTCCAAGCGGTACGGGCGTCCTGAAGCTCGCCCTTGTAGCGGTGCAGGCGTCCGCGAAGGAGCAGCAGCTGCGCCACGAGTTCGGCTTCGTCCTCGGGGAAGTCGTCGCCGAAGAGGCGCCCGGACGGGTGCTCTTCGTGGTCGTCGCTGGGGACGATGAGGCCGATGTCGATGGCGAGGCCCTCGATCTCGGCTTCGGCCTCGACGGTGCGGCCGAGGCGGGTGAGGGCCCGGCCGCGCAGGAGGCGGTCGTCAGAGCTCAAGGGCGCCAAGCGTTCGACGCCGTTGAGGAGGGCGACGGCGCGCTCGGGCTCGGAGGCGTCCATGGCGCGGGCCGCCTGCTTGCGGACGGCTTCGACGGCGAGCGGGAGGACGTTCCAGACCTCGTCGAGCTTCTCGATCTCGACTTCCTTGGCGAGGGTGACGGCCTGCTCGGCGTGGAAGACCACGAGGTCGTCGGCGCTCTGGCCTTCGAGTTCGGTGTCGGCGGCCCAGCGGGCGATCTCGGCGTGCGCGTGGGCGGCGTCGGCTTTCCCGATGGGCGCGTATGCGGCTTGACGCAGGAGCGGCGTGACGAAGCGGTAGCCGCCGTAAGAGCGGCGACGCAGCATGCGGCGGTCGAGTAGCTCCTGCAGTGCCCGGTCGAACTCGCCGGGAACTTCCTTTTCGAGCAGCTGCGCGGCTTCGGGCGGTACGGCGTCGCCGAAGATCGAGGCGGCGCGCAGGAGGGCGCGGGCCGCGGTGGTGAGGGCGTCGATGCGGGCGCCGAGGACCTGCGCGAGGTCGCGGGAGAGCACGCGTCCGGTCAGCGAACCCGCCGCGAGGCGCCAGTTGTCGCCCTCGCCTGAGAGCAGTCCCTGCTCGGTGAGGAGCGTGACGAGCTCGGCGAGGTAGTACGGGTTGCCTTGGGCGAAACCGAGAAGGCGGTCCTCGTCGGGTTTGGGCATGCGCCCGCCGCCGAGGAACTCGCGAAGCAGCCGGGCCGCGTCGGCGCCGGTGAGCGGCGGGAGCGGGTGGACTTCGGCCTCGGAGATGCGGGTCAAGACCCCGGACGAGCGCGTGAGTTCGGGTCGCCCGTAGAGCAGCACGAGCACCGGGCCGTGGATCTTGGCGAGCGCGACGCCGAGGGCGTCGATGCCGTCCGCGGAAGCCGTGTGCAGGTCGTCGATGTTGAGGACGAGCGGGCTTTGCGTCGCCATGTGGGTGATGAGTTCGGCGACGGCTTCGGGGATCGTGTACGCGTCGGACTGCTGGCCGGTGAAGCCGCCGACGCGGTCGGTGGCGCCGGGGCGCCCGTGCCCGAGGAGGCCGAGCAGGAGGGTGATGTTGAGGCGGCATTCGCCGTGGTCGGCGTGCCCGTCGGCGATGCGGCGGAGTTTCGTCTCGGCGGTGGCCCGGTCGTCGTCGAAGCGCAGGCCGGCGGCCTTGCGAACCAGATCGGCGAGCGGCCCGAACCGACGACCCTCCCCGTAGGGAGCGACCCGCACGGTCAAGACTCGAGCACCACGCTCGGTGGCGACGGTCCGCACCTCTCGGGCGAAACGCGTCTTGCCCATGCCGGCTTCGGCGGTGTGGATGAGCACCAAGGGCTCACCGCGGTCGATGACGGCTTCGAGGCGACCGGAGACACGGCCGATCTCGGTGTCGCGGCCGATGAAGGAAGCGGTGTCCCCGAGACTGGCCCGCGTCCCAGGCTCATCCTCGAGACCGAGGAGCTGGAACACCTCGACGGGCTCACGCTTGCCCTTGAGGCGCACGGGGGTGAGGCGGCGCCAGACGGCGGCGTGCTTGGTGGCGCGCACCGTCTCCTCGCCGGCCCAGATGGTGCCGACGGAGGCGATCGCGCAGATGCGCGAGGCGGTGTTCACGGTGTCGCCGATGACCGTGTACTCGAGGTTCGCCTGCATGCCGGCGACGACGAGGCCGGAGCGCAGCCCAATGCGAAGTCCGATGGGAAGACCACCACCGGACTCGGCTTTGAGGAGACGACGCACCCGTTTCTGCATGGCCTGAGCGGCGCGGATGGCGCGCTCGGCATCGTCTTCATGCGACAAGGGCGCACCGAAGACGGCCATGAGCCCGTCGCCCATGAGCTTGTCGACATGCCCGCCGAACGCGTTGACCGCGGAAACACATTCCGCCAGCAAACGGTCGGTAACGGACGAAACCCGCTCAGGGTCAAGACTCTCGGACCACGTGGTGAAGTCGGAGAGGTCCGCGAACAGCACCGTGACATAGCGGCGCTCCGTTTGCGGAGCGGTCGCCTCAGGGGACAGCGGCGCACCGCAGTTATGGCAGTAGCGCGCGCCGGGCACGGTGGGCACGGAACAGAATGGGCAGGTCACAGCAGCACCAACGCCGGGGGCAGGGTGTGTTGTTCCCCACTCCTTGTGGGAATGGGGTGCTTCTTGCGCTTCACGCTCGCAAGGATACGTGGCCTAGCTGACAGATACCTGTGTGCAGAGGCACAAATACCCTAGAGGCGGACCAGCCGATCAGCCTAAAGGCGGACCCCGCCAGGCCCAAACCGGACGCCCCAGCAGAACCCACCGCCCCCGCCGACCCCGATAAAATCAGCGCAGCCGAGCCAACCCCTCAAGGCTCCAAAAACGAAAGCCCCGAATATGGTCTCGCACCCCTCCACGACGGCAGCCCTTCGCCCTCCTCCGCCGAACCAGCGGTCGACTCAGCTGCGACGAGAAGTACCCGCGGCGCAGGCGACCGGAAAGTCCGTGCGCGATCCGAGGCGGAAGCATCTTCGCGAGCGGCGGCGAGCGCGAACGGCGGTGCCGTACCGCCGCTTTTGGGCACACCCCGGCGACTGGACCGAGCTGGCGGAGCTCCTCGCCGACGACGCACGCCCAGCCCCGCCGGACCGGATTCACATCAGGAAGGTCGACCCGAGGTTGATCGTCTCTGGGAGGCACTTGATCGGCACCGGGGCCGTCCGCATCGTCGCGAACAAGAAACTGTTCGGCTGGGCACTCGCCTTGGAAACCTCTATCTGGTCCGCGCCGGCGGAAGACGGCAGCTCATCGTCGTGCGCTGGGCGATGGAGCCCGAGCCTGGAAGCACTTCACCGACCAGTTGCAGGAACAGGTGCAATGAAGCCAGCCCTTCCCCGTGCGCTGACCGTCCGCTACAACCGGACCTTCGGCGCTTGGCTCGTCGTCACCGGATCCGCGGCACTGCTCGCGGTCCTCATCTACGACCTGCTGTTCGAGTCCGGCAATTCGCTTCCGTTCGTGTTCCCGTACTTCGTCGCCTCGTATGCTCTCGCCACCGGAGTGATCGCCGTGCTCCGACCCACTTACTTCACCTACGACACCGAGACCGAACGCATCGAGACCCGCGCCTTGTCGGGTGTCCGCCGCGACTACCCGAGGCCCGGATACGACTGGATCGCCTACTCGACCGATCCGCTTCAAATCCGCGAAGTCGCCCCCGGCGGCCGCAGCCGCCCCATCTCGATCTCCCACCTCTTCGCGGACCCCGAGGACTGGGCCGAATTCCTCGACCACCTCCTCAGTCTCAGCACCGCCGATGCCGATCCTCCATTCGACTCTGACCACGAAAGCCCCTTATGCCCCCTGAACCCCTCTCCTCGGATGTCGCTTCGCCAAGCAGCTCGCCGCCCGAACCCCCGCGGCATCGCCTCACGGTCCGAATGAACCGCCGCAGGCACCTGTGGACCGCCGTCGTCTGTCTGCCCTTGGCTTGTGTCCTCCCGTGGTTCTTCCCGAACGACCTCGACCCGACGAATCAATTTCTCTCGGGCTTGCTCTTGGGCGTGCCTGGCGGACTCGCCGGCGGTAGCATCGCGCTCTTGATGCAAAAGGCCTATCTGACCTACGACGTGCGAACCCGAACCCTCCGCGGCCCCAGCCGCTGGAGGAACCTCACGAGCTATCCCCGCCGCGGCTACGACCGACTGGAGTTCTCACCGTATGACGCTCGGATTTACGAGGTTCGCACAGACGGAAAACGACGTCGGCTGATGTTCAGACGTTGGGTCGCAGACCAGGGCGACTGGAGGGCGCTCGTCGACCTCCTGCTCACGCAGCAAAATGCGCGAGCGACATCGGCCCCCGCCGGGCGGTCCAAGCACGACCACAAGCCTTCCACGACAGGGGATCCCGCGTGACCTCTCAGCGTCCACCGAGACCACCGCCGCTGCCAGCGCCGCGCGATCCTTCGTGGCGGGCGGTCCGGGTCAACCGGCGGCGGGCCCGCTGGTGGATCGGCATCGGCGCGTCGAGCGCCCCGGTCGGATACCTGGCGCTCTCGCACACGATCGAGCCCTCCTACTACCTTCCCTGGGCCCTAGTCCTGCTCGGCACGCCGAGTTGGCTTCTCCTGCTCGGATTCCTGCTGCTGCTCGAAGACCAATACTTCGAATACGACATCGACTCGTGCGCGATCAGGGGCAACGATCCGTGGGGCGCCGATATCGTGCGTCGCTGGCGCAGGGAGCGCGGTCATCCCTGGGACCGTGGCAAAGGCGCGTATCCGCAGATGGGTTTCATCCGGCTCGAGTACTCGGTCGCGCTCGCCGAGATCTACCAGGTCCGCGAGGACGGTTCCCGAGAGAAGCTGTGGATCAGGGCGAAGTGGGCTGAGCGCTCGGATTGGGAGGCGTTCGTGCGACATCTACAGCGCTTCGGGGCCGTGATCGACACCGCATCCTGAAACGAGCCGAGGCCCGGTCCCACTAACGCGGAGGGAGTGAGCACAGTGTCGATGTCAGGCATTACCGGGACCGAAACGGCGGCGAGATCGACCTGATCGTGGAGGAACGTCGGACCGGCGAGATCGCCGCGATCGAGATCAAGCTGTCCTCGACGCCGAATCGCAAGCACGCCAAGCACCTCATGTGGCTGAGGGACAAGATCGGGGACCGGTTCAAGCTGGGTCTGGTCGTCCACACCGGGGACAACACGCTGTCGCTCGGCGATCGGATCTGGGCGGTGCCAGTGTCCGCATTGTGGCGGTCCGACTGAACGAGCCGAGGCCCGGTGCCGCTTTCGCGGGGCCGGGCCTCGGGTGTCTTGATGCTTAAGTGGTGACCAGGCTGGCCTTCTGGAATTCCTTGACCGTGGTGTAGCCGGTCTTGGCCATGGCTCGGCGGAGGCCTCCGAAGAGGTTCTGGCTGCCGTCCGAGGAATTGCTGGGGCCGTAGAGGATCGCCTCGAGGTCGGGGACCTCGATGTCGCCGGAGTCGCCCGGGCGGAAGCGGCCGCGCGGGAGCTTCGGGTGCGAGGCGGCGGAGTGCCACCAGGCGCCGGCGGCCGGGGACTCGGCCGCGTCCGCGAGGATCGAGCCGAGCATGACCGCGTCGGCACCGCAGGCGATGGCCTTGGCGATCGCGCCCGAGTTGGTCATCTCGCCGTCGGCGATGAGGTGCACGTAGCGGCCACCGGTCTCGTCGAGGTAGTCGCGGCGAGCGGCCGCGGCCTCCACGACCGCGGAGGCCATCGGGACGTCGATGCCGAGGACGGTGTCCGTGGTGGACCAGTCGTCGGAGCCGACGCCGACGATGACACCGGCGGCGCCGGTGCGCATCAGGTGCATCGCGGTCTTGTAGTTGGTGGCCCCGCCCACGACGACGGGTACGTCGAGGTCGGCGATGAACTGCTTCAGGTTCAGGACGTCGCCGTTCGAGGAGACGTGCTCCGCGGAGACGATGGTGCCCTGGATGACCAGCAGGTCCACCCCGGCCTCGACCGCGAGCGGCCCGAGTTCGGCAGTGTGCTGCGGGCTCATCCGGAGGGCGGTCGTGACGCCGCCCGCTCGGATCTCGGCGATCCGCTCGGCGATGAGCTCTGGCTTCACCGGCTCCGCGTAGATCTCCTGGAGCCGCTCGATCGCGGTCTCCGCCGGCGTGTCCGCGAGTTCCTTGAGCAGCGAGCTCGGGTCGACGTAGCGGCACCACAGGCCCTCGGCGTTCAGTACGCCGAGACCGCCGAGGCGCCCCATCTCGATCACAGAAGCCGGGCTCATCGTCGCGTCGGACGGGTGCGCCACGGCAGGGATCTCGAACCGGTAGGCGTCGAGCTGCCATTCGGTGGAGACGTCGTCGATGTCCCGGGTCCGCCGGGTCGGCACGAGCGCCACTTCGGACAGCCGCCAGCCGCGCGCCACGATCTTGCCGGGGCCGATCTCGACCAATTCCCGCACAGTCACTCCTCCTACAGGCCCGACTACCGTGAGTGGTAGTTGGGTGCTTCCACGGTCATCTGGATGTCGTGCGGGTGGCTCTCTTTGAGACCCGCAGCGGTGATCCGGACCAGACGCCCGCGCTCATGCATCCCCTCGATGGTACCGGCTCCGGTGTAGCCCATCGCGATGCGCAGACCACCGACCAGCTGGTAGACCACCTGTGCGAGGGTGCCGCGGTAGGGCACCTGACCCTCGACGCCTTCGGGGACGAGCTTGTCGTTGGTGTCGACGCTCTCCTGGAAGTAGCGGTCCTTGGAGTAGGACTTCGCCTGGCCGCGGGTCTGCATGGCGCCCAGGGAGCCCATGCCGCGGTAGGACTTGAACTGCTTGCCGTTCATGTAGATCAGCTCGCCGGGGCTCTCGGCGCAGCCGGCGTACAGCTGTCCCATCATGACGGTGGAGGCGCCGGCGACGATGGCCTTGGCGATGTCGCCGGAGTGCTGGATGCCGCCGTCGGCGATGACCGGGATGCCGCGTTCGCGGGCGACCTTGACGGTGTCCATGATCGCCGAGATCTGAGGGGCGCCGACGCCCGAGACCACGCGGGTGGTGCAGATGGCGCCGGGGCCGACGCCGACCTTGATGCCGTCGACGCCGGCGTCGATCAGGGCGTTCGCGGCTTCGGCGGTGACGATGTTGCCGCCGACGATGTCGACCTTGTGGCCGAAGTCCTTGGAGATCAGCGAGATCATGTCGAGCACGCCGCGGGAGTGGCCGTGGGAGGAGTCGACGACGAGGAGGTCGACGCCGGCCTCGACGAGCTGCCCGGCGCGGGCGTACTGCTCTTCGCCGACGCCGATCGCGCCGCCGACGCGGAGGCGGCCGGAGTCGTCCTTGGAGGCGTTCGGGAACTCTTCTCGCTTGGCGAAGTCCTTGACGGTGATGAGGCCGCGGAGGAACCCGTCGCCGTCGACGATCGGGAGCTTCTCGATCTTGTGCTTCTTGAGCAGTTCGAGGGCCTCCTCCTGGGAGACGCCCTCGGATGCGGTGACCAGGTTGCGCGAGGTCATGACGTTCGCGACCTTGACGGACTGGTCGTTCTCGAAGCGCATGTCGCGGTTGGTGATGATGCCGACGAGCTTGCCGGTCTCATCGGTGACCGGGAGGCCGGAGATGCGGTACTTGCCGCAGAGCTTGTCGACCTGCTCCAGGGTGTCCTCGGGCGAACACGTGACCGGGTCGGCGACCATGCCGGACTCGGAGCGCTTGACGAGGTCGACCTGCTGGGCCTGCTCTTCGGCCGGGAGGTTGCGGTGCAGGATGCCGAGGCCGCCGAGGCGGGCCATGGCGATCGCCATGCGGGCTTCGGTGACGGTGTCCATGGCCGCGGTCAGGAGCGGCACCGAGATGCGGATGTTGCGGGTGAGCTGGGAGGACGTGTCGACCTCGTTCGGGACGACGTCGGATTCGCCCGGGAGCAGCAGCACGTCGTCGTAAGTCAGGCCGAGCGGGATGGCACCGACCGAGCCCATCGGCACTGTCGTGCCTCCGACCCGCTCACCGGATGCACCTTCGACCCCTTGATTTCCGAAATCCCCTGAGAACGCCATGCACCAACTGTAGTGCCGTAACCTGCGTCGCTCCGAAGCGCACACGTCCCCTTGAGGTGTGATTCGCAGCGGAAACACCGCGCATTCAGGGGATGACCGGACGGGCCCGGCGGCAGTGCCGACAGGCCCGTTACGGGTTTGACCGCTATGTCCTAGAAAATATCTTCGACTTCCTCGGCGGCGGTCTCGAAGGCGTCGGACTCCGACACGGCGTCCCAGGCGTCGGCGGCGCCGTCGCTGACGTCCTCCCAGACCTCGGTGGCGTCGATGTCGGTGACCGCATCGGCGACACCGTCCACCACGTCGTCGAAGATCTCTTCCACGTTCTCGCCCAGACCGTCCATGGCCGTCTCCTCATTAGTGCGGTTGACTTGCGGCCCATGCTAACGAGCGGGGCGCACGTTGTCACCGCACGCCCACGAGGCTGGCACGCATCCGGGAGGTACCGCCCCGCCCCGGAGGCGCCCGGCGCGGTCGGTCCCAAGGGTTAGGCTGGTAGACGTGTATGAGGAGCCACGCGACCCGTTCGCCGACGATCCCGACCACGCGGAGGCGCTCGCCCCGTTCGAACCCGAACTGGACGACGACGACCGCGCGGACCTCCTCGAAGACCTCCACGAACTGGAGTTGTTCGAGAAAGTCCTGCATCCGCAGGGATACCGCGGCGTCGTGGTCGACTGCGACGACTGCGACGAACCCCACTACTTCACCTGGGGCCTGCTCATGGCCAACCTGCGCGGCCTGCTCGAGGCCAACTGCGCGCAGGTCCACGAGCCCGCCTTCGACCCCGACCCGGCCCACTACGTGACCTGGGACTACGCCCGGGGGTTCTCGGACTGCTGGGTCAAGAACCAGGGCGAGGACGCCGCTTAGGCGCAATGCCGTTCAGTTAAGGGCTGGCGATGATGGCGATGTCGAGGGTGGCTTTGTAGGTTCGCCTGTTCA